>AP017605.1:1200000-2400000 GCA_002356515.1 Mesorhizobium loti | reverse complement strand
GCCATGCGCTTGGTCAGCACCGTGACCAGCGTGCGGTAGCCGGCGGCGGTGGTCTCGCGGATCTCACCGACGACATCGTCGACCTGGCTTTTCGCTGGGCGCACCTCGACCGGCGGGTCGATCAGGCCGGTCGGGCGGATGACCTGCTCGGCGAAGACGCCGCCGGCCTGTTCCATCTCCCAACTGCCCGGCGTCGCCGAGACGGCGACGGAGAGCGGGCGCATGGCGTCCCATTCCTCGAAGCGCAGCGGCCGGTTGTCCATGCAGGAGGGCAAGCGGAAGCCATATTCGGCCAGCGTCGCCTTGCGCCTGAAGTCGCCGCGATACATGCCGCCTATCTGCGGCACGGTGACATGGCTCTCATCGATGAAGACCAGCGCATTGTCCGGAATGTATTCGAACAAGGTCGGTGGCGGATCGCCGGGCTGACGGCCGGTGAGATAGCGCGAGTAGTTCTCGATGCCGGCGCAGGAGCCGGTGGCTTCCAGCATTTCGAGGTCGAAGCGGGTGCGCTGTTCCAGCCGCTGCGCTTCCAGCAGGCGGCCGGCGCGCTCCAGTTCCACCAGCCGCTGCTTGAGCTCTTCCTTGATCGACTTGATCGCCTGGTTCAGCGTCGGGCGCGGCGTCACATAGTGGGAGTTGGCGTAGATTTTCACGCTTTTCAGTTCGCCGGTTTTCTGGCCGGTGAGCGGGTCGAATTCAGTGATCTGCTCGATCTCGTCGCCGAACATCGAGATGCGCCAGGCGCGGTCCTCAAGGTGGGCCGGGAAGATCTCGATCGTGTCGCCGCGCACGCGAAACGAGCCGCGGACGAAGTTGATGTCCTGGCGCTTGTACTGCTGAGCGACGAGGTCGGCGAGCAGCGCACGCTGGTCGAGCCGGTCGCCGATCTGCATCTGGAAGGTCATCGCCGTATAGGTCTCGACCGAGCCGATACCGTAGATGCAGGACACCGAGGCGACGATGATGACGTCGTCGCGCTCAAGCAGCGAGCGCGTCGCCGAATGGCGCATGCGGTCGATCTGTTCGTTGATCGAGGATTCCTTCTCGATGAAGGTGTCGGTGCGCGGGACGTAGGCTTCCGGCTGGTAATAGTCGTAGTAGGAGACGAAATATTCCACCGCATTGTCGGGGAAGAATTTCTTGAACTCGGAATAGAGCTGCGCTGCCAGCGTCTTGTTAGGCGCCAGGATCAGAGCGGGACGCTGCGTCTCCTCGATCACCTTGGCCATGGTGAAGGTTTTGCCGGAGCCGGTGACGCCGAGTAGTACCTGGGTGCGGTCGTTGTTGTCGACGCCTTCGACCAGATCCTTGATCGCGGTCGGCTGGTCGCCGGCCGGTTCGAAATCCGACACCATCTTGATGGCGATGCCGCCTTCGGATTTTTCCGGCCGGGCAGGGCGGTGCGGCGTCCACAGCACGCCATCCTTGTGCAGCGGATTGCCGGATTCGATCAGCGCCGACAGAGCGGCGACCGTCGCGGTGACGCCGCTCGACGTCATCGTCTCGGCTTCTTCCAGCGAAACATCGAGGCCGGCGACCGGATTGAGGCCCGCCGCCGCGCGTTCGCGAGCGGTGGCCGCGCCGCCCATCGAGGTGCCGCGCGCGGTGCGTCCGGGCGCGGCGGAGCGTTCGGGGATCTTCTTCGACGGCTTTGGCGATTTGCCGCCGTCGCCCTTGCCGATCTGGCGGCCTTCGCGTTCTGCCTCCTGTTCGATCTGCTCGGCCCAGTCGGCGATCGAACCGGTCAGCGGCGTGCCCGACAGTTCGGGCTGCGGCATCTCGGCGAAGCCGCCTCTGTGCAGCGGCTCCGAGGCGTCCAGGAAATCGGTCAGCGGGCTGCGCCGCTTCGGCGCGGCGCGGTCGGCATCCGCCGTCGGCGGCGTTCTTTTATCGGGGGATTTGGCCATGACCCGAATATGGGAGGTCTTGGCGAAAATGGAAAGAGCGCGATGAGGCAAGCCGCATGCCCGGATGCAGCTCCTGACAGAAGGCTGTCAGGAGGAGGCAGGTGCAGAAGGACGCCTGCCTGTCACGGTCAGGCGCCGCGTGCGTTGTCCGTTGCCACCTGGGTCGGTGATCCGTTCAGGCGCGGCACCACGACGAGACGTGTGACCTTGCCCTTCTTGAAGGCGGCGAGGAAGCGGGAATAGTCCCTGAAGACGACGCAGCCATTGGACTCGGCGCGGCCGCCGCGCAGCATGTAGGTGTGGGCGAGCAGGCCGTCGCGGTTGTACTTGTTGCCGCCGCCGACCGGGGTCAGACGTATGGCCTCGACGCCATGGAAGCGGGATTCACGCAGCGACAGATTGTAGGTGTTGGGCGGCGTCGGACCACGATCCTTGACGTGGACATAGCGCGGCTGGTCGACCATGGCGCCGAGACCGGAATGCGCCTCGAGCCGCTGGCCGTCCGGCATGTAGACGGTCTTGGCGCTGATGTCATAGACGGCGACGCCGTGGCCCGCGCCGCTTCCGCCGCCCGGCCCGTTGAACAGGTTCCTGAACGCCTGGCCAAGGCCGCCCGAGGGCATGTCCGGCTTGGCATAGGCCAGCACATCGCCGCCCTCGCCAGACCGGCCGGTCCTGGCCGGCCTTGTCGGCTGCTGTGCCTGCTGGACCGGCTTCGCTTGCGGCGCCGGTTTCTGCTGCGCGATCTTGGGCTGAGCAATCTTGGGCTGCGGCGCGGGCCTGTCCTGTTCCACGGCCTTGGGCTGCGGCGTGTCATACTGCGGGCGACGGGTCGGCAGCGGCACGTCGTCGGTTAGTGCATCCGGCAGCGCGGCGGCGTCGCCGGGCTGTTGCTGCTGGGTCTCGACTGGCGCGACCGCGACATCGGCCGAGGATTCGGTCATCGGCAGCGGCGAGGCGAATGCCTCGTCATCGACCGGCATCGACTCGACGAGGGCCAGCGCCAACTGTGCGTTGTCGGGTGTTTGCGACTGGGCAAAGCCCTGCGGTGCCGGCGCGGTCTGGACGACGGTATCGGCGCGGGCGAAGCGTTCCGCCGCTGGAGCCGGCATGTCATCCGACAGGCTGGCCACGACCTGGACGGACGGCACCAGCGACGCCTCGGTAATCTGCGCCCCGATGCTGGAAATCACCGGACGGTCGGCCGTGGCGACAGGCTTGCCGGCGCCGGCAAAGGCGGCGGCGAGCTTGGTCGGCGACAGCGACGCTTCCATGCGTTCGAAGCGCTCCTGCGCCTTCGACTTCAGGATTGGCTGTTCCGGCTTTGCATGAACCACCAGGCGCGCGGATTTCTCCGCCAGCGGGCTCACCCTGGCCAGCTTGAAGCAGCTGGCGCCGCATTGCACGGCGTGGTCATGCAGGGCCTGCGCGCCACCATGGGCATTGGCCAGCACGAATGGCGCCGACGACCTCAGGAAATGCTGTTTCAGGGGATCGGCCATCGCCAGCGAGCCCGGCATTGCCAGCGTCTGCGGCAGGCCGCCCGACGTCGCCGACAACGAAGCGCCGACGGAACTGAGGCCGGCCATGGTGCCGATCAGCCACAGGCCGACGGCGGCGCTGGCACCGGGCACAGCGACCCAGCGGATCCGTTTCGGGTTGAAGGAAGGGGCACGCTGCGCATCGACGAACTCGCCGCCTTCGCGTTGGTCCCAGATTATTTTGTGTTTACTCGACAACGCCATGCAACCAATCTCGCTCCAATCGGTTTTCCCCGTACGTGGCCTTGTCAGCCGCGACGACCATTCTGCGAGTGATCCCAGGGTGGTCCCCGACGCGTTTGCCGCGCCTGTCGTTGATTGCCGATTGCTTCAAAATATGGACAAAGTTGGTTAACCAATCCCTCTCAAAACCAACTTTGAGACGTGGACTTTGTGCCAAAAAAGGCTCGTCCACGATCATGCACGCGGTATTTCAGCCCTTCCGATCCAGGTTTGCTGCCTGTTTTTGACGGCCGAGTCAAGCGCAACAGCTCTTGCTAATTTAAGGCAAAGGCGCTCCAGCGGGCCCTGCGGCAATGCGGCGCGCCATTCCAAGGTGCTGAAAAAGGCCGATGGCATCGCAAAAAACTGTTGCCCGTTTGCAACAATTTTCCGGCCCGGACGCCCACCTCCCGACGGCCATTGACTCGTTTTGGGAGGCGGTGCAATCCCGTTGAAGTGCTTGGTTTTGGGGTGGCAAAGGCCACTTCTGGAGGCTTTTTCCATGAAGCGTCGGGATTTCTTGACGCTGTCGGCGGGTGCGGCGGCGTTCTCCATTCTTCCAGCCACCGTCAGGGCTGCCTTGCCGGTGCCCTACGACCGCAATGCCGAAGTGCCGTTGAGCGATAAAAAAGCGTTCATCGAGTGGATGGTGGCCAATCGCGGCGAGGATCCCAAGTTCTTGGCCGAGCGATTCGATCGCTTCCAGATCATGGTCTACAACAAGGATGTTCTGGACGACCGCAACAAGCGCGCCTTCCTTTCGACGCCGCGTGAAGAATTCGTGCTGCCGCAGAATCTGGGGCGCGCCTATGACCATGCCTTCCTCGACATCGGCTATGGCGTGACCATTTCCGGCCCGCATCTGGTCGGACGCATGACGACGGCCATCGACGTGCAGTTCGGCGAAGCCGTGCTCGAGGTCGGCACCGGTTCCGGTTACCAGTCGGCCTATCTCGCCAACCTCACCGACAAGGTGCACACGATCGAGATCATCAATCCGCTGGCGCAGCGCACGCGGCGCACCTATGACGGGCTGATCGATCGCGGCTACAGCGTGTTCGGCTCAGTCACCAGCCGCAATGCCGACGGCTATTATGGCTGGGAAAGCGTCGGCCCGTTCGACAAGATCATCGTCACCTGCGGCATCGACCATATTCCGCCGTCACTGCTGCAGCAGCTCAAGCCTAATGGCGTGATGGTCATTCCGGTCGGCCCGCCGGGCGCCCAGCACGTGCTCAAGGTGATCAAGCAGCAGCTTGCCGACGGCACGTTCAACATCGTCCGCTCGGACATCTACAATGGCAAGGTGGTGCCGTTCGTGCCGTTCACCAAGCTCGAAGGCGACCAGATCGTCGGCACGCATAACGGTTGAGTTGCCGCGTCGGTGCCGAGCTAAACCGCCGCATCAAGGGGCCTGAATGACGGCTGTCGTATCGACCTCTCGTCCAAGCATCGCCTCGCTGGAGGCGCCGCGGCTCGCGCACTATCTCGCGGTCGGACTGATCGCCGGCGCCATCATCGCGCTGCAGATCGCGGTGATGCGGGTGTTCGCCGTCGGCAGCTGGTCGCATTTCGGCTCGCTGGTGGTCAGCCTCGCCATGCTCGGCTTCTCGCTGTCCAGCGTCGTCATCTTCGCCGGCAAGGGCTGGTTCGACCGCCACTGGCAGGGTGCCGCTACCGCGGCACTGCTGCTGATCGGCCCGCTTGTCGTCGGCTCCAACCTGGTTGCGCAGACGGTGCCGTTCAACGCCATCTTCCTGGTTTCCGACCCCGCGCAGAAATGGCGGCTGCTCGCCAATTTCCTGCTTTATCTCCTGCCGTTCCTGGCCGGCGCGTTCTTCCTCGGCATCGTCTTCCTGAAGAGCCGCACGGCCTTCGGCCGCGTCTATTTCGCTGACCTCACCGGCTCGGGGCTCGCCGGCCTCGTCGTTCTGGTGTCGCTCTATCTGTTCGCGCCGGAAACCATCATCGTCGTGCCGCTGCTGCTCTGGGCCGCCGGCTCGCTGCTGTGGTTCTTCGCGTTCGGAGCCTGGAAGAGCGTTGTTGCCGGCGTGGTCGTCGCGGCGCTGTCTATATCAGGCTACCTCACGCTGCCCGGCCTGCTCGGCATCCCCGACATTGCCGTGTCGCAGTACAAGGGCGTCGCCTATGCCCGCAACTTTCCGGACGGCAAGCGCATCTACCGTAGCGTCTCGCCCTTCGGCGACCTGCAGGTCTATGCCAGCTCCTACATGCATTTCGCGCCGGGCCTGAGCGACAATGCCGCCTTCGGCATGCCCGAAGTGCCGGCCAACACCTATGTTGGCATGTATCGCGACGGCGACGGGCCGGAAGGCATCATGCGCAATCTGGCGCCGGCCGAGCAGGTCTATTTCCGCTACCTGCCGATGCACTATCCCTATGTCATCAAGGACAAGCCCAGGACATTCGTCGTGCAGTTCGGCGGCGGCATCTCCACGCAGGCCGCGCTCAATGCCGGTTCCACCTCTGTGACCGTCGCCGAGAGCAACCCGATGACATTGCTGGCGTTCCGCGACCCGGTGCTGAAGGATGTCACCGGCGATATCCTCGCCGAGCCGCGGCTGAGGGTGATCGACTATGACGGGCGGCTGTTCCTCGCCAACACCGCCGAGCGCTACGACGTCATCGACCTCAGCCTCGCCGACAGTGTCGGCCTGTCCAATCCCGGCGGCTTCGCCATCTCGGAGAAATACGCCTACACGCGCGAAGCGATGCTGAGCTACATGCACGCGCTGGCCGATGGCGGCGTGCTCTCGATCACCTTGTGGAACAAGGAAGAGCCGCCGAAATCGGTGCTGAAGCTCTATTCGACCATCGCCGAGGCAGCGAAAACCTTCGACCCGCAAGGTGCGGCCAACGACATCTTCGCCGTGTCGAGCTACCTCTCGACCACGACCGTGTTGTTCAAGCGCGGCGGCTTCACCGAGGCCGAGATCAAGACGCTGCGCGACTACACCAAGTCGATGTCCTGGGAGGAAGTCTATTATCCCGGAATGGTTTATGACGGTTCGGGCGCGCAAAAGGTGCTCGATGATTACCGCGCCTCGATCTTCGGCAGCGGACAGGACGCGACACTGACGCAGCAGCCGGCCGCCGATGCGACCGCGCCCGCCGACCCGACCGCCCCGGTCAACCCCGATTGCGACCCTACGGCGCCGGCCGATCCGACGCTCGATGCCTGTGCGGGCGCCGGCGGCGACACCGGCCCGCAGGTGCTGCCGGCGACGGAACTGCAGCGCATGGCCTGGCACGCGCTGTTGACCGGCGGCTGGGAAAAACTTGCCGGCGACTATGTCTTCGACGCACGGGCGCTGAGCAACGACCAGCCCTATTTCGCCGCTTATGTGAAGGTCGCCGACCTGCCGCGCACGCTGGACCGGCTCGACCTGTTCCAGGACGATTGGGGCTATCTCTTGATCTGGGCGACGCTCGGCATTGCCTGCATCACGGCGGCGTCGCTGGTGCTGCTGCCCGTAATCTTCGGCTGGCGCATCGTGTTCTCGCGTTCGCGCGGCAAGCTCGGCACCATCCTCTATTTCGCCTGTCTCGGCCTCGGCTACATCATGGTCGAGGTCGGGCTGATCAGCCGCTTCACCGTGGCGCTCGCCAATCCGACCGTTTCGGCCTCGGTGCTGATCTCCTCGATGCTGGTGTTTTCCGGTCTCGGCAGCCTGTTTGCCGAGCGCATCTTCGACCGCGCCAGAACGCTGCTGCCGGTTGTCCTGCTGGCGGTCTGCCTGCTGCTGCTCGCCTACGGCTTCTATCTTTCGCCGGTGCTCGACTGGATCGGCGCCTATCCCTATGCGGTGCGGCTGCTGCTCTGCTTCCTGCTGGTGTCGCCACCGGCCTTCCTGATGGGCATGCCGATGGCCACCGCCATGACCTGGCTGGCGCGGCTCGGCAAGGAGCATCTGTTCGTCTGGGCCTGGGGCATCAATGGCTGTTTCTCGGTGATCGGCTCGGCCGCCGTGCCGATCGTCGCCACCAGCTTTGGGCTGAGCGCCGTGCTGCAATGGTCGGCGATCGCCTATCTCATCGCCATCCCGGCCTTCTTCGCCGTGCTGCTGCCGTCGAAGGCACCTGATTTGCGGCTGGTGGCGGCCTGATGCCGGACCGGCGCGCCATCGTTGCCGGATTGCTGGCCACGGCGGCGTTTCCGGTGGCAAGTGAGGGGGCACGCTTGCACAAGGCTATCTCGACCATCGTGCCGTTCAAGGCATCACCCTTTCCCTACCGCGGCAAACTGCCCGACGGCGAGGCGCCGTTCCTCGACGTCACGGCGGCGGACGGAAGGCGCGGCCACACCTCGCCGCGCGGCGGCATCTACTGGGAGGACGAGACCTATTCCGACCGATCGACGCTGCTGGCGGTGCCGAAAGGGTTCGATCCGGCCAAGCCGGCGGTCATCGTGGTGTTCTTTCACGGCAATGGCGCCACCTTGCAGCGCGATGTGGTCGGCCGCCAGCGTGTGGTCGCGCAGGTCGAGGCGTCCGGCCTCAATGCCGTTCTGGTGGCGCCGCAATTCGCCAGCAATGCGCAGGATTCCAGCGCCGGCAATTTCTGGACGCCGGGCTATTTTGCTAAATTCATGGCTGAGGCCGCGCAAGGACTGGCGAGGCTGACCGTCGCCAAGGCGGCGAAGTTCGAGGCCGCACCGGTGGTGCTGGTGGCCTATAGTGGGGGCTACAATCCGACCGCTTTCATTCTCAGGAACGGCGACATCGGCGGGCGCCTGCTCGGCGTCATCCTGCTCGACGCCGTCTTCGACGAGGCCGACATTTTCGCCAACTGGGTCGCGCAGCACCGGAAGCGTTTCTTCGTCAGCGCCTATGGCAAATCCTCGGCCTCCGGCAATGCCGAGATCAGGCAGTTGCTGGCGGGCCAAGGCATCAACGCCAGCTCCGATCCGCCCCGCCGCCTGGAAGCCGGCACCATCGCCCTGCTTGCCTCCGATGCCGCCCACGACACGTTCGTCACCCGCGCGTTCGTCGGCAATCCGCTGCAGTGGCTGCTTGCGCGGCTGCACGGGTTTTCGCGATAAGACCTTTTGGCACTCCAGTTCAGTTCTTGCACATGCTTCTGACCGCCATTGTCATCACCCAGATATTGGACCCGCTCAGGATCCTGCTGGTCGGGATCGCCTATTTCCTTAGCCGCCTGGTCAAGCGGCCGGGCATGGGCTGGCTTGGATTGCTCGCGGCGATTGTCGCCATCGCCACCGGATTTCCGTTCGTCATATTCGGCCAGTCGGGTGATGTCGCCTGGACGACCGCCGCGATCGGCGTGATATCGAACGCGCTGATCGCCGGCGCCATGGCCGGGCTGCTGCGGCTCCAGCGGCGGTTTTTCTAGAGTTTCAAGCGGGCAGGGCGCCATCGATGCCGGTGTCGGCCGCCGCCAGGAGCGCCGCCGCCACCGCCGCGGCGCGGCGTGCCTTCGGGCCGTGTTCAGGCCAGACGATGCGACGCTTGATGGTCAGTGCCGGTATTTCGCGCGAGATTTCGACGAGATGGCCCGCGTCGAGATGGCGGCGCAGCACCAATTCGCTGGCCAGAAGCGCGCCCATGCCGGCGATCGCCGCTTGCGCCGCGACGATGGTCAACCCGAAGCGCGGACCCTGGTCGATGTCTTTCCTTTGCCGTCCCGCCGCGGTGAACCAGCCCCGCCAGGTGGGGTAGACATCGTCGCCCATCGTCGGGTCGATATGCAGCAGCGGCATCCTGTCCAGCATTTCGGCCCTGTCTGGACCGACATGCCCCTCGACCAGCGCCGGCGCGCAGGCCGGGATGACCCGTTCGGTGAAGAGGTCGAGCGCCGCGATGTCCGATGCCGATCCCTTGCGGTAGCTGATCGCGAGGTCGACGCCTTCCTCCGCCATGGCATCGAGCGCTACGGACGCGACGATGCGGACCTCGAGCCGCCCCAGGGCCGGCCGCACCATCGCAAGGCGTGGCGCGAGCCAAAGCGAGGCGAAGGAGGGATCGGCCGAGATGGTGAAGGTCTCGGCCTGCCGTTCGAAGCGCAGCCGCCGCATGCCGGAGGCGAGCGCGTCGAAGCCGCGGTCGATGTCGGGCAGGGCGGCCTCTGCGGCACGGGTGAGAACGATGCCATTGCCTTCGCGCCGCACCAGCTTGGCGCCGAGCCGTTCTTCCAACTGCCGGATCTGGTGGCCGATGGCGCCGGGCGTGACGCCCAACTCTTCGGCGGCGCGCGTCAGGCTGCCGGCCCTGGCGGCGGCCACCAGCGCCCGTAAACCGGAAAGCGGCAAATCTCGCAGTATCGTCATGTTTTGAATTTACCTCAAAACTTGAGGAAGGGAACTCGTTTGAACATGGGCTTTTCGCTCCCTAGGCTGGTCGAAGAAATTCAACCGCAGGGGACACCAGATGCTCGACACGCCAAAGCAAGCAAGCCAGCAAAGACATGCCAGCGCGCCGATCCGCGCCATGCGCGCGGAAGGCCCACGCATTGCCGTCGAACTGGCGGACGGCCGCTCGGCAAAACTCTCTACGCGTTGGCTGCGGCTCGCCTGCGAATGCGGTGAATGCGGCGACACCGCCTCGGGCAAGAGGTGGCTGACGCCGGCCGATGTCGGCAAGGAAATCCATGCCGAGAGCTTCGATGTCTCCGCTCCCGGGCAGGTCACCGCCATCTGGCAGGATGGGCATGTCTCGCGCTACGGCGCGGCCTTTCTGGCGAGCCATGTTAGCGGCTCCGGCCCGGTCCGTTTCCAGCCGCAGCTGTGGCACAGCGACCTTGCTGGGCGGCTCGGCCGTTTCGCCTTCGATGCGGTGGTCGCGGATGACGAAGCGCTGTTCCAGTCGCTTAGGGCGCTGCGCGACCACGGCATCGCCATGTTGACCGGCGTGCCGGCCGAGACGGAAGCGACGGCGCGGGTCGCCGGCCGTTACGGGCCGATCCGCGAGACCAGCTACGGCAAGGTGTTCGACCTGATCTCGCGGCCGGACGCACGCGTGGCGGGCGAGACGGCGCGGGCGCAGATCCCGCACACGGACGAGCCGTTCCGCTATGCGCCGCCGGGCTTCATCTTCTTCCACGCCATCCGCACGGGCGCGGGCAGCGGCGGCACGTCGCTGATGGTGGACGGCTTTCATGTCGCCGAGCTGATGCGGACGCGTACGCCCGAACTGTTCGATCTGTTGACGCGGCACGGCGTCACCTTCCACCGCGAGCACGAAGGCGAGGTCTTCTTCAGCGCCGAGGCGCATGTCATCAGCCTCGACGCGGCGGGCGCCGTCACCGGCATCCGCTACAATGACCGGTGCCTCGCACCGCAATGGGGGCCCCTGGAGCGGATCGACGGGCTGATCGAGGCGCTGGCCGAACTGACGCGGCTGATCTGTGATCCGCAAAACCAGTTCCAGCACCAGCTGCAGCCGGGCGAAGTGCTGGTCTTCGACAACCAGCGCGTCCTGCACGGCCGCAGCGCCTTCGACCCGACGCTCGCCGTGCGGCATCTCAGAAGCTGCAACATCGATCGTGACGGCGTGCACAGCGCGTTTCGGACGCTGGCTAGGCGGTTTGCGCCGGAGGAGGCGGAACACGTGCTGTATCGGGGGGCGATTTTCTAAGGCGTATCGATATTCAGGTGATGCCGGCCTGCAAACGATGGTTTCCTGCGCTTCCGGTGCTCACGTACCCAAAAGTACGCTCCGCTCCGGTTCTCGGAAGCCACCGTTTTCGACTCGGCCTGACCTGAATCTCAACACACCTTGGCGCGCTTCTCTCAACGGGGGTAGATCTTAGTTAAACCACAACGCGAACGTCAAAAACCCGCCACCGCCGAACTCGCGCTGGATCTGGTCGAAATCCTCGCTGGTCAGGATCCTGCCGCTTTCGAGATAGGGCGCGATGCCAGGGCCGGTGATCGACAGCACGAGGTCGAAGGTCTTCGGCTCGTCGAAGAAGCGCTTCATGTTGATGCCCTTGCCGGTGACGCGGAAATGCGGCAGCAGTGCGCGGCCTTCGAGCAGGTCCTCGGCCATGCTCAAAGTGGCGAGCCAGGCCTGCACCTGTTCCTCGCCGACTTCGAGGCCGGTCAGCGGGTTCTCGCCCTTCTGCTGCGGGCCGGGCAGCCATTCGCGGTCATTGTCGGTCTCGGCGCGGATCGCCTTCCAGTCCTCGCGCGACAGCCGGATCATTTCGAGCAATTCCCGGCGTGCGGCCTTGCGGCGCTCCGGCTCGACCACCGGCCAATTGATCATGTGCACCATCGAGATGAAATCGGCGATGCGCCATTCCGAGGAGAAGATGCTCGAGCCCATCTCGCTCGGCGGCGGCACAAGGATGTCCTGCAACGGCAGTTTGGCGCGCGGGAACAGCATGTGGAACGAGCCGTCGAAAGTACCTCTGAAATCATGCGCCAGCCAGAAGTCGGCCTGCGCCATCAGGAACTCGGCATAGCCCTGCAGCCAGTGGCCGTCGGCGCGGTCGAAACGGAAGGTGAGCGCGGGGGCGGCATCGCCCTGCGAGATGCCGCCGCGCGACAGCGCTGCCATGATCGCCGCCATGCTTTCATCCGGCGCGATGGTGCCGTCCTCGTTGAGGTCGATGCCGACATGGGTGAGGTCGATGACCATGCCGATATCGGCGTCGGCGGGTACCGAGCCCAGCGTGGCGGCGGATTTTGCCAACCGGTCGCGGAAGGCCACCAATATGGCGCGGAACTGTTCGTAGGTCAGCGGCTCGGGATTGGGATTGGAGGGTACCGGCAACTGCATCAGCGGCAGCATGAAGGATTGCGGGCTCTCGAAGCCATGGCGGTGCAAGCCGCTGGCGAGCAGCTCAAGTGCGGTGAAGAATTCGCCGGCGCCGGCGGCATAGGCCGATGCCGTATCCTTCGGCGCGGCGGCTTCCAACGTCGACAGCGCGCTGTCGCGCGCGGCCACGGTCTTTGCCTCGAACAGCGCCGTTGCCGCTTCGGGCATGGCGGCATGCGCCGAGGACAATGGCAGAAGAACAATGAAGGCGGATGCCAGCAGGCTCGAAATTCTGTTCATCTTTTCCCCCAAAACATATGTGTCGCGGGGAGCAAATATACACCATTTGTGGCGTCGCGCCCGACGGTGTCGATGTGGCCCAGCGGGTCATCGTCGAAGATTTGCGATTGTCGACGGACACGCTTCAACCTGTCCGGCAGACCGTCTACACAAGGCAAACGATTGGGCGTCGCGTGTCGAACTATCCGCTTTCCTACAAACTGTCCTGGCTGCCGCGTTTCCTGAAGCCGTCGCTTGGCGGTGATGGCAACGGGTTTGCGCCGATGGCGGGGACGTTGATGGAGCCACCGCCGAGGCAGACGGTGCGGCTGGCCTTCATCGGCGACATCTCGGCGGTGGCCAACCGCCGGGCGCCGGATTGCGATCCGGCGATCAAGGCACTGCTTGGCACTGCCGATCTGGTGATCGGCAATTGCGAAAGCCCTGTCGTGGACAGGCCGAGCGCGGTGCTCGGCACGAAGCTCGGTACGCATCATGCGATGAGCGAGCGGTTTCTGGCCGAGGCGCTGGCGGCGGCAGGTATCGCGCATGAGAAACTCGTGCTGTCGCTGGCCAACAATCACGTGCTCGACCAGGGCGTCGCCGGTTTCGACAAGACGGTGGCGGCGCTGAAGCGGCTCGGCATCCGCAGCATCGGCCTTGCCGCCGACGGCCCGGTGCAGTCCGTCAAAGTTGGACCGCTCAACGTCGGCTTGGCGGCCTTCACGCTGTGGCGCAATGCGGGTGAAGATTTGTTTTCCGGGCGCGTTTCGATGGCCAGCGATGCAGAGCGCTGGCCGCGCGGCTTCGATCTTCTCTGCGCCGTGCCGCACTGGGACTGGGAGTTCCGCCACTTTCCGCGTGCCGGGACGCGGGCACTGGCGAGGCGCCTGGCCGGGCAGGGCGTTGGGCTGATCGCCGGCCATCACGCCCATGTGGTGCAGCCGATGGAACGGATCGGCGACGCGATTGTCGCCTATGGACTCGGCGATTTCCTTGGCACCGCCCTTGCCCGGCAGCCATGGCCGGGGCGCATTGGCGGGATTTTCGTTGTCGATGTCAGCGCGGAGGAGGGGACGGGCGGTGCGATTGCGGCTTACCGGATGCAGCCGTTCGTACGGCTGCGGGACCGTGATAACGAGCGGTTGGTGCCGGTTGAGGGGTTGGACGGTGGGATGAAGGGAAAGGTCGAGCGGCGGTTGGGCGCGATCTTTCCTTCTCCCCTTGTGGGGTGAGAAGCGGTCCGCGTAGCGGACGAAAAGCCAATTGCTTGGCTTTTCGAGCTTCGAACGCCCTGAGCCATGCGAAGGGCCGGGGTGGTCGATCCACCTGCCGGGTCCCCGCTGCTTCGCAGCGTCCCGGCGTTCGCTGGCCTTTCATCGTGCCACTGGCACGATGAATTCGCTTCGCGAACCGGCTGCTCACCCGCAAGGGGAGAAGGAAGAAGTGCCATCCGTCTGGCGCCTCTCCTGCAAAACCCGCTATCATGAACCTGTCAAGGCTTGCGGGGGGTGGCGGTGGAAACAACGGATTTCATGCCTGATGAGACAGTCATCGCCGGCATCCGGAAGAACATCGAAGCCTATGAGGCGGCGCGGGCTTCGGCGGTGCGGCAGGTGCGCTGGCGGGTGCCGCTGTTCGTTGGGCTGGTGCTGGTGACCGTGGTGGTGATCGCCTGGCTATTCAACAAGGTCGCCGATCCCAACGAGCAATGGTTCTCGACGCCGCATGTGTTCCTCTATGTCATCGGCTTCGCTTCTTCGATTCTGCTCTATTTCCAGGCCATGAAGCCGGCGACGCGGCTGCAGCAATCGTTCCGCGACACACTGCTGCCGATCATCTTCGGCTTCATTAGGGATGTGCGCTACCAGCACGGCGGCAGGCCGAACTCGTTCGACCGGCTGCCGCGCGAGGCGGTCGGGCCTTTCAACCGGCAAACCTTCGACGATGTCGTCTCCGGCGGCTACGAAGGGTTTCCGTTTGAACTCTACGAGGCCGAACTGCGGGAAGGCACCGGCAAGGGCTCATCGACGGCCTTCAAGGGCGTCATCGTCGCCTTCGAGGCCGTCGAGCCGTTCCCGGGGATCCTGGTGGCGACGCGGCGGACCAATGCGGTCGTCGGCTTCTTCCGCGGCCTGTTCGGGTCCAAACTGCAGGAGCTGTCGTCGGGCGAGCCCTTGCTCGACGCAGCCTACGAATTCCGCACCGACAATGTCGAGGCGGCGCGGCCGCTGGTGACCGGCCGGCTGGCGCAGGCGCTGAAATGGCTGGGCGAAACCTGGCCGGACGATCCGGCGCGCGTTGCGCTCAATGGCGGCGACGGTTTCCTGCTGCTGCCACAGGCGAAGAATTTCTTCGAGCTGCCGGAGATTTCGGTACCGCTCGATTACACCAGGCATGTCGCGCCGATGATCTCCGACATGGGCGCCATGCTGGCGACGGCTGCCCTGGTGCGCAAGATCGGGGCAAAGGACGAAGCCAGCTAGTCCGGCCGGGCATACGATCAACAATCGTAACCGGATTTGGCGCGCATGTAGTCCGCTTCTTCCTTCGACATTCTCTTGAACATGACGCAGACGGTGAAGCTGCCGACTTGCCGCCCGTCGCGTCTGTATCCCCAGTCGGAAATATCGTCCCTGGTGAATTCTATGTTCTGGCCGAGGACGACATTGCGCACTGCTTCCGGCTGGTTTGCCAGTATGCCGACGAAGCCGGTTTCGGTGCGCCGGAACGGGATGACCCAGAAGTGCTCGCTGATATCCCCATCGCGCACCTCGACCTTCAATTTGAACCTGTCCGTCCCCGAGGGCGGCGCTTCGGTCAGGGCCAGGAACTCATCCAAGCTGGCACGCGCCTTCGCAATCGCTACCGCCATCTCGGGATCGTCCTTAGCGAACATAACCGTTGTGTCGTCGTCCGGATCCGTGGCTTGTGCGCCGGCCAATTCCGGAGCAAACGCCAGCATCAGGGACATCATGGTCCGGACTGCAAGCTTCATGGAAAGCCCCTCGTCTTAGTGGTCAGAATGATCCCGCATCCATTTCTATTTTGCAACCACAGCGCGAGTTTTATCCGCTTTGTAATGGCGGTTGAGCTGATCCGTGAAACAAAACTTGTATCAATCGAAGATCAGCAGGCCGTTGCGTGATGCAATCCGGGGCTGATTGTGGCGGCTGCGTGATGGCCGCGACGCGCCCGCCGCAATCGGCTAAACGATTCTTTTCGTGAACGAACGGCGCGCGCCGAGGCAAACAATACGGCTGGAAATCGCGTCAGCCGCAAGCAATGTGTCAGAATTAAGCCTATGATTTCCTTTGCAAAAAGTCACTCAACGTGATTTGCGGGCAGCAGGCTTTCAGGCCCAGTATCGGCTCGTTCGGTGCTGTCGTTGCCCAAAGCGACGGCCCGGAAAGTGAAACAGCACGGAGTGCTATCGATGAAGAAGACCCTCGCAACCACCGCCGCTCTGCTCGCCTTCCTCGGTACGGCCTATGCCGCGTCCGTTCAGGGCACCATCCAGGCGGTCGATCCGACGACCAAGTCGATTACGCTCGACGACGGCAAGATCTACCAGCTGTCGCCGGAAGCGAAGATCGGCAAACTGAAGGTCGGCGCCAAAGTGGCGGTAACCGTCGATGACAAGACCGGCATGGTGACGTCCATCAAGAAGGCTTCCTAGATACGAGCATCATGCGTCGGCAGACCTGCTGACCGTACTTTCAGACCCTGTTCCAGTCTTGGCCGGTTCCTTCGGGGATCGGCCATTTTCATGCTCCTCTTGACTCATCGCCGGGCCACTGAGGTGGCGGAACGCTGCCCCGGCAGCGCCCCTATGGTTTTTGCCAAAGAGCCGCGCTATCCCTTCGCCAACGGGGGATCTGCATGGCTGACGAACAGAAGGGGTTCCGCCTGTCGCGCCGGCTGGTGCTCGGTTCGGCTGTCGTCGGCGGCGCGGTGCTGTGGGGCGGAACCACCATGGCGCGGCTGGCGCGCGGGCCTTCGGGGCCGAAAAATGCCGGCCGTATCTCAGACATCGACGGCATTGCCCTGCCGCTGAAGCCAATCGCCAGTCCGCCGGCCTTCGATCCTTCGCTGCCCTGGTCGGCGAAGGGCGGTGACATCAACGACGCCAGCGGACTATCGCGAACGCCGGTCTATGGCGTCGTCGAGATCAGCGAGGAGGACCATATCGTTAGGGCGTTTGCCTTCGCCCGCGCCAACGGGCTGAAAGTGTCGCTGGCCGCCATCCGCCATTCGATGGGCGGCCATGCCTTCGACGACAATGCGCTGGTGCTCGACCTCAGGAAATTCAACAAGGTGAGCGTCGACGCGGCGGCCAAGACCATGACGCTGCAGCCCGGCGCGCGCTGGCACGACATCCAGAACCTGCTGCATCCGCATTTCGCGGTGAAGGCGATGCAGTCGACCGACATTTTTTCGGTCGGCGGCTCGCTGTCGGTCAATGCCCATGGCATGGACCACCAGGCAGGTTCGGTGGCGGGCTCGGTCCGCTCGATGCGGGTGATGCTGGCCGACGGGTCGGTGACGAGCTGCTCGCCAACCGAGAACACCGACCTGTTCCGCCATGTTGTCGGCGGCTATGGCCTGTTCGGCGTGGTGGTGGAGGCGACGCTCGATATCGTCGACAACACCGTTTACCGCACCTCGCGCGAGGTCATCAAATCCGACGATTTCCCGAAGTTCTTCGCCGAGGTGCTGGAGCCGAACAAGGATATCGGCCTGTTCTATGGCCATCTGTCGACGGCGCCGGGCAATTTCCTCGAGGACATGATCGTCTATCGCTATGACAAGGTGGCCGAACAGCCGCCGGCCGACCAGCCGGCAATCGGCGAACCGGGCTCGGTCGGGCTGAAGCGGGTGATCATCAACCTGGCGAAATGGGGCAGCCTGTTCCAGGAGCTGAAGTGGTTCACCGAAAAGACGCTGGAGCCGAAATTCGAGAACTGCACGGTGGCACGCACGACGGCGATGGCCCAGGGTGAGGCCTGCCTCGTCACCCGCAACAACCCGATGCACGATTCGGTGCCGTATCTGTTCAACGACCTGATGGACGAGACCGACATACTGCACGAATATTTTATTCCGCGCGCCGCCTATAATCCATTCATCAGCGAAGCGCGCGAGATCCTGCGCAACCAGTCCCTGCCGGTGCTCAATGCCTCGGTGCGCATCGTCCACAAGGAGGATGTGGCGCTGACCTATGCGCCGGAGCCGGCCTATTCGCTGGTGCTCTACATCAACCAGCCGACCGATGCCGACGGCAACGCGAAAATGCGGGCGCTGACACGGGCGCTGATCGACGTGACGATCAAGCATGGCGGGCGGTTCTTCCTGCCCTACCAGCTGCACTACACGGCCAGGGAGTTGCTGGCCTCCTATCCCGAACTGCCGGCCTTCCTGGTGGCGAAACGGCACTATGACCCCACGGAACTGTTTTCCTCGACCTTCTACCGTGCCATCAAGGCGCTGAGCGGGGTTGCGTAGCAGGAGAACAAATCGATGCGGATGCTATCGGCGGCAGCCCTCACACTCATCGCGCTCTGCGCTGGACCGGCTGGGGCCGAGGACCTCAAGGCGTTCAAATTGACGATCGACGGTGTGGCCGTCGATATCGATCCCGGCGAGAGCACAACGGTGACGCTGCCCGGCGGCAAGCAGAGCAAGGTGACACTGCAACGCAACGACTTCGCCACCTTTTCCGGCGACAGTTTCTCCTTTGTCCATCCGAGCAACTTTTCGGTGACCAAGACCGATCTTGGCGAGAACATCACACAATATCTGATGGCTTCGGCGCTCGGCACGATCGTCGTGGTGCAGGAATACGGGAAGATGAACCCGGTGTCGCTCAACCAGCTGATGCTGCAGGAGATGACCAGGGAATCGGTGCAGGCCGGTGCCGAACTGACGCAGCAGCCGACGACGCGCAAGCTCGCCGACGGCAAGGAGTTAACCGGCATCCGCGCCGAGGTGAAGACGCGCACCGAGACCGCGTATTTCGAGATCGTCGGCTACGGCCTCGCCGATCAGGGCCTGTTGTTCATCACGCGCGTCGGCAGCGGGGACCTGGCCACCGAACAGCCGCTGATCGACAAGTTCTGGGAGAAGCTGAAGGTCAAGATGTAGGCGGGCTGGTTGTTTTGACGCAATTCCCAAGGGAAAGCGCTGCGCGCTTTTCCCGCGAAAACCGTTTCACACTTTTCCTGGAATCGCTCTCTTTGTTTGACGCAATTCCGGACGGTAAACCGCGTTCATGGAATTGCTCTAAAGCCCCGTCGGCACCAGGCCGGTCAGCCAGTTCACCGAACGCTTTGCCGCGTCGGCGGTCGCGGAAGCCGCGCGGCCGAGATCGGTCTTGACCACGGCATAGCCGTTCTTGGTGCGGTAGAGAACGCCGGTGCCGCCATCGACCACCTGTTCATAGGCGACGGGCCGGGCAGCGTCCGCTTCGACGGCCGTCGTCGGCGTGCCGACGGGCACGCTCGGCCGATGGCTCAGTTCCGGAGGCAGCGGGCTTTCCGTCCGCACGATCCTGCTGGCAGGCTTCAGCTCCGGGCGGGATGCGGTGGCGGCCAGTTGCGAGGAGGACGAGGACCCCTTGGTGCGGCAGATGCCGGACACCAGCGGATAGCTGAAATTGCGCTGATGCAGGATCTGGCTCTTCATCGCGGCTTCGCATTCGGCGATGGTCGACCACTTGGCCGGCGTCTCGCCGATATATTCGCACAGCTTGGCGTCACAGTCGCAGCCGACAATGGTCATGGCGACAAGGGCGGTCTTGATCACGGTCTTGTCCCTTCGAGATGCCCCCCGGCAGCCCATTCAGGTGCATGTCGCCCGTCAGGCAACATGCACCGTTCCATCGCGCGCGAACAAGGCGGGATTTGGCCGCTATTGTGGAATGAGCATGGCGGCACGCCTGATCCTGGCCAAGCGTGGCCGAAAGGCATCAATAATCGTAGACGTGTTCGAGTTTTGCGCCCGCTTTCATGAGCGACGGCAGCACCAGATGCAGCTTGCGCACGGCAACGACCATGCCGGTGCGGCGCGTCGAGGTGTCCGCCGGCAGCGGATAGCTGAACAGGATACGCATGCCTTCGGGAACGGCGATCGCGTCGGTCGAGAGCACCGTGACCATGATCTCGTCATTGCCGCCGATCTCGACGAAGGAGACGCCCTTGTCGATCAGCCGCGGGATCATGTCGGTGAACACCTGATAGCGCTTGGTGACGAAGATGGTGCCCTCAGTGCCGTAGTCGCGTTCCAGCAAGGTGTCGGGCTCGTTGCGGGTGGCTTCGCCGACCGGGCCTTTGGCCCAGACATGGATGTCGAGGAAGGCCGGGTCGGAGGTCGCTGTGAGCGCCTTCTTGATCAGGTCGGCATAGCCCTGCTTGATGGTATCGGCGAGGCCGAAGGCGAGCTTGCGTTCGCTGGTGCGCACGGAGCTGTCACCCGGCGCCGGCTGCACCGCAAACAGGCCGGCGCGCTTTTCGGCATAGGGGAACTGGTACCACGGCACCTGGTCGAGGAAGGCGGCGTAGTCGGCCGCCACCCTGGCCTGGTAAATGTCGGCGGCGGTGCGCTTGGCCGATCTCGCCTCGGTGATGCGGCCGACCGTGTTCTCATAAGCCCATTGCAATATGTGCTCGATCGAGTGGCTGGTGCCGATGATGACCAGCATCTGGTGGTTGGCGTAGTTGAACTTGTAGGGAGAACTGGCGCGGATCACCGTCGCGTAGTCTTGCCAGAAGCGACCGACATAGGACCAGTAGGGAAAGCCGCTCGGCTGGTCCTTGGCGACGAAGCCGGCATATTCGCGCGCGGCGTAGACGATCGCCCATTCGGGATAGGTGAGGAAGGTCGATTCCTCCGGCCTTTGATAGCTGGGGATTTCGGCGCGGACCTT
Source organism: Mesorhizobium loti (assembly GCA_002356515.1). Taxonomy (NCBI): domain Bacteria; kingdom Pseudomonadati; phylum Pseudomonadota; class Alphaproteobacteria; order Hyphomicrobiales; family Phyllobacteriaceae; genus Mesorhizobium; species Mesorhizobium loti. The sequence continues at coordinate 2,379,383 of AP017605.1, read as the reverse complement.
GTCGGCCAGCGCCTTGGGCGGCGCGCCATCGGCGATGCCGGGCAGCGGCGTCTTGTCGAGCGACGGCGTGGTCAGGAAGCCATAGCTCAGCCCGACGACCGGGATGAGGATGATGATGACGATCAGCCAGACGATCGTCTTGATGATGCGCTTCAGCCAGCGGAACAGGAACATGGCCGGTCAGGCCGTGGCGAAGTGGTCGTGTATGCGTTTCGACAGCCAGAAGCCGACATAGACGGCGAAGCCGCCGATGGCGATGTGCGGCAGGTTGGCGAAGAAGCGGGCGGGGAACTCGATGTCGTTGAGGGAACGGAAGCCGTTGATGAAGATGCCGGCATCGAGGCAGCCGGAGCCGGTGATCAGCCCGAGCACGCCGTCGAACAGATAGATCGAGCCGAACAGCTTGAAATAGAAAACCGCCAGGCGGTGCGAGATGAAGGCGGCGGCCAACGCCCAGGCGCCGGAGAAGGCGTGCAGCAGGTCGTCATACCATTGCAATGAGAACAGGCCGAACAGATTGCCGTTGGCATCGTTGAACGCCGGTATGTAACCGATGGCCACGACGCCGAAGAACAGGAAAGCATAGGCAACCGCAAGCTTCTGGATCAACGTCATGAAGTACCCCCCTTCAATTGACGTAAAACGTTAGCCGATTTTGGCGCCGGTTGCAGCCCCAACCGGAAACACCGTGAAAATTGTGTGGGATGGGCCAAAAGACAGTCGGCGCCGGGATTTCTCCCAGCGCCTCCCTGTCAGATCAGGACACGGTCGCGGCAGCAACTTCCGTAAAGTCGTCGCGCCATGCCGGCCTTGATTTTGACGGTCCTGCCAGTCCGCCACCCGAGAGCAGCGTCCGTTCGGGACCTCGCCGGTCTCCACCCTTGCGGGCTTTGCCCTGCGGCCATCGAAGGTTTTTGCCGTCCTTCATGGCAGCATCGGTCCGCCGTCGGCGTTGGCACGCTTTCCGCGGCCCCGTAGGTCTCGGCTACCGTCCCTCGAAACAGGCAAGCCTGCTCTCGCTTCGGGCCGTACGGGCCTCAGGAAATCCGCCTTTCACTTTCGCCTTTCGGCTTGGCGATCAGTGGCCGCCTGAGATGGGTTTAACGTACGCCGGGTAAGGGTCTTGGGGAATGGCCCTGGGCCTGTGGATAGCGGGATTATCGGGGACCGTTTGCGAAGAACCCCGGAATTTCGGCCCCGGCTGCCTTAGACAGCCTGCCCCCGCTTTTTGGTGCTCCGACCGACAGCGCCCCTTGCTCCGCCGACGGGCGCGGGCTTCAATGCCGGCAAACGATCGGACATGGATGTCCGGCGCCGGGGAGGGCGAGTATTTGAAGGTCGGGGTGGTTCTCAATCCTATAGCCGGTGGCGGCCGGCTGAAACGGCATTGGCCTGAAGTCGCCGCTTCGCTGAAGAAGCACTTCGGCGAATTCGAGTTGCGCGAGACACAAGCCGAGGGCGACTCCGAACGGCTTGCAATCGACCTCGCGGCCAGTGGCTTCGACCTGGTGATCGCGGCGGGCGGCGACGGCACGGCGAGCGAAGTGGCCGACGGGCTGCTGCAGGCGTCCGAAGAGGGCGGCAAGACGACCGAGCTTGGCCTGCTGCCGTGCGGCACCGGCATCGATTTCGCGCGCGGGCTCGGCCTGCCGAAAGCGGTGGACGCGACCTTGAAGCGGATTGCCACGGCCAAGGGGCGCAAGGTCGATGCCGGCCGCATCTGCTACATCGACGACCATGGCGCGCTGGCCAGCCGCCACTTCATCAACATCGCCAGCCTTGGCCTGTCGGGCGCCACCGACCGCGCGGTCAATGCCGACAAGCGCAAGGGCAAGATGTCGGCCAAGACGCTGTTCCTGTGGCGCACCGTGGTCGAGTTCATCCGCTACCGCTTTCAGGACGTGCGGATCACCGTCGACGACGGCGCCCCGGTCGAGGCGCGCATGGCGCTGGTGGCGGTGGCCAACGGCAAATTCTTCGGCGGCGGCATGATGATCGCGCCCGACGCCGAACTGACCGACGGGGAGTTCGACATCGTCATCCTGCGCGCGGCAGGCAAGCTGAAGCTGATCTGGGATATCCGCCTGCTTTATGGCGGCCGACACCGCAACCATCCGGCCATCACCATATTGCGCGGCAAGAAAGTGGTTGTCGAACCGCTGGGTGATGTGGAAAAGAACGGCGCCTTGGTCGACATAGACGGTGAGTCGCCCGGGCGCATACCGGCAACCTTCGAGATTCTGCCCGGCGCGCTGACGCTGAGATATTGAATCAAGGCGTTGCCAGATTGATTCAAGTCGTTTCGAAACTGAATCCGGCTATCGATTCAAGCAGATGAAGTTGCTTGGTTTTCCGTTCGCCGGTCAGATTTCCAATTTGGCTGGAAAACCAGGCGCGCGCAGGTCGGTGCCGACGGCATCTTCCAGCAATTTGACGATCTGGGTCGACCAAGCGCTGCCGCCGTAGGCCGCCTTGCCCTGTTCGAAAATCGCGTTGACGCGGGATGCCAGCTCCAGCGGCACGCCGAAATCCTTGCCCATGCCCAGCGCAAAACCAAGATCCTTCAGCGCCAGGTCCATGGTGAAGCCGATGTCATAGGAGCCGTTGAGGACGAGCTGGCTTTCGGTCTCGTGGACGAAGCTGTTGCCGGAGGAGGCAACGATGGCGTGGTAGGATTGGGCGAGGTCGAGGCCGCCCTGCTTGGCCAGCATCAGCGCCTCGCCGGCGGCGACGAGATGGATGAAGGCCAGCATGTTGGTGATCACCTTGATCACCGCCGCCGAACCGATCGGCCCCATCAGGAAGGAGCGTGCGCACATCGCCTCGATGGCCGGGCGATGGCGCTCGTAAAGGGCGGCATCGCCGCCGACCAGCGCGGTGATCTTGCCGGCTGCCGCCAGATGCACGCCGCCGGTGACCGGGCACTCCAGCGTCTCGACGCCCTTGGCCGAAGCCAGGGCGGCAAGCCTCACGATCTCGTCGCAGCCATTGGTCGACATCTCGATCCAGGTGCCGCCCTTGGGCAGGCCTTCGAGCAAGCCGCCGGGCCCGGCCAGCACCGCTTCACTGATCTTGGGCGAGGGCAGGCAGGTTATGGCATTGCCCGCGCGGGTGGCGGCCTCGCCCGGGCTGTTCGCAGCGGTGGCGCCGAGCGCCACGAGACGCTCGACGGCAGCCGGGTCGCGGTCGAAGACCGTGACCGCGAAGCCGTTGCGGATCAAGCTGGCGGCAAGGTTGCCGCCGAGATGGCCGAGACCGATGAAGGCGTAGCGTTCGCTCACGGCATCAACGGGGTCTGCATCATCTGCAGGTGCAAATCCTTGCCGGTGTAAGGATGCGCATCGCAGACCGCTTCGTTGAGTTCGACGCCCAGCCCCGGCTCCTTCGAGGGGATGACATTGCCGTCCTGCCACTCGATCTTCTTCTTCAGGAGCGTTGCATGGAAACCGTCCCACTGCTTCAGCGATTCCAGGATGAGGAAGTTGGGCAGTGTCACCGCCAGCTGGATGTTGGCGGCGCCGACGATCGGCCCGCAATAGCAATGCGGCGCGACCTGGATGTGGTAGGCCTCGGCCATGGCCGCGATCTTCTTGGTTTCGAGGATGCCGCCGGAGCGGCCGAGATCCGGCTGCAGGATGGTCGCGGCGCGGTTTTCGATGACACGGGCGAATTCGAATTTTGTCGTCAGCCGCTCGCCGGTGGCGATCGGGATCGAGGTCGCGCGGGCAACTTGGGCCATAACCTCGGGCATGTCCGGTGGTACCGGCTCCTCGAACCACAAGGGATCGTAGGGTTCGATGGCGCGCGCCAAGCGCAGCGCGCCGGAAGCGGTGAACTGGCCGTGCGTGCCGAACAATATGTCGGCGCGGGTGCCGACTGCCTCGCGGATGGCCTTGATCATGCGGGTGGAGACGTCGATGTCGATGAGGCGCGGCTGGTGGCCGTCGAAGGCGGTGTAGGGGCCGGCCGGGTCGAGCTTGACGGCATTGAACCCCTGCTCGACATATTCGAGCGCACAGGCGGCCGCCATCTCAGGGTCGTTGTAGACGTTCCTGCCGTCTGGAGCGTCCTCGGAATGGACGCTGCCGGTGTGCGGGTAGAGATAGGTGTAGGAGCGCAGCGCCTCGTGCACCTGGCCGCCAAGCAATTTGTAGACCGGCTTGTTCGCCTCCTTGCCGATGATGTCCCAGCAGGCCATTTCGAGCGCCGAGAAGCAGCCCATGCCGGACACGTCGGGACGCTGGGTGAAGCCGGAGGAATAGGCGCGGCGGAAGAAATTCTCTATGTCGTGCGGATCGCGGCCGACGAGATAGCGCTCGGCCATGTCCTCGACCATTTTCGCCGTGACATGGGCAGAGAAGGTGGCGTTGTATGCCTCGCCGTAGCCGACCACGCCGCCATCGGTGGTCAGCTTGACGAAGATGAAATACTTGCCGCCGATGCCAGGTGGCGGGTTGCCGACAACCCAGGTCTTGACGTCGGTGATCTTCATTTTTGGTCCTCCAGAACCAGTTCAGCGCCCTTCCATCCGGTCATGATGGAGGCTGCATTGGTGTTGCCCGTGATGTTGTCGGGAAAGATCGAGGCGTCGATGACGCGCACGCCTTCAAGCCCATGCACTTTCAGTCGGGGATCGACGACGGCGCGCGTGGGATCAGGCCCCATGCGGCAGGTCGAAACCGGGTGATAGACGGTGCCGGAACGTTTCCTGAAATCGGTGATCAGGTCCGCGTCCGATTGGATCGACGGACCGGGCAGGACCTCTTCCCTGATGATTTCGGCCATGGCCGGCATCGAGGCGATCTTGCGCACGAATTTCACCGCCGCCAGCATCTCCTCGACATCGGCATTGGTGGAATAGGCGTTGGCGGTGATCTTTGGATAGTCCAGCGGGTTGCTGGAGCGGATCATAATCTCGCCACGGCTCGACGGGCGGCAGTTGGACAGGCCGATGGAGAAGCCGGGCCACGGGTCGGGCGTCAGGATCGGCCGCTCGCCGCTCTTCGGGATGACGGTCGAGAAGGCCTGGAAATAGAGCTGCATGTTGGGGCGCGAGAACGCCGGGTCGGTGCGGAAGAAGCCGCCGCCATGGTTCATCGACAGCGACAGCGGACCCGAACGGGTGAGGATGTACTGCATGCCGACCAGCAGCTTGCCCCACCACGGGCGCAGGATCTGGTTGAGCGTCGGCACCTTGCCCTTGAAGGTGTAGTTGATGCCGACATGATCCTGCAAATTGGCGCCGACATTCTCGTTGGCATGGACGACTGGGATGCCCAGCCCCTTCAGGAGTGCCGAGGGGCCGACGCCGGACAATTGCAGCAGCTGCGGCGAATTGATCGAACCGGCGGAAAGGATGACCTCGTCGCTCGCGAGGGCCGTCTTCGTCTCACCGTTCTGCAGGTATTCGACACCGACGGCGCGCTTGCCGTCGAACAGGATGCGGCTGGCCTGTGCGTTGGTCTCGACGCGGACGTTTGCGCGCTTCATCGCGGGGCGCAGGAAGGCCCGCGCGGCCGACATGCGGCGGCCGTTTTTGGTCGAGATCTGGTAGGTGCCGACGCCTTCCTGGGCAGCGCCGTTGAAATCGGAATTGAGCGGCAGGCCGGCCTGCTGGCCGGCGGCAAGATAGCGCTTGGTCAGGGGATGGACGGCGTTCGCCGTCTCGCTGATGTGCAGGGGACCGCCGGTGCCGCGCCATTTGTCGGCGCCGGCCTCATTGTCCTCGAGTGCTTTGAAGGCCGGCAGCAGATCGTCGTAGCCCCAGCCGGGATTGCCGGCGGCACGCCAATCGTCGAAGTCCTCACGCGCACCGCGGATCCACACCATGGCGTTGATCGAGCTCGACCCGCCGAGCAGCTTGCCGCGCGGCCAGTGGTCGACATTGCCGCCGAGGCCGGGATCGGCTTCGGTCTTGTAGTTCCAGTTGACGGCCGGATCGAAGAAGGTCTTGCCGTAGCCAAGCGGCATCTGCACGTAGAAGCGCCGGTCGGTGCCGCCGGCCTCCAGCACCAGCACCGAGAAGCGGCCCGAGGCCGACAGTTTGTCGGCGAGCACCGAGCCGGCCGAGCCGGAGCCGACGATGATGAAGTCATAGATCTGCATGATTGAAATGGGTGGCTCCGGAAAACTGGCCGCAGCCTAGACGCGACGGGTTCGCCGCGTCGCCGGGCCTTCCGGCATGCGTTGTGAAAAATGCGACTGCGATATCAGGTCGAGTTGCGGGGAAGACCGACAATCGCGCTTGATATGCAGGGGGTCGACAGCTTATGCGAGGGCATTAGTCTTTCCGAAAAGGCTGCAACTTTTCGGGATCATGCTCTGGCCACGCTGCGGAAGGCAGGAAATCAAATGCGGACCCTGTCGGATGCCTTCATTCCCGAACTGCCGGGCTATTATAAGGGCAAGGTCCGCGAAAATTACGATTTGGCGGACGGGCGGCGCATCATCATCGCCACCGACCGTCTCAGCGCCTTCGACATCATCCTGACCTCGATCCCGTTCAAGGGCGAGATACTCACCCAGACAGCACGCTACTGGTTCGAGGAAACCGCCGATATCTGCCCAAACCATGTGCTCGAATATCCCGACCCGAATGTCGTCGTCGGCACGAGGCTCGACATCCTGCCGGTCGAGATCGTCGTGCGCGGCTATCTGGCCGGCACCACCAGCACCTCGATCCTGACCCGCTATCGTCGCGGCGAGCGCGACATGTACGGGATGCGCCTGCCGGATGGCCTGCGCGACAATGAGAAGCTGGCCGCGCCGGTCATCACGCCGACGAGCAAAGCGGCGGATGGCGCCCATGATGAGCCGCTGTCCAAGGCAGAGATCATCGAGCAGGGCCTGCTCACGCAGGCGCAGTGGGCCACCGTTTCGGACTATGCTTTGAAGCTGTTCGCCCGCGGCCAGGCGCGCGCGGCCGAGCGCGGCCTGATCCTCGCCGACACGAAATACGAATTCGGCACCGACAGGAACGGCACGATCATCCTGGCCGACGAAATCCATACGCCCGACTCCAGCCGCTACTGGGTCGCCGCGAGCTACGAACAGGCGCTGGCAAACGGCACGCGGCCGGAGAGTTTCGACAAGGATTTCATCCGCTCATGGGTGGCGGCGCGCTGCGATCCCTACAAGGATCCGATCCCCAGGATTCCCGACGAGATCGTCGAACAGGCCTCGCGTATCTATGCGCAGGCCTACGAGGCGATCACGGGCAAGGCATTCGTCCCTGACGTTTCCGGGGATACGGTTCTCGATCGCATCCGCTCGAACCTCGCGCGCTACTTCTAACGGCCAGGCGAAGCTTTGCCGCGTTGACGCGTCCGCACGGTGACGCTACGGGATCGAGGGCAATCGATCTCAAGCCATCGACCTCGGGGGATTTCTCGCATGGTGCAATACGCGGATGGACGGCCGATCGGAGATCTGACGCTGCGCACGCTGGCCATGCCTTCGGACGCCAACGCGGCCGGCGATATTTTCGGCGGCTGGGTGATGGCGCAGATGGACCTTGCCTGCGGCATCCGCGCCGCCGAGCGCGCCCGGGGCCGAGTGGTGACGGCGGCGGTCAAGGAGATGTCCTTCGCCAAGCCGATGAAGGTCGGCGACACGCTGTGCATCTACACCCATGTCGAACGCGTCGGCCGCACCTCGATGACGCTGAAGGTCGAGGCCTGGGCGCAGCGCTATCTCTCCGACCTGATGGAGAAGGTCACCCACGCCGATTTCGTCATGGTGGCGCTGGACGGCGAGGGCAAGCCGAAGGCGGTTCCGGCCGAGGGCTGACGAGCCCGTTCTCACAATCCCGTCAATTGTAACATCGCCCGTGCGCTGGCAATGCGTTCCGCGACATCCGACGGTTGCCTTCACGCCCGATTGTGCCGGCGTTGGGGGAGAGACAATGCGTCAACACATACTGAACAGCTGGCTCGTGGCAGCCCTTGTCGCATTGGTCTGTCTGCTCGGCGTCACCGCCTATGCCGAAGTCAAAAACGATCTTCCGCACACCACTTGCCTGCAAGACGGCAAGGGTGACCGCAAGCCGGCCGCGACATGCACGACCTGCAGCACGACGTCCTGCGATGGCCTGGCGCCGAGAAGCTGAATGGCTGCCTTCGGTCCGCGATCGTCGTTGCCCAGGTAGCGCCTGCGTGGTCGTGCCTAAGCGCCATGGGGCTGCAATGCCGGATCGTTTTTAGAGAACCACGACTTCAATTGCCGTCAGGCAATTTCCGCTCAACGCAAAACTTCGGATCCCTTGCGACACAAGGGTTTCAGCCATGCATGCCATCGAATTTTTCGCGAGCCTCCCGCACACGTTGCGTGTTTCTGCGCGCCCATTCGCCGAGCGCGCTGACCGGGATCAACAGTTCGTGACCGAGTTCGGTCAGTTCATAATCGACGCGCGGCGGAATGGTGGGAAACACGGTGCGGGTGACGAAACCATCGCGCTCCAGTCCGCGCAAGGTGGTGGTCAGCATCTTCTGCGAGATGCCGCCGACAGCCGCGCGTAGCTCGTTGAAACGCAGCGGTCCGCCGCCAAGCTTGCCGACCACGAGCACGGTCCATTTGTCGCCGACGCGCTGCAGGATTTCCGAAATCGCGCGGCAGTCTTCGGTGTTGTGCGGGTGCCTCAGTAACAAAACGGTGCCTCCTTGCGTCGGCAGTTGACAGTATCTCATATAGCGCCGGTATCTAAACGATACCAGCTTTTTACTGGAATGGAGAGCCCCCCATGTCAAAGCCGAAAATCGCCATCATCGTCGGTTCGACGCGCGCCGCGCGCTTCGCCGATATCCCGACCCAATGGATCGCCAAGATCGCCAAGTCGCATGCCGATATCGACGTCGAGGTTGTCGACCTCAGGGACTTCCCGCTGCCCTTCTTCGACGAAGTCGCCTCTTCCGCCTGGGTGCCGTCGACCAACGAAGTGGCGCAGCGCTGGCAGAAGAAGGTTGCCGAATTCGACGGCTTCATCTTCACCGCCGCCGAATACAATCACGGCCCGACGGCCGTGCTGAAGAACGCCATCGACTACGCCGCCAATGAATGGAACAAGAAGCCGGCCGGCTTCGTCGGCTATGGCAGCGTCGGTGGCGCCCGCGCCGTCGAGCAGCTCCGTCTCCATGCCGTCGAACTGCAGATGGCGCCGGTCAAGTCCGCTGTCCACATCGCCTGGGGCGACTACCTTGCCGTCCGCCAGGGCGAGAAGAAGCTTGAAGAACTCGAGCACCTGAACCAGGCCGCCACGGCTCTTGTCAACGACGTTGCCTGGTGGGCCAAGGCGTTGAAGAAGGCGCGCGATGCCGACGTGCTTGCCGAAGAAGTCAAGGCAGCCTGATCGCCTTTTGAGATTATCCTCCCAAGGGATATGGGGCGGCGCTTGCGCCGCCCTTTTAGACTCTTCATTTTGACGCAATTCCGGACGGAAAACCGCTCACACTTTTCCTGGAATTGCTCTGGCTATAGCGGCTCAAATCGAAAGCTGCCGCCGGAGCGGACGACACGGCCAATGCCGGGCGAGTCCAGATGCGCGCCGGCAACGAAACAATAATCGTCCGCCGCAAGCGCCAGCAGTCGCAACCGGCTCGCGCGCGCCTGATCCTGATTTTCGTCGAATTCCCACGTCAGCTCAGGCCGCTCGAACTGAAGTGACGGGACGTGGACAGTATCGCCCCAGATCAAGATGCTCTCGCCGCCGCTCGAAACGCGAAAGCAGCTGTGACCCACTTCATGGCCATGAGCGCCGATAATGTCGATATGTGTCCCGAGACGGTCCCCGGCTTCGAATGGCTCCGCCATGCCGTGAAACCGCTCGAGCCGCGCCACGGCATGGAAGAGGCCGAGCTCCTCGCTGGGAACGAGCAAGCGCGTCAGGCGCGGGAACGCGTCCCGGCCGTCGGCAAGCACGAGGCCATGGATGTGGTCGAGATGCGTATGGGTGAAGCAGACGGTACGGACTTTTTCGACATCGATGCCGGCTTCGCCCAACGCCTGGGGAAGCCGGCCCATGGTCGGGTGCCAGGCATTCGAGGCGCCGGTATCGATCAGGATGATCTCGCTTCCATCGTCAATCGTGAAGGCGTTGACGGAGAGCCTGAGTTGACCGCCAAACAACGGGACCTGTGGCGGCAAGTCCTCGCCAAAGGGTTTGTTGCCGTCTTGCCAAAGCCGCCTGACCGGCATGTCGACATAGCCATCGCGCAAGGCGGTGATGCGCAGGTCGCCAAGAGTGTAGGTCTGATAAAGTTCGCCCGAAGCTATGCGATGCATTTTTGCTGATCCGTTCTGAAGACAATCGTCAGTCCGCGATGGGCAGCCAGTGTCGGCAACCCGTCCCGTCAATTCGGTCTATGCCAGCTGCGCGTGCTGGGCCTGCCGTGGCCGGATGATGCAGTCGGCGAGGCGGTGCTTCTCGTTCAGCTCGTCCGCGTGGTGCTGGCCCCATTGGCAGAGCGCCAGCAGGATCGGCTCGAGGCTGAGGCCGAGGCTGGTCACTGAGTATTCGACGCGGGCGGGAACTTCGGCGAAGATCTCGCGGCTGACGAGGCCGTGCTCCTCCATTTCGCGCAGCTGCTGGATCAGCACTTTCTGGGTGATGCCAGGCATCATCGTCTTCAGCGCCGACAGCCGCCTTGGACCATCGAAGAGATGATACAAAATGACCGCCTTCCAGCGCCCGGCGATCACCTTCAGCGCCCGTTCGGCCGGCAGCATCGGCAGCCGCTTGATCGGCATTTTCGTGGGCGAACCGGCCATGGTCACCTCCTGGTCAGCAGGGGAGAAATGAGTGTGTAGTCGCGGCTTCGCAGATAGTGGCAAACCACCGCCGATGCCAGTGCGATAGGAGCTTGCCATGAAAGCCGTTCAATTCAGCCGCTTCGGCGGTCCCGAGGTGCTGGAGGTCGTCGACCGGCCGGCGCCAGTGCCGTTGGCCGGCGAGGTGCTGATCCGCGTTCACGCCGCCGGCATCAACTTCTTCGAGGTGCTGATGCGCGCGGACCGTTACGCGGTGACGCCGCAGCTGCCGATGTCTCCCGGCGTGGAAGTGGCGGGTGTCGTCGAGGCCGTCGGCCAAGGGGTGGATAAGGCGCTTCAGGGAAGGCGTGTCGCGGCGCCGCTGTTTGCCTCGCAACGTCCCTATGGCGGCTACGCGGAGCAGGTGACGATACCGGCCGATCTCGCCGTGCCGCTGCCGGACGAAGTCTCCTTCGAAGAAGCGACGGCGCTGATGGTGCAGGGGCTGACCGCCCTGCATCTGCTGCGCCAGAGCCCGGCGGAGGGCAGGACGGTGCTGGTGCCGGCCGCCGCTGGTGGCGTTGGTTCGCTGCTTGTCCAGCTGGCGAAGGCAAAGGGTGCGGTCAAGGTGATCGCCGCTGCCGGCGGCGCGGGAAAGATCGAGCATGCTCTGTCGCTCGGCGCTGATGCCGCCGTCGACTACACCAATCCGGATTGGCCCGCGCGCGTCCGCGCGCTGACAGGCGGGGAGGGCGCCGACACCGTCTACGACACGGTTGGCGGCGCGCTGACGGCGCTGTCGCTGCCGGCCTTGGCGCCCGGTGGCGAACTGGTGTTCGCGGCGCTCGGCCGGTATCGGCTCGCGGCGTCCGATCTGGAAGCCATGATCGGTCGCAACCAGTCGCTAAGAGGTTTTGCGTTGCTGCCGCTGCTGTCCGCGGATGTGCTGAGAGCCAGCCTGTCGGAACTGTTCCAGTTGGCCGCGAGCGGCCGGCTGAGGGTCGCAATTGGCGGCCGTTTCACGCTCGATCAGGCCGGCGAGGCGCACCGTCAGTTGGAGGAGCGCCGTGCGATGGGGAAGATGGTGCTGGTGGCTGACGGACTCGGTTACTGATGCAATCATTGCTCGCGGCCGAAGGCCGCCATGGTCACATTTAGTGACTTGCATAATGCAACTAACTTCGCTATGTGTCACTTTCATTATGAAAGAGACCTCCAGCCATGGTTGCCAAAACAAGCTTCGAATCCCGCCCGTGCCCCATCGCGCGCAGCCTTGACGATGTCGGCGAATGGTGGAGCATCCTGCTGCTCAGGGACGCCTTCCAGGGGCTGACGCGCTTCGACCAGTTTCAAAAGAGCCTGGAGATCGCGCCCAACATTCTGACGCGCCGGCTCAACAGCCTGGTCGAGCGCGGCCTGTTCGAAAAGCGCGCCTACTGCGAGCGGCCGCTGCGCCATGAATATGTGCTGACCGCCAAGGCGCGTGATTTCCGCCCGGTGCTGCTTTCGCTGCTCGCCTGGGGCAACAAGCATCTGGCGCCGGAAGGCCCGAGCCTTGTGGTGGTGGACAAGGCTGACGGGCGCTGGGCCGAGCCTGTGCTGGTCGACCGCCAGACCGGCAGGGAACTCGACGGCGAAGGCTTCACCATGGCGACGGCTCCCAGGGCCACCGAGCGCATGCGGCAGCGCTATCGCTTCAGCAGCGAAGGCACGGGCCTGCCGCTCATCGACAATGTCGATCAAAGCCGCGAAGAGGCGCGGGGCAAATGAACAAGGTTCTCTCCGCCGCCGAGCTGCAGCCGGCGCAGCCATCGGCCGTCCAGATTCCCGCGCCCGCCAAAAGCCGCCGCAAGCCGTTGGTCATGCTGGGTGCCGCGATCGCGATCGGTGTTGCCGGCTGGTACGGCTTTCAGTGGTGGCAGGCCGGCCGCTTCCTCGTCTCGACCGATGACGCCTATGTCGGCGGCAATGTCACGCCGCTGGCGCCACGAGTCGCCGGGCACATCGATCAGATCCTCGTCGAGGACAACCAGCATGTCGCCGCCGGCCAGCTCATCATCCGCATCGACGACCGACCCTTCAAGGCGGCGGTGGAGCGTGCGCAGGCTGCCGTCCAGCAGCAGCAATCGGCCCTCGACAATCTCCGCGCCCAGGTCTCGCTGCAGAATTCGCTGATCGAACAGGCTGAGGCCGATCTCGATGCCAAGAGCGCTGCCGCGACTTTCACCACCCAGGACGCGCAACGCTATGCGGTGCTGGCCAGCACCAAGGCCGGCACGCAGCAGGACGCGCAGAGAAGTCTTGCCGCCGACAGCCAGGCCAAGGCGTCCGTTGCCGCCTCCCGCGCCGGGCTTGCAGCGGCCAGGCAGCAGCTCGATGTGCTCAACACGCAGATTGCGGAAGCGACGGCCGCTGTGGCAGCCGCCAAGGCCGATCTCGACACGGCTGAGCTCGATCTTGGCTTCACGCAGATCCGCTCGCCCATCGACGGCCTTGTCGGCAACCGGCTGGCACAGGTCGGCACCTATGTCTCGCCGGGCAGCTATCTCCTGACCATCGTGCCGGAGACAGGCCTGTGGGTCGACGCCAATTTCAAGGAGGACCAGTTGCGCAGCATGGCCGATGGCCAGGCGGCGACGGTCTATACCGACATTGCGCCCGACCAGCCGCTCAAGGGCCATGTCACCAGCCTGGGGCCGGCAACAGGGGCGATCTTCAGCGTGATCCCAGCGCAGAACGCCACAGGCAATTTCACCAAGATCGTCCAGCGCGTTCCCGTCCGCATCACCATCGACCCCGACCAGGCGCGGAAGGTCGCGCTGCGGCCGGGCCTCTCCACCGTCGTGACCGTCGATACCGCGTCGCGCTGAGGACGCCATGCCCGAGCGCGCCGCCCCGCAATCCTTCTTGGTCAGCATCCTGCCGTTCATGGTGATGTGCGTGGGGATGTTCATCGCGCTGCTCGACATCCAGATCGTCGCCTCTTCGCTGCAGGACATTGGCGGCGGCCTGTCGGCCGCACAGGACCAGATTGGCTGGGTGCAGACCTCCTATCTGGTGGCGGAAATCATCGTCATCCCGCTGTCAGGCTGGCTGACAAGGGTGTTCTCGACACGCTGGCTGTTCACCATCTCGGCGGCCGGCTTTACGCTCGCCAGCATGCTGTGCGGCTTCGCCTGGAGCATCGAAAGCATGATCGTGTTCCGTGCGCTGCAGGGGCTGCTGGGCGCGTCGATGATCCCGACGGTGTTCACCTCGTCGTTCCACTATTTCCAGGGGCCGAGGCGGGTCTATGCGGCCGCGGTGGTCGGCAGCATCGCCTCGATCGCGCCGACGCTCGGGCCTGTCATCGGCGGCTGGATCACCGACACGCTGAGCTGGCACTGGCTGTTCTATGTCAACGTCATTCCGGGCACCATCATCACCATCCTCGTGGCATTGCTGGTCAAGATCGACAAGGCCGATCCGTCGCTGCTGAAGGGCGCCGACTATATCGGCATCGTGCTGATGGCGGTCAGCCTGGGCACGGCGGAATACGTCCTCGAGGAAGGTTCCCGCTGGAACTGGTTCGATGACGCAACCATCCGCAATGGCGCTTTCGTCGCCGGGATCACCATGGTCCTGTTCGTTATCCGCAGCCTGACCTATGCGCAGCCGGTGGTCGATTTCCGCGCCTTCGGCAACCGCAATTTCGCTATCGGCTGTTTTCTCTCTTTCGTCACCGGCATCGGCATATTCGCCACGATCTATCTGACGCCGCTGTTCCTGGGCTATGTCAGGGGCTACGACGCCTTGCAGACCGGGCTCGCGGTGTTTTCCACCGGTGTCGCCTCGATGATCGGCGTTCCCGTCTACATCTTTCTCGCCAAGCGCTTCGACACGCGCTGGCTGATGATGTTCGGGCTGGCCTCCTTCGGCGCCTCGATGTGGAGCTTTAGCGCCATCACCAGCCAGTGGGGCGCGGCAGAGCTTCTGATCCCGCAATTGTTCCGCGGCTTCCCGCAGGTCTTTGCGGTGGCGCCTAGCGTCAATCTCGGCCTTGGCAGCCTGCCGCCCGAACGGCTGAAATATGCCAGCGGCCTGTTCAACACGATGCGCAATCTCGGCGGCGCGGTCGGCATCGCCATTTGCGGCGCCATCCTGAACAATCGTACCAATTTCCATTTCCTGACCATCGCCTCGCATCTGACGCCGCAGAACGAGGCCGCGATGCGACTCGTCGACAATGTCGCGCTGCGCTATGGACAGTTGCCCGGCGCGGTGGCGGATGGTCATACCGCCTCGCTGAAGCAGTTGTGGGCACTGGCCTATCGCGAGGCCTCTACCATGGCCTATGCCGATGCGTTTCTGGTGATCATGGTCGCCTTCGTCCTCGCCACGGCGCTGGTGCCGTTCCTGCGCAACGTCACGCCGAAGGCGCCGCCTCCGGACGCCCATTGAGGCGGACCACTGCACCGGTTCGCGGCGGGTGCGACAGGTCGGGGCTAGTCACCTGCGCGAGCCAGCAGCAGCGCACGCTCTCTGTCGTTGCCAGTCATTCCTGCGGCCTGGCGGAACGCGGCGCGGGCTTCCGCCTGACGTCCCAGTCTCTCCAGGAGATCGCCGCGCACGGTGGGCAGGAGATGCGAGTCCTTCAGGCGCGGCTCGTCCTTCAGCGCTTCGACGATGGCGAGGCCCTGCGCCGGGCCGAACGCCATGCCGACGGCCACCGCCCGGTTGATTTCGACGATGGGCGAGGGGGCCGCCAGGGCAAGCGCCTGGTAATAGGCCGATATCGCGATCCAGTCGGTGTCGGCGGCCGTTGCCGCGCGGCTATGGCAGGCGGCGATCATCGCCTGCAGGAGATAGGGGCCGGGTGCCGATGTCATGGTCATGGCACGGTTCAGGCCGTCGAGGCCGCGCCGGATGAGGGACCAGTTCCATCGGCCGCGGTCCTGGTCGAGCAGCAGGATCGGTTCGCC
Source organism: Mesorhizobium loti (assembly GCA_002356515.1). Classification (NCBI taxonomy): domain Bacteria; kingdom Pseudomonadati; phylum Pseudomonadota; class Alphaproteobacteria; order Hyphomicrobiales; family Phyllobacteriaceae; genus Mesorhizobium; species Mesorhizobium loti. The sequence goes on along the minus strand of AP017605.1, from coordinate 2,363,682 downwards.
CGCTTTGCCGGTGCGGGCGGGGAAGCGCGAGGCGTTGAGTTCCATCAGTGACATCAACCCCAGCACCTCGGGCTCGTCAGGCATCAGCGCCGCCAAGGAGCGGCCGAGGCGCAGCGCTTCGCCGCAGAGATCGGCGCGCAGCCAATCCGGCCCGGTGGTTGCCACATAGCCTTCGTTGAAAATGAGATAGACCACCTCCAGCACGGCGGCGAGGCGTTCGCGCCGCACCTCGCCGCGCGGGGTCTCGAACGGGATGGCGGCATCGCGTAGCGCCCGCTTGGCGCGCACGATGCGCTGGGCCACTGTGGCTTCGGGCACCAGGAAGGCGCGGGCGATCTCAGGCGTCGACAGCCCGCCCAGCAGCCGCAGGGCGAGTGCCGCGCGCTGCTCGGCCGGCAAGACGGGATGGCAGGCGGTGAAGATCAGCCGCAAAAGGTCGTCGTCGATATCCTCGTCGAGTGCGGCCTCGATGTCGGGCATCTCGCGCTCCAGCGCGGCGAGGTCGATGGCCAGTTCGCGGTGCTTGCCGTCGATCATGGTGGTGCGGCGCAGCCGGTCGAGCGCCCGGTTCCTGCCGACCTCAGTCAGCCAGGCGGCCGGGTTGCGCGGGATGCCCTCCCGGGGCCAGCGCTCCAGCGCCAGCAGGAAGGCATCGCCGGCGACCTCCTCGGCCAGCCCGACATCCCTGAGATAACGGACCAGCCTGGCGGTGAGCTTCGGCTGCTCGATCCGCCAAACCGCTTCGATGGTGGCCGCTTCGATGGTGGCTGTGGCCGTCAACCCATCAGCTCGCTGAAGCCTTCCGCCGCCTTCTGGACGTCCTCGGGGAAATCGCTCATCTCAAAGACGCGGCGAACTTCGATCTGGTCATTTTCGCCTGCGGGGCAGCGGCGGGCCCATTCGATGGCTTCTTCACGCGAGCGCACGTCGATCACCCAATAGCCGCCCAGCACTTCCTTGACCTCGGCGAACGGGCCGTCGGTGACAGCGGGCTTGCCGCCCTTGAAGCTGACCCGTGCGCCCTCGGACGGCGGATGCAGCCCATCGAGTGCCAGCAGCACGCCGGCCTTCTTGAGCTCCTCATTGTATCGCATCATCCCCTCCACCGCTTCGGCGCCGGGCCTGACATCGGGCGCCGCCTCCGCGTAGCCGCCGGGGATCATCAGCATCATGAACCGCATGGTCTTCTCCTTGGTTGGGTTGGTTCGATGATACGACGAACGGCGAGTGACGAAATCGACACGAGTGGCAAAAAAGTTCAAATCCCCGGTCGCGCCAAGGGCCGAGGGTGTTGGACCGCCATATGGGCGAGGCTGCCATCTGGCCCTGCCGGTTTGCCCTGATATGTCAGCCTGCAATTCCTCACTCGAGCAAATCCGTGAAATCATCCAGCCTGGCCGGCGCAATCTCCCCCACGATCCCGGTGCTCGTCTGCGTGTTCGGCATCTTCCTGCTGTCCGGCATGGATGCGGCGATGAAGGTGCTGGTCATCGCGGTCGGCGTCTACAACACAGTGCTTTGGCGCAGCATGCTGGCGACCTTGGTCGCGGGCGCAGGCTGGCTGGCAGGGCCACGCTCGCTTCCTGCGCCCTCGGTGCTGAGGCTGCATGCGCTGCGCGCCGCGATTGTCGGCATTGTCCTGCTGTGCTTCTTCTGGGGGCTTGCCAGACTGCCGCTGGCGGAGGCGATCGGGCTGAGTTTCGTGGCGCCGCTGTTTGCGCTGCTGCTGGCCGCGCTGCTTCTGGGCGAAAGGATACAGCGCAAGGCGATCTGGGCCTCGCTCGCCGGCATTGCGGGCGTCGTCATCATCGTGGCCGGCCAGTTCGGCCACACAAGCTACGCCAGGGATGCCTTGCTCGGCACGGCGGCGGTGCTCGTCTCGACGGTGTTCTATGCCTACAATCTGATCCTCGCGCGACGACAGGCGCTGCTGGCCAAGCCCGTCGAGATCATGCTGTTCCAGAACCTTGGCGTTGCGGTCATGCTCGGTCTGGCAGCCCCCTGGCTCGCTATTGCGCTGCCCGTCAATCTCTGGCTTCCGCTCGCCGGCGTAACGGCCCTGTCGCTCGCCGGCCAGTTCCTGATGAGCTGGGCCTATGCGCGTGCCGAAGCGCAATATCTGATCCCGACGGAATATTCGGCCTTCATCTGGGCGATCGCGCTCGGCTGGTTCTTCTTCGACGAGGCGGTGACTTGGACCACGCTGGCGGGAGCCGGCCTTATCGTGGCCAGCTGCCTGATCGCCGCACGCTCGAACCCGAGACTTGCCGAGCCGATCGAAGTCGCGGTTTGAGGGGGAAGCGCCCTCCACGACACGTCGACGCGTAGTTCTCACCGCAGAAATTGCGCCACCCCATCCAAAAGCAGGGAGCGCTTCTGTGTGACCTGAACCAAATATATTCATAAGTAGATCGCTGTCTTCTATAAAATTATATTAAATATTTCATCGGTCGAATTACAGTCTGTAGACCATGCGTCGGGTTGGTGTGCTTCCAGGTCGGAAAACGTCACTGAATGGTCGATGCAATGGGGAACTCTGTGGCAAGCTCCTGGAACGCTATCGTGCATGGCGATCTTGGTCCGGATGCGGCCGCCTGGGAACGATCCAGGCGGGCCAGGCATTACGAGGAGGATTTATCCGATGAGCTTCTTCGTCAACGCCCTGGGTGTTCCTCTTCCCTACAGCGGCGCTTCCACCCATTGGTACTCGGCGGCAGGGTCCGGGCCGGACTTGTACGGCAGCTCCGGAAACGACTCGTTCTACGGAGCAACCGGCGTCACCATGCACGGCGGCACAGGCGATGACATCTATTACCTCTATGCGGCGAGCAACAAGGTGGCCGAGGTCGCCGGGGCAGGCATCGACACGATCAGCACGTGGATGAGCTATAAGCTCCCCGACAATGTCGAGAACCTCGTCGTCACGAACGCCAACAACTATGCTTTCGGAAATGGGTTGGACAACATCATCACCGCCAAGGCCGGGCACCAGACGCTGGACGGCGGCGCGGGAAACGATGTGCTGATCGATGGCGGCGGCGGTTACGACACTTTCATCGTCTCGAAAGGCAATGGAAGCGACCTGATCGCGAATTTTGCCGCCACCGACACCGTTCGCCTGAATGGCTATGGGTTCACGTCGTTCGACGCCATCCACTCCAGCATGATCCAGGCGGGATCGAACGTGGTGTTGAACCTCGGGTCCGGCGAGATCCTCGAGTTCAAGGACACGACCATCGACAAGCTGCAGCCCAGCCAGTTCGAATTGCCGATCGACAAGTCCGGAATGCAGCTCTCCTTCAACGACGATTTCAACACGCTGAATCTTCACAATAGCCAGGGCGGCACGTGGGACACCAACTTCTGGTGGGGAGCGCCGAACGGCAGCACCTTGACCAGCAACAACGAGCAGCAATGGTACATCGACGCCAACTACGCACCGACGAGTTCCGTCCACCCGTTCAGCCTGAACAATGGCGTGCTCACCATCACCGCGGCGCAGGCGCCGGCCGACATCAAGCCGCTGATCAACAATTACGAATACACCTCCGGCATACTGACGACCCACGATTCCTTCTCGCAAACCTATGGCTATTTCGAAATACGGGCCGACCTGCCCGAGAACGCCGGTGCCTGGCCGGCCTTCTGGCTGCTTCCGGAAGACGGTTCGTGGCCGCCGGAGCTCGATGTCGTGGAGACGATCGGCCAAGCCCCGAACTCGTTGGTCATGACGGCGCACTCGAATGAGACGGGAACGCACACCAAGGTCACGTCGACGGTGAGTGTCTCGAACCCCGACGGCTTCCACACTTATGGCCTGCTGTGGACGCCGGACAAGCTCGTCTGGACCTATGACGGTGTTGAGGTCGCGGAAGCGGCGACGCCGTCCGACATGAACAAGCCCATGTACATGCTGGTCGATCTCGCGGTCGGCGGCTTGGCCGGCACCCCTCCGGACCATTTGGCCACGCCGGCCGAGATGAAGATCGACTACGTCCGCGCCTATACGCTGGACAGTGCCCCGGCAAACGCCCTGAACATCACCAGCAGCAGCACCGCCACGCACAGTGTCGCAACGCACAGCAACAGCACGCTGCACGGCGGTTCCGAATTCGGGGGCCACGCGTAAGGTCTCGGGATCATGCAGCGTCGGGGAATGCGGAAATGACTGGACCATCCGGCCTGCGTCCGGTCTTCATGCGCGCCATCGCCGATGTCGGCGTCTTCTCGCTGTTGATCAACATCCTGCTGTTGGTGATTCCACTCTACCTGCTGCAGGTCTATGACCGCGTGCTGCCGTCCTCCAGCGTCGAAACGCTTGTCTATCTTTCGGTCATCGCGGTTCTCGCGCTCGCTTTCCTCGGGTTGCTGGACGCGATCCGCGCCGTTTATACGCAGCGCGTTGCGGCGACCGTCGACCGGAAGCTGGGTGCCGGCACATTCGCCATTTCGCTTGGCGCAAAATATGCCGGCGGCTTGTCGCCGCTGCGCGACCTTGCCTCGCTCTGCGCCTTCATCAGGTCGCGCGGTGTGGCGGTGTTGTTCGACCTGCCCTTCGCCCCTGTCTTCCTCGCTTTGCTCTATCTCATCCATCCGGTGCTGTTCTGGGTGACGGTCGCCGGCGCGGCGCTTCTGCTTTTGCTGGTCGTGGCCAACCAGCTTGCCATCGGCAGGAACGACGCCTTGTCCGCGGAGCGTTCGGCCTTGGCCAGCCAGGCGGAACAGGCCTTTGCCCGCAATGCGGAGACGTTGCGCGCCATGGGCATGGTGGAGAACGCCGCGCGGGTCTGGGGACGGCACGTGGCGGCTGCGCTCACCTTGCATGACCGTTCCTCGAGTGCCAATGCGATCTTCAGCGGTGCCTCGCGGGCGCTGCGCATGATGCTGCAACTGGCGATCCTCGGCGCCGGCGCATGGCTGGTGCTCAAGGGGCAGATGACGGCAGGCATGATCTTCGCCTCCTCGCTGGTGTCGTCGCGCGCGTTGCAGCCGCTCGACCAGTTGATCGGCGCCTGGCGGCAGATCGCCGACGCCCGGCGCGCGTGGAAAAGGCTGGAGACGGCGCTTGCGGCGCGTCCGGCTGAAGCGCGCAAACTGATCCTGCCCGATCCGACTGGCGCGATTTCCGTGCAGGACGTTTTCTTCATGGCGCCGAATGCGCAGCCCGGCACCGAACCCATCCTCAAGCGGCTGAACTTCCAAATTGGCGCCGGCGAAGCGTTGGCCATTGTCGGCCCGAGCGGCGCCGGCAAATCGACGCTGGCGCGGTTGCTTGTGGGCGCTGCCCGGCCGACCGGCGGCGCGGTCAGGATCGACGGCGCCGACCTCAGGACCTGGGACGAAAACCAGCTCGGAAAGCACATTGGCTACCTTGCGCAGGAGGTGGAGCTGTTTCCGGGATCGATCGCGCAAAACGTCGCCCGCTTCGACCCCGATGCGGATGACGCCGCGATCATCGAAGCGGCAAGGCGGGCTGAGGCGCATGAGCTGATCCTGGCGCAGCGGGACGGCTACCAGACATTGATAGGTCCGTCGGACAGAACGCTGTCGGGCGGCGAACGCCAGAGGATCGGGCTGGCGCGCGCCTTCTACGGCAATCCCAGAATTCTCGTCCTGGACGAGCCCAGCACCCATCTCGACGGCACGGGCGAAGCGGCGCTCGAGGCGGTACTCGCCGCCGCGAAGGCGGCCGGCGTCACGATGGTCGTGATCACGCATCGCCCTTCGATTGCCGCGTCCTGCGACCGCGTGATGCTTCTGCGCGGCGGCGCGATCGAAGCCTTCGGCCCAAGCAGCGAGGTGTTACGGCATTCGGTCGCTGGCAAGGGCCTTCCAGCACAGCCGAATACGGTGGTGACAGGGTCGTTCGCCACGACGATCCGCACGCATAACATGCGCTTTGGATCGTAGATGATGGCAGCGCAGAGCCTCGCCTGGGAGGGCAACCCGCGTACCGACATAAGGCGTGTGGCATTCGCCGGATACGCGGCAACAGCCCTGTTGGTGGGTTGCCTTGGCTATTGGGCCGTCAGCGCGCCCTTGTCCGGAGCGGTGATCACACAAGGCACGATCTCGGCGACCGGCGGAAACATCCTGATCCAGCATCCCGAGGGCGGCATCATCAAGGAGTTGCTGGTCCATGACGGCGATCGCGTGCAACAGGCCCAGGATCTGATCGTGCTGGATCCGACAGCCGCGCAGGCCGAGCTCAACCGGCTAACGAGACAGTCGATCGCGCTCAGGGCGAGTGCGGCGCGGCTGGAGGCGGAACGCGACGGGTTGGACAGGCTGGCGCCAATCACCAAACCGGCGCCAGCATCGCTCCAGGCCGATTTCGAAGCCCTGATTCGAGAACAGCAAAAGGAATTCGACGCCAGACTCGCCCGGTTCGGCTCGGAACAATCGATCCTCGCCCAACGCGTAGCCATGCATCGGCAGTCGGTCGTGGCATTGCAGTCCCAGAAAGAGGCCATTCAGCAACAAGCCGAAATCGTGAAGAAGGAGCTCGGCATCAAGACCAGCCTGCTGGACAAGGGCCTCACCAATCGTACCGAATACTCGCAGCTTTTGCGCAGCGAGGCCGATCTCGTCGGGCAGGCCGGGGCGCTGGAGGCCAATCTCGCAGTGGCCAACACCCAGATCGTCGAAGCCCAGGAGCAGACCGAGCGCCTGACCACGCAACGCATGGAGGAGGCGCTGACGAAGCTGGACGAGGTTCGTTCCAACTTGGCCGACGTCGAGGAACAGGTCAGGGCGGCCGAGGCGGTGTTGCGGCGGACGACGATCAAGGCACCGGCTGCCGGCATCGTTGTGTCCTCGACCTACAATGCTAGGGGCAGCGTGATTGCGCGCGGTGAAAAGATCATGGAGATCCTGCCTACGGCGCCGGGTCTGATTGTCGATGCAAGGCTGCGCCCGAAAGACGTCGATCAGGTCCGTGTCGGCCAACCGGCGAAACTGCGATTGTCCGCCTTGAACATGCGGCTCACCCCCGAGGTCTCAGCCACCGTGGCACAAATTTCCGCGGACCGGCTCGTCGACGAGGCAACACATGAGCCCTATTTCCGCGTCAAACTCAGGATTGCCGCCGACCTGCCGCCCGGCGTGAAGCCTGAGCAGCTTTATCCCGGAACGCCGGTCGAGGCGTTCATCAGCACTGGCGACCGGACTTTCCTGGAGTATCTGGCACGGCCGATGCTCGATTCCTTCGCTCGCGCCTTCACGGAGCGGTAGAGGTTGCGGGCCGGACAATCCGCCGGCCTATCATCAATGACCGCCAGGGCCAAAAGCCGAGGGCCGAACAATCAGCGCACCGCTTCGCGCTGGCTACCGGGCAGGCGGGTGGCGATCAGCTTGTCGATGCGGCGGCCGTCGAGGTCGACCACCTCGAAGCGCCACCCTTGCGCGTCGACGCATTCGCCGGTCGCCGGCAGATGGTGCATGTGCGACAGCACATAGCCGGCGACGGTCTCGTAGTCGCGGTTTTCGGGCAGGTCGATGCCCAGGATGTCGGCCATCTCGTCGGCCTGCATATAGCCGGCAAGCAGCCATGAGCCGTCCTCGCGCTTGACTGCGTTTTCCTCGTCGCCGGCATCGAGGTCGGCGCGGAACACACCTGTGATGGCTTCGAGGATGTCGGCCGGCGTGACGATGCCTTCGAAATGGCCGTATTCGTCATGTACCAGCGCCATCGGCACGTCGGATTCCTTGAGCTTGTGCAGAACGTCCAGCGCGTCGGCCTGGTCGTAGACGATGGGGGCGGCACGCACATGCTTGCGCGAGTCGAGCGTGCGGCCGGCAAGGATCGCGGCCAGCACGTCACGGGTCTGGACGACGCCGACCATGACGTCGACGCCGCCGTCGCCGGCCGGCAGGCGCGAATGCTGGGTTTCCATTAAGAGTTTGCGGATCGTCGTGTCGTCGGACTGCAGATTGATCCAGTCGACCTCGGTGCGCGGTGTCATCACCGCGCGCACGGCGCGGTCGCCAAGCCGCATGACGCCGGCGATCATGCGCCGCTCGTCGGATTCGATGGTGCCGTGATGCTCGGCCTCGGCGACCAGCATCTTGATCTCCTCGTCGGTGACCTTCTCCTCGCTTTCACCGCGCTGGCCAAGCAGCCACAATATGGCGCGGCCGGAAATGTCGAGCAGGAACACCAGCGGGGCCGAGACGGTGGCGAGGATGGTCATGGCCGGAGCGGCGCGGGCGGCAACGCGCTCTGGGTCGCGCAGCGCGATCTGCTTGGGCACCAGTTCGCCGACGATCAGCGAGAAATAGGTGATGATGGCAACGACAATGCCGACGCCGAGCGGGTCGGCGACGCTTTCGCGCATGCCCGCCGAGGCCAGGTACACCGACAGCCGGTCACCCAGCGTGGCGCCGGAGAAGGCGCCGGAAAGCACGCCGACCAGCGTGATGCCGATCTGCACCGAGGACAGGAATTTGCCGGGGTTGGAGCCAAGCTCAAGCGCCCGGCCGGCGCCGTTGACGCCGCGGTCGATCATCGCCTTGAGGCGTGCCGGCCGTGATGAAACGATAGCGAGTTCGGACATCGACAAAAGGCCGTTCACGCAGATGAGGACGACCACGATAGCAATTTCAACGTATAGCATGAGGGCTCAATAGCATTGCCGCGGGCTGCTCGAAAATAGCGGGCCGCCATTTTTAGAATATGACACCTGTCTTTCAGGCGACATGGCCCGATGGCATTGGGCAGCTCACGCATTTTCATCTTTATCACGGACGGCACGGATCTCGCCGCGGGGCTCTCACTGCTGCTGCTTCAGCACCCCGATGATTGCCTTGCCGTCTGTGAAGTAGGGGTCGCCGCCGCCATTGCGTCCGGTTTTGGTGGCGCCGATGCCTGCCATCTCGCTGGTCGATGCCAGCAGACCGGCTGCGTTGAGGTCGCCGATCAGGAAGTCGCGTTCGGCATCGATGTCGGGACCTATGTGATGGGTGATCGCGCCCGTGTCGTGGCTGAGGCCGACGCCGCGATCGAAGCTGGCGGCACCCAGCCAGAGCGGGCGGCCATCGTCTCCGACTGTATCCGTCTGCCAGAAACGGACGTGGTGGCGCCGGTCGGCGCTGTCGCCGACCGGCTTTTCGAAAGCGAGATCCTGGGCGCGGCCTTCGAACAGCAGGCGGCTCATCGGCGCATCGGGATAGGGGCGGGAAAACAGGACACTTTCGCCGATGTCGATGGCGGTTCTCAAGGTGACGGCGTCAGCAGTGTCCCAACCGGCAATAGCGAAGGCATGGACCACCTCTCTCTCGCTGCCGACAAGGCCGATATTGATCGGGTCACCGGGAATGCCTTGCGGCGTGTGCGTCACCATTTCGAAGCGCTGGTCGCGAAAGCCGCGCTCGCGAAATGTCCAGAATTCCGGCGCGGCGATATAGGCAAGCGCGACCCAGGCGCCCAGCAAGGACGCCAGCCAGATTGTCGCGCGTCGCCGAAGGCTTCGTTGGCTCATGAAGGAGGCTCGATTCGTGCGGTATCTGTTGCCTGACGGTCTCTGGAAATCAATGGCCAGCGATGCGCAGCCGGTCTATCGTCGGCCATCGTTTTTGCGTGGGGGCAGGAATGAAGGGGAAACCGGCAGGCCGCGGACCGATGGCGTTGACCGCCGACCTTGTCGCGCGGGTGGAGCGCATCGAACCGGATCCCGGCCCCGAGCCTGGAACAGCCGAGCATACCGACGCGGAGTTCGACGGCCTTGTCGAGCAACTCTTGTCACAATACCGGCCTGAAGCGCTGTGGGTGTTTGCCTACGGCTCGCTGATCTGGAATCCTGAATTCGTACCGGTCGAGCAGCGCCCGGCCACGGCGCCAGGATGGCACCGCTCATTCTGTCTGAAACTGACGCGCTGGCGTGGGACCCGCGAATTGCCGGCCCTGATGCTGGCTCTCGACCGCGGTGGCAGTTGCAACGGCATTGTTTACCGGCTGCCCGTGGAAGATCATTTCGGACAACTCGGCCAGTTGATGCGCCGCGAGATCGATGCCAACCCGCCAACCAATGTGCCGCGCTGGATCAAGGTTCAGACAAGGGACGGTCCGCTACGCGCCCTGGCCTTCGTCGCCGCGCCGGGCGGCAGGGCCTATGCAGGACGGCTGGCGCCGGAGCAGGTTGCGGACACGCTGGCGCGGGCCGCCGGACATTGGGGCTCGTCGGCGCAGTATCTGTTCAGGACCGTCAGCAAGCTGGAGGAAAGCGGTATCCACGACCGGAACCTCTGGCGAATCCAGGATCTTGTGGCACGACACATCATCGCTTCCGGCGTCGGGCCTGCCTGATCAAGTGCTAGCGGCAGGCGCGGTACCCGCTCTTGCGGTTCTTGATGTCGAAGTGGAAATGGTTGCGGTGGTCGTAATTGTAGCCAGGCCCTAGCACGGTGGTGAAATACTGGCAGCCGTCGGCACGCACATTGTTGAGGAAGCCGCGCGTGCGGAAGGCGAACAGGCCGGGTTTGCGCACGTCGATGTCGTCGCCATTGTTGAGCTCGATGCTCATCACGTCGAGCGCATTGCCCTTGCCGTGCTCGGACAAGACACCTTCGCCGGCGATGTTGCGGCAGGAATAGCTCGAGCCCTGGTGGATGGTCTTGACGCCGGAGAAGTAGCGCCAGCGGGCGGAGGGAACGAGTTCGTTCTTTGTCCAGGCCGCGAAGGTGGCGGCCATGTCGCAGGTCAGCGTCGCGGCGGGCTTCATCTCGACACTGCCGATGGCCGTGACCTTTACGGGATAGTCGATGCCGCACTGGCCTTCATGGATCGGCGCCAGGTCGGTGTAGGCGACATCGAGGCGCTTCAACTGCTGACGGCAATCGATTTCGCTGGCCGGTATCTGTTCGACCGGCGACATCGGGGTATCCATGCGCGGATAGGCGGCCTGCGTCATGTAGGGGTTGGAGGGGACAAGCCGCTGCATGCCCGTATATTGCGGTACGGCCGATGTTTGCGCGCCGACATCGACGGCAGGCTGCAGCGACAGCACGCTGCCGGTGTTGCAGGCCGAAACCGCGGCTAGGGCAAGGCCGGCGGCCAGCAGTGTCGCGGGTTTCGATTGGCGCGCGGTGGCGGAAAACACGGCGCGAAATTTGCCGGCCATTTGCAGAATCCTGATTCTGGATACCCGGCATTTTAACGATCAAGGGTAAAGGAAAACTCAGCGCCCGCATTCACGCCTGAGGCTGAATTGCGGCGGCGATCCTATTGGCAGAACGTGCCGCCATGCCTGCGTGGCTCGAGATCGAGATGAAAGTGCAAGGCGTGGTCGGCGTCGGCGCCGGGCCCGAGCACGGTCTTGAACGGACCGCAGGCGGCCTTGCGCACGGCGTTGAGGAATTCCGCGTCCTTTTCCGGCGGCGATGGGCTGATTTCGATCTTCCTGCCGTCCGACAAGGTGAAGCTGGCGATGTCGAGCGCGTTGCCGAAGGCGTGCTCCGACAGTTTCCGGGTGCCGTGGCGCGGCCGGCAGACGAAGGCCGAGGCTTGGTTGGTCGATTTGAGGTCGGCGCCGAATTCGGCTTTCGCCGCCGGCTGAATGACGTCGGCGGCAAAACGCGCCGCCGCTTCGGCCATTGGACAGTTGAGCTCGGTGCTAGGGGCAATCGCGATCGACTTGCCAAGTGACTTCAGAATGATGGGGTAGGGGATCGCGCAGCCGATTTCGGGACTGCTTTCCGCCTTGTGCTCCTCGAATTCGACGCCGAGCGCCTTCAGCCGTGCGCGGCAGGCGACTTCCTCGGCAGGCATCTTTTCGCCGGGCCGGTCGGCCGAGCGCGGATCGGGAAGCATCCTCTCGTCGCCGGCATCCGCCGGTTTTTCAGGCTGCTGCGGGGCCACCGTCGGCGGCTGAGCCTCAGGTTTCGCGGTGTCGGGCCTTTGTGTCGGGATCGGCACCTCGGCTGGGGGCTCAGGTTCGCTTTCGGTCTCGGTTGACGGCTCTCGGGCCGAGGGTTCGGAGGCTGACGGCTCGGGGCGTGGCTGCTTTGCCTGACGAGACTTTTCCTCATTGAGCTGGTTGGAGGCGTCGGGGGTCTTTGGCCCTTCCGTCTTTTGCACTTCCACCGTTGCGGCGTCGGTCTTTTGCGCTTGTGCGGGACGTGGCTCAGGCACCGGAACAGTGGCGGACGAGGTCTGCTGGTCCTGGGTTTCCTGTGGCGCCTGCTTTGGCGGCTGCTTACCCCGCGCTCTCACGCGCTGTTTGACCCTCGGCGGCTGGTCCAGACGCTGTGTCGACGACTGATCCATCCGAGGGGATAGCGGCTGGTAATGCCTGTGACGATGTCTGGCGTCGGCCGGCGTCGCCAGCAGGACCGCAGCCGCCAGAGGCAGCGCCAAGGTGCAAAGTCGTGAAAAGCTCAGCGTTGCCATCGCTCCGAAACGGCGCCGGCATGCCGAAGTTGCTTGGACAGACGCTTTCCCCGATCACAATCGGTTACCGCAGCGTTACGCGCCGATCGCTTCGAGGCCTTCCTCCAGCCAGTCGGCGAGCAGCGGCATGCCAAGCAGGTACTTGGCCGTGCGCTTGTTAGCGCGTTCGCGCGCCGCCGTCACGGCATCCACCCATTCCGCGGCGTCATAATCGCCGCGACCGACCCATGCGAGCGCGACCAGTTCGGCGGCTTCATCGACATTGAGGTCATTGATCAGCTCGCGCAGTTCTTCCTCGGTCAGGTTTTCCGAACTTTCCTCGGCGAGGCCGTCATGGTGATGATTGTCGTGCGTGTCGCCGTCGAATTCGATCTCGTGTTCGGCGCCGTCGGCATAGTCCTCGTTGACGGCGGCACTCAGCGCCTTGGCCTTGAGGATAAACAGGCGCACGGTGTCGGGGCCGATCGAGAGTTCCCAGTCCTTTTCAAGCCGCCGCTGCACGGGCCGTCTCCGTCAGTCGTTTGCCGGATGATAGCGGATTTCAGGCATCCGTCACCTGATGTTCTCCACCCCTGCTTTTTTCCGGGATGAAACGCGGAGCGCTTGGCGTTAGTGTTCTATTCTCACCCCTCAAGGAGGCTTCGATGCATAAAAGAATGCTGATCCAGGCGGCGACTGCTCTTGTCGCGCTGCAGTTCTTCGCCGTCCCGGTGTTCGCGGCGGGCAGTAGCGGTGGCAGCGATGCGACCGTCACCCAGTGCAAGAAGGGAGAGGTCTGGGACAAGAAGAAGAAAAAGTGTGTCGCACCTCAGGAAGGCATGCTGGACGACGACAGCATCTATGATGCAGGCCATGCGCTGGCGATGGCCGGGCGCTATGACGAGGCGATCTCGGTGCTCACCCTTGCCGCCAACAAGCAGGATCCGCGCATTCTCAACTATCTCGGCTATTCGCACCGCCATTCCGGTCGTGTCACCGTCGGCCTCGGCTATTACGAGGAAGCGCTGCGCATCGATCCCAATTACACGCTGGTGCGTGAATATCTCGGCGAGGCGCATCTGCAGATCGGCGATCTCGCCGGCGCCCAGCAGCAACTGATGGAGATCGAGAAGCGCACCGGCAAGGGATCGCGCGAATACGGCATGCTGTCCGAGCAGATCGACCATTTCATGCGGAGCTGATCAGGCCCCCCAAGATTTGCCGAAGCGGCCGCGAGCAATCGCGGCCGTTTTTTCATTGCCTCCTGCCTCATTAGCCGCCTCCTCTGGTGAAAGCGGGGATGATTTTTGCAAAACCGCTTTTTTGGGCGTGAAAAACCCGCGAAGATTGCTATATTGGGGCAAATTGCGGTGAAACGGTTCCGTTAGCCCGAGGCTGCCGGACCGTTTTCTTTTTGTACCCAACGACAAGGCCTCCCCCGGAACGCGGGGGTGGCGGCAGGAAAGGTCAGGCATCATGAACAAGGTCCCGATGACAGGCGAGGGGTTCGCGTCATTGAAGGAAGAACTGCGTTGGCGCCAGCAGGAAGAGCGGCCGCGCATCATCGAGGCGATCTCCGAGGCGCGCTCGCATGGCGACCTGTCCGAAAATGCCGAATATCATGCCGCCAAGGAGGCGCAGAGCCTCAATGAGGGCCGGGTCAACGAGCTCGAGGATCTGATCGCGCGCGCCGAGGTGATCGACGTCACCAAGCTCAGCGGCGACAAGGTCAAGTTCGGCGCCACCGTCGTGCTGGTTGACGAGGACACCGAGGAAAAGAAGACCTACCAGATCGTCGGCGACCAGGAAGCCGACGTGAAGTCCGGCCGTATCTCGATCTCCTCGCCGATTGCACGGGCGCTGATCGGCAAGGAAGTCGGCGACGCCATCGAGGTCAATGCGCCGGGCGGTGCCAGGGGCTATGAGATCGTCCAGGTGCAGTTCATCTAGGACCTTTTGATAATTCTACTCTGGCGGCCGACTAGCGCGGTTTTCTGCGCTTCCGGTGCTCACGTACTTTAAAGTACGCTCCGCTCCGGTTCTCGAAAACCACGCTATTCGACTCGCCAGAGCGAATTCTGAAAAGGTCCTAAGCCGGTGCCTGCGGTTTAAGAGCGAGCAGCCTCTCTGCCTCCGCCACGACCTCAGCCGGCGTCACGCGTCCACCAGGTGCGGCCAGCAGCGTCGACGCATAGGGCCCGCGCGGGCCGGTCAAACCTGGCTCGGTCGCCAAGAACACCGCGACCGTTGGCAGGCCAAAGGCGCTGGCGAGGTGGGTCAATCCCGTGTCGGCACCGATGACCAGCGTCGAGCGGCCGAGGATGGCGGCGATGTCGGCCAGTGGGGACTTTGGCACCACGACCGTGGATGGCACGGCCCTGGCGATGGCTTCGGCGACAGACTTCTCACGCTCGTTCGACCATGTGGTGACCGGAACCATACCGCGCTCGACCAGCAGGCGGGCGGTTCCGATCCAGTCTTCGACAGGCCATTTCTTGTCCTCGCGGCTGGTGCCGTGCAGCAGGAAGGCGGTTTTTCCGGTGATGCCGGTCAGGGTGCCGGGTGGCGGCACGATGCCTGAAGCGAGCGTCGACAGATCGGGCTGATAGCCAAGCGCCAGCCCGAACAGCCGCCGTGTCCGTTCGATGGCGTGCAGGTCGCGGGGCACGCCGTAGGTGACGTCGTAGAACAGCGTTGCAGAGGGTTCGCGCGCGCTCGAGCGGTCGAAGCCGGCGATCGGCGCACCCGCCTGGCGCGCCACCAGGGCCGATTTCAGCAAGCCCTGCGCATCGATGACCAGATCGTAGCGGCATTCGCGCAAGGTGCGGCGCAGCGCGGCCGCTTCGCGCCAGGTGCCCCCCTTGAACAGCGCCTTGCGCCAGCGCCGGATGGCTACCGTGTGGATCCCTGCGATCGCCGGGTGCAGCGCGACAATGCCGGCGAACGCCTCTTCGACGCACCAGTCGAAGGACACGTCCGGCCGGTGGAGGCTGGCATCCTCGACGGCCGGAAAGGTGTGGATGACATCGCCCATCGACGATGTCTTGACGATCAGGACCTTCATGCCGCGGCCGAAAGTTCCAGCAGCCGGTCCGCCGCCGCCGCGACCTGCCCGACTTGCAATGTCTTTAGGCAGTTGAAATGGCCGAGTGGGCAAACTTTCTGGTGGCAGGGCGAACAGGAGAGGTGCAGCCAGACCAGTTCGCGGCGCTCCGCCAGCGGCGGCGTGTTCTCAGGCGAGGTCGAGCCGTAGACGGCGACGATCGGCGTGCCGACGCCTGCCGCGACATGCATCAACCCGCTGTCGTTGGACACAGCCAGCCTTGCCGCCGCGATCAGGTCGATGGCATCCTCCAGCCGCGTCTGGCCGGCGAGGTCGATGACGCCAGGGGCAAGGGCCGCGATTTCCGCGGTGACGTCGCGGTCGTTCTTCGAACCGAACAGGGCGACTTTCAGACCCTTATTGATGAATTCGCGGGCAAGACCGGCATAGCTTTCGCTCGGCCAACGCTTGGCCGGGCCGAATTCGGCGCCAGGCATTAACGCCGCGAATTTCCCTGGCGCCAGCCCGAAACGGTCGAGCAAAGTGGCCTGGTTGCCGGCATCCACGGTCAGGTGGGGCGCGCGGAAACTGCCGCCCTTGGCGAGGCTAAAATAGGCCTGCGCGGTGCGCCGTTTCACGGCGTCCGGCAGCGGTACGATGTCGGTCAAAAGGCCATAGCGCATTTCGCGCAGATGGCCGAAACGACGCGGAATGCGGGCAAAGAACGGAATCAGCGCCGATTTCCAGCTGCCCGGCAGGATATAGGCCATGTCATAGCGGCCGCGCAGCAGGCGGCCGAAACGGCGGCGAATGGTGAATTCGAGCGCGCCGGGCTTCAGCGGCAAGTCGATCTGCTGGCGGATTTCGGGCATGCGTTTGACCAGCGGTGCGGCCCAGGCGGGCGCCAGCACGTCGATCGCGGCGTTGGGATGGAGCTCCTTCAGCGCCGAGAACAGGCACTGCGCCATCACCATGTCGCCCACCCAGCGTGGGCCGATCACGAGGATCGTTGGGCTTTCAGCCATTCGACATAGTCTCTGACACCGGTTTCGACTGTCCGGAATTGGCCATTATAACCGGCCGCGCGCAAACGGGACATATCAGCTTGCGTGAAGCTCTGGTAGCTGCCCTTGAGGTGGTCGGGGAAGGGGATGAATTCGATCTCGCCCTTGCCCAGCGTGTCGATGACGGTTTCGGCGATGGCGCGGAAGGGCTGGGCGCGGCCGGTGCCGCAGTTGAAGATGCCGCTCGAGCCGCGTTTCCACAGCCACAGATTGACGTCGGCGACATCGCCGACATGGATGAAATCGCGGCTCTGCTCGCCCGGTCCGAAGCCATCATAGGCGCCGAACAGTTTCGGATTTTCGCCGCGCTCGACCTGGTTGAACAGATGGAAGGCGACGGAGGCCATGGCGCCCTTGTGCGCCTCGCGCGGGCCATAGACGTTGAAGTAGCGCAGGCCGGCGACCTGCGAATGATCGGTATCGAAGACGGTGCGCCTGACATAGTCGTCGAACAGTTTCTTCGAATAGGCATAGACGTTGAGCGGCCGCTCGAGCGCCGGATCCTCGCGAAACTCCGAACCGCCGCCGTAGACGGAGGCGGAGGAGGCGTAGAGGAAGGGCACGCGCAGCGCCTGGCAGGCATGCAGCAGCCGCTTCGAATAAGCAAAATTCAGCTCCATCATGAACTTGCCGTTCCACTCCGTGGTGGTCGAGCAGGCGCCCTGGTGGAACACCGCCTCGATGCGGCCGAGCCCCCCGGCCTCGATGCGTGGCAGGAATTCATCCTTGTCGAGATAGTCGGCTATTTTCAGATCGGCGAGATTGGCGATCTTGTGGCCGTCTGTGAGATCGTCGACGACCAGGATGTCGTCATGGCCCTCGGCGTTGAGCGCGGCGACGATGTTGGAGCCGATCATGCCGGCGCCGCCCGTGACGATGATCATGAAGGCCTCTGGTTGCTTGCGATTCCGGTCCTTATAAGGGAGCCCAGCCGGGCTGTCGACAAAGCAGGTGCTCGCTCCGTCTCGCCCTTTCAAGCTTGTCTGTTTTATCCATTTTGTCTATAATGGGCAGAACGGAGCGCCCATGAAACACTATCCATCGACGGATCTGAAACAGAACCTTGGAGACGTGCTTGCGGCCGCCAGCCAGCAGCCCGTATCCATCACGCGTCACAACAAGCCGAGATACGTCCTGATGAGCATCGAGGCTTACGAGGCTCGCTTCGTCAATGACAGCCGCCGCGCTTACGCGGCCAAGGACGCCCCGTCCGAACATGTCGAGATGCTCGAGGAATACTCAGCGGAATTGGACCGTGATTAAACCGGTCGCCGCGGACGTCTGGCGATATCCATATCTGTGGCACCGCCAACATGGAGACGGCGAGACCGAAGGTCGCAAGACACGACCTGTCGCCTTCGTGGCTGTCCTTCCCGGGAAAGCCGGCGGCACTAATGTCTTTATCCTTGCAATCACTTCAACGCAGCCCGGCCGCGATCGCATCGCTGTTGGCGTTCCGGAAATTGAACGCCGCCGTGCCGGCCTTGACCCTATCCCCCTTTGGGTCATAGTCGACGAGTACAACCACGATATCCTGGAATCTTCAGCCTATTTCGAACCCGGTGCGCGCATCGGCGCATTCAGTCCGTCGTTCCACAAGAAAGTCATGTCCGCTTTCATCGCGGTTGTCCGCGCAGGCCAATCCAAAGCTATCCCACGGGCTGACTGAACGGCCTGCAGGGCACAAGGGGCAAAAAATGCCGTCGACCGAATTGCTCATCGCGTTTTTCGCCACCACGGCGATCTTCGCCTATATCCCCGGTCCCGCCATGCTTTATGCCGCGGCGCAGACGATGGCGCGCGGGCGCTGGTCGGGACTGACGGCGGCACTTGGCATCCATCTCGGCGGCTATGTTCATGTCTTTGCCGCTGCTGCCGGCCTGTCGGTGCTGTTCCATGCGGTGCCGCCGCTCTACATGGCGATCAAGCTGGTCGGCGCGCTCTATCTGATCTGGCTCGGCGTCTCGCTGTTCCGCAAGCGCGTGGAGGGCGACGTGGCACTGCCCACGATCGAGCGGAAATCGGCTCGGCGAGCCTTTTTCGAGAGCATCACCGTCGAGGTGCTCAACCCCAAGACGGCGATCTTCTTCATGGCGTTCCTGCCGCAGTTCATCGATGCCTCGGCGGCGCTTCCGGTCTGGCTGCAATTCGTGGTGCTGGGAACCATCGTCAATTTGATGTTCTCCTCGGCCGACATTGTCTGCGTGTTCCTGGCCGGCCTGGTGATCGGGCGGCTGCGGCGTTCGAGCCGGGCGCAGCGCTTGATGCAGCGGGCGGGCGGCGCGGTGCTGGTCGGGCTCGGCGTTCACGTTGCGCTGCAGAAGAGCTGACCGCTCGCAGTGTGCCGGTCCTGTGCTGCCGTTGCGCTGCGTGGATTTGCGGTATATCGGCAGGCATGACGATCCGGCCCGTAAATTGACAATTTTCAGCACGACACAGATCAGCCTTTCCACACATTGCCAGTGACATGATCAAGCACAATCCGCCTTCTCCCGAACCCTTGCACCGCGCCATTGCGCGCTTTGGCGGCGTCACCGTGCTGGTGGTCGGCGACCTCATCCTCGACCGCTTCGTCAACGGCGTCATCGAGCGGATTTCGCCGGAGGCGCCGATCCCGGTGCTGCATGGGCGTAGCGAGACCTCGGCCATGGGCGGCGCCGGCAATGTCGTGGCCAACATCGTCTCGCTTGGCGCGCGAGCCATTCCGGTTTCGGTGATCGGTACGGACACGGCCGGCGACAGCCTGGTGCGCATGCTCGGCGAGCTTGGCGCCGAGACAGCGGGGCTTTCGCAGCAGCGCGGCCGCATGACCTCCTCGAAGAGCCGGTTCAGCGCGCTCAACCAGCAGGTGCTGCGCTTCGACGAGGAAGAGGTCAAGCCGCTGGACGAGGCTGAGCGGGCAGGGCTGATCCGGCATTTCCGGACCGCACTGACGGGAGCCGACATCGTCATCCTGTCCGATTACGGCAAGGGCATCCTGCTCGACGGCGTCGCCGCCGAACTGATCGCCATCTGCCGCGAGGCGGGCAAGCCGGTGCTGGTCGACCCTAAGGGTCGCGACTATGCCCGTTATGCCGGCGCGACGGCCATCACACCCAACCGCAAGGAACTTGGCGAGGCTGTCGGCCATGCGGTCTTCGCCGATGACGAGATCGTTGCCGCAGCCCGCGAACTGATTTCGGCGCATGGCTTCGACTTCGTCGTCGCCACCCGTAGCGAAAAGGGCATGAGCGTGGTCGGGCCGGATGAGGCGCGCCACATCGCCACCCAGGCGCGCGAAGTGTTCGACGTTTCGGGCGCCGGCGATACTGTCATCGCGACCTTCGCGCTGGCGCTCGCATCGGGCGCTGATCCGGTCGCGGCGGCCTCGATCGCCAATGCCGCCGGCGGCGTCGTTGTGGGGAAACGCGGCACCGCGCGGCTGACGGTCGAGGAACTCACCGGCGCGCTGTTTCGCTCGCACGGACCGACCGCCCACAAGGATGCCATCCTCGATGCGGCATCGGCCGCGCGCATGGTGGCGGCCTGGAAGGAAGAGGGCCTGAGCGTCGGCTTCACCAATGGCTGTTTCGACATATTGCATGCCGGCCATGTCAGCCTGCTGCACGCGGCGCGCAGCCAGTGCGATCGGCTGGTGCTTGGCTTGAACAGCGATGCCTCGGTGCGGCGGCTGAAAGGGCCGGGCCGTCCGGTCAACGACCAGCATGATCGCGCCTGCGTGCTCGCCGCCCTGGCCTCGGTGGATGCCGTCGTGGTGTTCGAGGAGGATACGCCTCTGGCGCTGATCGAGGCGCTTTTGCCCGACATTCTGGTCAAGGGCGCGGATTACACGATCGACACAGTGGTCGGCGCCGATGTCGTGCAGAAGGCCGGCGGGCGCGTCGTGCTGGTCGATCTCGTCGCCGGCAAGAGCACCACCGGCACCATCGGCAAATTGCGCGCTGGCTCTACAAGCTGAGGTTTTGATGTCTGAACTGAACGACTATCTGGTCCGCTCGGCGGCCGCGATCACGGCGATGGTCGAGCGCGACCTGACAGGCGAGATGGAGCGGGCGGCGAGCGCCGTGGTGGCGGCACTTTCATCGGGCAAGGCCTTGCTGATCGCCGGCAATGGCGGTTCGGCCAGCGATGCCATCCACATAGCCGGCGAACTGGTTGGCCGCTTCCTCAAGGAGCGCAAGGCCTACAATGTCATCGCGCTGCCGGCCAATGCCGCGGTGCTGACCGCCTGGGGCAATGATTACGGCTTCGACACGGTGTTCTCGCGCCAGGTCGAGGCGCATGGCTCGGCGGGCGGCGTGCTTCTGGCGATCTCGACCAGCGGTAATTCGCCAAGCATCCTCGCCGCCGCCGAACAGGCGCGGATGATGGAGATGACGGTGATCGGCCTGACCGGCGACACCGGCGGCAAGTTGAAGCCGCTTTGCGATATCCTGCTCAACGTGCCCTCGACCTCGACACCGATCATCCAGCAGGGGCATCTTTGCCTCTACCATCATCTCTGCGAAGTGGTCGAAGCGCGCCTGTCGAATGGCTGACGGGAAGGGGACGCCACATCCGCTGACCGAGCCGGGCGTATGGATCGAGCGGATCGGCGAGCGGGTTTTCCCGCGGCACCTGCCGGCGCTGTTCCTCGACCGTGACGGCACCATCAATGTCGATACCGACTATCCCAGCGACCCGGCCGAGATCGAACTCAGGCCGCAGATGCTGCCGGCGATCGCGGCCGCCAACCGGGTCGGGATTCCGGTTGTCGTGGTCACCAACCAGTCCGGCATCGCGCGCGGCTATTTCGGCTGGAGCGCCTTTGCGGCGGTGAACGGCCGCGTGCTCGAGCTGTTGGGCGATCAGGGCGTGTCTGTCGACATGGTGCTTGCCTGCGCCTACCACGAGGCCGGTGTCGGACCGCTCGCCGTTGCCGATCATCCGATGCGCAAACCCAATCCGGGCATGCTGATCGAGGCGGGCAAACGCCTCGATCTCGATTTACAGCGCTCCCTGATCGTCGGCGACAAGCTGGCCGACATGCGGGCGGGAAAGCGCGCTGGCCTGGCACAGGGCTGGCTGGTCGACGGCGAGGCGGCGGTTCAACCCGGCTTCGCCATCAGGCGTTTGCAAGACGGTGATGACGTCGTCGGTCTCATCACCGCCATTGAAACGCTCGGCCGGGACTACAGGTGCTGATCCAGGCCTGACGGCTCATACGGGATCGTTGCGTTCCGAGGCCTCGTAGAGTTTTGCCTCGGTGGCGAAGGAATAGATCATCACCGACATCGAGTAGACGAAGCCGTGCCGGCCGCACAGGAAGTAGCGCTTTGCCAGGTAGAATTTCAGGAAGTTGCCGAACGGCGACAGCACCAGCCGCACCAGGCCGGGCTTCTTGCCCTTCTCGACCAGCGTGACGGCCTTGAGGCCGGAATAGGCGTTGGCCCGGGCAAGATCCTCCTCGACCGATATTTCGCGGCGATGCAGCAGGACGCCCTCTTCGATCGTGCCGGTCTCGCCCGGCACGTGGAAGGCTTCGTGCACCCGCGCGGTGAGATCCATGGTGGCGCCTTCCCGGCGGAAGAGCCGCATCAGCCTGTTGTGCAGCACCCAGCGATGCGCGTAGCCATAGCCCTTCAGCCAATCGCGGCGGCGGATGTACCATCCGTTGATCTTGTTGTCGGCCGCCTGCGTGATGGCCACGATCGACTGCCGCAGCTGGTCGTCGACGCGCTCGTCCGGGTCGATCGAAAGACACCAGGGCTGGGTGGCATGGTCGAGCGAGAATTGCCGCTGACGCGGAAAACCCGGCCAGTCATTGTGCAGCAGCCTTATCGGGTAGCCCTTGGCGATATAGCTTTCCACGCATTCGACGGTGCCGTCGGTCGAACCGGAATCAACGATGATGATCTCGGCGCAGAAGTCGATGCTTTCCAGGCACGGGCCGATCATATCGGCCTCGTTCACGCAGATGATAAGCGCCGAGACCGGGCTTGCAAATCGAGTCATGGTCCCCTTCCCATGGCGGGCCGCCCCCAGAGCAACGCTGCTTTCGCCATCTATTCCAAGCAATTCCGAGCGAAAACCGTTACACACTTTTTCAGGAATTGCTTAAGAAACCAAGCAGGCGGCGAAGTCCGGCAGAGCCGTCCAGCCTTGTACATTAGCGTCTGTCAAACACCAACGCGGCGCCGGTGTGGCGAAGGTCGGGAATTCGGCGGCACACCGGCGTTCGCGCGGCCTCAGAGCAATTCCAGGAAAAGTGTGAAACGGTTTTCCGTCCGGAATTGCGTCAAAACAAAGAGATAGAGCGGTTCGCCGTTTCCGTGAAACGGTGAAACGCTCTAGGCGCGCTCGAAGGAGACCAGGCCTTCATCCTTGACCCGGCGGATGGTGAGCGCGGTGCGCACCGTGTCGACATTCGGCGTCGAGGTCAATTCCTCGATGACGAAGGTCTGGAAGGCGCCGAGGTCGCTTGCCACGCAATGCAGCAGGAAATCGGATTCGCCCGAGACCATCCAGGCATCGCGCACGATCGGCCAGCCGCGTGTGCGCTCGGCGAAGGTGCGCAGCTCCGCATCGGCCTGGTGGTGCAGCCCGACCAGGCAGAAGGCGACGACATCGAGGCCGAGCGCAGGCGCATTGAGCAGCGCACGGTAGCCGCGGATGATGCCGGCTTCCTCCAGCCGCTTGACCCGGCGCAGGCAGGGCGGCGCCGAAATGCCGACGCGGTTCGACAATTCGACATTGGTCATGCGCCCGTCGGCCTGCAACTCGCGCAGGATCTTCCAGTCGATGGCGTCGAGGTCGGCTTTTAGGGGCATGGCTGTCTAAGCTCGGCGCAAGAATCTTTCGCAATTTTGTAATTAAACGACTTTTGTGTTGGCGCCAGCCCTCATCAACGCGATTTTTGAACGGTAACGAAAGCGGCGATCATGCGAATAACCGCTTGGGCCGAAGCTTTCCGGGGACGACGGCCCCTTCGTCTTGCTGGCGTGGTTGGCAACCCTTACATTAGGCGCGACATTTCACGCTATTCCCCAAGGCACACCCGATTGTCTGCCCCGCAGAGGTTCTAGATGACCACCAAGCACGCGCCCGTTCTCATCATCGGTTCCGGTCCGGCCGGCTATACGGCGGCGGTCTATGCCGCCCGCGCCATGCTGAAGCCGATGCTGGTCGCCGGCCTGCAGCAGGGCGGCCAGCTGATGATCACCACCGATGTCGAGAACTACCCCGGTTTCGCCGACCCGATCCAGGGGCCGTGGCTGATGGAGCAGATGCTCAAGCAGGCCGAGCATGTCGGCACCGACATCATCAACGACATCATCACCGAGGTCGACCTCAACGTGCGGCCGTTCCGCGCCAAGGGCGATTCCGGCACGACTTATACCGCCGACGCGCTGATCATCGCCACCGGCGCGCAAGCCAAGTGGCTGGGCATTCCGACCGAGCAGGATTTCATGGGCTTCGGCGTCTCTGCCTGTGCCACCTGCGACGGCTTCTTCTATCGCGGCAAGGATGTCGCGGTGGTCGGCGGCGGCAATTCGGCGGTGGAGGAGGCGCTCTATCTGTCGAATCTCGCCAAGAGCGTCACGGTCATCCATCGGCGCAGCGACTTCCGCGCCGAGCGCATCCTGCGCGAGCGGCTGCTGAAAAAGGAGAATGTCCGCGTCATCTGGGACACGGTGGTCGACGAGATCACCGGCCGCCCGGGCAAGGCGCCGCTGCCGCCTTCAGTCGAAGGGCTGAAGCTCAAGCATGCGGTGACTGGCGCCGAGACGCATCTCAAGGTCGACGGCGTGTTCGTGGCGATCGGCCATGCACCGGCGGTCGAGCTGTTCGCGGGCAAGCTGAAGCAGAAGCCGAACGGTTACCTGTGGACGGCGCCGGATTCGACCCGCACTGATGTGCCCGGCGTGTTCGCGGCCGGCGATGTGACCGACGATGTCTACCGCCAGGCGGTGACGGCTGCGGGGCTCGGCTGCATGGCCGCGCTGGAAGCGGAAAAGTATCTGGCCGGTATCGAGGTGCATCGCGAAGCAGCGGAATAGGCCGCTTGCAAAACTGTTAAAAAAACGGCTTAGAAACGCCGTGTAAAAGCCTGATTTTTCATTCAGACGCCAAACAGAACGAGGGGAATCATGGCGTTGGACTGGGACAAGCTACGCGTGTTTCACGCTGCGGCGGAAGCGGGGTCGTTTACGCACGCGGCCGAGACATTGCATCTGTCGCAATCGGCGATATCGCGGCAGGTCAGTGCGCTCGAGCATGATGTCGGCGTGCCGCTGTTCAACCGCCATGCGCGTGGCCTGGTGCTGACCGAACAGGGCGAGATGCTGTTCCGCACGGCGCATGACGTGCTGATGAAGCTCGAGACCATCAAGTCGCGTCTGACCGAGACCAAGGACCGGCCCTCCGGCGTGCTTCGCGTGACGACGACCGTCGGCCTCGGCGCCGGCTGGCTGACCGAACGGGTGCAGGAGTTCATCGAGCTCTATCCCGAGATCAGCCTACAGCTGATCCTCGCCAATGAGGAACTCGACCTCACCATGCGCCAGGCCGACTGCGCCATCCGGCTGCGCCAGCCGCAGCAGCCGGACCTGATCCAGCGCCGCCTGTTCACCGTGCATTTCCACCTCTACGCAGCACCCGCCTATGTCGCCAAGCACGGTAAGCCGGCCTCGGTCTCGGAGCTTAGAAACCATCGCATCGTCACCTTCGGCCTGCCGGTGCCGTCGCATCTGTCGGAGTTGAACTGGCTGGAGACGGTCGGCGATTTCGAGGGCGGCCAACGCGTGCCGTCGCTGCAGATCAACGACATCTTGTCGATCAAGCGCGCGGTGCAGGGCGGTGCCGGCATCGCCATGCTGCCCGACTACGTGATCAACAAGGATTCCGGTCTGGTGCAGCTTTTGCCGGAAACCGAGGTGCCGTCCTTCGACACCTATTTCGCCTATCCCGACGCGATGAAGAACCAGGCGAAGCTGCACGTGTTTCGCGACTTCATCATTGCGAAAGCCAGAAGCTGGTCTTTCTAGTCCAAGCGGATCATCGGCAGCGCTGCTGGGTTGCGATCTATTCGCCCCGCCAGGGTGTCAGGCGCGGCAGCCAGCCGGGGACATTGCGGCGGTAGGTTTCATAGTCGGCGCCGTAGCGGCTGGCGAGCGTCGGCTCCTCATAGAGCCTGACGAAGGAGCCCATGACAGCAGCGCCGATGACGGCATAGGCGACGAGCGTCCAGCTCGAGAACAGCAGCGCCTGGCCGAGGATGATCGACAGCACGGCGACATACATGGGGTTGCGGACATGGCGGTAGATGCCGCTGATCACGAGCTTCTCCGTCGGCGCGACGGGGGCAGGCGTGCCCAGCCCCTCGAGCGCGAAGCGGGCGAAGGCATGCAGCAGCACCGCGGTCGCGGCGACGATGAGACCGCCGCCGGCAAGGACAAAGCCCGGCACGGTGGACCACGGCAAGCCCCAGCGATCGCTGAGCAGCCAGGGAACAAGTCCGGCAACCACACCCGGCGCTGCGATCAGGAAGACGCCGCTGCCGGCAATCGCTGAAAAAGGACGCATTGGCTGTTTCCCGCCTGGCTGCCTCAGAATTGAACGGCCGCTGCCTGATTCCAAGTCATCAGGTGTTTTTCGGGTTTTTGGAGCAAAATCGGCCGGGAATGACGTTTTCATGACGACAAAGGCCCGGCAGCGCGCTCCGTTTTGACGATTCTGCTGGTCCTATTGGCTTCCGGAATGGGTTAGACCACAGCCTGCGTCTTTTTGCATGCGTGTGTTGCAAAATAGATGCTTGTTTCTTGGGCATGAAGAGCAGATATATAGATCATCTCCTGGGCGCGTTCTCCTCCCATTAGCGCCCTCGAGTGTTCCCCTCTGGAGGTTAGCCTTAACAGGCACTTCCAATCAAACTCAGCCGGATCTTCGTTGATCCGGCTTTTTTGTTGCCCGGACCCTGCTGTGATGGCCGGAGATTTCATCAGAATTGCCGCGTAACAGTGTCATGTAACCTCTGGTAACATGACAACGATGCGTTCCGCTGCTATGAAGAGGCTAGGACGCGGTGTGGTTCGGACGGGAGATGGGGGCATCACTCGTACGGCCCGGGCTCAGGCGGCTACCGCGTCCGAACCTATTCCTGCCGAAACGCGGCAACCCTACATGCGGCGGACCTGCCGTTTCCCCTCCCAAGAAAACGGTCCGCGAACAAAACGGCGTCCGGCCCCCCCGGGCGTCGTTTTTGGTTTTTATGCAAGTTGCTGTCCCAAGGCCGCAGCTGACTTTCGGGCGAGACGCATAGTCCCGCTGCGTCATAAACTTCGACAATCCTCAACGTTGGCGCTGCCCCCTCACTGTCCTGTCCGTCCTGCGCAGCAGCTGCGGAGGACGGACCGGGCATCTCTCCCCGTAAAACGGGGACAGAGCGGCTGATCGCGACGAAATCAGGCGGCCTTGCCGTTGGCGTTCATCGCTTCGTCGGCGAGGCGGCCGGTGAGTTCGGCCATGTGGTCGAAGGCGGCGCGGTAGCTGGCGACGCCCGCGGTCGCCGAGCGCAGCTCGATGATCAGATCGCCGATCTCGGCCTGCGGCATGGTTGCCTCGACGACATCCCAGCCCGGCCAGCCGGGCCGCGCGTCATAGCCGAGGATCTGGCCACGCCGCTGCGGGATCAGCGCGATGATCTTTGACGTGGCGTCCGACGGCGTCACGATCTCGACCTTCATCACCGGCTCCAGCAGCACCGGCGAGCAGGCGGCCATGCCTTCCTTCATCGCCAGCTTGGCCGCCATCTGGAAGGCCATGTCGGAGGAATCGACCGCATGGTAGGAGCCGTCCGACAGGTTGACGGCGACGTCGACGACGGGGAAGCCGAGCGGACCGGACTTCAGATAGTCGCGCACGCCGGTTTCGACCGACTGGATGTAGGTCTTCGGCACGACGCCGCCGGTGATGGTGTCGGTGAACTGGAAGCCGGTGCCGCGCGGCAGCGGCTTGATCTCGATCACCACATCGCCGAACTGGCCATGGCCGCCCGACTGCTTCTTGTGGCGGCCGCGCTGCTGCGCCGGTTTGCGGATCGTCTCGCGATAGGGCACGGCCGGCGCGTGACCTTCGACGGGGATCTGGTTCTTGCCCTCCAGCCGCTCGCGCACGACGCGCAGATGCATCTCGCCATGGCCGGACAGCACCGTCTCGGCCGAGTCCTGGTTGTGGCGCAGGCTGAGCGAGGGATCTTCCTCCGCCAGCCGCTGGATGGCGGCCGACATCTTGACCTCGTCCTTGCGCTCCTTCGGCCGCAGCGCGAAAGCGAAGACCGGCTGCGGTGGCTCGAAGGTGAACAGCTGTTTGGTGCCGCCCTTGGCCGAGGTCAGCGTCTGGCCGGTCTTGACCTCGTCCAACTTGCCCAGCGCCACGGTGTCACCGGCCTTGGCGGCGGTGAGCTTGAACTGGTCCTTGCCGAGCATCTTGTAGATGCCGGAAACCTTCGCCGTGTCGCCGCCACCGGGCAGCCAGAGTTCCGAGCCGTCGGCGACCTGGCCGGACAGGATGCGCGACACCGACAGCTTGCCGCCATGCGGCGTGTGGATGGTCTTCATCACCTGGACCACGGTGGCGCCGCCGTCTTGGGCGCCAAGCCGCTTGCGGGTCGCCTCGATGTCGGGCGCGTCGTGGCGGATCGCCTTCAGGAGGCGCAGCACGCCGTTGCCTTTCTCGGCGGTGCCGATCAGCACCGGCGTCACGATGCCTTCGCGCAGGTCGGCGGCGAGGTCGTCGAAGATCGCGTCCTTCGGCGGCTCGATCTCCTCGAGCAATTGTTCCATCAACTGGTCGTCATGGTCGGCCAGGGTTTCCAGCATGGAGAAGCGCGCTTCCAGTTCGCGCGCCTTGTCGTCGCCGGGTATTTCAGCCACTTCGCTTTCGGCATATTCGCGGTAGATGTAGGCGCGCTCCAGCGCCAGATCGATCGAGCCGATGACGACGCCGTCCTTGCGCAGCGGAATCTGGCGCAACAGGAGCGGCACCGAGCTTGCCGGCTGCAGCATCTTCAGCGTGTCGCGCACGCCTGCAATCGCCTTGTCGACCTTGTTGAGGAACAGGATGCGCGGCACGCCGAGATCGTCGAGCTTGCGCATGATGAGCTGCAAAGCAGGGATCTTCTTTTCATCGGCCTCGGCGACGACCACCGCGAGATCGCAGGCGGCCAGCACCGGTTCGGCCTCAAAGGAGAATTCGATCGAGCCGGGACAATCGACAAAGGTGATCTGCTCGCCCATGAAATCGGTGGTGGCGATGGTCGCCTCGACGCTCATGGCGTGGGCGCGCGCTTCCGGCGAATGATCCGAGACGGTGTTGCCTGATGAAACGGGATTTTGTCGGGGGATGGCGCCCGTACGGGCCAATATGGCTTCGAGAAGTGTCGTCTTACCGCTTGCAAAGGGACCGACTATGGCAATGCATTTCGGTCCCGTGCGTCGTCCTCCGGCGCGAGTACCCATGGCTGACCTCCACTCAGGCGTTTCCCTAGGGACCGACTGGCTTGCATGGTTCAGGCGTGGTCAATCGGTCCTGAGCGGCGGCCGGCCTGTTCGACCGTCGCGGGCGGGGTTCTTTTTCATGTCGCCACCTGCCCTGATGCATCGTCCCACTTGTTTGCCGGCAGGGCAAGGAAAATAGAAATCCGCTGCCGTGCGGCGGCCTCAGGCGCTCAGCGCCATGGGTTCGGCATTGATCGCGCGCAAGGGGGCGACCTTGTCGCGCGGCGCCGGCTTGCCGAAGAAATAGCCCTGAAAGCGGTTGCAGCCGGCGGCCTTGGCCAGCGCGAATTCTTCCTGCGTCTCGACGCCTTCCGCCACGATGGTGACGTCCTGGATGCGGGCGATCTGCGCCAGTGCCGAAACGAAGATCTGCGCCACTTGGTCATGGGCGAGGCTGCGTATGTAGGAACGGTCGATCTTGATGCTGTCGATGGGCAGAGTTTTCAGATAGTTGAAGCCGCAATGGCCGGTGCCGAAATCGTCGAGCGCGATGTGGAAGCCGAGGCCGCGCAACGCTTCGAGGCGCCGCAGGATTTCCGGCGTGGCGGCGGTCGCCACCGTCTCGGTGATCTCGATGATGAACTGTGCTGCCGAACGGCCGGTTTCCCTCAGCACGCGGTCGCACATGGTGACGATCTCGTCGCGCTTGAGCTGCTCGCCGGAGACGTTGATCGAGATGCGGCGCCCGGGGAAATGGCCGATATCGGCGCAAGCTCGTTTGAACACCCATTCGCCGAGCATGTCGATCAGCGTCGAGCGTTCGGCGATGGGGATGAACTCGGCCGGCGAGATCAGCCCACGAACCGGATGACGCCAGCGGATCAGCCCTTCGAACGCACAGGCCGACCCGTCCGGGTTAACGATCGGCTGGTAGTGCAGTTCGAGCTCGCCGAGATAGACCGCCGCGCGCAACTCCCGCTCGACCAGGCGCCGGTAGCGCTTGTCGGACAGCATCTCCTCGTCGAACACGGTGACGCGGCCCCGGCCCGCCGCCTTGCTTTCATAGAGCGCCAGGTCGGCAACCAGCATCAGTTCCGCCGTGTTGGAGGCATGCGCCGGCGCCAGCGCCACGCCGACCGAGATGGAGAGCGGAATGGTCTTGCCTTCATGCGATTTGCCAGCCCGCATTGTGTCGAGCAATTGCCTGATGTCCTTGTTGATGGCGGCGAGGTCGCTGTGTGGAATGATGACGCCGAATTCGTCGCCGCCCAGCCGCCCGACCATGCCGCCGGCAAAGATGCGTTCCGATGTCTTGACCAGATGCACCAGAGCGAGGTCGCCGAACTGGTGCCCGAACGTGTCGTTGAGCTGCTTGAAGTGATCGACGTCGATCAACAGCAATGTCGCCTCGCGCCGGTCGCGCATGGTGCCCAGGCTGTCGCGCAGCGCTTCGAGGAAATAGCGCCTTGTCATCGCCCCGGTCATGACGTCCCTGGTCAGGAAATGATGTTTCTCGGCCTCGGCCGCCGCCGCCGAATGCAAGCGATGGACGATGCTGCTGCGCATGTACATCAATGCCAGCAAGGCGAGACCAGTGGCCAGGATCGAGATGGCAAAGGCGCCGTCCGAGGGCAGGTTCCGCGAGATGTCCAAGGCGCCGAGTGCGGCCGCGCCGATGCTGAGTAGAAGCAGGGCCTGGATGCCGCGATAGATCCGGCCGCTATGATCCTTGATCGTCGCCAGTATGCTCATCCGCCAGCCCCCGCAATGCAGGCTCACGGCTAGTGGTGAGCCGTTAAAAAGACATTGAATTCGCGCTGTGCCGCCATGCGGGAAAGGTTCATGGTTAAGGAGAAAAAACCGCTTCTTCGCCCAGGCATCGCAAACCGTCGGTTGCGCCTGACATGATATCGGCCGAGAATGCATTTTGCCTCGACGAGGGGCCTTCACCACCAGTTTCAGGGTCAGACGATGAAGATCATTGCTTGCGGCAGCGTGCCGACCATCATAGCGCCGGAAAAATACTTCACCGGCCGGGTCCTGCAGACGCCGATCATCGAGGCGGAGGCGCCGGCGCGGCTGAGAGCGACACTGGTCAGCTTCGAGCCGGGCGCGCGCACCAACTGGCACACGCATCCGCTCGGCCAGACGCTCTATGTCACCTCGGGCTCCGGGCTTGCCCAGACATGGGACGGCCCAATCCAGCAGATCAGGGCCGGCGACGTGATCTGGTTCGCGCCCGGCGAGAAGCACTGGCATGGTGCCGGGCCGAAATCCGCGATGACGCATATCGCCATGCAGGAAGCGCTCGACGGCGTCCATGCCGACTGGCTGGAAGCGGTTTCCGGCGAACAGTATGGCAGTTGAGCCTAGCCGCCTGCAGAAATCATCATGCCAAAGAACCGCCTGCCGCTGGTCGCCGCCGTCTATCTCGGCTCGTTCGTCGCTCTGCTCGACGTCAGTATCGTCAATGTCGCGCTGCCGACCATCCAGCAGGCGTTGCACACCGATTTCGGCGGTATGCAATGGGTGGTCGATGCCTATACGCTCTGCCTGTCGGCCTTCATGCTGTCGTCGGGGCTGATCGGTGACCGCTATGGCCGCAAGCGCTCATGGCTAGCCGGTGTCGGCATCTTCGTTGCCGGTTCGCTGATCTGCGCCGTCGCACCCAATTTGCCGGCGCTACTCGCCGGCCGGGTGGTGCAAGGCATTGCCGGGTCGCTGCTCATTCCGGGTGCGCTGTCGATCCTGACGCAGGCCTTCCCCGATCCGCGCGAGCGGGCCGGCGTCATCGGCGGCTGGGCCTCGTTCGCCGCCGTTTCGCTGGTCGTCGGCCCGGTGCTGGGCGGCATATTGGTGCAAACGGTCGGCTGGCAGAGCATCTTCCTGATCAATTTGCCGCTCGGCCTTTTCACCATTGCGCTCGGTGCTGCTTCGATCGAGGAGACGGCGCATCCCGAACATGCCCATCTCGATCTTGTCGGCCTGGCGCTCTCGATCCTGTGGCTCGGCGCGCTGACCTTCGGCCTGATCTCGGCCGGCGAGAGCGGCTGGGGCGATGCCTGGACCATCACGGCCATCATTGCCGGTGTCGTTGGCCTGGCGATCTTCCTGGGCTTCGAGTCGCGCACGCCACGGCCCATGCTGCCGCTCGGCCTGTTCCGCGACGTGCGCTTTGCCGTCGCCAATGTCGCCTCGTTCGCGCTCGGCTTCACCTCCTACAGCAGCGTCTTCTTCTTCTCGATGTTCCTGCAGCAGGTGCAGGGCTGGTCGCCGACGCAGACCGGCCTGCGCATGGCGCCGGCCTTCCTTGTCCAGATCGTGGTGTCGCCGTGGATCGGCCGGCTGAGCGCCCGCTATGGGCATTCGCTCCTGATGACGGCGGGCTATGTGCTGATCGGGCTTTCGATGCTCGGCATGTGCTGGGCCGGGCCGTCGACGCCATACGCAGTGCTGTGCGCCCTGTTCGCCATCAGCGGTCTCGGCAACTCGCTGGCGATCCCGACCGGCAGTGCCGCCGCCATGTCCTACGCGCCGCGCGAACGCTCGGGCATGGTGTCGGCGGTCATCAACGCCACCCGCCAGAGCGGACTGGCCATCGGGATCGCCTTGCTCGGTGCCTTGATGAGCATGCGGGCGACCAGCCTGCTGACCGGATATCTCGATGATGCCAATGTGCCCAATGCCGAAGCCGTGGCTCATGCTGCCATCTCACGGCATGATTTCACAACCGATGCGGCAATCGGCGAGGGGGGCGTGCACCAGCTCTTCGCCAGCGCCTATGCCGGCGGCTTCCACGCCGCCATGCTGACAGCGGCGATTGCCGCGTTCCTCACCGCGGCTTTGCTGATCGTGGTTCTCGCGCCGGCCGAAGCGCGTTCGGCCAGGCAGGCCAAGCAGCAGGCGTGAGGGGCCTCCAACAAAAACCCGGCGATGATGGCGCCGGGTTCTTTCTGTCTTCAGATCGATCCGATCAGGTCAGCGATGCCGTAAAACGCTGGATGCGCGTGCAGGCTTCCTCCAGCAGCGCGTCCGAGGTGGCGTAGGAGATGCGGAAGTTGGGGCCGAGGCCGAAGGCCGAGCCGAACACCACCGCCACGCCTTCCGCCTCGAGCAATTCCGAGCAGAAGGCCTCGTCGGTGTCGATCACCTTGCCGGCCTTGGTCTTCTTGCCGATCAACTGGGCGCAGGATGGATAGACATAGAAGGCGCCTTCCGGCGACGGGCACGTAATGCCGCGCGCCTGGTTGAGCATCGACACGACAAGGTCGCGTCGGCCCTGGAAGATCGCCTTGTTCTTGGCGATGAAGTCCTGCGGGCCGTTGAGCGCCTCGACGGAAGCCCATTGCGCGATGGTGCAGGCGCCGGAGGTCTGCTGGCCCTGGATCATGTCCATCGCCTTGATCAGCTGGACTGGGCCGGCGGCATAGCCGATGCGCCAGCCGGTCATGGCATAGGCCTTCGACACGCCGTTCATGGTCAGCGTGCGCTCATAGAGTTTCGGCTCGACCTCGGCGATGGTCTTGAAGACGAAGTCGCCATAGGTCAGGTGCTCGTACATGTCGTCGGTCAGCGTCCAGACATGCGGATGCTTGAGCAGGACGTCGGCCAGCGCGCGCAGCTCGGCTTGCGTGTAGGCCGCACCCGATGGGTTCGACGGCGAGTTCATCAGCAGCCATTTGGTCTTCGGCGTGATCGCCTTTTCCAGCACTTCGGCCGTCAGCTTGAAGCCATTGTCGATCGAGGTGTCGGCGAACACCGACGTGCCGCCGCAGATCGCCACCATTTCGGGATAGCTGACCCAGTAGGGGCGGGGGATGATGACCTCGTCGCCGGGGTTCAGCGTCGCCATGAAGGCGTTGAACAAGATCTGCTTGCCGCCGGTGCCGACAATGGTCTGCTCAGGCTTATAGTCGAGATTGTTCTCGCGCTTGAACTTTTTCGCGATCGCCTCGCGCAGCGGCACGATGCCCGAGACCGGCGGGTACTTGGTCTCGCCGCGCCGGATCGCTTCGATCGCAGCATTCTTGATGTTGTCGGGCGTGTCGAAATCCGGTTCACCGGCGCCGAGGCCGATAATGTCACGGCCGGCATTTTTCAGCTCGCGCGCTTTCTGCGTCACCGCGATGGTGGCGGAAGGCTTTACGCGGGAAAGGGTGTCGGCAAGAAAGGCCATGACCTCTGTCTCTCCTTGAGAAGATCGGCGCGGCCAGGAGCGGCCGCGGCGCTTCTCATGTCGCATGATTTCGCCCAGTGCAAGCATTGTCGGCTGATCCAGGCCTCAACGAGCCGTGATTGTACCCTGCGGGCGGCAACAAAAAATTCATTAACGGGCGGTAAGGGCTTGAGTGGCAGGATCGCAATCCATTCCGCCATTTCGCGGAGCGAGGGACCCTTGTCACGCAGCATCGGGCTTGCCCACATCATCCGTCATGATGACGGCACCTCGTCAGGTGTCTGGGGCATCTACACGCTGCAAAGTGCCTTCCAGCCGATCTTCGCCTTCAAGGAGGGCAAACTGTCGGTTGCCGCCTTCGAAGGGCTGATCCGACCGTTTCGCGACGGCGAGGCGCAATCGCCCATGGCCTTCTTCTCGACCTGTCCGGCCGCCGACCGCCTGCATGTCGAGGCACTGACCAGGACATTGCATCTGCTCAATGCCGGC
The DNA here is from genome assembly GCA_002356515.1 of Mesorhizobium loti. Lineage (NCBI taxonomy): Bacteria > Pseudomonadati > Pseudomonadota > Alphaproteobacteria > Hyphomicrobiales > Phyllobacteriaceae > Mesorhizobium > Mesorhizobium loti. The sequence continues at coordinate 2,329,070 of AP017605.1, read as the reverse complement.
GCCTGCCTGCCGCAGGAGGCGTCGATCTTCGTCAATTTCGACCCGTCGGTGTTCACCGAGCGGTCGATCGCCGACAATGCCTTGCGCGAAATGCGGCTGGTGCTGCACGAGGCCGGTATCGACCCGGGCCGTGTCGTCTGCGAGGTGACGGAGCAGAGATCGGCATCGCAGGAGGCCCTGCATGGCTTCGTCGCCGCACTCAGGGCCAACGGCTTCCGCATCGCGGTGGATGACTATGGCTCCGACGATTCCGACATCAACCGCATCAAGGAGTTGAAGCCAGACATCGTCAAGTTCGACGCCACCTGGATCACGCAGCTTATGGAGTCCGGCGCCGGCTTCGCGCTATTGACCACCATGGTGAGAAGCTTCGAGGACCAGGGCATCCGCACGGTGTTCGAGGGCATCGAGGAGGGATGGCAACTGGAGCTCGCCGAGAAGTCCGGCGCTTCGATGGTCCAGGGCTTCGTGCTGGCGCGGCCGGAACTGGCGCCGACCAGCTTCCGCGTTTTCGGCAAAAGCAGTCCGGACCCGGTTGCCACTGCAAGTGATGCGTCCACTGCCCCTGCCGTCGCGCCGCGTACAGGGCGGCCGGCAAAAGCCTTTGGGCGCAGGGTCGTGCCATGAGGCTCGAGCGGCGGCGCACTGTCGGCGACGCGATCTTCGCCGATGAAATCGGTATCGAATACGGCGTCTATGGCGATTTCCGCCTGCGCAGCGCCTACCAGCCGATCTTCGCGCTGCTTGGGCGTTCGCTGCACGCGGTGGCGGTCGAGGGGCTGATCGAACCGCACCGTGCCGGCCGGGCAGGGTCGGCGCGGGCGTTCTTTGAAAGTGTCGCCGCGCCGGACCGGCTGTTTGTCGAGACCATGTGCCGGATGCTGCACTTAAGGAATTTCCACAATATCGGCGTCGACGGGCTCGACCTGTTCTTCAACTACAATCCGATGGTCAACGATCATGCCGGGCGGGCGCTGGCCGAAATCCGGCTGATGAGCCGGCATCTCGGCGAGCTCGGCCTCGCCCCGGGCATGCTGGTCTGCGAAATCACCGAACAGGCGGCGGACGACGCGCTTCTCGCACGGCTGGTGCGCGAGATGCGGCGCGACGGCATCCGCATCGCCATCGACGATTTCGGCACCGGTCATTCGACCGTGGAACGGGTAAGCCTGCTTCAGCCGGATATCGTCAAGATAGATGGCGGCTGGTTCGGGGAGTTCTGCCGCCACGCCGCCGCCGAACGCTTCTTCCGCCCGCTGGTCTCCAGCCTGCACGACCGCGGTGCCAGGGTGCTGGTCGAAGGCATCGAGCAACCCGTCCATCTGCGCGTCGCCCTCGACGGTGGCGTCGACCTGCTGCAGGGCTTTCTTCTCGCCCGGCCGGCGCTGGCCGGCACTATCTTCAACGAAGAGCCGCTGTCAGTCGATGCGCTGCTGGGCCGGGACAACAAGGTCGTGCCGCTGTTCGGCTAGGACATGCCGATATTTCAGGTGATGCCGGCCTGACCTGAATCTCGACATGCCCTTGAGCGAGCGCTGTCACATATCAGCGCCGCTGATGGTCGCGCCAAAACAAATCAATGGTTGGGGGCACGGCTGCTGCGATAATCGCCTGTGCAAGGCAGCGCTCCGGGGACCGCCCATGATACTCTACAGCATGATCGACAGCGGCAATTGCTACAAGCCGCGCCTGCTGATGGCCAAGCTTGGCCTCGCCTTCACCACGATCGAGGTGAGTTCGCATACCGGCGACACGCGAAAAGCCGACTTTGTCGCCAAGAACCCGAACGCCATGGTGCCGCTGCTCGAACTCGACGACGGCCGCCGGCTGGCCGAATCCAACGCCATCCTGCTCTATCTCGCCGAAGGCACGCGCTTCCTGCCGGCGGACAAGTATGAACGCGGGCTCGCCTATCAATGGCTGTTCTTCGAGCAGTACAGCCACGAGCCCTATATCGCCGTGCGCAAGGCGCTGCTGACCTTTCCCGAACGCGCCAGGGACGCCACGCCCGAGCGGCTGGCGATGACGCTGGAGCGCGGCCACAAGGCGCTCGGCGTGATGAACAGATATCTGGAGAACGACGCTTTCTTCGCCGGCAACGCCTTCAGCGTCGCCGACATCGCGCTCTATGCCTACACGCATACGGCCGAACAGGGCGGGTTCCAGCTCGACGCCTATCCGGCTGTCGTGGCCTGGCTTGGCCGCGTCGAGGCGGATCCGGGGCATGTGCCGATCGGGTGGGTGGGTTGAGACCTTCTCAATAATTCTACTCTGGCGGCCACCTAGCGCGATTTTCTGCGCTTCCGGTGCTCACGTACTTAAATGTACGCTCCGCTCCGGTTCTCGAAAACCACGCTATCTGACTCGCCAGAGCGAATTTTTGAAAAGGTCTCGGCGCCGCGGCTAGAGACGTCGACAGTTTCCGGCTCGAACCTCGGCCAACGCCTTTTCGGCAAACCCGTCCAGTCGACCTGCCTTTGCATCGGCCTCAATCTGCTTGTCCCATACGTCAGCCTGGAACGCCTCGAACCATTTGGCAAAGGCCTTTAGTTCTTTGGTGCTCAGAGCTGCGATGGATCTCTCGATCTGTTCGAGCTTGGTCATGCATTGAAAATAACATGATCGGCGTTGCGAGGCGAAATGGCTCAACCCTAGACAAACAAAAAGGCGGGATAAATCCCGCCTTCCCATCCTCGGTAGCCTGATCGGGAGCGTCCGGTCCGGGCCGGCAGCTATCTGCTGATCCAGCGTTTCGGGTCTTTCCGCTCCGGGCGCGCTTCTCGCGCGACCGTCAGTACATCCGTGACTTGCCGCGCGCCCCGGGCTCTCGCCCGGCGCGCGCCATTCGCAAAATCAGGCTGCCTTGCTCAGAGACCCAGCGGACGACTTGCCAGTGCGGCGGTCCTGCTCGATCTCGAAGTTGATCTTCTGGCCTTCGACCAGGGTCGACAGTCCAGCGCGCTCGACAGCCGAGATGTGGACGAATACGTCCGCGCCGCCGGCGTCAGGCTGGATGAAACCGAAGCCCTTGGTGGCGTTGAACCACTTGACCGTTCCAGTTGCCATTTTAGATAGTCCTTCAACATTTGCTTTAGTTTGACCAGACAAAGTCCAGCCGGTGTGCATCGAGATTTTGGAGATAGACGTCAGCAAACGCGAAGATCGCGAGGCCCGGATCGATCGGCCGAAATATCAATGGGGCTGATATAGGCTGCTTTCGTTCCAAAAACAAGACTGCGTAAAAAAGCCGTGATCAAAAGGGTTGCCCAATGATTGCCCCAATCTGGTAAAAGCCTCGCAACGGGGTCGGAGGCCGAGGCCCTTCGGTCCGCAGGGGAGGAGATCATGAAAACCATTGTGCTTGCCGCCTGCCTGACGCTGGTGGCCGCCGAGGCGCAGGCGATCTCGCGCTACGACCCGACGCATATGAGCTGCGGCAAGGTGCAGTCGACGATCGCCAGGCAGGGCGCGGTCATCCTGCGCTACCAGTCGAAGCGCGTGCCCGGCCTGCCGCTCTACGACCGCTATGTGCAGAGCCAGCAATTCTGCACCATGGGCGAGGTGAGGACGCGCGCCTATGTGCCGAGCGCCGACACCAAGTCCTGCCCGGTCTACAACTGCAAGCGGCCGGACAATGACCGGCATTTCCGCCGGCGGTTCTTCCACAACAACTAGACGCCGTCCGCGCCGGCGGTTCAGAACCCGAACGAAACCTGCGCCGGCGGCGGTGGGCCGACGCGCACGCCTTCCATGGCCAGCATCTTCTCCTTGGTGACGGAGCCGCCGGGCGCGGAGAAGCCGCCGATCTTGCCGCCGGCCGCCAGGATGCGGTGGCAGGGTATGACCAGCGGCACCGGATTGGCGCCGAGCGCCGCACCGGTTTCGCGCGGCAGGCCGGCATGGCCGGCGCGCTTGGCGAGTTCGCCATAGGTGGTTGTCTCGCCGTAGCTCAATTTGCGTGCCGCGTCGTAGATGGCGAGGCGGAAGTCGTCGATGCCGTCGAGATCGACCGGCACGTCGGAGAAATCGACATCCTCGCCCGCGGCGTAAGCCTTGATCGAGGCGATGAGGTCGACCACCCATTGCGGCTGCTTGGTGTCGGCGGAAACGCCGGCATGGCGCATCAGCCGCCGCTCCACTGATTCACGGCTGCGTTCGGGCAGGCAGAGCCGGATCAGGCCCTTTTCGCTCCAGGCAATGCCCATGAAACCGATCACTGTTTCTAACACTGCGTGGCCGGCTGTGATCGACGATATCGTTTCCATGATGCGCTCCTTTCCGCAAAGCGGCGGAATCCGGGATTCCGTCTGGTACATATCAGGAACAATATGGCAGTTCGGCCCGAGTCCTGCCACCCGAAAACCACCAGATGGCCCCGATTGCTACCCTGGAATCGCTGGTGTAAGGGATTTCTTAACACCCCGATGAACCGGACCCGAACGCGGCTTGCCAGCAAAACAAACCCTTATCGCGATCGGCGTGATCGTGGCGGCGGCCGGCATGAGTGGCTGCACCTCGACCTCGCAGATGAAGGCCGCGCCGTCGCTGACCGAAACCGCGACCGTTGCCGGCAGCGATGCCGGCTTCACCATACCGCTGCCGGAGACGGTTTCGGTGCTGCCGCAATCCTCGGGCATCGCACCCGTCCAGACCCCCGAACTCGCACCTGGCGCCGTCATTTCGGAAGGTGAGGCAGCAGTCGCGCCAGCCAGCCAGCCGGCTGCCGCGACCGCCGCCTTTGCCGGAGCAACGCCCGCGGCCCCGGCCGTGCCCGCCATCATGATCGCCAGCCCCAGTGCCTGGCAGGCGCCGGCGCCCTCCAAGGCAGGCCAGCCGGTGAAGGCAGCTCAGCCCCTGATCAAGTCCGCCGAGACCTATACGACAGCCGGCCTCGTCGTGCCGGCGGTCGCCGGCAGCGGCCAGAAACTGCCTGGCGTGCAGCAGGTGGCCTATGTGGTGCCGCAGAACCCGGCTGCCCTGGTGCAGTTCCCGTCCGCGCCGCTCAGCCCTGCCGCTCCGGAAGAACACACAGGCATGCGCGGTGACGTCGACCGGCTGATCGTCAAATATGCCGCCCTCTACCAGGTGCCGGTGGATCTGGTGCGCCATGTCGTCAACCGCGAAAGCACCTTCAACCCCAAGGCCTACAATAACGGCCATTGGGGGCTGATGCAGATCAAGCACGCGACGGCGCGCGGCATGGGCTATGACGGGCCGGCCAAGGGTCTGTTCGATGCCGAGACCAATTTGAAATATGCGGTCAAATATCTGCGTGGCGCCTGGCTGGTGGCGGACGGCAACGCCAAGAAGGCCGACTGGCTCTACCAGACCGGCTATTACTTCGACGCCAAGCGCAAGGGCCTGCTCGAGGCGACCGGGCTGGGTGTCGACCGCAAGCGGCATCGCCTGCAGCCCGACGCCTGAGCGCAATGCCCGAACCGCGCCCGCCGGCCCCGAACGACATCCGGCTGCGCAAAGTCCTCGACGAGACACTCGTTGCACCGCACTGGCCGAATGGCTTTGCCATGCGCTGCTTCGAGCCAGGTGATGCGCCGCCTCTGCATGCGCTGCTGAGCGAGGTGTTCGACGACGGCACAGACGGCCCGTTCGACGAGTGGTGGCCGCGCATCTCAGGCGACCCGGAATTCGACCCGGCGCTGTGCTTCCTCGTCATCGACGCCAAGGGCCGGCTGGCGGCCGCGGCGCTGTGCTGGACAAGAGCTTTCGTCAAGGATCTCGCCGTTCATCCCGAGGCGCGCGGCAAGGGCATCGGCGAAGCGCTGATGTGGCAAGCCTTCGCCACCTTTCGCGACCGCGGCGCGGCCCATGTCGACCTCAAGACCAACACGGTCGAAAATGCCGCCGCCGTCAGGCTCTACGAGCGGCTGGGGATGTTCGAGGTGGACTGGTACTCCTGACTAAATATCCGGCGCATTGCCGATCTTCTTTTTGAGCTCCAGCGCCCAAGCGCGGCCTTCATCGCCGCCCCAAAGCAGCCAGGCGATGTGGCCGGCCGATGGGTTTGCCTCATTGCCGTAATTCTTGCCGCGCTTGTCGACCTCGTGACGGGCAAAATAGCTGACCATGCGGCGGATGGTGGACGGTGCGAGCTTCTCGCGGTTCATCAGTTCCGTCGCGCGCGCCACACCGATCTCGGTACCGCCACGGCCGAATTGCTTGCGCAGCCGCAAGCCCTTGGCGGCATTGTCGGCCACCACTTGCGGGCAGCGCAGGTCGATCTCGTCATCGTGCATTTTGTCCCCCGGACCCACCACTGGCTTTAACCCGTGGTGAGAATGCTGGAAAGCCGGAGAGGTTCCCCGCAACAATCGCTGTGTGGCATCCGCAAAAAATGTCGGGAACCGGTCTTCGCCAAACGTCCTTGGGTCGCAGAGCAACAGCGCCGGGACGCCGGCGACGACTTAAGGGAGCCGATCATGATCACCTTTCCCAACGAATCCGCCAAATACCGCACCGCCCGCGAAAAGCTCTTGAAGAAGGAAATCGAGCTGCGCCGCGCCATGGAAGCCGTGGCCGAGGCGCGGCGCGCTTTGCCGCCGGGCGGGCTGATCCGCCAGGATTATGTCTTCGATGCGCTCGATGCCGACGGCAAGCCGGCGAAGACAAAACTGTCGGAGCTGTTCGCGCCGGGCAAGGATAGTCTCGTCCTCTACCAGATGATGTTTCCGCGCCATCCCCAGGAAACGCGCGATGTCGCGGTGAGCGGCGGCACGGCCAGGCTCGCCCGACCGGACCAGCCATGCCCGTCCTGCACGGCGCTGCTCGACCAGTTCGACGGCGCCGTCGGCCATCTCGAAGCCGCCGGCTTCAATTTCGCCGTGGTGGCGAAAACCGCGCTGGAAAATCTGGTCACGCTCGGCCGGGATCGCGGTTGGAAGAACATGCGGCTGCTGTCGTCGGCCGCCAACAGTTTCAAGCGCGACTACAATGCCGAGGATGCCGACGGCGCGCAGATGCCGCTGCTGTCGGTGTTCCACCGCGATAGTGACGGTATCAGGCATTTCTGGTCGTCGGAGCTTGGCTTCGCGCCACCCGAACCCGGCCAGGACCCGCGCGCCATCGGCACCTGCGAGATCCTGTGGAATCTTATGGATTTCACGCCGGAGGGCAGGCCGGATTGGAGGGAGCAGCTGCAGTATGGCGAGGGGTGTTGCCATTAGGCATCCGCGTTCAGCCTTTGCGCTTCAGTTCGCAGTGGTTTTGCTCGCCTTGCGCACCGTTTCCGCACCATTGATCGTGCGCTTCACATCGCTGGTGAAGCTCTCGCTCAAGTCGGCCGGAACATCGGAAGATGCGCTGCATTGATAGGAGACGGTTTGCGACCCCCTTCACGGATTCGAAGTGCGACTCACAGTTAGAAACGTATGGGACTTGGTGCGAGAAAGCGTGGTTGGCTTTGTCAACGACAATGCCCTTAGTCATGGCGCGGCGATGGCCTTTTATGCCGCCACGTCGCTGGCCCCGGTTCTGATAATTGTTGTCGCGATAGCAGGCATTGCGTTTGGGCATGACGCGGCGCAGTTGGCTTTGTCAGCTCAGATCTCGGGGCTGATGGGTTCAGAAAGTGCTGCGCTCCTTCAAACCGCGCTCGAAGGGGCATCCAGTAAATCATCGGGGACCTTGGCGGCAATCATCGGCACGGCCACTTTGCTCGTCACCGCCTCGGCGGTGTTTGGCGAGATGCAGCAGGCCCTGAATGCAATATGGAAGGTTGAAGCGAAAGGGAGTTCGCTGTCGCGGCTGTTGCGCGCCCGTGCGGCAAGTCTTGGTCTGGTCGCCGCCCTCGGCTTTATGTTGCTGGTCTCTTTGGTGGCGAGCGCGGCGATCTCGGCCTTGGGTGACGTGATCAGCGCTCAATTGCCGTTCGGCGAATTTGTTCTGAGCGCGATCAACACCCTGATATCCTTTTCCCTGATCACCGTGATGTTTGCCGCGATCTACAAAGTCCTGCCGGACCGTGCCCTGGAATGGCGGGATGTCTGGGTCGGTGCTGTCGTGACCGCCGCTCTGTTCACATTGGGGAAGTCGCTTATCGGTTGGTATATCGGTACAAGTGCAATCGCTTCCTCATATGGCGCGGCCGGAGGACTGCTCGTCATACTGCTCTGGGTCTACTATTCATCGCAAATCTTTCTACTCGGTGCGGAGTTGACCCGCGCCTTTTCCCTTCGGCATGGCAGCAGGTCGGACTTGTACGGGCTGGTTCAGAATGCTCCCGTTTCAGAAAACCTCGTTTCAATTCGCCGCAGGACCGGCGCTTCGGGGGTCGTAGCGTTGTTGGCGGTGGCGTGCGTGAGCGCAACGATGACGGCGTTCCTGCTGGGGCCCCGTCGCCCATAGAGGAGCAGTCACGCTGCAATCGTGAGGCTGCATTTCATCCCTCCCCGGACGGGAGAAGGGGCGCGTCGGCAACCTCACCGCCCTCTGCCGCGTTGGGCCTTCAAGGACACCTCTCACGGAGCGTTTCGATGAAACCGCATCTCGCCACCGCCATGCTCGCCCTTCTAGCCGGAACGCCTTCAGCCTTTTCCCAACAGCCGTCCAGCGACGTGCCGCCTGTTTCTGAGAACAAGATCGACACCGACACCTTCACCAGGACGCTGGTCAGCGCCAACCACTTCGAGATCGAGAGCAGCAAGCTCGCCGAGACGAAGGGTGTAGCGGCCGATGTGAAGGATTTCGCCGCGCTGATGGTCAAGGACCACACCAAGGCCGGCCAGGATTTCAAGGCCGCGCTGGAAAAGAGCCAGACCACGGCTTCCTTCACGCCCGAAGGTCCGCCGCTGCTGCCGAACGACCAGGCGATGCTCGACCAGCTCAAGGCGCTGGACGGCGACGCCTTCCAGGCCAAATACATCACCTTGCAGACGCAGGCGCACAAGCAGGCGGTGGCGATGTTTTCCACCTACGCCCATTCCGGTGACGACCCGGCGCTGAAGGAGTTCGCCAAGAAGACGCTGAAGACGCTGAAGATGCACGAGATGCATGTCCGGGATCTGGCGGCGGTGCATTAGGGGGGCGCGGGTTGGGCCATCGGGGGGCGGCCAGACGGCATCCTGGACATTGGAGCCGCCGTTAACTTCGTCATCCACGGGCGGAGCAAGGAGCGTAGCGACGCGGCGTAGACCCCTGAGCTGCTCCGCAGCCCAAGGGATCCATGCCGCGACTTCAAAGCGTTGCAGCGGTGCAGAATTCTGCGCCGCTGTGCCTCTCGTTGATGTCGCGGCATGGATCCCAGGGTCTCCGCGACGCCGCTCCGCGGCTGCTACGCCCTAGGACGACGAAGCTGGGGGCGCTTCGGCGAATCTCCGACGACTGCAATAGCCTGGCAAACCCGCTGCCGCAAAGTGGCTCTGTGCCGGCGCCCGCAGTGCCATAGACTTTCCCCTCCGCCCATGGAGCACCCATGCCCAAGATCGACCCCGCATCCGTCCCCATCCGCAAAGGCTCCGGCTACCCCGCGCCCTTCGATGCCCCTTGCGCCACCCGCACCCGCCAGCGCCTGGGTGACGCCGGCGGCCTCACCGATTTCGGCGTCAACCTGATGACGCTCCCGCCCGGCGGCTGGTCGAGCCAGCGCCACTGGCACAGCCATGAGGATGAGCTCGTCTATGTGCTGGAAGGCGAGTTGACGCTGGTCGAGGATGGCGGCGAGACACTGCTCAAGGCAGGCGACTGCGCCACCTTCGCCAAGAACAGCGGCAATGGCCATCACATGATCAACCGGTCGTCGGTCACGGCGCGCTACCTCGAGGTCGGCTCGCGCAATCGCGACGATGTCATCAGGTGCTCCGACATCGACATGATGAGCCCGAGTTCGGATGGACGGTTTTTGCATAAGGACGGCACGCCCTATCCGGGGCAGGGGTGAAGCCAATCGCCCAGGGCGGCGCCAGCCCCCGCTCCGTCCCGGCTTCGCCGGGCCACCTCCCCCCATTTCATGGGGGCGAGGAAACGCCAATCTCGGAGGCCTCGGCCTTCGTTGAAAAGTCTGGGTTCCTCGCCCCCACAAAGTGGGGGAGAGGTGGCCGCGAAGCGGACGGAGAGGGGGAGCGCCCTATCCGATTTGCCGGGGCGATAGCCGCTGGACCATGCCTCTCCGCTGGCGTTCGGCGGCCGGCAGGATAAGCTCCCGGCCAACCCAGGGAGCATCACCATGAAAAAACAAGTCATCGAAGTACCGGTCATGTCGGACAAGGTGCGCTCACTCGGTCTGCCCTGTTCGACGGCGGTGAAGGCCAATGGCTTCGTGTTCATCTCGGCGACGCCGCCGGTGGACATGGTGACCGGCGAGATGGTGCGCGGCGATATCGAAACGCAGACCGAGGCGTCGCTGAAGGCGCTGAAACATTGCCTGGAAGCGGCCGGCACCTCGCTCGAAAACGTGGTGATGGTGCGCATCTACGCCGTCAATTCTGGCTTCTACAACGCCATCAACCGCGTCTACGCCAAGTATTTCCTCACCAACCCGCCTGCGCGCAGTTTCGTGCCGGTGGCGTCATGGCCGATGGAGTTCGATATCGAGATCGAATGTGTGGCCGTGGCGTGATTTTTCCGCCTCTCGTCGTAACCTCAAGGAGATCGCCATGACCAAGGAAATCGTCGAAGTGCCGGTGCTGTCGGCGGCGGTGCGCGCGCTCGGCGTGCCGTTGTCGCTGGTGACCAAGGCCGCCGGGCTGGTCTTCGTCTCCGGCATGCCACCGCTCGATCTTGCGACCGGCAGGCTGGTCAAGGGCGACATCGAGGTGCAGACCGAAGCGTCGCTGAAGGCGCTGAAACATTGCCTGGAAGCGGCGGGCACGTCGCTGGACAATGTCGTAATGGTGCGCATCTACGCCGTCAATGCCGGCTTCTACGGCGCGATCAACCGGGTCTATGCCAAGTACTTCCCCGAAAACGCGCCATCGCGGACATTTGTGCCGGTGGCGTCGTGGCCGATGGAGTTTGATATCGAGATTGAATGTGTGGCGGTGGCGTGAGACGGGAAGCGTGGTAGATGAAAAGGGAACCGCTTTCCATTGAGGTGCAATGCCCCCTATTTTGCGATTTTGATCTCTTGGCTATCGCCGAAAAAACTGGGCTAACTGCCCAAGTCGTGTTACTAGATCGGCAGGCACCTCATCTTCTCTTATTTCGTCAAGTATTTGATTCGTAGTTATAGAGGTGCCATGGTCGCGCTGAAAAGTAGAGGAAAGGACAGAGATAAAATCTTTTCCTGGGATCATTTCCAAGCGGCTTTGAATATTGTTCCAGCTTGCCTCAAATCTCTGGTGCGCTCGACCAATATGAGTCGATAGATCGATCTGCCGGTCTATTTCTCCATGATGTCTTATATAGTGAGCAAGATGCTGTGTTCGACATTCGTCGCGAAACCGCTCTGTCAAGTCAACAATTACTTTCTCGACGGCCGCCGCATCCATCCTAACATTTCTCGCCTCCAATCTTGTTTGAATTGCTGCGACCAATGGCCTGAGTATGAGCACATAATTCTCGATCTCTTTTCGATCTAAGACATCGATCCATAGGTTTTCATTCGCAAGCCCCTGCTTGAAAACTTGAATTTCCTCGTCGCATCGGAAGTCGCGGTCGAAAAGAGCTGCAAGGCGGACATCCAATCCAAATATATTGTGAAGTGCCCAATCGACCTCACGTACCCGAACCCATTGCGAGAAACCGCCGGCCTGCAAATAGATTGTTTTCGGATCCTGGAAGACGGAGTCAGCCCGGGCCTTAACAGCGAGCTTTCTTAGTAGTTTTTTGTCTTTTCCCTCAAAAAACAATATTCTGTCAGCGCGAGCCAATCTGGCGAATTCTGCGTTTTCGGAAGATCCGATATAAGAGTAAAGGCGGCGATATCCCTCATCCGAATTTACTCTCTGAGCCGTCCTGTTTGTCGAGTTTACTAGAAGTATGTCCCCGCTGTCCGCCTCGTTAAGAATTTCGGCAGAATGGGTCGCGATAAAAATTTGGCCAAACCTGTCCTTCACCATTCGAATCATTCGCTTTTGCAAATCGGGGTGAAGATAGATATCTGGCTCGTCAAGAACGAGAATCGAATTTCGATCCCCGCGCATAAACTGCATGGTCATCTGCATCCAGACTTGGAATCCAAATCCTGACCAGTAAACCTCTCTAGGTATTCTGTCCTCGGTATAAGTCATCGTAACGTATGATTTGCCGCGCCTAACGATCTCTGGTCTCTCTACGGCTACGTTCGGCCACCCGTTTGCTGCTAGTTCCGCAAATCGCGCAAAATCTTCGTCGGATTTTCTAAGAACAATATTTCGAAAGTTTCTACTCGCTAGTCTCGTATTCTCGTTTCGAGTGACGGTTTCGTCCAAAACGTATTCTTCGTCAGACTCTAGAGAGGATAGAGTTGGGACTATTACCAAATCTACCGGAACAATATCTCGATACTCAGCGGGGCTTCGAGGAACCCTTCTATCGGTCTCCAAGAATGCAATAGTCGTGTGCTCGGGATGTAAGCGGACGTGGATGGTGGCGCCATTTTCCAGTGCGATAGAAATCTTTGCGTATTCCTCTCCGTAGTTGCGAACAACATTGTCGATGGATATGCCTATTAGAGTGTGAGGGATCTCGTATGTTGCACACCCTCCAAACCCCTCATGTTCACGATAGATGGGGCGGCTTCGGCTGGCATATCTATGCACCGCCGAAAAAATCCGCAGTGCGTCCAACACAGTCGATTTTCCCGCGTTATTTGGGCCTACAAGGATATTTGTTTCGCGGCATGACACTGAAAAGCGCTCAAAGCGCTTATAATTTTCAACGGTAACGGATCGAACAAATGTCATGGTCAAATAAACCATGCGGTCCGTTTTTGTTCAATTGGCGATGTAGAGATAAATCTGCGAAGAAGACGAACGCTGAAATGGAAAGTATGTGACAGCCGGTGAGGGAACGAGGTCGGTCGCGTTCCCTTCCCAGCAAAAGCACCGGGAGGCACGCATCCTTGGCGCTAACGTCTCCTCCATCGGAAACTAGCTAACCGCCTTAAGCAAAATACTCCTGCAGCGGCCTGACCTCCAGGCTCCCCGCCTTCAGCGCCGCAATCGCCTCCGCCACCGCGGCCGCGCCCGACAGCGTCGTGTAGTACGGCACCTTCTGCATCAGTGTCGCACGGCGCAACGATTTCGAGTCCGACACCGCCTTCTGGCCGTCCGTGGTGTTGAAGACGATCTGGACCTGGCGGTTGCGGATGGCGTCTTCGATGTGGGGGCGGCCTTCCAGCACCTTGTTGATCTTTTCGGCCACCACGCCGTTTTCGGCGAGGAAGCGCTGCGTGCCTGAGGTGGCCAGCACCTTGAAGCCGAGGCCGGCCAGGCGCTTGACCGCTGGCAATATGCCTTTCTTGTCCTCGTCGCGCACCGAGACGAACAGCGTGCCGGAGCGCGGCAGGTCGACGCCGGCGCCGAGCTGGCTCTTGGCGAAGGCCAGCGCGAAATCGCGATCGAGGCCCATGACCTCGCCGGTCGAGCGCATTTCCGGCCCGAGCAGGATGTCGACGCCGGGGAAGCGGGCGAAGGGGAAGACGGCTTCCTTGACCGCGATGTGGCCGGGGTTCCTCGGATCAGGCATCGCGCCATAGTGGGCGAAGGCGTCTTCCAGCGTCTCGCCGGCCATGATGCGGGCGGCGATTTTCGCGATCGGCCGGCCGATGGTCTTGGCGACGAAGGGCACCGTGCGGGAGGCGCGCGGGTTGACCTCCAGCACATAGACCGTGCCGTCCTTGATCGCGTATTGCACGTTCATCAGCCCGCCGACATTGAGCGCGCGGGCAAGGGCCGCCGTCTGGCGTTCCAGCTCGTCGACCAGCTCCGAGGGCAGCGAGTGAACCGGCAGCGAGCAGGCCGAGTCGCCCGAATGGATGCCGGCCTCCTCGATGTGCTCCAATATGCCGGAGACGAAGGTCGCCTTGCCGTCGCAGAGGCAGTCGACATCGACCTCGATGGCGCCTGACAGATAGGTGTCGAACAAAAGCGGGTTCTTGCCCAGCAGCGTGTTGATCTGGCCGGTCTTGTCGTTGGGGTATTTCTGCTTGATGTCCTCCGGCACCAGGCCGGGCACGGTGTCGAGCAGGTAGCTCTGCAGCATGCTCTCGTCATGGATGATCTGCATGGCGCGGCCACCCAGCACGTAGGACGGGCGCACCACCAGCGGGAAGCCGAGCTCGCCGGCGACGAGGCGGGCCTGTTCGACCGAATAGGCGATGCCGTTCTTCGGCTGGCTGAGGTTGAGCCTGTGCAGGAGTTTCTGGAAGCGGTCGCGGTCTTCGGCGAGATCGATCATGTCGGGCGAGGTGCCGAGGATCGGGATGCCGGCCTTCTCCAGCGCATCCGCCAGCTTCAGCGGCGTCTGGCCGCCGAACTGGACGATGACGCCGACGAGTTCGCCCGAGGCCTGTTCGGCGCGCAGGATCTCCAGCACGTCCTCCGCCGTCAGCGGATCGAAATAGAGCCGGTCCGACGTGTCGTAGTCGGTCGAGACCGTCTCCGGGTTGCAGTTGATCATGATCGCTTCATAGCCGGCGTCGCGCAGCGCGAAGGCGGCATGACAGCAGCAATAATCGAACTCGATGCCCTGGCCGATGCGGTTCGGCCCGCCGCCGAGGATGACCACTTTCTTGCGTGACGAGACCTGCGCCTCGTTGGCCAGCGCACCGGCGAACGGCACCTCATAGGTCGAGTACATGTAGGCGGTGGGCGAGGCGAACTCGGCGGCGCACGTGTCGATGCGCTTGTAGACGGGATGAACGTCGAGCTTGTCGCGGATCTTCGCGATCACTTCGGCGTCGGTTTTGGTCAGCGAGGCGAGGCGGGCGTCGGAGAAACCCATGGCCTTCAGCATGCGCAGATTGACGGCGTCCTGCGGAATGCCGTGCTCGCGGATGCGGGCTTCCATGGCCAGGATGCCGGCGATCTGTTCGAGGAACCACGGGTCGATCTTGCACATTGCGTGCACGTCTTCCAGCGAGGTGCCCATGCGGATCGCCTGCGCCACCATGCGCAGCCGGTCCGGCGTCGGCGTGCCGAGCGCTGCGCGGATGGCGTTGCGGTCGTCGGCGTGGTTGGCCGCGACAGTGCCGTGGCCGAGGCCGGGGATTTCGATCTCGTCGAGGCCGGTGAGGCCGGTTTCGAGGCCACGCAAGGCCTTCTGCAGCGATTCCTGGAAGGTGCGGCCGATGGCCATGACTTCGCCAACCGACTTCATGGCGGTGGTCAGCACCGGCTCGGCGCCGGGGAATTTCTCGAAGGCAAAACGCGGGATCTTGGTGACGACGTAGTCGATCGACGGCTCGAAGGAGGCGGGCGTGGCGCCACCGGTGATGTCGTTCTCCAGCTCGTCCAGCGTGTAGCCGACGGCAAGCTTGGCCGCGATCTTGGCGATCGGGAAGCCGGTTGCCTTCGAGGCCAGGGCCGACGAGCGCGAGACGCGCGGGTTCATCTCGATGACGACGAGGCGGCCATCAGCCGGATTGACGGCGAACTGCACGTTGGAGCCGCCGGTCTCGACGCCGATCTCGCGCAGCACCGCGATCGAGGCGTTGCGCATCATCTGGTATTCTTTGTCGGTGAGGGTCAGCGCCGGGGCGACGGTGATGGAATCGCCGGTGTGCACGCCCATCGGGTCGATGTTCTCGATCGAGCAGACGATGATGCAATTGTCCGCCTTGTCGCGGACAACCTCCATCTCATACTCCTTCCAGCCGAGCACGCTTTCCTCGATCAGCACTTCGGTGGTCGGCGAGGCGTCGAGGCCGGACTGGACGATGTCGTAGAATTCGGCCCTGTTGTAGGCGATGCCGCCGCCGGTGCCGCCCATGGTGAAGGACGGGCGGATGATGGCGGGCAGGCCGACATGGTCGAGCGCTTGCGCCGCGATCGCCATGCCATGGCTGATGTAGCGCTGCTTGCGGTCGCCTTCGCCGAGGTTCCAGCGGGTTTCCAGCGCATCGAGTTCGGCGTCGAGGTTCTCCGGCTTCTCGGCCTTGAGTGCGGCGCGCTCGGCCTCGTGTGTCTTGCGGTCGGCGTTCTTGACGTCGGTGGCGTTGGCCAGCATCGACTTCGGCGTTTCCAGGCCGATCTTCTTCATCGCCTCGCGGAAGAGCGCGCGGTCCTCGGCCTTGTCTATCGCCGTGGCGTCGGCGCCGATCATCTCGACATTGTAACGCTCGAGCACGCCCATGCGGCGCAGCGACAGTGCGGTGTTGAGCGCGGTCTGGCCGCCCATGGTCGGCAGCAGCGCGTCGGGCCGCTCCTTGGCGATGATCTTGGCGACGACTTCAGGCGTGATCGGCTCGATATACGTGGCGTCGGCCAGTTCCGGGTCGGTCATGATGGTGGCCGGGTTGGAATTGACCAGGATGACGCGGAAGCCCTCCTCCTTCAGCGCCTTGCAGGCCTGGGTGCCGGAATAGTCGAACTCGCAGGCCTGGCCAATGACGATGGGGCCGGCCCCGATGATCAGGATCGACTTGATGTCAGTGCGTCTTGGCATGTCATAGGTCCGTTCGGCGGGCGGCTTGCACAAAAAACCGGGACGGGAAGACCCGGCCGGTTGTGCTCGCGATTCTGGTATCAGGCTAGGTGGGCCTTATAGGGAAGAGTTTTGGGAGATGTAACCCCGAAAATGAGGGATTGGGCAGTAGGGCAGTACGGCAGTAGGGGGAGGGCTCGAGCGCCCTTAAAACATATTGCCCTATTGCCGTACTGCCTTACTCCCCTGACACCTAGTCCCCAAACGCCACCGTGTCCGTGATCTCGAAGCGCTCGGAGACGCCGATGCGGATCATGCTCAGATTGCCCTCGCGGGTGAAGCGGAATCCGCTTTGCCCGTTCGAGGCGGCTGGCAGACCGGCACGGAAGGAGATGA
Organism: Mesorhizobium loti; assembly: GCA_002356515.1. Taxonomy (NCBI): domain Bacteria; kingdom Pseudomonadati; phylum Pseudomonadota; class Alphaproteobacteria; order Hyphomicrobiales; family Phyllobacteriaceae; genus Mesorhizobium; species Mesorhizobium loti. Next base: position 2,312,156 of record AP017605.1, on the reverse strand, counting down.
CGCGTGTGCCGCCATCGGGCCAGGTGACGGTCACGTCGGCCCTGTCCTTGCCCTTGTGCAAGACAGTCGCCGCACAGCGTTCCATCGGCTGGCCAACATAGCGCGCGCAGGGGACCTCCACGCTACCCGGGGCAAGGGCCGCGGGCTGCGGCGGCAGGTCGGCGACGGTCTGCGTGTCGACGGCGGCATCCTGGGCGGGCGCTGCGGGGTCGTCTCCGGTCGACGGGGTTGCAGCCGCGACCAGTGCCAGGCCGTAGGCATCCTGCATCGCGGTGGTGGCGGCGGATTTCGCCGGCGTTTCCGGAGCGGCCGGGCGGACCACATCGCCGAGCCGCGCCGTCAGGTCGGGCGGCGGCTGGCCGGACTCGGCAGGCGTCGCGGCCTGAGCTCCCGCCGGCTGGTCGGTGTCTGGCACGGGCGCCGGATTGACGGGAACGAGGTAGCGCGCCGGGGTCCAGCCGGTGGCTTTCGGATTGTCCGAGACAATCTTGCACCATTGATGCCCGTCAATGTCGTTGCAGCCGAGGTTGGTGACGCTCGCACCATTGGCGATGCGGGCCTCGGTCTTGCCGATCGGCGAGGGCTTGGCGCGGACATTGAGCAAGTCGTCGGGGGCCAACCCGCTGACGATGGAGATGAAGGGCGTGTCTTCGGCATGGGCGGGGAAAGCTGCCGCAAACGCCGTCAGCAACGACGGACCGGCGATCAGCGCGTAGAGAATTGTCCGCAGGCGGCGCCTCATCACTTGGCTGTCGGCGATCAATTGCATTACCAAAGGCACCGCCAGAACCCGAAAACGCTGCCGCACGCGAAGCCGGTTTTATAAGCGACGGCGCGGCGCCGTGTCTACAAGCGAGATGTTCACGCCTTTTTCAGTGCGAATGTGAAGCGTCTTCGGGGCGGCGTGAAACAAGTTTCAGCCCGGCAGGAAGGCAAGAGCGTTCAGCCTGGACATGAGCTTCGCTCAGTCTGACATGAGCTTCGCTCAGCCTGGCATGAATCCGGTTCTGAGCGCATGCGCCCATTCCGGCCGTCCCGCCTGTTCGGCCTGCCGTGCCGCCGCCTCGTGGTCGTAGTCGACGGCGATTGCCTCGAAACGGTCGGGCTGGCCTTCGCCACCCAAGGTGACGATGCCGTAGCGCGCATGCGGCGAACCCTGTTCGGACACATGCGCCGGCGGGGTGGAATCGTCATAGGCGGGGCAGCCTATGCTGCCCGGATTGAAGATCACGGGGCCGTCGGGGATGCGGACCAGCTCAGTGCGGTGGCTGTGGCCGCACAGCGCGGCGCGGCAGGCCGGGTCGAGCGCCTTCAGCCGCCGCCGGATCGCCGCCAGCGGCGCGCGCACCAGCTGGCCATCGACAACCGCGTCGAGCAGATATTTTTCATCGTGGTCGGGTCGGGCATGGAAAGCGACGATGCCGGGCGCGATCTCCAGCGTCAGCGGCTGGGCGAAAAGCACCGCACGCTGCGCCTCGGTCAGCCGTTCCTGCGCATAGACATCCGAAGCCCACATGGTCTCGTCCGCGGGATCGGCCGCGACACGGCGGTCATGGTTGCCGCGCACCGTCGGCAGCTTCAGCGCTTCCAGGCGCTCAAACGTCTCGCGCGGCCACAGCGGGCCGGAAACGCTGTCGCCGAGATTGACGGTGAGATCAGCGCCGCCGCGCCGCGCCAGGTCCTCCAGCACGGCGTCGAGTGCCAGGACGTTGCCATGGATGTCGGCGAGGACGGCGATGCGCATGCGGAGAGACTCCCTTGGTGCAGCCCATTGGGGGCTCCGGTCCGCCTTCGTTATCAAGCCCCCGACTTCATTATCAAGTCCCCGCCTTTCGAGGCCGCCGGAGACAGTGCGCAATCCACCCATGGCTATCGCGGCAGCACTCCATCTGCTACCGTCCGGGCCATCCCAGAGTTCATGTGGAATATCCGCGTAGACAGCCTCGGAGGGCACCAGGCGATGACCCGCGACCAGATGTACGCCCACCTCCGCGCCGCCAATGACGTGGCGCGCGAGGCTGCCGCGCATGGGCACCATCCTTTCGGCTGTGTGCTCGTCGGCCCCGACGATCGCATCCTGATGCGGCAAGGCAACATCAACACCGTGCGCCACGCCGAAACCGAGCTTAGCCGGCGTGCCGCGGAGGCCTATCCGGCGGAATTCCTGTGGTCCTGCACGCTGGTCTCGACCGGCGAGCCCTGTGCGATGTGCACCGGAACGCTCTACTGGGCGAATATCGGCCGGCTGGTCTACGGCTTCGAGGAGACCAAGCTTCTCGCGCTGACCGGCGACCATGCCGAGAATCCGACGATGAATCTCTCGTCACGCACGGTCCTCGGCTCCGGGCAGAAGCCGGTCGAGGTCCACGGCCCCATCCCCGAGATGGAGGAGGAACTTCTCGCCCCGCATATCGGTTTCTGGCAGCGCTAGGGGCGAGAGAAGTCTGGCTCGGAACCTGCAGACCTAGGCCGGCATCTCAATATCATGCCCGCCGACCGCCGGCAGTGCCGGGTCGTCCACCGCCGCGGCGATGACGCTGTCGAGCAGGCCGGGGAAGCGGGCGTCGAGGTCGGCGCGGCGCAGCGTGATCATGCGGTTGGTGCCGACCACTTCGGCGCGGGTGACGCCGGCCTCGCGCAGCTTGGCAAGGTGGTAGCTGAGATTGGTCTTGGAGCCGAGATCGAGGAACTGGCTGCAGTTCAGCGCCACGCCTTCCTTGCTGGCGAGATAGCGCACGATGGCGAGCCGCGTCGGATCGCCGAGCACGCCAAGCACGATCGGCAGGCTGATCTGGTCCGTATTGGGATGGGGTAACGTCATGGCTCGAACCTAAGCACAGTTCGGGCCGATTTCAACGCACCCCTCCCGCTCTGCCGGTACACATTGCCTCTCCTCTTACGATCCGTGCTGACACAGGGCTGTCAGCAGGCTTCAGCTATTTTGCCCTGGCTTCATTGACATCATGCCCTGTTATGTCCAATTGTTCAATAACTTTTGAACTAAGGACATTTGCCATGGACAAGCGGCTCTTCTGGCTTGCGCTCGGATCGTTCACGATCTCGACCGAGGGCTTCGTCATCTCCAGCCTTCTGCCCGACATCGCCAGGGATGCCGGCATTTCCATTCCACTCGCCGGCACGCTGATCACCGCCTTCGCGCTCGCCTATGCGGTCGGCACGCCGATCCTGGCGACGCTGACCGGCGAATGGGACCGGCGCCGCGTCATCTTGTGGACGCTGGTGTTCTTCGTCATCGGCAATATCGCCGCCGCCCTGAGCTCCTCCTTCGAAGTGCTGCTGATCGCACGCATCATCATGGCGCTGTCGTCGGGCCTGTTCGCCGCGACCGCGCAAGGCACGGCGGTGGCGCTGGTCGATGACCATCACCGGGCGCGCGCCATCGCCGTCGTCGTCGGCGGCACCACGGTTGCCGTCGCCGTCGGTGCGCCGCTCGGCGCGCTGGTCGCGACGATCGCCGGCTGGCGCGGCACCTTCTATGCCATTGCCGGGCTCGGCGCGCTCGCCGGCGCCATCCTGTGGTACAGGCTGCCGCGGGGCATCGTCGGCACCCGGCTGCCGCTGAAGCGCAGGCTGGCGGCGGCCATACGGCCCGGCGTGATGCCGATCCTGGTGACGACATTGCTGGCGCTGACCGGCGCCTTCACCGTCTTTGCCTATGTCGCGCCGCTGGCCATCGAGGGCGGCGGGCTCAGCCAGATCGCGCTGCCCGGCATGCTGCTCGCCTTTGGCGTCGGCGCCGTCATCGGCAACATCGCCGGCGGCCAGGCGGCCGACCGGTTCGGCGCCACCCGCACCGTCGGCTGGTCGCTGACGCTAAGCGCCGCCATGCTGGTGATGCTTTCCGTCATCCCGGCCTTCCTGCCGCAGCATATTGCCGGCCCGGCGCTGATGGCGATGATGGTGCCGTGGGGCATCGTCGGCTGGGCGTTCCCGCCGGCGCAGGCCAGCCGCATCATCAAGCTGGCGCCCGATGCCGCCCCGATCGTGCTGTCGCTCAACGGCTCGGCGCTTTATCTCGGCGTGGCGTTGGGCGCCGTGGTTGGCGGTGGCGTGCTGCGCTATGGCGCGCCGGCCGATCTCGGCCTGGTCGCTGCGGCCTTCCCGTTGATCGGTCTGGGTATTGTGCTGGCCGGCCGCTGGGCGGCACGGCCGGTCGCGATGCCGGCCGAGTAGTCCCCGTCTTGAACCCGCCGGCCAGCTTAGTTGGCCGGCGGCAGATCAAAATCCAGTGCGGAAATATCATCCAGCGCCGCGCGCAACCTCGCGGCCTTCTCCTTGCCGACCACGTCCTCGAAACGCTGCTGGGCGACCTGCCACAGCTTCATCGCCTCATCGAGCTTGACTAGGCCCTGCGCGGTCAGCCGCACCCGCTTGATGCGGCGGTCGTCGGGATCGGCGAAGGTCTCGACATAGCCGTCGCGGATCAGCGGCTTCAGCGTGTGGCCGAGCGCCGACAGGTCCATGATCAGGGCCGACGCAATGGCGCCCATCGCCGGTTCATCGCCAATGTGGATCTGATAGAGCAGGCCCTGCTGCGTGGCTTTCAGGCCCGAGGGCGCCAGCACATCATCATAGTACTGGCCAATCTTGCGCGTCGCGCGACGCAGCATGGCGTTGTTGCAGAGCGACAGTCCGGGCAGGGCCTCTTTCGACATGATGCTTCCCTCAGCGGCGCAGACATGATGTCCGGCTGCTGCCTGACAAATAATCCCGGATGCACTCATTGACAAGATAGTGGCATATGCCTATTTCGTTGATAGTGGTATATGCCACTAAATCAATCAGGCGGTTTGTCGGCGAGCAGAGGGCGATTGTCCACGGTGCCGACGGCCAGGTCGAAGCGAACATTTCGAGATAGAAGGAATAGGACAATGAGTGGACAGGCAAACAAGGGCACGGCGGTTGTCACCGGCGCTTCATCGGGTATTGGCGCGGTCTATGCGGATCGGCTGGCGGGGCAGGGCTATGATCTCGTGCTGGTGGCGCGCCGCGCCGACCGGCTCGAGGAACTGGCCGAAAAGCTGCGTTACGCCTATAGCCGCAAGGTCAGCGTGATCAGCGCCGATCTCTCCGACGACAATGATGTGCGCCGGGTCGAGCAGGCGATATCGGCTGACGACAGCGTGACGCTGCTGGTCAACAATGCCGGCCTCGGCGGCCAGCAGGTGGTGGCAACGGCCGACGCCGACGCGGCCGAGCGCATGATCAAGGTCAATGTCATCGCCTTGACCCGTCTGACCCGTGCCGTGCTGCCGGGTCTTCTGGCGCGCAACCGCGGCGCCATCGTCAACATCGCCTCGGTACTCGCCTATGAGACCTCGTTTGGCGGTATCTACAGCGGCACCAAGGCCTATGTCGTCAATTTCACCGAAGCCCTGCACCGTGAGGTCGCGGGCACCAATGTGAAGGTGCAGGTGGTGCTGCCGGGCGCGACCCGGACCGATTTCTGGGAACTGGCCGGCAGCGATATCGACCAGCTTCCGAAGGAAATCATCATGACCGCCGACGATATGGTCGATGCCGCGCTTGTCGGCCTGGCCAGGGGCGAAGCCGTCACCGTGCCCGCGCTTGCCGACGCCGGCAAGCTGGACACGTTCCTCGGCGCCCGCCAGGCCTTCTACGGCAGCCTGCACGCCAACAAGCCGGCAGCGCGTTACGCGGCTTGAGGCCGCCCATGCTTGGGTTCCTCGCCCCCACGAAGGTGGGGGAGAGGTGGCTCGGCGAAGCCGAGACGGAGAGGGGGACTGGCGCAATCCTATCCGTGAGCCAACTCCAGGAAATCGCTTTCAACCGTTGGCGCCAGCCCCCTCTCCGACCGCTTCGCGGCCACCTCTCCCCCACATTCGTGGGGGCGAGGAACCAGGGTGGCGCCTAAGCCGACCGCCACATCGGGATGATCGACGCGGCCAGCACCAGCGCCAGCACGATGTTGAGCGCGCGCCATTGCCATTCGGTCTTGAGCAGCCGGGCCAGCACCATGCCGGCGAGGCACCAGATGGACAGCGAGATGGCGGCGGTCAGGCCGAAGGTCGAGCCGAGCAGCAAGGCGAGCTGTCCCGGCCCGTCGGCCAGCGCGGCGAATGAGGCCGCCGCGCCCAGTCCCATCGCCCAGCCCTTGGGGTTCATCCACTGGATGCCAGCGCCGCCAAGAAAACTGTTCGGTTTGGCCATCGTCACGTCGAAATTGGGCGGACCGGCGCGGCCGATCTTAAGCGCCAGCCACAGAAGATAGAGCGAGCCGGCGATCTTCATTGCCAGTTGCAGCGAAGGCACCGCCAGCAGCAGGCCGGCGAGCCCGGCCGCGGCCGCCCCGGTTACGGTAGCGAGGCCGGCGGCACTGCCGATCATCAGCGGAACCGACCGGCGAAACCCGAACTGCGCGCCCGAGGCGGTCGACAAGGTCGTCGCGATGCCGGGCGTGGCGGTGGCCACGAAGGCAAACAGAATGAGCGACAGGATGGACTGGAGCATGGGACGTCCTTTGTTGGAAGCTTCATGGTAGACGCCGGCAAACATCAGTAAATGCAATGTTTGCGATGATCAGCATTAGCATCTATAATGCAGAGCATGATCCGCAATCTCGATACGGCGCTGATGCGCACCTTCGTCACCGTCGCCGACAAGGCCAGCATGACAGCAGCGGCCAACGTGCTTCACCTGACACAGGGCGCCGTCAGCCAGCAGGTCAAAAGGCTGGAGGAGACGCTCGGCTGCAGCCTGTTCGAGCGCGACCGGCGCGGCCTGCGCCTGACGCGGTCCGGCGAGCGGCTGTTCGACAAGGCCAAGCGCCTGCTCAGCCTCAATGACGAGATATGGGCCGAGATGGCGGGAAGTGCTGTCGCCGGCCAGGTGCGGCTCGGCGTGCCCTACGATCTGGTCGGCACCTTGCTGGCGCCGGTGCTGAAGGCTTATGCGGAGACCTATCCGCAGGTCGAGATATCGCTGGTCTGCGCTTCGTCGCCGGAACTGGCGGCAGCGCTGGCTGCCGGGACCATCGACCTTGCGGTGATCGAGGAAAGGGTCGGCCCGACATCAGGCGAATGCCTGGCCGTCGACCGGCTGGTCTGGGTCGGCGCCAGAGGCGGCACTGCCCGTGCCAAGCGGCCGCTGCCGGTGTCTATCGTCGCCGACACCTGCGCCTTCCGGCCGGTGGTGCTCTCGGCGCTCAACGAGCATGGGCTGGAATGGCGCACGGTGTTCGAAAACGGCAACATAGACGCGACGACGGCGACGGTGCGCTCCGACCTCGCCGTCACCACCTGGCTGGCGTCCACCGTGCCGGCCGATCTCGACATTTTGCCGTTCGACGTCGGCCTGCCGCCACTGCCGAATTTCGCCATCAATCTGCATTTGCCGAGGCACGGTGTTGGGCCTGCGGCACAGGAGTTCGCGCGGCATATCAGGGATGGGTTGGCGCGACGGCCGGTTGCAGCTTGAACGCCTCGCTCCGCTGGAGCACCCCTCATCCGTCTCGGCGCGCATGTCCCTGCCAATCATCGACGTTGGAGATTGGCTGAGCAGCTTGCGCCAGGCTCCGCCTTCTCCCCCTGTGGGAGAAGGTGGCCTCGCGAAGCGAGGTCGGATGAGGGGTGCTCCAGCTTGGCGCCACGTATCGATGATCTTACTTCCAGTTCTTGCGCCGCTCGAGCTCGGCGGCGGACGGCTCGCCCGTGACGAACGACCCGACCTCGATTTCGCCCGCGCGTTCGTAGGTTGCGATGATGACGCCGGTGCTCGACGTCTGCGATTTGGCAAGCTTGAAGGCGGCCGGCATCGCGTCGTCGCCGAACAGCCGCTTGCCCTTGCCCAGCACCAGCGGGAAGATCATCAGCCGGATCTCGTCGATCAGGCCGTTGGCGAGCAAGGTCTGGATCAGGTCGGCTGATCCCTGGATGAGCAGATCAGGTCCATCTTCCTGGCTGAGGCGGCGCAGCGCCGCGACGATATCGGGCCCAAGCCATTGCGTGTTCTGCCAGGCGAGGGTGTCAGGCCGATGCGTCGCCACATATTTGGTCGCGGGGTTGAAGGCATCGGCGATCGGATCTTTCTGATACGGCCAGTAGGCGGCGAAGATGTCGTAGGTTCTGCGGCCGAGCAACAGGGCGAAGGGTTTGGAGAAGAGTTCTTCCATCGCCGCGCCGCCCACCTCGTCAAAGTAATGGAAGGTCCAGCCGCCGAACTTGAAGCCGCCGACCGGATCCTCTTCCGGGCCGCCGGGCGCCTGCATGACGCCGTCGAGGCTGACGAAGGTGGCGGCGATGATCTTTCTCATAGTGCTCTCCCTTGTTCCATCCACGCCGTCGCGGCCGGACTATGGCCCAAGGACGGACGGCCCGCAGCCATCCCGACAGGGCCTGCAAAATTCTCGACAATCGGCGCATCGATGCGTCAGCTGCCGGGTTTGGCGCGGACGTCTTTCGTCGAGAACCAGACGTCGCCGAAGATGGCCGTGGCGGTGCGGTCCGGCGCCTTGTCGCTCGTCAACCAGATCGAACGGCTGCGCGCGGCCTGCTTCGGAGTCGGGATCTTCGCCGCCAGATCCGCGACCGAGGCCCCGAAGCACGGGATGAACCAGGAGCGCATGAAGGGATTGCAGGCCAAGCCCTTCTCGGTGCGGGTCACCAGCACCGCCAGCGGGACGCGCTCGGCCGGGCGCCAGGGAAATATCATGCGGCCGCCGGGGCGCAACGCTTTCAGCCATCCGGCCGGAGGGGCGACGACGCCGGCATTGACATAGACGATGTCGGATGGCGGCAGGGGCGTGGTCACGGCATCGCCGTGGACGACAGTCGCATTGCCATAGGCTTCGAGATTTTTGCGCGCCAGTTCGGCCAGCCTGTCGTCGAGTTCGAGGGCGGTGACGGTGCCGCCAGGCGAAACCAGCCTGGCCAGCACGGCGGTGTAGTAGCCGGTGCCGGCGCCGATATGCGTGACGGTCTCGCCGGGTCTCGGCGCCAGTTTTCCGATCCACATGGCGTGCAGGAACGGCTCGCCATTGTTGATGCCCTTGTCGGCATCGAGCGCCACCAGCACGTTCTGGTAGACATGGGCCGGATCGGCGCTCGGCGTGATGATCTTGTCGCCGCTGGCGACGATCGTCCACGGCCCCGGGCCAAGAAAGGCTTCGCGCGGCACGCTGGCGAAGACCTCTTCCAGGCGTGGATCCGATGAGGCGGCATTGGCCGCCATCAGCCGGGCGTAGAATCTCCTGATGTCTTCAATGTTGCTCATGATGCCTGGAAAGATAGCGCGATTTGGCGTTTTGTCGCGCTACCCGGCGGAACCTCAACCGACCCCGAACAGCGTGTCGTAGAGCAGCTTGAAATTGAGCACGAGGATGATCGCCGCGACCACCCAGGCAAGGGCTGCGACACTGCGCGGAATGGCGAGGTTGCCCATCTTCTTCTTGTCGGAGACGAACTGCACCAGCGGCACCACGGCGAAGGGCAACTGCATCGACAGGATGACCTGGCTGAACACCAGCAGCTGGGCGGTGCCCTTCTCGCCATAGAATGCGGTGACGACCACCACCGGGACAATGGCGAGGCCGCGCGTCAAAAGCCGCCGTGCCCAGTTGGGAATGCGCAGGCGCAGGAAGCCTTCCATGACGATCTGGCCGGCAAGCGTCGCGGTCACCGTTGAGTTGAGGCCCGACGCCAGCAGCGCCACGGCGAACAGGATCGAGGCGATGCCGAGGCCCAGCAGCGGCGACAAGAGCTCGAAGGCCTGGCCGATCTCGGCCACGTCCTGATGGCCGGTGTTGTGGAAGGCGACGGCTGACACGATCAGGATGGCGGCGTTGACGAACAGCGCCAGCATCAAGGCGATGGTGGAGTCCGTCGTTGCCCATTTGATGGCGTCGCGCTTGCCCTTTTCGGTGCGCTCATAGGCGCGGGTCTGCACGATCGAGGAGTGCAGATAGAGATTGTGCGGCATGACCGTGGCGCCGATGATGCCGATGGCGATGTAGAGCATCGCCGGGTTGGTGACGATCTCCGACGACGGCACGAACATCGAATGCAGGATCGTGCCGGCCGGCGGGGCGGCGACGAAGATCTGAATGGCAAAGCAGCTGAAGATGATGATCAAAAGCGCGATGACGAAAGCTTCTAGATAGCGGAACCCCTTGTTCATCAACAGCAGCACCAGGAAGGCGTCGAGCGCGGTGAGCATGGCGCCGCCGATCAGCGGAATGCCGAACAGAAGCTGCAAGGCGATCGCCGTGCCGATCACTTCGGCGAGGTCGCAGGCGATGATGGCGAGTTCGCAGGCGATCCACAGCACGAAATTGACCGGCCGCGGATAATAGGCGCGGCAGGCCTGGGCGAGGTCGCGACCGGTGGCGATGCCAAGCCGGGCGGCGAGCGCCTGCAGGAGGATCGCCATCAGGTTGGACAGCATGATGATGAACAAAAGCGTGTAGCCGAACTGGGCGCCGCCAGCGAGGTCGGTCGCCCAGTTGCCCGGGTCCATATAGCCGACCGAGACCATGTAGCCCGGCCCCATGAAGGCGAACAGCCGGCGGAACCAGACGCCCGAACTCGGCACGGCGATGGTGGAATTCACTTCGCGCAGGCTGGGCTGATCGTCCTCGTCCCGTCCGGCGAACCGCCATGAGGATCGGGGGGCTGTGGCTTCTGCGTCTGACATGAAAAGGCTTTCCACGACGTCTGGGGGATGTCGCTAAGCTATGCCATGGCTCAACATTATGCAATAGGCTATATTTCATTGTTTGTGCTTTTTATCGGGCGCTCGGCCGGGTTTGCGAAGCGGCGAAGTGGAAACGCCGGTTGCGCCTGTGGGGGAATGCAAATAAACGGCCTGAAGAATCAGAGCCCGTGCTATAAAAGCGCCGACGGCCAAACTCCCGAGGAGGAGCGCGCATTGGCGCTGAAGAACAGACCGGTCCCGCGTGAGCCACTGCCCGACGCCGATGTCCATTCGGAAGGCTTCCGGCATCAGCGCCAAGCGCGCCGCAGCGCGCTGGTCGAGGATTATGTCGAGCTGATCGCCGATTTGATCGAGGACGGCAACGAGGCGCGCCAGGTCGACATCGCCGCACGGCTCGGCGTCGCCCAGCCGACGGTGGCCAAGATGCTGACGCGGCTCTGCGCCGACGGGCTGGTCTCGAGAAAACCCTATCGCGGCGTGTTCCTGACCGAGGCCGGCCGCAAGGTGGCGGAGGAAAGCCGCATCCGCCACCAGACGGTGGAAGCGTTCTTGCGCTCGCTCGGCGTCAGCGCCGAGACGGCGCGCATCGATGCCGAGGGCATCGAGCACCATGTCAGCGCCGAGACACTGGACGCGTTCCGCAAGGCGATGACCGCGCCGCGCTGAGCGCTTAGCCCGTTCTCGAGGTGGAACCGCCGCACCTTACGCACGTTGCTCCTGACAGTGCGCGATTGTCGCGCCAAGGGAGGAAGCAATGGGCGTCGAACAGGCACCGACCGCGAAGGGCAAGCAGGCGGCCAAGGGATTGAAGCAGGCAGCGGCGAAGGATGAGCGCAAGACCGAGGCCGAGACCGGCCGCCCGCTGGAAAAGGGCGCCGCGCGTTTCGAGGAGCGTTCGAAAAGCTCCGACGGCAAGAGCGCCGGGGCCAAGCAGAAAAGCTGAGGCCGCGCCGAGGTCAAGGCAGGCGCAAGCTGTCTGTTCAGCGGCCGGTTGCCCTCCGTTACGGCTCCGGGCGTTCGAGCCCTTTGAAAGGTCCAGTGGACCTTTCAATTTGCCTACGGCAAACCGTTCTCTCACTCACGGACATCTTGCACCCAGCTTCTCGGGTGGCCGTCGACGCGGAACTGGAAGATGAAATAGGGCGGGATGCAGGTGCCTTCGCCGGGCTTGGCCTGGGGCAGGTCGTCATAGCCAGCGGTGCAGATATAGTCCTCGCGGCAAGGATGCGCCTTGTCGCAGGCGCGCAGGCCGGCGGTCTTGGTGAATTCCCGGGTGCAGAATTTGTGGTCCTTGCCGGATGCGATACAGTCGTTGAAGCCGGTCTTGGCCAGACGGCCGCATGTCGCCTCGTCGGGAAGCTTGTCGCAGGTCGCCTTGCGCAGCATGCCGCCTGGAAAGCCGCCGGTCTTCTGTTCGGGGTTGTCGTAGCGCTGGCGCGCGGCGCCATAGCCGGCAATCTTCACCACCGGCTTCTTGTCGCGCGCGGGGTCGATGGCGCAGGCCTTGGCGATGGCCGGCGAGAGGCGGCAATACTGGTCGTTGCCCCATGTCGACATCTTGATCTCGCCGAATTCGACGGGGTCGCCGACCGCGGTGCCCTTCTCGCTGACGCAGGTGCCGAAGCCCGGATGGATGGCGCTTTCGTGGACGCCGGCGCAGCGCAGGCCGGCACCGCAGGTCCAGTCCTTGAAACTTGCATCCTCGCCGCGATAGCAGATCGAGCCCCAGCCATTGTAGAGGTCGGTGCCTTTCAGCGCCTCGGCATATCTGGGGTCCGGACGGGCGGCGAAACCCCTGGTGAAATCCGGATGGCCGCCGGCGGCGAATTGTTCGACGATGGCGCGGCGACGCGGCAGGTCGGCGAAGAACACCGCCGAGCCCGGTACGAAGACGGCGTTGCGGCGCGGCTCGCTCGCCGGATCGGCGCCAGTATAGTGGAAGCCGGCAATACCATGCGTCTGATGGCAGCCTGTGCAGCTCATCTCGTTGAGCCGCAAATTGAAGCCCGCCACCGACTTGATGGTGGCGAGCGTGTTGCCCTTGGCGACATAATCCTTCAGCGCCTTGTCGATATCGGCGTCGTCGACCAGCCCATAAGCGATGTTGTTTTGCGAGCGGCTCAACCCGCCGGGCGCGACGGAAACGGCACTCTTGGCCAGGAACTTTTCATCGATGACCAGCCGGCCATGGTCGAGGTCGTAGATGTTGCGGTCGGTGAGCAGCCATTTGGCGAAGGACGGCTTGTTGGCCAGCACGGTTGCCCGGTCGATCTGGTTCTCCATCCTCGATTCATAGAAGCTCGAGGTCGCCGGATTCCATTTGAAGATTTTCAGGAGATATTCGGCATGGCCGCCGAAATCGCGCCGCGTCGAGGCCGACAGCCGCAGCACCTGCATGTTGAGCTCGAGCCGCATGATCTGCGAGGAATTCAACATGGCGCCGGACAGCGGACCTTCGTCGGAACGCAGCCAAGCGGCAAGCTGCTCGGGTGGCAGGTCTTTCTGGCCGGCGGCGAGCCAACGCTGGGCGACGTCGGCGCAGGACACGTCGGTTGTGCTCGGCAGATCCTTCGAGGCACGCGCGTGCGTCCGCCCGGGCTTGGCGTTGAACACCAGGCTCATAGTCAGCGGCAGGCGCGAGGAGATGCGCTGCCCAGTCTTCCCCCCGATTGGCTTGCCCTTGGCCGGCTTTTCGGCGACCGAATAGTGGAAGCGATAGATCAGCCGGATCTCGCCGCATTCGGTGTGGCCGAGATAGCCGCGGTCCATGCGGTTGACGACGCCGGTCAGGTCGAGCGTCGAGCCGTCATCGTCGATGTATTTCGGATTGAATTTCTGGCTGGTGTCGCTCGATCTGGCCATGGCCGCGACATAGGGGTCGGGGCTGGTCTTCGGCTCGTCCGATATCTCCTGCTTGACCGTGTCGCGTACCGTTGCCAGCGCCGGCACGGAAAACAGGCCGCGATTGTCGACGTCGCGGGTGAGGCCGAGCGCGGGGCCGAGCAGGCGGCTGATCGACAGGCCGCCGCGCTCCAGCGCCTGCAAGGTGGCCGGATCGGTGACGGCAACACTGGAATCGAGCGTCACCGCGCCGGCCGGCCCGATCCCAAGGCAGGTCCATGCCATCAGCAACAGCAGGAATTGGCCAATGATCCGCAAGCGCCCCTCGCTACACAGAGAATCAAACACTAGCGGTCTTCCCGATCTTCGGCCATGGGGCGACAGTCGCAGCAACGAACCCGGCGGCAAGAGTTCCGTCTGCTTCAGTCCAAGGCATGAACAGGCCACTCGCCGGTTTTGATCGCCTAAAGGCCATCGAAAAACACTGTGACTTGGCGCAACCATTGGGATAATTGTTTGTTGGGTTGAGCCGGCCTTGCCGGAGCAATGAGGAAGTTCATCACGGGGAGTTGCCATGCTCTGGAGAGGCCGTCGTCAGAGTGACAATATCGAGGACGACCGCAGCGACAGCGGCGGCGGTGGGATCGGCGGCGGTGGGGGCTTCCAGCTCCCCATCGGCGGCCGCACCGGTGGCGGCGGCAGCATCATCCTCGTCATCCTGGTGGTGATCGCTGGATGGTATTTCGGCTTCGATCCCTCAGCGATCCTGGGTGGTGGCGATGGCGGCCTGTTGCCGGGCGGTGGCGGCCAGATCACCGACAATGGCGGTGGCGGCCAAGATAGCGGCACCGCTCCCGCCAATGACGAGATGAAGCAGTTCGTGGCGACCGTGCTGGCCGAGACCGAGGACACCTGGACCGGCATCTTCAAGTCGCAAGGCCTGACCTATGAGGACCCGAAGCTAGTGCTGTTTTCCGGCCAGGTCCGTTCGGCCTGCGGCTTTGCCTCGGCGGCGGCTGGCCCCTTCTATTGTCCGGGCGACCACAAGGTCTATCTCGACATGACCTTCTTCCAGGAGCTCGATCAAAAGTTCGGCGCTTCCGGTGAGTTCGCGCGAGCCTATGTCATCGCGCATGAGGTCGGCCATCACGTGCAGAACCTCACCGGCATCATGGGCAAGTTCAACCAGATGCGGCAAGGCATGAGCGAAGCCGATGCCAACCAGCTGTCGGTGCGCATCGAGCTGCAGGCCGACTGCTTCGCCGGCGTGTGGGCGCACTACACCGGGCAGAAGGGCATATTGGAGCAAGGCGACATCGAAAGCGCGCTGAACGCCGCCAAGCAGATCGGCGACGACACGCTGCAGAAGAAGATGCAGGGCTATGTCGTGCCGGAAAGCTTCAACCACGGCACCTCGCAGCAGCGGCAGACCTGGCTGGCGCGCGGCTACAAGAGCGGCAAGCTTTCGGACTGCAATACGATGACCGGCGCGCTTTAACGAGACTGTTTGGAAATTCTACCCCGGCGGCCATCTGGCGGCGTTTTCTCCGCTTCCGGTGCTCACCGACCTAATGTCCGCTGCGCTCCGGTTCTCGAAACCACCACTATATGGCTCGCCAGAGCGAATTTCGAAACAGTCTCGGCCAGCGTTTCCTGGCCCTGATCCGGCGATGAGACGCCGTCAGGGGGTGTCAGGATCAACGGTTCCCGCCCGTTCTCGCATTGTTCCTTTTTGCGGGTTCGCCTATAAGGTGCGTCCGCCTGCGCCAAGGGCGGCCGGAGGAGATTGACCCGCCATGATCGACCCCAAAACCGCCAGGCGGGGCCTTGCGCTCGTCTTCACCACGCTGCTGCTGGATATCATCGGCTTCGGCATGATCATGCCGGTGCTGCCGGCCTTTCTCAGGGAACTGACCGGCGTTGGCATTAGTGAAGCGGCGATCGAGGGCGGCTGGCTGTTCTTCGTCTATGCGGCCATGCAGTTCTTCTTCGCGCCGATCATGGGCGGGTTGAGCGATCGCTTCGGCCGGCGGCCGATCCTGCTTGCCTCGGTGCTGACTTTCTCCATCGACAATCTGATCTGCGCCATCGCCTGGTCCTATCCTATGCTGTTCATCGGCCGAGTGCTGGCCGGCATTTCGGGCGCCAGCTATTCGACGACGTCGGCCTTCATCGCCGACATTTCGAACGATGAGAACCGGGCGAAGAATTTCGGCCTGCTCGGCATTGCGTTCGGCGTCGGCTTCGTCATCGGGCCGGTGCTGGGTGGATTGCTGGGCACGTTCGGACCGCGCGTGCCGTTCTTTTTCGCCGCCGGCCTCGCCTTCGTGAACTTCCTGATCGCGATGTTCTTCCTGCCGGAAACGCTCGATGAAAAGCACCGCCGCCGCTTCGAGTGGAAGCGCGCCAACCCGGTCGGCACGCTGCTGCAGATGCGCCAATATCAAGGCATCGGCTGGATTGGGCTCGTCTTCTTCCTGATGACGCTCGGCCACATGATGTATCCGGCGGTGTGGTCGTTCGTCTCCAACTATCGCTATGGCTGGAGCGAGCAGCAGATCGGTTTTTCGCTGGGCGCCTTCGGCCTGTGCGGCGCCATCGTCATGGGCACGGTGCTGCCGCGCGTGATCCCAAGGCTCGGCGAGTGGAGGACAGCGGTGATCGGCCTGACCTTCACGGCGGCGAGCGCCTTCGGCTATGCCTTCGCTTCGCAGGGCTGGATGATCTATGCGGTGATCGTCGTCGGCTGCCTGGAAGCGCTGGCCGATCCGCCGCTGAGAAGCCTTGCCGCCGCCAAGGTGCCACCTTCGGCACAGGGCGAACTGCAGGGCGCGATGACCTCGCTCTTCTCGATCACCTCGATCATCACGCCGCTGCTCTACACGGCGATCTTTTCCTGGTTCACCGGGCCAAGCGCGCCGGTGACCTTCGGCGGCGCGCCCTATCTGGTCGGTGCGTGTTTTCTGCTGCTGGCGCTCATCGTCTTCGTCACCAAGGTGGCGAGACCGGCGACGGTCACAAATGTCGCCACCGACGTGGCGGAAGATGGAGCGCAGGCATGAGCCATGACAGCCGCATCGCGCTGACCAAAGACGGGGTGTCGCTGTCGCGGCTGGTCTTCGGTGCCTGGCGCCTGCTCGATGGTGGCGCCCGGCCGGACGCCGATCAGGTCGCGCGGCTGATTGGCAGCGCCGTCGACCTCGGCCTGACCAGTTTCGACAATGCCGACATTTATGGGAATTACGAGGTGGAGGCGGCCTTCGGCGCCGGGCTGTCGCGTTGGAAGGGCAAGCGCGATCAGATCGAGCTGATCTCGAAATGCGACATCATGCTGGCCTCGGCCAACCGGCCGCAAAACCGGCTGAAGCACTATGACACCAGCGCCGTCCACATAAATGCCTCGGTCGACCGCTCGCTCGCCAATCTCGGCACCGATTATCTCGACCTGTTGCTGCTGCACCGGCCGGATCCGCTGATGGATGCCGACGAGACGGCGGCGGCGCTGGCCGGACTGGTCAAGGCGGGCAAGGTGAGGGCGGTCGGCGTTTCCAATTTCACGCCATCGCAATTCGATCTCCTGGCCTCGCGGCTGACGTTTCCCATGGCCACCAACCAGATCGAGATGTCGGTGCTGAAGACGTCCGCGTTGACCGACGGCAGCCTCGACCATGCGCAGCGCCTGGGCTACGCGCCGATGATCTGGTCGCCACTCGGTGGTGGCTCGCTGTTCACCGGCAAGGAAGCCCGAGAAGCTCGGGTGCGGGCAGCGCTCGCGGCGGTGGCCGCCGAAGTCGGCGCCGGCGATCTCGCCGCCGTTGCCATCGCCTGGCTACTGCGGCATCCGGCCCGGCTGGTGCCGGTGCTCGGTTCGATGAAACCGGAACGGCTGGCGGCCATGGTCAAGGCGCTGGAGCTCACCCTCGACCGCCAGCAATGGTTCGCTATCCTGGAGGCGAGCGAAGGCCGGCCGGTAGCTTAGGTCAGGGCATTTTGCCGTGCGAGCTTGTGATCTGTTCGCGCCGCCCCTCATTGCCCTGCCGGGCATTTCTCCCCGTATAGTGACGGGAGAAAGACGCGGTATCGCCGCTTTCGCCAATCGTCGACGTTGGAAGAAGAGTACGGAGGTTGCGGCAGCCCCCTTCTCCCCGTTCACGGGGAGAAGATCCGGCAGGCAGATGAGGGGCGGCGCTAACGGATCGAGTTAAGCCCGCTCCGCCAGCAATTCCTCGCCGCGCTTTTCGCGGATCAGGTTGACGAAGCGGCGGAACAGATAGTGCGAATCCTGCGGGCCCGGGGAAGCCTCTGGGTGATGCTGGACCGAGAACACCGGACGGCCGGTGAGCGCGATGCCGCAGTTCGAGCCGTCGAACAGCGAGACATGGGTTTCCTCGACGCCTTCGGGCAGCGAGTCGGCATCGACGGCAAAGCCGTGGTTCATCGAGACGATCTCGACCTTGCCTGTGGTGTGGTCCTTGACCGGATGGTTGGCGCCGTGATGGCCCTGGTGCATCTTGGCGGTCCGGCCGCCGAGCGCCAGCGCCAGCATCTGGTGGCCGAGGCAGATGCCGAACACCGGGATGTCGGTCTTGAGCAAATCCTGGATCACCGGCACGGCATAGTCGCCCGTGGCTTCCGGGTCGCCGGGGCCGTTGGAGAGGAAGATGCCGTCGGGCTGCATGGCGAGGATCTCTTCCGAGCCGGTGCTGGCCGGAACAACGGTCACCTTGGCGCCGAGGCCGGCGAGCAGGCGCAAGATGTTGCGCTTGACGCCGTAGTCGATGGCGACGACGTGCAGCGACGGCTCTGCCTGCTCGCCAAAGCCTTCGTTCCACACCCAGGGCGTCTCGCGCCAGACCGAGGACTGGCCCGAAGTGACTTCCTTGGCGAGGTCGAGGCCGATCAGGCCAGACCAGGCGGCGGCGCGCTGCTTGAGATCGTCGAGGTCGAAGACGCCGTCGGGTGCATGCGCGATGACCGCGTTGGGCATGCCCTTTTCGCGGATCAGCGCGGTGAGGGCGCGGGTGTCGATGCCCGAGAGCGCGACGATGCCGCGCTTCTTCAGCCACTGGTCGAGATGGCCGGCGGCACGGTAGTTGGACGGGTTGGTGACATCGGCCTTGAACACGGCGCCGACAGCGCCGGCGCGGGCGGCCGGGTTGAGGTCTTCGATGTCCTCGCCATTGGTGCCGATATTGCCGATATGCGGGAAGGTGAAGGTGACGATCTGGCCGGCATAGGACGGGTCGGTGAGGATTTCCTGGTAGCCGGTGAGCGCGGTGTTGAAGCAGACTTCGGCGACGGCGGAGCCGGTGGCGCCGAGGCCGCGACCCTCGATGACGGTGCCGTCGGCCAGCACCAGCAGGGCGGTCGGCTTTTCGGTGGCCCAGGCGGGCGTCATCTCGGCCATGGCGGCACTCCTATCAGGCTGTGCGCTTCGATGGCGGGCCATCCGCGCAGCAAACGACGCGGCAGCGATTTCTCGAGCCTCAGCGCGTCAATTCATTGTCTTATGCAAGGCCGAGTACATAGGGGAAGGTGCCAGAACGGTCAATGATACAGCCAGGGACCGACATCGTTTTATTTCGTCGAACAATATCAGTGGCTTGCCGGCCCCTTCGAGATTTGCCTTGTGCTCCCGGCGAGGTTATGGTCCGCGCCGTTCGAAGGAGACAAGCACAATGCGCGGAAAAATCGCCGAATCCCTGAAGAGCGCGATGAAGGCGCAGGACAAGCACCGGCTGCCGACATTGCGGCTGATCCAGGCCGCCATCCACGACCGCGACATTGCCAATCGAGGTTCGGGCAAGGATCCCGCCAGCGACGAGGAGATCCTGCAGATCCTGGCCAAGATGGTGAAGCAGCGCGAGGAATCGGCGAAGGCCTTCGAAGACGGCAAGCGCCCGGAACTGGCCGCACAGGAGCGCGGCGAGATGGAGATCATCCGCGGCTTCCTGCCGACGCAGCTTGACGATGCGGCAATCGCGGCCGCGGCGCGCGAGGCGATCGCCGAGACTGGTGCGGCCAGCCAGAAGGACATGGGCAAGGTGATCGCCGCGCTGAAGCAGAAATATGCCGGCCAGATGGATTTCGGCAAGGCCAGCGGCATCGTCAAGGGCCTGCTGCAGTAGAGGTATCAAGGGCAATCGTTAGGTCTGGCCTTGCCCTACGAAGCAGTTCTTGGCGGCTCCAGCGCGAGGCGCAGGGCCGGCGCTTCCTGCTGGACATGATCCCATAACCGGTTGGCCACCGGCCCGTGCGGCCGGTCGCGGCGGCGCGCCACCACCAACTCCTCGGTGCGGCCCGGCATATGGCGGCCGGCGATGGAGTGCAGGCGTCCGTCACCCAGCTCTTCCTCGATCAGGAAGCGGGGCAGGTGGCCCCAGCCAAGGCCTTGCAGGATGATTTCCTTTTTCATGCCTTGGTCGGCCACCAGGCATTGTGGCGCGCCCTCGATCAGCGAGTAGTTTTGTTGCGGCGAATGGCGGGCTGTGTCGCGCATGACGCATTGGGTGAGTGCCTGCAGCTGATCGGGCGTGATCGGCTCTTTGATACCCTCCGGCAGAAAGCCAGGCGCCACCACGGGAATGAACGGCACCTTGCAAAGATCGACCCATTCCACCCGCGCATCGCCCTTGTCGACCCAGTGCAGGATCAGATCGGCCTCGTCGTCGAACAGCCGTTCCCACGGACCGCCGACGGCCTCGAAATGCAGATGCAGGCGCGTGCCCGGGCATTGGGCGAAGAACCGTCCGAGCATGCCCAGCACCTGCGGCCGCGGGCAGAGATCGCCGATCACGACATGGATCTCGCTTTCCTCGCCCATCGAGAGTTGGGCGGCGTGCACCCGCAGGCCCTCCAGTTCGCGCAGCAGCGATTGCGCGCGGCGGTGGAACGACAGCCCCGCCTCGGTCGGGCGCACGCGATAGCCGCCGCGATCCAGCAGAACGAGGTCGAGCTGGCGCTCGAGCTTGGCGACAGCGGCGAACACGGCCGGGTGCGAGCGATGCAGCAGGGCGGCCGCAGGCTGAAAGCCGCCGGTGCGGATCACCGCATCGAAGCATTGCAAATCGTGCAAGGTGAATTCGGCCATGTCAGCTTTGATTACAGAGTTTGTCCTATCTTTGTAATATCAACAAAAACACGTCGCGGCTACGCTCCGCCTCATTCAACCTTCCAGAAGGACTTTTCATCATGAGTGGGCTGAATTTCGTGACTGTCGGCGATGGCACCCGCATCGCCTACCGCTTCGATGGCGATGCCGCAAAGCCGGTGCTGGTGCTGTCGAACTCCATCGCCACCACGTTGCACATGTGGGACGGACAGGTCGGCGAGCTGTCGAAACATTTCCGTGTTCTGCGTTACGACTTTCGCGGCCATGGCGGGTCAAGCGCCCCAGCTGGCGCCTATTCGCTCGACCGGCTTGGCCGCGACGTGATCGAGCTGCTCGATGCGCTCGGCCTTGGACGTGTGCATTTCCTCGGCCTGTCGCTCGGCGGCTTTGTCGGGCAGTGGCTCGGCATCCATGCGCCCGAGCGCATCGACCGGCTGATCCTGAGCAACACCTCGTCCCATCTCGGTCCGGCAAGCTATTTCGACGAGCGGATTGGCGTTGTCCGGCAGGCGCGGGACATGTCGGAAACCGCCGAAATGTTCCTCAACAACTGGTTCCCCGCGCGGATGGTGGCGGCCAACGAACCCGTCATCGCTGAATTTCGCACGATGCTGCTCGCGATCGACCGACAAGGCCTGGCAGGTCTGTTCGCGGCGGTCCGCGATGCCGATCTTCGCCGCACGGTCGCGCTGATCAACCGGCCGACATTGGTGATCGCCGGCGAGCACGACACGGTGACGGCGGCCAGCCACAGTGAGATGATCGCGGCGGCGGTGCCCGGCGCGAAGCTGGTTGTGCTGCCCGCGGTTCACCTGTCGAACGTGGAGTATCCGGCAGAATTCATAGAGGCGGTGCTCGATTTTCTGCGCTGAGCCGGCGCGGGGTGAGTGAGGTTCGCAGCCTGCTATGGAGCGGACTTCACGGCTTGCACATCGGCAGCGGCTGCGCGGGTGGCGCGGGATGGTCTTTCTTGTACTGGGCGATCATCGGCTCAAGGGTTTTTTGCGGCCAGAATTTCGGCGCGCCGATTTCCTTCAGGCAGGATGCGTTCCAATAGGGTGCTTCGCCGGTGGGTGAATGGCCTTTTGCTGCTTGTGCGACGGCGGCGATGTCGCGCGATTCCGGATAGATGTAGAGCGTCGTCGGGTTGTCCTTGACCATCGCGATGATCTGCTGGGCATCCGTCGGCGACCAGCTGGTGCAGCCATTGCTGCGGCCGCCCGCATAGTCCACCAGCTTGCCGAACGGCACCAGACCATCATGATCGGCATAGGAGCTGTTGGGGCTTTTGCGCATGCACATGGTGCGCAGCACCTGCGCCGCGTGGCCGCCGATCACGCGCTGCCTGGCGTTGGCGGCTTCGCCTTCGCCGTCGAACTGGATGAAGGTGCGCAGGAAGGCGGCGTCCTGCTTCGCACCGGTGCGATAAAAACCCTTGAACGACGTTTTCGACTCCCGGGTCATGTATGCCCCGCCAGCCGTTAGTTCCGAATCCATGGCATTGCCAAAATTCTTGGAACACCGCCTGCCGTTTGAAAAATCGACCGTGCCTTTCAGGTTCTTGCCGGCCCCGTGACCCGATGCGATAGCGCGAAACGACTGGCTGGCTTCGCAGACGACGTAGTACCGGCGCCCGGGCACGCCATTGCCGAGATCGCCGGGACGGGTGGCATCCATGGCGAAATAGCAGGGGTTCCTGACCGCGCCTTGCGCCACCTTCTTCAGGTAGAGCGCGCGCGCCCGCTCCAGCACCACTTCTGAGATCTGGCCGTCGCTGTCGCCGACATGGGCCTGCAGCCAAGCCGGGATGCCGGATGGCGCGGCGAAGGACCGGACCGTCGCCGTCAGGGCTATGACGATGACAAGAAGGCTGAGGGTGACGACAACACCCAGAGGGACAAATCTCAACCGCACCGGTTCAATTCTCCTGCCGAAGCCATGCGAATCTTTGCGGGTGTTATATCCGCAACCGATCATAAAAGGCCGTGCGCCGATCGGCGAGACACATCTTGTTTAACGTGTCGCGGCGGGGTCGTTTTGCGATCAGTCCAGCGGAGAAGTATGTCGGGCCAGCCTTCCTGAATCTCCTCGCAGCGTCCGTGCAACAAGCTTGGAGACGGCAAAAGGACGCTCTATAATCGATTCATACAAAGTAATTATCGACCGTCTGAAAATGGACCCGCTCAGCGACGTCATCTCCCTTTTGCAACCCAGCACGGCGATCTCCAAGCCCATCAGGGGACGCGGTCGATGGGGCGTGCGTTACGCCGCCTATGATGCACCCGGCTTCACCATAATCGTGGAGGGGACGTGCTGGATCGCGTTCGAGGGCAAGGATCCAGTCAAGTTCGAGAAAGGCGACTTCCTCCTCTTGCCTTCCACACCGCCATTCTCCCTCAGCAGCCATCCGGGCATCGACTGTGAGCTCAGGGCGCCGATGGACATTGCCATCCGGCACGGCGACCCAGATGGAGAGCCCGACTTTGTCGCGCTCGGCGGTACGTTCCGGATCGAGCCGGTCAACGCCCCGCTCCTGGTCGCGCTCCTTCCGAGCGTCATCCACGTGCCGGGATCGCAGGGGCGTTCCGGCAGGCTTGGCAAGGTTATCGAGCTCATCATGGAAGAGTGCGAGAACGAAGATCCGGGCAAGGAAATGGTTTTGCAGAGATTGCTCGAGGTTCTGCTCATTGAAGCGCTGCGATGGCATGGCATCGCCCACGGCGCGGCTGGCCTGCTCAGCGGAATGCGGGACCCGGTGCTCGCGCGCGTGCTGCGCTCAATGCACGAGGATGTCCGCGCGGGCTGGACGGTCGCGGAACTCGCCAAGGTTGCCGGGCTTTCGCGGTCGGCGTTCGCGGCTCGCTTTGTGGCCGTGCTGGGTTGCGGCCCGATCGAGTATCTGGCTCGCTGGCGCATGGCGCTGGCCAAGGATGCTCTCATCCGCGGCTCGAAAACCTTGGACAAAATAGCTGATGAGATCGGCTACGAGTCCGCCAGCGCCTTCAGCACGGCCTTCAGGAAACGGCTTGGCTGCTCACCGGGAAGGTTCGCCCGCGGCAATGGTGTCGGCGTAACCGGCTGAGGCTCTTCCCTCGCGGCGAGGCCTCTTCAAACGCTTCCGTTGACAGCTCCGACCTGCTCTCGCTCGGCCTAAGCGATTTTTTGGACAGTTGGAAATAAAACTAGGACTATCAATTATAGATCGTCTGCGTTGGCAAGCCTACGGAGGTTTATCGAAACCAACGGAGCTTACCATGCAAACGATCCTCATCACCGGCTGTTCTTCTGGCTATGGCCTGGAGACGGCCCGCCATTTCCTCGCCAACGGGTGGAATGTCATCGCCACCATGCGGACGCCGCGACAGGACATACTGCCGCGCTCGGAGCGCCTGCGGATCCTGCCCCTGGACGTCACCAGCGAGGCCAGCATCGCGGCGGTGGTCAAAGCCGCCGGTCAGATCGATGTTCTGGTGAACAATGCAGGCATCGGCGTGGTCGGCGCCTTTGAAGCGACAACGATGTCGCACGTCCGCAAGATCTTCGACACCAACAGCTTTGGCGCGATGGCGATGGCGCAGGCCGTGATCCCGCAGATGCGCGAGCGTCGGTCCGGGGCGATCGTCAACGTCACCTCCAGCGCCACCCTGGCGCCGATGCCCCTGGCGGCGGCCTACACCGCCAGCAAGCAGGCCATCGAGGGTTTCACCGGATCGCTCGCGCACGAGCTCGGCTATTTCGGGATCCGCGCCAAGCTGGTCGAGCCCGGATACGCGCCAACGACGCGGTTTACGCAAAACACTGCGGTGCGCATCGAAGACATGATCCCGGAAGCCTACGCCGATTTCGCGGCCCCGATCTTCGCGGCCTTCGCCCAGCCCGCGCTGACCACCAGGGAAAGCGACGTCGCCGAAGCTGTCTGGGCCGCGGTCCACGACACTTCAGGCCAACTCCGCTTTCCGGCTGGCCCGGACGCGGTCGCGTTGGCAAAAGCTGGCTGAAGTCTCCGGTGCCGTGCGGGGTGCAACGATTTTCGCCCCGCCAATTCTACGTCGGTTCGGATTGAGCTATCATCTGATTCTGGCGTGGCCCACGCCTCCTCCCTCCAATGGGAAAGCATCAGTTCATGCGGGGCACTCTCATCACCGAACCGACTGTTCGAGCACAAGGCATAAGGAGGGGTTGCGAAAACTGCTCGCACCAGGAGGTTTTTGAGATGATTCTATCCGCGCCTGTCTACCATCTGAAGCGTCAAGCAAGGCTGTTGTCGCGCGAGGCAAAAATCCCGCTCCACCAGGCGCTTGACCGGATTGCCGCGCAAGAGGGATTTGCCAGTTGGAGCCTGCTTGCGGCGAAGCTGTCCGAGACGGCGCCCGCCAGCAGGTTGTTCGCGCAACTGGCACCTGGTGATCTGGTTCTGGTTGGCGCGCGGCCGGGCCATGGCAAGACGCTGATGAGCCTCGAACTGGCGGTCGAAGCGATGAAGTCGGGCCATCGCAGCGTGTTCTTCACGCTGGAATATACGCAACGCGATGTGCTGGAGCGGTTCCGCGCTATCGGCGTCGAGCCGGCCCGGTTCGACGGACTGTTCGAGTTCGACACTTCCGATGCCATCAGCGCCGGCTATATCGTCAGGATGTTGGTGTCGGCGCCGCCCGGCACGCTGGCGGTCATCGATTATCTGCAACTGCTCGATCAGAAACGAGAGAACCCCGGCCTGATGGACCAGGTCCGCACGCTGAAGGCTTTCGCGCGCGATAGCGGCGTGATCCTGGTCTTCATCTCGCAGATCGACCGGTCCTACGATCCGGCGAAGAAGCCGGTCCCGGATATCAGTGATGTTCGCCTGCCCAACCCGCTTGATTTGTCCCTGTTCGACAAAGCCTGCTTCCTGAACGAGGGCGAGATCCGCTTCCATGCGGCTTGAGCGCTCCGGCGGCCAAGGCTATCCCTGCGTGGCTGGGAGAGCATGGATCATGGTCGAGATCGTCAAACCGGCGCTTGAACATCTGCCGTCCTACAAGGCGGCGCTCGAGCGCGGCTGGTCGCCGGACAATGTGCGGCTCATGGAGGCGACGCGCGAGCAACTCGCGGCGATAGAGAAGGATCCGGTGGCGTTCCTGGCCAGTCTCGATGACCCAGAAGCCAGGGGTGACCCGATCACCTTGCCCGACGGCACGCAAGTGCCGCGCCTGCCGGGGTTCCGCCGCTGGATCTGGGATGGCGAGGCGTCCGGCTCGATCGGTTTTCGCTGGCAGAAGGGCACGGCGGAACTGCCCTCGCATGTGCTTGGCCATATCGGCTATGCGGTGGTGCCGTGGAAGCGGCGGCGCGGCTACGCGACCGAGGCGCTACGGCTGATGCTCGATGAGGCGAGGGCGGTCGGCCTGCCCTATGTCGAGATCACCGCCAAGCCGGGCAATCCGGCCTCGCACAAGGTGATCCTGGCCAATGGCGGCAAGCTCGTCGAGCGCTTCTTCGAGGATGCCGCCTATGGCGGGGTGGAGAGTTTGCGGTTCCGGATCGATTTGTAGGTCGCCTTAAAGCGCGTCGCATCGAAACGGATTCATGCGACGCGCTTTAGGTCTTTATGCATGTCGTCCCCCCAAAAACCGAGGTCACTTTTGTGCAACATGCATTAGCGTTCCTGCTCGCGCAGCCAGTCGGCCAGCGATGCGCGATGCTTGCCGGCCCTGCCGGTGAAGGCCTCGGCGGACAGCATGGAGTTCAACACCGCCTCCTGCGTGGCTTCCACGGCCGCCCGAAAAAGCATGTCGATGCGCGCTTCGTTGAGCGCGAGCAGGGGCACCAGATCGCGGCTTTCATCGTGATCGACCGGATTGCCGGTGCTGAAGGCGATGGCGATGTCACCACTGCCATGGCCCCAGAAAGAGCCGAGCCTGGCAATGCCGGCTCCGGCGCGGCGCGCCACCCTTTCAAGCTGGCGGTGTTCGAGCGGCACATCGGTTGCCAGCACGATCATGACCGAGCCGCGCTCGACCTCGGCCGGTTGTCTGGGGTCCGGCCGGCGCCCGTCGGGCAGAACGAGATCTCCGGACCTGCCGAAGTTCGACAGAACGAGAACGCCGAGGTGATGGCCGCCGCCGAGCGCGATTCTTCTGGATGCCGAGCCGATGCCGCCTTTGAAGCCGAAGCAAGTCATTCCCGTTCCGGCGCCGATATTGCCTTGTTCGACCTCGCCCGCATGCGCGTCGGCCAGCGCGGCGAGGGCGTGTTCCTCTGATATCGCCAGGGCCTGGATGTCGTTCAGCGGACCGTCATTGCATTCGCCGACCACCGGATTGACGGTTCCGGTGGTGCGGCCGATATCCGGATTCTGGCGGATGGCGTCGCGGATCAGCGCCGTGGCGCAGGTGCCGACCGAGAGCGTGTTGGTCAAGAGAACAGGCGTTTCGATGGTGCCGAGCTCCTGCACCTGCGTCAGGCCGGTAGTCTTGCCGAAGCCGTTGATGACGTGGCTTGCCGCCGTCACCTTCCTGCGGAACAGATTTCCGCCATGGGGCAGGATCGCCGTCACGCCGGTGTTGACGTCGCCATTGCGCAGCGTGCAGTGACCGGCGCGCACACCGGGCACATCGGTGATCGCATTGTGCATGCCCGCCGGCAAGGTGCCGCAGATCAGGCCGAAATCGCTGACAGTTCTGGACATGCGTCAGACGTGCTCGTCGGCACACAACGCATGGTCGGACAGCGCGCGGATGACGTAGCAGTCGCCGACCGTTTTGCCGTCGCAGCAGGAGGCGATGCGCTCCAGCTCGGTTTCCAGCCGCTTCAGCTGGGCGATCTTTTCGCGCACGGAAATCAGTTGTTCTTCGGCAATCTTGTCGGCGTGGCCGCAAGGCTGTTCGGGATGACCGCTCAATTCGATCAGCGCGCGGATATCCTCGACGGCGAAGCCGAGGTCGCGGGCGTGGCGGATGAAGGCCAGCCGCTCCAGCTCTTGCCTTGAGTAGCGGCGCTGGTTGCCTTCCGAGCGCTCGGGCGCGGCGACCAGGCCCATCTGCTCGTAATAGCGGATGGTCGGCACCTTGACCCCGGTGCGGCGCGAGAGATCACCGATCGAAAACATGCATTTTGCCTCTTGAAGCTCTAGTGACTAGAGCAATTACAGTGCCTGACATCAGGGTTCAAGGCCCATGCGGCGGCACGCCGCGCGAGGGCAGACAGGTGATGGGATGACGGCTCCTCTCAAGCAGACAAGGTTCAAGATCGGCGGCATGGATTGCGCCTCGTGCGCGGCCAAGATCGACACGGCTGTGCGCCGCCTCGACGGCGTCGTCGACGTCTCGGTTTCAGTGACCGGCGCCAGCATGACGGTCAGCCATGGCGTGCCGCTCAATGACGACAAGGTGCTGCGGCAGGTGGCGCGGCTGGGCTACGGCATCGTCAGGGCGGAGGCCAGGACCGATGGGCCGGCGGCCAAGGCGCACGACCATGCCGATCATGATCATGAAGGCCATGATCACGAAGGTCACCATGGCGGCGGCCAACAAATCGCCAAAGAGGCCGCAGGGTCATCGCATCTGCACAGCCACGCCGAGCCGGTGCAGCCGTGGTGGCGCAGCCGCCGCGCGGTGCTGACGTTGGCTTGTGCGGCAGCGCTTCTGGCCGCTTACGGTATCGGCCATCTGTTTCCGTCGACCGAGCGCTGGGTCTTCCTGGCGGCACTGCTGGTCGGCCTGGTGCCGATCGCACGGCGGGCGCTGATGGCGGCGCTGGCCGGCACACCGTTCTCGATCGAGACGCTGATGACCATCGCTGCCATTGGTGCGGTGATGATCGGCGCCACGGAAGAAGCGGCCGCCGTGGTGGTGCTGTTCCTGATCGGCGAGCTGCTGGAAGGGGTCGCCGCCGGCCGCGCGCGTGCCAGCATCCAGGGCCTGGCCGATCTGGTGCCGAAGACGGCGCTGGTCGAGCGGGGAGGCGGCACTTCAGAAGTACCCGCGGACCTGATTGCCGTCGGTGACGTCATCGTGGTGCGGCCCGGCGACCGCATCCCGGCCGATGGCGAGATTGTCGAAGGCTCGAGCGATATCGACGAAGCTCCGGTGACCGGCGAGAGCACGCCGAAGCGCAAGGGTGTTGCGGAACCCGTCTTCGCCGGCACGATCAGCAGCGATGGCGTGCTGAAAGTGCGGGTGACGGCGGCTGCTTCCGACAACACCATCGCCCGAATCGTGCGGCTGGTGGAGGAGGCGCAGGAGGCCAAGGCGCCAACTGAGCGCTTCATCGACCGATTTTCGCGATATTATACGCCCGGTGTGCTGGTCGTTGGTGCGCTCGTGGCCGTGCTGCCGCCGCTTGTCGCCGGCGGCGGCTGGAACGAATGGATCTACAAGGGCCTGGCGATCCTCTTGATCGGTTGCCCCTGCGCGCTGGTCATCTCGACGCCGGCGGCGATCGCCGCCGGCCTGGCGACCGGCGCCCGACGCGGCCTGCTGATGAAGGGCGGCGCGGTGCTGGAGGGCTTTCGCCGGATCACGGCGGTCGCCTTCGACAAGACCGGCACGCTGACCGCGGGCAAGCCTGTCGTGACCGACATCGTCGCCTATGGCCGCGATGAGCGCTCCGTGTTGGCACTGGCGGCGGCGCTCGAGCAAGGCTCCAGTCATCCGCTGGCGGTGGCGATCCTGGATCGGGCCAAGACCGACAAGGCGCCGGTGCCGCCGGCGCTGGCAGCGAAGGCGATCTCCGGCAAGGGCGTCGAGGGCAGTGTCGGCGGCGTGGCTGTGTTCCTCGGTTCCGGCCAGGCGGCGGGCGAACGCGCCGAGATGACGCCAGCGCAGCGCCTGGCCATCGACAGCCTGAACGGCCAGGCCAAGACCGTGTCGGTGCTGGTCGCCGATGGCGTGGTGGCCGGGCTGATCGCCATGCGCGACGAGCCGCGGCCGGATGCGGTGGCCGGCATCGCGGCGCTCAAGGCAGAGGGCATACGCACGGTGATGCTGACCGGCGACAATCGCCGCACGGCTGAAGCCATCGCCGCTTCGCTCGGCATCGATGCGCGGGCAGAACTGCTGCCGCAGGACAAGCAGCGCATCGTCGGCGAACTGCAGCGCGAAGGACTGACGGTGGCCAAGGTCGGCGACGGCATCAACGATGCGCCGGCACTCGCCGCCGCCGACATCGGCATTGCCATGGGCGGTGGCACCGATGTGGCGCTGGAGACGGCGGATGCGGCGATCCTGCATGGCCGCGTCACGGACGTTGCCCGCATGGTGTGGCTGTCGCGGGCGGTGATGGCCAATATCGGCCAGAACATCACCGTGGCGCTGGGGCTGAAGGCGGTCTTCCTGGTCACCACCATTTTAGGCATCACCGGCCTGTGGCCGGCAATCCTGGCCGATACCGGCGCCACCGTGCTGGTCACAGCCAACGCCATGCGTCTGTTGCGCTGGCACGGCTGAGGGCTACTCGGCGGGTGCCGTCAGCGGCGGCGTGGCGTTGCTGCGGCCTTCCCAGACCTGGGAGACGACCGCGACCAGAACGGCGACCAGCATCGCCAAAGCGCCGGCCACCGGCAGGCTGCGGTAGCCGTAGCCGGCATTGAGCATAGCGGCGCCCAGTGATGCGGCCAGCGCGATGCCGACATTGAAGCCGGACGGGATCAGCGAGGAGGCGAGGTTGGAGGCATCCGCCGTCCAGGCCAGGATGCGGGTCTGGATCGGCGTGCCGATGGCGAAGTTGAGGCCGCCCCAGATGACGATCGCGACAACCATCGGCACGGGGTAGGGACTGACGGCATAGATGACCGCCAACGTCACCGCCTGTAGGCCAAGCATGGTGATCAGCGACGGCATCAGCTTCCAGTCGGACAGCTTGCCGCCGAGGAAGACGCCGAGCGTGGCGCCGACGCCGTTGAGCAGCAGCACCCAGGGCACCAGGTCTTCGTCGAGCCCGGTGACCTCCAGCAAGGTCGGGGTGATGTAGGTGAACAGGCAGAACTGGCCGAGCATCAGCATCAGCATAAGGATCAGCGAGGTCCAGACCTGCTGGCGTGCCAGCACGCGGACCTCGCGGGCGAGGCCGGCGGGCTTGGCCTGATATCCAGTGGTGCGCGGCAACAGCGCCGCCATGGCACAAGTCGCCGCCACGCCCAGCGCGCACATCACCCAGAAGGTCGCGCGCCAGCCCCAGATGTTGCCGATGGCGGTGCCGGCCGGCACGCCGATGACGTTGGAGACGGTGAGGCCCGACAGGATGACCGCCACCGCCATGCCGCGCTTGTCCTCGGGAACGAGGCCGACGGCAACCACCATGGCGACGCCGAAATAGGCGCCGTGCGCCACCGCCACGGCGATGCGCAAAAGCAGCATCGAGGTGAAATCGGGCGCCAGCGCGCAGGCGGCCTGGCCGATGGTGAAGGCGACGGCGAGGCCGAGCAGCAGGGTTTTGCGCGGCAGCGATTTGGTGGCGAGCGTCAGTAGCGGGCCGCCAATGGCGATGCCGCAGGCGTAGCCGGAGACAAGATAGCCTGCGGAGGGAACCGAGACGCCAAGCCCCTCCGCCACCTGCGGCAGCACGCCGGCAATCACGAATTCGGTGGTGCCGAAAGCGAAAGCGGCGATGAACAGGGCGATGAGCGGAAGCGACATGGGAAAGCCTTGGCTGGAACGGCCTCAAACCACGGATGGACGGCGGGGGCAATCCAGAAATTTTTGTCGCGACTTTAGGTTTTCTTGAGTGGCAGCTTTAGGCTGGAGTCTTGCGGCCATAGGGGATCTTCAACCACGCCCGCTCGTGGAAATAGTAGAGCAGTGACTTGGTGAAGACCTCGGTTATGCCGATGGCTGCGGCGAGCTTGACGCTTCCTGTCACGACCAGGGAAATGATCAGCGTGTCGATGGTACCGGTCACGCGCCAGGAAAGCGCCTTGGCGAAACTGCGCGAATGGGTGTCCATCGATTCCTCCGAAAGCCTGGGCCAATCGATCCTTATCCTGACTGGCGGAAGCGGAGCAAAGGTATTTTGCCGTCGAAGCGAGGCGCAGTGAGGCGACTTCAGCTCGCCTTCAACCGCGACCCCGTCAGCAGGCCGCGCTCTTCCAGCACCGGATAGGCCATCGACGCCAGCAGCGAGTTGATCTGCTTCAGGTCGCGGATGGTGTCGAGGTGGATCGAGCTGGTTTCGACGCTCTTGGCGGTGCCTTCGCGCAGCCGCAGGAAATGGCTGGCGCTGGTTTCCTTCTCGCGGTCGCGCAACTGATCCTTCTCCAGCACCAGCTGACGGGCGGTTTCGGGGTCCCGCGAGACCAGCACGTTGAAGGCAAGCCTTGCATTGGCCAGCACAGAGCTGTGGAAGGCGGACAATTCGCTCCAGCCTTCGTCGGTGAATTCCAGCCCGCGGTCGAATTTCTTCTTCACATGCACCAGCATGTTGCGCACGATGATGTCGCCGACCTGCTCGAGTTTGACGCAGGCGCCGATCAGTTCCTGGCAGCGCAGCGCCTCGTCCTCGGTCAGCGGGTTCTTGGTGACCTTAGCGAGGTATAGTTTGATCGCCGCGTGCTTACGGTCGACGCGGTCGTCGAGGGCGGCCAGCGCCTTGATCTTGTCGCTGTCGGCGCTCTCGTAGAGTTCGATGATGCGCTTCAGCATGATCTCGACCGTCTCGCAGACCCGCACCACCTCGCGCGTGGCGTTGGCCAGTGCCTGGCTCGGCACATCCAGAGCGCTTTCGTTGAGCGCCGACAATTCGATGACGTCGAGCGAGGCCGCCGGCGCCGGCTTGGTGCCGAGCGCCACGATCTTTTCCGAGGCACGGTAGACGAAACCGGCCAGCGGCAGGCCGGCAAGCAGGATGATGACATTGAACAGGATATGGGCGTTGACGATTTGGTCGGCCGCCGTCGCGCCGAGGAAGCCGACATGCGGGCGGACGATCATGAACAGGATCAGCATGACCAGCGAGCCCAGCCCGCGCATCAGGAGATTGCCGATCGGCACGACGCGCACGGCGGGCCCGGCCGAGCGCGTCAGCATCGGCGCGATGATCGAGGAGCCAAGATTGACGCCGAGGATGAGGACGACGCCGAGTTCCGGGCTGATCAGGCCGCGGCCGGCCAGCGTCGCCATCAAAAGCACCGCCGCGATGCTCGACTGGAACAGCCAGGTGATCAGCGCCGCCAGGAGATAGGCGGTGATGGAATCGCTGGAGAAGTAGTTGATGATGACCGGCATCAGTTGGCTGTTGCGCAGCGGCTCGGAGGCCTGGCCGATCATTTCCAGCGACAGGATCAGAAGGCCGATGCCGACCAGGATGCGGCCGGTCTGACGCCAGTCGCGCCGCTCCGTGGCCATGAACATCACCGTGCCGGTGATCAGGCAGAGCGGTACCAGCAGCGTGAGATCGAAGGTCAAGAGCTTGACCACGAGTGCCGAGCCGATCTCGGCGCCGCGCACGGCCAATTGGCCGGCGGCACCCGAGACGATGCCGGAACCGGCGAAGGAGCCGACCAGCAGCGTCACCGCGGTCGAGCTTTGCAGCGCGATGGCGAGGCCGGTGCCGGCCAGCACCGCCATGATCGGATTGCGCATGGTGGCGCGCAGCCTGTGGCGCAGCACGTCGCCATAGGCGCGTTCGACGCCGGTCTTGACCATGCGGGTGGCAAACAGCATCAGCGCCACCGCGCCGGCCAGATGCAGAAGAACGACGGAACCGCTCATTGAGGCGCCTTCATGCGAATGGCGCGCGCGATGCGGACATCGCGGCGATCAGGTGAGAAAACAAGGGTACGAATCATGGTCATGGCAGCCGTGGATAATAGCCGGAATATTTTAGCCGGATAATAAAGTTTTGTCGATTTTAGGAGGTCGTCGCAGCGCGACAGGCCGTGTCGGGAAATGGACGGGTGCGCAAGATGGTTGCATTGCCGGCCCATGGTGGTGCGGCGGATCCGCCGCACCTGCGCACTTCTGGCGTCCGGCTTTGCGATGATGTTCAAATACCGGGAATAAGTAGAAGATTTCATTACACAATTGTAATGCTGGCATTCAGTTTCAGTTCATCCGCTGGCGGTTAATCCTCGGGGCATCGACAACCAAGGAGACTTCCCATGAAGCGCATTGTTCTTTCTGCTCTCGCTGTCGCGATGCTCGCCGCCACGTCGCTTACCGGCCAGGCCGCGCCGATGAACGCGCCGGTCGCGCCGCAGCCGAATTACACCAAGGTCGACTGGCAGAAGCCCGGCCACCACAACGATGTGAGGAAGCGCGTCTTCAAGAAGAAGGTCGTCGTGAAGCGCAACCACTGGCGCAACGGCCAGAGATATTCGGGCTGGAGGCAGCACCAGCCGATCCGCGACTATGGCCGCTATGGCCTGCATCGCCCCGGCCGCGACCAGGAATGGATCCGCGTCGGCAACGACTATGTGCTTGTCGGCATCCTGTCGGGCGTCATCTTCGGCGCGCTTGCCGCGCAGTAAGTTCTGCCAGCTGGACTGAGAAGGAAGGGCGGCCCGTAACGGCCGTCTTTCTTTTTGCCCTGTGGAAACCGGGTATGGCCCGTATTGGGGGTCGTCGGATTTCGCCGGCGTGATTATATGGTGGGGAAACGAGTTCCCTCAATGCGCTTTCCGCCCGCCTTCCTTGACGAGATCCGCGACCGCGTGCCGATTTCACAGGTTATCGGTCAGCGCGTCGCGTGGGATCGCAAGAAGACCAATGCGTCGCGCGGCGACTATTGGGCCTGTTGCCCGTTCCATGGCGAGAAAAGCCCGTCCTTCCACTGCGAGGACAAGAAGGGCCGCTATCACTGTTTCGGCTGCGATGTGTCGGGCGACCATTTCAAATTCCTCACCGAACTTGAGGGATTGAGCTTTCCCGAGGCGGTCGAGAAGATCGCCGACATGGCCGGCGTGCCGATGCCGGTGCGCGACGAACGGGAAGAGCGGCGCGAGCAGGAACGCGCCAGCCTGACCGACGTCATGGAGATGGCTACCGCCTTCTTCCAGGAACGGCTGCAGGGACCCGAGGGAGCCAAGGCCCGCGCCTATCTGCGCGATCGTGGGCTCACGCCGGCAACGCAGCATTCGTTCCGGCTCGGCTTCGCGCCCGACAGCCGCAACGCGCTGAAAGAGCATCTCGCGGCAAAAGGCGTGCCGAAAGCCGATATCGAAGCGTGCGGGCTGGTGCGTCATGGCGACGATATCCCGGTCTCCTATGACTGGTTCCGCGACCGCATCATGTTCCCGATCCCGGATTCGCGCGGCAAGATCATCGCCTTTGGCGGCCGGGCGCTGGCGCCCGATGCGCTGGCCAAATACATGAACTCGCCCGACACCGAGCTCTTCCACAAGGGCAATGTGCTCTACAATTTCGCCCGGGCCCGCAAGGCGCTCGCCAAGGGCGGCACGGTCATTGCCGTCGAAGGCTATATGGACGTGATCGCGCTGGCGCAGGCCGGCTTCGAGAATGTCGTGGCGCCGCTCGGCACAGCGCTCACCGAGAACCAGCTCGAACTGTTGTGGCGCATGGCGCCGGAGCCGATGCTGTGCTTCGACGGCGACAAGGCTGGACTGAAGGCGGCATGGCGGGCTGCCGATCTCGCGCTGCCGTCGGTGCAGGCCGGGCGCTCGGCGCGTTTTGCGCTGCTGCCGGAAGGCAAGGATCCCGACGACCTCGTCAAGGCCGAGGGGCCGGACGCTTTCCGCACCGTGCTTGCCGATGCGCGGCCGCTGGTCGACCTGTTGTGGATGCGCGAGACCGCTGGCGGTGTCTTTGACACGCCGGAGCGGCGGGCGGAACTGGGAAAGACGCTGCGGGAGTTGACCAGCCGCATCCGCGACGAAAGCACGCGCTATCACTACCAGCAGGAAATGCGCGAGCGGGAAAAGAGCTTCTTCGGCTCGCAGCGCGATGCGCGGCAAGGGCGCCAGGACTGGAAACCGGGGCAGCAGGGCAAGGCAGCCGCACCCGGCGGACAATTCGCCAAGCCTGGTGGCAGCCGCATGGCAATCACCGAAAGCCTCGGCCAGTCCGCGCTGGTCAAGCGCGGCAGCGAGGGCATGTCGGTGCGCGAGGCGACGATCATCGTGGCCCTGGTCAACCATCCGCCGCTGATCGACGAGAATTTCGCCCATGTCGAATTTCTCGACCTCGCCAATTCCGAACTGCAGCGGCTGCACGCCGCCATCCTCGATGCGATGGCGCATGACACGGCCAATGACCGCCACGCCGTGGTGGCGACGATCGAGCGCGCCGGCTGCGCCGAGATCTGGGAGCGGGCCGTCGGCCTGATCCGGCGGGCGCGGCAATGGCCGGCGCTGGAGACGGCGGCACTCGACGATGCCCGCGACGCTCTGAACCAGGCACTGCACTTGCAGCGCAGCGCGCGCACCTTACATAAGGAGCTGAAACAGGCGGAAGCGGCGCTCGAAGCAGATCCCTCGGACGAAAACTTCCGCCATTTGATCGAAATTCAGGCGCAATTTCAGGATGTACAGGCGACGGAAGCGCTGATCGAAGGATTTGGCGTTTCGTCGGGCAGGGCTGGGCGAGCCTAAGTGCAGCTGAGTACAGGAATGAGAGCGTGGCCGGGCTTCCCAAGGGGGCAAGGCGCGCTAAGTCGGGTAATTGATTCGCTTTTTTCATGCGAATCATGCCAGAGGCGCTTGACCTTCCGACAGAATGGCGGAATCAGGACGATTCGAAACGTTAACCCGCACCCGCGCCGACGGGAAATGAGCGATGTGAGGTACTGGTCACTGGACAGGCAGGCCGCCTGCCACAGATATCAGGGTTAATCTGGACTTAACGGTAGATACGGTTACTGGCCCGGTGAAGCGCGTTTCATAAGCGAGCACATCCGGTTTTGACTGGTCCGACAGTTTACGCGGCTTCGATGGCAGCCGCTTGGAGAAGATAAAAAAAATGGCGACTAAGGAAAAGGAAGAGGTCGAGACCGAACGCGAAGGCGCCACCGATGGCCCTCTGCTCGACCTTTCCGATGATGCTGTCAAGAAGATGATCAAGGCCGCCAAGAAGCGCGGCTATGTCACGATGGACGAGCTGAATTCGGTGCTGCCTTCCGAGGAAGTGACCTCCGAGCAGATCGAGGACACGATGGCGATGCTGTCCGACATGGGCATCAATGTCGTCGAGGATGACGAGCAGGGCGAAGAAGCCGAGGCCGGCGACACCGCGGCCGATGCCGAGGAAGACGCCAACGAGCTGGCCGAACAGACCGGTACGGCGGTTGCCGCCACCACCACCAAGAAAGAGCCGACAGACCGCACCGACGATCCGGTGCGTATGTATCTGCGCGAGATGGGCTCGGTCGAGCTTCTGTCGCGCGAAGGCGAAATCGCCATTGCCAAGCGCATCGAGGCCGGCCGCGAGACGATGATCGCGGGCCTGTGCGAAAGCCCGCTGACCTTCCAGGCCATTATCATCTGGCGCGACGAGCTCAACGAATCCAAGATCCTGCTGCGCGAGATCATCGATCTTGAAGCCACCTATGCCGGCCCCGAAGCCAAGCAGGCGCCGGTGGTCGAGCGCATCGAGGAAGCGCCCAAGCCCGAGGAAAAGTCGCGCCGTGGACGCGACGAGGAAGATGACATCACCAATGTCGGCGCCGATACGCGCGGCATTGGCGACGATGACGAGGAAGATGAGGACGAGGCGAGCCTGTCGCTGGCGGCGATGGAAGCGGAACTCCGCCCGCAGGTGATGGAGACGCTCGACGTCATCGCCGACACCTACAAGAAGCTGCGCAAGCTGCAGGACCAGCAGGTCGAGAACCGTCTGGCCGCCGCCGGCACGCTGTCGCCCAGCCAGGACCGCCGGCTGAAGGAGCTGAAGGACCAACTGATCAAGGCGGTGAAGTCGCTGTCGCTCAACACCGCGCGCATCGAGGCGCTGGTCGAGCAGCTCTACGACATCAACAAGCGCCTGGTGCAGAACGAGGGCAAGCTGTTGCGGCTGGCCGAAAGCTATGGCGTGCGCCGCGAGGAGTTCCTGAAGGAATATCAGGGCTCCGAACTTGATCCGAACTGGACGCGCGCGATCGGCAATCTGACCTCGCGCGGCTGGAAGGAATTCACCAAGAACGAGAAGGATGCGATCAAGGACCTGCGCGCCGAGATCCAGCATCTGGCCACCGAAACGGCGATCTCGATCCTGGAATTCCGCAAGATCGTCAACCAGGTGCAGAAGGGCGAGCGCGAAGCCGCGATCGCCAAGAAGGAAATGGTCGAGGCCAATCTGCGCCTCGTCATCTCCATCGCCAAGAAATACACCAACCGTGGCCTGCAGTTCCTCGACCTGATCCAGGAAGGCAACATCGGCCTGATGAAGGCGGTCGATAAATTCGAATACCGCCGCGGCTACAAGTTCTCGACCTACGCGACATGGTGGATCCGGCAGGCGATCACGCGTTCGATCGCCGACCAGGCGCGCACCATCCGCATCCCGGTGCACATGATCGAGACGATCAACAAGATCGTGCGCACCTCGCGCCAGATGCTGCACGAGATCGGCCGCGAGCCGACGCCGGAAGAACTGGCCGAGAAGCTCGCCATGCCGCTCGAAAAAGTGCGTAAGGTGCTGAAAATCGCCAAGGAGCCGATCTCGCTCGAAACGCCGGTCGGCGACGAGGAGGATTCGCATCTGGGCGATTTCATCGAGGACAAGATGGCGATCCTGCCGATCGACGCGGCCATCCAGGCCAACCTGCGCGAGACCACGACGCGGGTTCTCGCCTCGCTGACGCCGCGCGAGGAGCGCGTGCTGCGCATGCGCTTCGGCATCGGCATGAACACCGACCATACGCTGGAAGAAGTCGGCCAGCAGTTCTCGGTCACCCGCGAGCGTATCCGCCAGATCGAAGCCAAGGCGCTGCGCAAGCTCAAGCACCCGAGCCGGTCGCGCAAGCTGCGCAGCTTCCTTGACAGCTGAGTTTGTCTGTCGCGAGGAATTGAGGGCGCCGATTGGCGCCCTTTTCGTTTCAAGCGTTAAATCGTATCTGCCTGGAGCGGTTCATCATTGCTCTACAACGGTACGTTCAGCCGTATCCCCCTGACGATGATGCCGCCGCGATCGCCGATCTCGATCGAGCCATAGCGCTGCCTGAAACATTCGGGCAGTGGGCGGTCGCCGGGAACCGACAGCCACAAGCGGAGCATATGGCGCCGCCTGTCCGGGTCTGGCCAATCGCGAAAACCCGTGCGGTCGTGCAGCAGCGAGTGATTGTAGACGAACTGCATGTCGCCGGGCCGAAGCCGCATCGACAGGTTCAGCTTTGGATCGTTGGCGAGGCTGTCGAAGAGATCCAGCGCTTCGACATGCGCGGTGCTCAGCCGCATGGCATCGGGGAAGCGCTGCGCGCTGTCGATGTACTGGCGCTGGTAGATGCCGGTCAGCAGTCCCGCATGCCAGTTGAGGACCGGGATTTCGAAATAGGGTTTTTGGCCCTCCGGGACTTCACCGCGCCGATCGGTGGCGATCGGATCAAACAGCAGGCGGACCAGATCGGGCCAGCTTTTGCGCATCTCATTGTAGATCGTCACCGTGCTGACCAGCAGGGATTCGCCGCCTTGCATGGCATCCCTTAAGCAAAGCAGGCCGACGATATCGGCGGAATCGGTGTGAAATGTCTGACGCTCCGCCGTCTGGTAGATGCGCGTCGTGGGGCTCCTGGCGTCGGCGCCGATGTCGCGGACATGGCCGAGAATATGGCCCTGGGCATTCTGCGAGCGTGCGCTGCCCAGATGCGCGCCAATCCCGCAGAAGATCGTTGCCGCCATTTCAGCCGAATATTTTTCGACCGGGAGGCCGCGCAGCACCTCGAAGCCAATGCCGGCGATCAGTTTTTGGCGAAGGGCGGCAAGATGGCCGGCAAGCCGAGGCAACGGGAAATCGGCCTTGGCCAGGCCACCAATATCGCGCGAGCGGGCGAAAAAGCCGGTTGCCGCCGATTCCAGCTCCGCGACATCCAGCGGGCCCAGTTCGACCAGCCATTGTTCCGGATGCCTGGCCATGGCCTCGCCGGTCCAAGCGGCGGGAATGTCGATCCGATCCGGCGGCAGGTCTGTTGTCTCGCGCATGACATTCTCCTGCGGGCCCGGATCGGCTCCGGACATTGAGGATTTCCCGGGCTGACGGCTATGACGAAGATGCCGCAATCAGCCGGGTTTTTAAACCGGCTTTCCTTGTCGGCGCCGACGCGCGGTAGTCCTTGCGGGATGTTCGCTGCGGGAGGATAATTTCGCGTCGGATGCATTTTTCTGGGCGACAACCCGGATGCCCGCCCCGGCGAAGCCGCCGTGCTCCGTGGCTCCGGAAGGAGGCGTACCATGACGACCTACATCATGCTGATGAACTGGACCGAGCAGGGCGCGAAGAACGTGCGCGATTCGCCCAAGCGCCTCGACGCCGCCAGGAAGCAGCTGGGCGAGATGGGAGGATCGTTCAAGGCGTTCTACCTGACCATGGGCGAGTTCGACATGGTGGCGGTGGTCGAAGCGCCCGATGATGCGGTGCTGGCGCGTTTCGCGCTGATGCTGGCCGCGAACGGAAACCTCAAATCACGGACGCTGAAGGCTTTCCCGGAATTCGCCTACCGCGAGATCATCTCGTCGCTTGGATGAAGCAAGCGGCAGGGCTCTCGAAGGCGACGGCTAGGTGCCGGCCTGACGGCGCTTTGCCGCAGGACAGCACGCGTCGCCATGATAGACTGCGGCCAGGGGAGATCGCGATGAAGAACGTCTCGCTACTGGCTGCCAGCCTTGCCTTGATATCGTCGATGCCGTTCGCCGATGCCGCCGCGCAGAAACCGGTCGGCATGGCCAACCCGGCATCCGTCCATTGTGGCGAGATCGGCGGGCGCCTGGTGATGAGGAAGGACAGAGCCGGCAATGAATACGGGTTTTGCCGGCTGCCCAAGGGGCGCCTGTGCGAGGAGTGGGCGCTGTTTCGCGACAACAAATGCGTCGGGCCAAAGGCGGCCATGCGCGGCAAGTGACGCGTGGGCTATATAGGGTGAAATCATGTCCGAAACGCATTCGCATCTTTGGCCCGGCGTGCCGCTCGCTCTCGGCTCGGCCGCTCTGTTCGGCGCGACGCCGCCGCTTTCCAAGCTGCTGCTTGACGCCGTGAACCCCTTCATGCTGGCCGGCCTGCTCTATCTCGGCGCCGGCATCGGCCTCGCTCTCTATCGCCTGCTTCGCGGCAGGCAGGCCGCCGCCGGCGAAGCGCAACTGACCAGCCGGGATATTCCCTGGCTGGCGCTGGCAATCGGCATGGGCGGCATCGTCGCGCCGGTGCTTTTGATGTTCGGCCTCAGCCTCAACACGGCATCCAGTTCGGCGCTGCTGCTCAACCTGGAAGGGCTGGCAACGATGGCGATCGCCTGGCTCGTCTATCGCGAGAATGTCGACCGGCGCCTGCTGTTTGGCGCCTTCGCCATTCTGGCGGGTGCGGTGTTGTTGTCGTGGGATGGCGGTGGCGTTGCATTCAATCCGGGTGCCCTGCTGGTGGCGGCGGCCTGCCTGGCCTGGGGGCTGGACAACAACTTCACGCGCAGGATTTCCGCCACCGACCCTGTCGTGATCGCGATGCTGAAAGGGCTGGTGGCGGGTGCGGCCAATGTCGGGTTGGCGCTTGTTGCCGGGGCGTCGTTTCCCGCGGTGTCGATTGTCGCGGCGACCGCCGCCGTTGGTTTCCTCGGCATCGGTGTCAGCCTCGTGATGTTCGTCCTGGCGCTGCGCCATCTCGGCACCGCGCGCACCGGCGCCTATTATTCACTGGCTCCGTTCATCGGCGCGCTGCTGGCCATCGTCATGCTGGGCGATGCCGTCACCCTCAAACTGGTGATCGCGGGCCTGCTGATGGGTGTCGGCCTGTGGCTGCATCTGTCGGAACGGCATGAGCATGAGCACGACCATGAGGCGCTGGAACACGAGCACAGCCATGTGCATGACGAGCACCACCAGCACGATCATGACGGGCCGGTGAGCGAGCCGCATTCGCACTGGCACCGGCATGCGCCGATGCGCCACCGGCATCCGCATTATCCGGACCTGCATCACCGGCATAGCCACGGCTGAGCATGCCAGGATCATGCTCAAGCAAACACCCAAGCCTGGACTGACCGTCTGGTACAACACGCGTTGCCCGGTCTGCGACGCCGGCATCAGCAGGCAGAAGCGGCGGCTGATCGAAGCGGTCAAGGCCGGGCGGATCGAATTTCGCGACATCAATCTGGAGCCGGCGGCGCTTGGCCGTTTTGGCGCCTCGCTGGAGGATATCCGCCGGCGGCTGCACGCCACCGATGCGGCCGGCCGGCTGCTGGTCGGCGCCGACGTCGCCATCGCCGTGTGGGCGGTAACGCCGGGCGAGGGCTGGCTGGCCACGCTTTTCGGCAATCCGGTTGCCTTGCCGCTGACGCGCTTTGCCTATGATCGCTTCGCCGACCTGCTCTACGCCTGGAACCGGCGCAAAGGCCGCTGGTAACATTAGAGCAGTTCACCGTTTCATGGAAACGGCGAACGGCTCTAACTTTTTGTTTGACGCAATTCCGGACGGAAAACCGCCCACACTTTTCCTGGAATTGCTCTAGATGACGCGCAAAGGTCCGGAAAGTGTCTCCGGACCCTTGTCTGCCGGCGCTATCGGCCAGCCGGCTCGCACAGCGCCCTGACGATGCGGCGCACCATGGGCAGCACCAGCAGCAGCGTCGGAAACGCCACCAGCCAGGACAGGCCCCAGGCGGTCATCCAGATGGACGGCAGGCTGGGGTGGAAGCCGAGGCTTTTCAACGTCGAGATGAACGAGACGATGAAGGTCATCAGCAACGACAGCACCAAGGGGCTGAGGATCGCAGCATAGCGCGCAGGCAGCTTCCTGCGCTGATGTCTTGCAGTCATTTTGGGAGTTTCCCTGAAGTGTCCGGTCGTTCGCATGTGGCATCCGTTCGCCGGTTTCGGCGTAACTGCCCGGAAGGACCGGGGTTGGATGCGTTGCTTGACGTCAGACGCTTACGGAGCGGTCATCGACCCTCGGAGCGCCTTCTAGCCGCGCGTTTCGGCGAAAGCAAGCCTCTGGCGCCACATTCCGATACATCGTAAGATATATCTTGACTTAGTGAGAGAGCGTGCCTAATTAAGATATATCGTAAGATAGAACTCAAGGAGCAATCAATGCACAAGGATAATCATTTCGGACGCGGCCATTTCGGCGAGCGCATGTTCATGCACATGGCCGGCAAGTTCGGCAGAGGGGGCGGCGGCTTTGGCCCGTTCGGACATGGCGGTCGCGGTGGCGGTCGTGGTGGCCCAGGCGACATGTTTCGCGCCGGCCGCATGCTGGCCGACGGCGATCTCAAGCTGATCACGCTGTCGCTGCTGGCCGAGGCGCCGCGCCACGGTTACGACATCATCAAGGCGCTGGAAGAGCGCACCAGCGGCATCTACAGCCCGAGCCCGGGCGTGGTCTACCCGACGCTGACCTTCCTGGAAGAGGCAGGCTATGCCGTCTCGTCGAGCGAAGGCAACAAGAAGGTGTTTTCCATCACCGAGGCCGGGCAGGCGCACCTTGCCGACAATCGAGAGATGATCGACGGCGTGCTCGACCATCTCGAACGCTTCGGCCGCAAGATGGCCAAGGCGCGCGACTGGTTCGGCTGGAACGATGATGGCGAGGACCGGCGCGGCGGCCGCGGTGGCCGTGGCGAGCGCTCGGAAACACGCGACGAATTCCGTGCCATTCGCCACCGCCTGCGCGCGGCGCTGGGCGAGATCGTCGATGCCCCGGCTGAAAAGCAGGCCGAGGCGATCGCCATCCTCGAAGCCGCGGCTGAAGCGCTGGAAGCGCTGACGCACCGCTGAGGCGGGCGGCACTTTGCGGTACGCAAAAAAGCCCGGGGAGACCCGGGCCTTTTTTTGTTGGCGATGATGCGGATGGCATCATTCCTTGCCGACATATTCGCTGATCAGCTTTTCGTTGCGCGCCTTCTCGATCTTGGCGGTCATCTCGGCCGACAGGCGTTCGTCGGTGCGGTACTTGACCAGGTTCACCAGGCTGCCGGTCAAGAGCAGGATGCCCATGGCCCAATAACCCTTGGTCGCGAGGTCGACCGGCGCCAGCCACAGCGACAGGCCGAGCATGAAATAGGCGGCACCGACCGAGGCGGTGTTGAACATGATGTAGGTCTGATTGGCGTTCATTGGAGTTCTCCGTTGGTTCGATGATGATGGATTGGATGGAAGTCAGGTCTGCAAAGTCTGGTTTTCAGTTGATGGTCTTCAGGCGCTCGAGCACGTCCTTGGCGCGCACCTTCGCCGCCGGGCCGTGCCCGGCATCCGCAAGACGGTCGCGGATGGCGTCGTGACGCAGTTCGCCGTCGATCTCGTCGAGGATGCCGGACTCCTCGAAGGGGTCGCTGGCTCCCTTGATGCGAGCCAGAAGCTCCTCGGCGTCGTTGAGGCTCGCCGAGTGGCCGATCGACCTGACCAGGCGTGACTGTGCCTTGCGCTCGGCATCGATGGCGCGGGCCGAGATCATGCCCTGGTTGAGGTCGATGATGCGGCGATGCGCTCGTTCCACCGAAACACGCATCCGCAACGTTTTTTCGCCAAGGCTCTGTACGGTGGCGCGACGGACTTCGCGTTCATTCTCCAGTTCGGCGATGGCCGCCGCACCGCTTTCGGCGAGCCCCTTATTGCCGGCGGCGAGCGCGCTGAGCGTGCGGCTTTCGAGGTCCGCGTGGCGGCGTTCGAGCTGGTCGAGACCGGCCTGCTCGGCACGCTGGCGGACAATCAGTGAGGCGAGTGTCTGCTTGGCGGCCGCAAGGCCCGCCTCGGCGTCGCGGATGCGCTGCGCCAGAAGGTCGATGGCGAAGCGATCCTTGAGGCCATCCTCGGCCCGTGCGCTGGCGCCGTCGAGCAGTGTTCTGATCAGGCTAAGCATGGTTCTTCTCCCTTCGAATGTTGCCGTGAACAATGTTCACGAAGCCAACATAACAGGAAATGAACATTGTTCAAGGTCTTTTTGAACGCTGTTCATGAAATCCCGGATATGGTAAACGAAGGACGATCATGGTTCGAACAGCCCGGGCCGAGGGCACGGGCGTCTATAAGGACAAGCATGGCATTGGACAGGGAAGAAATAGGCGAGCGG
This sequence comes from Mesorhizobium loti, assembly GCA_002356515.1. Classification (NCBI taxonomy): domain Bacteria; kingdom Pseudomonadati; phylum Pseudomonadota; class Alphaproteobacteria; order Hyphomicrobiales; family Phyllobacteriaceae; genus Mesorhizobium; species Mesorhizobium loti. Next base: position 2,267,381 of record AP017605.1, on the reverse strand, counting down.
GTGCTGACGATTGCCGAGGTGCTGCTCAACGAGGGCGGCATGGACAATCTGAAGGCGAGAACCATCGCCGAGCAGGCGGGCATCTCGGTCGGCTCGGTCTACAATCTGTTTTCCGATCTCGACGGGGTGCACCGTGCCGTCAACATGCGGCTGCTCGACCGGCTGGGTGCGGCAGGGGCAGCGGCGATGGCTGATCTTTCCCAGCGCGGCATCACCGATGTGCGCCAGCGCCTGCTGGCGCTGGCCGGCGCCTATGTGCGCTTTGTCGAGGCGCATCCCGGCAGCTGGCCGGCACTGCTCGCCTTCAACAGGCGGCGTCCGACGCTGACCGAGCCGGACGCCTATGAGGCGCGGCTCGACCAGCTGTTCGAGATCATTGCCCGTGTGCTCGCCGGCGGCGATTTCGACCTCGACGAAGACACGCGCCGGATCGCCGCGCGCACGCTGTGGTCAAGCGTGCATGGCATCGTCACCAGCGGCTATGCGGCCAGGTCAGTGCGCCGGCAGGCGGACGAGATCGACCAGCAGATCGAGCTCCTGGTCGCCGTCTTCATCAGGGGGCTGGAACGCGACGGCACATTCGCGCATGCTGGAACAACAGCGTCGTGAATCGCGAACGGACCGCGGTTTGCTGGACGAACAAGGAGATTTGAGCGATGTCTTTTCTGAAACGTCTTTTCGGTGGCGGCGGCGGTGAAGCGGCCGAGCCCAAAAGTGCGGCACCCGCCAAGCAGGTCGAGCACAAGGGTTTCCTGATCAGCGCCACGCCCTACAAGAACGACGGCCAGTACCAGACCTGCGGCATCGTCTCCAAGGAGATCGACGGCGTGGTGAAGGAACACAAATTCATCCGCGCGGACCGCTTCGCCGGCCTCGACGACGCCGTCGACATTTCGATCAAGAAGGGCATCCAGCTGGTCGATGAGCAGGGCGATCGGATCTTCGGGTAGGCAGACTGGTCGAGGCGACCGCCCGCATTGCACCAGAGGCGGCAAATGCTGGCGCGGGCAAGCTTGTCCCGACGCTTGCTCGCGGAACAAACCTCGGTAACGCCTCCTCATTCAAACAGCACTTGAATGCCGGGCATTGCCCGAGGCCGGATAGGCGTCGAAATGCGAGGCGACCGTCCTGGCCATGAGAGGCCCGTCACTTGCCGACGGTTCACGGTTTCAGCTCGATGGTGACCATGTCGCGAAGCGGGAACGCGCGATGGGTGGAAATGGCGGCGATCCGGTCGCTCAGGTGGGCGAGCAGCCGCTCCAGGATGCGCTCGCCCTGCTCGTCGTCGAGATGCTCTGTCGGCTCGTCGAGCAGCACCAGCGGCATGGAGGACAGCCAGGCGCGCGCGAGGTTGATGCGCTGTACCTCGCCGAGCGAAAACCGGTCCTGCCTGATCCAGGCATCCAACCCGCCGGCTTCATGGATTCGCCTGTCCATCTCGACGGCTTCCAGCGCACGCCACAGGGCCGCGTCCGGTGCGTTGCCGACGAAGAGGTTGGCGCGCACCGTGTCCTCGAGGATGACCGCATCATGCAACACCAGTGCTGAGAGCGCCCGCCGCTCGCCTGCCGACAGGATGCGGTCGCCGGTGGCCAATCCATCCTCGCCGATCCAGCCGGCAACCTGCTTGAGCAGGCTGGTCTTGCCCGAACCGCTTGCGCCGACGAGCACCGTTGGCCGACCTCTTTCGAGCGAAAGCGCGACCGGCGCTCCAATGGGCCGGCCGTCCGGCGCGCGGCGCTGCAGGGCGCGGTGGCGCAGTTGGCGCGGTTCGTCCGGCATGTGCGCTTGCCTGTCCGCCGAACCGACCTCGGTCCACTTGCCGATCTCGGCCCGGGCGGCGTTGCGGCGAAGCACGGCCACCAGCATCCGCGACGCGCCGTTCAACGCTTCGCCCAGCGCCAGCCACGAAAAGCCAAGCAGCATCGGCAGGAGAAGCTCCGTGCCTTGCCGTCCCGCATACCAGGCGGCCGCCATCACACTGATGCCGGCAAGCGGACCGAAGGCGGCGCCGAGCGTGTCGAACCCGGCCTGCAGGCGGCGAAGCGCAAGCATCTCGCCATCCGCGCGGGAGAGCGCGGCAAGCGCTTCGCCACACTCATGGCGCCAGGCGCCCTCGGCCTTGAGCGGAACGGCTGACGCCATGGCCGTGCCAAGCCTGCCTGCGCCCCCGCGACGCATCGACCTGGCGCGCTCCCATGCCATGGCGCCAGCCTTGGCCATCCGGTTCCCCGCGAACAGGATGGCGAGCAGCAGAAGCATGATCGGTAGGAGGGAGAGCGGTGCGAGCATCGCCGAACCCGCGATGAGGACGGCGAGGCCGCAGGCCAGCGTCAGCGCCGGCAGCCCGGCACGCAGCCGGGCGTAGTCGAGATCCTCGACATCGTCGAGATAGTCGGCCAGCCGCGCCTCATCGCCGAGCTGCCATCCGGCCCGGCGCACGGCAGGCGCCGCCGCCATCGCGGCGAAGAGTTCGACGCGATGCGCGACCTGGTCCGAAAGTGCTGCCTTGTGACCGGCCAGCCGCTCACCATAGCGGGCGGCCGTGCGGCCCACCGCGAACAACCTGACCAGCGCCGCCGGTATGTGGAAGTTGAAGGTGAAGGCGGTGGCGGAAAGGCCGGCGATCGCCACCGATCCCAACAGCCAGGCGGAAACACCGCCGAGCAATACGCCGCAGCAGAGTGCCGAGAAAGCAAAGCCTGTCGCCAGCCGCCACGACTTCCGGCTTGAGGATTGAAGGAGAGTGTTCATGCCGCCACCTCGATGGCATCGTTGGGAGTGAGGTCGACCGTCATGTCCGCGGCGGCGGCGAGGTCGCGGTCATGGGTGGCCACGACGACCAGCCGCGATCGCGAGATCGCAAGCAGCATGCGCCGCACCGCTTCGGCCGTCTGGCGGTCGAGCTTTGCCGTGGGTTCGTCGGCCAGCACGGTCCGCCCGGAAAGCTGCGCGCGGGCGACCGCGATGCGCAGGCGTTGCCCGCCGGAAAGGTTGGCTCCGCCCCGGTCCAGTCTGGCTTCGAGGCCGCCCGGCAACAGCGCGTCGTCGAGCAGGCCGATCGCGCTGGCGGCTGCCTCGAGATTGTCCCCGGCAGGCGCGATACTCCATGAAAGGGCTTCGGCAAGCGTTCCCTCCGGCACGCAGCTGTCGGTGGAAACCCAGGCGATCTCCCGGCCGGCGAGTGCATCGGCGTCTAGCGATCCGCCTGGTTCGAGCCCGGCCAGTCGGCGTAGCAATGTCGACTTGCCGGACCCGCTCGGGCCGACAATGGCGACGATGCCCTGTTCCGGCAATGCCAGGGACAGGCGGTCGAGAATCGGCAAGCTCTGTGCCGCGACCGGCTCGGCACCGAGCAGCCGGTCAAGTGCGGCCGCCGCGGCAAGGCCCTCTGCCTTGGCGTGATATTGTTCCGAAAAGCGCCGGAAGGGTGCGAAATATTCTGGCGCGATCATCAGGATGAACAGGCTCTGCCAGAGCGCGAGGTTGGAGAAGCCGGGGATCATCGCGAGCTTCAGATGGCCAAGGCCGAGGAAGACGGCGAGGATGGCGATCGACAGCGATGCGAAGAAGTCGATGATGCCGGCATTGACGAAAGCAATGCGCAGCACGCCCATCGTGTTGTCCGCATAGGCTTCGAGGCGGCGGGCCAACTTGGCGTCTTCGGTGGCCATCGCGTGGTTGGCGAGGATCGTGGGCAGCGTGCGGATGCGGTCGGCGAACTGGCCCGCCAACCGGCCGAAGGCGCGTTCCTGGGCGTCGGCGCGCCGGCGGATGGCATTGCCCACCAGCGCGAGGAACAGGATCATCACCGGCGTCAGGCAGATGACGAGCAGCGCTGCCTGCCAGGAGACGAGGGAAAGTGCGATGGCCGCAAGCAGCGGTCCGGCACCCATCATCGTGCTGGCCGCGCGATGGCCGACGACAAGGCCGGCCACCGCCTCGGGATGTCGCTGCATCGAGACGATGACGCCGCCGACCGACAGCGATTGCAATTGCCGCACCGGCATGTCGTTCAGGCGCTCGCCCGCATGCCCGCGCAACCCGGTCGAGACGGCGGTTTCGGCCGACGCCTGCGCCCTGTCGGACGCGAGCCCGGCGAGGCAGGCAGAAGCGAGAAGCACGAGCACCGCCGCGACCAGCCATGGGTCGACGGGATCGCCCATCACCAGCCGTCCGGTGCCGATCGCCGCCGACGCGGCGAAGCCGAGGCGCAACCCGGTGCGCGCGACCTGCAGGATGAGCAGCCGACGCAAGCCGCGCCTTGCCAGCCGTTCGCCGATCGACAGTGCCTGGAAAGGGGCGGGGCCGGAGGGGGCGGCCTTCGGATCCGGCGCGGGAACGGCTGACGTTTTCATGCCCCGGTTCTGCCACGCGCGATGATGAAACGAATTGATCCAGATCAAGCCGTGGATGTTCGCGGCGCGTTATGAGCGGGTATCCAGAAGGGATGCTCCCATGCCCGACTTTCTCCTCGTCGACCTGTCCCGGCTGCAGTTCGCGCTGACAGCCCTTTACCATTTCCTGTTCGTGCCGCTGACTCTGGGCCTCTCCATCCTGATCGCCATGATGGAGACCGTCTATGTCATGACCCGCCGCACCATCTGGCGCGACATGACCAAGTTCTGGGGCGTGCTGTTCGGCATCAATTTCGCCCTCGGCGTCGCCACCGGCATCACCATGGAATTCCAGTTCGGCATGAACTGGGCCTACTACTCGCACTATGTCGGCGACGTGTTCGGCGCGCCGCTCGCCATCGAGGGCCTGATGGCCTTCTTCCTCGAAGCCACCTTTGTCGGGCTGTTCTTCTTCGGCTGGGACAGGCTGTCGGCCCGCGCGCATATGATCGTGACCTGGTTGATGGCGCTTGGCACCAATTTCTCCGCGCTCTGGATCCTGATCGCCAATGGCTGGATGCAGAACCCGGTCGGCTCGGCCTTCAACCCGGACACGATGCGCATGGAGGTCACCGACTTCATGGCGGTGATCTTCAATCCGGTGGCGCAGGCGAAGTTCGTGCACACCGTTTCGGCCGGCTATGTCTGCGCCGCCACTTTCGTGCTCGGCGTTTCGGCCTGGTACCTGCTGCGCGGACGCTATGTCCAGCTCGCCAAGCGCTCTTTCGTCATCGCCTCGGCCTTCGGCCTGGCCTCGTCACTATCGGTGATCGTGCTCGGCGACGAAAGCGGCTATGCGCTGACCGACAACCAGAAAATGAAGCTCGCGGCCATCGAGGCCATGTGGGAGACGGAGCCCGCGCCGGCGTCCTTCACGGCATTCGGCATTCCCAGCCAAAGCGACCGCGAGACACATTTCGCCATCCGCATCCCGTGGGTGATGGGCATCATCGGCACGCGCTCGATCGACAGGCGGATCGCCGGCATCGACGATTTGGTCGCCCGTGCCGAAATGCGCATCCGCAACGGCATCGTCGCCTATGACGCGCTGGAGAAGATCAAGGCTGATCGCACCGACACCGCCGCCCGCGCGGCCTTTGATGCCAGCTCCGGGGATCTCGGTTATGCGCTGCTGCTCAAGCGGTACCTGCCGGATCCGAGGCAGGCGAGCGAGCAGCAGATCAAGGATGCCGCCTGGTCGACCGTGCCTTACGTGCCGCTGCTCTTCTTCGGCTTCCGGCTGATGGTGGCCTGCGGTTTCGTGCTCGCCGCGCTGTTCGCGGTGTCGCTGTGGCACACGACACGGGAGACCGAAGCGCCGCGCTGGCTGTTTCGTGCCGCGCTCATCGCCATGCCGCTGCCCTGGATCGCCATCGAGGTCGGCTGGTTCGTGGCGGAGTTCGGACGCCAGCCCTGGATCATTGATGGCGTGCTGCCGACCTTCCTCGCCACGTCCGAGCTTGGCGTCACCGACCTGGCGCTCACCATCTGCGGCTTCACGCTCGTCTACGGCGTGCTCGCCATCATCGAGGTCAAGCTGATGCTGGCCGCCATCCGCAAGGGGCCCGAGGTCGCCAACGTCATCGATGACCTGCGCCCGAACGTCGAACCCGCACTGCAACCCGCAGAGTGAAAAAGGATCACGACGATGATCGACTTTCTCTTCGACTATGAAACGCTGCGCGTGATCTGGTGGATCCTGCTCGGCGTCCTCCTGATCGGCTTCGCCGCGACCGACGGTTTCGACATGGGCGTCGGCGCACTGCTGCCCTTCGTCGCCAGGACCGACGCCGAACGGCGCGTGGCGATCAACACAATCGGCCCGGTCTGGGAAGGCAACCAGGTGTGGTTCATCCTCGGCGGCGGCGCCATCTTCGCGGCGTGGCCGGCGCTCTACGCGCTGAGCTTCTCCGGTTTCTACCTTGCCATGTTCCTGGTGCTTCTGGCGCTGATCCTGCGCCCCGTTGCCTTCAAGTATCGCTCGAAGCGGCCCGATCCGGCCTGGCGCAGCCGCTGGGACTGGGCGCTCTTCGTCGGTGGCGCGGTGCCGGCGCTCATCTTCGGCGTTGCCCTTGGCAACACGCTGCAGGGCGTGCCGTTCCATTTCACGCCGGACCTGCGCCCCATCTATGAAGGCAGCCTGTTCGGCCTGCTCAACCCGCTCGCGCTCTATTGCGGTCTCGTCTCGGTCGCCATGCTGATAACCCACGGCGCGGCCTGGCTCGCGTTCAAGGCGGAAGGCATCGTCGAAGACCGCGCGCGTGCGATCGGCGCCAGGTCCGCCGTCATCACTTCGCTGCTCTTTGCCGGCGGTGGCGTGCTGGTCTGGCTCGGCCTGCTCGGCGGCTACCGCGTGACCTCGCCGATCGTGTGGGACGGGCCGTCCAATCCGCTGCTCAAGACGGTATCGGCGGACAGTGGTGCCTGGCTGGCGAATTTCCATGCCCATCCGCTGCTCTGGATCGTGCCGGCGCTCGGTGTCGTCGCACCGCTGCTGGCGGCGATCGGCTTCCAGGCCCGGCGCGAAGGCTGGACCTTCCTTGCCTCGCAGTTCGGCGTTGCGATGATCATCGCGACGGTGGGGCTTGCCATGTTCCCCATCCTTCTGCCGTCGAGCAGCAATCCCAGCCATTCGCTGACCGTGTTCGATGCCTCCTCGAGCCGCGCCACGCTGCGCAACATGCTGATCGCTACGGTGATCTTCCTGCCGCTGATCCTCGCCTACACCGGCTGGGTCTACAGCGTGCTGTGGGGCAAGGTCGGCGAGAAGAGTGTCGAGAAGGCCGGTTCGTCGGCCTACTGATTCAACCGGAGTTTTGACCATGTGGTATTTTGCCTGGATCCTTGGCCTCGGACTGGCCGCCTCCGTCGGCATCCTCAATGCGCTCTGGTACGAGCTGCGCACCGTCCGCGAGGAGCCCGCCAAGGACACCGTCGCGCTGCCCACGCCTTGAGCCTAGCCGGGGCGGAGGAGCCATCATGACGGATTCTGAGCTGGGGCCGCTGCGCGGGCCGGCGGACATGAAGCGGGCGCATGTGCGGATGCTTGCGCTCTGTCACATGCTTGAAGGTATCGCCGACGATCTGCCGTCGCGCGTCGACCGCTTCCAGTGCCTTGCGGTGGCGGCCGATCTGTTGCCGGTGCTGCGAGAGTGCCATCGCTTCGAGGAAGAGATTGTCTTCCCCGCCTTCGCGCGGCTCCAGGGCGGGGAAGATATCGTCGCGCGGCTCAAGATGGAGCACCTGGAGGACGACTGCGCGGCGGCTGACCTTAGTGAGGTCCTGCTTGCGCATGGCCACGGGAGGCCTATCGAGAACCCCGAGGCGCTCGGCTACATGTTGCGCGCGCTGTTTGAATCCATGCGGCGCCATATCGCCTTCGAGCGCGACCATGTGCTGCCGGGGATTCTCAAGCAGCGTTGAGCACTTCATCGCATCGCGTTTGGTCGGCGATCAGTCGCCGGAACGCACTTCCAGGCGCGCGAGGTCGTCGACGACAATGTGACGGTTGTTGTCGATGCGAATGACGTTGTTGCCTCGCAGCCTGGTCAATTGCCGGCTCACCGTTTCGATGGTGAGGCCGAGGAAATCCGCGATCTCCGCGCGCGACAGCGGCAGGTCGAAAGCGGCGGCGCGGAGCTCCGGGCCGGCGGCCGGATCGATGTTGCGCGCGATCATCAACAGGAAGCTCGCGATCTTCTCGGCTGCGGTCTTGCGGCCGAGCGCCACCATCCAGTCGCGCGCCTGATCGAGCTCGCGCAATTTCTGTTCGAGCAGCCGATGCTCGAGGTCGGGTTGCTCCTTCATCATCCGCTCCAGCGCCTGGCGTGGAAAAGAGCACAACTCGACATTGGTCGCGGCCTCCGCGGTCAATGTGCTCTCGGCCTGGAACGGTCTTCCCAGAAAATCGGGAGCGAACTGCAGGCCGACGATCTGCTGGCGGCCGTCGGACAGCGTCTTGGTGAGTTTCACGACGCCGGAAAGAACGTTGGAGAACCGCTCGACGCTTTCGGTGTCGCTCATCAGTTCCTTGCCGGTTTCCGCCTTGTACCGTTTCGTCGACCTGGACAGCGTGACAAGCTGATCGGGGTTGAGGGCGCCACAAATGCCGCGGTGCCGCGCTTCGCATGAAACGCAGAGGACAGGAATGCCCTTCGTGTGAATGTCTTCGCGCACGATGGTACATCTATAGTGTTACCAGCCGGCAGCGGCAACGCATGGGCGATGACTTTAGCCATGGCGCATATGCACTGCCGAAAGGACCCTGTTGCATAAATCCAGCTTATCATCATCCCCAGTTTTTGAAGACGTTACAGGCCCTTTCGCCGCCTGTAGCTTCGACGCTACACGTTGGAAATAACTGGGATTTGGTGGGTCGATGCAGACACATGCGCGGGTGGTGATTGTTGGTGGCGGGTGCGTCGGCGCGGGCATCCTTTACGGCCTGGCAAAGCGCGGCTGGACCGACGTGGCGCTGCTCGAACGCACCCAGCTGACCGCCGGCTCGACCTGGCATGCGGCCGGCCTCGTCCCGTCCTATGCCCGCAACATCAATATCGGCCGGATGATCAACAAGACCATCGAGATCTATGAGGGGCTCGAAGCCGAGACCGGGCAGCCGGTCGGATGGCACAAATGCGGCCAGCTGCGCATCGCCAATTCCAGGGACCGGCTCGACGAATACAAGAGCTATATGAGCGTCGCCGACGTCCAGGGCATGCGGGCGCATCTGCTGTCGCCGGCGGAGGCGAGGGCGCTGTGCCCGCTTCTCGACAACAAGCATCTGCTGGGCGCGCTCTATCATCCCGATGACGGCCATATCGCCCCGGCCGACGTCACCCACGCCATGGCCAAGGGCGCGCGGGATCTGGGCGCCAAGATCTATCTCAACACCGAGGTCACCGGCTTTCAGCGGACCGCCGGCGGCGAATGGCGGGTCGCGACTAACAAGGGCGATATCATCTGCGAGCATGTGGTCTGCGCGACCGGCAATTACGCGCGCCAGACCGGCGCGCTGCTCGGCCTCGACATCCCTGCCATCCCGATCCTGCACCAGTACTGGATCACCGAGCCGGTGCCGGAGATCGTCGAGCGCAAGCGTGCCGGACGGCCCGAAATGCCGATCCTGCGCGACGAGGGTTTTGAAGGCTATCTGCGCGAGGAGGGCGACGGCTTCATGTTCGGGCCCTACGAGCGCACCGAACACCTGAAACTGTTCGCCGAGAACGGCGTTCCCGCCTGGTTCGGCGCCGACCTCGTCGAAGAGGATTTCGAGGCGGTGTCGTGGAACTGGGAGCAGGCAACGCAGCTCGTGCCGGCGCTGGGACGGGCCGGCATCAAGGCCAATGTCCGCGGCCCCTTCCAGATGACCGCCGACGAGCTTCCGCTGATGGGACCGGCCTGGGGCCTGCCCAATGTGTGGCTGGCCGAGGGCGTGCCGGGCGGCATATTGTGGGGCGGCACGATCGGCTACTATCTGTCGGAGCGGATCGTCGAGGGCACCAACAGCCTCGACACTTCCGATCTCGACCCGCGCCGCTTCGGCGACTACGCCAACAAGGCCTGGACGCGCGAGAAAGTCCGCGAGGCCTGGGGCACGCATGCCGAGCAGAAATATCCGGGACAGGACATGCCCGCCGCCCGGCCGCAGAAGACCGCGCCATCCTATGCGCGGCTGACCGAACTGGGTGCGGTCTGGGGCGTGCTCAACGGCTGGGAGATGCCCAATTGGTTCGCGCCTAGGGGTGTCGAGGCCAAGGACCAGTATAGCTGGCGCTGGACCGCCAAGGGCGTTTTCGTCGGCGAGGAAGTGCAGGCCGTGCGCAATGCCGTCGGCCTGGTCGAGATGACGCCGATGACCAAGTTCGAGGTGTCGGGACGAAACGCCGCCGCCTGGCTCGACAGGATCCTCGCCAACCGCCTGCCGGCGACCGGCCGGGCTGTGCTGGCGCATCACCTCACGGCGGCAGGCGGCGTGCAGGCCGAATACATGGTGGCGCGCCTTGGCGAGGACAGCTTCTACCTCATTTCGACGCCGCGCGCCGAACGCTGGAATTTCGACGATCTCTCAAAGCTGCTGCCCGCCGATGGCGGCGTCAGCCTGAAGAATGTCACCAGTGAGCGCGGCTGCTTCACGGTCGTTGGCCCCAAGGCGCGAGACGTGCTGCAACCTCTCACCGAGATCGACCTGTCGAACGCGGCCTTTCCCTGGTTCGGCGTGAAGTCAGGCAGCGTGGCACTTGCCAGTGACGTACGACTGTTGCGCGTAAACTATGAGGGCGAGCTCGGCTGGGAACTCTATCATCCCATGGCCTACCAGCGGCAATTGCTCGACGCGATCCTGAGAGAAGGCGAAAAGCACGGCCTGCGGCTCGTCGGGCTGCATGCGCTAGAATCGCTCAGGCTCGAAAAATCCTACCGCGCCATGTACCGCGACATGAACCCGGAGCTCAACGCGCTGGAGAGCGGGCTCGAGCGCTTCATCCGCCTCGACAAGGGTGATTTCGTCGGCCGCGACGCGGTCTTGAAATATAAGGATAAAAACGACCAGCGCCGGTCGGTGACGCTCAGGATCGAGACCGACGGCGCCAGCACACTCGCTTCCGAAGGCTTGTACATCGACAGCAAGCTGGTCGGGCGCATCACGTCGGGTGGTTATGGCTACACGCTCGGGCATGATGTGGCGCTGGCGCTGCTGCCCGAGCGTCACAGCACGCCCGGCACGAAGCTCGACGTCGCGATCCTGGGGGAATGGAAGACCGCTACGGTTATTGCGGATTCGCCCTACGATCCCAGCTCGACCAGGGCGCGGATGTAGCGCGCCATCCGGCACGCGCCGTGCGCCGAAGGTCACCGCCAGATTATCTGTGACCGTCCGGAACAAAGCCGACTGACGCAGGTTAGGTCCCCAGCACATGTGTGCATGAAAGGACCTCCCCCAATGAAAACACGCCTATTTCTGGCCTCACTGGCCACAGCTACAGCCATGGCTTTTGCCCTGCCTGCACTTGCCGCCGACAGCGCGCAGGACTTCGTCAACAAGGCCGCTGCGGGCGGCATGTTCGAGGTCGATTCCAGCAAGGTCGCCGAAGGCAAGGTGCAGGATCAGAGCGTCAAGGATTTCGCCCACAAGATGATCGACGATCACGGTGCGGCCAACGCCAAGCTGGAGACGATCGCCGGCGAGCAGAAGCTGACGGTTCCCAAGGAGCTGGATGCCAAGCTCAAGGGTGATGTCGACACTCTGCAGAACGGCAAGGATCCGATCGACGCCCCCTACGTCCAGATGCAGCGCGACGCGCACACCGATGCCGTGAAGCTGTTCGAAAGCTACGCCAAGGACGGCGACAACGCCGAGCTGAAGACGTTCGCCCAGCAGACGGTGCCGACGCTCAAGATGCACCAGGAGATGATCGAGAAGATCGCGGCGACCATGGGCACCCAGTCCTCGGATTCGCAGACGCCCAAGAACACGGTCGGCGGCGCACCCGACCCCATGCCTCCGTTTCCCGGGGCCAACAGCTTCACCGAGGACCAGGCCAAGGGCCGTATCCAGGACGCCGGCTTCGCCGATGTGTCGAAGCTGACCAAGGACGACCAGGGCATCTGGCGCGGCCAGGCCAACAAGGACGGCAAGAACACCACTGTGGCGCTGGACTACAAGGGCAACGTCGTTGCCGGCACCAACTGACACTGAAATCCAGGAGATCAAAACCATGAAAACCGTAACCGGACTTTTCGACAATTACGATGATGCTTCCGACGCCGTCGGCGAATTGGAAGCCAGCGGTGTCGCGCGTGACGACATCAGCATCGTTTCCAGCAATTCGGACAATCAGCACGAGAATGACGGTTCCAAGGCTGCCGATGACGCCGCCGGTGGGGCTGGACTGGGAGCCGCGATCGGCGGAGCCGGTGGACTGCTCGCCGGGCTTGGCTTGATGGCCATTCCGGGCGTCGGTCCGGTGGTGGCTGCCGGATGGCTGGCTGCCACTGCCGTCGGTGTCGTTGGTGGTGCCGTGGTTGGCGGCGCGGCAGGCGGCATCGTCGGTGCCCTCACCGATTCCGGTGTCCCGGAACATGATGCCCATGTCTACGCCGAGGGTGTGCGCCGCGGCGGCACTCTGGTCACAGCCAAGGTCGACGACCAGTTGGAGCCGGAGGCCGAAAGGATTCTGCGACAGGCTACGTCTGTTAACCTGGAAGCACGGCGTGGCGAATACCAGGCCGACGGTTGGACCGGCTTCGACTCTGACGCGGAGAACTACCGCTCGAACGAAATCGGCCGCGATGGTGCTCGCGATGTAAACCGAGTTTGATCGACAGGGCCTCGCTGCCGAAAGGCGGCGGGGCCGTTCTGCCGAACAGCCTTCGGCTAACGCATCAAGCCAGCCGCGCGAAGCGCATCCTCAATAGTCTTGCCAATGCCTGTAGCAGAAGCGCGTGAACCATCTGGACGCGGTTGTTCGGCAGGTTCGACCCGCGCTGGCCTCGACTTTTCGGGCGCTATATATGGGCGCAAGTCCGTACCTGCGGTGGGGTTCGCTGCGGCGGCCTCAAACTTCGCCCCTCTTGGTGCATTCCGGCTCGCAAGATCCCAGAAGGCCGCCATCCGCCTCGTCGACGATATTCCGACCTCCAGCATGAACGGCGCGGCATGGCCCAAGCCGTCCGCACCGCCTGTCTTCAAGGGGGTGCCATGGCCCATGCCGGCAATTGTGTATTTTTCGATCACCTCACGGCCATCGGCGTCGCACCAGACTTGCCGCGTTTGTCCATCGACGGTCTCTTTTCGAACAGGGCTTGCCCCGACGCGATGAACGCTCTGCCATTGGGCGACAAGGGAGTCCGCATTGGACGGCGCCACCGTGTGGTCGGCCGTGCCCTGCCAGATTGAGATTTTCGGCCAGCTTCCCTGATGCGACGACGCCTGCGCAAGGCGCCGCTGGAGCTCCGACTCGGACGGGCCGCCATGGCCACGCATGCGATCGAAAGCTTCCGGGATGGTCGATGCGCTGCCATAGGCAAGGCCGGCAATGACTGCGCCGCCGGCGAACACCTCCGGATAAGTTGCCAGCATTGCCGCCGCCATGGCGCCGCCGGCGGACAGACCGGTGATGAAAACGCGCCGTCGGTCCAGGCCATGCTTCGTCACCATGGCTTCGATCATCTGGCGGATGGAGAGCACTTCGCCGCGATCGCGGGTGACATCTTCGGGCACGAACCAGTTGAAGCAGAGATTGGCATTGTTGGCGCGCTGCTGTTCCGGGAACAACACCGCAAACCCTTCCTCTTCTGCCAGGCGCGACCATCCGGACCCGTGATCATAACCGGCCGCCGTCTGCGTGCAGCCGTGCAGGACCACGACCAGTGCGGCTCCGCGTGGCAGGTTCTCAGGAACGTAGAAGCGTGACCGCAAGGCGCCTGGATTGGACCCGAACGCGGCGAGGTCGGACAGGCTGTCGGGATGACCCGGTTGGGAAAATGCCGTCCGGCCTCGCATGGCCGAAAGGCGAGCGATCGTATCTGAGATGTTCCGCAAATCGAAATCCTAGACCGCCGGAATGGCGGAAGCCCGAGCACAATGCACTTACGGCAACATCGTTGCTGCACTGCACAATAACAAGCTTACGCAGGGGTAGACGAGAGGTGAATGCTCCGTTCCAGGCCGGCGCCGTATCTCAGGCCGGCCCATTCCTCGGCGACTTCGCCAGTTCCTGTTCCAGATCCACCAGTTCCTTGCCGCCGGCCATCAAATTGAGCAGCTGGTCGCGGGTGATTTCGCCCTTGGCGTAGGTGCCGGTGCTCCGGCCGCGCTTCAATAGGGTGAAGCGGTCGCCGACGACATAGGCGTGATGAACGTTGTGGGAAATGAAGATGACGCCGATGCCGCGCGCCTTGGACTGGACGATGAGCTTCAGGACCACGGAGGCCTGGTGGACGCCCAGCGCCGATGTCGGCTCGTCGAGGATCAGCACCTTGGCGCCGAAATAGACGGCACGCGCGATGGCCAGGCATTGCCGTTCGCCGCCCGACAGCGTGCCGACCGGCTGTTCGGGGTCGCGCAGCTGGATGCCCATCGCCGACATCTCGTCATAGGCGGTGCGGTTGGCGAACTCGGCGTCGAACTGGCTGATCGGCCCGAATTTGCGCATCGGCTCGCGCCCGAGGAAGAAGTTGCGCGCCACGCTCATCAGCGGCACCAGCGCCAGGTCCTGGTAGACGGTCGCGATGCCGCTGTCGCGCGTATCGGCGGGCGAGGCAAACCGTGTCGCCTTCCCCTGGACGCGGATTTCACCCTCGTCGGGCGTGTAGACGCCCGACAGCGTCTTGATCAGCGTCGACTTGCCGGCGCCATTGTCGCCGAGCAGGCAATGCACCTCGCCGGGACAGACGTCGAAGGACACGTCCTTCAGCGCGACGACCGAGCCAAAATATTTGCTGACCGACTTCAGTTCGACATAGGGCTCGGCCATCACCGGCTCCTCATGGCGCGGTTGCGCACATAGCTGTTGAACAGCACCGCGATGACCATCATGGCGCCCATGAACAGCTTGAACCAGTCGGTGTCGATGCCGGTGTAGAAGATGCCCATCTGCACCACGCCGAAGATCAGGGCGCCGAACATGGCGCCGACGGCCGATCCGTAGCCGCCGGTGAGCAGCGTGCCGCCGATGACGACGGCGATGATGGCCTCAAATTCCTTCTGCGTGCCGCGAAGCGTGTCGGCGGAGCCGGTGACCAGCACCTGGATCGCCGCGAACAGGGCTGCCGCGAGCGCCGTCATGACGAACAGCGTGATCTTGGTGCGCGCCACCGGCACGCCGAGATTGCGCGCGGCATTGGCTTCGCCGCCGGCGGCAAAAATCCAGTTGCCGAAGCGGCTGCGCGTCAAGAGCCAGGTGCAGGCCAGTGTCAGCACGATCCACCAGACGATCGACACCGGGATGCCTGAGATCGACGGCAGGCCGTCGGCCCGCTTGCCGATCAGGCCGATATCGGCAAGCCCGGCGATCAGGCCGGAAAACACCTGTCCCGAAAACAGGCTGTTGAGCGGATCGTGCAACGCCAGCTCGTGCACGCCCGACACCTGGGTCCGCCCTGAAATGCCGCGCGTGAGGCCAAGGGTGAGGCCGCGCAGCATGAACAGGCTGCCGAGCGTGACGATGAAGGAGGGCAGGCCAGTCCTGACGACGGCGAGGCCGTTCAGCGCGCCGATGCCACCGCAGACGGCGAAGGTGAGCAGCAGCGACAGCCAGATCGGCCAGCCCCAGAACACGGCGGGGATGGCGATCAGGATGCCGGCAAAGCCGATCATCGAGCCGACCGAGAGGTCGAACTCGCCGGCGATCATCAGCAGAGCCACGGGGGCGGCGAGAATGCCGAGCTGGGCCGAGACTTCGAGGAAGTTGACGATGCCCTTGGCACTGAACAGTCCCGAGCTTCCCGCCGTTATGGCGAAGAACACGAAGACCAGCACCGTGCCGGCCGCCGCGCCAAGCTCCGGCCTGCTCAACAGGCGGCTGAGGCGTGAGACGGACCGGACCCGCTCGTCGCGAATCTCTGAAACCATGGCTGCTTGCCCTTCACATAGAGCCGTTCATCGTTTCACGCTGAACAGCTCTATCTCCTTGTCTTGACGCAATTCCGGACGGAAAACCGCTCACACTTTTCCTGGAATTGCTCTGATGAAGCGGCCGGAGCGGGGCCCCGGCCGCCAGTGCTAGCGCTTGCCGAGTTTCGACAGCTCGATGACCGAGGCGGCGGTGTCCTTGGTGACGAAGCCGGGGCCGGTCGGATAGTCGGCGATCGGCATGATCTTGTACTTCTTCCAAAGGTCGAACATCGCGACCGGGATGTAGCCCATGGCATATTGCTGGGCGTCGATGCCCCATTCCATCTTGCCAGCGACGACGGCCTGCAGGATCGTGGGGGAGAGATCGAACGTGCCGGTCTTCACCTTGCCGGAGAGGCCCAATTCATCAAGCGCGGCCAGCGTCGGTTCGGCACCGCTGGCGCCGACGGCGAGAATGAACTGTGTATCGGCATGAGCGGTCATGTAGGCGATCACGCGGTTCTTCATTTCGGTCGGGTCGATGACGCCGTTCATCACCGGAACGTCGACTCCCAGCCCCTTGGCAAAGCCGGCGCAGCGGTCGTCGAGGCTCGAATTGCCGACCTCGTGGTTGGCGCAGACCGCCTTGGTGAGGCCGAGCGCCTTGATGCGCTCGCCGGCCATGACGCCCGCCTGGAATTCATCCTGCCCCATGAACAGCAGGCCGCCAAGATCGTGCGTGAGTTTCGAGCCGCCTGAATCGATGATGATGACCGGGATGCCGGCGGCGACGGCGTTCTTGACCGGCGTTGAAAGCGCGGCCGCATCGGGGATCGAAATGACCATGCCGTCCGGTTTCGAGGCCGTGATGGCGTCGATCATCTGTGCCATCTTGGCCATGTCGAAGGTTTCGGGCGCCAGATATTCGGCCTTGACGCCCAGCGTCTTGGCGGCATCGTCCATGCCGTTCTTGACCACCGACCAGTAGGGGTCGCCGCTCTGGCCATGGGTGACGAACACCACCCGCGTTTCGTCGGCGGCCGCAAGGGTCGTGGCCGCCGCCATCATCGTGAAGCCGGCCAGCAGGCCGAGCGCAGGCTTTACTAATTTCGCAAGCGAAAACATAGAACCTCCTGTTTGTTTTCCGCCGCCGCAATTACGGTCGGCAGTCCAGTTGCCCCTTCATTCCAGTTTCATTCCTCAGCACTGGTTCCCCAGAGGCCGCATGGCGGCCTCGATCACTCGATGACGTCAAATCCGGCTTGCCGTGCCATGCGCGACAGGTTCTGGAATCCCATTGTCGCATAGGTCAGCGGATTGGCCTTGCTGGGATCCTGCTCGGCCTCGACGACCAGCCAGCCGCTGTAACCATTGTCGGCCAGCACGCGCAAAATGGCGGGATAGTCGATGAAGCCGTCGCCGGGGACGGTGAAGATCCCTTCCATGACCGCGCCCATGAAACTCATGTCCTCGGCGCGGGCTCGCTCGAGCACGGGTTTGCGAGCGTCCTTGCAATGCACATGCACGACTCGTTTGACGTGCGCCTTGACCAGCGCCAGCGGATCGCCGCCCGAAAATATGGAATGGCCGGTGTCGTAGAGCAGGCCGACCGCTTCGCCGGTGTGCCGCATCAGGAGGCCAACCTCGGCGTCGGTTTCGACGATGGTGCCCATATGATGGTGAAAGGCCATGCGCACGCCGAAATCCGCCATCCGTTCGGCCAGCGCCGTCAGCTTGCGGCCATAGGCCGGCCATTCCTCGGGGCTCAGCGCAGGACGCTGCGAGATCGGCCCCCAGATGGCGTTGTGGCGCCCGCGCGAGGTGTCGGCATAGACGACATGGGTGGAGCCCATATCCTTCAAAAGCTGGAGATGCGGCGTGATCGCATCCATCTCCGCACTGAGGTCCTTTTCGTCGCAACGGCCGTCATACCAGCCGGAAACCACAGCAAGGCCATACTGTGCCATGATACGCTTCAACTCGGCCGAGTGGCGCGGAAACTTGCCGCCAAGTTCGGTGCCGGAATAACCGGCCTGTCTGGTTTCGCTGAGGCAGACTTCAAGCGGAGTGTCGCCGCCGAGTTCCGGCACGTCATCATTGGTCCAGGTGATCGGATTGATGCCGATGCGAACAACCGTCACGGGCGAACTCCTGATTGCTTCGATTGGGCAAGGTGATGGCGGGTCAGCCCGGCCAGCAGCGTCATGTCGCGGCGGGCATGTTCGGCGGTGTTGCGCACGGCTGAGCCTTCGACGATCGCCGACCAGAACCCTCTCAACTCCTCGACGAAGGCCTCTTCGTAGCCGCTGCGGATGTCGCCGCTGGAAAGCGTGTGGCCGTCGCCGGTGCGGATGGTCAGCCGCGTCGGCTGGTGATTGAGATAAGGCGAGGGGAATTCCAGTTCGAGCGAGGCGTCGTCGAAGT
Source organism: Mesorhizobium loti (assembly GCA_002356515.1). Lineage (NCBI taxonomy): Bacteria > Pseudomonadati > Pseudomonadota > Alphaproteobacteria > Hyphomicrobiales > Phyllobacteriaceae > Mesorhizobium > Mesorhizobium loti. The sequence continues at coordinate 2,249,006 of AP017605.1, read as the reverse complement.
GGAGCGTGATGCACTCGCGATAATCGGGCAGCCCCGGAGTGGCGATGTGGACCATGGTCCACAATGCCTGGCCGCCTAGGAGCAGCACGGCGCCCTGGCCGCCTTCGCCCTTGGCGAAGAGCGAGGCGCCGACGATCTCGCCATCGGCGACACCGAGTGCATCGAGCAAGCCGTGGACGGCGTTGACGTCGTGCACGATCGACGAGGAATAGGCGCCGACAAAGCCGCGAAAGGTGTCGGGATCGTCCATCCCCGGCACGGCACGCTCCACCTGCTCGCGCTGCCTGGCTTCGGTCGAGGCAATCAATTCCGCCGCGACGTCATCACCCCGGCAAGTGGAGGCGTGCCGAATGAAGGGCCAGGCGTCGGGATCGTTGACCTCGACCGAAACGCAGCGAAGCGTCCGCGCCGTGCCGGGCAGCATGTTCAGTGCCGCCTCGTAGCTCGGGTCGAAACGCTTCATGTAGCCGACCTGGAGCACCTTTCCGGCGCGATCCCTGGCGGCGATCAATTCATCGATGTCCTGCGTGCTGTAGCAAAGCGGCTTTTCGCAGAAGACATGCAGCCCCCTGGCGAAGGCGGCGAGGCTCTGTTCTCGGTGCAGCGCGTCCGGTGAGGCGATGACCACGGCGTCAAGCGGCAGTGCAAGGAGTGCGTCGAGATCTGAAAATGTCTCGAGGCCGAATTCCTCGCCGACGAAGGCGCGGACTTTTCGCGACGGATCGTAGACGCCGAGAATCTTGAACTGCCGGTGCAGCTTGAGCAGATTCGGGATGTGCTCGACCTGGGCGACGCCGCCGGCACCGATCACTCCCACCCTTATGCACTGCATCGGCCAGCCCCATCTGAACCCGAACGCTTTTTTCTTGAGCCTAGGCCGCCTTTGGTTCCATTGTTAGAACCAGATTCCAATGATTTTCAGGAACCAGATGAAGACCAGTTTTCCCGTCGACGGCATCGCGCTCGATCGCGACAGCCCCGCCAATCTGCACAGGCAGCTCTATGTCCAGTTGCGCGGCCTGATCGAACGGCGTGTGCTGCCGAGCGGCCACGCACTGCCCTCGACACGGGTCATGGCGCGGGATCTGAATATCGGCCGTAATACGGTGATTGCCGCATGCGACCAGCTGGCACTGGAAGGCTATCTGGCGATACGGCCGCGCAGGCCTTCGGTGGTCATGGACCTGCCGACCCGTTCGGTGGCGGCGGAACAGGTGTCGGTCGAGGACGCCAATCCGATATCGCGGCGCGGGCAGACCATGCTTGCCCAACCCTATCACCATGGCCGGCCGGGCATGCTCGCCTTTCATCCCGGCATGCCGGACCCGGACAATTTTCCGTTCAACACCTGGTCGAAACTGCTCAGCCGCCGCGCCAAATTCGCGCATATCGATCTTTTCGGCACTTATCACGTCAACGGCTATCCGCCGCTTTGCGAGGCCATAGCGCGCTACCTCACCGCGTCGCGCGGCGTGAAGTGCACGGCCGAGCAGATCGTCGTTACCAATGGCGCGCAGTCGGCGTTCGATCTCCTGGCGCGACTGCTGATCGATGACGGCGACACGGTGTGGATGGAGGAGCCGGGCTATTATGGCGCCGGGTCGGCCTTCGTCTCGGCCGGGGCGAGGCTGGCACCGCTGCGCGTCAGCAAGGCGGGCTGGCACCTCGAGCCGCCGGCTGTCATTCCGCGCATGATCTTCGTGACGCCCTCCTGCCATCACCCGCTCGGCATAACCATGCCGATGGAACAGCGGCTCAATCTCCTGCACATGGCCGAAAGCTGGCGCTCGTGGATCATCGAGGACGACTATGACGGCGAATACCGTTTTCAGGGCCAGCCCATTCCGGCGCTGCAAGGCATCGGCGCGTCAAACCGCGTGGTCTATGTCGGCACCTTCGCCAAGATCCTTTTCCCGGCGATGCGGCTCGGCTTTATGGTGGCGCCCAAGGCGATCGACCATACGATCGTCTCGGCGTTGAGCGTGAGCGGCCAGTTCGCGCCCTTACTGACCCAGGCCGCGCTTGCGGACTTTATGAATGAGGGGCATTTCACCCGCCATCTCCGGCGCATGCGGCGGCTCTATGCGGAGAGGCGGCAGTTCTTCCTGGAAAGCGCGCAAAGGCATCTCGGCGAATGGCTGGATTTCCACACCACCGAATCCGGCATCCAGGTCGTCGGCATTTTCCGCGACAGATGCAGCGACCGGGCGGTTGCCGAAGCGGCGCTTCAGCACGGCATAAACGTCTCGGCGCTGTCGATTCAGTATCGCCATGGCACGGAGCAAAACGGCCTTGTCATGGGCTTTGCGGCGGCCGATGCGCAGACGACCGAAAAGACGATGCAAAAGTTCCGCACCGTGCTGCAAAGCCATTTTTCGCGAATGAGCAACCCTGGGTAAGCCGCTGGGATTATTAGCTTTTTGAGATGGGCTCGCGCCGATGGATGGTGCTAGCCCAGCTCAGCCATCCGTGCCCGACAGCGCACCTCGTCGATCGGTCTGCCAAGCGCGGCAAAGCGCGTGGCTGCTTCCTCGAACGCCGCCACCGCCCGGGTTTCGTTACGCTCGGCCCGGCGCTGCACGCCGCGCGCTTCCCACACGGCAGCCACCCAGGGGCCGCCGTTCCACATGCCGGCGACCCGCTCAGCCTCGTCGAGCCGGCGGTTGACCTGCTCGATCTCGCCCGCCTCGGCCAGGGCAACGGCAGCCGCGGTGCGGAAGGTCATCGAGCAAGGCTGGCAATTACAGCCCGATGACAGCATACGGTCACCTTCGCGAATGGTCTCGGCGATCCTCTCGGGGGTGGCGGCGGCGCGCACCTCAAGCCCTTTCAGGCTGATCAGCAAATGCGGCGCCAGCCAGGAAGAATGGGCAAGGGTGGTGGCGCGGTGGATCAGCCGTCCCGCCTGCCATTTCTGGCGGCGGGCAAGCGCGAGTTCCGTCTGGCGCTGCAGCGCCAGTACGCGGCCGGCAACGGCTCCCACCTGCGCATAGAGTTTTTCGGCTTCGGTCAACATGCGTTCGGCCTCGGCCAGCTGGCCCGAGAACAGCGCCGCTTCGCCCAGCACGAGCGAGGCCAGGCCGCGTCCGGCGACCGAGCCGGCGCCCTCGGCCACCGACAGCAACTCCCGTGCCGAGGCGGCGATGTCGTGGTGGCCCTTGGCACTGCAGAGGCAGAATTCGGCCAGGCACAGATGCCCGTCAAAAACGTTGGAGACGAAGGCCGGCCTGGAGCGGACCCATTCGATGAACTCCGCCCTGAACAGTTCGCGCCACTGGCCCTGCATGTGGGCCACTAGGCCGATCAGGGCGCTGGCCTCGCCAACCTCGCGGGCCAACCCTGCGCCCATCGCCAGTTCGCGGGTTTCCCGGCCGACCTGGCCGGCCTTGGCGAAATCGCCGCTTTGCAGGTGCAGCAGGCCCCAGGCCAGCGAGGCGCGGATGCGGTCGCTTAGCCCGACGGGATCGATCGAAGGCACGGCCAACGCCTTTTCGTAGAGCTTCACGGTTTCAGCGCCCGGGCCGACGCCAAGATCGATGCGCAGGCTTTGGCTGAGCTGATTGAACAGCCGGATCGCCTCGGTCCGGTTGCCGGCGTCGAGCGCCGCCTGCATCAGGGCGCATTGCGCCTGCTCGTCGGCCGGGTCCAGCGCGATCAGGCGCTGCCACAGTCTGCCGGCCCGCAGCACCTCGGCATAGCGCTGCCGCAGGGCCTGGCGGGGCGTTTCGAACCAGTCGACATAGGGGTCGTCCGGCAGCAGGTCTCCCATGTAGAGATCGGCGGCCATTTCGCAGGCGCTAGGGTCGGAGCCTCGCAAGGCAAGTTTGGCGGCGGCCTCGAAAGCGTCAACGTCGACTTCAAGATCGGCCGCTGGGGCGAGGGCGATGACATCGGCCGTCTGCTCGATCAGGTCATGAGCACCCAAGGCGCGGCGGGCGAAGTGGATGGCCTTGCGCAGATTCGCTCCGGCAGCCTCCGGATCAAGATCGGGCCAGAAGGCCTCCATGACCTGTTCTCGGTGAATGCGGTGCGAACGGGTGACGGCAAGCAGCTTCACCAGCGCCGCGCCACGGTCACGGCGCCAGGCCGCGGCCGGAATGACTTGACCGTCCAGACCGACACTGAACCCGCCGAGCAATTGGACTTGAACGCGCACCCGAAGCACCCCTCAGCAAGCGATCCGCCATTGCCGCCAAAAAAACGGCCGTCACAAGCGCCTGTGGGGCGGGGAACGCTGGCGGAACATAGGTTGCCTAAGCTGCACCCGTAGTCAATTCCGACCGTTCACAGGAGGATCAAATGTCTCTTCGTATCGCCGACACCGCGCCTGACTTCGCCGCCGAGACCACACACGGCCCAATCAGCTTCCATGACTGGCTGGGCAACTCGTGGGGCATCCTGTTTTCCCATCCCAAGGATTTTACCCCCGTCTGCACCACCGAACTCGGTTACATGGCCAAGCTGAAGCCCGAGTTCGACATGCGTGGCGTCAAGATCATCGGGCTCTCCGTCGACCCGGTCGAGCGTCATGCCGGATGGGCTGATGACATTGCCGAGACCCAGGGACATGCGCCGAATTTCCCGATGATCGGCGACCCGATGCTGGCCATTGCCAAGCTCTATGACATGCTGCCCGCCACGGCCGGCGACAGTGCCGAGGGGCGCACGGCGGCCGACAACCAGACGGTGCGCCATGTCTACGTCATCGGGCCCGACAAGAAGATCAAGCTGATGATCGCCTATCCGATGACCACCGGGCGGAACTTCGACGAGATCCTGCGTGTGGTGGACTCCATGCAGCTGACCGCCAAGCATCGCGTCGCCACGCCGGTGAACTGGCGGCAAGGCGACGACGTGATCATCGCGGGTTCGGTTTCGAATGATGAAGCCAAGGCGCTCTATCCCGAGGGCTGGAAGCAGCCCAAGCCCTATATCCGCATCGTCCCGCAGCCGCACGGCAACGCCTGAGCCTTCTTCCAGGCGTCCGGCAACAAGAGGTGACAATATGAAAACCCGTATCCTTATCCTTGGCGCCGGTTTCGGCGGGCTGGAGCTCAGCACGTCCTTGTCAGAAGCTTTGGGTGACAGCATTGCTGTCACCCTGATCGACAAGTCGGATTCCTTCGTGTTCGGCTTTGCCAAGCTTGATGTGATGTTCGGCCGCGCAACCGAAGCGGCTGTGCGGCTGCCCTACGCCGACTACGCCAAGGCCGGCGTCACGATGAAGCGCGAGACCGTCACCGCCATCGACCCGGAACGGCGGCGCGTGACGACGGACAAAGGTGTGCACGAGGCGGACATATTGGTGATCGCTCTCGGCGCCGACTATGACGTATCGGGCACACCCGGCATCACGCTTGGCCGCAACGAATTCTATTCGGTTCCGGGCGCCGCTCACATGGCCAAGGTGCTGCCCGGTTTCACCCGGGGCCATGCCGTCATCGGCGTCTGCGGCGCGCCTTATAAATGTCCGCCCGCGCCCAGCGAATGCGCGTTGATGCTGCATGACTACCTGACCGAGAGGGGCGTCCGGGGCGACTGCCAGATCACCTATGTGAACCCGATGTCGAGCCCGGTGCCCCCGTCTCCCGAAACGTCGAAGGCGCTTCTGGCCGCCTTTGCCGAGCGCGGCATCACCTTCATCCCCAGCACCCGCGTGGTTTCCGTGGACGAGGGCCGCAAGGTTGTGACGCTCGACAATGGCGGCGAACTGCCCTGCGATCTGTTCCTGGGCGTGCCCCGGAACCGCGCGCCCGATGTCGTCGTCGAGGCCGGCATCACCGAGGGCGGCTGGGTCACCATCGATCCGCGCACACTCGAAACCCGATTTCCCGGCGTCTACGCGCTGGGGGATCTTGCCAATACGGGCGCGCCGAAGGCGGGCGTCTTTGCCGAGGGCGCCGCACGCACCGTTGCTGCCAACCTGATCGCCAGGCTGCGCCATGAGGAACCGACGGCCAGGAACCCGGGCGCGGGATCCTGCTACATCGAGTTCGGTGCCAACCGGATCGCCAGGGTGGATGTTGATTTCTTCTCCGGCCCGAAACCCACCGGTGCTTTCTACGAACCGTCGGAGGCTTTGCGGGTCGACAAGGTGAATTTCGGCTCCAGCCGCAAGGCCCGCTGGTTCGGGCATTGACCTTCGAGAAGGACGGGCGCCGGTGGATTGTCGCCGCCGCCCGTCCCGTTGCTTCAGGCCATCTGCAACTGCTTTCGCGGCAGGGGCGGGAAGGCGATCGCTATGCCCGCGGCACCCAGGCCGATAAGGGCCGAGCCGATGAACAGCCAGTGGTAGCTGGCATAGGCATCGAACACCATGCCGCCGGCGAGCGGGCCGAGCGCCATGCCGAGACTGGACAGCATGGTCGCGGCGCCGAACACGGTGCCGAGGATGCGCTGGCCGAAATATTCACGCGCCAGCACGGCATAGAGCGGCATGACGCCGCCATAGGTGGCGCCGAAGATGACGGCCAGCATATAGAACTGGTCGAGCTGGTTGACCGAGAGATAGGCGGCAATGACGACCGCCTGGATCGCCAGACCCGCGATCAGCACCGGCTTGACGCCGAGCCTATCGGCCAGCACGCCGTAGAGAAGCCGGCCACCCAAGCCAGCGAGACCCTCGACGCTGTAGATCGTGACCGCCGCCATGGGGGCGACGCCGCACAGCATGGCGTAGCTGACCATGTGGAAGATCGGCCCGGAATGGGCGGCACAACAGGCGAAAAAGGTCAGCCCGAGCACGACGAACTGCGGCGAACGCAGCGCCTGCGCCACGCTCATGCCGGCACCCTCGGCGACCGGCGCGGAGGCCGCATCGGCAATAGCGGGTTTTGGCGGCTGGCGGACCAAAAGCACCGCCGGCAGCAACAGCACCCAGGCCATGATGCCGATGTCGAACATGGCGGTGCGCCATTCATAGGCCGAGATCAGCCAGCGGGCGAAGGGCGAGATCGTCATCGGGGCGACGCCCATGCCCGCCGAGACCAGCGAAACCGCAAGGCCGCGATTGGTGTCGAACCAGGCCGTGGTCAGCGCGATCATCGGCGCGAAGAAGGCGCTGGCCGCAAGCCCGACGAGCACGCCATAGCTGATCTGGAAGGTCAGAAGCGAGCCGGCGCGGCTCGACACTACAAGTGCCAGGCCGAGCAGCACGGCACCGATCGCCACGACGATACGGGCGCCAAAACGGTCGGAGAGAGCGCCCCAGGCGAAACCGCCGAGGCCCATGACCAGGAAGTTGAGCGTCATGGCGCTCGAAATGCCGGCGCGCGACCACTGCGTGTCGAGCGCCATCGGTTCGAGAAAGATCGCCAGCGAAAACATCGTGCCGATGGCGACACAGGACATCAGCGCGCCTGCCGCGACGATGACCCAACGATAGGAAAGGTTCATGCAAATCTCCCATGCAAGAGCGCAGCGCCGAGCGCCGCTTGCGTCCGAAGGACGCTGGCACGGAGACCGATCCTACAATCCGGTTGCATTTTTTATCCAGTCTGGAATGACGCTATTTCCGGCCGGCCGGATCGCCTTGCGGGCGCCAGTCAGATCGGCAGTTCCGACGTGTATTTGATCGTCCAGCTGGGCACGTCGGTCTTGACGTTCTGGACACCCTTGATGCGGCTCAGATGTTCCGACTGGAAGCGGCGATAGTCGTTGATGTCGGCCGCCACCACGCGCACCATGGCGTCGCAGTCGCCCAGCATCAGATAGCATTCCATGACTTGCGGCAGCTTGGCCACTTCGGTGGCGAAGTGCTCGATGGTGTCCTCGTCCTGCGTCTTCAGCCAGATGCGGGTGAAGAAGGTGAGGCCCTTGCCGATGCTGGCAGGGTTGACCACGGCGACATAGCGGTCGATGACGCCGGCCTCCTCCAGAAGCTTGACGCGCCGCAGGCAAGGCGAGGGCGACAGGCCGACCTCATTGGCCAGTTCGTTGTTGGCCATGCGGCCGTTGCGTTGCAGCGCCCGCAGGATGCGCCTGTCGATGTCATCGAGCTTCATGGTGTTGAATTCCACTTTATCGGCCATGAGTGACACTCAATGCCAAAAATGGGTGAAAAACAACAATCTTCGCAACCAAATTGCGGAGCGGTGTGGGTATGGTTGCCGCCGGTATCACGAGAGTTCAAACGCAGGGAAGCGGCGGCCGCGAGGCCCGCCGACGGCTGAGCATGAGCATTTCACAGACAATCGAAGCGGCGGGCGATGGCTCGGGATCCGAGTTCCGCCGGGGCGTGGCATCGTGCGCGCCGGTGCTGCTCGGCACCATCCCCTATGCGCTGGTGCTTGGCGCCCAGGCCACACAGAAAGGGTTGAGCACGCTCGAACTGTCCATGATGACGGGGCTGAACTTCGCCGGCGGCTCGGAATTCGCGGCGATCCAGTTGTGGACGTCGCCACCGCATATCCTGCTCATCGTCGCCATCACCTTCCTGGTCAACAGCCGGCATCTGCTGATGGGAGCAGCACTCGCGCCGTTCCTGCGCGACCTGCCGCGGCGCAAGGTGTTTCCGGCGCTGTTCTTCCTGTGCGACGAAAGCTGGGCGCTGGGCCTGGCCGATGCCAAGCAGCGCGCTGCCGCCGGGATCACGCCGGCCTTCAGCCCGCGCTACTATATGGGCGCGGCGCTGGCGATGTATCTGACCTGGGTTTCCTTCACCACGCTCGGCGCCTTGCTCGGGCCGATGCTCGGTCATGTCGAGACCTATGGTTTCGACATGGCGTTTCCGGCCGTCTTCCTGGTGCTGATGCGCGGCATGTGGAAAAGTGTTTCGGCGGCGCGGCCGTGGCTGGTCAGCCTGGTCGCCGCCGCCCTTGTCTATCTCTTCATTCCCGGCGCCTGGTATGTCGCGGCGGGCGCGGTGTCGGGGCTCGCCGCTGCCTGGCTGATGGCAGGTGAGGCATGATCGACATGGCAACCCTTCTCACCATCGTTCTGATGGCCGGCGTCACCTATCTCACCCGGATCGGCGGCTATGTCGTGCTGCGCAACCGCGTGCTCAGTGCTCGCGCCACGGCGGTGATGGAAGCGGCACCAGGCTGCGTGCTGATCTCGGTTATCGCGCCGGCGTTCGTGTCGAAGAACCCAGCCGATCTGCTGGCGCTGGCCATCACTTTTGTCGCGGCGATGCGGTTGTCCATGCTGCCGACCGTGCTGATCGGGGTCGCCTCGGCGGGGCTGCTCAGGCATTTCATCGGCTAGCCTCCAGCCAAAGCCAACAGGGCGCTCGTTCACTGCACCGTGGATGTGATGCGCCGATCCTCGGCGTTGAACAGGTGCAACTGGGTTAGGTCCGGCGCGAGGAAAACCTGTTGGCCCGGTATCACGCGAATGCGTTCGCGCAGCAGCGCGCTCAGCGTGTTGCTCCCGGCTTTGGCCATGACAAGGGTTTCCGAGCCGGTCGGCTCGACCACTTCGACCACCGCCGGCACGCCGCTGTCGGAGAGCCTGAGATGTTCGGGCCGGATGCCCCAGGCAGCAGCGCTTTCGCCCCGGCCCAGCGCCGGCAGCGGAAACACGGTGCCGTCGCTGGCGATAAAACCGTCCGCCGTGGTGCGGCCTTGCAGGATGTTCATCGACGGCGAGCCGATGAACTGGGCAACGAACAGATTGGCCGGCCGGTCGTAGAGGTCGAGCGGCGCGCCGACCTGTTCGACGATGCCGCCATTCATGACGACGATTTTGTCGGCCATGGTCATCGCTTCGACCTGGTCGTGGGTGACGTAGACGATGGTGGTTCCCAGGCGCTGGTGCAGTGCCTTGATTTCGGTGCGCATCTGCACGCGCAGCTTGGCGTCGAGGTTGGAGAGCGGCTCGTCGAACAGGAAGACTTTGGGATCGCGCACGATGGCGCGGCCCATGGCGACACGCTGGCGCTGCCCGCCGGAGAGCTGGCGCGGATAGCGCTCCAGCAAATCCTGCAGTCCGAGGATCGTCGCGGCGCGCATGATCTTGGCGTCGATCTCGCTTTTGTCCGTCTTCTTCAGCGTCAGCGCGAAGGCCATGTTCTCGCGCACCGTCATATGCGGGTAGAGCGCATAGTTCTGGAACACCATGGCGATGTCGCGTGACTTTGGCGCGACGTCGTTGATGACCTTGCCTTCGAGCGCGATCTCGCCGGCGCTGATGTCCTCCAGCCCGGCGATCATCCTGAGCAAAGTCGACTTGCCGCAGCCGGATGGCCCGACCAGGATGACGAATTCACCCGACGCGATGTCGACCGACACGCCGTGGATAACCCTGGCCTTGCCATAGGCTTTCTCGACGCCAGATATGGTGAGCGCACTCATTCGTGTTTTCCCTAGAAAGAGACCTTATCGCCGCCCTTGAGCTGCAGGATCTGCCGCGCCTCGTCAGGGGTGGCCACCGAGGCGCCGAGCCCCTCGATGATCTGGCGCACCTTGAGCACCTGCTCGGCGTTGGATTTCGCCAACTGACCCTTGCCGATCCACAGCGAGTCCTCCAGCCCGACACGCACATTGCCGCCGAGCGCGATCGCCTGGGTGGCGATCGGCAACTGGCTGCGGCCGGCGCCTAGCACCGACCAATGGTAATCCTGCCCGAACAGGCGGTCGGCGGTGCGCTTCATATGCGCGACGTCCTCCGGATGGGTGCCGATGCCGCCCAGAATGCCGAACACGCTCTGGACGAAGAACGGCGCCTTGACCAGGCCGCGCTCAACGAAATGGGCAAGCGTGTAGAGATGGCCAATGTCGTAGCACTCGATCTCGAAACGCGTGCCGTTTTCAGCGCAGGTGCGCAGGATGTGCTCGATATCGCCGAAGGTGTTGCGGAAGATGCGGTCGCGCGAGCCTTCGAGATAGGGGCGCTCCCAGTCATGCTCGAAGGTCTTGAAGCGCTCCAGCATCGGATAGAGGCCGAAATTCATCGAGCCCATGTTGAGCGAGGCGACTTCCGGCGCGAAGGTCGCCGCCGGCTTGACCCGTTCCTCGACGCTCATCGTCGCGGCCCCGCCGGTGGTGATGTTGATAACGCAGTCCGAGCGTTGCTTGATCACTTTCAGGAAGGGCGCGAAGGCCTCGGTCGACTGGTCGGGCCGGCCATCGGCGGGATTGCGCGCATGCAGATGGACGATGGCCGCACCGGCCTCGGCCGCGCCGATCGCGGCATCGGCGATCTCTTGCGCGCTCACCGGCAGATGCGGCGACATTGACGGCGTGTGGATCGAGCCGGTGACGGCGCAGGTGATGATGATCTTGTTCTGGTACGCCACGTGAAAGGATCCTCGTCTATTTTACTGCGCCTTGGGTGATGCCCGAGATGAACTGCTTCGACAGCACGATGTAGAGCAGCGTGATCGGCAGTGCCGCCAACGTGAGTCCGGTGAACAGCACGCCCCAGTCGGTGGTGAACTCGCCGACGAAGACGGTGAGGCCCTGCGGCAGCGTCTTGAGATTGTCCGAGGTGATCAACACCAGCGGGAAGAAGAAATCATTCCAGATCGGCACGGCGTTCTGGATCGCCACGATGACCAGCGCCGGTCGCGCCAGCGGCAGCATGATCGAGCGCATGATGCGAAACTCGCTGGCGCCGTCCATGCGCGCCGATTCTTCCAGTTCGCGCGGCAAGGTTCGCAGGAAACCGGTCATGATGAACACCGCCGAGGGAATGCCCATGGCGACATAGACCAGCACGAGGCCGGCATAGCTGTCGACCAGGCCAAGCGAATCCAGCTGGATGAACAGCGGAATGATCGCCAGTTTCAACGGCACGGTCATGCCGCTCAGGAAGAACATCAGCACCAGCGCGCTCAGCCGGAACTGGTAGCGGGCGATCGCGTAGGCGGCCATGGTGCTGAACAGAAGGATCATCGCCACCGCGGCCATGGTGATGCCGACGGAATTGGCGAGGTAACGGACGAAATTGGTTTCGCTCCACACACGCTCGGCATTGGCCAGCGAAAAATGCGCGGGCAAGGCGAAGGGCGAGGAGAAGATCTCGGCATTGGTCTTGAAGGACGACATCACCATGACGAACAGCGGATAGATCATGATGACGGCGTTGATCGCCAGCATCAGCTGGATGGCGCCGTTCTTCAACAGCTCGCCTGTTTGCTTGGTGCCGACCACTGCGCTCACAATTCGATCTCTCGACGGCGCAAGTAGCGAAGCGCGATTGCGGTGACGCCGGCAACGATGATGAACATCATCACGGCCAGCGCGCTGCCCTGGCCGAAATCCTGGATGCCGGTCGTCGTCGAGCCGAAGGCGGTGCGGTAGAAATAGAGGCCGAGCACGTCGGTGGCGCCGCCGGGCGAACCGGTGAGGCCGGCCATGACGTAGGGGATCTCGAACCAGTTGAAGCTGCCGATGAAGGTCAGGATGGTGACGATGGTGACGCTCGGCGCAATCAGCGGCCAGATAATCTTCGTCATCAGCGCATAGTCGCCGGCGCCGTCGAGGCGGGCGGCCTCGATCACTTCCTTGCTGACGCGTTGCATGCCGGCCAAAAGCACCAGGGTCGGAAAGCCGAGCCAGTGCCAGATGTTGGCGAACAACACGCTGCCGAGTGCTGTGTGTTCATTGCCGAGCCATGGGATGGCGCCGATGCCGACCAGCGCCAGCGTCTGGTTCACCAGCCCGAATAGCGGATGCAGGAAGAGTTTCCACAGGAAGCCGACGATGACCGCAGACAGCACGACGGGAAGAAAGACGATGACCTGGTGGATGCGATGGCCGGGCAGCGCTTTCAACAGCGCGTAAGCGAGCAGGAAGGCGGTGCCGTTCTCGAACACCATCAGCGCCGCGAAGGCGATGATGTTGTGCTTCAGCGCATTGTAGGTCCAGTCGCTATAAGGCTGTTCGAACAGCACCTTGCGGAAGTTCTCGAAGCCGATGAATCCGGTCGGCTGCAAGCCGTTGAACTCATAGAAGGCAAGGCGGAAGGCCGAGAGCAGCGGCCAGAGCACGAACAGCACCATGACCACCAGGGCCGGTGTCAGCAGGGACGCGATCCAAAGTGACCGGCGCCACGGAAAGGCTTTTTTCGTGTGGCGCCGGCCGCTGTTCATGTCACTTGCCCTGGAAAGGCTTGTACCATTTGGCGAGGCCGCTGGTCAGGTCGGCCGCCAGCTGGTCCGGGGTGATCGAACCCGACATCATCTTGGTGATGTCACCCTGCAGCAGCTCCGATCCCGTCGGCTTCTCGAAACGGAAGTAGACGACATTGATATGCGGCATGGCGGTTTCGTTCAACTTGGCGACATGGGCGAGAAGCTCGTCCTTGATGACGACGCCCTTGATGGGCGAGATGTTGCCGAGCAAGGCGGAAAACTTGTCGCCAAATTCCTTGGTGCCCATCCAGTTGACCAGCTTGAGCGCCGCCTCCTTGTTGGCTGACTTGGCGTTGACCGCGTAACCGCCGTCGAAGAACTTGGTCACCTGCGGCGTGTCGCCGGCCTTGGCCATGGGCGGGGCGACGAAGTCCATGTTGATGGCCGGGTTCTGGCTTCTGTAGGTGGCGATGTCGAAGCTGCCGCCGGCCAGCATCGCCGCCTTGCCGCTGATGAACAGCTGGCCCGCTGTGTCGTAGTCGATGCCTTCGAAACCGGGCGGCATGTAGTCGCGCAATTCGAGCAGCTTGCCGAGTGCCGCGACATAGCGCGGGTCCTTGAAGGTGGTCTTGCCCGAGGTCAGGTCACTGACGAACTCCTGGCCGAGGAACGGATTGGTGAAGATGGCCACGAACATCTCGTTGAACCAGCTGGTGCCCATGCCGTTGGCCAAGGGGTAAATGCCCTTGTCCTTCAGCGCCTTGCTGACGGTTATGAACTCGTCCCATGTGGTCGGCGGGGTCAGCCCGGCCTTGGCGAAGACGTCCTTGTTGATGAACAGGCCGAGCGTCTGCGAGGCGAAGGGCAAGGAATAGACCTTCTTGTCGGCGCGGTAGGTGCCGGCCACCAGCGCATCGGCGGGCTGGTTGGCGAGTGAAGGCACCGTGGTCAGATCCTGAGGCTCGAAATAGCCGGCCTTCACGAACTGCTCGAGCCAGCCATAGGCGTGGGTGTGGATGACGTCACCGCCCTTGCCGGCGGCCAGCGCGGTCGAAACGATCGTCGGATAGTTCTCATCCGGGAACGACTCGAACTTCACATGGATGTCCGGGTTGGCCTTGGTGAAATCGGCGAAAAGTTCGTTGTAGGCGGCCTTGTCTTCCTGGCGCCAGGTCCAGAACGAGATGTCGGTGGCGTGCGCCACGCTGGCTGCCAATCCCCATGCGAAAGACGCGGCCGCGAGGGCCAGCCCAATCCTTCTCCTGCTCATGTTGCAATCTCCCAATCGCGCTTGATGCGCTTTTTACGACGATTATCAAATCATAGTTCTTGCCGTCTGGGAAGATAGTTTGTAAAGTTTCCTAACTAATGTGAATTGAGACGAGGCGACCTGCTTCGTCCGGCGTGCGCGGTGGATGTCGGTGACCCAGAAAATCATTGCAGGCGTGGACATAGGCGGCACCAAGACGCGTATCGTGGCGTGCCAGGGCGAGCACACGATCGCCGATGAGGTGCTGGTGACAGAGAGCTGGCGCATTCGCCAGATGGAGACCGATGCCGAGACGCTGACCGGGATCGTTGCCGGATTGTGCGGGGGCGTTGCACCAGCGGCCATGGCGGTCGGCGCCCACGGTTGCGACACGGACGAACAATGCCAACGGTTCCAGGCGCTGCTGGCCGCGCGGACCGGTGGTTTGGTGCAGGTCGTCAACGATGCCGAACTGATGGTGCCTGCCGCTGGCCATGTCGACGGCATCGGCGTCGTCGCCGGCACCGGCTCGATCGCGGTGGCGCGCACGGCCGATGGCAAGATGCTGGCCGCCGGCGGCTGGGGCTGGATCCTCGGCGACGAGGGTAGCGCGCCGGCCTTGGTGCGCGAGGCGGCCAAGGCGATCCGGTACAGCCTCGACCGGGGCCGGGATGGCGACCCTCTGATTGCCGCGCTGATGCGCGAGCTCGATACAGACGACCAGACCAAGCTTGGCATCCTGCTCAACGAAACGCGCGGGGCGGCGGTCTGGGGCCGCTATGCCAATGCCGTGTTCGACGCGGCGAATGCCGGCTCGGCGCTGGCCATCCGCGTCATCAGGGAAGGTGGGGCAGGGTTGGCCGCATTGGTCGAACTCTTGATCGAACGCGGCGCCAATCCCGCCCTTGTCGTGGCTGGCGGCGGTGTCATTTCAGAGCAGCCGATGCTGATGACGGCATTTGTCGAGGCGATGGCGAAGGTGTCACCGTCGAGCCAGGTGCTGCTGCTGCGCGAGCCGCCGGTGCTTGGCGCGGTCGCCTTGGCCAGGCGGCTGCTCGTTGGCCAGGACCTGTCCCCGTCGATTGGAGTTGTTTGAATGATGAAGCGTATCGGCTACCGCGAGGCGGTGGCGCGCCAGACGGAAAGTCTCGAAATCGGCAGGCGTTCGGTGGCGGGGGCGCTTGACGATCTTGATCTCAGCGCTTTTGGCGGCAAGACGATCGGGCTTGCCGGCATCGGCGCCAGCTACCAGGCGGCCCTTGTTGGCGCGCACTATCTGCGCGCCTCCGGCATCAAGGCTTTTGCCTATACGCCGACCGATCTTTATGGCCGGACGGATGCGGCCGCCGATGCGTTCATCGCGCTGTCGGCCTCCGGGCAGAGTCGCGAAATCTCTGATGTCATGCGCGAGGCGTCGGCGTCGCCCCGCCTGGCGGTGTGCCGTGGCAGCGACAATCCGCTGGCTGAACTCACCGGCGCAGTGCTTGCCACGGACTCCGGGGCCGACAATGGCGCGAGTTCCACCGGCTATACCGGGACCTTGCTGGCGCTTGGCATGCTGATCGACAGGCTCGCCGGCAACAGTTTTGACTGGGCGCGTTTGCCTGCCGCTGTCGCCACCGTTCTCTCCGGTGCGCAAAGCGCTGCCGGGCAGGCGGCACGGCTGCTGCAGGGCAGAACATCCATCGACATCGTCGGCGCCGGCGTCTGCTTCGCCAATGCCGGCGAGGCGGCGATGCTGATCCGCGAGGCCGTCCGGGTGCCGGCATCGGGATGGGACACGCTGAACTATCTGCACGGGCCGATGGAATCGCAGGATGCGGCGACGGGGTTGATCGCCATCGGCGATGGCCGCGAGGTCAAGATCGCGCAAGATGTCGCCGCGCTGGGCTGTCCTTCGGTGCTGGTGACGCGGCGCGGCGATGTCGCCCCAGCCGACAGGCTGGTGGTGATCCCCATTCCGGCGCTCGGCAACGCCATCGCCGACGCCATACTGGAGATCATCGCCATCCAGCTCATTGTCGGCGACATGCAGGACGCGGCCGGCCTCACCGACATCGTGTTCCGCTACCGCCAGACCGATATCAAGCTGAAGCCGTGGTCCCCGACCGAAGTCTGACGCCGCTGTCCGGATCGTGGAAATTGCCAAACCGCCTGGCAATGGGGCATTGAGAACGGGATGCGGCTTTCGAGTCGGGGCGGCAATCGCGCTTTCACCGACTGGAGACAGGATTTCAGGCAAAAGGTCGAACGGCTGAGATGGCGGCTGCGGAAATCCCCAATCTGACCGACAGCGCCCGCGCCGTGCTGCGCGTGCTCGCCGCGCATGGGCCGGTGACGCGGCCGAAGCTCGGCGCCATGCTCGACCTTTCGAAGCCAACCATGTCGGCGGCGGTGTCGGAACTGAGCGCACTCGGCCTCGTTGCCTCGCGTGGCATTGAGCGTGGTGCCATCGGCCGCACGGCGACGATCTACGGCATCGGTCCGGGCGCCGGCTACGCGATCGGCATCGATGTCGGCGCCGCCCAGGTGCGCGCCGTCGCCTATTCGATGGATGCACAGAAGCTGGCGTCGGCGGAAGAGCCGATCGCGGAAGCGATAGCCGGCGATGCCGACGCGGTCGGCGCCGTCGTGCTTTCGGTGGCGCGTGCCACCATGGCCAAGGTGGCCAAGAGTTTTCGCGCGCTGCGCGCGATTGCGGTGGCCGTGCCGCGTATCGTCTCCAACGATCGTTTCGACCGGCCCGGTGGGCCATCCGCCGTGCTTGGCCTGCTGCGCCGCAGCATCGAGGTGCCGATCATCCTGGAAAACAACGTCAACTGTGCTGCCATTGGCGAGATGCACTTTGGCGCCGCGCAAGGCCACCAGACCTTCGCCTTTCTGCAGGTTGGCGTGCGGGTCGGTCTCGGCTTCATCACCGAGGGGCGCCTGTTCCGCGGCGCCGGCGGTGCCGCCGGCGAAATCGGCCGCATGCCGTTTCCGTGGTCGGCCAGCGAGACGCCCCATCGTGAAGGGCTCGAACATTATCTCGGATCGCGGGCGCTGGTCGAACGCTGCCGTGTCGACTGGCCGGCGGGGGAAGGCGCGCCGCCCGACTCGGCCAAGGATCTTTTTGCACGCGCGCTTGAGGGTTCACCGCCGGCGGCGGCAGCCGTCGCGCGCCATGCTGCCGATATCGGCAGGCTGGCGGCCGGCTGCATCGGCATGCTTGACCCCGGCCTGATCGTGCTTGGCGGTGGCGTCGGCAGGAATCCGCTGATGACGGAAAAGGTCGAGCACGTCGCGGCGGACCTTGCGTGGCCGACACGGATCGCCGTCAGCTCTTTGGAAGACGGCGGCACGGCGCTCGGTGCGATGAAGCTGGCCGTCGACTACAGTCTCGGCCTGATGCTGCGCGAAGGCCGCCATCCGGCTGTCGTGCTGCCGCCGCTGTCGGAAATAACGCAAGACGCGACGGAGACGACCGGTCAGGCAAAGGATGTCCGATAAAAAGAAAGGCAGGCGCGAACGCCTGCCCTTCGAGTTCAGATGATCGAGAGTCTTACGCGGCAGCAGCGGCCTGCTGGCTGGCGACCATGGCGTCGACCTTGGCGGTCGCCTTGGCGAGCGCGGCGGTCACCGCGTCAGGCCAGCCGCCCCTCGTGCGGAGCAGATCTCCGCCGTCACGCTCCACTCCGGCTGCAGGATCGAACCGGATTAAAGGGTGCGCCATCGTCGAAATTGAGATAATTTCCGGCTTTTCTCATTGTCGTTTTTCAGACGAGCTACCGGCGGGGCTAATGACTGAATCGGGAAGCAATCAAGATCGAGGTGAAAAATACGGCTACCTGACGTGCTCGGGGTGCCGGAATGCGTATTGATTCAATTGCGTTTAGAACTCCATCCCGAATGATCTCGAATGAAGATATACTAAGATATATTCGTGATTACAATCAAAGTCAAAATAGAGAAGAGTTAGAGTCTTATTGTCGGAAAATCGAGCGCCTGTTCCGAAGAGCCGGCGCACAGTCGCGTTACGTCCGTGACACGGGCGCCGGGGAAAGAGCCTTTGACCTGTTGCGTGATGCCGCTCGATCGGCCATCGCCGATGCTGGGCTGGTGCCCCGGGACATAGATCTGGTCATCTACTGCGGGATAGGGCGCGGCTTTCTGGAGCCGGCCAACGCGACGTTCCTGGTTTCTGCACTTGGCATCGAGTGTGACGCCTTCGACATTACGGAGGCGTGCATGAGTTGGGCAAGGGCGCTTCAGGTTGCCCAAGGCTTTTTGCTGACCCGATCATACGCAAGGATCCTGATCGTAAATGCTGAGTTCAGCGTCTACGAAAACGGATATCCCGAAATCTTCAAAATGCGGACCGATGCTGAAATCGCTTATACATTTCCAGCTCTAACTATCGGCGAAGCAGCCACTGCCACCGTCGTTACATGGTCGCCAGATGCTTGGAAATTTCGTTTTCGAACCAGACCCCAGTTTGCATCGCTTTGCAATCTACCACTTCCCGGCTTTCGCGATTTCTGCTTGCCTGATACAAAAGTTGGAGCCAATGGCGTCCATCAACTGGTTGCCTACAGCTCAGAGCTTACACAGACGGCGAGCAGGGAAATGACCTCTTTTGTAAAGGCGGCATACCCCGACGTTTCTGGCATCGACATCTGGTTCCCACACAGTTCCAGCGAGTCGGCCCTGAAAATCATGGCGACTAGACTGGGCGTTGGCGACCGCCTTTATGACAAAGTATTTCGAAAATTCGGAAACTTGGCATCAGCGTCCATTCCTGCGGCTATGTGTGAGGCGACCAAAGAGGGTTCGTTGGAGCGAGGAATGCGGGTGGTGTTGTGTCCGGCTTCCGCTGGAATGGTATTTGGCCTGATGGAGGGCATCTACTGAGGAGGGGAGTGATGGCAGACAAGGACGATGGGACACCAAAACCGGCCGAGTCCCAGCCGGATGTTTCGCAGGCGAATTTTCAAAATCCGATAGTAATCCTTGCAACTCTGATTCTGCTCAGTCTGTTTGTCATGATCGGCGCTTCGATGCTTGGCGTCGATCACGGCTTTCTTTCGGGAATGGCAAGGCCCGAGCTTGCCAGAGGGCTGATTACCTATCTCTTCGCGATCGTGACCATAGGAATCGCCGTCGCACTCGTCCTCAACACGCTGGTCGGGCCAGCTCCAAGCGACGCGAATGACGGTCGCTTGGAGGGCGAAGGAAGTCTTGTCCCTCCTGCTGGGCGTGTTTGGCACGATCGTCGGCTATTACTTCGGGGCGGAGTCTTCGAAGGCAAATCTGGAGGCGCCGTTTGAATTGTCCACGCCGGATCTTTCACCGCAGCCAGTCGGCCCTGCAGGGCTGGTTACGGTGCGAGCCGTGATAAAGGGCGGCACGGCGCCACTTCAGTATGGCGTCGGACAGGGCACGGACAATGTCGAAGTCAAGGACCTGGCATTTGAAGGAGGCTGGATCGTCAAGCAGGTGCAATTGAAGGCACCTTCTCCAGCTGAGGTTCAAAGCATTCATCTGGTCGTGGAGGATTCGAGCGGCAAGCGGATTGACCGGGTCGTGCCGGTCAGACGCAGTGCGCAAGACTAGAGAAATTCCAGGAAAAGTGTGAGGCACCGGCGGCCGCTCGTAGGCCGGCTGAAATGAAAAAGGCAGGCGCGGGCGCCTGCCTTTCGAGGTCAGATGGTCGGTTATTTACGCGGCGGCAGCCACCTGCTGGCTGGCCACCACGGCGTCGACCTTGGCGGTCGCCTTGGCGAGTGCGGCGGTCACCGCGTCAGGGCCCATGCCTACGCCTTCGATGCGGATGACATCTACGTCGGTCATACCGAGGAAGCCGAGCACGCCGCGCAGATAGGGGATGGCGTGATCGAACTGCACTGCCGCACCTTCGGAATAGATGCCGCCCGAAGCCAGCACGATATAGACCTTCTTGCCGGTGACGAGGCCCTTGGGGCCGCTTTCGCCATAGGCAAAGCTCCGGCCGGAGCGGGCAATGTGATCGACCCACGACTTCAGCGTCGAGGAGATGTTGAAGTTGATGAAGCCGGTGGCAAGGATCACGGTATCGGCGGCGAACAGTTCGTCGAGCACGACGTCGGAGACGCCGACAACCTCAGCCTGACGCGGGGTGCGGGCTTCAGCCGGCGTGTAGATGCCGGTCGCGTAGTCGGCATCGATATGCGGCAGCGGGTTGGCGACGAGGTCGCGCACGACAAGCGTGTTCGACGGATCGGCAGCGACAAGCTTTTCAGCGAATTCGGTGGCGATGCGGGTCGAGTGCGAGGCAGCGCCGCGCGGGCTCGAGGTAACGAGAAGAATGGACATAGCGGGTCTCTCCAGTGGAATGAATTGTCCCGCCACATATGGGTCTATCGATCCATCAGATAAACTGGTATATTTTCTATACGATCCATCCACAAAATAGATACAATGATGCAACCCAACCCGACCCTCGACCAGCTTCAGATCTTTGTCGCCGTTGCCGACACCGGCAGTTTCTCGGCCGCCGGCCGCAAGCTCAACCGGGCGCAATCCGTCATCAGCTACGGCATCGCCAATCTCGAGGCGCAGCTTGGGCTGAAGCTGTTCGAACGCGAGGGCACGCGCGAGCCGCAACTGACCGAGATCGGCCGGGCGATGCTGGAGGATGCAAAACGCATGATCGGCGTGCTGCAGCGTATGCGCTCGCGCGTCGATGGCCACCATCACGGGCTGGAGGCCGAAGTGGCGCTGTCGGTCGATTCGGCGTTGCCTTCGCCGGTGCTGGTGCGGGTGCTGAAGGCATTCGAGGCGCAGTTTCCGACTGTGATGCTGCGACTGCATATCGGCTCGCTCGGGTTGATCCCGGACCATGTCGTCAATGGACAGGCAGATCTCGGCATTGGCGGCCTGCTGGGCGAGGTCGACGTGCATCTCGTGCGGATCGGCTTCATGTCGATGGTGCCGGCCGCTGCGCCCACCCATCCCTTGGCACGGCTGCCGAAGCCGGTGAAGATCGAGGATGTGCGCGAGCACACACAGCTCGTCGTCACCGATCAGTCCGAGCGCACCAAGGGGCGCGACTACGGCGTCTTTGCCTACCGCACCTGGCGGCTGACGGACATGCGCACCAAGCACATGCTGATGCGCGAGGGGTTGGGTTGGGGTGGGCTGCCGCGCTGGCTGATCGCCGACGACCTGGCCACTGGCCGCCTGGTGGAACTTGATCTCGAACCCTACAAGGAAGTGAGTTCGCCACTGTTTGCCATGCATCGCAACGATCGCAGCCCGAAGCCGGCGGCCGCCTGGCTGATCGACCGGTTCAAGCGCGGGCTCGGCTGCTTCAACGAGTTCGAGCCGGGCGAGGTGCCTGAGGACGATCCGGAGACAATCCGTCAATCAGCGCCATGAGCACCGCGCGGTAATCCTCGGCTGAGGCGCCGGCCTCGATGGCTAGTGCTGCGCGGTCGAAGGCGGATGCAAGCAGCGCGGTCAGCGCCTCCGCCGGCAATCGCGTCATCGTGTTGGCCCGCATCGCCGCGACCAGGCCCTCGCGCAGCGAGCGGTTGCCGTGGCGGTTGTCGATCGCATCCATGGCGGCGCGGCCGAGCACGGCGGGGCCATCAAGCAGCAACAGCCGCGTGCGGCCGGGCGCGCGCATGGCGGTGAGATAGGCGTCGGAGCCGGCGATCAGCGCATCGCGGGCTTCGAGCGAGGGCGGCGAAGCGCGGTCGATCTCCTGCGCCACCGCCTGCGCCTCCTGCTCGACCACGGCGGCAAACAGCGCCTGCTTGTCGGCGAAGTGGTGATAGAGCGCGCCGCGCGTCACGCCGGCCGCGGTGACGATCTCCGGCGTGCCGGTCTCGGCATAGGATTTCTCGGTGAACAGCTTTCGCGCCGCCGCGATCAAGTCGGCGCGCGTCGCCTCGGTGCGGTCGCGGTTGGAACGGCGCGCGGATTCCTGTTGCATACATGCAGCCTGTATGTTAATTCGATTTACATACAGACTGTATGTTATGTCCAGGGAGAAGGAAAGATGAAGACCACAAGCTATTACCCGGTGCTGATGACCGGCGACGTCGCCAGCACGGCCGCCTTCTATGTCAAGCATTTCGGTTTCCAGCCGCTGTTTGAAAGCGACTGGTACGTGCATCTGCAATCGGTGGACAACAAACGCGTCAATCTCGGCATCGTCCAGGGCGACCACGAGACTATCCCGGAGGAGGGGCGGGGGCGCACCTCGGGCCTGCTGATCAATTTCGAAGTCCGCGACCCCGATGCGGTCTACGAACGGGTTCTCGCGGCCGGCCTGCCGATCCTGCGAACGCTGCGCGACGAACCCTTCGGCCAGCGCCATTTCATCACCACGGATCCCAATGGCGTGCTGATCGATGTCATCAAGCCGATCCCGCCCAGCAAGGAATTTTTGGCGCAATACGCGGAGGGCGCGGCGGGGGCTTGAGCGGCCGCCTCAACTCGCCCTTGCCACCGGCGTCACCGTCACTTGGCTGACGCCGGTGCGGCGCACCACCGTGCACAGCGTCTCGCGGCCGATGCGCTCGGCGTCGAGCATGCGCACGAGGTCGTCGACGCCGGTGACCGGGCGGCCATCGATCGCGGCGATGATGTCGCCTTCCTTAAGACCGGCCTTGGCCGCCGGGCCGTCCTTCTCGACGCTGCGCAGCCGCACCGCGGTGCTGGTCGACACTTGCGACAACAGCGCCGCGCGACGCGGCAGATTGGTGGTGTCGGCCGAGACGCCGATGAAGGCGCGGCGCACACGGCCGAAGCGGATGATTTCCGAGATGACGAAATTGGCGGTGTTGGAGGCGACCGCAAACGCGATGCCTTGCGCGCCGTGGATCATGGCGGTGTTGACGCCGATGACCTCGCCGACCGAGGACACCAGCGGCCCGCCGGAATTGCCGGGGTTGAGCGCGGCATCGGTCTGGATCACGTCATCGATCAGCCTGCCGGTGGAAGCACGCATCGAGCGGCCGAGTGCGGAGACGACACCCGACGTGACGGTCCATTCGAAGCCGAGCGGATTGCCGATGGCAATCGCGATCTGGCCGCGCCGCAGCCGCTTGGAATCGCCAAGCGGCGCGACATCGGTAAAACTGCCGTCGGCGCGCACCAGCGCGATATCGGTGTCGGGATCGCGGCCGAGCACACGGCCCTCGCTGGAGGCGCCGTCCGGCATCGACACACGAACTGTTCTTGCGTCACCCACGACATGGAAATTGGTGACGACCAGCCCGTCCGGCGCAATGACGAAGCCCGACCCATGGCCGCCCTGGCCGCCAATACGCTCGATGCGGCAGACGGCCGGGCCGATGCGGTCGACGGCATCGGCCACCGTCGTCGAATAGGCGTCGAGCAGCGTCTCGTCAGATTGGAATTTGGCGGCGGCGAGGGCCATGGAAGGGCTCCGTGTTTTCAGGCTTGATCGTGATTTTTTTCCTGTGTGTGCCGTTGTCCCAAAACCGCTGAGCACTTTTGGGCGACACGCACTATATGTGCGGAGCGGCTGGAACTGCCGCGACCTGACCAGATGGCCAGTCAAACCGCCAACTAGCCGTCAGGCGAGTACCTCCAGGGGCGCCGTCGGGCGATATCTGGGACATGACGAACCCCAGGAGACCATCATGAGCGATTTCAATCTGAATGCGTTTTCGCAGGCCGTGGCCGATCTTGCCGCCGCGGCGACACCGGCGACCGCGAGCTTCGCCACGCATCACCACCGCACGGCGAGCGCCTTCCACTGGCGCGACGGCTATTTCGTCACTGCCGAAGAGGCTGTCGAGGCCGGCGAGGAGATCGAGCTGACGCTGGCTTCGGGCGGAGCGGTGAAGGCCGAACTGGTCGGTCGCGATCCTTCAACGGGCGTCGCCCTGTTGAAGCCCACTGATGCGGCCACCGCGCCCGTCCTTGCCAAGGCCGATGCCGTTCGGCCGGGCAATATCGCCATCGCCATCGGCAACAGCCAGGGCTCGGCACTGGCCGTGTCGGGTTCGGTCGGCGAAGTCGGTCCGGCCTGGCGCTCGATGCGCGGCGGCACGATCGACCGGCGCATCCATCTGGCCGTCGGCGCGGGCGGCCGCTTCGAGGGTGGCCCGGTGCTGGACGCCAAGGGGGCGCTGATCGGCATGCTGTTGTTCGGGCCGCGAGGCCGTGCGCTGGTCATGCCCTACGAGACGATCGAACGCGCGGTCGCGACCTTGCGCGAAAAAGGCCATGTCGCACGCGGCTATCTCGGCGCCGGCCTGCATCCTGTGCGCGACCGCGACGCCCATGGCGCGATGGTGATGAGCCTCGACGACAACGGCCCGGCCAAGGCCGCCGGCCTGTCGCTGGGCGACATCATAGTGGCCTGGAACGGCGAGGCCGTGCATGGTCCGCGCGACCTGATCCGCAGGCTCGGCCCGGACAGCGCCGGGGTTTCTGTAACCCTTGGCGTGGTGCGTGGCGGTGAACAGCGCGATGTTGCGCTGACCATCGGCGAAAAGCCGCTGAGCTGAGAGGATCGATGGAAGCGCTCGCCGGCGACCGGATCATGGCTGACAGCGCCTCGCGGCGGCTGGTGGTGCTGGTTGCGCTTGGCGATGCCGCGCGCGCCGAGCGCCTGACTGCCACGCTTGCCGCGAGCGACGATCTGCTGCCGGTTGTGGCCGGCGGCGGCAGGGCCGACGTCGCCATCGTAGACGACAGGAGCGGAGATGCCGTGCCGGCCTCGGTGCCACGGGTGCTGCTGTCGGGGCGCGCCGGCGGCGAGCGGCCCGCTGGCGAAGTGTTTGCCGTCATGCCTGCGGGTGCGGACGATCTGCTGATCGCCGCGGCGGCGCGGCTGGCGGCGGCCGGCTATCGCGTCACGGGCAATGGCGGCCGTGGACGCGATGAGGATTTCCATACGGGCGAGGGCGCGCCGTTCGAGGATGAACCGGCCGATGACCACGCCGTTCGCCCGATGCTTTCGCCGCGCGAGGCGGAAGTGCTGGCGCTGCTGGCCGAAGGCGCGCCCAACAAGGTGATCGCGCGGCGGCTCAACATTTCCGTGCACACGGCGAAATTCCACGTCGCCGCGATCCTGATCAAGCTGGGCGCCGCCAACCGCACCGATGCCATCGCGATTGCGATGCGGCAGGGGCTGGTGCTGGTCTGATCGATCATACCGCCGCTTCGATGTCGGTCAGCCGGAAATCGTCACCCTTGAACAGAAGCGGCATGGCTTCGAGCCGCGCAGTGGCATAGGCGATGCAGTCACCGAAGTTCAGCGCCGCCGGATGCCTGCCCTTGCCGTAACGCAGAAAAGCCTGACGGGCGACGGCTGCGTGGTCGGCGGTGAAGGGGATCGTCTCGATCGAGGCGGTCCGCAGGAAGGTGTCTAGCCGATCCAGGATTTCATCTTGCCGGCCACCCGCGAGCACCATCGTTGTTTCCAGATACGTTGGCGCTGCCAGCAGCCGTCTCTTGGCCTGCGTGATCGCGAGCACGAAACGTTCGTAGCCCGGCTCGAGACGCAGAATAGCGACCAAGACCGAGGAATCGATGATCATTTCGTCGGGATTCCGAACTCGTCGTAACCGAGGATTTCGTCGTCGGTCATCGCATCTTCGCGTTCGGGGATTTTTCCGGCGCTGTCGGCAATCGCCATCAACCGCTGAAACAGATCACTGGCGTCTTCGCGCGGCACCAGCCGTTCGCGCGCGACCTCGCGCTCGAGGCTCTGGCGGATAGCCTCTGTCACGGACACGTGGCGGCGACGGGCAAGCTCGCGCGCCAGTTGCTCCACTTCCATGTTCTTGATCGATAGTGCCATTCTATATTCTGCCTGTTTGTATAGAATATATACCCGAGCCTCGGTAAATCCAATAGATATCGGGCGCTGTCGATCAACAAAGCCTCCGCAGCGTCACCATGGCTTCCCGCGGCAAGCTCTTGTATCCGCGAGCCGCACGGGCAAGGATCGGCCCAGAAGAATGGGTCAGCACGCGGAGGAAAAATGTCGCTCAAGGGAAAGACGCTGTTCATCTCCGGTGGATCGCGCGGCATCGGGCTGGCGATCGCGCTGCGCGCCGCGCGCGACGGCGCCAATGTGACGATCGCGGCCAAGACCGCCGAGCCGCATCCCAAGCTGCCGGGCACGATCTACAGCGCCGCTGAAGAGATCGAGCAGGCCGGCGGCAAGGCGCTGCCCGTGCTGTGCGACATCCGCGAGGAGGCGCAGGTGGCCGAGGCTGTTGCAAGGACGGTGGAGAAATTCGGCGGCATCGATATCTGCGTCAACAATGCCAGCGCCATCCAGCTCACCGGCACGCTGGAGACCGACATGAAGCGCTACGACCTGATGCATCAGATCAACACGCGCGGCACCTTCCTGGTGTCCAAAATGTGCATTCCGCACCTGAAGTTGGCCGGCAATCCTCACATCCTGAATCTGGCGCCGCCGCTCGACATGAAGGCGAAGTGGTTCAAGAACCATGTCGCCTACACCATGGCCAAGTTCGGCATGTCGATGTGCACGCTGGGCATGAGCGCGGAGTTCGCCAAGGACGGTATCGCCGTCAATTCGCTGTGGCCGATCTCGACCATCGACACCGCGGCGGTGCGCAATCTTCTGGGCGGTGCCACGGTCGCGGCGATGAGCCGTTCGCCCGACATCATGGCCGATGCCGCGCATGCCATCTTCATGCGGCCGTCGCGCGAGACATCAGGCAATTTCTACATCGACGAAGAGGTGCTGCGCGCCGAAGGTGTCACGGATTTCTCGGTCTATTCACCAGGCGCGACCGGGCCGCTGGCCGGCGACTTTTTCGTGCCGGACGAGGTGTTTGCCAACTCCGATACAAAAGTCAAAAGCATCTACTGACGAAAATCACGGCCTGTCGGCGCTGCCCCTCATCCGCCTCCGGCACAGCCCCTGCGCTATGGCTCCGGGCGTTCGTCGCTTCAATCGACAAATCGTTGTCGATTGACCCGCCTTCGGCAGGATGCTTCTCACCTCCCCGTATAACGGGGAGAAGGGAGCTACCTCATGGAGGAGATGGCGACGATGGTCGAGGCGACCTTGACCTTGAGCGAGCCGACATCGATCGTGCCAGCCAGTGCACGCCGCCGCCATCTTGGTCGTCGAAGCGGCTGACGAAGTTTTCATGCCCGAGATGATGACCATCACCACCAGCGAGGCGACCAGCGCTGCATCGATCAGGCCAAGCATCTTCAGGATGGTGTCGGTGTCGCCGAGCGGGAACACCGTGGTGATGAACTCGTAGAGCTTCTTGCCGAAGGACAGCGCATAGACGGCCAGAGCCAGGCCAAGCCCGATATAGAACACGACCAGCAGCCAGCGCGAGGCAAGATTGATCGATTCGATGGCGAGTTCGAGACGCTTCATGGAGTGGTTCGGATTGTGGTCGGTGATCAGGCCGTATTTCGACCACGCCGATGCATTTTGCAAGACAGCAAAAAACCCCGCCGGAGAGGGCCGGCGGGGCTCAATGCATCCCGCTGGAGTCGGGACGGGGCAGGGAACGCCCAGCCCTGAATCTGGGGTGAGCGGGTTCGCGATTCAATGATCCGGCTCTAATGCCGGTACAAATCTTCTTGAGTCCGGGACCCGGATCCGAACCTTTCCCATCCCCGATCGAGCCGGGGATGGGCGCTTTTCGCATTGAGTCCAAAAACCAGGTCATGGTTTTGAAATCATGACCTAATTGTTGCTGGCGACCGGTGCCACCAGCGACGTGATACGGCGGATGGCGACACGCCGGTTCTCGCGGTTGGGCGCCTGCGTGTTGATCTTCAGATACTCCTCGCCATAGCCCTGTGTCGTCAGGTTCTCCGGCGGGATGCCGAAGGCATTGGTCAGCGCTTCGGCAACCGCCTCGGCGCGGCGGTCCGACAGAGCAAGGTTCGCTTCTGGCGTGCCGACGGCGTCGGTGTGGCCCTCGATCAGGAAGGTCTCGGCCGGGTTCTTCTTCAGCAGTTTCTCCATGGCGCTGGCGACGCCCTCGAGCTTCTGCACCTCGGTGTCGGAGATCGAGGAGGAGCCGAATTCGAAGTTCAACGTGTCGAGGTCGACGCGACGTGCAATGTCGCGCACGCGGGCCGAGCGCTTGACCTCGTCGATCGAATAGAGACGCTGGACCCTCTCCACCGGCGGCTGGTCGAGGAAGGTGTAGTAGTCGTCATCGCTTTCGACGTCCTCGGAATCGAGGATGTACTGCCGGCGCGGAATGTTGAGCCGCATCGGCGGCAGGTCATCGCCGGGATCGCGCCAGTCGCCCTCATCCTGATAGTCCCGCTCGTCGACATAGCTCAGCACATATTCGCGCCCATCCGGCGTGATGCGCGAACGCTGGATGACATCGCCGTAACGGTTGCGGATGGTGACGATCTGGACGCCATTGTCGCGCTGGATCGTCTCGCGTCTACGGCCTTGCGACAGATCCTCGTAATAGACGTCCTTGGCGCCGCGGTTCATGCGCGGGGCGTCATTGCTCTGGACGATCGTCTGGCCGCCGAGCTGGATGATGACGCGGTCGCCGATCTCCTTGAGCACGTCGACGCCCTTGGGACGACGGCGGTCGCGGATGTTCTCGTCGGGCGCCCGGTCGAGGCGCTTGCCCTTTTCTTCCGTTACCGGGACGAGCTTTTCAGGCTTGATCTCCTGCTGGGCTGCCTTGTCGTCGGTTGGAGGCGGACCCTGGTCGACGGGAGCGACCACCGGCTTCTGGCCCTGGTCGCCGCCTTGCTGGGCGTTCTGGCCACCATCTTGCTGCTGGCCGTTCTGGCCGGCCTTGTCGCCATGTTTGCGGCCGCCAGCCTTGCGTTGGGCATCCTTCTGGCTGTCGAGGATGGGGGCAGCGTTCTTGTCGGCAGGCGCTTCGCCCTGCACGGGGTTTTCGCCCTGGACAGGCGCGGCCGTGTTGCCATTGGCTGGCTGTTCACCGGTTGCCGGCTTCTCGCCATTGGCCGGTTGTTCACCTGTCACGGGCTGCTTGCCCGTCTGCTGCTGCTCGCCTGTCGCCGGCTGCTCGCCATTGGCAGGCTGTTCACCCACCGGCTTCTTGCCGTGCTTCTTTGTCTTGTCCTGGGGCTGTTCGCCCTGGACCGGCTGTTCGCCGGCCGGAGCCGATTCAACCTTGGGTGTCGTTGCTTCGCCAGCCGGAGCTTCTTTCGGCGTCGGGGCGGCTTCCGGCGTTACCGCCGGTGCCTGCTCGGTGGGCTTCTGCTGATCCTGCTTGTGTTTCCTGCCGGGCTTGATCGG
Source organism: Mesorhizobium loti (assembly GCA_002356515.1). Taxonomy (NCBI): domain Bacteria; kingdom Pseudomonadati; phylum Pseudomonadota; class Alphaproteobacteria; order Hyphomicrobiales; family Phyllobacteriaceae; genus Mesorhizobium; species Mesorhizobium loti. The sequence continues at coordinate 2,219,489 of AP017605.1, read as the reverse complement.
CTGGTTGTCGTTGGCGGGCTCTGCCTGGCCAGCCGGAGCCTGTTCGGCAGGTGCCTGCTCGGTCTGCTGCTGCTGATCGCGCTTCTTCTTGCGCGGCTGCTGCTCGTCGGTTGCGGGAGCGGCCTCGCCGGCGGGCGCCTGCTCGGTCTGCTGCTGCTGTTGGTCCCGCTTCTTCTTGCGCGGCTGCTGCTCCTCGGCGGCGGGAGCGGCCTGCTCGGCCGGCGCCTGTTCGGTCTGTTGCTGCTGGTCGCGCTTCTTCTTGCGCGGCTGCTGCTCCTCGGCCGCGGGTGCTGCCTGCTCGGCCGGCGCCTGCTCGGTCTGCTGCTGCTGATCGCGCTTCTTCCTGCGTGGTTGTTGCTCCTCAGCGGCCGGGGCCGCCTGTTCAGCGGGAGCCTGCTCGGTCTGCTGCTGTTGTTCGTGCTTCTTCTTGCGCGGCTGCTGCTCTTCGGCAGCCGGGGCGGGCTGCTCGGCCGCAGGCGCTGCCTGCTCGGCCGGCGCCTGTTCGGCCTGCTTTTCGCGCTTCTTCTTGCGCGGCTGCTCCTGGTCGGTCGGCTGTGCCTCGTCAGTGGGTGCGTCCTGTGCCAGGATCAGCGGGGTTCCACCGCCTTGCATGGTGCTGAACGCGGCACTTCCCTGAAGCGGGAACGCGCCCAACGGCGCGGATGCCATCAGCAGGCCAAGTGCGGTGCCTGCCAGAATCCGTGGTTGGCGTTTCATCGAAAACTCTCCTTGTGGGGTCCCATCCTTGCCAAAACCGATCTTAGCCCGATTGGTTCCAGTTTGCCGGGGATAGATGCCGTACAGGGCGAATGGCCGGCCTTTTGAAGGCAACTTCGTGTCATTCGGCCGAGTTGCGGCCGCATTTCAACCCTTGTCACGCTTGACCTCGGCCGCCGCTGGGGCCACATCCCCAAAATGGAAACGCCGTTTTGGAAAACAAAGACGCTGGAAGCGATGAGCCCGGACGAATGGGAATCGCTGTGCGACGGCTGTGGCAAATGCTGTCTGTCGAAGCTCGAGGATGAGGATACCGGCGAAATCTACTGGACCAGTGTCGGCTGCCGGCTGTTCGACGCACAAACCTGCCGCTGTGCCGATTATGCCAACCGGCTGGCGCGCGTTCCCGATTGCGTCGGGCTGACGCCGCAGAATGTGCGCACCATCAGCTGGCTGCCAAGCACCTGCGCCTACCGGCTGGTGGCCGAGGGCCGCGACCTCTATTGGTGGCATCGGCTGGTGTCGGGCAGTGCCGAGACCGTGCATGAGGCCGGCATCTCGATGCGTGGCCGGGTCAAGGCGAGCGAGACCGATCTGGCCGAGCCTGAAGATTATTTTGACTATATGCTCGACGACGAGCCTTGAGGCCCTTATCCGCACGGTTCCGGAACAAGGAACCGGTGCAAGATTTTTGGGGATGCATTGTTCGAAAGCTGGCGAAGATTTCCTCTTCCCGCCACATGAACCGCAGATGAACGGCGGGTTCGTAAACAGTTCACACAGGCTGATGCATTCTCCCATCATCGTTTTCACGAGGACGGGCGCAAGCCCGCAGCAAGGAGAAAGAACCATGTACAACACGATCAAGACGGCGGCCCTTTCGGCCCTGGTCGGCCTCGGCACGCTGGCGGCCATTCCTGCCCACGCCGACAGCCTCTATCTCGGCTTCGGCAACAACCAGGATCCGCGCTTTGGTGTCTATGCCGGCGACGACGGCTATCGGCATCGCCGCGATGAGCGCCGTGACGACTGGCGCGGTGACGACTGGCGCCGTGACGGCTGGCGCCGCGGCTGCTCGCCGGACCGCGCCCTCGACAAGGCCGAACGCATGGGCCTCTACCGCGCCCGCATCGTCGACGTAAACCGCCGCACGGTGAAGGTGATGGGCCGCCAGGACGGCGACCGCGTCGTCATCGTGTTCGCCAACGAGCGCGGTTGCCCGGTCATCTATCGCTGAGGGAAGATCAGTAGTGGCATCATCTTCTACGAAGATGAGCCTGGGACATGACCCTATGGGTCAGTCTGAAGTAGCGGAGCCCCTTTCCCCATCGGACGGGTGCGGCTCGAAAAAACCCCGCGGGAGCGATCCCGCGGGGTTTTTCATGCACGGCATTTGCCGAAGGATTTATGCGTGGTCGGGCAAGGCTCGACCACGCATCATTCGGGCTGCCTACTTCAGTTCGAAGGTGACCGTGACCTGGACGTTGTAGGCGTTCTCGCCGGCTTGCGTCGGCACAGCCGCACCGGCGGCGGCGTCGAAGGCCTTGGCGTTGATCGCCATCGGCGGCGGCGCGATGTTCTGGTCGGAAATCTCCAGCACCCGGCCAATGCTCACGCCGGCGGCTTCGGCAAGCGTCTTGGCCTTGGCGATCGCGTTGGCCACCGCTTTCTTGCGGGCCGCGTCGATGGTTGCTGCCGGATTGTCGTTGGTGAAGGAGATGCCGCCACCCTGGTTGACGCCGAGCGAGACAGCCTTGTCGAGGATCTCGCCCGTCTTGTCGATGTCGCGCACGCGCACCGCAAGCGTGTTGGTCACCTGGTAGGCGACGAGTTCGGCTTCCTGGCTGCCATCGGGCTTGTTGGTGTAGTTGTAGCGCGGGTTGATCTGGATGCCCGCCGTCTGCAGGTCGCGATCCTTGATGCCGGCCGCCTTCATCGCCGCGATCACTGCGGCCATGGCGTCGTTGTTGGCGTCAAGTGCCGCACGCGCCGTCTTGGCTTCGCGCATGACGCTGAGCGACAGCAACGCCAGGTCGGGAGGGGTGGTCGCCTCGCCTTCACCCGAAACAATGATGCGGGCGGGCGTCGGCGAATCGGCGGCTCCAGCCATCGCCGGAAAAGCGATTGCAGCGGCGAGCGCCAGGGGCAAAAGATGTTTGGTCATGAAAATCTCCTTGGTCTGCGATCCAGTCGCAAAGGTCGCGTAGAGCGCGATTATGGGTTGATTTGGGCGATCCGCGAAAGCCGGTCGGGAAAGCCTTGTGCCGGGAAGCGAAAAACATTAATCCAGCCGGCGTGGGGCCTGTAGCTCAATGGTTAGAGCCGGCGGCTCATAACCGCTTGGTTGGGGGTTCGAGTCCCTCCGGGCCCACCATTATCGTTGTTGATCAACGGCTTTATGGGGTGGTTCGCCACGAGGTTCGCCAATAGGTTCGCCAAGCATCGGCTTGCGCGTCACCAGACGCACGACTCGATCCATTCCCTGGACCGCCAGCCGTACTTGCGATGCCTCGCGCGAATAGAGCTCCGCATGATCGATATCGTCGTGCCCTAGTACGTCCATGAGCTGTCTGGTTGAGGCCTCGGCCTCCGCCAGATAAACACCGAGCGACTTCCTCAGACCATGCAGGGTCAGTCCCTTCGGAAGACCGGCAAGCTTGCACCAATGCGCCATCATCCCAGTCAGAGACTTGGCGGAGAAGGGCTCACCATAGCCGTTGACCAGAATGGTCTCGCCGCGCCTGTCGGCCGCATCCAGGATCTCAGACAGCATCGGCGTGATCGGCACGAAAAGCCGTTTGCCACCTGTTCGTCCCTTGTTCTTGGCCTGAACGATATCAAACCCGTCGAAGTGATGCTCGACACCGTCAATGAAGACACGGCGGGTGACCCTCTGATCCCAGCGCAGGCCCGCGACGTCGCCGCGGCGGCTGCCCAGTCACCCGACTGAACACGCGCGAGAAGGCGGCCGCGCTGTCGTAGCCGACCTGCGCTGCGACACTCTTGACCGGTTTGCCTTTGCTGAGAAGCTGGCGCGCGATCGTCATGCGCCAGACCGTCAGGTACTCAATGGGCGTCAGGCCTACCAGCGTCCGAAAATGATCGGCGAACCGCGTGCGTGACATGCCCGCAACGTCGGCCAGATCCTCAAGCTTCCAAGGCTTCTTCGGCGCCTCGTGCATCGCGGTCAGCGCTTTTGCCAGGCGTGGTCGGCGAGCCCGGCGAGCACGCCGGTCGAAATGGCGCCGCTCTCAACGACGTGACGCACGATCAGGATCAGGAGATAGTCGAACAGCCGGTCGAGCGCCGCCTGGCGGCCACCAGCTTCGGAGAAGGCTTCGCCGACCAGCAGATCACAAACCGGGCCTAGCGCCGGATGAGCAGCGAGCGGCAGGACCACACATTCAGGCAAGCCCTGGCCAATCGGGTTGCCCTCCGCACCCCCGAGTTCGACCGTCGCGCATACGAGGTCGGCTCCGCGCTCGGGATCAACTGCGAAACTGTGGGTCCGCCCGCGCGGCAAAAACAGCAGGGTCGGCTCGACGAGTTCGAGGTCGGCTTGTCCGTCCTGGGTGACCGTAAGCGCGCCTGCCTTGAACAGGTGCAAATGGCCCACACCAGTGAACTGCAACGTCTGGCACAGCTTCCCGGTGAAGAACGTCCGGGCCGTCGGCGTTACGTGGGCGAACAGGGCAGCGAAAGGGTCCATTGGGACGATCGGCAAAATAATTGGCACCAAGCGTCACCCATAGTCTTCCATATGAGCGGTGTGCAAGTCCCCAGTCCTCGATCAACCGGAGAGTCCCATGAATATTCGCTTCGTCACAAAGACCGTTCACGCCTTCCTCGACTATCCCGTCGCGCTGAGCCTTATGGCAACGCCGTTCCTGCTCGGACTCGGCCATGCCAATCCGATGGCGCTTTGGGTGTCAGTCGCAACCGGCGTCGCCGCCCTCATTCTGACCCTGTTCACCAATCACAAGACCGGTGTAGTCCGAGTGCTGCCATATGGGCTGCATATCGCGGTTGACCGCCTCGTCGGCATTACTTTCGTCGCCGTGCCCTTCGTGCTCGGCCTGCAGGGGCTGGACGCCTGGTACTACTGGGCGAACGGTGCTGCGGTTCTCCTTGTCACCTTCGTGCTCAACGCGCCCGAAAGCGGGGAGCGCGCGCTGAAGACGGCGCACCCCTAAGAGCCTTTGCTGACATGATGCGGCAGCGGCCGAGTTAACCCTCGGCCGCCGCTGGTGCTTGAACCACCCAGGTTCGCTCCACAATGGCGATCCGTGTCACTACGGCACACGAGCAAATTGACATCAAGGTCGTCGCGCAAAGTGTTGGGTCGATAACTGGTTGCGTGAGATCGAAGACCCTTCCGCGCCTGCAATTTAACCTGAACCAACAAATGTCTGAGGAGACGACACCCATGAAAGCGATCATTGTGACAGACCAGTCTGCGGGAACGGCCGGCATGACACTGGTGGAGCGGCCCAAGTCACAGGCAGCGATAAACGACGTCGTCGTTCAGGTTCATGCGTCGGGCTTCGTTCCGACCGAGTTGGAGTGGCCTTCGACCTGGACCGACCGCCGCAACCAGGCGCGTACGCCGTCGATCCCTGGACACGAGCTGGCCGGAGTGGTCACCGCGCTCGGCTATGGCACCACGGGTCTTTCAGTGGGACAGCGGGTGTTCGGTCTCGCGGATTGGTATCGCGACGGCACACTGGCGGAGCATATTGCCATGGAAGCACGCAACCTCGCGCCGCTGCCAGGCGACGTCGATTTCACAGTGGGCGCGAGCCTGCCAATCTCGGGTCTGACCGCGTGGCAGGGACTCTTCCAGCACGGCCGTCTTCAGGCGGGGCAGAGCGTCCTTGCACATGGCGCAGCCGGCGCGGTCGGTTCGATGGTGACGCAACTCGCACGAGAGGCCGGCGCCTATGTCATCGGCACGGGGCGCGCCGCCGACCTTCAGAAGGCGCTGGATTTCGGCGCAAATGAATTCATCGACCTCGAGAACGACGCCCTGGAAGACGTCGGTGGAGTCGATCTGGTGTTCGATGTCATCGGCGGGGACATCCAGAAGCGGTCCGCAGCTCTGATCAGGGCGGGAGGAACGCTGGTGACCGTCGTCGGCCCGGCCGAGGCGCGGCCCGCAGACGGCCTGGCGGTTGACTTCGTTGTCGAGTCCGATCGCGCCCAACTGAGTGAGATCGTCCAGCGGGTGCGGGACGGACGACTGCGGACGAACATCGGCAAGGTTTCGGCCCTCGACGAGGCCGTTGCAACCTTCAACGCGAGCGAGCGACACACGGGGAAGACGGTCATCCGCATCCGTCCGTAAGACCTTGGGGAGAGAGGTCGGTTCCTCTCTCCTCGATTATCGTCTACGCGTCTCACCGGGCCACGCGCTGAGCGTTATGACGACGCGCTTACGACTAGCCCTTCGAAGATCGGCTACGGTAGACCACAACAAAACCGGCACATGGCGGGTCACTGCCGAACAGCAGTTCCTTTGGATCCAAGTCGGACGGTTCGCTAACGGCCCCAAACCAGCCGCGCTCGTCACGGGTTCATCGACCTTCTTTGTGGGATGAGGAGGCACCTCGTGGAGGGAAAACTAGTCCTTCTCCTGGTCCTTATGTTCGCCAGACCATACGAGAGAATACGAAGGAAATGGCTTGGCGAACCATCCGCCAACATATTGATTTCCTATAGGAAACGTTGACTCTTAGCGACTAACATAATCGTTATTTGTCAATGGGTTATGAGGCGGTTCGCCCAAATTGATTCAAGACGCTAGGCCAGCCACTCATTCGCTCCCAGTTTGGGGCTTCCTGAAAGCAGAAAGTCGATTTGTTGGCTAACTCTTGCGGATCGGCGAAAGCGTCTGTCCGCAAGCCAGGTATGTTCCGGAAACCAGCAAGACCATCAGCGTCGTGTCGAGAATATCGTGGCCGACAAGGATGCCTGTCAGGCCACCGATAACGTATATTATGACGGTGACCACGATCATGGTGGCGCCGAACCGCTCCAGCGGATCGGCACTGATGCGCAGGATTCTTGTCGCATTCCGGATTGCCACGACGAAGATTGCAGCCAACGTTAGCAAACCTACGAGTCCAGCCTGCACCAACGCCGTCAGAAAGCCGTTGTGGAAGTGGTTGAAGCCTTCGCTCGACCCAAAGCGCTGCTTGAACCCCTGCCTTGAAAGCTCACGGCTGGCAGCCATTCCCTGACCAAAAACAGGCGCTCGGCGAAAGGCATCGAGCCCGATGTCCCACAACCCAACCCGCAACCCGAGCGGCGTGGTATAATCGCCTTTGGCGGCGAGGGCATTCCAGTCATCGAACAGGACATATGTGCGATTGACGATGATTGGAGACGTGACTGCCGCTATCAGCAGCGTTGAGGCGCCGGCAATCACCAGCAACTGCCTCATATCTGATCGGGAAACCCTTTGGCGATTGATCACAAGAACGACCACAACCGCGATCAGCAAGGCCACCCAAATCATGCGCGAGCCCGAATAAATAGCTGCCACGACACCCGCAAGCGCCGCCGCTGTGAGGGGCTTCCAGGCTTTCTCTACCCCAGATAGAGCACCTGCCAGGCATGTCATCACGGCCAGGCAGGTGACAGTGGCAAACACGATGGGATTTCCGGCCCCTCCTTCGGCTCTCAGCATCCCAATCCAATGGTATTGGACGATGGCCAGCGCCAGCGCCCCGACACATGCTGCAGCGCTGGCGCGCACGGCAATGCGTGCAAGGGTCGCCTTGTCGGTGATGCTCCACGTCGAATAGGAGATCGGGAACAACAGCAAGGTGATCAGGGGCAGGAAATGCGTGGCATCGGCCCGCAGCGTACCGTTTACGATCGACGCCAGGATCTGCGCGGCGCAGTAGGCATAGATCGAAATGGTCATGGCAAGCATCGGTCGATCGATGTTCAAGTGCCGTCGGCCGGTCGCGAGCAGTGCCAAGGACCAGAGCGCGCCGCCATGGAAGACGAAGCTCACCACCGAACCGAGTACCGGTGGCGAAAGGAAGCAGGCGATCGAAAAGTAGCGGTTGACCTGTTCGGCCGTGAGTTGGCGCCGGAGCGATGTAAACAGGTTCAATGCCTTTGCTTCGCAGTCGTCGAGGTCACACGCGGATCGTTCAAACGATCCGCGCTCACCGTACTTTGCCCTGTGCCCGGAATCCGTATAGCCGCTCGCTTTGGTATCCGGTAGTGCGGAACTGTCTTGCCCTTCATCCAACTGCGTGAGCGGATGCGACAAAACCAAACCGGCCCCACCTTGATATCTGTTCAAGCCGCAACCGCCGACGAAACTCCTTGGCTCGCTTCCCGCCAGGATTGGAACATCAGCACATCCCAAAGCAGGTATTGATTGTTGCGATGCCCGGAAAGGTGTTCGGACCAGGCGCGCCGGATCGCGTCGGGCTGAAAGAAGCCGTCTTCACGCAACCGGCGCTCATCGAGCAGCGCGTCGGCCCATTCGCGCAGCGCGCCGCGCAGCCAGGCGTCGATGGGCACGCCAAAGCCCATCTTGGGGCGTTCGACCAGCGCTTTGGGAACGTGTCTGTAAAGCAGCTGCCTGAGTGGCCATTTGGTATGGCCGCCGGCGCGCAGAATGGAAAGTGGCAGCGACAGAGCTAAGCTGATCAAGCGGTGGTCGAGCAGTGGCACGCGGGTCTCGAGGCTGACGGCCATTGCCGCGCGGTCGACCTTCACCAGTATGTCGTCCGGCAGATAGCTCATCATATCGATGTACATCATCCGCTCGACGTTGCCGGACAATTCTGGAAGCGCTTCCAATCCCGTCAGCATGGTGGGTGGCTCTACAGAATCCGGGATGATCTCTGACGGCTCCCAATGCGAGCAGAGCCGACGATAGACATCGTCCATGCTTCGCAACGAAAGCACGGACGCGGCCTTGTGGATCTTGTCGCCGACGCGTTCGCGGCGAAGGCGTCGCGGCAAGATCGGCATGATGGCGCCGGCGACGTTGTTGTAGAGCGCGGGTGACGGCAGCGTCGCCAGGCTGGCCGAAGCACGCCGCAAGCCGATCGGTATGCGCGACAGCTTGTTCCAGAACGCATCGGCGAGCGCGTAGCGGGTGTAGCCGGAAAACAGCTCGTCGCCGCCGTCGCCCGACAACGCCACGGTGACGCTGCCGCGCGCCATCTTGGAGACCAGGAATGTCGGGATTTGCGAGGAGTCCGAGAACGGCTCGCAATAGATGCCCGGCAGCTGCGGCACGACATCGAGCGCGTCGCCCTGGCTGACATAAAGCTCGGTGTGATCGGTGCCGAGGTGGCGCGCCACCTGCTTGGCATGGTTGGCCTCGTTGTAGCCCGCTTCATCGAAGCCGATCGTGAAGGTGCGCACCGGCCGCGCGCTGATCGACTGCATGACCGAAACGACCGCGGAAGAATCAACGCCGCCCGACAGGAAGGCGCCGAGCGGCACGTCGGCGATCATCTGCCCCTCAAGTGAGCGGCGCAGCTGACGCTCGACCTCGTCGACCGCCTCCTCGGGGCTGCCCTGGAAAGGATGCCGCTGCCCTTGCGCGGCGACTTCGCTCGCGCTCCAATAACTCTCGACGCGCGGATCGCGCTGAGGATCGGCAAGGACGAGAAAGTGGCCGGGCCGTAATTTCCGGATGCCTTGGTAGATGCAGTAAGGCGCAGGAATGTAGTTATGGCGCATCATCAGCGCCAGCGCGTCGCGGTCGATCTCGGGACGCCAGTCCGGCAGCGGCTGAAACGCCTTGAGCTCGGAGGCAAAGGCGAACGCCTTGCCAATCCGGCCGTAATAGAGCGGCTTCTCCCCCAAACGATCGCGGCCGAGAACGAGCGTTCTCTCTCGTCGGTCCCACACTCCGAACGCAAACATGCCCACGGCCAGTTCAAGAGCCTTTGTGATTCCGAGCGCTTCGATGGCGGTCAGAAAAACCTCGGTGTCGGAATGCCCGCGCCAGGCATGGACGCCAAATTGCCGGTCGAGATGCGCACGCATCTCGCCGTGATTATAGATCTCGCCGTTGAAGACGATGACATGGCGCCCGTTGTGCGAGATCATTGGCTGCGCGCCGGCCGAAGACAGATCGATGATGGCCAGCCGGCGCTGGCTGAGTGCGATGCCGGCTTCGGCATCGCTCCAGACGCCGTCGCCGTCCGGTCCGCGATGCCGGATCCTGTCCGCCATGCGGCGCACGGTGAGGCCGCCGCAGCTCGTCGCGGCCGTTCCACCCACAATGCCAACGATCCCGCACATCTGGCGCTATTGATCCGTTCGCTCGAAACACCATTCGCCACAACCGGTGCCGAAAAGGCCAATTCCAGGTGTCACGTTGAAGCGCTGCCTGGTTCGAAACCCAAGCTTCTCCATGGCCGTCTCCAACGCGATGGCCGATGTCGATTGATAGGGGTAGCCGCCGAGCCAATCGTCGATATCGGCAAGGAATTCCATGCCTCGACGCGTTCGGTAGTTCCTTACAAACGAGAACGGATCACGGTGGCGCAGGGTCCTCGCCACCATATAGGCCGAGACAAACAGTGCCTTGACCGGAGGCCGCAGCCACCGATGCGAGGCATAGAGCCGCTTTTCGACCGTCCACAGTCCGCAAAGCGGTGTCTTGAGGTAGATAGCGATGCTCAGTTGCCCGCCGCGGCCGACGAAGCCGGCGGCGTTGCCGATCGCTGTCCACATGTCTCCGGTATGGTGCAGCACACCCCACGAATAGACGACATCGAACGTTCCAGTCGGAAGCGAGGTCCTATCGAGGATATCGGCCCGCTCGACGCTCCAATCGGCTTGCGGGGCGAATCGCGACAGCACGGCCCTGGTCGTCTCGACGCAGTCTGCGTCATAGTCGAGCGCTGTGACCTTCGCTGCGCCCAGCCGCAGCGCGGCCGCTGAATGCAGGCCCGATCCGCAGCCGATGTCCAGAAATGTCTTCCCCTCCAGATCGCCCACCAGCCGGCGCAAATCCTGGCAAGCCCGGTCCAGATGCTCCTCTTCGAACAGCACGGCAAGCCCGGACCAGTTGCGGCCGAAATCATAGCGCGCGTTCATGGGCTCCCCACCTGCCGTCCTTTTTGCGAAGCACAGACTCTGCGCATCATGCTCGATAGAACTCCCGGTACCACTCGACAAAACGCGGAACCCCGATCTCGATCGGAATCTGCGGCTTGAAGCCCGTCGCCTCCTCGAGAGAGCTGACATCGGCGAAAGTTGCCGGCACGTCGCCCGGTTGCAGGGGCATGAGATTGCGGTTCGCCTTGCGCCCCAGCGCGTCTTCGAGCACCTCGATCAAGCGATTGAGCTGAACCGGCGAATTGCCGCCGATGTTGTGGATCCTAAATGGCGCATCGCTGGTCGCGGGGTCCGGCTCGACGCTTTTCCAATCAGGATTGGTGGTCGCCGGATGCCGCATGACGCGGACAATGCCTTCCACGATGTCGTCGATATAGGTGAAATCGCGCTGCATGTTGCCATGATTGAAGACATCGATCGGCTCGCCGGCGAGGATGGCCTTGGCGAAGATGAACAGGGCCATGTCCGGCCGACCCCACGGACCATAGACAGTGAAGAAGCGCAAGCCTGTCGTCGGCAGCGCGAACAGATGGCTGTAGGTGTGCGCCATCAATTCGTTAGCCTTCTTGCTGGCGGCGTAGAGGCTGAGCGGATGATCAGCCGATTCGTGCACGGAAAACGGCATGCGCGTACTGCCGCCATAGATCGAGCTCGACGACGCATAGACCAGATGGCCGACCGAGGTTTGCCGGCATCCCTCCAGGACGTTGAGGAAGCCATTGAGGTTGCTTTCCGCATAGGCGTGCGGATTGGTCAGTGAATAGCGCACGCCCGCCTGCGCCGCGAGATTGACGACGATTTCGGGCATGGCCGTCTGGAACAGCGCCGAAATCCGGTCACGCTGGGTGAGATCGACTTGCTCGAAGCGAAAGTGCGGGAATGCCTTCAGCCGCTCCAGCCGCGCCTGCTTCAGGGAGACGTCGTAATACTCGTTCATGGAATCGAGACCGATCACCTGCCGGCCCTCGGCAAGCAGCCTCTGGCTAAGATGAAACCCTATAAAACCGGCGGTGCCGGTGATCAGAACGGGCCTGCTTGATGTCACGGCATATCCTAGCGTTAATTTCAGGTGGAGCCTTACAGGCTCCAATATTTTAATTCGTCAGGAATTTCATTCGGCTTGATAGCAGACTTGATGTCGAACAGTGTTCCACCCGGCTTAATCATTTGAAACAGGCGGGACCTTTCGCTCTGCAGGTAATGATTGTGCGGAACCGCCAGAACAAGCGCCTCCAAATCGTCTATTTCGTCGAGCGGCAGGATCGTTTCACCATGATCGCGTCGTGCGGCTTCGGCATCGGCAAGAGGATCGTGGACTTTAGGGACAATTCCGAACTGCCTCAGTTCCTTGATCATGTCGAAAACGCGGCTGTTGCGCAGATCCGGCACGTCCTCCTTGAATGTCAACCCGAGAACGCCGACAGACGCCCCTTTGACCGGCATGTCCGAGCGGATCAATTGCTTGACGACCTGCTGGGCAACAAAGGCTCCCATGCCGTCATTGATGCGACGGCCGGCAAGGATGATCTGCGGGTGGTAGCCCTCGGCCTCGGCCTTGGCAGTCAGATAGTAGGGATCGACACTGATGCAGTGTCCGCCGACGAAGCCGGGCTTGAAGGGGAGGAAGTTCCATTTGGTCGCCGCTGCATCGAGAACATCCTGAGTGCGGATATCAAGGCGCTCGAAGATCATGGCCAGTTCATTCATCAGCGCGATATTCAAATCGCGCTGGGTGTTCTCGATGACCTTCGCCGCCTCGGCCACCTTAATCGACGGAGCATGGTAGACACCTGCATCGATGATACGAGCGTAGGCGCTTGCCACGCGCTCCAGCGTTTCGGCGTTCTCGCCGGACACAACTTTGACGATCCGTCGTAGCGAGTGCTCGCGATCACCGGGATTGGCCCGTTCAGGCGAATAGCCGAGCGCGAAGTCGTGGGGATGCCGAAGGCCGGAAATACGCTCGATTATTGGTCCGCAGAAATCCTCGGTCACGCCTGGATAGACCGTCGATTCGAAGACGACGACCGCGCCTTTGCTCACCGCTTCTCCGACAAGTTCCGATGCCAGTTTCAGAGGCCCAAGATCGGGAGCGCGATTGACGTCTATCGGCGTTGGCACTGCCACGATGAAGAACGTCGCGCCTTTCAGCGTCTCCCGGTCGGTCGTAAGTACGATCGAGGATGTCTTCAGCGCAGTCGTGTCGACCTCGCCGGTGCGATCGACGCCGCCTCGCAGTTCCTGGATCCGACTTTCGCTAATATCGAAAGCTATCGTGCCTGGGAAAACTTCTCCAAACGCCACGGCTACCGGCAGGCCGACATATCCCAGGCCGATAACTGCAATGCGTTCGGACATCCGCAGATCCCTCAGGTAACTTGTGAGTCGAAGTGCTTGTATGGCAGGCGCTACGTCAATTCAACGACACGCTGTTGCGAAGGGGTAAAGTCCCTCCTCAAAAGTAGTCTGGGACCACTTCTCGTGGTGCCATCTGCCGACGATCATCGATGTTGTGGATAACATGCGGCAGCATTGGGTTTCGCGTGTCAAAAATCTACAACGGTCAAATGGTCGGGAGCAGGCAGCCCAAGAAATGACCGCATGAAGCGAATCGTCGTCATTGTGAGCGAACCAAAGTCCCTGGCAACCACTAGGGGGCATTTGCTTCTTGCGCTGCGCGATGCCGGGTACGAAGTTCATGCCATGGCGCCAGTCGATGCGATGACCGTTCGTTGGCTGACCGAAAACGGCGTCCAGTTTCATCCATTGCCAATGAAGCGTGCCGGGATTGCTCCGTTCGGCGATGCGCTGTTGGCCTTTCGTCTTCACAAATGGCTAAGAGAGCTCAAGCCCCAGGTGGTGTTGACCTGTGCGATCAAGCCGATTGTCTACGGCATGCCGGCGGCGCTGATTGCTGGGACACCGCGACGGCACGCGCTTGTCACCGGCCTTGGCTATGCCTTCACAGACCGGCACAAGTCACCACGCTGGAGGATGGTAAACGCAGTAGCTCGGCTTCTTTATGCCTCAAGCCTTCGGGTTGCCACCACGGTCACCTTCCAGAACGACGACGACCGGAATGACTTCCGTCGCCTGGGATTGCTCGGGCGCACGCCAGCCAATGTCGTCAATGGCTCAGGAGTCGATCTGGACCGGTTCAAAGTCGCGTCATTGCCCGAGCAGCCACGATTTCTTATGATTGCACGCCTGCTCCGCGACAAGGGCCTCGCTGAATATCTGGGTGCGGCGAAGCTGGTTAAGGCAGTCAGACCTGACGCTCGTTTCGACCTGGTCGGAGACAAGGATCCAAATCCCTCGGGCTTTCCGGTATCAGAAGTTGAGGCAGCAGTCGCGGACGGAACCATCCGCTATCACGGGCCGGTCGAAGACGTCCGTCAAGTGATCGCAGATTCGCGTATCTTCGTGCTTCCGTCCTATCGCGAGGGGACGTCACGCTCGGTCCTGGAGGCCATGGCGATGGGGCGCCCAGTGATCACGACGGATGCGCCGGGTTGCCGCGCGCCGATCGTGCCCGGGGTGAACGGCCTGCTGGTGCCGGTTGGCGCCACCACTCCCCTGGCTGAAGCCATGATCCGCTTAATCGACAACCCAGACGAAGCCGAATGCATGGCCAAGAACAGCCGATCGATTGCCGAACAGCGCTACGATATTCAGAAAGTTACCGCTCATATGATGGAAATTATCGAAGTCGGATACCGAGCCGCGGAATGACATTTGCAGGATCGAACCGGTACGAGTTTGGAGCCAATTGGGCGTCGTTCATTGACAAGCACTACTCGGCTGAACGTCGGCAGATGGCGGCCGATAAGCTTCTGTCCTTCTTAGGCAAACAGAGCCTCGAAGGGATGGATTTTCTTGACATCGGAAGTGGCAGCGGGCTGCACTCGCTTGCCGCCTTCGACGCAAAAGCGGATCGGATACATTCCTTCGACTTTGATCCGCTTTCGGTAAGTACCACCGACAAGCTGCGCAAGTTGGCCGGGGATCCGCCGAACTGGGCCGTCGAACGAGGCGACGTACTCGATGCCGGCTTTCTGGAGACGCTCGGCACCTGGAGCCTTGTCTATTCCTGGGGCGTGCTCCACCACACCGGCGCCATGTGGCAAGCGATCGAAAATGCCGCGGGCAGGGTAGCGCCTGGCGGCCTCCTCTTCATCGCTCTCTATTCGTCGAATGTCGTGCAGCCTTCGGCGCAATTCTGGCTCGATGTGAAACGGCGATACAATGCCGCCAACCCTCGGCAAAGGTGGTGGATGGAATACTGGTACATCTGGCGCTTCGGCCTTGGCGGCAATCCGCTTCGACTGCCGCTGCTTTTGAAGCAGATCTACGAGAAGAAGAAAGGGCGGGGCATGAGCTACATGACCGACGTCCGCGACTGGCTGGGTGGCTGGCCAATGGAGTTCGCCGACGATCAGGCCGTGGTCGATTTCCTGAAGGAACGGTTCGATTTCGAACTCGTCAGAATATCCACGGGTGAAGCTTGCACGGAATTTCTCTTTCAGAACCCGAACAAGGTGCAATCCAAACCGAACTGATGCGGCGGCTTTGGGAGATCGACAGCGGCAGGACGGCCAAGCGCGTCGGTGAATCCGTCAACACGATGCACTTTAAGAGATCTGTCCGCCGGTTCTCGTCCAGATATGCGGCTGGCCGTCTTCGAGCGTTACGATCTCGTCGCAATTTTCGACTGTCGTGAGGCGGTGCGCGATGATCAATATAGTCAGGTCGGTGGGTAGTTCTCGGATCGCCTCCATGACTGCAGCCTCGGTCTCCATGTCGAGTGCGCTCGTAGCCTCGTCGAAGACGAGCACCGATGCCTGTTTGTACAAAGCCCGCGCGATACCTATTCGCTGGCGTTGGCCGCCCGATAGACGGACACCGCGCTCGCCGACGCGTGTCTCATAGCCCTGCGGCAAGCTTTCTATGAAGTCCGCCAACGCGGCCTGTTGCGCGGCATTGCGCACGCGCTCGGGGTTGATCGTGGCAGGGTCGATGCCGAAGGCGATATTGTCGGCGATCGACGAGTCCGCCAGGAAGATGCTTTGCGGCACATGCGCGATCTGTCTTTGCCAAGCACGTCGCGTAGCGCCATCCAGCGCCTGCCCGTCGATCTCGATCGCTCCGCTGGTCGGCTCGAGCAAACCCATTATCAGATCGACCGTCGTGCTCTTGCCGCTGCCGGTCTTGCCCACGAAGCCGACCTTGGTCCCCTTCGAGATCGTGAGATTGAACCGCTCGAGTATCGGGGGCTGGTCGGAAGCGTAACGAAACGACACGTCCTTGAGTGTGATCGCTCGATCGAATGGCAGGCGCCTGGCCGGAGGCTGGCTCCATTCTGGGCCAAGTGGTGCCTCCAGCGCCTGGAGCACAACTTCTGCGCCGGCAAGATTGCTCAGTATCAGCGCCCAATTGCCGTATACAAGCTGCATAGATGGCAGGAGACGCTGCGCTCCAAGAACGAATGTTCCCAGTATTGGCAGCACCTCGCCGGCATTGTTGGACCGGATGATGAGGAAATAGGCAAGCGCGGCGATGATCACCATACCCGCCGCTTCGATCGCGAAACGCGGAGCGCCAGCTGCAAGCGCGTTCGTTGCGTTCGCGCGTTGCAGTCGTAAATCGAGTTCGCTGTAGCGTGAGAGAAAATAGGGTTGGGTGTCGTTGATGATGACATCACGGATGCCACCCAGTCCCTCTTGTACCGAACGAATGCCTTCGGCCTGCGCGCTTGCGATGATTTTCGCATTTCTCTTGAGGTGTTTTCGGATCACAAGCGACATGGCGAGATAGACCACGCCAAAGCCCGCAAAGATAACGAAGGTGATGAACGAACTCAGGACAAAAAGGGCAGCGACGACGAAGACACCGACGATTATGCCGCTGATTGATTGCAACAGTGGCAGCATTACGCCTGCAGTAATGGCTTGGACCTGACGCAGCGCAGCCAACACCGCACTGGAGTTGCGCGAAACGTGGTAGCTATAGGGCTGGCGTAGAACTCGGTCATAGACCTTCACGCCCACTTCGTGCCCCAGCGAGAAGACGTAAGAATTCGTGGCCCAGGTAAGGAGTATGCGCACGGCGCCGGCTGCGATGGCCACCACCGAAAACAGCACCGTGAGACCAAGAAGGCTGTCAGAAGAACCGGTGAGCCGAAAGCTCGCAAGCTGACGCGCCAGAAACGACTGTCCGCCAACGGCATCGGGATTGGCGATGCGCGCGAGAAACGGCAGCAAGGCACCAAGCGTGGCGGCTTCCGCCAGAGCACCAAACACCATCAGCACAAGGAGACCAAAAAACTGCCTCTGCCGCCGCTGTGATACCTGCTGCCACAAGCGTCGCAGTGTGTCGAAAGTGCTGCCCGGGTTTCGGTTTCCGCTCAATGCCAAATCGATGTCCGCATCCAGAAGGCCCAATGCACACGTTCAGCGCCCCACGACAAGCCACAACCCACGTCGATTGACAATTTTGTCACAGAAGCGCGGAGGTGGTCCGTCCACAAATTTGCGCGTCGTGAACTAGGGGCCACGGCCGCGACGAAGTGATAGGCTTCACTTATGAATGATGCCTTCGAGATTCGGGATCAAAGGCCGCGGCTGAGCTTGATTGCTGCATCGCTGTGCTCACTTGGCTTGTTCTCGGCAGGAGTTGGGGCGGCTTTCCTACTGTTTGTCGCGGCCTATCCGCTCGGATTGATCAGCGCATACCCGGCACCGCCTGCCGCGGCAACCGAGGGGCCGCTAGGGTTCGAGGAGAAAGTGGCGGATGTCGACGACCTCTACCGTGGTGTGGGCGAACCCATGCAGGCCTATCTCGAGCGCCTGACAAAGGCTGTGGCGGGTGGAATGGTGCATTATTGGACGGAAGGTGACAGTTGGACAGCGACCGACATGCGCTACACACGCATCAGCGCTTTCGACAACTACCTGCTCTGGATTCTCAGCTTCCGGCCGCAATATCGCGAGACGTTGCAGAACTATGAGTTTGTCACGCCCCGCAAGGGGCTGGCTCGTGGCTACGGGTTCTGTTCGCAGGTTTCGAAAATCGTCTATTCCGTGCTTTCGGATCAAGGCATCGACGCGACCATCTATAGTGTGCCCGAGCACACCGTGGTCGTGTCGAATGGCAATATTCTCGATCCCGACTATGGAGTTTTCGTTCCTCACACGCTTGAGGACGTGCAACAGGATCCGTCGATCATCGATAGCTACTACGCGCAATTTGGACCAATGCTGCCCTTGCTGAAAAAGGCGTATGGTCAGTCCTGGCAGTCGCTTGGGACCGCCGAAGACTTCGATAGCGTGCGTGCATACGAGGCAAAGTTCGAACGCTTGAAATGGATTCCGCCGCTCGCGTTTCTGGCAACCGGCATCTTGCTCGCCACTATAGGTGCGCTGCTGCGGCATCGTGAAGGACTGGTCCGGCTTGTGTCGCGGCGGGTTCACAAGTCAGTTCGCTCGTCCTAACCTTGCCGGGTCGCGACCTTTTGTGAATTGTATGCCAAATGGCGACTTCTGCTTGCGGATGCCCGGCGCCTTGTGGCAAGCGGGACCAACGAGAACAGGCGGCGGGGCGCGAGACGCGGCAAGAAGGCCTTGCGATGACTAATGCTGAAAGCCAACAGCGCGCTGCCACGCCTTTGACCGCGCGCGTGAGAAGGACCCGGCGCAGCGTGCTCTTCGTCATCGGGACGCTTGATCTCGGGGGCACGGAAAGCCAACTCGTGCTGCTCGCCAAGGAGTTGAAGAAGCGGGGTTGGCAAGTCGAGGTCTTTGCCCTTTCATCGGGTGGCGTTCTTGCGCAAACGCTGGATCGTGCCGGAATCCGCATATTGTACGGGCTTCATCGACCCAATCCGTCACCTGCTTCGCCGACATCGGCAAAGGCGGAGGTCAAATCGAGTGCTACCCCGAAGACGCGACCGAGCGTGAAGGCGATGCTGGTGCTCGGCGCCGCGGTCACTTCGCTCGTTGTTCGCATCGCTTTGACCCGGCCACGCGTTGTCCACACTTTCCTGCCTTTGACCAACTTCCTGGGCGCATTGGCAGGCCGGTTTGCGCTGGCACCACGCGTCATCACCTCGAGACGCGGTCTGGGCAACCATCAGGAGCGATGGCCACGGCTGAAACGTATGGATCGAATCGCCAATCGGTTTTCACATGTGGTGGTCGCGAACTCGCATGCGGTCGCAGCCGACATGGCGACACGCGATGGCTATGACATCGACCGCGTCCGCGTGATTGCCAATGGTCTCGATCTGAGCCGCTTCGATGTTATCGGCCAAAGTCGGGATGACATCAGGCGCCGTCTCGGTCTTGAACCTGAAGATGTCGGTATCGTCATCGTCGCCAACCTCATTCCTTATAAGGGCCACAGCGATCTCATCGACGCATTCGCCCGCGCGAGCCAAAGCCGGCCGGAGCTGAGGTTGTTCATAGCCGGACAAGACCGGGGCATCGGCCCGGCTCTCATGGAGCAAGCCCAGCGGCTCGGCGTTGGATCGGCGGTGCGGCTGCTGGGGATGCAGGACGATGTCCCGGGCTTGCTTGCCGGCATGGACATCGGCGTGATCGCCTCGCACGAGGAGGGCTTTTGCAATGCCCTGATGGAAAAACTCACGGCAGGTCTTCCGGTCGTGGCCACCAATGTCGGTGGAAATCCGGAGGCTGTCTCGGGCATGCCGGGTTGTGTGCTGGTTGAGCCTCGTGACCCCGCCGATCTGGCCCGCGGGCTGCTCGCCGTTGTCCAGCGATTGCCAGAGCAGACAGCCGACCAAGAATATCGTCAGCGGGTGATGCGCGAGCGCTACTCCATAGAAGCTATGGTCGACGCTTATGAACGCCTCTATCTCGCGGGCAAGTGAGTGAGCGCCCAACCGGAACGCTCAGTGAATTTGGTGCGCCCGCCGCAGGCGATCCTGACGGACATCTCCGCCGGGGCCTGCGCTTTTGTGATCGTCATCTATCAGTCCTGGTTCATGCCATACTTCCTGCCGTTCTTTACGGGGCGGGACGAGTTCGCGAGGCTGGTTTTCCATGCGCTCTATGGCGGCGTTCTGGTTATTTCGATCGCCGTTCTTGCGACGCGTCGGGACGTGCGCAGCGCGATCCTCCTGCTTGGGGCCGCTGCCGCCATGGCAGTCGTCCCGGTTGCGCTTCATCCGGTCGGGATCGTCGCCAAATGCTATCTGATCACGCTTTTTCTCGGCGGCGCGGCCATTGTCCTCATGCTTGCCTCCGCTCCGGCAATCGTGCTGCGCCTGTCGGCAGCGGTTACGGCGCTCAACGCGGCGATCTGCTTCCTCGACCTCCTCTTCGCCAACGGCTTCACCAATACTCCTGGCCGGGCCGCCGGTTTGGCGATCAATCCAAATGTGGCCGCTGCTGGACTGTTGCTCGGGGCCTCGGCGAGCTACCGCGCCGTTGCGGAAAAATGGCGCGCCAGTTTCCTTGTTCTTGTGGGAGCCGCGCTGCTCGTTACCGTTTCCCGTTCGACCCTTCTTGCCGCCTTTGCCACGGTGGCGGTGCCGATCGTCGTTTGCCTTGGCCAGCAATTTCGCAACCGTCGTCGTTTGGAGCTCAATGCCAGAGGCTGGAGCCGCCCGCTTGCCGTTGCACTGGCACTGGTGGGGATAATCGGTATCGCGCTGGCCACAAATGCTTATTTTCGTGTCTCCATCGGCGAATCCTTCGCCGGGGTATTATCGGTTGGCAAGGCGCTCGATGAGGCAGCGGAGGCTGTCGATGCATCACACGATCAGGTTCCGTCTCCCGCTGTAGCCCCGGCTGCGCCGTCGTCCGAGGGAGTTCCGGCAAAACAATCAGCTCTTGCTGGACGAAGGTCGTCTGCTGTCATTGACCAGCCTCGGGCAAAACCTTCGATCAGTTCAGCAGACAAGTCGGCGAGCGCTGCCCCATCTCCGCCTCCGGAGAGCTCCCTGCCATCGTCCGCTGCAAGCCAATCCACGAACGCCGCCAAGATACAGGCGCTCGGCGAACGTCTTACGGATGAGGGCAAGAGAAATTCGATTTCGGCAAGAGCACTCTTTTTGGAGCGCGGCCTGCTCGCTTATAGAGAAGGCGGCCCCTTTGGTCGCGGACTTGAGGAGGCGCAGGCTCTTGCTCCCCACAACACCTTCCTCCTCTTTGCAATTGCTTTTGGTCACCTTGGCTGGTTGATCCCGATCGGCCTCGTCGGCTTCGCTTTCTGCTTCGTCCGCAGCGCCGGAGATCTCGCCCTTGGTGTCGCACTCGTGGGGGTTATGCTGACGTCGCATGACCTCTTGCTCACACCGAGTCTCTTTCTTCCGGTCGCGTTAGGAATTGGCGGCATGCTTGCCGAGCGGCGAGGATTTGCGAAAAGCCATTCTTTGGTGAAAAAAGGGGAGCACTGGAGCGTTGCTTTTGGAACCGTTGCAGGCGTCGCGGCCTTTGCGGCCGGCTGCATTGCCATATTGCTCATCACACCGTCGCTTGTTGCCGGACGGCTGCAGAACGAGGCGATGTTTACCGCAAGAGGCGGGTACGAGACGCTGCTCCCGCGGTCACAGTTTCCCGGCCTTTTCCAGTTTGACAACTTTGCCGACATTCCCTCTTTGAAGACTTCTTACCTTCGGGAAGAAGGGACATCGCTCCGCCAAGTCGAATGGGCCGCGCATGCATGGCCCGCGGTCGGGCCGGGCGAGTATACTTTTCGCCGGCGTGACGCGGTGCTGTTCGCGGCCACGGATTCGAGCGACCCTCGCAGAAATGGGCGAACCTACGCGGTCGCCGTTCCGCTCTCGGTCAGCGCACTGTGCTTCACTCTTCTGGGCACAATCATCGCGTGGTCAATTGTGACGACGGCTGCCGTGACGCCACGGATAAATCGTTCCGAAGCCTCTCTATGATTTTCGGAACAATGAGTCGCGCCCCGTAGATCGAGAAGTGGTTCTCATCCAGGTATAGACTATGCCCTCCGCCGTCCGTCACATGACAGCCAGTTGCAGAGCAGATGGTCTCGAAGGGATCAACCAGTTGAAAGCTCGAATGGCGGGCGAAGGCCGCGAAGGCCTGATCGAAGGCCACGTGCTCCACCCGCGTGAGAATCGGGCATGGCAAGGAGACGTAAGTCGGTCTCAAGTGGCAAATCAGATAGGCGTCCGGCGCTTGTCCGATCAGGATCACCGGACCGCGAAAACCGGCATAGAGTTTCGCTATATCGCCGAGCATGGTCGCAAACAGTTTCGCCAGGTCGGGCAAGTCGACAGGCGCGCCATCGACTTTCCGTTCGAGAAGATTGCGATATCCGGGCCAGCGTTGCCCCTGGACAATGGCCAGGATGCCACCGGCCTTCAACCAGCGCGCGATCTGGTCGGTAGCATTCCGGCAGTGCCGCGTGACCGCGCCGTTGGTCCTGGTCTGGAGCTCCGCTCCAACGTAGCAGTTGCCGGCTTCCGCCAGCAGGAAATGGAATTCCTGCCCACCGAGTTCTTGAAGAGCGCGTGTGTATTGGTCGATGTGCGAATCCCCGACCACCAGTATCTTGTTTGAACTTTGAAGGTTCCCGAACTCGCAGAAATCCTGGCAAGCCAAAGAGCCGGTAATCGCCTTCAAGGCTACGCTGTCGGCCAGTTCGGTTCCTGCGACGGAATGAAGACGCCAGGGCATTCCGCCCGACATCGCGTAGCTGACCGCGGGAAATAAGAGCAGGCCAGCCAGGGCAAGTCCGGGAAAGGCGACGAAGCCACGGCCAGCGCGATAAGGCTGCTCGATGACATGAAACATCAACGCGGCCAAGACGAGAGACAGCAGCCCAACCAAAAGCGCCTCGGTCGGCAGCAGGGGTCGAAGCAGCCCGTATTCGCAGAACACGATCAGGGGCCAATGAAGGAGGTAGAGCGAGTAGCTGATGCGGCCGAGATAGACGGCCGCACGATTGCGCAACACAAGTCCTGCCCATCGCGAACGGTCTGCATGCAACACCATGCCAGCGCCGATGGCAGGCGCAAGGACGTTCCAGGCGGGCGCGCCCGAACGGCTGTCGAAAACGAAAACCGCAAGCGCTATGAGGACCAAGCCGAGACAGGCGAGCAACTCGTGACCAAGGACAGGCCGCGGCTTCGGAAGCCAGACCAGCGCCGCGCCGCAAGAGAACTCGAATACGCGGAAGGGTGTGTTGTAAAAGACTGTCGCGCGGCCGTCCGCGATCCAGTCGGCCGCCCAGGTTCGTGAAAGCAACCAAAACGATCCGTCCTGGAATGCGACAATGAGACAGAAACTGAAAATGGCAATCGCCACGATCGGCCAAATCATTCGCCGTGGGAATACGGCAAGCAAAACTGAAAGTAGCAATGGCCAGACGAGATAGAACTGCCACTCCACGCCCAGTGACCACGTATGAAGGAGTGGCTTCAGCCGCGCGGCCAGATCAAAATAGCCGGACTCGCGCCAGAAGAAGATGTTCGAAATGCCGAAAGTCGCTGCCGTCAGAGATTTGGCGAAGGTCTCCAGATGCTGAGGCGTAAACACCAGAAAAGCGGCGATGCATGAAAGCGAGAGTGTCGTGAAGAACGCCGGCAGCAGGCGCCGAGCTCGGCGCGAATAGAACTGCGCCACACTGAAACGCCCTGCCTCGATGTCGGTAGCCACAATGCGGGTGATCAAAAAACCACTGATTACGAAAAATACATCGACGCCGACAAAGCCACCGCTGAAACCTGAAATTCTCAAGTGGAAAAACAACACTACCAGAACGGCGACGGCTCTAAGCCCATCGATGTCCGTGCGATGATGGTCTGCTGCTGCAGTAGCCGTAGATGACAGGGAGCCGGCCTTTGCTCCAACAGGCAGCTCGCTGCTGTTTTCCTGGCAGGCCGCCCCAGTCGCGATCGAGAGCGGAGCTTCGCCGCTTCGCACCTCGCTCAATTGCTTTTGCCGGCCGTTGGAGACGGCGCGGTGTTCGCCGCCGATAACCGGTTTTGCGCCTGGCCTGCAAGGGCCGGATAGAGACCCATCATCCGCGCAATGGCATCGTCTGTCTCGGACCTCAGATTTCTGCGTATATGCGAGCCATCGCGGTAGATGAACTCGCCATTGATGTAGGTTGCGCAATGTCTGTCGGGACACATCCCTTTGAGCGGATCGACAAAGACGACAGTATTGTCCTGAACGAGCGATGTGAGTGCGGTCACCATCGGCGACCATATCCGGAACACTTGCTCGCTATTCATCTCGGTCGAACAACGCCTCAGCATACCGCTTTCGCGCATCGCCGCGCACGAAGTCAGATCCATGCCTGGACCGGGCACCTGGCCAATGATTGCGATGCGCCGATCAGGGCTTTTGATTTCCTTGACGAGACTACGCAGGCCATCCCGCAACAACAGGACTTTGTCCGTCTGCCTCCCATCATCGTCAGCAACGACATCGGTGTAGCCAAGGCTTGTCCAGGCCGCGGACAGCACCACGAGGTCGATGTCTGTCCGTTGTCTCAGCATGCCGACCGCGGCCTTTCGCGACGATGCGCAGCTCTCCCGGTAGTCGGGCAATCCCGGAAAGTCGCGGTGGATACCATCCCCGAAGGCAGCCGGGCAGGCTCGGTAAAGGAAGAAAGCGGTATTTTCTCTCTTGCCTGCGCTGTCGAATAGCGGGGCGAGATGCTCGGCATGGCTGTCGCCCCACAGCATGGCGTGGCGCGCCGCTTTGTCCCAGGGCGCGCCGAACGCGCAAAAGGTGCTGCCCAGTTCAGGAATGCTGACCATTTGTGGGCATGACCAATCCCACATCACATCAAGGCTGCGCATCGCCTCCACTTCCTTCGAAATCCTGCTGGTAAAACCGCCGGCCTCGAAGATCGCATTGGCGCTCAGGCAAACCATCGCTACGGCGGTGGCACCTGCGATGAGTGCCCGGGACGGCGCAACCCGCAGTCGGCGGACAGGTTCCTCGACGAACCGCCAGGATAGATACGCCGCCAGCCAGGCCGTAGCGATAAGCACCGACGATTCGACCCCTGACGGCATTGCGGTGCCGGCGTAGTGACGGAAGAAGACCAGGATGGGCCAATGCCAGAGGTAGAGGCTATAGGAAATCTTGCCCGTCGATCGCAAAGGCGTGCTCGCAAGTAGCGACGAGATCGTTGAGTGCGTCCGCGGCCAAATGAGCAGAACAGCGCCGACCACCGCAACGAGCGCGCCAAGGTTCGGAAGCGGCTGGCTCGGCGACATCGAAATGGTGCTGGCAACTACCAGACCAAGGCCTATCAGCCCGAACGCTTCCGACGTGCGCCGGCGGCCTATCGGCGGAGCAAAGATGAGCAAGCCGCCGAAGGCCAATTCCCAGGCCCGGCTGAAGGGAACATAGAATGCCTGTTTCGGATCGATCGCCTCCAGATGGAGGGTGATCGAGAAGCTGACCACGGCGACGATGCAGATCAGTGCGATTACCGGCAACTGGCGGCCGCGTGCCAGCCGGTTGGCAATCAGAAGCAGCAGTGGCCATACGAGATAGAACTGCTCTTCGACACCGAGCGACCAGAGATGGAGCAGCGGCAGAAGCGCCGCCTCTCGATCGAAATAGCCGGTATTCCAGAGGAAGTAATAGTTTCCCAATCCGAACGTGGAATATGCCGCACTGCGTCCCAAACCGGCATAGTCCCCGGGGAGCAACAGGAACCAGCCGGCAATGAGCGAGAAGCAGATCATCAAAAGCATCGCCGGCAATATTCGGCGCATGCGTCTGCCGTAGAATTCGACAAGGGATAGTCCGCCGCCTTCAGCCACCAGAAGGCGCGTGATCAGATAGCCTGAGATCACAAAGAAGATATCGACGCCAACGAAGCCACCCGGGAACCCGGGCACGTCGAAATGGAAAAGAATGACAGCGATCACTGCGATTGCGCGCAGTCCGTCGATATCTGGCCGATAGTCGGACTTCAAAGCTCCCCCCATCAATCCCTCGGCCTCTTAGCCCAATTGCGCAACCTGAGTCGATGGCCGGTCGCATGCAATGGCGACACATCCGGTTCGACTTACAGGTCGCCTTGCGAGAAACGTGGGGATACCCTCACATTTTGTTTCGTACCGGGGCCACGAAAACCTAAACATCGGCATGTGTGTGC
Organism: Mesorhizobium loti; assembly: GCA_002356515.1. Classification (NCBI taxonomy): domain Bacteria; kingdom Pseudomonadati; phylum Pseudomonadota; class Alphaproteobacteria; order Hyphomicrobiales; family Phyllobacteriaceae; genus Mesorhizobium; species Mesorhizobium loti. The sequence continues at coordinate 2,193,542 of AP017605.1, read as the reverse complement.
CAGAATCAGTTCTGTCCTCGTGGCCCACATCATGGGAGGATTGGCAGCATTTCGGATGGGTATTTATTCGTTGATGATATCAAGGACGACGAAAACTCGCCCGCTTGATGGAAACACGGGTTGTTTGCTCCATCCCTGACTGTATAGAAGATTGTCCCGTGCGTTGCGAGGCCGCGGGTCGTTCTGGAGGATGGTAACCTTGGACAACCACAGCGGCGCGGACATGGTTGAATTCGGCCCGCACACACACGTGCTGGTTACCGGCGGCGCCGGCTTCGTAGGGTCGGCACTGGTCGATTTGTTGCTTGCGCGCAATTGCACCGTAACCGTAATCGACGATCTTTCGAACGGCATGCTCCGCAATCTGCCAGCCAGTGATCCCCGCCTGACGATCCATACCTTCAGGATTGGCGATCCGGCATACAATGCCGCGATCCACGACGAAGTCGGATTGGCCGACGCCGTCTTCCATCTGGCGAGTCCGATTGGAGTTCAGCGTGCCCACAAGGAACGTTTCGCTGTCACCAGCGGCATTCTCGAATCAGGCTGTGCGATCGTCGAGGCATGCAGAGTGCACCGGTGTCCGCTGCTTTATACGTCGAGTTCAGAAGTTTACGGCTCCGGCCGCGACCGGCCAATCACCGAGTCCGATCCGGTCACGACGGACCTGCGGCCGCGTTGGGGCTATGCCGCTGCCAAGGCGGCGGTTGAACATTTGGTGGCCGGACTGTTTTTTGATTTCGGCATCCCAACGTGGATCGTTCGACCATTCAACATGGCCGGACCGCGCCAGCGCTCAGCGACCGGCCTCGTATTGCCGATGTTTGTCGATGCAGCGTTGCGGGGCGAACCACTTGTGGTTCATGACGACGGCGAGCAGAGGCGGGCGTTTCTGCACGTTGCCGATGCCGCCGAAGGTCTGCTCCTTGTAATGCAGTGCCGGTCGTTGCGAGGCCGGCCGGTCAATCTGGGCGGCAGCGAGGCGATTCAGATACGAAATCTCGCAAAAATAGTGGTTGACGCCACCGCGACGAGCGCGCCAATCGTCATGAAGCCTTCCAGCGCCGTCTTTGGCGATCGGTTCGCCGTAACGTACGACCGCGTTCCCGACACAAGCCTCTTAACCACCATGACCGGATGGCGGGCTCTGCGAAGCACCAAGCAGACCGTGGTCGACTGCATTGAGCACATGCGTACCGAACGAGCAATCGCTTGACGCCTGACATATTGGTCCCGTTCATCGGGGCTCTGCTCATAGCGCTTGTTGGTGTGTGGCTGTTTGCACGGCTGGCGACACAAATCGGAGCGGTCTCCAAGGTCAAGAACGACCGATGGCACACATCAGGCGAGGTTCCCCGGCTGGCGGGCCCCGCCATGTTAGCCGCGATGTCCCCGTGGCTCCCTGTTGAATATACCCTGCTGCTGGCTGTTTTCTGTTTGATCGGCGCGATGGATGACGTCCGATCCCTTTCTGTCGGTGCCAAGGCAACGGCATTGGCCGGCGCAGCTGTTTTAGCAGGGGTCATCACGGGTCTGTGGTGGGTTCCGATTGTCATCTGGATAGCTTGCAACGCGGTCAACATGCTCGATCATGCCGATGGTCTTGCTGCAAGCGCGATCGCGGCAGCCTTCCTGGGGCTGGGCGGTGATATCGGAATGGCCGGCGTAGGCGCATGCCTCGGATTTCTCTGCTTCAACTATCCGCCCGCCCGCGTTTTCATGGGCGATAGCGGCAGTCTTTTCCTAGGAGCGGCAATCGTGCTTCTCGCTTCGCAGAGAGGTTTTGACGCCTCGTTGGCGTGGATTGCGGTGCCGCTGATTGATGCGGTATTCGTAACGACCCGCCGCTTGCTACAGGGGCGGAAGCCTTGGGTCGGCGGCACAGATCACCTTGGTCACATCTTGCTTCGGATTGGTGTGAACCGTCAGATTTTACCCTCTGTATACGCAGCGACGGCACTGACGATCGGGCTAATATTTTCTGCTTGGGGTAATCCATAGGCCGTCCAAAGCAGTTGTGCACGCGACATCAGTGGGCCCAAGCCAAAAGCTGACTGTCAGCTCACGTGAAGAGTTTCGGGCGCCGGCAGGTGTACGAAAGTCCCCGAGGAAGGAACCCGCGGGCCACAGGTGTGACGGCTATGGAGATTTCGGATTTCGGCGGATTTCGGCGATGTCGCGCGGCCGCGCACCAACCCCGAATACACAATGAACGGCTATGCGGAACCATACGGACAGGATCTCTGACCTGTGCCCACAAAAAGAACAATTAAATCAACTATTTGAGGAAGTCCAGCTGAAACCCTTAAGGTACTCATGCAATCCAGCTTTGAGAGAATCGGAAGGGGATCCCAGTTTAGGTTGACTATACACAACCATTTCCCGCTTAGTTGTGGATCACCCCAATCGGGACAGCCGATCATTCGGGCGAGCAAACGATCCTGCGGCAGGCTATTTATCCGGTCCGCCCATCAATAGGTATTTCATCTCGCCAAATTCCTCTGCGCCATGACGCGAGCCTTCGCGACCGGCATCGGCGGGCACCGTGCGGTTGCAACCTTGGTGTAGAAGGCGGTATCAGCGCCCGCGACCAGCCAACTCGACGGCTTGGTCGGCTACACTCCAAAAGGCTGTCAGCCAGTTGTCAGGTTGGATTCGCTATCCCCCACGAATGGCGGTCGCAAGCCGTCGTGGCCTATCATTGAAATACCAACTGCACTGCAACTTCCCGAATGGAAGTCATCATGTATGGCACTCTCGTTCTAGCGGGCTTGGCGGCCATGGTCGCCGGACCTGCTCTGCCAGCCGGCAGCTGCAGCATGGCTGCGGCACCTTCGACCGAATTGGTTCACTAACACAGCACTTCACGAGGAGGAAAAGATGACCAAAAGTCCCTTCAACAGGCTCGCCTGGCTCACGCTGCGCGCGTCGACTGCGCTGGTGCTCACCATCGCACCGTACCACCTGACGCTTGACGGTGCGGCCAACCTCGTTCCGGCCGCCGCCCACGCCGAATCCGAGGGCGGTGGCGGCAATGGCGGTGGTGGGGGCAACGGTGGCGACGGCGGTCATGACGGTGGCGACAGCGGTCACGATGGCGGCGATAGCCACAGCAGCAGCGGAACCTCTGGCAGCCATGACGGTGAAAAGGAATCTGCTGACGACCAGGGCGAGGACAACACAGGTGCCTCTGGCACAACTGGCACCGGCGCAGGTTCCGTTACCGAGAACGACGGATCCGATGACTCGTCTTCCGCGCCAAAGTTGACGGACAACTGAGTGCGTCCCGCATAGGTTGACGCAGTGGCCCGATTGCGAGGACGCGGCGGGCCTTCCCCTTGAGTTTTGACCAGAGGCGACAGCCGCAAAAAGTAAAGGCCTGCGCCCTTGTCGGGCAGGGGGTGTCAAAAAGGCAACCCCAGGAACCACGTATCCAGAGGTGGCTAACGGCCACGAGCACGCATGCATGCAGTACCGACAAGCGGGGCGAGGGCGCCGGGTGCTTAATCAACGCTGCGCGCGGGATGCTGCAGCCTGACGCCCGGCCCGTCCTTGACGGCTGCCATGGCGATATTGTCCGACGGCTGGGGATTTATAGCCTGTTTCTGCTTCGGGGTGAGGCCGATAGCATCGGCTCCTGCCAGATAGACTGTAGCAGCAAGGCGGTGATCAACTGGAAGCGTCGCGCCGCGGGAGACGCTGTAGTAGGTTTCCGAATTTGATGCTGAGTTGGGGGAGGGCGAAGCGATTGCCTTGAACGACGACCTCGAGACTCTGCAGCGAGAGACATTCGACTACTTCGTCCATGAGGCAAACCCAGCCAACGGTCTGATTCGGGACAAGACGGAAGCCATTGGCCCGCAAGCATCGCCGCCACTGCGCTGGGAAGCTATGCAGTAGGGGTCAAGCATGGCTTCATGAGCCGCAAGGCCGCTGTGGAGCGGACGGTGGCTACGCTACGCTTCTTCTGGAACAGCCCTCACGGTCCTGAGCCGGACGCCACGGGCCATCGCGGTTTCTATTATCATTTCCTCGACATGCAAACCGGCCGGCGTACTTGGCGCTGCGAGCTGTCGACCATCGACAGCACTTTGCTGCTGGCGGGAGTATTGGCGGCTGCCACTTTCTTCGACCGGGATACAAAGGCCGAAACAGAAATCCGCACCTTGGCGGATGCGCTTTACCGTCGGGCCGACTGGCGCTGGGCGCTAAACAAAGGAAAGACCGTCACCCACGGCTGGACTCCCGAGACTGGCTTCCTGAAGCATCGCTCGGAAGGTTACGATGAGGCGCTTCTGCTGTATGTCTTAGGCCTCGGCTCGCCGACCCACCCTCTACCTTCGAGCAGTTATACGGCATGGACCGCTACATTCCGATGGCTGAATGTCTACGGCCACGACTATGTCTTTCGCATGTGTGGATTGATCTTCGCGGTTTGCAGGACACTTACATGCGCGGCAAGGGAAGTGACTATTTCAGCCGACGCGCCACTCTTGTCCAGCACCGCTACGCCCTGGAAAATCCACGCGGCTTCGATGGCTATGGAGAACATTGCTGGGGCATTACCGCGAGTGATGGCCCGGGGCCAAGAGCCTCAAGCACAGGCGATTCAACATTCGGAAAATCACCATGACAACCTCGCAGCAAGGTTCAACGCTGGCTTTGATCTCGGTCAAACCGTGCGGGTCTTAGGGGTTTCTCAGGTTATCGAAATGTCAAGGGCATACGGTGATGGCGCGAACGCTGACCCCAGCGGTGGCGAATTCTTTTTCATCCATAAGCGCTGTTGGGGATCTGCAACGCTAGATATCGCTCATGTCCCTGTGTCACACCGGTATCGTAAGCGGGCGGTATTCGACTGATGGGCGAAGAGACGCCCATCCTCCCAGAACAAGCCCTTCCGGTCCTGCCGGCGGGGCCTTCTCTTCGTTAGAACCGTCGTGGCGCTCGCCAATTACCCTTGCTAAGGTGGCGACATGGAGCCGATACAGGCCAATACTCGTCATGGATGCGAGCAATGAAGGCCGTCAAAAAAGAGCACCCCAAGGCCTCAAAGAAGGATATCGCGAGAGCGGCCTTCTTTTCGATCATCGCGAACGCGGATCAGGACATCGGCAAGGCCAAGAACCTATAGGCATTTGCCATTGCGGAGCGTCAGTCGGACTAAGCAAGTAACCTCGACGCGGGGACGCTTTCATAGAGCCACAAGTCCATGCGCACGCATTGCAGAAGATACGGTCAGTCGCCCCGTGCTCCATGCTTGCGCATATCCTCGATCCAACGATCCCGCTTCTTTTCGTCGGCAAAGGTGAGGCCATATAGGCTCTCGCGAATTGGTTTGATCCCGGCGAAGCTCAACATGCTGCGCTCGAAAGCGCGCAGTCCGTAGGCGCCAAAATACCAACGATAAATCAGTACCGGCATTCCCATGGTCACGACGATACGAGCCGAATGGCCGGCGAGCAGTCGCCTCGGAAAGCCCTCTTTCCTGTATTCCATGGCAAAGCCGGGCCTGAAGATGTGTTCGAGAAAGCCCTTGAATTGCGCCGGCATGGTTCCATGCCAGAGCGGAAACAGAAACACCCAGTGTTCCGACCAGCGCATGTCTTCGCGCGGTTGCACCAGAGCAGGCGGCAACGCGCCGGTCTCGAAATCCACCTGCGTGCGCAACAATGAAAACTCAAGCTTCCCGACCTCGATACGGCGAACCTGATGCCCCACCGCAGTTGCGGCTTCGGCATAAGCGTTGGCCATCGCGTGCAGCAAATGGTGGCCCGCCGGGTCTGGGTGGCCCTGGATGATTGCGATGCGCTTTGCCATCTGTCGCCCCCTGAAACGGGCTATTCATAACTCGTTCCCTCGAACAGCGTGTTGATCTTGCGAAAGGTCTGAAGGCCGGCATATCCCTTCAGGGTCAGTCGTGACTGGGTCGACCCAGAGTCAAGTCCGGTCGGCTATGTCGCCGAAAGCGGAAGTCCAGGTAATCCGCAACCCCGCAAGATGGTTGCGGCTACCGGAATTCGCACGGGGAGGCCAGCGAGCGCCGCCTCGCCAGCTGGCAATTTTGCAGTTGAGGCGGCGGCGCCCGTCTTCGCTGATCTAACGTTTGGCACTCAACCGTGCGCCATTAAGCTTCTCAGCCATGCAAGAACCTTGCTGCCTCCGAGCAACCTGCGCACCCTGCCGGCCGCCCAGTCGGCCCGCATCGTGGCACCGGCGTGGCAACTGCAGACGATGTCGTGCAACTGCCAGTCGGACAGTTCGAAGAAGCGCTTGGCTTCGCCGTAAGTGTCCGATTTCAGGCCCGATGCACGCAGCAATGAATCATCGAAGGCAACGGTGATCGGCGACCCGGTTGCCCGTGCCTCATCGCGGAGCCTGGAGTTAAGATGCTCGGTACCGGTGAGCGCGGTCAGGCAGCGCGACGGATTCATTTCGAGCAGTTCCACCCACCGTTCGACCCGTTGCTCTCTGGTCATCAGCAGAGCCGGCGCCATCGGATTGATGTCGGCGATCGACTGCAGTTCCTCAAGCGTTTGATGTTTCATGACTAGCTCCTGTTCTTAGCTTTGTTTTTAGCTTTCAGCGGCGTCCGCAGCCTGTCGTCTTCGACCTACGGTCTTCAGCTCGACGTCTGAGAGCTCGCGGCTAAGAGATCATGGGCGCGAGCCGCTCGGATTGCTCAAGCGACCTTCAGCTGACACCACGCAGCGGCATATAAAGCGAAAGAACCGTCATCGATCTCTAATGTTCCAACGGCAGGGGCAGATTTCGTGCGGCCGGCCACACAATGGGGTTAAGCCGGCGCAGATCGGCCGTGTAAAGCGTGTGCGCGGGGACGAGGACACGCGCCACGCATCGCTTCAGGACTTCACGGAAGGGCCAGAAAAAGCCCTGCAACAAAACCTAGTTTCAGCGGTTCCTTTTGTTTGGCGGAACCTATGTGCCCGACATTCGATAATGGGGTGAACCCAAAGCCCAGCGAAAAATGTTGGCGGATCGGCTGGCCAGGGAGACTTGTACCGGCGAGCAAGAAGCCGAGCGACTGATTGCTCATTGGGACCGATTGGAATTTGCTGCTTCGCGAGGCTAGGTTCCTGAAAGGGCGACACTAGAATGCCGCCGAAAGCACTGCCAGCTTCCAAGCGCCGCGATTGCCAGCCGGTCGCCGATCTGTTGTCATCGGAAAATGGCCGCGGAACTAGTGATCCTTGTTAATCCAGGCGAGATGACTGTTTTGCGCTGCATGTCGGCCCTGGAGATTTCGTAGCCGCTGCTTGAAAGCAGACGCTGCTAGCGAAAGGGCTGGACGTCTTGATTGCGCCAGGTCTGGCGCTTCGCTGATTCGTCTCAAACGACTCGGGTCGATCCTGTGCCGACCATCCGGCCAATGGCTTGGGGCTATCTTCCCTGTGCTTAACGGCTCTATGTTGAGAAGGACGGCGCTGATCTGGCTGCAGTAGGCTGGATTGAGGGAGCACGACGTGAGTGAGACCCGGAAAATAGCAGCGATTCTGGTCTCGGATGTGGTCGGCTACAGCCGGCTCGCCGGCGCGGACGAGGATCGCATCCTGGCGCGGCTGCGGGCGCTGCGCAGCGATCTGATCGATCCGACGATCGCCGTGCATCATGGTCGCGTGGTCAAGCGCACCGGGGACGGAGCCCTTGTCGAGTTCCGCAGCGTCGTGGACGCCGTGCGCTGCGCCATCGAGGTGCAGAATGGCATGGTTGAGCGCAATGCCGGGCTGCCGCCCGACCGCCGCATCGACTTTCGCATCGGCATCCATCTGGGCGATGTCGTGGAGGAGCGCGACGGCGATCTGATGGGCGACGGCGTCAATATCGCCGCCCGGCTCGAAGGCATTTGCGAGCCTGGCAGCATCTGTCTCTCCGAGCAAGCGTACTGGCAGGTCAAGGCAAGGCTCGACCTCGCAATCAACGATCGCGGCGCTGTGCAACTCAAGAACATCGCCGATCCGGTCCGAGTTTATTCGCTGCAAGTCGGAGTCCCCGCTCAGGCGAAGCCCGCTGTGCCGGAGAAGCCTTCGCCACAGCTCGCGCTGCCCGACAAGCCTTCAATCGCCGTGTTGGCGTTCCAGAACATGAGCGGCGATCCTGAGCAAGAATATTTCGCCGACGGGATAACCGAGGATGTGATCACCGACCTCTCTAAGGTCAGCGGTCTCATGGTGATCGCGCGCAATTCGAGCTTCGCCTATAAGGGCAAGGCTGTCGACGTGCGGCACGTGGCCCGTGAGCTCGGTGTCCGCTCGGTGCTCGAAGGGAGCATCCGCCGCGCCGGCAACCGTGTGAGAATTACCGCCCAGCTGATCGATGCGGAAACCGGCGGACACCTTTGGGCCGACCGCTTCGATCGCGAACTGAGCGACGTCTTCGCGGTCCAGGACGAGGTCACCCGGCGGATCGTTGACGCGTTGATGATCAAACTGAGCCCGAGCGAAGCCGCGATGCTTGGTGCTGTCAAAACGACCAGCAGCAAGGCACACGACTTTTTCCTGCTCGGGCGCGAGGCGCTGTGGGGGACCATCAGGAACCGTGACGTGTTCGAGCGCTCGACCGACCTGTTCGCGCAAGCGATCGCCCAGGATTCAAGCTATGGCGAACCCTATGCCGGCCTCGCAATGGCCGAGGTGCTCAACTGGCAGTTCCATTGGACGGACGGCTGGAGCGAGTCGCTTGAAAAGGCCGAGCGGCATGTCGACTTGGCCTTGCAGAAGAGTCCGCAGGTTGCCTTCGTGCACTACGTCGCCTCGGTCTTCTACTTGTGGAAAAAGGATCTCGCCAGATCCGCGGCTGAAGCGGACGCGGCGCTGAATCTCAATCCGAACTACGCTCAGGCGCACAACTCGCGCGGCATCGTCAACATCTATGGCGGCCAGCCCCTCGCGGCTATTCCCCATATCGAACAAGCCATCCGGCTCGATCCCGCGTTGAAGCAGCTATACATCCACTTTCTCGGCTCTGCCTATCTTGTCGCCGGCAAATTCGAAGCTGCCTCGGCGCTGTTCAGGGAGCGTATACAGCTCGCCCCGAAGACCGATCTCTCTCGTGCCTTTCTTGCTGTCGCGCTCGGTCATTTGGGCGAGGCCGAGGAAGCCGGCCGGGTCTGGCGCGAACTGATGGAGATCAATCCGAAATACTCCTTTGCCGAGCACGTTGGACGGCTCCCCTTCCGCGATCAGGCCGACATTGACCATCTATCCGAGGGCCTCAGCAAGGTTGGCCTCCCGGTTTAAATGCAAATTTGCATCGATTTGTCTGTCTTGCTGAAAGACATTGTCGCGCGTCTCCTTCCCGAGCTTCAAAAAAACATGGGGCGTTCGCGTAAAGGGAGTCACGTCCGTCCTGGCACAAGGCCGAGTGCCAGCACTGGGTCGCCCTCGGCCACGTTCCATTCGAAGCCCGGACTACGGCAAACGTGGTCGGCTAGATGCAGAGTCCCTTGGTTTTATGGGGTAGCCCGAGCCTGAATCGGTCGAGGCTCGTTTTTCCAAATTTTTCAAATGTATTCAAAGGGTTTGAGGTTCTTGAGGGTCTCCAGCCTGCGACGAAATTGTAGGCGGAGCAGGAATGCTTGAGACTTGCGCCATTGTCAGTGTTGATCGGTGACGAGCGGCAGCTGCCCGCGAGAGTGCCCCTGATGCGGCCGAGACGTAAGTCCATAAGTTGTAGGCGAAATGATTTTGGGCCTTTCGTCAGTCTTGTCCGTCTCATTGATGGCACTCGTCACACGTAGCTCATGACTCGCCGTTTCGAAAGGCTTGGGAACGATGCTTGCGGTAAACGGCGGCAACGACGTGCAATTACGCTGGTTCCGACGTCGGCCACCGGGTCATATCCGCTCCTTGCCGGTCCGACGGAGGCGTGCAATCGTTCAGATTGCGTCGTTCGCAAAGCAAAGACTTGCCTCGGCGCTGAGCTCACTATGAGGCCTGGACCAAACCTGCACGACGGGCCGCCTTCAAAAATGCCCTTCTTGCTTGTTGCGGAGCCCGCCATCCGTCCAAGGAGTCGCGGCAAGTGCGGCAGGCAGCTCGATAGCTTGGTCCTCTCGCCCATTCTGGCCATTGGTCATGAAGGCACTCAAGTGCTTCCCAACTGCTGGCAACCACCCGCTCCCTTGAGGGTCTCACGCGCAGTCTCACTGGTTCGGAAAATCGAATATCCCTCATGGCTTTCTCCGCTCCCACGGACCGACTACATCGACTTGTTGTAGGGGCTTGTTGAAGCGGCTCCGAAGGTGCCGACTGCCTTGGCCGCGACGATGTCGCCTGCGTCTGGTACAAGCAGATCCATGCGGCGGGCGAAGGCAACAAAAGTGCTGCGAGCGGTTTCGGCATCCACCTCGCCGGCGAGGGCTGCCCGACAGGCATTGAGCGCGACGCCATGAGCAGGGTTTCGCTTCGATGGCGGCCATTCATCCAGCAGGACAAAGGCGTCTTTTACGCTTTGAATGTTGGTCGGAAACCCAAGACCCACGAGCACCCTCACGGGATGCTGAAATCGATTGTGTTCCATGTTTTCCTCCGTTTCACGTGATTGGCTCAGTCGATCGGAAGCCGTTCCCACGGCGCGTGCGCGATAGATTGCGTGCGTCGCGCCTTAGCCTGCCGAACTCCCGTTTCCAGGAGGGCCTTTGCTGTCGGTAAGATTCCGCGCGGCCAGAAACATCACCGTGTATGCCGCTTTGCGCCGGTCCCAACCCGCGGCCTCTGCTCTGTCGAGCAACTCGACCATTATCGGGTCAAGCGCAACCTTCAGGTCTGCTTCGTAGTTCAGGTCGGTGGCCGCACGCGACGGCGGGGGGATTACGTTCAAGTTCATCACGTTCATGGCTCTACCCATTTGTCAGGGTGTCCGCGCCCACCGGGCGCGGACACAGCCGTTACCATCAGAAGTCTATGCCACCAGCCGGCATTGCCGGAACGGCGGGTTCCTTCTTCGGCTTCTCGGCAACCATCGCTTCCGTCGTTACCAGCAGGCCGGCAACCGATGCCGCATCCTGGAGTGCGGTCCGCACCACCTTCACCGGATCGATGACGCCCTCGTTGTAGAGGTCGCCGAACGCGTTGGTCTGTGCGTTCCAGCCCCAGCCGAACTCCGGTTTCTCACGCAGCTTGCCGACGATGATCGAGCCTTCCGCGCCGGCGTTCTCGGCGATCTGGCGCACGGGCGCCTCGATCGCGCGGCGCACGATCTCGATACCGTGTTTCTGGTCCTCATTCTCGGCCTGCACGCCGTCCAGTGCCTTGGCGGCGCGCAGAAGCGCCACGCCGCCACCTGGCAACACACCTTCCTCGACCGCAGCGCGCGTCGCATGCATGGCATCGTCGACGCGATCCTTGCGTTCCTTGACCTCGACCTCGGTCGAGCCGCCGACGCGGATCACCGCAACGCCGCCGGCGAGCTTCGCCAGACGTTCCTGCAGCTTTTCCTTGTCGTAGTCGGAGGTGGTCTCCTCGATCTGCGCCTTGATCTGACTGACGCGGCCCTGGATCTCGTCCTTCGAACCGGCGCCGTCGACGATGGTGGTGTTCTCCTTCTCGATCGACACCTTCTTGGCGCGGCCCAGCATGTTGAGCGTGACATTCTCAAGCTTGATGCCGAGATCTTCCGAGATCGCGGTGCCGCCGGTTAGGATGGCAATGTCCTCCAGCATCGCCTTGCGGCGGTCGCCGAAGCCGGGCGCCTTGACGGCGGCGACTTTGAGGCCACCGCGCAGCTTGTTGACGACCAGCGTCGCCAACGCCTCGCCCTCGACATCCTCGGCGATGATCAGCAGCGGTTTGGACGACTGCACAACAGCCTCCAGCACCGGAAGCAGCGCCTGCAGATTGGACAGCTTCTTCTCGTGGATCAGCACATAGGGCTCTTCCAGCTCCACGCGCATCTTGTCCTGGTTGGTGATGAAGTAGGGGCTGAGGTAGCCACGGTCGAACTGCATGCCTTCGACGACTTCGAGTTCGGTCTCGGCGGTCTTGGCTTCCTCAACCGTGATGACGCCCTCGTTGCCGACCTTCTGCATCGCTTCCGCAAGGAAGCGGCCGATCTCGGCATCGCCATTGGCCGAGATGGTGCCAACCTGGGCGATCTCATCATTTCTGGTCACCTTGCGGGCGTTGGTCTTCAACTCCTGGACAATCGCCTCGACGGCCTTGTCGATGCCTCGCTTCAGGTCCATCGGGTTCATCCCCGAGGCAACGGCCTTGGCGCCTTCCTTGACGATCGCCTGCGCGAGAACGGTCGCGGTCGTGGTGCCGTCGCCGGCGATGTCGTTGGTCTTCGAAGCGACTTCGCGGACCATCTGCGCGCCCATGTTCTCGAACTTGTCCTCAAGCTCGATTTCCTTGGCGACGGTGACGCCGTCCTTGGTGATGCGCGGGGCGCCGAACGACTTGTCGATTACGACGTTGCGGCCCTTGGGGCCGAGCGTCACCTTCACCGCGTCGGCGAGGATGTTGACGCCGCGCAGCATGCGCTCACGGGCGTCGGAATGAAATTTCACTTCCTTGGCAGCCATTGGATCACTCCTTCAATAGGCAGCTTCATTGACTGGATTGCGGTTGGAGCCTCTGTCAGGCGGCCTTCTTGACCGCCGCGGTCTGCTCGATCACGCCCATCACGTCGCTTTCCTTCATGATCAGCAGGTCCTCGCCGTTGAGCTTGATCTCGGTGCCGGACCATTTGCCGAACAAGATGCGGTCGCCGGCCTTGACATCGAGCGGCGTGAGCTTGCCGCTCTCGTCGCGCGCACCCGGGCCAACGGCGATGACTTCGCCCTCCTGCGGCTTCTCCTTGGCAGTGTCGGGGATGATGATACCGCCGGCCGTCTTCTCTTCGGCCTCGATGCGGCGAACCAGGATACGATCGTGCAATGGACGGAACGTCATGTCGTTCTCCTTCAGGACAAACAGATTTTTGAGGTTCCTCCACACCGGACCGGCAATATCGGGCCGGTGCAGGGCGTCGCGACCCCTTCCTCAGGCATCGCGCGCATATCGAGCTAGTTTTGGCATTTTCGAGTTTCAAGGGCTCGCCGGAAAAATTTTGGCACTCTGCATTTGAGAGTGCTAGGGATATGAATTCATGAAGCTATTTTCGCTGGGACACGCGATTTCAGGTCTTGAAATTCGACCCGAACTCATCGAAATTTTTTGCGGTTGGAGTCCCGAAAGGGATCACTGCAACACCAACGGTGCCAAGGAGATTGTCAGGAAACGGAGACCATCGATGGAACGAACCTTGTCGAAAATGCCCTTGATCGCCCCTGAGGCCTCTGATCCTTCGCTTGACCGCCTGCTGTTCCCGGCGCGGCACTTTAATCACCCCGATGAGGTGGTGCTCGATCGCACGCTCGACATTCTGGAAAAGCGCGCCATTCTTGCATCATGGGCGTCGGATGCCTGCGCCGTCGAATCCATGCCTGCGTTGCGAAAACCACCTGGTGCTTCGAACCCGGTGACGTTCGACGCCGTCATGGATGCCCTTCGCCGACTGGACGATAGTCGCGCCGAGGTAGGCTGTGACCTCAAGGAGCGGCGGGTCCGAGATCGCCCGCAAAGACTTGATGCCTGAACGCGCGCGATAGGAGAGACGCATGGTCAGCAGGGAATTCCGACTGCAGATGGAGGGCTACGGTCTCACAACTGCGGAGATCCACTACCACCTTCCCGATCATCCAAGCCTTTTGCAGCTTTACGTTTGGCAGGAATACGATCTTGCACCGGAATTCCCAACCCTGAAAGGGTTTCTGGATTACTGGGAGCGCGAACTCGAAGGCGCGCTGCATTCCGTGCGCGTCGCCCATCACCGCCTGATCCGGCCTTCCGAATGGAAGGCCGTTGACGGCATCTTCACAGTTCAATAGCCGGACCCGGGCCGGACCCGCCAAGCGGCAATAGGACAGGCTCCTTTGTAGTTGCCGGCATCCAATTCATAAAAGGTGCCGTTCGTCTCGCCAGCTCCCCTTGAACTGAAAAGACGTGTTTCCAATCTTTTTCCCACGTGCCGAGTACGCTTGCCGGATGTCGAACAGGAGCGGAAGGATCACATGGAAACGATTTTCTTTGAAGATGCCGGTTCCGTCCTGGTTGTGCCAAGCTCGCCGGCATGGGTTTGCCGGGAACTGACATCGTCGCCGCACACGGTGAGGCAGGATCAGTTACCCACGGTTTGAAGGGAGGTCACTAATGGAAAGTGCGACGTTCAAACAGCCGGTTTTCGTAAGAGACGACGGCTACGGTGTCCAAAAGATCGGCTGTGTCATGGATGCGATAGAGTTTCTCGAAGAATGGCCGGTTGAAAGGCGCGGCCTCCTCCACGCAGCAGCGTCTGATGCATGCTACTCCGCCTACGATGGTCGGAAGTCTGTCGAGGCGGCGAACAAGGCCTTTACGACTTGGGCACGCAGGGTCGGTGTCATCGAGGACGTGCCCGTAGCGCCGCCGTGGATGACAGGGCCGAAGATCGGCAATGCAGACCATCTTATGGAAAGTGACGGCTGAATTCACTGCGGCGGTAATCTGCCGCCGCAGCATCAGAGTGGCGCGTCACCGGGGGCAACGGGCGCGGGAAAGCCAAGCCCCTTACTGTTGCCTGTTCATACATTTCGGATAACTTCTTCGGCACAAACAATTTGCCAAGCAGATCGCACGAAAGAGCGCGTCCGCCTGAATGGGAAGCCATAGACGGCATCTTCACCATTCAATGGCCGGCGCCCGGGTCCCCTTGGGCCGGATCCACCAGGTCGGCTTCGTCGTCGGGGTCGATCAGGTCGATCAGCGCTGCCACCCTTGTTCCCGGCAGCGGTCGTCCCTGACTCATCAACGCCTCGTCACCGAAGGCCCAGGCCCATGCCTCTCTCAACTCCTCAAGCGAGGCACCGGACGCGATGATTTCCGCAATCGTCGCGTTGTCCACGGGTCCGAGGACCGAGACAACCTCTTGGCGTGTCATGGGCATCCTTTTCCTCCGTTCGAAATACCTGCGAAGCAGATGGGTATTCGATGGAGCGCTTGCCACCAGCCATTTCGAAGGCGGTCGCGAAACTGCCTTGGCGGTCCCTCTTGACGCAGCGGAAGTCAATTCCCAACTCATTCCTCGTCGGTCGCCGCACAAGGGGCCGATGTGTCAGGGAGCGCCATGCTTCTTGGCGTTCCCTCGTACCTATGTTGCTCCAAGGAGGATGTAGTTATGAGAACGAACCTGGACTTTTCCCCCTTCTATCGGTCGAGCATCGGCTTTGACCGCATCTTCAACCTGCTCGAAAACGCCAGCCCGCCACAGAACGCGGACAACTGGCCGCCCTATGATATCGCCAAGCTCGGCGAAGACACCTACCGCATTGTCCTCGCGGTCGCCGGTTTCGGGGAAGATGAGCTTACGATCACGCAGGAGCCAAATATGCTCGTGATCGAGGGCGCCAAGACAGAGAACGACGAGGTTCAGTACCTCCATCATGGCCTGGCGTTGAGGTCGTTCGCGCGCCGCTTCGAACTAGCCGATCATGTGACCATTGTCGGGGCAAAGCTCGAAAACGGTCTGCTGACTATCGACCTCAAGAAAGAAATTCCCGAGGAGATGAAGCCGCGCCGCATCGCGATCAATGTCGAGACCGACAAGAAGGCGGCGTCCAAGCGCATTGAAAGCGCAGCGGCCTGATCTTTGGCGGTCGGCCCGCACCCCGTCCTGTCGTGGGTGGGGTCCGGGTGCGACCCAACACGGAAAGGAGAAGGATCAAATGAGCGTACGTGACTTGCTTCCCTGGAGCCGTGGCAGCAGCCAGGCACCGAGCCTTTATCGCGGTGACGACATGGATCCGTTCCTGTCGTTGCACCGCAATGTCAACCGGCTATTCGACGAGGTGTTCCGCGGTTTTGACACGCCTTCGGCGCTGGGCCGCATGGCCCCTCTCAACGGCACTTGGCCAAGCGTGGAGTTCTCGGAAACCGATCAGGAAATCCGGGTGACGGCCGAAATCCCTGGCCTCGATGAAAACGACGTCGAGGTCATGCTGGATGATGGTGTTCTGACACTTCGCGGCGAGAAGAAGGCTGAGACCGAGGACAAGGACCGCCAGTTCAGCGAACGCTATTATGGGCGTTTTGAGCGGCGCTTCAGTCTCGGTCGTGAGGTTGAAGACGACAAGGTGGCGGCGACGTTCAAGAACGGTGTGCTCACCGTGACATTGCCCAAGTCCAAAAAGGCGCAGGCAAATGCCAAGCGCATTGCAATCAACGGCAACAAATGACGGTCGCGAAGCAAGGCCGGGGCTCGATGAAGCCCCGGCCTTCGCAGATAGCGAGGATGGTCAAATGACGTCCAACAGCCTCAAATGAAAGAGCCGTCATGGGATGCTGAATCAACCTTGCAACCCCAGGGAGTTAGCAAATGACCAGTCTGGCTTTCCTTGCCCCCGTGCAGGTTAAGACCGGTGACGTGAGACACGACATCGGATCGGTGCGGGAGGCGCTCGTATACTTGAATCAATGGCCGAAGGCCCGTCGGGGGCCGGTATACAACTGCGCGGTGAGGAGCTGCAACGCCGCAATCGCCGAGCAGATGACAACCGAAGAGGCGCGACAGGCATTTGTCAGCTTTGCCAGGATAGCCGGGGTGCTGGCCAGATCCGATTTTTCGCCACTGGCCGGGGCTGATCAAAAACTGTCTGTCTCTGGGCGCAGTCTCTGACCTTAAGTTCAGGACTTCTCTAGGGCGCGTATAGGCCAGTGAAATTGGACTGGACGAGGTCGATAGCGGAACCACACGGAACGACCCACCAAAATGCCCATCTAATGAGGCGGCAAATCACGGCTGCTTCACGCCACAATTATTCTTCGACGCATCTGCGGAATAGAGAAGTGAGCGACCTCTAGGCCAAGTTCTTCGGCATATTTCGCGATATAAGCGAGCAGCTCCCAGCCAACGCCCAGATGCTTGCGATCCGCGCGAATGCAGATCGCAACCTCGCCGGTTCGGTCGGCTCGATCGCTTGCCAGCGTCGCAATGGCGATCAGCATCCCGTTGGTCGAGAAGGCCAGAAAATTATGGATATGAGCGTCGTCGCAACGCGTCATCGCCAGCAACCGCTCGTGCGAAATTTCCTTCACTCCGCCGAGAAAGCCAAAGTGCAGGTTGTCAGGCGTTACATGGGTGAAGAACTCGGCCAGCGTTGGCTCATCTTCAGGGCGAGCGCGGCGCACTTGGAAACGAAAGCCGGTATGGGTGGTAAGTGTGTTTCCGTCGTCATCTGGCCCTTGAACTGAGGCCGGTTCTGCGGCGTCATTGTCGTCTTCTTGAGCTGGCAGGCACCCTCATTCGCCCATGGTCTGCAACACATCCTGTTTGACGATTTCGATGCTGCGCAGGTTGAGCAGGCGGATGACGCCCTTGTCCTTCAGCCGGGTGAAGACCCGCGACACGGTCTCGATAGTGAGCCCGAGATAGTCGCCGATATCCATGCGCGACATCGGCAGTTCCATCTGCCGCAAGCCGCCTTGGCGCTCGGCCATGTCGACCAGGAAGGCGGCGACACGTTCGATGGCGCTCTGTCGACCGAGGACCAGGAGGTGTTCCTGCGCGCGCGTCAGGCCCTTGAGCGCCAACGGCAGCAACTGACGGGACATGTCCGTCCCGGTGGCCAGGCGGAAGACGCGAACTCCGGTGGCGTTGATCGCTTCGGCGAAGAAATGATGCGTGGAGTCGGCTTCGAAGCCGAAGGTCTCGCCGGCGAGGTGGAAGGCGCTGATCTGCCGGCGACCGTCGGCAAGCAGGCGGTAGATGCGCACGGCGCCGAATTCGACCTGGTAGAAAGCACCGGCCTTCTCGCCCTGAGCATAAATTTCAGCGCCGGCAGGAAAAAAGCTGACCGGCTGCAGCGGTGCTGGGTCAAACGCGTCCGGCAGGCTTGGTTGCACAGAATGCGACGGCAGTGAGATTCTGGAGCTCGTGTAGGCGTGCATGGCTGTTTTCCCGGTTGTTCCGTGACACAGCAATCGCGCGAATCCGCAGGGGGCGAAATTCGGTTATATCCCTACGGCAAACTACCTAGCGCTTGGTCGAGGCGGCAGTGGAGTATGTTGATAATGGTCGGTGCATGCCTCGAACGTGCACAATCCATCGCTCATCAGGGCATTTTGGCGATCTTGCACTGCCTAAATCTAATGCTGCAGCGTCGCGACGTAACCCGCAAGGTTGTGGATGCGTTCCGTGGTCACAACCTCGCCGCCGCTAGGGCCGTAGGTTTTCGCATCGTCCTCAAGGAATTCACGACCCCAGACAGGCATCTCGCGGTTGCCATGGCTTGACACGGCATAGCGACCGTCGATCGTTGCGAAGACCCTCGAATAGGGAAAGGTCCCGCCATTGCGTTGGGAAAGATGGGTCAGGTCGGCCGGTCGTTTGACCAGCAGGTCGCGCAACGGACCGTCGCCCTTGCCATCCATGCCGTGACAAACGGCGCAGGAGTTCAGATATTCTGCCTGGCCGTAGCTCATTTCCTGCGCTCTGGACGCTTCGCAGGCCATGGCCGCGATAGCTGCTGCGATCAGAAATCTCATGTGCGCATCCGCCGATTGATCGGCTGAGCCTACCGAGTCTATTCGCAGACACATTGATCCGGATCAATTGGGCGTCCGCATAGTCTTTGATTCAGCGCAATGAGCACGCCGAACGGTCTGGCTATCGTCGACGTGGAATTTGGCCGAGATCAGGAGCTACTGCCATGGCTTTCAGGACGATCCTTACGGTTACGGGGCCGCATATGAGCGACGGCGATCTCAACCTCGCTGCCGACCTTTGCGACGAAATTGGTGCCCATCTTGCCGTTCTTGCTGTGGCCATCGCCGCGCCGCCGCCAGTCGGAGAGTATGCGGCAATCGTTTCGGAGGACTGGCTGAAGGAGCGGCAGGCCGATGAGAGGCTCTTGAAGAAGCGAGTGACTGACGTGTCGGCTTTTCTCGCCGGCAGGGCGCTTTCGGCCGATGTCTCCAGCGAATATCCTGAAATTGGCTGGGCTGACGAAAGAATTGGTCGCCGTGCACGTTACGCCGACATTACGGTGATCGGGCCGGAGTTGCTCGCTGACGAGACGCTGAAAGGCAAGGTGATCGAGGGCGCCTTGTTTTCTTCCGGGAAGCCGCTGCTGATCGTTCCCCCGGGAGTTCGGCCGACACTGAAGCCGAAGCGGGTAATGGTCGCGTGGGATGCTCGTCTTGAGTCATCGCGCGCCGTCCGTGAATCACTCGATATGTTAACAGGCGCCGACGAAGTGCGTCTCGTCATGGTCGATCCGGTGGAGGACGAATACCACCACGGTCAGGAACCCGGAGCTGATGCCGCAGCCTACCTCGCCCGGCATGGCGTGAAGGTAACAG
This sequence comes from Mesorhizobium loti, assembly GCA_002356515.1. Lineage (NCBI taxonomy): Bacteria > Pseudomonadati > Pseudomonadota > Alphaproteobacteria > Hyphomicrobiales > Phyllobacteriaceae > Mesorhizobium > Mesorhizobium loti. Next base: position 2,174,148 of record AP017605.1, on the reverse strand, counting down.
TCGACCGCCTGCCGAGTGCGAACCATGCCGTCGCCGATGTTCTTCGCCAGCACGCGGTCGACAGCAGTGCCGAGCTGATGGTGATGGGCGCTTACGGCCATTCCCGGTTGCGCGAGCGGATTTTCGGCGGCGCCACCAAGTCAATGCTTCAGGATCAATCGCTGCCGGTCTTGATGGCGCGATGAAAGCACGGCCAGTGTGCCGCGACAGCTAGATAGTATGCTCTTTCGCTTCGCGACCTGACACGTTCTCGATCGAAATCCGAAAGAATACATGTGTCGAGTGGTCCGCAGGCGCAGGTGGTTCGTGGGTTGTTGCGCCGCAGGGTACAACTCACCGGCCTTGCCTGCGCTCTTGCCGCCTGCAGTCCGGTGATGCGAGTCGCCCAGTGGAAAGGGTGGCGAATGGTGGCGTCGTCGTCAGTTTTCGCTCTTCTTATTGGGTACGGCTGGATCACCGTCGATTTCGGGCTTCTGGCGATCCACATTTTCGCGCCTGCAAGGCTGGGGCAGGCGGCTGCCGTTCATGCCTGGACGATCGGCGCCATCGGCACGATGGCTCTCGCCATCATGGCGAGCATGATCCGCAAGCACAGCCGCCGCCGCGCCTTCGAGACCTCGGTTCGGGCGGCAGGTGCGTTCGCAGCGATGACAATTTGCTGCCTGTCGCACCTCTTGGTCGAATTTCTGCCCACCTACGGCCCAGTTTCAACGAGCCTTGCAGGCACATTGTGGGTTGCCGGCTTCGGCCTGTTTCTCATGGCTTTCCGTACAATGCTCATACCGCAAACGTGGCTGGGCGCTGATTATGGAACGAAACCTTGGCTGCTTCGAGCCTATCTCAGGAATTGGCGAAAGCGGCGAAGCGAAAAGGCAAATAACCCAGTGCCAATGGCCAGTAACGCCGCAAGCTGCGGCCAGACGACGCTCAGGCCAGCGCCGCGGAACAGGACGGCCTGGGCCAGTATGACAAAGTGTGTATTGGGCGCGGCGAACATGATGGCCTGGATGATCTCAGGCATGCTCTCACGCGGCGTGACGCCGCCGGACAGCAACTGAAGCGGCAGAAGCACCATCATCAGCAGCAAACCGAATTGCGGCATCGAGCCCGCGATGGTCGCAAGGAAGATCCCCAGACAGGTCATGGCGAATATGTCCAGGGCGGCTCCGGTCATGAACAGCAGCGCGGATCCGTGCGTGGGTACGGAGAGCAGGCCCTGCACGACTAGGACCAGCGACAGGCCGGAAGCCACCAGCACGACGAGACCCATCGACCAGACCTTGCTCATCATGATTTCGAACGGCTTTACCGGCATGACCAGCAGGTGTTCGATCGTTCCATGCTCGCGCTCGCGGATGAGTGCCGCGCCGGTCAGGATGATCGAGAGCATGGTGATCGAGGAAATCACATCGGTGATGGCGCCAAACCATCCCTTGTTGAGTTCGGGATTGAAACGCGCGCGCAAGTCAAGATTGACAGGCAGCACGGTTTCGGTGCGATGGCGATCCAGAAATTCACTCACTTCCCCCGATACGATCGACTGGACATATCCCCCGCCGGTGAAGGCCTGCGACATGCGGGTCGCATCGATATTGAGCTGGATCGTGGGCGATCTGCCGGCCAGGAGATCGCGCTGGAAGTTCGGAGGGACATCGAGCGCGAATGTGTCCATGCCGGAATCCATGCGCCTGTCCATTTCGGGCTGGGAGATGAGCCGGGGCGCCGTGAAAAAGGGAGGGTAGAACGCGGTTACTATGCGCGAGGACAGCGGCGACTGATCCTCGTCGACGATCGCGATCGGCGCGCGATTGAGGGTTTCCGGCATCGCCTTGGACGCTGTGTAGATCGCCAAGGTGAAAGCATAGGCGATCAGCACGAGCAGCATCGGATCCCGCGCAAGACCGCGCAGTTCCTTGATGCCGAGCTGGAACATGTTGGCGAAACGCATTTTCAGCGGGCCTGTTTTCTGAGAAGTGCCGCTCCGAGGCCGAGCAACACGGGAATGGCGATGACGAGTGGCAAAAACGCGCTGGAAAGGTCGTCAAAGCCGAGTGCCTTTGAGAAGGCGCCACGCGAGATGATGACAAAATAGGTCATCGGATAAATCTGGCCAATGAAGGCACCCACGCCCTGGAGCGACGAGACGGGATCGATCATGCCCGAATATTGCGAGGCCGGAATCATCGTGATCAGCGCGGTTCCGAAGATCGCCGCGATCTGGCTGCTCATGAAAGTCGAGAGCAGCAGCCCCATCCCCGTCGTGACGATGACATAGAGAAACGCGGCGGCGGCGAAGGTTGGAAAACTGCCGGTGAATGGGACGTCAAAGATGAAGATGGCAAAGGCTGTCAGCAGCAGGAAGTTCAGCATCGCGAGCACGACATAGGGTATCTGCTTGCCGAGCAGGAACTCGAACCTCGTGACCGGCGTGACGTAGAAATTGATGATCGAGCCGAGTTCCTTTTCGCGCACGACGCTCAGCACGGCCAGCATCGACGGTATTAACAAGAGAAGCATCGGGATCACTGCCGGAACAATAGCATCGAGGCTCCGGACATCGGGGTTGTAGCGATAGCGGATCGCCAGCTGAAAATCACCGACCGTGGCCGCGTCGCCATAGATCTCGCGTGCCTTCTGGGCAAGCCAGCCTGCGTGCATGCCTTGGACGTAACCGCGCACGGTCTCGGCACGCGTCGGCATGGCGCCGTCGATCCACGCGCCGATGGTGACGTTACGGCCGCGCGCCAGGTCGCGACCGAAGCCGGGCGGAATCTCGATCGCCAGGCTGAGTTCGCCGTCTTCCATGCGCCGGTCAAGATCGGCGTAGTCCGGTATAGGCGCCTTTTCGGTGAAGTATCGCGAGCCGGCGATTTGCTGCACGTAGTCGCGGCTGATTGCCGTATCGTCGTGATCGAGGACGGCGAACGTCATATTCTCCACGTCCATGTTGATGCCGTAACCCACGACGAGCATCAGGATGAGCGTGCCGACGATGGCGAGCGTGGCGCGGATCGGATCGCGCAGGAGTTCGAGCGCCTCGCGCCGCGTATAGGCGAACATACGGCGGGGATCGAAGAAGCGATTGCCACGCTTTTCCTGCGGATGCTTCGTCCACCCTTCCGGCGCGCCGGTGGCGTGTCCCGGTTCAGTCCCGGCATCCGGCGGTGCGGTATCCTTCGCGGCGGCCGCGCTCTCGAGATAGCGGATGAAAGCCTCCTCAAGCGTCGGCGCCGCGCGATTCTGGACGATCATCGCCGGCGTGTCGGTGACAAGAACCCTGCCGGCATGCATCAACGAAACGCGGTCGCAACGTTCCGCCTCGTTCATGAAGTGTGTCGAGACGAAGATCGTGACGTTCTGCTTGCGTGATAGCTCGCAGAGGATCTGCCAGAACCCGTCGCGGGCGACCGGGTCCACACCGGATGTGGGCTCGTCGAGGATCAGGATATCGGGGGAGTGGATCATCGCCACGGCAAGCGACAGGCGCTGCCGGATTCCGAGCGGCAGGGCATCGGGAAGCGCATCCAAATGGCCGGCGAGATCGAAGCGCTGCGCCATCTCCGCGATCCTTTGTGGGATGGCGTCTGGAGCCAGGCCGAAGAGCCGGGCATGAAGCTCGAGGTTCTGACGGACCGTCAGCTCGGAATAGAGCGAGAATCCCTGCGACATGTAGCCGACGCGCCGCCGAACTTCGATGTCGTTCGGGTCTATCTCGCGTCCGAAGAGCCGGGCCTTGCCTTCGCTTGCCTGAAGCAGACCGGTCAGCATCTTCATGGTGGTCGTCTTGCCGCAGCCATTCGAGCCCAGGAAGCCGAAGATCTCGCCCCGCTCGATACGGAAACTCACGTCGTCGACGGCGGTGAAATCGCCGAACCGCATGGTGAGATGTTCCGCCTCAATGGCAGCTTCGTCGCCGGTGTCCGCGGATCGGGGCGGGATCACCACCTGCTGATGGCCGTCCCGCCTTTCCTGCGGAAGGAGTGCGATAAAGGCCTCGTCGAGGTCAGGCGCGCCAGTCCGCTCAAGCAGCTCCGACGGCGATCCAGAGGCCAGCACGCGGCCTCCGTCCATTGCGATTAGCCAGTCGAATCGGGCGGCTTCCTCCATGTAGGCGGTTGCAACAATGACGCTCATTCCAGTGCGACCGCGGCGGATCTGGTCAATCAGCTCCCAGAACTGACGACGCGACAGAGGATCGACACCGGTCGTTGGCTCGTCCAGGATCAGGAGGTCGGGATCATGGATAAGGGCGCAGCAGAGGCCGAGCTTCTGCTTCATGCCACCGGAAAGCTTGCCTGCCTGTCGGGCAGCGAAGGGCGCCAGCCCCGTGCTCTGCAGAAGCTCGCCAATGCGGCGCTCCCGCTCATCCCGGCTATGCCCGAACAAGCGGCCGAAGAAGTCGATGTTGTCGAAGACGGACAACGTCGGATAGAGGTTCTTGCCGAGGCCTTGCGGCATATACGCAATCCTGGGGTACGTGGTCTGTCGATGGCGGACGTCGGCCATGTTGCCGCCAAGCACCTCGATGCGTCCTTGCTGTATTGCCCGCGCTCCCGCGATCAAGGAAAGCAGGCTGGACTTGCCGACGCCGTCGGGCCCGATCAGGCCAACCATGCAGCCGGCAGGTATGTCCAAGGTGATGCCGTCGAGCGCCCGGGTCCTGCTGTAGGAATGGCCGACTCCTTCCAGCCGTGCGACCGGCCGTGAGGGAAGACTTGCGGTGGCGCTCGGCCACGCGGTCATTGAGCGAGCTTTCCCTGGAGTTTGGCCGGCCACGCAACCTGCGGATCCAGCCGGATATAGGCCACGCCCGGCAAGCCGGTCTTCACCTGCTGGATATACTTGCGCAGCAGGTCCGGTGAAATCTGCGCCTTGATCCGGAACATCAGCTTCAGGCGCTCTTCCTCGGTCTCGACTGTCTTTGGCGTGAATTGGGCGACGTCAGCGACGTAGGTAGCCTTGGCAGGGATCACATATTGCGGGGCTGCGTCGAGCACGAGGCGGACCTCCGTTCCGATCGCCACACGGCCTGCCTGGGCCGTGGGCAGGAAGAAGGTCATGTAGACGTCGCCGAGATCGACGAGATTGAGCACGCGCCCACCGGCGGACAGGACTTCTCCAGGCTCCGCCACCCGGTACTGCACCCGTCCGTCGCGCGGAGACTTGAGCGTGGAATCGTCGATGTCGGCGTCGATGCTCTCGATCGCGGCCTGGGCAGCGTCGACCGCCGCCTTGGCGTCGATGACCTGAGCCTTTGCCGCGTTGATAGCGGCATCGCTTGCTGCTTGCTGAGCTTGTGCCGCAGCCACCGCAGCCTTTGCTCCCTGCGCGGTTGCCCGGTCGTTGTCGAGGACCTGCTGGGAAATGGTGTTGTTGGTGGCAAGCTGCTCAGTGCGCACCAGCGTGCGCTCGGCGGCGTCTAATTGGGCTTCGCGCTGCGCGACGACCGCGGCCGCGGCCGTTCTTTCGGCTTCGCGCTGCGTTACCAGGCTATTGGCGGTCTCCACGCCGATCATAGCGCGTTGCAACTGGGCTCCGGCCTGACGGCGCTGGGCCTCCAGCTGCACCGTGTCCATGCGGGCAAGCACTTCGCCAGCTTTGACAAAATCGCCTTCATCGACAAGGATTTCCTTGATCCGGCCCGGCGCCTTCGTCGACACGTCGATCTCGACCGCTTCTATGCGGCCGTTCCCGCTCGCTATGCCTTCCGGCAGATCGTCATCCTTGGATTTCTGCCATGCGTAGTAACCACCCGCGCCAACAGCGATCAGAAGGCCGGCGATCAGCCATGTCCGCCGAGAGTTCATCACCGAAGGGCTCCCGCGGCACCGGCCGGCTTCGGAAAAGCTCTTTCCGGATTCAGGGCGTTTTCCTCCACAAGGACGCGCGCGACCTCGTGCCCCAGCCATCGCCGCAGTTCGGGCGAAGCGGATCTGATTTGTTCGGGGCTTGATGTGATGTCGACCATGGCGAGACTCCGCTTGGGGTGGCTGATTTTCACGAAGCCAAAACAGAGAGCAGCCGCGACGGCCTTGATCCGCGTCAATCGTGGGGCGCGCCTGGACGCCGACATCGTTCGCCGCGGCGCTTCGGTGTTGCCTCAAGCTGGCCGATTTGAGCCATATCAATGGCTCGTGGCCGATAAGGCCTAACTGTGGGTCTTCGACGGCGCCACTCTTTGCCGTCGATCCAATCAAGATTTTGACCCGTGAAATTGCGGGCGTTTCTCCCTCTTGTCACACACCCTGACAGCAACTCGGATGCGATCGCATTCAACGCGACGGCGATTGCGGCATATTTGGGAGCTGAACTTCATGACGAAGTTATCAGCGCCATATCTCAAACGCCTCGACCGTCGTGTCGCGGCTACTGCCAAAATTGCCGGAGCTCATCCGCGAAGCTGAAGCGGCGAACAACGGTCTCTCAAAAATCGAAACGTCTGCCTTGAATTGTAGGAATATGTTCCTATTTCTAGGGTGCCCATGTCCTCCCCTGACATGGGCAAGCGACGGTTATCCTCCCTGATCCGTCGCGATGCTGAGCCCGCTGCCAGCTCCCTCCGGCAGCGGGCTTCCTTTTGTCGATGCATCTGATTGAGTGCGGTGAGACTCGACAGCGAGGTGATCCATGCAGTGCATGAAATTGCTGGTTACGGGTTCCCCTGGAGCGGATGCAATCTTGTAGGTTCGTATTTCGGCGTTTGAATCTGGGCGCGCAAAACGCAATTCGTAGGTTCCGAAAATCACCGCGTTAATGAAAGTAATAGCGAGAAGCGGATCTTGTGTCGTCGCCATGACTGTACCGTCGTCATAGATTTCGTAATCTAAATGGCCGAGCGAGTTGAATGTGCGGGAGCTGAATGCAGCGCCTGAAATCCGCGCTATTTGATATTTGTCGGCTGTCGTGATGTCGGCTGCAGCCATGAGAAAGCCGGCCAGAACGGTCCCGTCGAATTTGTTGTAACCGGCAAGCGCGATGAACTTGACGACTTCCCGCGATGGCGGGTTGCTGACGTCGAGGACGATCTCGCACACCTTGGCCTCTTCGCTCTCGTCAGTCCAATTGCTGTAGACGACCCCCGTCGGAAAGATCGTCGAGCCGGCGGCTTGGTTGATGTCGAGCAGAGCTAGCCCGGCCACAAGGCGAAGTGCGACGAACATGCGTCAGTTCCTCCGCGATCATCTACACGATCAGGACGCAATGGAGGTTATCTGAACATCATTCCAGGACCGAAGCCCGAGCGCCCCATACCCATACCCATCATAGGCAGGACAATCTCGTCAGCCGCCTGCTTCTGCTCATCGCTCAGCTTTGCGTATAGTTTTTCGACTGCTGCCCTGACAGTCTTTACCTGTTCCAGACGCGCTTCGAGATGGGTCTGTTGGTAGGCCAGTCGCTCGGGCAGGGGCTTCTTCAAGAACTCACCGTCCTGGAATTCTTTGAGCATGCCCTGCATTAACGCGTTGTGCGACTCGGCCGTGCTACGGATGATGCCGGCAAGTTCGTCCCAGGAGGGCGTCTGCTCGTTGGTAATCTTCAGTTCCGTCTTGAGGAAGGCGAGGCGTCCGTCGATCCGATCGAGCATCTCGTCTGAATCATAGCCACCCATCGGGCCGCCCATGCCCCATTGACCCATCATCATCCGGCCCATACCCCAACGAGGCCACCAACCAGAATCGTTGTCTTCAGCTCCGGCCACAGCCGGCATCGCGACAAGGCTCAGCATTAGGCCGGCGACAACACTGCTGCGCAAATTAAACATCGGTCGTCTCCTTCACAGCGAATTCCAAGTGTCAAAGAAATCACAGGGTGGCGTTGATGGCCTTGACCTGCATCAACGAGTGCCGTCGATACGGCCATAGCCGTAGGTGCGGATTGCTCGGGGGAGCTTGCGTAAGAGGGTGGTTTGAAGCCACGGAAGCCCCGCGCCATCTGAGGCATGCCTTTGTGGAACTGACGTATCCCGGCGGGATTAGACGCGGGCGATTTGGCTATGATATGTGACTGCACAGACGAACAGGGAAGCCGTTGCGGCTGCTTAGGTGACGAGTGGATAAGGGGATCGCGCGCCTGAATATCGAGCATTTTCGCCAGCGCCTGGCAGAGGAGCAAGATCAGCTCAAGCGGAAGGCGTTGCTTGAATTGCTCGAGAAAGAAGAAGAAAAGCTCCGAAAGGCCGAGGAGGCCGACAAGGGAACAAACGGGCACAGCAACAAATAGAAAAACGCGGCAATGCCGCTAAACATCTGTCTTGTCAGGTTTCCACGTTCTCCAATGGGTAGGTGAGATGTCCACCCGTTCCTTCGTGGCCGACTTGGTCCAGCCTGTCAGTATGCGCCTGCAGGGAAAAACGAGGGCGTGAACGCCATCCCCGTCCATGACGGCCAATTCCAAATCCCGATCAAAAGGGGCGGTCGATATTGGTTGCCACATGGATTCATTTTTGGAAGGAACGGCCAAAGCGTCCTTGACGCAGGTCAAATCCAAAGACCGGGCATCTTGCTTGCCGGCTACGTGAATGCCTTCCAAACGGCGATCAGTAGTCGAGTTTCCCGTAGTTGGGCTGCCACGTTCCGCAAGGTCTGCCATTTCATCATCTCGCTGCTGTGCAGGTCCGGCACGTTCGATCGTGTCTCCCCTGCTTTGGGGGGTGAGACGCGCGGGAGAACTCTCGGTGGCGAAGCTGACTTCACCAAGATCGAAACGACGATCTGCCTCTGATGACATCAATGGCGCAATGTCTGACATTGCGAAATTCGGTTTGATCCTTACGGGGTTTCACCTAGCCAGCCGCAGCGAACCTGCGTTGGCGTAAATGGCTTTGAGCGGCCCGCACTTAGGAGTAGGATGTCGTTATCTTGGCAATTAAGGAATGTCATGGACCGCTTTATTGCGCGTGCCAACATTGCCCACTTTCAGGATTTGCTCGCGCGCGAGACAGATCCCGAACAAAGGCGTGTCATCGAAGGCTTGCTGGCGTTGGAGCAGAAGAAGCTTGAGATAGCCGAAATCCAAGCTCGCGATCAGTCCGGCGCGCCCGGCAAACCAGGAAGGGTCGTCCAACAATCGCGTTGATATGATGCGGCAAACCGGCCCCGGGTCGAAACAGTCTCGGTACCCGGACTAGGTACCATCCAAACGCAGTTTGACGTATCGTCCTTTAGAGAAGGTCTCAGCGCGCCGGACAGACGCGCTGAGACAAGCGGGTCACCATGCCTGTTACGCGGCCTTGACCGTGATCTTCTTCTCGGCCTTCTGGGCTTCGGCGGTCTTGGGCAGCTTCACCGTCAGCACGCCCTTGCTGAAGCTTGCATCGATTTTGCCGGTGTCGACGCCTTCAGGCACCTGGAAGGAACGCTGGAAGGAGCCGTAGCGGCGCTCGGACAGATAGTAGTCCTTGTCCTTCTCTTCCTTTTCTTCCTTCTTCTCGCCCTTGATCGTCAGCGTGTGATTGGAGAGTTTGATCTCGACATTCTTCTCGTCGATGCCGGGCAGTTCGGCCGTGATCTCATACTCCTTGTCCTTTTCGACGAGATCCATGGCCGGCGCGACCGACCAGCCCGCATTGCGCAGGGACGGCAGTTCATGACCGAACAGGGAGCGGGTCGAAGGCAGGCGGAAGTCGAACGGGTGAAAGTCGTCGAATAGCCGGTCGATTTCGCGGCGCAGGCTTTCGAACGGGGTGGTCCAGTTGCCGGCTGGCGTCGGCGCAGTGCTCTTCTCTGTCTTGACGGGGAGTTTGGTGGCAGCTTCAGCCATGGTCTTCTCCTTGAAGGTGAGTTGATAGGCAGGTGCCGCCGCCTCCACCCTTCCACCTTAGGTCTCCCAAGAGGCGCTAGAGCCGGAGGTCAGCGGACCCGCTTGCCAAGTGTCGTCGCCGAACTGGTCCGTTGCTTCGCGAATCCGCGGTTTTGCCGCAGGTCATCGCGCCCGCGTCGCCAAATCTAGCTCAGCCTGGCAAGAACAGCATCAAAGCCCCTGCAAAGGAGCGGCTCATTGATCGGGATCAATGGCGTCAGAAAATGTCTTCCGCTTGGAGCCCCGATGGCGATGCCATCAAGGGATCGTGCGCGGGCGACATCGAACGCCGTCCGCCAGCAAGCTTAGCGCGTTGTGATGACTAAAAGTGCTCGCGTTCATATTCGACACAGGAGTAGCCGAGTGTCGAAAGACCATCGGCGAGATGGTCTGCAAGCAGCGGTGTCCCACAGAGATAGTCGGCAGTATGCTCGTTGTGCGCGTCAGCTGCCTGCTGGCGAACACTTTGCCACTCGTCGGCGGACTGGTCGTCGCGACCCAGCCACATCAGGGCTACCAGGTCGATTTGTGCGTCGACGGAAAGATCGGAAATCAGCGACTGCAATTCTTCGAGAACCGGGTCGTCGTCATGATCCTCCAGGATCGCGGCGGACCGGTCGTCGGACGGATTGGAGGCGGGGCTGGGTTCGGTGACCGGATCCTTGGCATCGAACTCGCGCGCCTTCATGATGATGAAGCATACTGTTTCGAGCGGAACTTCGAGTTCCGTTTCGCCGTCGCCAATGCTGCTCGCAGCCATCATACCGTTTCCTTCAGTTGCTGTTCGTCTTCCCGTCCCCGGACGACGCGCATGCCGGCGCTCGGCCCCCTTGTTTCGGTGACGACAGTGCACCGTCCCTCCGGTTGGCCGTCGGCCTGGAAATAGATCACGACCCAATCGCTCGTTTTTGCCAGTTCGTGCGCCAGCCTGGTGTTCGAGAAGAACGCCGTGAAATGCCAATTGTCATGGCGCGCATGCAGCACCGGCAACCAGGCCTCGCCTTTCGGGTTGAAGCGCTTCGGTGCAATCTTGCGAAGCGCGCCGGCCGCAGCCTTTTCGCGATACATTTGATCGACCTCGAGCAGCATCGACACTGGCGGCAAGGGTTGAGATTGATGGGTCGTTCTCAGCCGAACCCTGCCGAGCCGCTCGGCGAGGGCTGCCGCCAGCATCTCCTTGCGCCTGTGACCGATACCCTTGATATGAAGTGCGCCGCTATGGAGCGCGTTCTCCAGGTCTTCGAGGGTCTCGAGCTGCCCATCCTCGGCGAGGCGGTGCGCGTATCGGGGTCCGATTCCGGGGATTGAGCGGAACAGCGCCTCCGGCTCCATCTCGCCGCGCAGCCGTTCCAGTTGGGACCAGCGCCCGGTTGCAACCATCTCGGTAATCGCCCCAGCTATACCTGTTCCGATGGCCGGAAGGGCGACGAGGCCGTCGCGTCCCTCCTTTGCCAGGATTTCGCTTACGGGCCGTTCCAGCCTGGAAACGACATCCGCCGCCCTTCTGTAGGCCCGTGCGCGGAAGCCGTCGGCCCCCTGGCTGTCGAGGAGATCGGAAAAATCCCGGAATTTTCCTGCCACCCCGATGTTCTCGGGGATTGGTGTGGCCGCCATCGTCGTCATTGGCTCTATGCCCGGGTTTGGCGTCACGATCTGCAGCGGCTCCGGCATGACTTTCCTCGGCGCAGGAGTTCAAGAGTGTCGATTTGGCCCTCCTATGCCATTCGACGCTTCGTATCCTTGACCCGCATCAATCGATCGGACTTCGAAACCGGATAGAAGAAAATACGTGCTTCTTCGCGCTCGAAGGCTCGGAACAACTCGGCGCGGCAACGGTGAGTTCGGTTCGCGTGACGAGAAGAGTGAGGGGAACCATTCGATGGAACCGTCAGACGCATCGGCTACCACGCGCCGCCGACCCTACAACTTTCTTGGAAGCTTGGGCCCAGGCCTGATCACGGGCGCGGCTGATGACGATCCAAGTGGTATCGCCACCTATAGTCAGGTGGGCGCGCAATTCGGCTACACGCTCGCATGGACCATGCTCTTCAGCTATCCGCTGATGGCTGTAACTCAAGGGATCAGTGCCGGGATCGGCGCGGTAACCGGCCAAGGTATCGCGCGCAATCTGCGTCGACACTACTCGCCCTGGCTGCTGCGTTTCGCCGTTCTTCTGCTGCTTGTCGCCAACGTCATCAACATCGGCGCCGACCTCGGCGCCATGGGGGCGGCGCTTAAATTGCTCTTGGGTGGCCCGCAGTCCTTGTATGCGGTGCTGTTCGCTTTGATTTGCAGTTTCCTGGAAATCTTCGTGAGCTATCGGCGCTACGTGATGGTGCTTAAATGGCTGACCATGTCCCTGCTTGCCTATGTGGCGGTGGTGCTGTCAGTCCGTGTGCCCTGGAGCGTGGCGCTCTATGGTGCGCTGGTTCCGCAGATCGTCTTCGACGGCGATCACGCCATGGCGCTGGTTGCCGTTCTTGGCACGACAATCAGTCCTTACCTCTTCTTTTGGCAAGCCGGGGAGGAGGTCGAGGAGCAGCACAGGCAACATCGTCAACGGCTGGGCGCCAACTCTCACGCTGCCGGGCCGGAGCTGTCGCGCATCCGGGGCGACACACTGTTCGGAATGGGCTTCTCCAACCTGGTGGCCATCGTCATCATCATCGCCACTGCGGCGACGCTTCATGCCAACGGGATCACCGAGATCAAGACTTCGTCCGAAGCGGCCGAAGCGCTCAGGCCGGTCGCCGGGGAGTTTGCGTTTGCCGTTTTCGCCATTGGGATTATCGGCACCGGAATGCTTGCCATCCCCGTGCTTGCCGGCTCCGCCGCCTATGCCGTCGCGGAGATGTTTCGTTGGCCCGAAGGCCTCGATCGGCCCCCGCGAGATGCCAAGGCCTTCTATGGCACGATTGCGGTCGCAACGCTCGGTGGAGTGTCCCTGACTTTTGTCGGCATGGATCCCATAAGAGCGCTCTATTGGAGTGCTGTGGTGAACGGAGTTTTGGCCGCTCCACTGATGGCGATCATGATGATGATCGCGATGAACCCCCGGATCATGGGCCATCTCACCTTGCCGCGCTGGATGGCTCTCGGCGGTGCGCTCGCCACGGCGGTGATGGCCTTGGCTTCAATTGGCTTTTTCGTGCTGTGACAAAGGGCATGGAGCCGTGCCTGCATAGACGCCGGTGCGTTCATGCCGAACGGGCGTCTGTGCGTGAAGGCCGAAATCACCAAGGCGCGTCTTGAGGACATCAACACGATCTTCGCGAACCTCAAGGCGGGCAAGGTTGAGGGACGGATGGTGCTTGATCTTTCTAAGCCCGTTCGCGAGCCGGTGGCTGAATGCAAGGCCGTTCCCGCTTGAGCAGCGACGTCTCCAACCGACAGGACGGCCGCTGACAGCAGGGCAAGCGAAAGTCGCCAACTGTTGAGCCAGATCAATGTGACCCTCTGTCGAGGGTGCTTTGTTTTGGGTGGGGTGAAAGCCCCCGTTCAAGAGGAGACAGACCATGACGGATTTAACATTGCGTCAGAATATTCTCGATGAGTTGGAGTTCGAGCCGAGCATCGACGCCGCCCACATCGGCGTCGCCGTGGACGAGGGCATCGTCACCCTGACCGGGCATGTTTCTTCCTATTGGGAAAAGACCACCGCCGAAAATGTGGTCAAGCGGGTCAAGGGCGTGAAGGGTATTGCCGAGGAAATCGAAGTCCGGCTGATCGGACAGAAGGGAACCGCGGACGACGAGATCGCCAGGCGGGCGGTCGATGCGGTCACCTGGAACGTCTCCATCCCGAGGGACAAGGTGCAGGTCAAGGTCCAGGACGGCTGGATCACGCTGACCGGGAAAGTTGAATGGCAATACCAGAAGAACGCGGCGGCCGAGGCTGTGCGCGGGCTGGCCGGTGTCGTTGGCGTGGCCAATCAGATCGAAATCACCCCACGTGCCTCGGTACCCGACGTCAAGAAGCGCATCGAGGATGCGCTGAAACGTGATGCGGAAGTCGAAGCCCAGGCGATCCGCGTCAATGTGCGGGATGGCAGGGTGACGCTTGAAGGCAAGGTCAAGGCCTGGTCCGAGCGCCAGGCGGCGGAACGTGCCGCCTGGTCGACGCCGGGCGTCCGGATGGTGGAAGACCGGATTGCGATTGTCTGATGGTTCGACCCGGTTGACGCGGCGGCTCAAGCGGCCGCCGCGCCGATAGTCCCGAGGCACGCGCACCGCGAAGCTGGCGGTGAAGATCGCGGCCATGATGGCGAGCAACACCTTCAATCTATGTCAAGGAGTAACAGCATGATTATGACGACTGGCACGCTGGTCGCGGTAACCGACGGCGAGAAATTGCGCCTGTTTCGCAACAAGGGTCACGAGCCCCGGATCGATCTGGTTGAATTGGGCGAGCCGACGCTTCAAGCGGCCAACACTGGCTCGGGTGGTCGCCACCGCAGTTCCACTGCCAATCCCGACGACTCTCGCCTGCGGGAAGACGATTTTGCCGCTGCCGTGGCCGCGTATCTCAATCGCGAGGCGCTGACGGAAGCGTTCGAGCATGTGGTGGTCGTTGCCGATCCGCGGACGCTCGGCGAACTGCGCAAGCATGTTGAGCCTTCGCTGAAGGCGAAACTGGCGGGCGAACTCGGCAAGGATCTCGTGAAGCACTCAGTCGAAGCCATCGAGAACACGTTGGCAGCGGCTTGAGTAGCCCGCACAGCCCACAACCAGGCTGATATCGACCGTCGCGGGCCAGATGTGGCGGAATGTCGGCCTCACGCACCTGCGATCAGGAAGGCATTGCTGGCGGCAGAGACCGTCGCCGGCAGTGTCGACCGCAGAATCCCCAGCCAAGATCTCCGGAGGGGCGCCGTACCCCGATAACCGTCAGCGCTGCGGCTAAAGGAGATAGAATTCCGAATCCAGGAAGGCGAGAAACTGTCCGGTGATCAACGGAATTAACAGCACCGGACCGTCATCACTGCGGTCCTGGATCGGTGATCCCGTGACACAGGGGTGCACCTTCAGGATGGCTTTCCAGATCGTCGGAAAATCCGCCCCTTTGCTCTTCTCCGCGTTGCACGCATTGAGAAGCCCCGTAACGCTGTCTGTCATTGAAACCACATTGCCTAAGTGCCCGATCCCAAATCTTATGAATGAACGCAGCGGAGACGGTCTTGATCTCGATCAAATTACACGGCTTGGTCGGATGGGCACCCAATCCCTGCCTGCCTTGCGATAGTGGCGCTTCACGGCAGCCCACGCGACGCGATGGGCTGTTTCTTCACGCTTTTCGCCTTGGTCGACATATTCGTCCCAAGCGCTGTTGAAGGCAGCGCGAAAGATCTCCTGGGCATGCGTGGGCAAATGCGTCCTGATGGGCGATGGAAGATCTTCCTCGGTCGCATAAGGCATTTGCCATCCTCCCTTCCAAGCCCCACCGGTGCCAATAGCCGTAGTCGCTGACGAACACGCCAAGGCATGTCGAGGGGCGGGTGATCAGTTTGACATGAAGCGGCAGAGCTGGACGTCGTCGAGCAGCGAGCGGGTAACGCCGCCGAACACCCATTCCATGATGCGGCTGTGTCCATAAGCGCCTGACACGATCAGATCGGCCTTGGCGGAACTCAGGAAGTCGATCAGCTTGTTGCTCTCGTTGTCGGCCTTCAGCACTTCGGTGCGCGCCTTGATGCCATGCTCGGCCAGGAAGGTCGCGACATCCTTTATGCCGGCTGTCGTTCGGTCACCCGGCTCGGAATCGATCGTGACCACGATCACATCGTCCGCCATCGCCATCAGCGGCACTGCATCGGCCACCGCGCGTCTGGCTTCGCGTGTATCCTTCCAGGCAACCACGATCCTGCCTGTCGGTGCCTGCTCCGCGCCGGCCGACGAGATCAACACCGGCCTGCCAGCGCGCAGCACTAGGCTGCCGGGATCGACAGTCCGATAGGAATCGCCGGAGGAAGCCCCTTCAGGAGCTCCGGTGATGATGAGATCCGCGCTCCTCGATGTCGCGACCAAGGCATGGTTGGGATTGTCGAGCGTGTTGCGCCATTCCGTCGCCACCGAACCGGCAACCAGGCTGTCAAACTCGACGTGGAGGTCCTCGAAGCGCTTCTTGATGTCATCCCTCAATTGCTGCCAGACCTCGGCGGCTATCGCAGCACCCTCGGGTGCCATCGTGACGGGCAAGGGCGCATCGGCCGCACAGAAGCCGATCAACCGGGCCTCGGAGCGCCTGGCAAGATCGATGGCAATCTTGGTGACGGGCGCGATCGGCCCGTCTATGCCCACATTCAGCAGAATGGATTTGTAACTCATCGCTCACGCTCTTCTTCGGTATCGGTCGGATCAGCTGAGACTAGCCCGTCCCATGCATTGCGATCCTTGATGCCGATCAAGTTGCGACCTCAGGGCATATGCGACTCGAAATGGATGGTCTCTCCGTCCACCACGAAGGTACCCTTTCCGATATGGTGCATCGTCTTTGGTTTTGGCTGCCCCGGATCGACCCAGGCCTTCACGACCTCGAGGACGAAAAGATTGTATTTGTTGACGAGCCGGGTATCGACGACGCGGCATTCGAGATTGGCAAAGCATTCGGCGACCAAGGGCGCGGCGACATGCTCGGCGGCCAGCGGCGTCAGCCAGGTCGTCGCGAACTTGTCTTTGTCCCGGCCTGAGCAGTTGCCGACCGCCACGACCTTGTCCGCCAGTCCCACGGCCGGAATCGCGATCACGCACTCCTTGGTGTCGCGCAACGCGGCAAACGAGAAATCGCCACTCGACACGACACAGGCAATCGTCGGCGGTGTAAACTCCACCATCATGTGCCACGACATGGTCATGACATTGGCGCGGCCTCTCGCCCTCGTTGTCAGCAGAACGACTGGACCCGGTTCGATCAGCCGATAGACCTCGGCAAGCGGCAGTTCCTTCATCTTCGCACCCTCCGTTGTATTCTATATTGGCAAGCGCAAGCCGGCCGTCACCGGGCGAACGGCCTGCATTCAGTGCGTCAGTTCGAGAACAAGCGGTTGACGGAGCCATTCCTGAGCAGGGAGCGGGTCATGCCTCCAAAGGCCCATTCAAACAGCCGGCTATGCCCGTAGCCACCGGCGACGACAAGGTTGGCACCCATGCCGTGGGCGAGTCCGACAATGGTTTCGCAAGCATCCCTACGATCCGAGTCCAGGATTTCCGATCTCGCCTTGATGCCATGCCTCATCATGTACCGGACGACGTCGCTGACACTTTCGCGCGCATCCCTCTGGTTTTGTTCTTCGATCGTCGCCACGAGCACATCTTGTGCGCCGGTCAGGAACGGCAGTGCATCCGTGACTGCTCGCCGAGCCTCGCGGGTATCCTTCCACGCGACCAGAACCTTCTTGGGGTCGGGCGGAACAAGCCGGTCGGCCGCAATCAGCACGGGCCGTCCGGCCGACAGCACCGATGTTCCGATGTCGACCACCCGGTGGTGATCAGCGCCGGAGACCGGCGTTCCCGTCACGACGAGATCGGCGGCGCGGGCATGTTTCGCGAGCAGGCGTGTCGGATCCCCGATCTCTTCACGCCAGGTGGCGTCGTCTCCGACGAGGCCCAGGAATTCCTCCTTCAGGATCTTCAGGCGATCCTCGATCTCGATCCGGCGCTCACGCATGATTTCTGCCGCCGCCATCCCGCCGTCGTCACCGGGGACAAAGACATATGAATCGGCCGCGGCAAAACCGATCAGTGTGGCTTCGAAGCGTCGCGCCAACTCCAGCGCATAGTTCGTTCGCGGCGCTGCCGGAGAATCGACATCGAGTTGAACCATGATGGTGTTGAAGATCATTTTGGTGCCCTCCGATGAGATTTGCCGCAGGATCACCTGAGGTCCGATCGTGCGCCTTGATGCGCATCAAAGCCTGCCGGCCTCGGCGGTTCGCGCCTTTCGCCTCCAATCCAAATTCGGTGCTCCGGAACTCGCCGCCTACATCGCCATCTCTGGTTCGAAGGTGCGTTCTTTCGCCGGTTCCGGAATTTCGGTCATGGTCGCTTCGGTCAAGAGCAGAACACTCGCCACCGAGACTGCGTTCTCCAGCGCGATGCGAACGACCTTGGTCGGATCGATGATGCCGGCTTCAACCAGGTCGACATATTCCTTCCTTCCCGCATCGAAGCCGAAATTGCCGGTGCCTTCGAGCATCTTGGCAATGACGACGCCTCCGTCGACGGCGGAGTTCTCGGCGATCTGCCTGACCGGCGCTTCGAGAGCCCGCCTGAGGATCTGCACGCCGGTCCGCTCGTCGCCTTCGCAGTGTTGTTCCTCGTCAGCCACGGTCGTGATGCATCGCAAGAGGGCAAGCCCGCCGCCCGGCACGATGCCTTCGGCGACCGCGGCCTTGGTGGCGCTGATGGCATCGTCGAGAGCTTCCTTTTTCGACTTCATTTCAGCCTCGGTCGGCGCGCCGACCTTGATGACGGCGACACCACCTGCAAGCTTGGCCAGCCGCTCCTGCAGCTTTTCGCGATCATAGTCGCTCGTCGTATTGTCGATCTCTCGCCGAATCTGTTCGACACGGCCCTTGATTGCCTTCGGGTCTCCGCTGCCACCGATGATCGTCGTATTGTCCTTGTCGACGACCATGCGCTTGGCCCGGCCCAGCTGTTCCATCGTGACATTTTCCAGTTTGAGCCCGAGGTCCTCGGAGATGACCTGTCCGCCGGTCAGGATGGCGATGTCCTGCAACATGGCCTTGCGGCGATCGCCGAAGCCAGGCGCCTTTACGGCACAGTTCTTGAAGGTGCCCCGGATCTGATTGACGATGAGCGTCGCCAGTGCCTCGCCTTCGACTTCTTCGGCGATCACGAGCAGGGGCGCTCCCGACTTTGCTACAGCCTCGAGCAGCTTGATCAGATCATTCAGCGAAGCGATCTTCTTTTCGACGATGAGCACGAGCGCGTCTTCCAGGACCGCTTCCATCTTCTCGGGATCGGTCACGAAATACGGTGACAGGAATCCGCGATCGAACTGCATGCCTTCGACGACGTCCAGAACGGTCTCGGTGGTCTTCGACTCTTCGACCGTGATGACGCCTTCGCCGCCAACCTTCTCCATTGCCTCGCCGACCAGCTGGCCGATGAGAGGATCGTTGTGCGCGGAGATCGTTGCCACCTGTTCTTTTTCGCGACGGGTCGAGACCGGGCGGGATATCTGCTTGAGCGTGTCGATCGCGCGTTTTGTTGCGCGATCGAGACCCTTCTTGATGTCGATCGCGCTGGCGCCAGCGACGACATTGCGCACCCCGTCAGCGAACATCGCATGGGCCAGAATGGTCGACGTGCTGGTGCCATCACCGACCATGTCCCCGGTTTTCTCGGCCGCCTGCCTGAGCATCCGCGCGCCAAGGTTCTCCTCGGGATCCTTCAGGTCGAATTCCTTGGCGATGGTCACCCCGTCATTGCAGACGATGGGAGCGCCCCACTTCTTTTCGATCAAAACCGATTTCGAGCGCGGCCCGAGCGTCACGCGCACGGCGTCGGCGAGCTGGGTTGCGCCACGCAGAATCTTTTCGCGCGCCGCTGAACGAAACAACACCTGTTTGTGAGCCATGACCGTCTCCGAACTATCATGCGTCTTGGCTAACAGGGATGAGTTCAGTCGGCT
The DNA here is from genome assembly GCA_002356515.1 of Mesorhizobium loti. NCBI lineage: Bacteria > Pseudomonadati > Pseudomonadota > Alphaproteobacteria > Hyphomicrobiales > Phyllobacteriaceae > Mesorhizobium > Mesorhizobium loti. Next base: position 2,154,699 of record AP017605.1, on the reverse strand, counting down.
TTGATACGCATCAATCCCGCTCCAACGTACCTCCACGATGTCGGCCGGTTCGCAACCTTCCTTGACTGATCACCGGATACGGCCGCAGCGGACGATCTGCGCCGGTTCCAGGTCAGACAGCAGGACGATGGCGTTCCCCATCGTGTCGGCGCTGCGCTTCTTCTTCACCAACTCGCTTGACCGCCCGGACCTAGCGCGCAAGCTCGTCCGGCTGGCGCATCCGCGCAACCTGCCCGTGGTGCTCATGTCCTTGCTGCGGCGGACGCATGATCGTGATTGAGGTGTTCGAACGATGGAGGCAGCCGCGCAGACCGCCGGACGCCAGAACACCGGATCGAGAGAACTGTCCATGAATTGGCATTGCATGCTCCAGGGTTCAGCCGCAGGCACTCAACGGTCGACCATGGTGATCGTCGATGCCGCCAAGGCCGCGACCCTCCTCACGCCGCGCCGAAAATGCCGGGCGGCCGAAAGGCGAAGCGGTCCGTCCGGATCGATCCCGGCGCTTGGTGGCGGCGGTCCTGCCATCCCCGACACCAGCCGAAAATCGACATCCCGTAGCCATTGCCCGTGGTCCACGGCTTCCTTCCTCAGGAACTTTCGTAGGCCTGCCGGCGCCCGAAATTCTTCTTGCCAGCGGGAACGTCCGCTTGCTGATGATTTCAGCCTAGGAGCTGACTGTCAGCTCGCGGCCCAATGCTGCCGGGCGGCAATGCGCCTGATCTCGGCCGTTGAGGTCAGCTTTGCCACCGCCTGAAAGCAGACATTGCCGACGACCACGCCGGAGGTCGCGGTTGCGCCATTGACGGAAGTTCGACGGTTAGAGCGAGATGGTCTGCTTCGCGCGTTGATAGTAGGCGTACATCGTTGCTGCCTTGTTGTCGCATCTCGAGGAAGCCGGTTTCTGCTCTGCAACGTCACCAATACGATCCGCGCTATGATCAACCCTCGTTGTCTGCTCAGCAAGCGGTCGCTGCTGATGCAAGAGGTCTCATGGTCCGGTCCCCGCAACGAAACCATTTCGGCTTCGTTGGTGTTCGAATTTTGCACGATTCTATTGCCTGAGCCGATTGGTGCTACACTGAGAAGCCAGTTAACGCGACGGACCTGTGTTCGGTGATATGACCAAAGTAACCGCTTTACCCGACAGAGTGGATTTCGACGTGGCCGCGGATGAGACCTTGCTTGAGGCGGCTCTCAGGTCGGGCGTGCCATTTGCCCACGCATGCGGCGGCAGGGCGAAATGCTCGACATGCCGCGTTTGGGTTCTCGATGGCCTTGAGGCTTGCCCGGACCGGAATCCGGACGAAACCCTAATGGCGAACCGGTTGAGATTGGCCGATGAGGTTCGGCTGGCCTGTCAGCTCAGGCCGGAAGGCGAGCTTCGCGTCCGACGCCTGGTGCTAGACGAAACCGACATGATGATCACCAGTCAGCTTGGCACTTCTGCCGCGACTCGTTGCGGCGAAGCAAGGCATGTTGCGGTCTTCTTCAGTGACATTGTTGATTTCACAGCGCTGTCGGAGCGGCTTTCGCCCTACGACGTGATGTATCTGCTCAATCGCTACTTTGCCCAAGTCGGCGACATCATCGAGCAGAATGGCGGTTTCGTGGACAAACTGATCGGCGATGGGCTCATGGCAATATTCGGTATCGACGACCAGCCAGACGCTCCGCTCCGCGCCGTGAACGCCGCACTTCAGACCCTCGCCACGGTCGATCGTCTGAAGCCTTTCTTTGCCTCGATGTATGGCATCGATTTCGATATTCGTATCGGCCTCAACTATGGCGAAGCCGTCATCGGCACATTGGGTTTTGCTGGACACGAACGTCTCACGGCCATCGGCGACGTTGTAAATCTGGCCAGCCGGGTCGAGGCCGCCAATAAAGATGCCGGTACGCGATTGCTAATATCAGAGGCCCTTCGCGACCAGATCGCCGACAAGGTGGAAATCGGCGACTTCGTCAGGGTACGCCTTCGCGGTACCGCCGAGCGCACAAGCCTGTTCGAAATAGTCAGGCTGAAGCCCGAAATTGACGCCGACCTGAATGCCAAGGGGCTTCGCGAGACTATCCGTCAGGGCGGCAGGAGGTGGGTTCGCGCTTTTTCCGAAAACGAGCTTAAGCCCTACGAACGCCGGATTCTCGATTTTGAAGATTGCGATATCGTCGTCGTTCGCGGATCCGACAACTATTGCGCCTTCAACAATGCCTGCCCGCATCTTCATCTGCCGCTCTACGAAAGGCGAAGTTCCACTCAGGCCGAAAAGCTGAAGCTCCCGCACACGGAGAGCACGATCACTCCAGATCTTGGCCTGGTCTGCCGCTGGCATCAGAGTTGTTTCGACCTGTCTACCGGCGAAATCAGGGGGTGGGCGCAGCTGCAGCAGGATGGTACTGCGCCGGGCTATGAATTCGCGGGTAACATTTCGAAAAACCGCGCAAAACTGATCGTATACCCCTGCCGAAAGCAGGACGGCTTTGTGTGGATCGGGCTCGAGTGAAGCGACGTTCCGATATTTTAGTTTTCTGTCGCGATCCCATGTCGCCTTTTCTCGCATTCTAGGACCTTCCTGATCGTGAGACTGAACGGCAGCATCGGGTCAGGTCACGACAATGCTCACGGTGACCGTAATGTCCGGCTTTGAAGATTTGCCGCCTGAAGCAGCCGGTCCGCAAACGGCCCAACTGCGGTCATTCGATACCTAGTTCCTGAGGAGCCGCTCATGGCGCAAGCAGATCATTTCTAGACGTGAATGACTGTCAGTTTGAATCCTTACCGGAAAGGCAAGCCTATATTCTCAACGACGTTCGTGGAGCGGAGTCCTTGTCAGGCCACTTCTTGACAGTCGGCGTCATCAAATTCAGTTTTCGTGACGCACAATAATAACGAGGACACCATGGCCGAGGGCGAGCTCAAACGGAAACGAGGCCGCCCACTTAAGGGCAGCGCTCCGATGTCCCCAGCAGAACGCCAGCGGCGTCGTCGGCAGCGGCTCATTGAAGCCGCACAGGTGGGGTTCTTGGTGCACGTATATTCCGAGCGGATGTCGGGACGACTTGAAATGGCCGGGGAGCAAATCCAAGAGTTGACAATCTCGTTGCAAGAAGGATCGCCCAGCCTATCCTGGTCTGGTCACCAAGATCGAATTCTCGATTGAAGTCCTCAGGAAAAACCTGACGCTGCTCCAGGCGGCACTTCCGCCAGAGGGAAAACGCTCTCCGGCGCCGGCAAGGCCAAGGCTGTCGGTGACCAGATAGAAGCGGAGGTTGACGAAGCCGGCGTGAGCGAGCCCTAGACCGAACGGCCGGCACGCAACATGGAGCGCGCAGTTGCGAGCTGCGTTGCGTCCTGGCGTTCTCTCTCTCTCTCTCTCTCTCTCTCTCTCTGGGTCATCCAGGTTTGTCCAAGGGCGTTGATGCCGGCCCAGTGGCACAGTGTCAGGTCATGCTTCTCGAAAGTCCTGCCGCGTTTGGCAAGGAAGCGCCGGAGCGCCAGCATGGCCGAGGTCTTGCCACTGTTGTTTGCGCCGACAAAAAGCGTGGTCTTATCGGCCAGGTCGATCCGCACCGAAGTAATTTGCGAAAATTGGCGATTTCCAGATGAGCAATATGCATTTCAGACGCCCAAAACACAGCGTGGTGCAGAATTGGCGTGGCTCACATCGTCTTGGTTTGGCTGCTGTGTTGGTAGGTGATGCCTCGCTCGCAGTTGCCGTGCGCGTGCACAATCAGCTGACCGCCACTGAGTAGAGCAGAAATCACTTCTTGCAAGATATTTTCGGAGGCATGGACCTCGAAACGGCACACCAAAGTCGGTACAGCAGATCTTCGATTAGGGCCAATATCCGGCATTCCAATCAATGGTTTTATTTATCAAAAAGCGGACATCGATAGGATCACAGTGATTCCATTATCGCTAAGAGCCGCAGCGAAGCCCAGTCCGGCTTGGGTCGATCGCGAGATTATCCGGAGCCACACGCCTATCAGGTTCGTCCCTGGTCGGACACAAGGGCTGCATTCGCGTTCCTCATGCTATAGCGCTGGAAGTGTGACGATCGGATTTGGAGCTGACATCAATGTGTCCGGCCTGCCATACCGACAGGATGCGCCAGGCGCACACCTCGGCCTCCGCCGCCACTGCGCTCATGATCGCCAATCAGCTCGATCCCTGCTGCCCTGAGGGCGATTACGACATTCTTCTGCATGTCGAACGCGCCCGGTAGATCGCTCTCGCCGGCTTCCATTCGTTGGATGGCTGACAGCGAAATGCCGGCACGCTCAGCCAGGCTTTTCTGGTCAATTCCAAGCAATGCCCGGGCTGCGCAAATCTGCGAAGCGCTAATCACATTTCGGTCTCCTAATTACGACTGCTCTGCACTGCAACAGTCATCGACCATCGCGACAGCCTGTGGAAACGCGCAATTGTGATCAGTAAAGTGTTCATCTCGGCTCGTCGTTTTCAAGCCGCGAAAACCAGAATGCGCTGATCAAAGCACCTTTTATGCGGGGTAACAAAAGCAGTATCAGCGCCACAATGATAAGAGAGATCAATATCATTGTGACGGCGAAGTATAACAGAAGAAGCTCTTGGAACAAGAAATACAGAGGCGCTGCAAAGACGCCCGCTATGAGGACAGTGAACCAAGGCGCCGCGTCATCAGATGCTATGTCACCAAAGCGTTCTCCACAAACTGCGCAACGCTCCACCTGCTTCTGGTAGGTGCGATACAATTTCCCCTGACCACAATTGGGCATCGGCCCACCAAGCCTCGTGAAAGGGGCGACTGGCAGGGTCGGCCGTGCAAATCTGTCACTTCCTTTGTCCATTAATGATAATGTATAATACATGATACTCGATGGTTAAACGGCTAGATATCCACTGCCTAGCATGATGCCGCATGCGCTTCGAACCACATGGACACAGGCTGACCGCGCGCCTATTGCGCCTGTGGTTTCAGATGATCGGCCAGCTCATAGAGCTCGCTTGGCCGCACCAGAGACTGCCGGGGCTATCTCGCTGACGTGTTCACTAGGGTTCACTGCGGAACGCATCGGTTCGGTGAGGAGCAGCGGAAGCTATCTGCGCGCGGCTGGTAGTCCCTAGCCGCTTGGCTGCATCAACAAAGCGGCCCCCGAAGAGCCTCCACGTCGATATTCAGCCTTGAGCAACGCCAGCCGTTGAATTCACTTGCTCAAGTAAGGCGAGCAAGCCCCTCAGAATTTCGATTGGCGGCGGCGGGCAGCCTGGAATGTGCAGGTCGACGGGCACCACCTCCGACACTCCGCGCACCACGGCATAGCTGCCAGCGAAACAGCCGCCGTCCCTGGCGCAATCTCCGAGTGCGACAACCCATTTGGGGTTGGGCGTTGCGTCGTAGGTCCGCTTCAATGCCTCGCGCATGTTTTTTGTGACCGGGCCGGTGACAAGCAGTACATCGGCATGGCGCGGCGAGGCGACGAACCGGATTCCAAAACGCTCGATATCGTAGAAAGCGTTGTTGAGCGCGTTCATCTCAAGTTCGCAGCCGTTGCAGGAACCGGCGTCGACCGCCCGGATCGCCAGGCTTCGCCCCAATCGCTTGCGAGCAGCCCCATCGAGGGCGCGTGCAAGTTCGTCGACCGCGGCGTTGCTAGCCAACGGCGGACGCTCGGTGAGAGCGGGGCGTATCAGGCTTTCAAAAAGAAGCTTGCGCATGACGGCGTGCCTTCAAAGATCATGGCCCGAATAAGAGCAATTGAACGATTTGTTGCACAGCGGGAAGTCGGCGACGATGTTCCCCTCGATCGCCGCCTCAAGGAGGGGCCATTGAAACCATGACGGATCACGCAGGTGACAGCGCTCGACCAGGCCGCTTTTGCCAATACGCAGCCAGGCCAGAATGTCGCCCCGGAAACCTTCGACGAGCGCCATGCCTTCGTGCGGGCCGCTTGTCTGCGCAACGTCGACACGGATCGGTCCGCCCGGCAGCTGTCGCAGGATTTGCTCGACCAAGGACAGGCTTTGCTCGACTTCGTGAATGCGAATCCAGACACGGGCGTTCACGTCGCCTTCCTGGAGGAGAGGCACATTGAAGGTGAGCGCGTCATAGGGAGGATAGGCCAGACTCCGTCGCGCATCGAAGTCCCGACCGGAGGCTCGGCCGACATACCCTCCGGCGCGATATTGTCGAGCGAGTTCCACCTTCAGCCGCCCAGTTGCGACTGTCCGATCCTGCAGCGACGCGGTGTTGTCGTAGAGCTCGACAAGTGCAGGAAACCGCTGCCTGATCTCTGCGACGAGAGACCAAACGGCTGTCGTCCCCTCGTCGGTCAGGTAGGTTGCCACTCCTCCAGGCACGATGCGGTCGCGCATCAAACGATGGCCGAAGGCAGCATCGCTTGCCCGCAATACGCGCTCGCGCAGCACACCACAGTGGGCATGCATGAGCGCGAAGGCAGCATCATTGCAGATGGCGCCGATATCGCCCAGATGGTTGGCCAGACGCTCCAGCTCAGCCATGAGCGCTCGCAGCCAGACCGCGCGCGGCGGAACCTCGACGCTCAGCGCCGCTTCGACCGCACGTGCAAATGCCAGCGAATACGCTACGGTACTGTCACCGGAGATTCTGCCCGCCAGTTTGGCGGCTCGGTCGATATCGGACCCCGCCATCAGGCCTTCTATGCCCTTGTGCGTGTATCCGAGGCGTTCCTCCAGCCGGACGATCGTTTCGCCGCTCGCTGTAAACCGAAAATGCCCTGGCTCGATGATGCCGGCATGCACGGGCCCGACCGGAATCTGATGCAGGCTTTCCCCCTCGACAGGCAGAAAATGGTAGGGGGACGCCGTCGCAGCAGACGTCCGGACGCGCGCACTCAGCGGATAGCTGACGCCCCAATGGCCATGATCAAGCCACGGCCGGGTATCGGGCGCGCCTTGTGGCAAGAGCCCGAACAGGTCCGCGGCCGCACGTTCGAGGCGCAATGCGGGCGAATGCAGCCGGCCGACCGACGGGTAACGTCCATCGGGACATACCAGGCTGACAACGCCGATGTCCCCGGCGGCCTCGTCGAGGAGTGCCATGTGGACGGTGCCTGGCTCGCCCCAGAGACCGAGCAAGCTCCAGTGACCCTCAGCCAGCTGCTCGACGGCAAAGCTCCATTTTTTCGGGGTTACCACTGCGCGCGACCACGGGAAATGGTTGTCCACACGTTTGCCAGTAAGGACGAGATCGATCAATGCGGGCATGTTTTTTCTTCCGTCCGCGTCATCCTAGCAGGTTGGCGACATGCTGGAACCATATGACCAGCGGTGGTGGCAGATAGATGCCGGCGGCAAATACCAGCGCCAAGTGGGAATACATCGGAACGTAGGAGGCCTCGGCGGGCGCGGTGCTGCCGCGCGGTTCGCCGAATGCGATGCCGGTCAACCGAAGCAGCAGGGCGCCGAAAGCGAGCAAAATCCCGAACACCAGCGGCATCGCCAAAAGGGGGTGCCTTGCAAATGTCGAACTCACGACCAGGAATTCGCTCATGAAGATGCCGAGCGGAGGGAGGCCGGCAATGGCAACGACGCCGATGACGAGCGCCCAGCCAAGCCCCGGATGCGTTTCCGTCAACCCCCGGATCTCGGCAATGTTCTGTGTTCCCTTGATCTGAGCGATGTGGCCGACCGTAAAAAAGATCGCCGACTTGGTCAGGCTGTGCATGACCATGTGCAGCAGTCCGGCAAAATTGGCGAGCGGGCCACCCATGCCGAAAGCGAACACGATGATGCCCATGTGCTCGATGGAGGAATATGCGAACAGACGTTTGATGTCGCGGCGGCGGTAAAGCATGAAAGCTGCGAAAACAAGCGACGTCAGCCCCATCGTGATCATCAATGGCCCGGGCGAGATCGCCTCCGGACTTGCGGCAAGCAACAGCTTGAAGCGCAGCACGGCATAGAGCGCGACGTTCAACAGCAAGCCCGACAGCACCGCGGAAATCGGCGTAGGGCCTTCCGCGTGCGCGTCGGGCAGCCAGGCATGCAAGGGTGCAAGGCCAACCTTCGTGCCGTAGCCGAGCAGCAGGAAGACGAAGGCAACGTTGAGCAAAGCCGGGTCGAAGCGCGCTGCGTGCTCGATAAGCACTGTCCAGACCATGGCATTCGTGCCTTCGCCAACAACCGGCTGCGCGGCCATGTAGACGAGGATGGTGCCGAAGAGGGCAAGCGCAATGCCGACGCTGCCGAGTATGAAATACTTCCAGGCCGCCTCCAGCGCCTCGTGCGTGCGGTAGATGCCGACCATGAGCACGGTGGTCAGCGTGGCAAGCTCCACCGCCACCCACATCAAGCCGATATTGTTCGACACGAACGCCAGGTTCATGCCGAACATCATGATCTGGTACATCGCGTGGTAGAAACGGAGGTTCGGCGCGGTCAGCCGTCCGGTGTCCAGCTCATGCGCAATGTAGGAGGCGCTGAAGACACTGGTCGTGAAGCCGACGAACGTGTTGAGCACGATGAAGACGATATTGAGATCGTCGACGAGCAGGTATTGACCGGGCGGTGGCCGAACCGTGACGAAAAGCGATATTGCGGCGAGCAAGGTCAGCAAGCTCGCGGCGACATTGAGGCCAGCCGCCAGCCGATAATTCGGCAGCGCCGCCAGAAGCGCGGCTGCGACGACTGGTATCAGCAAAATGGCGGCCACCGCATCGAGGGAAAACGCGGTCAACGGTGTTCTCCCCTGTAGTCGTCGAGCGCGCCGACATCGACCGAGTCGAACCTCTCGCGGATGCGGAACAGGAAGACACCGATGACGATGAAGGCGATGAGGATCGAGAAGGCGACACTGATCTCGACGACCAGCGGCATGCCCTTGGCCCCCGTGGCGGCAAGGACCAGGCCGTTCTCGAGCGACATGAATCCCACCACCTGGCTGACGGCATTCCGCCGGGTGACCATCACCAGCAGGCCCAGCAGTATTATGGACAGCGCGAAGGCCAGGTCCTCGCGGGCGAGGGGGGCGGCGTAGGGGGTGACCCTCAGCATCAGGACCATGGACAGGGTCACCAGCCCTATTCCCGCGAGCATGGTCGAACCGATCCCGACCGCCGTCTCGATATCGCGATGGATGCCGAGCCGCTGAATGATGCGATGAAGCCCGACGGGAATGATGATCGCCTTGAAAATGAGGGCAATCGCCGCCGTGACGTAGAGATGATGCGCGTCCTGGATGTAGGCCTGCCAAGCCACCGACAGGGCGAGGACGATGGCATGAACCGCAAAAACGTTGATCAGTGCAAAGAGGCGATCCTGGTACAGCATCATGAAACTGACCAGCACCAGGCCACCGGCCAGCAGATGAGCGATGTCGAAGGTGAGGCCGTTCATCAGAGGCTCCTCGAGACGAACCGCAGGAGCGTGGCAAGCAGGGCCAGCATGAGCGCTGCCCCGAGGAAATCCGGGACGCGGAAGACACGCATCTTGGCGATGGCAGTCTCGAACAAGGCGAGGAGAACGCCGCTCGCGGCAAGCTTGCAGATGTAGAAAATGACGCCCAGAACATAGGCCCAGGGCCCGGCCCCGGTGGTCACGAGCCCCCAGGGAACGAAGACACAGGAAATCAGCGAGACGTAGAGCAGAAGCTTCAGGAAGGCCGCGAAATCGATCATCGCCAGATGGCGACCGGAATATTCCAGGACCATCGCCTCGTGGATCATGGTCAGCTCCAGATGCGTCGCCGGGTTGTCCACCGGTACACGGGCATTTTCCGCGATTGCCACCATGACGAGAGCGATCAGTGACATTCCGAGCGATACCCGCAGGCCAACCTGCGGCGAGCCCATGAAAGCCGCCACCGTGGACAGTTGCGTCGCTCCGGCAACGAGTGCCAGGCTGAACACGATCAGGAGCATGGCGGGCTCGGCCAGGGAAGCGATCATCACCTCGCGGCTGGCGCCGATGCCGCCAAAGCTCGTGCCGACGTCCATCGCCGCCAGCGCAAGGAAGAACCGTGCGCTTCCAAGCAGCGCCACGATCGCTATGAGATCGGCGGTCCAACTGAACTCGAGGCCGGTGGCGAATGTCGGGATGAGCGCGGCGGCGACCCAGGTGAAGGCGAAAATCAGATAGGGTATGACGCGAAACAGCCAGGATGCATTGTCGGCCAGAACGACCTCCTTGCGCATCAGCCGCAAGAGATCGCGATAGGGCTGGATGAGAGGAGGGCCCTGGCGCCGCAACAGCCTTGCCTTCACCTTGCGGACGAAGCCGGTCAGGAGCGGTGCCAGCAAAAGCACCAGCAACATCTGCGCGCCCTGAACGGCCAACTCAAGGATCAGGGCCATAGTGCGAGCACCAAAAGCAGGACAATGAGAAAGAGAAATACAAGGGTCAGGTAGCGCCTGATCGTCAGGAACTGCAGATGATTCAGGTGGTCGGTCGCAAAGTCGAGGGCCTTGCCAATGGGCAGATACAGCGTCTCCCAGATCGCGTCATGGATTTCCAGATTGAAGCGGGCCGGACCGGTATCGCCGGGTGCCGGCATTTCGACCCTTTCAGTCGCGCGGAACACGAATGTGCCGAAGACCCGGCGGATAGGCTGTGCGAAGCTGACGCCCGTGTACTGCGAGCCCGGGACGGCATCGGCGAAGCCACAACCCCAGGCGGGACCGCGACGGAGTGCGTGCGAGGCGAAGCGATGGATGACATAGACCGCGGCGGATGCGGAAATGGCGATGAATACAAACACCAGCAGGCCGTTGTAGGAACTGCGGCTCTCGGCGATTGGCGCGATCGAAAGCCAAGGTTGCGCCATCTGCACCGGCATGCGGCTGCCGATGAGCGAAAGCGTCACGGGGGAAAGGCCATCTATGACAAAGCCCGGCAGAATGCCGGCAAGCAGACAGAGCGCGGCAAGGATGAACATTGCCGCCAACGAGTAGCGGTCGGCTTCGTGCGCGTGTTCCACCGCCGAGGTCCGTGGTCGGCCCAGAAACGTAATTCCGAAGGCCTTTACGAAGCAGGCCGCGGCCAGCGCCGCCGACAGCGCCAGCAGGCCGCCGACCGCGGGCACCATCACCTTCAGGGCCCATTGCGGCAGATCCGGGCTTTGCAAGACAGCCTGGAAAGCCAGCCATTCGGAGACGAAGCCGTTGAAGGGCGGAAGTGAGGAGATCGCCACGCAGCCAACGAGAAAGACGAAGCTGGTCTGCGGCATCCTATGGATAAGACCGCCCAGCTTCTCCATGTCCCGTTCGCCGGTTGCGGTGAGCACGGCGCCGGCGCCGAAGAAAAGCAGGCTCTTGAAAAAGGAATGATTGAGGACGTGGAACAGCGCGGCGGTGAGCGCCAGCGCTGCGGCCGATGGCATCGCATTTGCCCTGAAGGCCAGCGCAAGGCCAAGGCTCACGAAGATGACACCGACGTTTTCGATGGTGCTATAGGCAAGAAGCCGCTTCAGGTCCTTTTCCATCAAGGCGTGAAGAATGCCGAGAACCGCCGTCAGGCCGCCCAGGAAAAGCACGACAACGCCCGACCACCATGCCGGCTCGCCGAGCAGGTCGAAAATAACGCGTATGAAGCCGTAGATGGCGACCTTGGTCATGACGCCGCTCATCAGGGCCGAGACGTGGCTTGGCGCGGCGGGGTGAGCGAGTGGCAGCCATACGTGCAGCGGTACCAGGCCAGCCTTGGAGCCGGCGCCCAGCAACATCAGAGCCAGGACGAAAACCGCGACGGGCGGAGTAGAAGAGGCGGCACGCATCGCTTCGAACGTGTAGTTTCCGCTCGGGCCAGCCAGCAGGCCGAAGGCAAGCAGCAACGCGAGCGTGCCGAAGCTCGCCATCACCAGATAGATGTAGCCCGCCCGCGCATTGTCCTGCTCGCGATGGTGCGCCATGACGAGCGCCCAGGAGGCAAGCGACATGAATTCCCAGGAAAGCAGGAAAGTGAAGGCGTCATCCGCCAGCACGACCAGATTCATCCCGGCTAGGAAGGCAGGGAAGAACGGCAGCACCCGATGCGGCGCAGACTCATGTCTGCCGTAGCCGAGGCCGTAAAGACTGGCCATGGTGCCGCCGAAGTTCACGACGACGAGGAAGAAGGTCGAGAGCGCGTCCAGACGGAAATGGGCGCCAATCCATGGCAGCCCAAGCGGCAGCGCGGCAGTCGACGGAGTCACGGGATCGTCGGCGATGCGGCTGGCGAGAACCAGGAGCACGGCCGCCGATATGCCTAGTGTCAGGCTATAGATCAGGCGCGTTCCTGCGTCCGATCTACGGCTTCCCGCAGTCGCAATCACCGCAGTCCCCAGGAGCGCGGCAACGCCCCACAGGAGAACTGCGGCCCCCGAAATCACGCCACACTCCTCACGGGGGTTTTGGCGTCCGCCTCGACCCCTCCTAGAATCTTGGCGGGATCAAAATCTGCTTTCAGCCGCACGCCGCGCCCGCCGATTTGGCTGGAGGCGCCTTCAGCAATCAATTCGACGCCGGCCAGGTCAAGCGCTCCGATCAGCTTCATTAGAGAATCTACATTGCCCCGGATAATCGACTCGCTGGCTTCCATACGCTGTATCGTCGGCACGGAAAGGCCAGACAATTCGGCAAGCCTGCGCTGGTCGATGCCAAGGAGCGCCCTCGCGGCACGCAACTGTGGAGCGGTTATCACGGTCGCATCCCCTTTTTGATCAGCTTTGAGATATTATCTCTACGCGCTGCAGCATATATTAAAATGCCGGGCATTCAATTAATGATGCGTGACGCATCTGTCTTGAAGTTGTAGAAAACTGAGTGACACGAGCCGGGAGGCTCTGGGCCTCGCCGAGCAGTTGTCCTGCAACTGCGAAGCGGAGCCTGCTGCCGGAGGGCCTCCTCGGCTCCGCTGGACGGGTCTGACAAACGGAAACCAGCCGAGCGGCGGACTTAGGAATTGGCTGTGATGACAAAGTCATGATCCGGGTTGCGAAATATCATACCGATTTCGGCAATATCGAGGTTCTGCGGAGCAAGGACTCGGGTTCGTTCATCTATCGTCAGGGTGGCTGCTATCAAAGCGAGTGCGATCCGAGCGGCATCAGCGTTGTGCCCTACATCCACGCGATCTTTGGTCTTCTCGCACAGGCGCAGGTGTCTGATGTTCTGATGATCGGCTGTGGAGGTGGCAGCCTGGGCACGATGCTGGATAGGGTTGGTGTGCGTGTTACGATCGTCGACATCAATCCCAAGGCTTTCCAAATCGCCCGGAAATATTTCGGGCTACCTCTTGGCGTTCACTGCTGCATCTCCGATGGGCGGGACTTTTTGCGCGCCGGCCGTCACCGCTACGACGCGATCGTTATGGACGCATATTCCGGGGGCCGCATCCCAGATCACTTGTGCGCCGAGACATTCTTCGGCTTGGCGCAGACGCGTCTCCAGGATTCTTCCGGTATTCTGATCGGCAACGTTCATGCTCGTCACGACCTCGACATCATGCCGGATCGCGTTGCCGCAAAGCTCGCCAATATCTGGGCGGATGTGAGACTGCTCGATATCCGCGGCATTCCGGATCGCAACGCACTCGTCATGGCGGGCAAGGTGCGGGATCTCGTCCAGCCAGTGCTGCTGATACCGCCGTCGGTCGGAGCCGACGAGATCGAACATGAGCTCGGCTTGCTGGCATTCAGGCCGTGGCGCGGACCGCGACGGGCTGCCTAGGGTGCGGCGCCACTGACAAGGCTGAGCAGAACGCCAAGTTCATACAGGGCTCTCGATTGCTTCTCGCACGAGCCAGTTGCGAAGGGGGCGCACCGCGGGCCGCTGCAACGCCTCGGAGGGGGCAACGGGATATTAGGCGAACCGTGTTGGCCATCGAACGGCAATCGCCCGCACCAACCGGTTCGCACGCAGGTCATCGTCAGCATAGACATTGCGCAGAAACGCGAGCCCCTCACCGGACACGGCAGCTCTGACCGTTGGAGCCGCAGCTGGCGCGTTAGCGGGCGGCTATCTCTTCGATCTTACTCTACGTGAGGAGTGGGTATGGCTGAGTTCGCTCGCTCTTGCCGTTGGAGCCGGTCTTATCGTGTTCGTGCTTCAGGATAGCTGCCGAAATTTAAGAGCAGCGCCTTCGCGAATGTGGCGCCAAATCCGGAATGTGGCACAGCTTTGTCGAGCTACTGCCAGAGCCGCCTCATGCGAATGGAGAGATCCTCCAAGACTGGCATTGAGGCCAGCACAAGGAGAATGGCCGCGAGAAACAACGTCGCTGCAAAGCCAATGTGTTTGAAACCCACAGCGCCGATGACGCCGCCGACAAAGAACAATGCCACAAGCGACGCGAGCAGTCTCAGCTTTCTCCGGTCTGCTCTTACGAAGAGTCTGTCCGAGTCATTGCCTGAGATGTTCCAATAAAGCAGCTTGCCAAGTTCGATGCCCATATCGGTCACCAGGCCCGTGACATGCGTCGTCCGGATTCTGGCTTCCGACAGTTTGGTTATGATGGCGTTCTGCAGCCCCATGATGAAGCAAAGCAGCATCACCGTCATTGGCACGAACAGCGCTTCGTGACGTGCAAGATGGCTGCCGAGCAGACCGAAACACATCAGCAGGATCGCTTCCAGGACAAGCGGGAACGCGTATTCGCTCTGCAGACCCTGCCGCCGTCCCCAGTTGACCAGGACTGCCGAACAGGCAGCACCTGTGACAAATGACAACAAGGCCCCCAATCCGGAAAGTGCCAGTCCGACATTGCCCAGTGCCAGGTGGTCGGCCATCGACGAAACGATGCCGGACATGTGGGAAGTGTACTGCTGAACTGCCAGGAAGCCGCCAGCGTTGGCAGCTCCTGCTATGAACGTCAGGAAACGGGCGAGATGCCGATCCGTTCTTTCGCTTCGTTCCCTGCCAGTCAACCGGCGCAGATATAGGATCATGGGCAAACCTCGCCTTTCCACGTGGAAAGGCGGGACCGCAAGCTGACGTGCCAGGAGAGACTCATTGTGTTTCTTGAGCAGGGAAGACAAAGGCGAGGGCGGGTGAATGCGTGGCGCCGAGGGTGTGCTTTTGTACGGCCTAGTTTGGCCTGCCAAGCAGCGTGTCCGGATGGCGGAACCTGACGCCACGGCCGCCATCGTCGCTACGTACATGTTCGCTGAGAAGTTCTACGCCGGCGCGGCTGAGCGCGTTGATCACTTTCATCAAACTGTCGACAACGCCTCGCACATTGCCCTGGCTGGCTTCCATTCGTTGGATCGTCGGCAGCGAGACGCCCGCCATTTCCGCTAGGGTTTTCTGGTCGATGTTGAGAAGGGCGCGGGCAGCACGAAGCTGGGAAGCAGTGATCATTGAGGCATCAGCGTTTGAATATGAGAAATGATATTCTTCATAGTATCACTGACGTATAAAACATCAATACAAAGCGAAAAAATATTGAACCACTCTTGGCACAGGGAACCTCGGCGATTATCGTATCCGCGTGACTCGACGCTACAAACCCTTTCAGGAGCCGACAGACACCTGGGCTGTCAACGATGCCTGGACCGGGCGGCCCGCCGAGATGGGCAGCCGAACCATTGTTGGAATGAACCAGCACGATGCCGAGGAACTTGCCGATCTCCTCAACGGGCTGGATGCACAAAAGCAGGAAGCGAAATCATGAAGGTCAAAGACAGCAACGGCACGCCGCTGAGCGAAGGGGATTCCGTCACGCTCATCAAGGATCTCAAGGTCAAGGGCACGTCCGTCATCCTGAAACGCGGAACTCTGATCAAAAACATCCACCTCACGGGCAATGAAGATGAGGTCGAGTGTCGGGCCGAAAAGGTCAAAAACCTGGTTCTACGGACGGAGTTTTTGAAGAAAGCGTAGGAAGCGATCGCTTCGAGGGGCGATGTTGTCTTGAGAGTTGTCAAGGAGTGCGATTTTAAGCACGGCAAGGGCGCGGTTTTCCCGACAATTTTGTAGATTGTATTGAAGACGCATCCGTCAGTTTCAGGATCGCCGCTGCAGGACTGGAGTGAGGAAGGCCCTATCCTGAAGGTTCCCCTCATTACCGGCCGCTCCCTCGTGTTCGCGTGGACGAGTCGGCGGCGGTGTGAAGATGGACGAGGGATCGATTGGCCCGAAATTGCACGCACAGGAAGGGGCACGTTTCTCCACCCGACGACCGCAAGGCCCAACTGGCGCGTGTTCTGAGCAGTGCGGACTTTCAGGCAACCGATCGCGAGCGTCGTTTCCTTGTGTACGAAACCTTGGCGGGGCGCAGCGATCGCATTAAGGCTTATTCAATCGCGGTAGAGGCGTTCGACTGGCCCTTCGTCCTTCCGGGCCCGCCATGACCGTTGATTTTGCTGATGAAAATTGCTGTCGGTTCTTGCCGCGAAGCGACCCGGACCGAGCCCATGGTGCCAAGCTCCGAAGTTGATTGGACAGCGCCGCAGCCAGCTCGACGCCCCAAGCTCCACGAAGTTGTCGTTTCCGACTGCACCAAGCTCGGGCCGGCAGACACAACCCCTCGACGGCCCGCGAAGCAGCAGGATCTACCGCTACTCAGTCAGCCTGCCACTGCGGTGCCCGAGCGCCTGCTTCGCAGCATACATGGTCGGCGAGCGCTTGCCGGGAAGGTTCGCCTCCAGAACAAGCTGTTCGACAAAGCCCTGGTTCATTTCGAATTCGACGCATTGGTCAAGCTTATCGACAATCCAGACCCTGTAATAGTCTTTCTTAAGATCATATCCGGAATCATCGCCGGGTATCTGTAGCGGAGGTGCCGGTATCAACATGATCTTTGGTTTTGGTAGATCGTATGTGTGCCCCTCGTACGCATATCCGAAAATTACTCCACAGCTATATTTCTTCGAATCTTTCTTAGTTGGTTGTGTGTCGATCGCACTTAAAAGTAACATATAATTATCTAATACAGATTTAATAAAAACGTAAGAACTTTCTTGCTTGGTAATTCCTTGATTTTCGAACATTGTTTTTATCATTTGCAGCAATTCTTCATAATTATTGTCAGGAGTGCTTTCCGCCAATTTGGAAAAAGTCATAGCGTACTGACCTTCTTTTACAATAGTGTTTATATCTCCAAATTCATTTTTGTCTTCTGGCTTTGGTACTCCAGGAACCCCGTAGAGCCGCACCTGCGTTGCATTGAACGCTCCGTGCAAATCGGTCGTCGTATATGTAGGACGGTGATAGTCGTCGCTCATGATGCTTCTCCTCGCTTCGGCAATTCAGTTCATGAAATTTCTCGCCACCTGAAGTTTTCCTCGAACTTGGCGCCCAGCGCCGGCGCGATGCGGCTGCCGGCTTCGGCAATGGCCATCGCGGCATTCTCAAAGGTCAGATCGTCTGCGTCGAGGCTGGACCAGGTCCGGGCAAGGGTCAGCGCCACATCGTCGCGCGCCCGGGTCAGCGCGCTTTTGAACAGGAACGGCCTGGCACGGAAGGCCAGCGCCGTGAAATTCGAGATGCGGTGCATGGCGGCCTCGTCGATATCTCTAATATCGATATCGAGAAGCCGCCCGTCGGCTAGTCCATCACCCACGAGATTCGCGTGGTAGATGTCGACGATCGTATCGAATACGGCCCCCGTGAAGGGCCGCGACCTGTCATGAATTTCGTCGGAGACTTCAGACATGCGGCGCGAATTGCTGGCGAGGCGAATCTGCCGGTCGCCGATCAGTTCGGCAATGCGGTTGAGCTCGTTCAGGACGAGGAGGTTGCCGTCGCAGTGGCGGAGCAGCCGGTCGAGGCCGCTGTCGAAATGCAGGAAGGACAGAAGCGACGTTATGTCGGCGCTCGCCTCATGGAACGACGCGAAGTCGCCGGTCTTCAAGCCATTTGCCGGCACCCCAAAAAGGGAAAACAGAATCGCATGGCCGACCTCATGCGCAATCGTATCGAAGTTGAGGGCATAGGGATAAGTTCGGCCGTCGGGCGCCCTGTCCACGCCGAGTTCCAGATAACCGTAGCCAGATTGGGCGTTGTTCCAGTCGACCCACGGAATGATCTCCAGCCGCTCATAGGTTTCGGCGAAGTACCAGGTAATCGGCCGCCCAAGGTAGCTCTCCCAGATGTCCAGGACCCTGCTGACTGCCCCGAAGGCGTGTGCCGCCAGGAACTGACGTGAATTCAATGAAATCTGGTCGAAGTGACCGTCGTAGGCGGGTTCCGCAGGCGGGAAGGCCTCGCCAACGAAGGGCGGCAGATAGGGATACTCGTAAGGTTCCTTGTCGAGAAGCGGATCGCGGACATAGATGCGGTGGTCCTCCGGACCGGCGCGTAACCGGCCCGGCGGGGTCGATATCCAGACGGTCTCTGGTGTGCCGTAGTCGGCAAGGTGGGGCACCTGGGGGAATAGAAGGAAGCGCGTGCCGACGGAACGACTTTGGTCGCTGGATCGATCGAGCGTTCCTATTAGCTCAGCCCCTCTCATTCTAATACATTAGCAATTTTTAATACATTAGCAAAATGCCAAACGCATCGTATGTTGACATTGAGAATTCTCGCCCTGATGCTCTCAAATCTCTAACCCGGCTTCGTCGAGATCCTTAAAGAAAGCCGCCGTCAATTGGAAATCCGGCAGGGGGGCGGGCTCCTTCAATAAGCCGTGATGCAATAGCCGGAGTGCATCGCGCGCATCCTGCTTCTTTTGCTGAACGAATGTTGCGGCGAGGATCTCCTGATATTTCTCGACAACGAGATCACCTTCGCATGACAAGGCGTCACCGACCATGCGGTCGAGCGTGCGCTGGCGAAAATTGAGAGCTTGCGCGGCGCGCTCCAGGCTGGCTCTGTATTCAGCCGAAATAATGCCTCGACGGCACGCCCTGCGAACCGTCATGCGAAGATCGATCAGCGCGTGGGTTATGGGCGCGGAATTTACCTCCCATGGTCCGTGCAGCACGGCCACTGCATCGTCAGGCGCAAACGCAAAACGACGATACCACCGGTAGATGAGCCCCACGCCCTGCATGTATGGAAAGAGTTCCGCGGCGCGAAGTGCCCCCATGCTCGCTGCGCCGATTATCGGAACACCTTTCGCTATTGCCCAAAGGATTTCCTTGTGCCTGACCGCCGGCTCCGACTGAAAGCCGCCGTCGATGATGACTATCGCGCTCGGATCAAAATGCTGCACAGCCGCAATGATCGAACCTTGCACAGCCGGCGGAAGGCAGATCGCCTCCACGATTTCCAGCACCTCGCCCTGTGACACGGTGGGACCGGAGAAGACCAGCTTGGGACGCATTTGCCTAGCCATGCAACAGCGGCCTTAAGGCCGGTATGACGATCCTGACGACCGATAGGTCGCAGAGCGGCCTCGTATCGAGTTGGATCATGTACACCGCGTCGATTCCTGCGCCCTCGATCTGTGCGAGAAGGGCGGACATCCTATTTCCCGCGCTGGGGTAGTTCTGTCCGGCAATCGCATGGAAATGGACGTCGCGAGGGCCGTCTGACAGGAGGCGTCGGTGCGCCGCAATTTTTTGCCAATCGGGATATCTTGGATAGGACACACGCGTCAGGTCATCACGGGCGCCGGAGATCGCCGTCAATCGCGACTGCGCCGCCTCGTAGATTGCGTGAACGATCGCGGACGCGGCATCGAAACCTGCCGCCGAGCCCTCTGCCGGATGGTGAAGAATTGCAGTTTCCGGTGGCCGATCCTCCATGAGATGGCACCAGATCACCGGTAGTCCCAGCGGCGAGGGGGCGTGCCAAAGCCCCACCAGCAGGCCTTTGGCTTCCAGACTTTCGAGAAGGCCCGCAACTGTCGGATCGTCGATCGTTCTTGGGTCAATTCGACGGCGCTGGAAAAAGCCATGGATTCGCTCCGCCCGCGTGAGTGCGTCGCGCTCGATGCATTCCATTATCCCGTGCAGGATAGAGTCCGTTTCCTTGAAGGAGGCCGCCAGGCCAGACGTCGATGAAGCGAAGATTTCCTCGTGGGGCCGCGGCGGGAACACGTAGGCAGTGTGTACAAGCTCGAATGGGACCCAATCCTGCAAGCCACCCTTGAGGATATTCTCGGCATGAATCCAAGCTATGTCCCTGCTGCGCCAGCCCGCGTCGACACCAGGCTGGAGATGGGCTTCGAATCTTTCAGGAGGAATATTCAGGGAGTCTGCGGAGGCCGCTATGGGGTCGTAGTGCGTCAAGCGCTCGGCAAAGCAGGACTCCGCGGCCTCGAGAATGGCCGATACCGCAGCTTCGGTTATGGTCGGTCCCTTGCCTTGCGAAACGGAATTTAAAAGGGAGAAAGGCCTGACCGCCTGAACCACGGGTATGTCGAGCACGTCGAGGCCTGTGATGTCTGCAATCCGTGTGATGCCCAAGAGCTCGCGCATCGCCATTAGCCGCATGAGCGCTTCGCGCGGCGGAGGACCCGAGCGCTCGTACCGTTCCAGCATGGAGGCTTCCCGATCTCCCAGCCGCGCGGCTAGCGGCGCAGGCTTGGTTCTAGATTGACGAACAACGCCGCGCCCTGCTCGATGGCTGATTTCGCCAAGGCGACGCGCCCACGGTACTGCCGGGATAATTCCTCCGATACGCCCCATGTCCTGAGCATCTCATATGCATTGAGCAGGATTGGCACCGCATTTTGCTCATCGGCGGTAGCCAGGCTTTTGGAGAGCGCGGCAACAACATCCGTGCCCGAGGAACCTCTCAGTAGAAGCAGATGTGCCTTTCGCCGATAGAGTTCGGCGAGCCAAGAAAGGCTGCCGCCTGCTTCGGCTTCCGCAGCCGCGGAAGAGACAAGCCTGAGGGCCTCGTCAGTCTCGCCTGTCCGGGCCAGAAGCTCCGCCAGCATGCCGTAGTAGACAGGATAGTCTTCCGGCGTCTGGAGTTCGCCGTGGATCGCGAGACCCTCCTTGATCTGGTCCCTGCCTTGCTCAACCCGAGCAGCATTTCCTTCGCACCAGCCTTCGAGAATTTGCGCCAAGGCGGCAAGGGAGGGCAGATGGTGGCGCTTCGTCAATTCGCGGATATCGGCGATGACGCCGCGCAGCGCCGAGAAATCTCGGCGATAGCAATCAAGCATCGCTTCGTTGATGTAGGCATGGGCGATACTACCAACATGCGCCGTTTGCATTGCCCAGCGCCTGGCTTCAGCCAACGACCGAACTGCGCTTGCGGCCCGGCCGGTAAACCACTGAGAGAGACCCCTGTGCGACAGGCCGCAGACCCTGGCGTCATGGCCGCCGAACAGAGTGGCATCTCCTGCCCTTTGGCCTGTCCCATAGAGCGCAAGTCCTTCGTCGACCGCTGCGACACAGTTCTTGTGATGCCCAAGATTAAATTCGATCGCCCAGACACAGTGTCTGGCTTGAAACTGCACTTCGGGGTCGTCGACATCCCTCAGGTCGGCGAGGACGGTCCGTGCGCGCTCCCCGTCGATGGTGGAGTCGGTGAACCACCAACCCCAGTAGATCGGAAACCACTTCGCACGCTCGGCGAGTGGCCGCCGCCTGGCGATCTCTACCCCGTCCTCGTAAAGTTTGCGGGCCGGCAGCGAGTTTGGACCTTCCGTGGCTGTAAGTATCGGCCCGAGCGGCATCATCGCGGCGAGGCGCAAAACGTCCTGCTTGTCCGGCCTTCTCACTCGCTGGCAAAGGGTCATGGCATGGTCGAGAATCTGTCTCGCCTCGGCCATTGCAGAGCGGACGTAGCTTTCCCGGCCGGCTGCGATGAACTGATCGATCGCTTCCTCGATAAGGCCAGCGCGTTCAGCATGCTCCGCCAGTTCAGCCGTACCCAGCCAGGGAGCCAGATTTCGGTCGCGGCCGACGGTGGAGAAAAGCGACTGATGAAGGGTCTGCCGTCTCCTCCGCAGCAGTGCATTGTAGATTGTCTCTCGGATCAGAGCGTGACGAAATCCATAGTCGGGCTCGCCGGAAGGCCTGACCCGGATGAGGAATTCCGCCTCGATGAGGGTGTCCAGTGCGTTCCTGATCGTCTCGTCACTGTATTCCGGCAGCAGCTTGCGGAGCAATTCCAGATTGAAACGATTGCCGGCGACGGCTGCCGCTCGTGCCACATCCTTTGCGGGGCCCAAGGCTTCCAGCCTGGCTTCAACGATGCCTTCAAACACCGATATTCGGCTTGATGAGCCGGCTGGCGCAAGGCGATCCGTTATGGAGGCTGCATTTTCGGCGATCCATTGGCAGATTTCCTCGATGAAGAGAGGCACGCCCCCGGTTACCTCCTCCACCATGCTAACGAGTTCCGAGTGCGTGGCTGACCCAATTTCCGGCCGCATGGCGATGATTGCCTGTCGCGTTTCCTCGCGATCGAGCGGCTTCAGAGTGATATTCGACACGTCCCGGAACTCTGAATAAGTCTCAGATCCAGGTCGCGCAGTCATTATGAGAAGCGCGGGCAGCCGATGAATGAAGAGTGCAATTTCCTCCAGTAATTGCCTCGATGTGGGGTCGATCCAATGTATGTCTTCGACCACCAGGATGAGTGGTCCGCGTTTGCATATGGCTTCGATGCTTCTGCGCGCCGCCCAGGTGGCTTTCTCCCGGATGACCTTGAGATCAGCCTCTTTCAGAGTGGGGTTCGATCCCTCAGCCCCAAGCAGAAACGAGAAGATGTCGACCACTTCGTCATCGTGAACGCTTTGATTTCCGAAGACCTTCGCTACGTCTGAGGTCTCCAGCCGCCCCTCTTTGCCAGCCAGCTCACTGCGAACATTTTGCAGCAGAGGATAAAGGGCCGAGTGAGAGCCGCCTGGCTGACATTGAAAAAGCAGCAATTTTGCCCGCTGAAAGCGTGTCCTCTTGCGGACTTCATAAAGCAGCCGGGACTTGCCGATACCGGCCTCACCCTGAACCAAAATGACGCCGCCCTTGCCGGCGACAGCATCGCGCCAACATGCGGCGATGGTGGCCAGTTCGTCCCCACGGCCTATAAACGTATTGTTCAAGCGCCCGAAGGCGAAGAAGCGGTCGACGTCCCGCTTGTGGCTGATGGCACGCCAGGTCCGCTCCGGCTCCGCGAAACCCTTAATAACGTGAATGCCACGAAAACTGAAAACGTGGGACCGCCGCGCCAGATTTCGGGTCTCGTCGGACACCAATATTGCATCCGGCTGAGCCATGGCCTGAAGCCGCGTCGCCATGGCCAAAGCAGGGCCAGTGACGCTGGCATGCGCCGTGTTACCGCCGTCCTCGTGAACGAGGGTCATGGATGTAGCGATCCCGACCCGAACATGTAGGTCCGTATGGTCTTTCTCCAGCCCGACCCGCTTGCACGCTTCAATGATTTCGAGCCCGGCCCGGATCGCCTGCGAAGCCGCGTCCTTTGCCTCCATCTCTGCTGGAAAAAGTGCGACACCACCGTCGCCGGCTTCCATCACGACAACGCCCGAATACGATGAGATTGCCTGTCTTGCCTCACGCCGAAAGGCCGACTCCAGTTCGTCATAGTCCTCGATATCCAGAGCTGCGAGCAGGTCGGTCGATCCGACCAGATCATAACAGAGAGCTGTCATAACGCGCCGCTCGCTGCGAACGTCGGACACACTACTGTCGTCCCTGCTCACGACGCTGTTGGTAAGGGCCACGATTGGAGGCTCTACTCGAGGCTTTTCCGACATGCTACGGGTGCCTTGGCTGGCGGCGTGGGAGCGATACTATCAAATGCGCTAATATTCACCAGAGCAGCGATACTTCGGACGATGTGCGTCACGCTCCCTGACCGCCCAATCTCACGAGATTGCCGAAGGCAGGATGAGTCTCTCGCAGTTCGTCCAGTTCAGCCACGTGCCGCCTGTCCGACAGAACGTCGGCCACCTCGCTGGGGCGAAATCATGGTCACGCCGTCACGGCTGGGCGGACGGCCTCACGAACCGGCGACGTCAAGAACGGCCTGGACAAAGGCCTTCGGCGCCTCCTGAGGGAGGTTGTGCCCGACACCTCCCTCGATCTGCCGATGCTCATACTTGCCAGTGAACATCTTGGCGTATGAACTCGGCGCTGGATGCGGCGCGCCGTTGGCGTCGCTCTCCATCGTGATGGTCGGGACACCGATGGTCGGGGCGGTGGCCAGTTGTTTCTCCATTTCGGCGTACTCGGCCTCGCCTTCGGCCAGGCCGAGCCGCCAGCGGTAGTTGTGGACCACGATGTCGACGTGATCAGGGTTGTCGAAGGCCGCCGCGCTACGCGCGTAGGTGGCGTCATCGAATGCCCATTTCGGCGAAGCGAGATGCCAGATCAGCTCGTTGAAATCGCGCCGGTTTTTCTCGTAGCCAAGACGGCCGCGTTCCGTTGCGAGGTAGAACTGGTACCACCACTCGAACTCGGCTTGCGGCGGCAGGGGCATCTTGCCGGCCTCCTGGCTACCGATCAGGTAGCCGCTGACGGAAACCAGCGCCTTGACGCGCTCGGGCCAGAGCGCGGCGACAATGTCGGCTGTCCGGGCGCCCCAGTCGAAGCCCGCCAGGACCGCGGTTTTGATCTTGAGACTATCCATGAAGGCGGTGAGATCGACGGCGAGCGCCGCGGGCTCGCCGTTGCGAAATGTCCCGGCGGAACGAAAGAGCGTTCCCCCATAGCCGCGCAGATAGGGTACCAGCACGCGATGCCCCGCCGATGCAAGCATCGGTGCAACGTCGACGAAGCTGTGAATGTCGTACGGCCAGCCATGCAAGAGCACGACCGGCGGGCCGTCGGACGGACCGGCCTCGGCATACTCGATTTTGAGCACGCCGGCATCGACCTGCTTCAGCGGGCCGAAGGACGCGTCCAGTTGTCCGGTTGCCTGCGCGCCGAACACGACCGGCATGCCGAACTGGCCGGCAGCCGCAAGAGCGACCGCGCCGAGCAGCCGGCGGCGCTGACGGTCGACCTTTTCGCGAGCTGTGCTCATTGCCGGCCTCCTGTCCTTGCGGCGCAAGTTCAACGCTGCGCAGGCTTGGCAATTATGCGCTTGGTCGAAACGCCACACCAGTCAGATTTTCGCTGACCAACCAGACGCTTTGCCAAGCCCGGCGCAGCCGGAGGCTCGAACTGAACCGTCCTTCGCGAAAGCACTCATCGCGAAACCTGCGCGGGCGAAGCGATCAATCCTGAAATCGTCAAGTGGCGTTTCGCAACGGCCGGTCATGATGAGTTCGGCCATGGCGTCGCCCACGCCCGGACCGAGCTGGAAGCCGTGCCCGCAGAAACCGAAGGCGTGGAACAAGCCTGGCGTCGTCGCCGAGCCTCCCATGACCGGCAGCATGTCCCGCACATAGCCCTCGCAGCCGGACCAGGTGCGGATGACCGCGACCTGCGCGATTGCCGGCAGCAGCCGTGTGACCGCGCGCAGTTGCAACGGGAGGCGCATCGGGTCGGCGACCGCATGGCCCGGATCGAGGTCCACCGGCACCCTTTCGGCCGCGCCGCCGAAGACGATGTTGCCCCGCTCGACCTGGCGCAGATAGGCGCCATGGTGCTTGTCGCGCGTCCAGATGCCGACCACAGGCAGGATCCGATGCGGCAGCGGCTCCGTCACCCCCATCTGCGGACCCCGGGCGTCGAGCGGGACCTCTTCCCCGAACCGCGCGGCGATGCGTGCGCCCCAGGCACCGGCGGTGTTGAGCAGGCACTCGGCGGCGAATGCGCCTTTCGAAGTGGTGACAAGGAAACCGGAACCCGAGTGCTTGATCGTGTCGACTTCAGCGTCCTCGATGATTTCCGCGCCGAGCTTGCGGGCCGCGTCGGCAAAGGCGGGTGCGATCAGCCGCGGATTGCCGCTGCCGTCATGCGGAGAGAACGATGCGGCGACCGCGTCAGGGCCGAGGCCGGGAAAACGGGAACGGACCTCACGCGGGCCAAGTTCTTCCAGCTCGAGCCCCCAGGGCCGTGCGGCTTGGGCATGGGCCCGCATGTCGGCAAGGCTTCCTTCATCGAAGATCAGCCTGATATGACCAGTGGCGCGGAATTCCACGTCGCGGCCAAGCATCTTTTCGGCTTCGCCCCACAGCCGCAGCGACCGATGGGCCAGCGGAAGCTGGGACAGATGGCGTCCCGTGCGCCGGATGTTGCCGAAGGAGGCGACGGTCGCGCCGATGCCGATCCGGTTGCGCTCGATCAGCGTCACGCGTGCGCCGCGCCTGGCGAGGAAATAGGCGCAAGCCGTCCCCATCAGTCCGCCGCCCAGCACGATCACATCCATGGTTATTCCCTGTGCCAAAGGGATGATCCCTGACGGCGCCGATCTTGTCGGCACCGCTTCATTGCGTCAAAGATGGGTTTGGACAAGAACCATAAGCTTAACCTATGGAGTGGCCATGCGGGCCCGGCAGCTCGAAGTGTTCATCGCCGTCATGCGCGCGGGCACCGTGACCGCCGCGGCGCGGATGCTGAACATTTCCCAGCCCGCGCTCAGCCAGATCCTGCTCCACACCGAGGACGAACTCGGCTTCACGCTGTTCGAGCGGGTGAAGGGCCGGCTGCGGCCGACCCCGGAGGCGCTCGAAATCTTCGCCGATGCCGAGCGGCTGTCGGCGGGGCTGGAGGGCTTGCGCCGCAAGACCACCGACCTGCGTTTGGGCCGGACGGGGCTGGTGCGGGTCGCGGCCTCACCGCCGCCGGCCATGGCGATCTTGCCGCGCGCGTTCACCAGCTTTCGGGCGCAGCATCCCGACATCTTGCTGCGCTCCCATATGGCGCCGATCGCCGCCATCGTCGACATGCTGCGCGCTGGCGATGCCAGTCTTGGCGTGGCCTTGGACGACCGCCTGCCTCCCGATATCGAGGCTGAAGTGATCGGCAGCGTCGGTTTCGCCTGCCTGCTGCCCGCCGGGCATGTATTGGCCGGGAAAACCGAGCTGACGCTCGCCGATCTCGCCGGCGAGGACTTGATATCCTATCGCGGCAACACACGTCCCGCTGACGAACTGGCCCACGCGGCCCGTGCGCAGGGCGTGGCGCTTTCGCCGTCGCTCGAGATCGATGTCTCCATCTCGGCCGTCGGCTTCGTCCAGGCCGGCCTGGGTGTCGCGCTTGTCGACGCGCTGCTGCCCTGGCATCAGTTTGCCGGGCTTGCCGTCCGGCCGCTGGCGAATGCGCCGGAATTTCCGATCGCGCTGCTCACCTCGCGCACACGGGCACTTTCGCGGGCCGATGAGATGATGCGCGACCAGATCCGCGCGGCCTGTTCCGTCGTGCTGGGCGGTGACAAGACAAGGGCATAAGCAAGAAGGGGGCATAAGCAAGAAGGGGGCATAAGCAAGAAGGGGGCATAAGCAAGAAGGGGGCATAAGCAAGACTTATATCGTTCCTCATCATACGTCTTGGACCCCGGCCATCCTGTCGTGTCAGCTTTGGTTGGCAGACAAGAAGGGACGTATCATGGATGGTGCCATCGCGGCGGACGAGGCGCGGAACGAAGCCGACTGGAAGGTCGGCGTCGATATCGGCGGCACATTTATCGACTTTTGCGCGCTCGAAGCCAATTCCGGTCGCGTCGCCTCGCTGAAAGTGCTGACGACGCCGGAAGATCCGGGTGCCGAGCTGATGACGGGCCTCACCCTTCTCGCCGAGCGCGAAGGCTTTGATCCTGCCCGCATGACGCGTTTCGTGCATGGCACGACTGTCGGCATCAACACCATCATCCAGCGCAAGGGCGCGCCGCTGGCGCTGTTCACCAATGCCGGCTTCGAGGACGTCATCGAACTCGCGCGGCTGCGCATGCCGGACATGTATTCGCTGTTCTGCGCGCGGCCTGATCCGCTGATCTCACGCGACATGGTGTTCGGCATCCCGGCCCGCATGCGCGCCGACGGCAGCGAATCCCAGGCGCCTGATATGGCGGCCGTGGAAAGCGCGGTCGCGGTGGCGAAAGCGAACGGGGCGCATGGCATCATCGTCTGCTTCCTCCATTCCTGGCGCAACGCCGTGCAGGAAGCCTCGGTCAAGGCGGCGATCGTCCGTCTTGCGCCCGATCTGTTCGTCTTCTCTTCCGCGGAAGTCTGGCCAGTCATCCGCGAATATGAGCGCAGCTCGACCGCCATCCTCAACGGCTATGTCCATCCGCGCGTCTCCGGCTATTTGACGGCACTGGAAGAGCGGCTGAAGGGCCGCGGCGTGCCGGCACGTCCGATGCTGACCAAGTCGAATGGCGGGTTGATGAACGCCGCCGAGGGCAAGCGCGCCTGCGTCAACATGCTCTTGTCGGGAACGGCCTCGGGTGTCATCGGCGCCTCGTGGCTGGCGCGCCAAGCCGGAGAGGACAAGATCCTTACCCTCGACATTGGCGGGACTTCGGCCGACTTCGCGCTTATCATCGATGGCGAGCCGCAGTTTGGCACCGGCGAGCTTATCGGCGAATTCCCGCTGCATATCCCCTCCGTGTCGGTCAGTTCGATCGGTGTCGGTGGCGGCTCGATCGCCACTGTCGACGCGCAAGGGGTGCTGCGGGTCGGGCCGGAATCGGCCGGTTCGACACCGGGGCCGGCCTGCTATGGCCGTGGCGGTGAGCAGGCGACGGTGACGGACGCCATGGTCGTGTGTGGATGGCTCGGTCACAGCGAGATGGCCTACGGCCAGCTCAGGATCGACACCGGACTGGCACATCGCGCCATCGGCGAGCTTGCCGCCCGGCTCGGCCGCCCGGTCGAGCAGACGGCGCAGGCGATCCTCGATATCGCGGTGTCGGAGATGTTCGTCGAGGTCGAGAAACTCGCCTCGCGCGCCGGGGTGGACTTGCGCGATTTCACGCTGATGCCCTTTGGCGGCGGCGGTCCGATGCTCGGCGCCTTCCTTGCCCGCGAGCTTGGCATGAAGCGTGTCATGGCGCCACGCCGTCCCGGCGTGGTGTCGGCGCTCGGCGGGCTGGTGGCGGATCTGCGCGGCGACTTCATCCGCACCATCTTCAGCCCGCTGTCGGCCGTGGCGCTTGGCGGGATTCGCGAGGCCTTCGAGACGCTTGCACAGGAGGGCCGCGACTGGCTCGCGGCGCAGGGGCACGATGCGGCAGCGGAACTCAACCTGTCCTGCGATATGCGCTATGTCGGGCAGAGTTACGAGATCGAGGTTGTCCTTCTGCCGGAATGGCTGATGGAGGGCAATGCAGGCGCCATCGCGCAGGCCTTCCACATCACCCATCAGCAGCTCTACGATTTCCACGATCCGGACGGCGAGATCGAGCTTGTGAACGTCCGGCTGTCCGCCATAGGCGCCGGGCCGAAACTCTCCCTCCCGGAGACCGAAGAAGTGGAAATTGCGGCCATCCCGGCGCGCCGGCTCCCGGTCTACACGGGCGCGAGCGTCGAAACCGTCGACCTGCACGACCGGCAGACCCTCGTCTCGGGCAGCATGTTCCACGGGCCTGCCGTGGTCGTTCAGGAAGACACCACCTTCGCCATTCCAGCCGGAGCGCAGGCACGGGTCGACCGCCATCTCAACCTTCTGCTGACCTTCGCGGAGTGACGCCATGTTTGATCGCACAAACCTGCAGGTTCTGGCCAACCATGCCCGCGCGGCCGCCGAGAACATGGCCCACACGCTGCATCGCACCGCGCACTCCGCCTTTGTCAAGGAGACGCAGGATTTTACGGTGATGCTGATGGATCGTTCGGGAGCGACCTTCGCCGTGCCGATGGAACTTGGCGCCACCTGGTATCCTGGGCTTTCCTATCACCGCGCGATCGCGATGGTCGACGACTACCGGCCGGGCGACGTTGCCTTCACCAACGATCCCTATTCCGGCCACGTCGCCACGCACGCACCCGACACGCATCTGTGGAAGCCGGTCTTCGTCGATGGCGAGATCGTCGCCTGGACCGGAGGGCACATCCACAACACCGATATGGGCGGGGCGGTGCCGGCCTCGCTCAGCCGGGCGCTGACCGAAATCCATCAGGAAGGCATCCGCTTTCCGCCGATGAAGCTGGTGCGGGAAGGGGTCTTCGACGAGATGATCCTGCGGATCATGAGCACCAATGTGCGCAAGCCCGACCTCAACATCGGCGACATCAAGGCGCTGGTCGGCGCGCTCAACACCGGCGAGCGCAAGATCCAGGCGATGGTGCGGAAGTTCGGCAAGGCCGGCTTCATCGAGGGCGTTGCAGCACTTCTCGACCATGCCGAGGCGCAGGCGCGCGACGTGCTGCGCGCCATGCCCGACGGCACCTGGGAATTCGCCGACTATGCCGACGAGGATTCGGTCGAGGCCAATCCGTGCCGGCTGAAGCTGAGGCTGACGATCAAGGGTGATGAGGCGGTGCTCGACTTCACCGGCTCAGATCCGCAGCTCGGGTCCTCGCTCAATGTGCCTTCGGGCGGCGATCCGCGTCACACCATGCTTTTGGTGGGCGTCTACTACGTGCTCTATACGCTGAACCCGAAGATCCTGCTCAACACGGGCCTGACCCGGCCGTTCACCTGCATCACGCCGCAAGGCTCGGTGCTGAACCCGGTGCATCCCGCCGCCGTGGGCATGCGCTCGCTCACCTGCGCCCGGCTGCGATCGGTGATTTTCGGCGCCTTCTCGCAAGCCGTGCCGGAGCGCCTGCCAGCAGCACCCGCCGGCAACAACTGCATCGTCAACGTTATGACTACGGACGAGCGCACCAGCCGGACCGTCATCACGGCGGTGAACCCCGTGGTGGGCGGCGGCGGGGCGATGCCGCATCGCGATGGGACCAACGGATCGGGCGCGGATGCCGCCTATCTGAAGAACACGCCGATCGAGATCACCGAGACCGAGACGCCGGTCGAATTCCTGAAATATGGGCTCGCCAGGGACAGTGGCGGGGCGGGGCGTTGGCGCGGCGGGCTGGCGACCGAGATGGCCTTCCGCGTCTTTGCTCCCGACTCCAGGATCACGGCGCGCAACCGTGACCGCAGCTTCTTCCGTCCCTGGGGTGTGCTGGGCGGCAAGGCCGCCGGCCTGTCCGACATGATCGTCAATCCGGGGAGCGAGCATGAGCGGCGGCTGGGCAATATCGACACCGCGGTGCTGCAGCCCGGCGATGTGCTCGAGATCCGCTCTGCCGGAGGCGGCGGGCGCGGCGATCCGTATGAACGCGAGCCTTGGCAGGTCGCGCAGGATGTGCGGCGCGGCTACGTTTCGCCGATAGCGGCCGAACGTGACTATGGTGTCGTCATTCGCGAAGGCGAGGTCGATGAGCAGGCGACGGAAAGGCGGCGCGCGCATCACGAGCCGGCCGCC
Organism: Mesorhizobium loti; assembly: GCA_002356515.1. Classification (NCBI taxonomy): domain Bacteria; kingdom Pseudomonadati; phylum Pseudomonadota; class Alphaproteobacteria; order Hyphomicrobiales; family Phyllobacteriaceae; genus Mesorhizobium; species Mesorhizobium loti. The sequence continues at coordinate 2,123,583 of AP017605.1, read as the reverse complement.
GGCCATTTCCATTTCGGTCCGGAGCGCGACGGCTACGAAGCGCAGTGGACGCCGGCGGCCTATGACCGGCTCACCGCCATACTAGGGGATTTGCCGATCCACTGGCGCTTCTTCACCAAGACGGAGATCTTCCGCCGCATGAAGGGACTTTCGGGGCCGGAGGGCGTCCAGGCGGCTTTCGATGCGGTCTGCGAACGGTTCCCCGAACTGCCGCGTCCTCACCCTGTACGCGAGGCCGCGGAATGATCACTGCCGGCCGCATCGTCCGGCTGGCCGAGCGCGATCGGGCGCAGCTGCATTTCTTTCTCGACGGGCAGGTGCGCACTGCACTGGCCGGTGACACCGTGCTGACTGCCATGCTGGCGTCGGGACACGCGTTGCGAACATCCGAGTTCGGACCGGAACCGCGCGCCGGCTTCTGCCTGATGGGCGCCTGCCAGGATTGCTGGGTCTGGCAGGAGGAAGGACCGCGCCTGCGGGCATGCTCCACGCTTGTCACGGAAGGCATGCGGCTGCGCACTACGCCACCGGAGAGCTGGCCGTGAGCGACACCTCGTTGCCGCGCGTCGTGATCGTCGGCGCCGGCCCCGCCGGCATAAGGGCGGCGGCGGCGCTGGTCGAGGCGGGGCTCTATCCGATGGTGATCGACGAAGGCAATCGCGTCGGTGGCCAGATCTATCGTCGCCCGCCTGACGGGTTCGTCCGCACGCCGGAGCAGCTCTACGGGTCGGAGGCGGCGAAAGCGCGCGCGCTGCATGCGCTGTTCGACCACTTGGTGGCAGACGGGCGGCTCACCCATTGCGCGGCGAGCTCGGTCATCGCCGTGCATGAGGGGCGGCTGCACGTGCTGGGGGAGGGCGGGGTGCAGATAGTCAGCTATGACCGCCTGATCCTTGCCACCGGCGCATCCGACCGTGTCGCTCCGGTTCCGGGCTGGCAGAGCGCCGGCGTCTACAGTCTTGGCGCGGCGCAGATCGCGCTCAAGGCGCAGGGCGTGGCGCTGGGGCGGCGCATCGTGTTGATGGGGTCGGGGCCTCTGCTGACGCTGGTCGGCGCGCAACTCGTCAAGGCTGGAGCGGAAGTGGCGGCGGTGCTCGACACCTCGCCCTGGCGTCAGCAGATACGGGGCTTCTGGAAGCTTGCCGCCCGGCCGCTCGTCACGCTGCGCGGTCTGGCCCTGCGGGTGCGGCTCGGCGGCCGCTATCATGCAGGCGTGAGCCTCGAAAGGATCGAGGCCGACGGGCAAGGTGTCACGGCGATGTGTTGGCGCGACGCCGGCGGAAGGCAGCGCCTCACGCCATGCGACACGATCGGCATGGGCTGGCATCTACGCGCCGAGACGCATCTCGCCGACCTGGCGGGATGCGCCTTCACCTATGATGAGCAGTGGCAGCAATGGCTGCCACAGACCGATGAGATGGGTCGCGCCGGCAATGGCGTCTATCTTGCGGGTGACGGGGTTCGTCTTTTGGGGGCGGACGGCGCGGAGATCGCGGGGCGTCTGGCGGCGGTGGCATGTCTTGCCGATCTCGGACATCGGGCGCCCGCCACCAGCGCCGATCTGCGCAAGCTCAAGCGGCTCGAGCGCTTTGCGCACGGTCTGGCTAGCGCCTTTCCCTGGCCGGCCAAGATGATGCGGGCGCTGCCCGACGACGCGATCATCTGCCGCTGCGAGAACGTGACTGCCGGAGCCGTACGTCAACGTGTGAATTTCGGTGGCGGCGAGGCCAACCGGGTGAAGTCGTTGTCGCGTGTCGGCATGGGACGATGCCAGGGGCGGTATTGCCAGTTGGCGGCCGTTGAACTCGCAGCAGCGCAAGCCGGTTGTATCCCCAGCGATGTCGGTCGATTCCGCGGGCAGGCGCCTGTACGGCCTGCGCCTATCGGCGCCTTTCTCCGGGAAGACTGATGCGATTGCGAACCGCGCATGGATGAGGATCCCGTCCTAGAAATCGGCGACCTTCCCCCACACGGAAGCATCGAAGCGCCGCGGATCGTAGGATGTCGCATCGACGATCGGTTGCGACCCGGTCACCAGATCGGCAACGAGGTGACCGGCGCCGGGTCCGATGCCGAAGCCGTGTCCCGAAAACCCGGCGGCCAGGAAGAAACCCGGAACGCTATGGATCTCGCCGATGGCAGGCACGCCGTCCGGCGTGCTGTCGATATAGCCGGCCCAGGCAGCACTTATCTTGGTCTTTCGAAGGTCGGGCAGAAGTTCGAGCGCGCGGGCGTGGGTCAGGCGGATTGTCGCCTGGTCCGGGAGCGGATCGAGAATGCGCATCCGCTCCATCGGCGTCGGCTGGTCGAGCCGCCAGCGCTTGAGCGTTTCGTGGCCCGAGCGTACGCCCTGCAGCCCGCCCGGCGCGAGGCTGCGCCAGCGCTTCAGGAACATCGGGACGAATTGCGAGGAGAAGCGCAGTTGCTGCGGCGTCACGTCGACGCGGCCGCGTCCACTTATGGCGAGGGTGTAGCCGCCGTCGCCGCGACGCGTGGCCGAGATTTTCGCCGTGTGCAGCGCATCCGGCAGACCCTCCGCGCCCGGCGAGACCGACAGGATCGAGGAGCGGATCGACGCCTGCGGAAAACGGAAACCGAACTGCCGGCAAAAGGAGGATGCCCAGGCGCCGCCGGCCAGGACCGCCAGCTTGGTCCGGATCGTACCGCTTTCGGTGATCACGCCGCTCAGGCGTCCGCCTTCGGTCTCGATGCCGCGCGCGGCGCAGTTCTGGTGCACGGTGCCCCCGAGCTTGAGGATGGCCCGGGCGACCGAGGGGGCTGCCCGCGACGGGTCGGCGGTGCCGTCGGTCGGCGAGAAGACGCCGCCCTTCCAGCTCCGGCCGGTGGCGCGACCCCGCTCGCTGGCCCCGGCGCTGTCGAGCATATGCGTGGTGACGCCGGCCGTCCTGGCGAAGTCACGCCAGCGCGCCCAGCCGGCAAGTTCCGCATTGTCATTGCTGAGATAGAGCAGGCCGCAGCGGCGAAAGCCGGTGTCTTCGCCGGTTTCCGCGGCAAAACTGTCCCACAAATCGAGGCTTCGGGTCGCCATCGGCAGCTCACGGGCGTCGCGATTCTGCTGGCGGCACCATCCCCAGTTCCGCGAGGACTGCTCGGCGCCGATCAGTCCCTTTTCGACAAGCGCGACCTTCATGCCGCGCCTGGCCAGATAATAGGCCGTGAAGACACCGACGATGCCGCCGCCAATCACCACCGCGTCCGCGGATCGCGGCAGTTCGCTTGACGTCTCGATTTGCTGTAGCGGCGCGCCCATGGTCTCTCTGCCTTGAAGCGCCAATCTACCGTGTTGCGCAGGCAGCCGCTGCCGCAGTTGCGGCCGAAGCAGAATTTTATTCCGGCAACGCGGTCGAAATCGGGAGCCGCTGCGTTTCAAAGCGCTATCCGCTTGGATGGACAGGCCAACGGGCTGTGGTAGTGTCAATGTCTATAAGCAAGGCAGCATTTTGTGCTGCGGCATGCGTTCTGCGGAGTCGGCCATGAAACTGGATCGGATCGACATCAAGATTCTGTACGAATTGCAGAAGAACGGCCGCATCACCAATGTGGAACTGGCTGAACTGGTGCATCTGTCGCCGAGCCCGTGCCTGATGCGGGTCAAGAGACTGCAATCGGAGGGCTACATCGAGGGCTATTCCGCGCAGATCAACATCGGCAAGCTTGGCCAGACGCTGACCGTGTTCACCGAAATCACCTTGAAGAATCACCGCCAGGTCGACTTCGCCCGCTTTCTCGCCGTCGTCGAGAAGATCGACCAGGTCATCGAATGCCATCTCGTGTCGGGCGGCTACGACTATCTGATGAAATTCGTGACCGCCGGCATAGCCGAGTACCAGACGATCATGGAGAGGCTGACCGACATGGATATCGGCATCGACAAGTATTTCAGCTTCGTGGTGCTGAAGTCGCCCATCGTCAAGGCGCACATGCCACTGCCCAGCCTGTTTCCGAGGTGAGGTTCCACCGTCTCGTCAGCGGTGGCCGTACTGACTGACCAGCTCTGGGTCGCGGACGAGGCCGTCGAGCCATGTCGGATCGAGCTTCGGCACGGAGGAGAACAGAAGCTTCGAATAGGGGTGGGTCGGCGCTTGCAGCCTGTCGGGCGTGATCTGTTCAACCCGCTGCCCATTGTACATGACCATGATCTCGTCGCAGATCGCTTCGACGACGGAGAGGTCGTGGCTGATGAAAATGTAGGAGAGGCCCAGCTCGCGCTGCAGCTCCTTGAGCAGTTCGATCACGGCGGCCGCCACCACCGTGTCGAGCGCCGAGGTGATCTCGTCGCAGATGATGAGCTTGGGATCAGCTGCCAGCGCGCGCGCAAAATTCACGCGCTGCTTCTGGCCGCCCGAGAGCTCCGACGGGCGGCGGTAGCGCAGCGTCCTCGGCAGGCGAACCATATCGAGCAGTTCGTCGACGCGCTTCGAGCGCGCCTGCCTGTCGAGCCCGTGATAGAAGGCCAGCGGCCGGGCAATGATGTCCTCCACAGGCTTGGCCGGATTGAGCGCGGTATCGGCATACTGGAACACGATCTGCATCTCGCGCAGCTGGTCCTGGCTGCGTTTGCCCGCGACGCGCTCCAGTTGTTTGCCGTCGAATATGATGTCGCCGGCCGCCGCCGGATGGATGCCGGCGATGACGCGCGCCAGCGTTGATTTTCCGCAGCCGGATTCGCCGATGATGCCGAGGTTGCGCCCCTTCTCGACGACCAGGCTGACGGAATCGGCGGCGCGGATAAGCGGCAGTCCGTCAGCCCGCACCGCGCCATAGCCGGCGGTCACATTGTCGATGCGAAGCAACGGCTTGGCGCCGGCATCCGCGTCTGCATGCGCTTGCCGCGGCTTCGGCTCGAAGGCAGCCAAAAGTTCGCGCGTATAGGGGTGCTGGGCGGCCGAAAGGATCTGGGCCGTGGTGCCGGTCTCCTGCACTTCGCCGCCCTTCAGCACCACGATGTGGTCGGCGATCTGGGCGACGACGGCGAGGTCATGGGAAACGTAAACACCCGCAATTCCGCCAGCCCGCATGACCGACTTGAAGGCCTTCAGCACGTCGATCTGCGTCGTCACGTCGAGTGCCGTCGTCGGCTCGTCGAAGATCATCAGCTTGGGATCGCCGATGAGCGCCATGGCCGCCGACAGCCGCTGCAATTGCCCGCCTGAAACCTGGTGCGGATAGCGCGCGCCGATCCCTTCCGGGTCCGGCAGCGACAAGGCCCTGAACAGCTCGACCGCACGCTTTCGCGCCTGCTCGGGCGGCATCAGCCCGTGGATGCGCGTCACCTCGATCACCTGCTCCATGATGGTGGACGAAGGGTTGAAGGAGGCGGCGGCACTTTGCGGTACATAGGCAATGTCGGTGCCGCGCAGCTTCGCCCGTTCCTTCTCGGAAAGTGCCGCCATGTTCTTGCCGTTGACGTTGATCTCGCCGCCGATGATCCGGCAGCCGGGCCGCGCATAGCCCATCAGCGAGAGCGCCACCGTCGTCTTGCCTGAGCCGCTCTCGCCGATCAGGGCGACGATCTCGCCATCGGCGATGTCGAGGCTGACGCCCTTGATGATTTCGACGACGCGTCCGGAGTCGGTCGTCGCCTCGATCCTCAGGTTCCTGACCTCGACGAGATTGGTCATGCGTCGCGATCCCTGATCTTCTGCGGCAGATTGTCGATCAGCAGGTTGACGCTGATGGTGAGGCTGGCGATCGCCAGGGAGGGAATGATGACGGCGGGCGCGGCGAAGGGCAGGCCGCCAATGTTCTCGCGCACCAGCGCGCCCCAATCGGCGAGCGGCGGCTGCAGGCCGAGCCCGAGGAAGGACAGGCCGGAGAGCAAGAGCACGATGAAGACGAAGCGCAGGCCGAAATCGGCCAGCACCGGCCGGATGATGTTGGGCAGGATCTCGGACCCGATGAGATAGGCGATGCTTTCGCCGCGGACGCGGGCGACGGTCATGAAGTCCATGGTGTTGATGTTGACGGCGAGCGCCCGCGCGAAGCGGTAGGCGCCCGGTATGTAGATGACGGCGAGCGTCAGGATCAGCGCCGGGATCGACGAGCCGACCGCGGCGACGACCACAAGGCCAAACAGCTTGCTGGGGATGGAGTTCATGGCGTCGAGGAAGCGGCTGAGGCAGGTGTCGAGCCAGCCGCCGGCGACGGCCGCGATCATCCCCAGCACCACGCCCGAAAAGCAGGCGATGACGACGGCGGCGAGCGATATGCCGACGGTGTAGCGCGCGCCCATCAGCACCCGCGAGAGCATGTCGCGCCCCAGATAGTCCGAGCCGAGCCACAGACCCTGACGCATCGGGCCGAAATAATCGTCGTCGACGATATCGCCGATCGAATGGGGAATGATGGCGGGCGCAAAGATGGCGATCAGCGTCCACGCCAGGATGACCAGCGCGGCCACGACGCCCACGAGATTGTAACTGTGGCCCAGGAAGGACCGACGGGAAGCTGCCACACGCGCCATCGTCACCTGAGCCTCGGGTTAGACATGATGGCGATGATGTCGGCGACGGTGATGAGCAAGAGATAGCCGAGGCAGAAGATCATGGCGCAGCTCTGGATCAGCGGCAGGTCGCGGGTGGCGACCGCATCGACCATCAGCTTGGCGATGCCGGGATAGTTGAAGATCGTCTCGACGATGATGACGCCGCCGACCAGATAGGACAGCGACAGCGCAACCGCGTTGACGATCGGTCCGAGCGCATTGGGGAGCGCGTGCTTGAGCACCATGCGGCCGCGTGAGGCGCCTTTGAGAAGCGCCATCTCGACATAGGGCGTGGAAAGCGTTTCGATCACCGCGGCGCGGGTCATGCGGATCATCTGGGCGGATATGACGAAGGTGAGCGTGATCACCGGCATGGCATAGATGCGCACGAGGTCGGTCAGCGTATGCGCCTCATTGACCGAGGACAGGGCCGGCAGCCATTTGAGATAGACAGCGAAAAGCAGGACCGCGAGCGTCGCGACCATGAATTCCGGCACGGAGATGACGCCGATCGAAAGAATGGTGACGATGCGGTCGTAGAGGGAACCGCGCAACATGGCGGCGGTGATGCCGAGCGTCAGCGCCAGCGGCACCGAGAGCAGCGTGGTGATGCCGGCGAGTTCCATGGTGTTGACGAAGCGCCCGCCGATCAGCGCTGCGACCGGCATCTCATTGGCATAGGAGGTGCCGAGATCGCCGTGGAGCAGGCCGAGAAGCCAGAGCAGGAAGCGCAGGATTGCCGGATCGTTGAGATGCATGGCCTCGCGCAGGCCGGCGACGGCTTCCGGGGTGGCCGCCTGGCCGAGCAGGATCGACGCGGTGTCGCCGGGCAGCATGCTGGTGGCGAAAAACACGGCGAACAAGACGATCAAAAGCGTGACGACCGCGATCGCCAGCCGCTTCAACACGAGGTTGAGAACCCCAGACTTCATGGAAGCGCTCCTGCGGTTGCGTTCGGCCAAGCCATGTTGCGCAATAGGTGCCGGGGACCGGCTGTCCGGTCCCCGGCAGGCGCCTCTCAGGCTTCGAGCCAGAGATATTCCGCCATTGCGTAGCCCATCATGCCACCGAGCGGGTTCGCCTCCAAACCCTTCACCTTGCTGGAGAGGGCATCGACGTTGGAAATGTAGGCCGGGATGATGGTGCCGGCCTCCTCGGAGATCATGGTCTGCATCTGGCCGTAGATCTCCTTGCGCTTGGCCTGGTCGAGCGAGCCGCGCGCCTCGATCATCAGCTTGTCGAACTTCTCCGACTTGTACTGGCTTTCGTTCCAGGGCGCGTTGGAGGCGTAGAGGAGCGAGAACAGGATGTCCGGCGTCGGGCGCGGATTGATGTTGCCGAAATGGATCGGCGCCTTGAGCCAGTAATTGTCCCAGTAGCCGTCGGACGGCACGCGCTGGACGTCGAGCTTCATGCCGATATCGGCGCCGGCGGCCTGGATGATCACAGCCATGTCGATCGACGAGGTCGCGGCATCGGAGGCGATCACGGGAATGGACTGGCCGAGCAGGCCCGCCTTCTGGAAGTGGAACTTCGCCTTGTCCGGGTCGAAGGCCTTCGGCTTGAGGTCGGCATTGTGGAAGATGTTCGCTGGCGAGACGGGCTGGTCGTTGCCGATTTCGCCGAGGCCGCGCAGCGCCGATTTGACGATCTGCTCTCGATTGACGAGATACTTCATGCCGGTCACGAAGTCGGCCTTGCTGCCCGGATCCATGTCGAGCCGGATGTTGAGGTCGGTGTAGTTGCCCGAGGTCGTCTTCGACAGTTCGAAACCCTGCTGGCCGCCGATGAGCTTCATCGCGCGCGGATTGATCGAGGCGGCGAAACTGATATCGCCGGAAAGCAGCGCATTGACGCGGGCGCTGTCGTCGCTGATGGCGATGAACTCGAACGAGTCGAGATAGGGCTTGCCCGACTTCCAGTAGTTCTTGTTCTTGGTGACCACCGAGCGCACGCCCGGTTCGAACGTCTGCAGCACGAAGGCGCCGGTGCCGTTGCCCTTGGAGAAGTCGGTGGTGCCGTCCTGAACGATCATGAAGTGATGCAGCGCCAGGATGGTCGGCAGGTCGGCATTCGGATCGGCGAGCGTGATTTCGACCGTGGACTTGTCGACCGCCTTGAAGCCGGTCATCTGTGCGGCGATCTTGGCGACCTTGGAGCCGACAGCCTTGTCGAGATGGCGCTTCAGCGAGAAGACGACGTCGTCTGCGGTGAGGTCCTTGCCGTCGTGGAAGGTGACGCCCTTGCGCAGCTTCACGGTCCAGGTCTTGGCGTCCTTGCTGTCAAAGCTTTCGGCCAACTCCATCTGCGTGACGCCATCCTTGTCGAGGAAAGTCAGGCGGTTGTAGAGCGAGCAGCAGCGGACATAGTCGGTCGACAGCGACGCCTTTGCCGGATCCAGCGTGTCGGCGGTCGAGGACGACCAGCCGGCTGCCTTGAAATTGCCGCCGGAGACCGGCGTGGCGGCGACGGCTTGGGTGGCACGGCCAAGCACCACGCTGCCCGCGGCAACCGCGGCGCCGCCGGCCAACAGCATCTTGAGAAGTTCGCGGCGGCTCGCGCCCCGCCGGATGGCATTCTCGACCATGGCATCGTCTGCGCCGGTCCAGTTGGTGATCTTGTCGGTCATAGCATTCCCCTTTCTGTTTGTTTCCGGGTTGCGCGTCTTGCTGCGGCTTTCCGGGCTTGGGCTCAGGTTCGTTCCTTCAGGCTTTCCCGCACGGCCGCCGCCAATGCGGCCATTGAGGTGAAATGGTAGTCCGGCGCGGTGAAGCGCTCGGGCTCGATCGTGCCGCCATAGCCCTTCTGGGCGTGCCGGCGCTCGATCCAGCAATTGGTCAAGCCAAGTGCCCGGGATATGCCGATGTCGTGGTACTGGCTTTGCGCGACGTACAGGATGTCGTCCTTGCTGTCGCCTCGGGAGGCCACGAAATCGAAGACCTTCTGGAAGAAGGCCGGGTCCGGTTTCTCCGTGCCTGTATCGTCGGCCGTAAAGGTGGCGAAAAAGGGCGATCCGAGCTGCTTTTCGAAATGATCGAGCGCCCAGCGCCTTGCATTGGTCATGGCGATCAGCCTGTGCGACCTCGCAAGGTCCGCCAATGCAGCCGCGCTGTCGGGGAAGTCTTGCCAGACACTGGCCGAATCCCGCAGGCGGACGCCGTATTTCTCCTCGGTCGGGAGGCCGAGCCGCGGCGCGATGACTGTGTAGACACGTACGAGATCGTCGGGAAACAGGCCGGCATCGGGCATGTAACGGGCCTGCCGGTAGAGGCTCAGCGCTTCCTCGTCATCGATCGAAACACCGGCCTCGGCGGCAATTCCCGCCAGGCAGGTCGTAATCCCGCCTTCGAAGTTGATCAGCGTGCCGACCACATCGAAGGTCAAGTATTTGAATTCGCTAAAGCCCCTGGCCAAGACTGGCTCTCCTCTGCGTACGGCCGAATTGCATGTGTCGAACAGAACAAAATTCCGTGCTGTCCGGGGCGTCGGCCTTTCTCGAAGGCCCGGAAATCCGGGCTTTCTGGCCTTGTCTTAACTGCAGTCTGGCACTTCCCCCGCGCTGGATTCGCCGAAAAGGCGTGAGGGGGCGGCACAAAATTGCGAAATCGTCCGCCCCGGCGATATTTCGAGACACGACATATTTCGCCGTCATGCCAGTGCCTGGCGGACATCGGGATCGTCCAGCGTCTGGTCGAGCGTCCGACGCGTGCGCTCGATGATCGCATCGATATCGGCGTCGGTGCAGCAGAGCGGCGGCGCGTAGCCGAGAACCCCGTTGGCAAAGGCACGGATGATCAGGCCGTTGTCCCACGCCCTGTCGAAGATGCGCCGTGCCGGCATCGCCGATGCTGGAACCGGCGTCTTCTTCTGCTTGTCGACCACCAGTTCGATGGCGGCAAGCATGCCGCGGCCACGCACATCGCCGACGAGCGGGTGGTCGCTCAGGCCCTTCAATCCCGCCATCAGGCGGGCGCCGGCCTTGATGCCATTGTCCAGAAGGCCGTCTTCGTAGAGCTTCAACACCTCAAGCGCGACGGCGGCACTGACGGGATGGGCGGAATAGGTGTAGCCGTGGCCGACGGCCGAGGCGCCCGCGCCATCGGCGATGACGTTATAGACATGATCGGCCATGAACACGGCGCCCATGGGAACATAGCCCGAGGTCAGCCCCTTCGCCGTCGTCATGAAATCGGGAACGATCTCCTCTTCGGTGCAGGCGAACAGAGGCCCCGTGCGGCCGAAGCCGGTGATCACCTCGTCGGCGATGAACAGGACGCCGTACTCCCGGCAGAGCTCGCGCATCGCCTTGATCCAGCCTTTCGGCGGGACGATGACGCCGCCCGAGCCCTGGATCGGTTCGGCATAGAAGGCGGCGACCCGCTCCGGCCCGATCGCCTCGATCTTGGCCTTCAGCGCGGCGAGCGATGCGGCGATGATCGCGTTGCCGTCCTCGCCGACCGGGTTGCGATAGGGATAGGGGGAGGGGATCTTGTGCTGCCATTCGAAGGGAATGCCGAAGCCGGCGTGAAAGGCGGGGAGCGCTGTCAGGCCCGCGCCGACGACCGACGAGCCGTGATAGCCCTGTTCGATGGAAATGAACTGGTCGCGTTGCGGCTCGCCCTTGGCATTCCAGTAGTAGCGGACGAAACGGATGGTGCTGTCGACCGCGTCCGACCCGCCAAGCGTGAAGAAGACGTGATTGAGATCGCCGGGCGCGCGCTCGGCCAGTTCCGAGGCGAGCCGGATGGCCGGCTCCGAGCCGAGATCGAAATAGGCGGTGGCGTAAGGGAGCTCGCGCATCTGCCGGGCCGCCGCCTCGACGATGCTGTCGTGGCCATAGCCGGCATTGACGCACCACAGTCCGGCGAATCCGTCGACGAGTTGCTTGCCGGAAGCGTCGGTCACGGTCGCGCCCTTCGCCGATTTCAAGACACGGACACCAAGTGCCTCGTGGCCGCGATAGGATGAGACCGGATGGATGAGATGGGCGCGGTCGAGTTCGATCAGCGAATTGGCGAGCATTGTTGTCCTCCTAGCCGAGCGCCTGGTTGGCGAGGGCGTAAATTTTTGGCCTGGCCTGTTCCGCGACCGTCTTGGGTGGACGGTCCATGGCCACGCCGCCGCCGACATGGGTGAGGCCGATTTCCTCGAGCCAGCCGGCGATGCCAGTCCCGCTGCCGGTATCCACGCGCAGGAAGGCGCCTGGACGCGACGCCGCAAAGAAGCCGATCAGGGCCTTCGCCTCGGCTGCGCTTCCCGCGATGACCGGACCGATCACCTCGCCGCGTCCGAACGGGCGGATCGCGGCATAGGCCTCGATGGCGCCGTCGCGGTGGATGACCGCGAACTGGCCGCGCTCCGCCAGCGCATCGATCAGGGCCTCGCGGTCGGCGCCATAAGCATCGCGGTCCAGCGCCTTGATGTCAGGCAGATCGTCAGGACCGGCTGCTTCCACGCCATCGGGCGCGCCAAGCGCCGCGACCTTGCCCTGGTGCTGCAAAATGGTGCCGGAAGGCACGAAGCCTAGTTTCTCATAGAGAGGCATGCCGTCCGCCGTCGCGACGAGCCGCAGCGGACGTTTGCCGGCAAGCGCAAATGCCTGATCCATGAGCCGGCGCCCAAGCCCCTTGCCGCGCGCGTTCCTGTCGACGATCACCATGTTGATCATGGCGCAGTCCATGCCGTAGGGCGTGACCAGGATGGTCCCGGCGACGCGGCCCTGATCGTCGAGCGCGACCGCGCCGCTCGAGAGCTGCAGCGCCATCTGCCAGTCCTGCGGGCGATGCGGCCAATTCTCCTGGCGGGAAAGCGCCACGGCGCCTTCGATATGGTCCGGCCCGAAGGCCCGGAGTTCGATCTCGCCCTGCGGCATGAGGCATCCTTCCGTCTAGAGCCCAAGTCTCGGGCATCGGCGCGCCGCAGATCGTCTGAAGGCTTTGGCTTGGACAGTATCTTTCGCCGTAGCACGAGGGGTGCGCCGCATCTTGTGCTGGCATCGCCCGCGGCGGACGCGCCTAACGCCGCGCGCGGCGCCACAATCGGCACGCCAGATGCTACAGCGTGCCAAACCGGATGGCGGATACGGAACTTTCTGCTTTCGGGAGGGCGATTTCGGTCAGGTGGGCCGCTGCCTGCCGTCCTATGATGAAATACATCCCAGCGCGGATGTGCTTCCACCGGAGATCGACTGCTATGGCTTCCTTCAGGCCCAAATACATCACCTTCGACTGCTACGGCACGTTGACCTTTTTCCAGATGGCGGAAGCGGCGCGCGACCTCTACGGCAGCGGCCTCGACGAGCCACGCATGCAGGAGTTCATCAAGAATTTCGCGGCCTATCGGCTCGACGAGATTATGGGCGACTGGAAGCCCTATGCCGACGTCGTCCATAATGCGCTCGAGCGCACCTGCAAGCGCAACGGCGTTGCTTTCAGCGCCGACGATGCCAGAATGGTCTATGAGCGCGTTCCGACCTGGGGACCTCATGCGGATGTTCCAGCCGGCCTGGCGAAAGTCGCCAAGGAAATTCCGCTGGTCATCCTCTCCAACGCCATGAACGCGCAGATCATGTCCAATGTCGAGAAGCTCGGCGCGCCGTTCCATGCCGTCTACACGGCCGAGCAGGCGCAGGCCTACAAGCCGCGCTTCAAGGCCTTCGAATACATGTTCGACAGGCTGGGTTGCGGCCCGGAGGATGTTCTTCACTGCTCGTCCTCGTTCCGCTACGACCTGATGTCGGCACACGATCTCGGCATCAAGAACAAGGTATGGGTCAATCGCGGCCACGAACCGGCCAACCCGTACTATGGCTATGTCGAGATATCGGACATTTCCGGTCTTCCAGGCGTGGTTGGGCTCTGAAACAAGGCGGATCGCCGATGAAGTTCGTCTCCTACTGGCACGACACAGCTCCCGTCTTTTCCGGCGGGGCGCAAGGCCCGGTCGAGGGGCACTACGATGCCGCCATCATCGGCGGCGGCTTCACCGGGCTCGCCGCCGCGCGCCAGCTGGCGAAGGCCGGTGCCAAGGTGGTCGTGCTGGAGGCGCAGCGTGTGGGCTGGGGCGCATCCGGCCGCAATGGCGGACACCTCAACAACGGCCTCGCCCACAGCTACCTCTCGGCCAAGGCGGAGCTCGGCAAGGAGCGCGCCATCGCGCTCTACCGGGCGCTTGACGACTCCGTCGACACCATCGAGGCGCTGGTCGCCGAAGAAGGCATCGACTGCAACTTCCGCCGCGCCGGCAAGCTGAAGCTCGCCTCCAAGCCGCAACATTTCGAAGCGATCGCCCGCAACTTCGAGGCCCTCCATGCCGAAGTGGATCCGGATACGGCGCTGCTGACGGCGGCCGACCTCAAATCCGAGATCGGCTCGCCCTTCCATGGCGCGATGCTGTCGAAGAAGAGCGCCATGATGCATATGGGGCGTTATGTGACGGGTCTCGCCACTTCTGCCACCCGCCACGGTGCCGTCATTTATGAAAACGCGGCGGTGACCGATCACAAGCAGGCCGGCAGCCGGCATGAGCTGACCACTTCGCGCGGCCGCATCAGCGCCGACAATGTGCTGGTGGCGACCGGCGCCTACACCACGCCTGACTTCAGCTATTTCCGTCGCAGGATCATTTCCGTCGGCAGCTTCATCATCGCCACGCGGCCGCTAAGCGACGCCGAGATCACTGCCACCATGCCCGGCAACCGGACATGCGTCACCTCGATGAACATCGGCAACTACTTCCGGCTGTCACCGGACAATCGCCTGATCTTCGGCGGCCGCGCACGCTTCTCGGCGACATCGGACCAGCGCTCCGACGCCAGGAGCGGACAGATCCTGCGGGCGGGCCTCGCGGCGATCTTTCCGCAGCTCGCCAAGGTCGAGATCGACTATTGCTGGGGCGGGCTGGTCGACATGACCAAGGACCGTTTTCCGCGCGCCGGTTACCAGGACGGTGTGTGGTTCGCGATGGGCTATTCCGGCCACGGTGCGCAGCTCTCCACCCATCTCGGCATGATCCTGGCCGATGCCATGCTCGGCCGCGAGGACCGCAATCCGCTGAAGGGGCTCGAATGGCCTGCTATTCCGGGCTATTCCGGCAAGCCCTGGTTCCTGCCGATGGTCGGGCTCTATTACAAGGCGCTCGACCGGATTCAGTGATCGCCGATCCGGCCCGGCTTCGGCAAAAACTGCCTCAGCCCAGCCCGCCCATGTGAAAGCTCTTCATCTCGAGATATTCCTCGATGCCGGCCTGCGCGCCCTCGCGGCCGAGGCCGGACAGCTTGACGCCGCCGAAGGGGGCGACTTCGATCGAGACCGAGCCGGTGTTCAAGCCCACCATGCCGAACTCCAGCGCCTCGCCGACGCGCCAGGCGCGCCGCAGATTCTCGGTATAGAAGTAGGAGGCGAGGCCGTAGGGCGTGCCATTGGCCAGCGCGATCGCTTCCTCTTCCGTCTCGAACCGGAAAAGCGGCGCGACCGGGCCGAACGTCTCTTCGCCGGCGAGCTGCATGTCCTTGGTGGCGCCGCTCAGCACCAGCGGCGCGACATACTGAGGGCCGTCGGGCAAGGCCGGCTTCTCGGTGATGATTACAGCACCCTTGGCGAGCGCGTCCTCGACGTGGCGGTTGATCTTCTCGACCGCCGCCATGTTGATCATCGGCCCGATGGCGACGCCGGGCTGTGTGCCCGGCCCCACCGTCATGGCGTTGACGCGAGCGGATAGCTTGGCAGCGAAGGCGTCGTAGACACCGGCCTGAACGAGGATGCGGTTGGCGCAGACGCAGGTCTGGCCGCCATTGCGGAATTTCGAGACCAGCGCGCCCTCGACGGCGAGGTCGAGATCGGCGTCGTCGAAGACGATGAAGGGGGCGTTGCCCCCGAGTTCGAGGCTGAGCCGCTTCACGCTGTCGGCCGCCCCGCGCATCAGCAGCGAGCCGACCCGCGTCGAGCCGGTGAAGGAGATCTTGCGGACGGTCTCGTTCGCCATGATTTCGTTGCCGATCTCGGTCGGCATGCCGGTGACGATGTTGATGACGCCGGCAGGGATGCCGGCGCGCTCGGCAAGCGCGCCGAGCGCCAGCGCCGAATAGGGGGTGAACTCGGACGGCTTGATCACCACGGTGCAGCCGGCGGCAAGCGCCGGCGCGACCTTGCGGGTGATCATCGCATTGGGAAAATTCCACGGCGTGATGATGCCGCAAACGCCCACCGGCTCCTTCAGCACGATGATGCGGCGGTCTGGTGTGGGCGAGGGGATGGTGTGGCCGTTGATGCGGCGCGCTTCCTCGGCGAACCATTTGACGAAGGACGCGCCGTAACGGATCTCGCCTTTGGCCTCGTCCAGCGGCTTGCCCTGTTCCGTGGTCAGGATCAGCGCGAGATCGTCCAGATGCGCCAGCATCAGCCCATGCCAGGCCTCCAGCAGGATAGCGCGCTCGGCGTTGGTCTTCTTCTTCCAAGCCGCATAGGCGGACGCAGCGGCCTCTATGGCCGCACGGGTCTCCAGACCGGCCATGTCCGGTACGGTGCCGATGGCCGCCTGCGTCGCCGGATCGATGACATCGACGGTCTTGCCGGAGCCGGCGGCGACCCACTCGCCGCCGATCAGGCCGGCTTCGCGGAAGAGGCTTTTGTCTCTGAGGTTTTTCATTGAAATCGACCTTGCAATCAGGTGAGCGCCGCGACGACGGCGGCGGTGATGGCTTCCGTACGGTCCTTGCCGGGAATGGTGCCCATGCCTCTGGCGGTTGCGGCTTCGACCGCCTTCATGACGCGGCCGGCCGCGGCCTTTTCGCCGAGATGATCGAGCATCATGGCGCCGGACCAGATGGTGGCGATCGGATTGGCGATGCCGAGATGCGCGATGTCGGGCGCCGAGCCGTGCACCGGTTCGAACATGGATGGCGCCGAGCGGTCGGGATTGATGTTGGCCGAGGCGGCGTAGCCGAGCCCGCCCTGGATCGCCGCGCCGATGTCGGTGAGGATATCGCCGAACAGGTTGGAGGCGACGACCACGTCGAGGCTCTCCGGCGCCATGATCATGCGGGCGGCGAGCGCATCGACATGATAGCTGGTCACTTCAACGTCCGGATAGTCCGCCGCCAGCTTTCGCGTGATCTCGTCCCAGAACACCATCGAGTATTTCTGCGCGTTGGACTTGGTGACGGAGGCCAGTTTGCCGCGCCTTGTCCGTGCCTGTTCGAAGCCGAAGCGCAGGATGCGCTCGACGCCGGCGCGGGTGAAGATCGAGGTCTCGACGGCGACCTCGTCCAGCGTGCCTTGATGCACGCGCCCGCCGGCGCCCGAATATTCGCCTTCGGTGTTCTCGCGGATGCATAATATGTCGAAACCTTCCGCCCGCAGCGGTCCTGTGACGCCCGGCAGCAGGCGGTGCGGCCGGATGTTGGCGTATTGCACGAATGCCTTGCGGATCGGCAGCAAAAGGCCATGCAGCGAAACGGAATCCGGCACCTCCGCCGGCCAGCCGACGGCGCCGAGAAGGATGGCGTCGAAGCCGCGCAAGGTCTCGATGCCGTCCTCAGGCATCATGCGGCCAGTCTCCTTGTAGAATTTGCAGGACCAGGGGAACTCGGTTGCGGTCAAGGCAAAGCCCGCGTGTTTGGCTGCGGTCTCCAGCACCGTCCATGCGGCGGCGGTGACATCGCGGCCGATGCCGTCACCGGGGATCAGGGCGATCGAATAGGACTTCATCGGCATCTCTCTAGAGGCTTATCAGGACGCTCTTGGTCCTGCGGTTGGCGAGATAGGCCTCGCGGCCGAGATCCTTGCCGATGCCGGAGCGCTTGTAGCCGCCGGTCGGCAGGATATGGTCGCGCGAGCGGCTGTAGCGGTTGACCCAGACGGTGCCGGCCTCGAGCTTGCGCGCGAAGCGGATCGTGCGGGACAGGTCGGCGGTGAACAGGCCGGACGCCAGCCCGTAGGTCGGATGGGAAGACAGCGCCAGCGCCTCCTCCTCGGTCTCGAAGGTCTGGACGGTCAGGACCGGGCCGAAGATTTCCTCGACGATCGCCGGATTGGCCTGGTCGACATCGGCGATCAGCGTCGGTTCGTAGAAATAGCCTGGGCTGTCCATGACGCCGCCGCCGGTCAGGCATTCGCCGCCGGCCTCGATCGCGGCCCGCACGATGCCGTCGACGCGCGCCCGCTGCCGTTCCGAGATTATGGGCGAATACTGCGTCGCCTCGTCCCAGGTCGGGCCGGGCCGCACCGCCTTCATCTTCTCCAGGATCGCGGCCGTCAGCCTTTCGGCCACGCTCCTCTCGACGATCAGACGCGTGCCGGCGACGCAGGCCTGGCCGGCATTGAAGGTGACGCTGCCGGCGATGGCCGTCGCCGCCTTGTCCAGATCGGCATCAGCAAAGACGATCTGCGGGCTCTTGCCGCCGAGTTCCAGCGTCATCGGCTTGACGCCGGTGCGTGCGACATTCTCCATGATCGCCGAGCCGGCGCGGGTCGAGCCGGTGAAGCTGACCTTGGCGATCTCGGGATGGCCGGTCAGTGCCGTGCCGGTCGTCGGACCGTCTCCAAGCACCACGTTTACAAGCCCTGCCGGCAGACCCGCCCTGACGGCGAGTTGTGCCATGTAGACTGCCGAAAAGGGCGTCATTTCCGACGGCTTCAGCACGACCGCATTGCCCGCAGCCAGCGCCGGACCAAGCTTCCATCCAGCCATCGAGATCGGAAAATTCCAGGGCGTGATCGCGCCGACCACGCCATAGGGCTCGCTCATGATCATGCCGAGAGTGGCGTCGTCAGTCGGCACGAGCTCGCTGCCTTCCTTGTCGGCGAACTCGGCGAAGAAGCGGATTTGCTCGGCGGTGATGGCGATGTCGCTGGCGATGAGCTGGCCGACGGGCCGGGTCGAGCTCAGCGCCTCGATCCGCGCCAGCGTTTCGGCCTCCGCCTCGATCAGGTCGGCCCAGGTCTGGAGTGCCTTCGTCCGTTCGCGCGGCCGAACGTTGCCCCAGTTGCTGGACTTCAGCGCCGCCCTAGCGCTGTCCACCGCACGGTCGATCACCTCGGGGCCCGCGATCGGACAGGCGGTGTAGGCTTTGCCGTCCGATGGGCGGTGCATCTCGATCGCACCCTCGGCCGCTATCAGCTCGCCGCCAATGAAATGGCCGACGGGAAGGGAGACGGTATCGGGGTCGAAGCTCAGGCCCATGGCACCCACTCTGGACTGTTCTGCAGGAGCCTAGCGCGGGCTCTGGCGCAGCATGCACCGTTCGACGATCGGTCGCGGATGATTGTTGCGTGCCGGCGATGGGCGACGGCAAAATCTGTTGCGGAGGCGGGCGCCTCACGCGCTCCGGTTACCCCACCGTCACGTAGATCTTGCGGACCGTTTCGATGGTCTTCCAAATCCCGGTGAAGCCAGGTTTCATCACGAAGCTGTCGCCGGCGCGGTAGGTCACCGGTTTGCCGCCGTCCGGCGTGATTTCGATCACGCCGGAGAGGATGTGGCAGAACTCGAAAGTCTCGCCCTTGATCGAGCGCGTCTCACCCGGGGTCGCTTCCCAGACGCCGGTGTGGACGAGATCGTCCTTGGCGACGTCCTGCGCCCAGGTTTTGAAAGCGGGGTTGCCGGCTATCAGCCGTCCGGGCAGCGCCCCGGATTCGCGCGGCGGGAAGGTCGGGCTGGTATCGACGGTCTTGAGCAGGGACAAGGGATGGCCTTTCATGTCTAACTTTTTGTTCTTGAAGCAATTCCGGACAGAAAACCGCACACACTTTCCTGGAATTGCTCTAATAGCCGCGCGACCGGTCGACGAGCCCGATGGGGTCAAGACCGGTGCGGTAACGCCGGATGTTTTCGACAACGGCTTGCGCGGCGCCGGCGGGCTGGGTGACGCTGGCGACATGCGGGGTCAGGATGATTTTCGGATGCGACCAGAACGCATGGCCTGCTGGCAGCGGTTCGGGATCGGTGACGTCGATCATCGCTGCGGAAAGGTGGCCGCTGTCGAGCGCGGCGACAAGCGCTTCATGATCGAGCTGCGGCCCCCGGCCGGTGTGGACGAGCGCCGCCCCTTCAGGCAGTTGCGCAAACAGGCCGGCATCGAGAAAACCGCGCGTCTCCTCCGTCAGCGGCAGCAGGCAGATCAATATGTCGCTGACGGCGAGCATCTCCTTCAGTCCGAGCTCGCCATGATGACAGGTCACGCCCTCGATCCGCCGCGGCGAGCGGCTCCATCCGGCGAGCGGGAAGCCGAAGGGCTTCAGGCGGTCGAGGACGGCTTGGCCGAGCTGCCCGAGGCCGAGCACGCCGATCCGGCGCGATCCGGCCTGGAGCTGCGCGATATCAGCCCATTCACCGGCGCGCTGCTGTGCCAGATATCCAGGCAGGTTGCGGTGGAGCGCGAGCACGGCAAGCGTCACATATTCCTGCATCATGCGCACGATGCCTTCCTCGATCATGCGTACGATCTTCACATTCGCAGGCACCGCATCGAGGCGAAACTGGTCGACGCCGGCGCCGATGGAAAACAGGATTTCCAGGTTGCCGTAGCGGACAAGGTTATCCGGCACGGTCCAGCTGATCAGATAACGCACGGCGTCGGGATCGACCGTTGCGGCATCCATCGTGAAGGGGACGTCCGGCAGTTCTCTCGCGAAGGCATCGGCGAAGATCGCCCCGCGGCGTGCATCGGAATTGAACAGGAATGTCATTCCGGTTTCCTCACGTCGCGCAGCGGGCGCCCAGCGTCTCGATCATTCGCTGGCAGGCGGCGAGTTCGCTGGTGACAATGTACTCATCCGGCTTGTGGGCGCGGTCGATGTCGCCGGGTCCGCAGATGATCGCATCGAGCCCCACGGCTTGGTAAAGCCCGGCCTCCGTGCCGTAGCTGACGGCGGCAAGCGGCACCTCGCCAGTCAAGGTGTGCAGCAGTCCCGCAAGTGGCGCGTCCGGCGGCAGCGACATCGCCGGATAGGCGCTTATCGGTGTCCACTCGATACAAAAGCCATCGGCCGCAAGGGCCTCGGCCCGCGCCTTGACGGGTGCGAGCAGGCTTGTCGGGTCTATGCCGGGTATGGCGCGTGCCTCCAGGTCCAGACTGCAGGTGCCGGGGATGATGTTGACCTGATGTCCGCCCGACACGACGCCCGCCTGCAACGAAGAGTAGGGCGGCTCGAAGGCAGCGTCGAACGGACCGTGTGTCAGCCGCTCGGCTTCGCTCACGGCCGCGCTCAGCGCAGTGGCCATGGCATGGATGGCGTTGAGCCCAAGATCGGGTCGGGAGGAATGGCCGGAGCGTCCGTTGATGACCACGCGGGCGGCTGCCTTGCCCTTATGGCCGCGCACGGCACGCATGCCGCTCGGCTCGCCGACGATGACGCCGAGCGGCCTCGCGCAAAGTTCGGGAAGGCGGGCGATCAGATGCGGCACGCCGCGGCATCCCACTTCCTCGTCATAGGAGAAGGCGAGGTGGATTGGCCTGGCAAGGCGCAGCCGCGCCAACGCAGGCACGGCAGCGAGCACCGCGGCAAGAAACCCCTTCATGTCCGTGGTGCCACGTCCGTAGAGCCGTTCGCCGTCGCGGCGCAGCGCGAAAGGGTTCGAACTCCATTGCGGTTCGCTGGCGGGAACAACGTCCATATGGCCGGACAGGATGTAGCCCGGGACAGTGGCGGGGCCGATCGTCGCGAAAAGATTGGAACGATCGCCTTCCGGCCCTGGAAGCACGGTGACCTGGGTTGCGTGTTCCGCGAGATAGGCCTCGATCCAGCCGGCGATATCGCCGTTCGGTTTGCCGGCCACCGATGGAAAGGCGACGAGACGATCGAGGATGTCGAAGACGTCCATTCCAGCCCTCAAAACGTTCGGGTTCGCCGGGATCGGTGCCGTCGACCATATGCTGCTAGATTTCCGGAGAGAGTGTGTGCATTCTTTCGCGATTGCATGCCGAAAGCTGAAATGTTTCAGTTGAATCTTGCGTTGCTGCGCGGCTTTCGAGCTAATCGTACCGGTCCGCTCGTTTAGCGTTGGTGGGCAAAGGGTGGCCATCAGTGTGTCGCGCCCGGTACGACAATCTTTTAGGGGCATGGACTTGAAGCCGTCCGGAAGCTTGAAAATCGACACTTTCTCGATGCGGATCGGCGACATCGAAGGCGTCGAACTGGACCGCTTGCACGCGCACTCGCTCGCCGTGGGATGGCCGCATCGCGCCGAGGACTGGCAATTCCTGCGTGAATCGGGAGAGGGGTTCGTGGCGCTCGACGAGATCGGCCGGGTTCTCGGTTCGGCCATGTGGTTCGCGCATGGCGCCGATTTCGCCACTGTGGGGATGGTCATCACCTCGCCGCGACTGCAGACGCTGGGGGCGGGGCAATGGCTGATGAAGCGGGTCTTCGAGAAGGTCGCCGGGCGCGATCTGCGCCTCAATGCCACGCGCGCGGCAAGGCGGCTCTATCTGTCGCTCGACTTCCAGCCGGAGAAGACCGTTTATCAATGCCAGGGCATCGCCCGCTTGCAGACGACGGGCAGGCCGGCAAATATTCGAGGCGATGTGCGGATTTTGGACGCAAGCGATATTCCTGCCGTGATCGCGCTCGATGCGGCCGGGTTTGGGGTGAGGCGGACGGCACTCATCGAAAAGCTTTTCGCGCACTCGGCCGGCTATGGGCTTTTCAGGGGCGATACGCTGATCGCTTTCGCGCTCTGCCGGCCGTTCGGGCGGGGCCATGTCGTGGGGCCGGTCGTGGCGCAAAGCGATGCAGATGCCGTGGCGGTCGTCCGGCCGCACGTGGCCGACCATTCGGGGTCTTTCCTGCGGATCGACACCCACATGGACAATGGCGAATTCGCAGCCTTTCTGTCGCACAGTGGAATGCCGGTCTTCGATACGGTGCTCACCATGTCGATGGGCAAACGCCTCACCGATTTTGCCGTCGGCGGTGCAACCGCGCCGGTAACCTATGCGCTGGCCAGTCAAACTCTCGGCTAGTTCAGCCCCGCAGGCGGGCCCTGGCGATGCTGGTCAAGGTCCAGAAAGCCCGGCGCAAGGCGGCCGCCACCCGTCTGAACCTGATAGCCACCTGCGCGCGAAATCGGCATTGTGGGCCGGCTCATCGCCTGAGGCTTACCGGATCGGCGTCTCGCCGCGAAACAGCGGCTGGTGCGCTTGCATCAAGGCGGCAATCCGGCCGGCGACTTTTCGGACCGGTGGGGAATGGCGTTCCTCGTGATGAGTGACGATCCATTGGTCGGTTTCGAGTTCGGGGATGGGCTGGGCGACGCGGACCAGCCGTGGATCGCTGTCGCCGACGAAGCAAGGAAAGACCGAAAGGCCGGCGCCGGCGGCCACCAGTTCGCGCACCGAATGGGTGTTGTTGCCGCGCACGGCAATGCGGTCGCCGTGATGGGCTTGCAGCCAGCGCGCCGAAGCGATGTTTGCGCCTTCGCCGGTGACGCCGACGAACAGGCCGGCGGCGATGCCGTTGACGAGGTGGCGTCCGGAATAAAGCGCGTGGGCGACCTTGCCGCTCTGCCGGCCTGCCAGCCACTGCTCGGTCGGCCGCTCGCTGCGGATGCCGATGTCGGCGGCACGGCGACCGATGTCGACCCGGCCGGTGGTGGTGACGAACTCCACCCTTATGCCGTCATCGACCGTCCAGACCTCGCCGATATGGGCTGATATGAAAGCCGAGGTCCATGGCCCGGCCGAGACGCGGACAATGCGGTCGGGCAGGGTGCCTTCGCGCCAGCGGGTCAGCGATTGCATCGCCGCCTCGACGTCCTCGGCGCGCCGCAGCAGTTCTTCCCCGACCGGGGTCAGCCGATAGCCGGTCTGCTGACGCACGAACAGCGGTTCGCCGATCTGCTTCTCGAGCGCGGTGACGCGTCGTCCAAGCGTGGCTGCGCTGAGGCGCGTGGTTGTCGTCGCCGCGCTCAGGCCACCCAGCCGCGCAACGTCGAGAAACAGCCGAAGATCGTCCCAGCCAATATCCATTTTGCAGAAATGAAAAATGCCTTGCGACCTTGGCTGTAGCGCGAAGCGGGCGTGATGCGCAAGTATCCGGGTGTTGGCGGCATTGGACAATCCCGCTTGGCGGGACACTGGCAGGCACCCCGGTTGGCCGGAAAGCCAGTGCAATCCTTTCGATCATGCATGCGCTTTGCATAGATACTTTGCGTTTTCGATTAGCCAAACGCGCGGGCATTCCCCGCGCCAAGGAGACGATCATGTTGTACGAACTTCGAGACCGCTTTACCCGCTGGCTTGTCTATCGCCAGACGCTTGCAAGCTTGCGGCGGGTTCCGGACAGCACTCTGGCGGATGCCGGCATTTCCCGTTCGGAGATCCGCCAACATGCCCGCTACGCGAGCCGGCGCCGTTGAAGCAATGCTCGATCTAGCGGTGGAATGGTATCTCCCCTGACAGCCATTGCAGGAACAGCGTCGCGGACCGCGAGAGGCGGCGCTGTTGATTGGGCACCGCATGCAGGGCAACGGGCAGGATTTCCCCCGGGCCGAACGGCGCCACCAGCCGCCCCGAGGCCAGGTAGCTTGCCGCATAGGTCGACATGACGGCGGTGATGCCGCCGGCGCATGCGGCTATCTCCAATGCCGCTGCCGCATTGTCGGCCTTGATCGGCGCCTGTTGCGGCGCGATGCCGATGTTTTCCTTCTTCGCCCAAAGGTCCAGCAGCTGCATCCTGCCCTGCACATAGATGAGCCGGGCGGCGTTGAGCCAGTTCGCACTGGGCTTCGCTGCGGCTTGGCGGCCAGTCTCGGGATCGCAGAGAAGCATCAGCCGCTCTTGTCCCAGTTGCACGGCACCCGATACAGGCTGCAGCGGATCGAGCGCCAGAATGCTGAGATCCGCCAGTTCCACATTGGGGTCGGTCCAGATCGTGCTGTTCAGCCGCACCTCGATGCGCGGATGGGCAGCGGAGAAACCAGCCAGGTGCTGTGCGAGCCACAGCGTGACGAAGCTGAGCGGAGCTGAAACCGTCACGCTGGTCTGCGCCTGCGCGCCCAGCATCCCTTCGGTCGCCGCCTCGGCCCGATCCAGAGCCTCGGCTATTCCCGGCAGATAGGCCGTGCCGACTTCGGTGAGTTCCAGGCCATTGCTGCGCCGGTGGAACAGCGGCCGGGCGAAGAATTGCTCCAGCGCCCGCACCCGTTGGCTGATTGCCGCCTGGGTGCAATTCAACTCCTCGGCGGCCCGGGTGAAGCTCAGATGCCGCGCCGCCGCTTCAAAGGCTTCCAGGTAAATGAGATGCGGCAGGTTTCGCATGGAGAGACCTCATTCAGGTTTCTCATGCATTACGAAAACGAGGTCACTGGGTAAAGAACGATTTCTTGCGCCAGGTCCGCGTGGCGGGTTTTCTGACGTCCATTCCCAGCCGCTGAACCGCAGGAAACCATGCCTTTCTCTCTGCTGAAATACGGCCTGCGTTCCAGGCATGTTCCCTTTCGCGACATCCCTCCGACGCCAGACCTGAAACGATCCTACGATGTGGTGATCATCGGCGGCGGCGGTCATGGTCTCGCGGCGGCTTACTATTTGTCCAATGTGCATGGCATCCGCAACGTCGCCGTGCTCGAAAAGGGCTATCTCGCCGGTGGCAACACGGCGCGCAACACCACCACGATCCGCTCCAATTACATGACCGAGGAATCGGTCCGCTTCTACAAGGAAGGCGTCGAGCTGTTCGAGACGATGTCGCGGGATCTCGGCTTCAACGTCATGTTTTCGCAGCGCGGGCAGCTGACGCTCGCGCATTCCGAGGCGACGCTGCGCAGTTTCCATCTGCGTGCCGAGATGGGCAAGCATATGGGCACAAGGATCGAAGTGGTCGATGTCCAGACGGTGAAGGAACTTTGCCCGCATCTCAACCTCGATCTTGGCGGTCAGCACGAGGTGATGGGCGGGCTCTGGCATGCCGATGGCGGCACTGCCCGCCATGATGCCGTGGCCTGGGGCTATGCCAGGCATGCCGGCGCGCGCGGCGTGGAGATCCACCAGCGCACCGAGGTGATCGGCTTCGAGCAGGCGGGCGACCGGGTCACCCATGTCAGGACGAACCGCGGCACGATTGCCGCAGGCCAGGTGCTGCAGGCCGTCGGCGGACTCAATGGCCAGGTCGCCGCCATGGCGGGCATCCGGCTGCCGATCCGCTGCTTCCCGCTGCAGGCGATGGTGACGCAGCCGCTGAAGCCGTTCCTCGACATCCTCGTCTCATCCGCCAATCTGCACACCTACCTGGTGCAGTCCTCGCGTGGCGAGATCGTCATCGGCGGCGGCTCAGATCCCTACCAACTGGCCTCGACGCGCTCGACGCTCGACCAGAAGGAACATCTCGCCGAAGGCGCGCTGCACCTCTTCCCCTTCCTGCACAAGGTCAAGCTGCTGCGGCAATGGGCGGGGATTACCGACATGACGCCGGATTACAGCCCGATCATGGGCGCCTCGCCGTTGCGGAACTACTGGCTGGACTGCGGCTGGGGGACCTGGGGCTTCAAGGCGACGCCCGTGGCCGGCAAGCGCATGGCCGAGACCATCGCCACCGGGCGCGTGCCCGATGTCCTGAAACCATTCGACCTCAGCCGGTTCGACAGCTTCGCGCTGCTGAACGAAATGGGCGCCACGGCCGCCAGCCACTGACGAGTGTTCCCGATGAAGCTTTTGACCTGCCCGGTGAACGGGCCACGCAACATCACCGAATTCCAGTATCTCGGACCGGTCCGCGCGGCCAGCGCCGATGAGCCCGAGCAACTGATCGACGCCCTGTTCTACGCCGAGAACCCGCTTGGCGTGATGCGGGAGTGGTGGCGGCACACACCGTCCAACACCATGCTGATCGCCGAACGCCATACCGTCAGCGACCAGATCCTGGCCACTTA
This sequence comes from Mesorhizobium loti, assembly GCA_002356515.1. Taxonomy (NCBI): domain Bacteria; kingdom Pseudomonadati; phylum Pseudomonadota; class Alphaproteobacteria; order Hyphomicrobiales; family Phyllobacteriaceae; genus Mesorhizobium; species Mesorhizobium loti. The sequence goes on along the minus strand of AP017605.1, from coordinate 2,097,212 downwards.
TCTCCCCAATCGAAAGCCTGCCTGAGATGACCGAACGGCTGCCGCATCCCTGGGGATCGCGCCTCGATCGCACCCGGAAAATCCGTTTTGATTTCGACCGCCGAACGCTCGAAGGTTTCGCCGGCGACTGCATTGCCTCGGCCATGGCCGGCAGCGATCGCTGGATCCTGTCGCGCTCCTTCAAGTACCACCGTCCTCGCGGCATCCTGACCATGGCCGGGCAGGACGCCAACACGCTGGTGCAACTGCCGGACGAGCCGAATGTGCGGGCCGATCTGCGGCCGATCGCCGAAGGGTTGAAGGTCACGGCCCAGAACGTCAACGGAACCGCCGAGCGCGACCGCGGTGCCGTGCTCGACAGGCTGGGCCGTTTCATGCCGGTCGGGTTCTACTATCGCAGCTTCTTTGGCCCCGGCGCGAAGAGCTGGCTCAAATTCTGGGAGCCGATGATCCGCAGATCGGCCGGTCTCGGCAAGGTCGATCCAGCCGCCGGTCATGGCCATTACATCAGGGAAAATCTGCACACCGACGTGCTGGTCGTCGGCGCTGGCCCGGCCGGGCTTTCGGCCGCCATCAAGGCCGCCGAGGCGGGTGCGCAGGTGCTGCTGGTCGATTTGAACCCGGAAATCGGCGGCGCATTGACCTATGCGCGCTTCGGGCTCGAGACGGCAGAGGCGGAGGCGACTTTGCAGGCTCTGCGCGACGCTGCCGAAAAGCTCGGCAATCTGCGGGTGCTGACCAATGCGACCTGCAATGGCTGGTTCGCCGACAACTGGCTTCCGGTGCTGCAGGGCGAGACGCTCTACCGTGTTCGCGCCAAACAGGTCGTGGTGGCCGCGGGGTCGCATGAACAGCCCTTGGTGTTCCGCAACAACGACCTGCCGGGCATCCTCCTGTCGTCGGCGGCGCAGAGGCTGATGCGCCACTATGCGGTTCGCCCTGGCCGGCGCGCCGTGGTCTTTGCCGGCAACCGGGACGGATATCTCGCGGCCCTCGACCTTCTCGACGCAGGCGTGCCGCTGGTCGCCGTTCTCGACCCCACTGCCGATGCGTCCGGCAATCCCATCGCGAAACACCTCGTCGAGCGCGGCGTCCGGATCATCTGGAATGTCACCGTGACGGAAGCGTTGGGGAGCGCGGGCAATCGCCATGTCCGAGCCATCCGCTTCAGCACGCCCGAGCATGGCACGGAGCTGCTGGAGTGCGATCATCTCGTCGTCGCCGCCGGCTACACGCCGTCTTACCAGCTGCCGCTGCATGCCGGCGCGAAGCTCGGATTTGACGAGACCAGCCGGCAATTCGTGCTGAGCAATCTGCCGGAGGCATTTCATGTCGCCGGTTCCGCGGCAGGCTATTTCGAGCTGAGCTCGGTGCTGCGCAGCGGCGAGATCGCGGGCGCGGCCGCGGTGCGCGGGGTGGGTCATGATGTCGACTTGCCGGCTGTCATCCCGGATACCGGCGCGGCAGGGATGAACCATTTTCAGCCGCTCTCCGCCCACGTCAAGGGGCGGGACTTCGTGGATTTCGACGAGGACCTGCAGGTCAAGGACATCAAGAACGCCGTCAGCGACGGCTATAGCGACCTTGAGCTGGTGAAGCGCTATTCCACTGTCGGCATGGGGCCGTCGCAGGGACGGCATTCCGCCTTGGCAACGGCCAGGATCGTCGCGGCGGAAACGGGCCGCACGGTGGGCGAGGTTGGCATCACCACATCGCGGCCGCCCTTCGGTCCGGAGAAACTGGGACTGCTGGCCGGCCCGAACCATGTGCCGTACCGGCATACGGCAATCCACGCCGAACATGTTGCGGGCGCAGCGAAGCTGACACCGGTCGGCGCGTGGTGGCGACCGCTGCATTACGGCGGAGATCGCGATGTCCGCAAGACGATCTCCGACGAGGTCACGCTGGTGCGCAATAAGGTCGGCATGCTTGATGTCTCGACCCTGGGCAAGCTGGCGATCCGGGGGCCGGATGCCGGCGCTTTCCTCGACCGCATCTATACGATGGCGCATGCCAGGCAGCCGGTGGGGCGCGTGCGCTACTGCCTGATGCTGAACGACATGGGATCGGTCATCGATGACGGCGTGGCTTTCCGCCTGTCCGAGAGCGAATTCTACGTGACCGCCACCACCGGCGCCGTCGCCCGCGTCTTCACCGACATGCTGTTCGCGAACACGCAATGGGGCATGCGGGTCGATATCCAGAACGTCACCGCCGCCTTCGCCGCCATCAATGTCACCGGCCCTTCGGCGCGCAAGGTGCTCGAGGCGCTGGGCGGCGACATCGATCTCTCTCCGGACGGTTTTCCCTATCTCAACGGCCGCGGCGGCGTGATCGGCGGGTGTCCGGTCCGCATCATGCGCATCGGCTTCACCGGCGAGCTGAGCTATGAGCTGCACGTGCCGCAATCCTTCGGCGCGGCGCTTTGGCGAAAACTGCTGGAGGTGGGGGCGCCTTATGGTCTGCAGCCCTATGGGCTGGAAGCCTCGCGCATCCTCCGTCTGGAAAAGGGGCACATCATCATCGGCCAGGATACCGACGCGCTGTCGACGCCGGACGAGCTCGGCATGGGATGGGCGCTGTCGAAAGCCAAGGTCCGATATGTCGGCAAGACTGCCATCGAGGCACGCGGCAGGCTGGGCCTGAAGCGCAAGCTTTGCGGCTTCGAACTGCCCGACGGCCACGGCATCCGGCTGGCGGAATCCTGCCTCGTGTTCCGGGACGGACGCCCGGTGGGCTTCGTCACCTCGACCTGCTTTTCGCCGACACTGGGCAAATGGATCGGGCTGGCCTATGCCGACCCGCGCGACGCGACGCCAGGATCCAGCCTCCGTATACGCGGCCTGTGCGGCAAGGAAGTGCGGGCCAACGTGGTGCCCACGCCTTTCTATGATCCAGAGAACAAACGGCAGGAGATGTAGGATGGCCCCGATCAGCCATAGCGGGACATCGATCGGGCATTCCGGCCATGTCGATCCGAGCTTACGCCGCAATGCCATCGCCCACCGCCTGAGCCGGAAGGATGGTCCCCTCAGAGCCAATGAGAACGTCGTTTTCGATTGCACGCACACCGAACGCTTCGGGCTGCGTGGCCCCGGTACGCTTGCCTGGCTCGCTGAAGCAGGCCTGTCCCTGCCGGAGGCGGTGAACACCGCCCTTACCTTGTCTTGCGGTACATCCGTGCTGCGACTTGGCCAGCAGGAGGTGCTGCTGGCCGCACCTCCCGGCGTCGGCGGTGCGCGGTTGCGCGACCTGCGCAAGGCCTGGCACGACAGTGAGCTTTCCTCCAAGGGATATGACGCCTATCGCGACGAAGGGTGGGCGTGGTTCGTGATATCGGGCCCCGCGGCGCCCGCGCTGATGCGGCGGATTTCGATGGCCGACCTGAGGCCGGAAAGCCTGAAGCCCGGCGATCTCGCGCAGACCCGCGCCTTGCATCTGGACGCGGTGGTGGCCCGCTTCGACCGGTTCGGTGCGGTGTCCTACGACATCTTCATCGACATCGCCTCGGCGGCGTTTGCGCTGGATGTCCTGACGGAGACCGCGGCGGGGACGAATTCCGGCTTTCAATTCGCGGCTCTTCACGCCGCTGAATAGTTCGGCCCCGCCTGGTTCCCGCGCGGGTCGTTCCGCTGCTTATGCGCGGTACCGGTCGGCGAGAGCCACCAGGCGCTCGCAGGCGGCAACGGCGGCGGCGTGGTCCTGCGAAAAGTTCAGGCGCACGCTGCTTTCGGAGAACGGGCTGAACTCCGTTCCAGGCGTCACGATGACGCCTGCCTGCAGGCGCAGGATGCGGACAAAATCACCAGCTGTGACGGACAGACGGGGCAGGGCCGGAAAAATGTAGCTGCCCGCTTCGGTCGTGCGGACCTGGATGCCTTGCGTCGCGCGGAAAACCTTCAAAAGATCATCGCGGATCGCCTGGTGCTGGCGAATGCGCTGCTCCATCCAGCCGGTCGGTTCGTCGAACCATGTGCGCAGAACGGCCTGGCTATAGCCGCCGGCGCGTAGCGACACGATCGCCTGCAGCTTCTCCATCCGGGCAATGATTTCTTTCGACCCGAAAGCCACCCCAAGCCGATAGCCGCTGAGCGATTCCGTCTTGGACGGTCCCATGATGGTGACGATGTTTTCCGCATCCAGCTGTTGCGCGCGCAAGTGGGTGTAGTCCACGCCTGCGTAGAGGAGACGGGCGTAGAGCTGATCGACGATGACGGTGGCGTTGTACCGGCTTGCCAGAGCGGCAATCGTCTCGATCTCTTCGCGGGAGTAGACGACGCCTGCCGGGTTGTTGGGGTTCGAGAACAGGAAGATTTTGGCGCCCGATTTGAACGCATCTTCCAGCTGGCTGAGGTCGAGGCCCGAGCGGCCTTCGGCCGTCGCATAGTCCATGCGCACGGGCAGCATTTCGCCTTCGCAGAATTCCACCAGTTTGCGGTTGGCAAAATAATCGGGCTGGACGATCGCCACCTTGTCGCCCCGCGACACGGTCGAGGCGACGGCCAGGAACAGGGCACCCTGGGTGCCGGGCGTGATGATCATTCCGTCACGGGCATCAACAGGCGCTCCGGTGAAACCTGCGAGCCGCCCGGCGAGTTCTTCGCGAATGCCGAGATCGCCGCGATATTCGGTGTAGGCCTGCTTGCCGCCGGCATCGACACCGGCTGAAAAGACCTCGAACGAGCCGGGCGTCGGCGTGAATGCGTCGACGTCGCCATGCGAAAAGTCCACCGGCCGCCCGCCGATCGCGTCACCGCGCAACATCGTGTCGATGCCGCCGGCCAGCTGGCGGACCTCCTGTCCGGGTGCGGCATCGGTGCCGAGGCCGCTGAATTTGCTCTGGATCGTCATCGGAAGTTCCTGATTGAAGGCACAGCTGCCGCTGGCATGCGACGCCAAGTAACAGCAGATGCCAAGAAACAAAATTTGCAAGATGAAAAAAGTAGGTCCGGCTATCCGATTTCTGCAGAGCCTTCGGACCGTTCGTGGATGCGGTTCGATGGCGAAGCCATGCCCGCTGGGTGTCCTGGGGTTGATGATGGACCGGCTTCTCCCCGACCTGAAAGTCTAACGCCGCCGCATGGCCGTCGAAGAACGGTTCGCTTTCGACATCAAAAAGGTGAAGCGGGATTGCGCTGCAAATGCTCTTGTTGTACGAACGTTCAACAAGAGCATTTACGGGTACCTGCCGTGGTACGAACCGAGTTTCCCTTTGCTGTCGAAACCGTGGATCCGCTGTGGATCGCGCTGGCCGACGGCACCCGCATTGCCGCGACGCTTTGGCGTCCGCGCACAGAGGGCAAGGTGCCGGTCGTCGTCGAGATGGTGCCTTACCGCCGCCGCGACGGCACGGTGGCGCGCGACATCGACATCCACCCCTGGCTTGCCGGTCACGGCATTGCCTGCGCGCGCATCGACATCAGGGGTTCGGGCGATTCCCACGGCGATCTCGCCGACGAATATCTGCCGCGCGAACAGGAAGACGCCTGCGAGATCATCGCTCATCTGGCGGCCCAGCCCTGGTGCAACGGCAATGTCGGCATGACCGGCATTTCCTGGGGCGGCTTCAACGCGCTGCAGGTCGCGGCGCGGCGGCCACCGGCCCTGAAAGCCATCATCACAAACTGCGCCACCGACGACCGCTACGCCGACGACATCCACTATATGGGCGGCGCGCTGCTGACCGAGCAGGAGATGTGGTCGAACTTCATGCTGGTGAAGAAGGCGATGGCGCCCGACCCACAGATCGTCGGCGATGCCTGGCGCGCCATGTGGATGAACCGGCTCGGAGCGACACGTTCGCTGTCGGAGGTCTGGCTCGCGCATCAGCGCCGCGACGATTACTGGCGACAAGGCTCCGTTTGCGAGGATCATTCCGCAATCGAATGCGCCGTGATGGCTGTCTGCGGCTGGGAGGACAGCTATTCCAACTTCGTGCCGCGCCTGCTCGAACATCTGCCGGGTCCAAAACTCGGCATCGTCGGGCCGTGGTCGCATGCCTATCCCTGCCGCGGCGCGCCGGGGCCGCTGATCGGCTATCTGCAGGAGGCGCTGCGCTGGTGGCGCCACTGGCTCGTCGGCGAAGACACCGGCATCATGGATGAGCCGCTCTACCGCGTCTGGATCACCGGCGAGGAACGCCCGCAGCCTTATTATCTGCCTGACCATGCCGGCGACTGGGCCGCCGAGGACCAGTGGCCATCGCCGCGCATCGAGCGCCGCGCCTTGCATCTGAACGCCACCGGTCTCAGTGGTCAGGCAGTACCGGGTGCCACGCTGTCCGTCCGCTCGCCAGCCACCGCCGGCCGTGATTGCGGCCGCTGGGGCGGCTATGGAGGCTCCTGTCCTGACATGCCCATCGACCAGCGCCGCGAGGACGGGATGGCGCTGGGCTTCGACACGTTGCCGCTCGACGATGACCTGACCTTGCTCGGCGCGCCCGAGCTTGATCTGCTGATCAGCGTCGACCAGCCGCATGTCAATCTCGCCGCCCGACTCTGCGATGTCTATCCCGACGGCACTTCGGCGCTTATGACTTATGGCGTGCTCAATCTCAGCCACCGCGACAGCCATGAGCATCCCACCCCGTGTCCGGTCGGAACGCCGTTTCGCGTGCGGCTGAAGCTCAACGATTTCGCCCGCACCGTGCCCAAGGGCCATCGCATCCGGCTGGCGCTGGCCAACCAGCACTGGCCGATCCTGTGGCCGCAACCCAAATTGGCGACGCTATCGGTCGTGGCCGGTGACAGCACGGTGATGCTGCCGGTGCGGCCGCCGTCGGAACGCGATCGCGATGTCCGTTTCGAGCCGGCTGAAACCGCGCCGCCGGTTCCGACCACGACGCTGGAAGAGGGCTTCGACCGCCGCATCGTCACCGAGGATGTCGGCTCGGGCGTGCAGACCATCGCGCTGACCTCCGACCATGGACGCCGACGCTTTGACGATCGCGGCATCACCGTGTCCTCGGCCAACTGCGACACGATGAGCATCCGTGCCGACGATCCGTTGTCGGCGAAACTCGTCACCGAATATCGCTGGGCGATCGCCAGTGGCGACGCCGACACCGAAGCGACCGCAGTCACCGAACTGACGGCAGACGAGACCCATTTCAACCTGAGTTGGCGGCTCGAGGCGCGAGAACGGGGCACGCTCGTCCACAGCGCCTCGGCAAGTCAGCGCATCAGGCGCGATTTCGCCTGAGGAAAGAGGAGGGAGGCCATGCTCGCATATGCAGTGAAGCGCATCGGTCTCGGCCTCCTGATCCTCGTCCTCGTCATGATTGCGATGTATGCGGCCGTCTTCCTGGTGCCGGGTGACCCCGCGACCGTGGCGCTTGGTCCGCGCGCCACGCCGGAACTGAAGCGGCTGCTGATCGAGCGCATGGGGCTCGACCAGCCGGTCTGGTGGCAGATCATCGAATTCTTCCGCAACGCGCTGACCGGCAATCTCGGCTATGACGTCTGGTCGAACCGGCCCGTCTCGATGCTGGTCCTTGAAGCGCTGCCCAACACGCTGATCCTCGGCCTGACCGCGCTGGCCGTCGCGCTCCTCATCGGCGTTCCCTTGGGTTGCCTGTCGGTGATGCGGCGCGGCACGGCGGCCGATGCCGTCATCGGCGTGCTCTCGGTCGGCGTCATCGCCGTGCCGTCCTTTGTCGTCGCCATCTATTCGCTGCTGCTGTTCGCCGTGACGCTGCGCTGGCTGCCGGCCATCGGCGCCGGCGAGGCTGGTGACTTCGCCAGCCAGGCCAAGGCGCTGGTCATGCCCGCGGCAGCGATCGCGCTGGGCTGGATCGGCTATATCGCCCGCATGGTGCGCGCCTCGATGATGGAGGTGATGGGCGAGCCGCACATCCGCACCGCGCGCTCGTTTGGTTTGCCGGAGTGGAAGATCGTCTCCAAATACGCGCTGCGCATCGCCATCATCCCGACCATCTCGCTGGTCGCCGTCGGCCTCGGCAGCATCCTGTCCAGCGCCGTCTTCGTCGAGGCGGTGTTTGCCCGGCCCGGCATCGGCAAGCTGATCACCGACGCCGTCAACACCCGCAATTATCCCGTCGTCATGGGCACGGTGCTGATCATGACCGCAATCTATGTCTCCATCACCATTGCCGCCGATCTGTTGATCGCACGGCTCGATCCGAGGGTGCGCGATGTCTTCCGTGGCTGATGCCTCGCTGTCCGTTCCGGGCCGACAACGCTTTGTGCTGCTGCGCGCGCTGCTTGCCGATCCGTTCACTTGCGTGGCGCTGATCCTGGTCACAAGCTTCCTCGTCACCGCCATTTTCGCGCCGTGGCTGGCGCCCTATTCGCCGGTCAAGATCGACGTGCTGCACAAGTTGCAGCCGCCGTCGGCGGAGCATTGGTTCGGCACCGATCATCTCGGCCGCGATCTCCTGTCGCGCGTCATCTACGGCGCGCGCACGGCACTCACCATCGCCATGGTGTCGGTGGCCATTGCCGGCGCCATCGGCCTGATGCTCGGCCTGATCGCCGGCTATGGCCCGCGCTGGCTCGACGCCATGCTGGTGCTGAGCTTCGACAGCCTGAATTCGCTGCCGATGATCATGTTCGCGCTCGCCATCATCACCGTGCTCGGCGCCGGCACCGGCACGCTGATCATCGTCATCGCCGCGACCTCGTTTCCAAGCTACGCCAGGCTGATCCGGGCGCAGACGCTGGCGCTGAAGAACAGCGACTATATCCTCGCCGAGCGGCTGATCGATGCCAGTGCCGCGCGCATCATCTTCATCCACCTTCTGCCCAATGTGGTGGGACCGCTGATCATCCTTCTGTCGATGGATATCCCGGTGGTCATCATGGTCGAGGCCGGCCTGAGTTTCCTCGGTCTTGGCGTCCGTCCGCCGACGCCGTCCTGGGGCTCGATTCTCTATGACGGTTACACTTCGATCCGCTCGGCACCGTTCATGGTCATTTTCGGCGGGCTGCCGCTGGTGTTGGCGACTCTCGGCTTCACCTTTCTCGGCGAAGGCCTGCGCGACTATCTCGATCCGCGCCTGCAATTGCGGAGGCCGGCATGACTGGCTCGCTCGCCGCCAGCGATCTCAGCGTCCGCTACGAGACGCCGCATGGCGCGGTGCATGCGCTGCGCCATGTCGATATCGAGGCGCATCCCGGCGAGGTCATCGGCATTGTCGGCGAGAGCGGCTGCGGCAAGTCCACGCTGGTCACCGCACTGGCGAATCTTCTGCCGGCCAATGCCCGCATCGACGGGTCGATCCGCTACAACGGCGTCGACCTGGCCAAGCTCGACGCGCATCGCCAGCGGCTGCTGCGCGGCGACGAGATCGCGCTGGTCAGCCAGGATCCGATGACGGCGTTCAACCCGGTGCTGACCATCGGCGACCAGCTCGTCGATTTCCAGCACCACCGCAAGGATCTTGGCCGGGCGCAGAAGCGGGCGCGCATCGCCGCCATGCTTGGCCGCGTCGGCATTGCCGATGCCGAACGGCGCATGCGCAGCTTCCCGCACGAACTGTCCGGCGGCATGCGCCAGCGCGTCGCCATTGCCGCCGCGCTGCTGACCGATCCCGGCCTTCTCATCGCCGACGAGCCGACGACGGCGCTCGACGTCACCATGGAGGCGCAGATCATCCATCTGCTGCGCGAACTGCGGCGCGAGTATAACGGCATCATCATCGTCGTTTCGCACCATCTCGGCGTCATCGCCGAACTCTGCGACCGGGTCTATGTCATGTATGCCGGCGAGGTGGTCGAGGGCGGTGAGGTCGATGCGATCTTCCACGATGCCAGGCATCCCTACACGCAAGCGCTGCTCGCCTGCGACCCCGCCCGTTTCCATGAGCGGCTGGACAGGCTGCCGACCATTCCGGGCTCCCTGCCCAGCCTGACCCTGCAGCCGTCGGGATGCGTCTACGTCCCGCGCTGCGACCGCGCCTTCGCACCATGCGCTTCCATCGCGCCACCGCTGGTGAGGCTCGCCGCGACCCATGTCGCGCGCTGCCATGCGGTGACGCCATGAACCCGCTGCTCGCCGTGGAAGACCTCTCCGTGAGCTTCGTGCGCGGCGGCTTGCTCAGCCGGCTGATCAATCCGTTCCCGCTGCCGGGCTTCAATGTCATCGACGGCGTGACGTTGTCGCTGATGCCGGGCGAGACGCTCGGGCTGGTCGGCGAATCCGGCTCCGGCAAGACGACGCTGGCGCGCACCATTCTCGGGCTCATCCGGGCCGCCGCCGGCCGCATCGTCTTCGAGGGCAGGGATGTGGCGACGCCGGCCGATTTCCGCGCCATGCGCCGGCGTTCGGCGATGATGTTCCAGGATCCGGTCGCCTCGCTCAGCCCGCGCCTGCGCATCGGCACGCTGCTCACCGAGCCACAGATCATTCAGGGCGTGCCGATGCCGGACCGCCGCGCCGCGGCCAAGGCGCTGCTGGCGCTGGTCGGATTGCCCGCTTCCTTCGTCGACCGCTTTCCGCATGAGCTGTCGGGCGGCCAGGCGCGCCGCGTCGGCGTGGCTCGCGCTTTGGCGATGAAGCCGCATCTGCTGCTCGCCGACGAGCCGACAGCCGGCCTCGATGTCTCGGTGCAAGGCGATGTGCTCAACCTCATCGGCGAGCTGAAGCGCGAACTGGGTTTCGCCGCCATGATCGTCACCCACAACCTGGCCATGATCCGCCATGTCAGCGACCGGCTGGCCATCATGTATCTCGGCCGGCTGGTCGAAACGGGTCCAACGCAGGATGTGTTTTCGGCGCCGATGCATCCCTACACCGCGACGCTCATCCAGTCCGAGCCGATCCCCGATCCGCGACGGCGCAGCCAGACCCCGGCCGTCACCGGCGAGATTCCGAGCGTGTTCCGGCGGCCCTCGGGCTGCGAGTTCCACACGCGCTGCCCGATCGCGCGCGAGCGTTGCAGGACCGAGGCGCCGGCCTATCGGCCGATGGGCGCCGACCGGATGGTGCGCTGCCATTTCCCGCTGGAGACAGGCGGGCAAGAACGGGAAGCCTTCTCACGCGCTTCCGCAAACCAAAGGGGAAACTGAGATGACAGAATGGTCCATGGATAGACGTGCATTCCTGAAAGCGGCCGGCGTGCTGAGCGCCGGCCTGGCGATGAAGCCGAGCTTTGCCTGGTCGGCCGCCGGCGACACGCTGCGCATCCGCATGGAGGGCGATCTGCAATGCCTCGATCCCGCCTTCATGAATGGTGGCATCGAGGATGTCATGATGCGCGGCATCTATGTCTCGCTCAACCATTTCGGCGACATCCGCAAAGGCTCGCCCTGGTCGCTGTGGGGCGCGGAAAAGCTGGAGCAGAAAGACCCGAAAACCATCGCCTTCACCTTGATCGACGGGCTGAAATGGTCTGGTGGTTTCGGCGCGGTCACGGCAGATGACGTGAAATTCTCCTTCGAGCGGATTGCCGATAAGGCGCTGGCATCGCCCTGGGCCTATCAGTTCGAGAAACTCGATCGTGTCGAGGTCGTCGACGCCAGATCCGGCATCATCCATCTGAAGGAACCTTACCAGCCGATCTTCGTCACCAGCCTGCCTTACTATGGCGGCCACATCATCAGCCGCGCCGGCACCGAGAAGGCGGGCGGCAAATTCACCACGCAGCCGCCGGCGACCTGCGGGCCCTATCTCTTCTCGGACTGGCAGCAGAAGCAGAAGGTGACGCTGACGGCCAATCCGGATTGGCCGGGACCGAAGCCGGACTTTTCGAAGGTCGAGATCTATATCGTCACCGACGACCAGGCGGCCCAGCTTGCCTACGAGGCCGATGCCTTCGACTACACCAAGATCGCCATTTCGGCGACCAAGGCCGTCAAGGAGAAGCCGCCGGCGGACACAAACCTGATCGAGGCGCAGTCGACCCGTTATGTCTGGCTGACCATCAACCAGTTGAGCCCGCGGCTCAAGGATTTGAAGGTGCGGCAAGCCGTGCAGTATGGCGTCGATGTCGGGCAGATCCTCACCGGCGTCTATGACGACCTGACCAAGCGCTCCACCGGCGTCGTCCAGCCCGGCACCAAATTCGCGCGCGCCTCCAATCTGATCGCGGCGCCCGACTATGAGAAGTCGGCCGCGCTACTCACTGAAGCCGGCGTCAGCGATCTGTCGCTGACGCTGACGGTGATGAACGATTCCATCCGCACCGCGACCGCGCAGATCATCCAGGCCAGCCTTGAGCAGGCCGGCATCAAGGTCGAGATCCAGCCCTATGACGAGGCCGCCTTCTGGGGCGTCGGCGACAAGACGCAGGGCGATGGCTACAAGAACATCGACCTGGCGCTGATGGATTTTGCCGGCGGCATCGACCCGTCGGAAAACCTGGTCTGGTTCCGCCCCGACCAGATCGGCGCCTACAATTGGTCGGGCTTCGACAGTGCGGAATTCGAGACCAGCTATCAGCAGCTGGTGGCGGAAAGCGACGAGGCCAAGCGCATCGTCTTGTCCAACCGCATGGAGGATCTGATGGAGCAGTCCGGCGGTTTCGTCTTCATCTGCCATCAGCCGCTGGTCGCTATCCACAAAACCGCATTCGACCCGGTCATCTATCCCGATGGCCATCCCAATCCGGTGCTGTTCAAGAAGAAGGCCTGAACGCGCTTTCATGGACAGGAAGGGCATAATCGATTAGCTGGGTTGCATGACGGAAGCCCAGGCAGAAGATGCAAAAAGGAAGCGCGGCGCGAAAAAGGCTCCGCCGCGCTTCAGCCGCGAACAGGCCGACGTGCGCCGTTCCATGCTGATCGAGGCGGCGACACGCTGCCTGTCGGTCGGCGGCATCGGCGCCTTCACCATCGACCGTATCTGCAAGGAGGCCGGTGTTTCGCGCGGCCTCATAAACCATCATTTCGAAAGCCTCGATGGATTGCTGGTCGAGGTCTACAAATCCTCGCTCTACGCCAGCGTCAACAACCAGATCGCCGAAGCCAAGCGCCGCCGTGCCGAGGCATCCGACTGGCCGCCGGAGGCATCGCTGGCCGCTTTGGTGCATTCCAATTTCTCGCCCGAATATTTCAGCCGCGAGAACCTTTTGATCTGGCTGTCGCTGTGGGGCGAGATCGCCGTCAACCCGCGCCTCAAGGAAGCGCACCGCGAACTCTACGATGCCTATCGGGCGGAACTCGCCGAGGACATCGCGGCGGTCGCGGTGCCACGCGGCAGGCAAGTCGACGCTCCGTCGCTGGCGCGCAATTTCATCGCTTTGGTCGACGGGCTCTGGCTCGAATGGTGCCTCGATGAAAGCGTGGTGACGCCGCAGGCGGCGGAGGCGGCGGGGTTTGAGATGCTCGAAGCGCAGGTGGGGCCGCTGCGGGACGGTTGAATGCAAGGCAGCGCTGCTTCGCACCTTGCCGAGGCTGCCTCAGCCCTCCTTGCGTCCTGGACAGCCTCTATGCGGTCATCTGCTTGAGCGCCTTGAGCAGGCGAATATGGGTGTGGGAATGATGGTGCCTGACATGGACGGCCGAATAGATGGGATGTGAAATCTTCGGCGCATCGGCGACGAATTCCGCCACGCCCTCCTGCCGCAACCTGGTCGCCACCGTCTCGGTGACGAAAGCGGTCCCGCCCCGACTTCGCAAGAGATAGGCGACAGCGCCGCCATTTCCGGTCGAGACCGGGCTGTTTTCAAGCTCCGGCAGCATCTGCCTGTGGGCGCGGTTGAAGAAGGCCGAATAGTTGGCCCGGATATAGTCGGCCGGCGTGACCGCGCCGAAGGCAACGCCGCGCGTCGACACCATGACGAAATTCTCCTCGGCGATCTGCTCGTAATGCATGTCCGGCAGGTGCTGCGGCGAATAGAGCACCGCCAGATCGAGGCTGCCGGTGGTGAGATCGAGGATCATCTGGTTGGAGTAGTCGATCTCGACATAGATCGCCAGTTTGGGCATCGTCGCCCGCACCCATTCCAGCCATCCTCCCAGCACGCGTTCGTAGAGCTCGAACTGGATGCCGATGCGGATCAGCCGGTCGAACTTGCCGACCGTCTGGATTTCGCGGCGGGCGTCGAGCCAGCGCAGCCTGACCGCGCGCGCATGCTCCTCGAACCTCAGGCCGGCGACGGTCGGTTCCGTGCCGCTCTTGCCGCGGATGAAGAGCTGCTTGTCGAGCAATGTCTCGAGCGTGCGGATGCGGCTCGAAACGGTCGACTGGGTGATGCCAAGGCGCTCCGCCGTCCTGTTGAAGTTGCGGGTTTCGATAAGGTCGAGGAACGTGTCCAAGAGTTCGATCTGCATCTCGGCCATCCAGCGCCAGGAATTCCCTGCAATCGCTAACGCTTTTCGGCCCGGTCCGACAACGGGTAATCGGATTCTTCGATCAACATCCCGCCGCTGGCTGCGTTGCCGGCCCTGCCTTGGAAGCGCAGGGTTGCCGCAACTCCTCATCCCACCCAGCGGCAGGCAAGACATCCATGTTCATCGTCGACACCGACGTTCACAATTACTGGTCGAGCGCCGAGGTGCTGCTGCCGTATCTCGAACCCTACTGGCGCGATTTCCTGGTGCGCGGCGAGAAGCCCGGGCCGAGGGGAAGCTTTCCGCACGGCCACCGTCCATGGCTGCACCCGGAGGGGTTCTCGCGGCACGACATCCGTCCGGAAACCGAGGATGACAATTACCTGATCATGAAGGAGAAGCACCTCGATCTCTATGACATCGATGTGGCGATCCTCACCGCCGACGAGCCTTTGGAAGCCTCGACCCTGGCCAACTATCACTATGCCAACGCACTGGTGAAAGCCTACAATGATTACATGATCGACTGGTGGCTGCCGAAGGACAACCGCTTCAAGGGATCGATCATCATTTCGCCGACCGACCCCCATGGCGCCGCAGCCGAGATCCGGCGTCTCGGCGGCCACAAGGACATCGTCCAGGTGCTGGCCAGCCACGGCTCGCAGCGCCCCTATGGCGATCCCTTCTACCATCCGATCTACGAAGCCTGCGCCGAGGTCGGGCTGCCCTTCGCCATTCATTTCGGCGGCCAAGGCGGCGTCAACCACAACGCGATCGCCAGCGGCCCGACTGCCTATTATTGGGAAACGCACGCCTTGCTCGCCCAGCCGGCGATGACCCATGTGGTCAGCATGATCTCCAACGGCGTGTTCGAGAAATATCCCGACCTCTATTTCGTCGTCATCGAGTGCGGCGTGTCGTGGGTGCCTTCGCTGATGTGGCGGCTCGATGCCAATTTCAAGGCGCTGCGCAAGGAGACGCCGTGGCTGAAGATGCTGCCGTCGGAATATTGCCGCCGCAACATCCGCTTCAGCACCCAGCCGTTGGAGCAGCCCCAGAACGTCAGGCATCTGTGGGAAACGCTGGAGCACATGGACGGCCAGAACACGCTGCTTTTCGCCTCCGACTATCCGCACTGGGATTTCGACGCGCCGACGAATCTGCACATCCCACCGGCCTGGCGCGACAAGGTGATGGGGCTGAATGCGCTGGAGGTCTACAAGCGCATCGAGGCTCCGGCCGCGGCCGCGAGGGTCGCCTGATGAGCGCCGCCGCAACCGCTCCGGCGCTGACCTTTGCCTGCAAGGCCGCCCAGGTCGCCGTCGGCAAGCCCACGATCGTCACCATCGGCCGCATCCGCGTCGGCATATTCCAGCTCGAGGACGGCTACGCCGCGCTGCTCAACATCTGCCCGCATCGCGCAGGCCATCTCTGCGAGGGGCCGGTGTCGGGCACCAACCGGCAAACGGACAAGGCGGAATTCGTCTATGAGCGCGCCGGAGAGATCATCCGCTGCGCCTGGCATGGATGGGAGTTCGACATCCGCTCCGGCAAATGCCTTGTCGACGAGAAACTCAGGGCGCGCACCTTTCCCGTTCATGTCGACGGCGACGACATCTATCTCGAAATGCGCCGCTGATCGCCGCGTGCCGCAAATTTTGGAGTCCGGACGATGGAAACCGTGAAGTTCACCCAGATGAAGGATGGCGACCGCGAGGACTATGCCTTCCTCACCGAACATGAGACCGAATACGCCACCGGCACGGCCGACCGGCTTCTGGCGGCTATGGTCGAACTCGAAAAATCTCTATCGGGCTACAAGGTGACGCGGCTCGGCCATTCGCTGCAGGCCGCGACGCGCGCCTGGAATGCCGGCGCCGATATCGACTGGGTGGTGTCGGCGCTGCTGCATGACATCGGCGATATTTATGCGCCCTACAATCATGACGAATACGCGGCCGCCATCCTGCGTCCGTTCGTGCGCGAGCAATGCGCCTGGGTGGTGGAAAAGCATGGCGATTTCCAGCTGATCTACTATGGCGAGCATGTCGGTGCGAACCCGCACAAGCGGGATGCCTTCAGGAACAGCGCCTATTTCGACGACTGCGCCGAGTTCTGCGAGAAATGGGACCAGTCGAGCTTCGATCCGGACTATCCCACACGGCCGCTGGATTTCTTCGCGCCGCTGGTGCGGGAAGTCTTCGCCCGCAAGAGCTACGATCCCGCCATCGTCAGGCCTGGAATGCGCATTGCGATGTCGGATGAAGCGGCCGCCGCCGAGCGATCGCGCCTGTAGCGCCTGGCGACGAGGCCAGGAGGCCTGCCACGGCCTGTCCTGCCCGGTTCCTCCCTCGAAGGTTGCCCCTCAATTCAACGGACAACCGCCCTCGCGCTTGCGCCGCTCCATATAGTCGCGCAGCGCCTCGTCTATGCCGGGATCGATCGGCGGCTGCTCGTATTCGGCGACCATGCGTTTCCACACGACATTGGCGCGCTCGCGCGCCGTGACCTGGCCGCGCTCGATCCAGGTGTCGTAATTGTCCCAGTTCGACACCAGCGGCGAATAGAAGGCGCGCTCGTAGCGCTGCATGGTGTGTGCCGCGCCGAAGAAATGCCCGGCGGGGCCGACCTCGCGCACCGCTTCCAGCGCCAGCGTGTCGATGTCGACCACGGGCGGGTCGAAATAGGCCGACATCATCTGCAGCATCTCGGCGTCGATGACCAGTTTCTCGAACGACGCGGTCAGCCCACCGCCGAGCCAGCCGGCGGCATGCAGCACCAGGTTGGCGCCGCCCATCAGGCAGCCCCACAACGACATCGCGCTCTCATAGGCGGCCTGCGCGTCGACCGAATTGGCGGCGGTGACATTGCTGGAGCGGAACGGCACGCCGATCAGCCGGCAGAGTTGGCCGGTGATCTGCGCGGCCTGCGTGTATTCGGGCGTGCCGAAGGCCGGCGCGCCGGTCTTCATGTCGACATTGGAGGTGAAGCCGCCATACATGACCGGCACGCCGGGGCGCACGATCTGGGTCAGGACGATGCCGGCCAGCGCCTCGGCATGCTGCTGCGACAGCGCGCCGGCAAGCGTCACCGGGCTCATCGCGCCGGCCAGCGTGAAGGGCGTGATGACATTGACCTGGCCATGCTCGGCCAGCGCGATCAGACCTTCGGCCATCGGCTCGTCGAGCTGTAGCGGTGAGTTGGTGTTGATGATGCCGGTGAAGACCGGCATCTCCCGTGCAAGGTTTTCGCGCGTGGTGCCGAGCGAAATCGCCACCATTTCCAGCGCGTCGATGGCGCGGCCCTGACCGAGGGTTTGCGGCTGCCAGTTCTTGTCGAGCAAGGTGATCTCGGCATAGTAGAGGTCGAGATGGCGCGTGTTCTGGTGCAGGTCGAGCGGCTCGAACGGGCCGCCGCCTTCCTGGTGCAGCACGTTGAACGACTGGATCAGTTTCAGATAGTCGCACATCTCGGCATAGGTGCCGGGGCGGCGGCCGCGATCATTGTCCATGACATAGGCCGGGCCGCCGACCGATGACAGGATGCAGTGCCGTCCGCCGACCTTGACGTTCTTGGCAGGATTGCGGGCGCGCAGCTCGAAGGATGACGGCGCCATGGCGACGCGCTCCATCACCATGGCGCGGTCGAAGCGCACCCGCATCTCGCCTTCGTCGACATCGCAGCCGGCCGAGCGATAGAGCTGCCGCGCCCGCGGCTGCAGCACGCGCATGCCGATTTCCTCGAGAATGGTGAGACCCATTTCGTGGATCGTCTGGACATGGTCGGCCGACAGGATCTCGATCGGCGCGTAGGGTCGCGTCAGCTGCTTCCACGGCCGCTGCTCGATGCCGCCGATCTCGCGCTGCGGGCGGCCGGGTCTGCGACGTGCGGCAATGCGTTCCATGGCCTTCTAGACCTCCCTGTTTGACGCAATTCCTGTGGGAAAACCGCTTCACACTTTTCCTGGAATTGCTCCTATTCAGCGGCTGTGCGCATATCGAAATCCGTCACCGCATCGACGATCGGCGTGTCGCGGCGGTAGGGCTGCCAGCGGGTTTTTGCGCCGATCTCTTGCGCGAGCTTGTGGCCGCTGTGCACGGCGTGGGCGATGGCGCCGGGGGCCAGCGTGTCGCCGATGCGATCGACGCTGCGGATGCCGGCGGCCGCGAGTGCGTCCGCCCGTTCTGTCAGCGCTTCGAACAGTTCGTTGCGTGGCAAGCGCAGTCCAACGATCAGCACCGAGCGGCAGGCAATGCTGCTCTCCTCGCCGGTAAACAGATGCGCCAGCGTCGCCGTCTCGCCATCGAAGGATTTCAGGAAATGCAGCGTCGTCACCGGCACCTTGCGCCGTGCCAGCGCGCGATGCACCAGCGGCAGCTCGTTGGTCATGATCGTCCAGGCCGACGCCTGGCCGGCCGGGGTGACGTAGCTGACCGGAATACCTTGTCCCGCCAGGAACTCGGTCAGCACGCCGCCCATGTAGTAATTGTCGAAATCGAAGACCAATGTCGGTCCCTGCGGGAGCCGGCCGGCGGCGATGTCGTCAGGTGTGAATACGTGGGGATGGTCGAGCCGGCCGACCGGAATCTCGAGCGAGGAATAGAGCATGTTGGTCCAGCGCGCGCCGGTCGCCAGCACCACGCGCTCCGGGGCGAGATCGATGATCTCGTCCACGCCCAAAACACTCTCGGGATAGAGCAAGACATTGCCCATTTCGCTCAGGCGCCCGAGGCGGTACTCGACGACGCGGTTCCAGGCCGACAGGCCGGGCAGCGTCTTCTCGAAGGTCAGCCGTCCGCCGAAGCTGCGGCTGCTGTCGGCGAGCGTCACCTCATGGCCGCGACGGCCAAGCGTCAACGCGCATTCGAGCCCGGCCGGCCCGCCGCCGACAATCAGGATGCGTTCCGGCCTGTCGGTGCGCTCGACGCGTTCGGGATGCCAGCCGCGCCGCCATTCCTCCCCGGCGGTCGGGTTCTGGGTGCAGCGCACCGGCACGCCGTCATGCCAGCTGGAAATGCAGATGTTGCAGCCGATGCATTCGCGGATTTCGGCCTCGCGGCCCTCGCGGATCTTGGCCGGCAGGAAGGGGTCGGCGATGGAGGGCCGCGCGCCGCCGATGAAGTCGAGCACGCCGCGCTTGATCTGCGACACCATGGTGTCGGGCGAGGTGAAGCGGCCGACGCCAACCACCGGCTTTTTCGTCAGCGACTTGACGAAATCGATTACTGGCTCGTGGCTCCCTTCACCGGTGAAGCGTGAGGCCGAACAGTCGGTCGGGCTGGAATCCATCTTGACGTCGAACAGGTCGGGCAGGTCGGCCAGGAGCTCGATCAGTTCGTGTGCTTCAGAAGGCTGGTTGCGGCCGGGCCGGCCGCGCAATTCTTCGAGGCTGACGCGCAGGGCGACGCCGCAATCCTTACCGACGGCATCCCTGGTGACCTCGATCATCTCGCGCACGAAGCGCACGCGATTCTCGATCAATCCGCCGTACTCGTCGGTGCGATGATTGTATTCCGGAAGCAGGAATTCGTAGCCGAGATAGCCCATGCCGGCATAGACGTAGACGATGTCGAAGCCGGCGGTGCGCGCCTTGCGCGCCGCCTCGGCCTGGCATCGCAGCACCTCTTTTATGTCGGCCTTGTCCATGGTCTTCGGCCGCAGATTGCCCATGAAGCCGACATGCGTGGCCATCCAGGGAATTCCCGAGGGCGACAGCGGCGGCAGCCGGCTTGTTCTGTTCATGACGGACGCGCCGCCGTGCCAGAGCTCCACGCCGGCCAGCGAGCCATGGCGGTGCACGGCTTCCGTCATCAGTGCATGGGCGCGGATGTCGTTGTCGTCCCACAGCGTGGCGAAAGGCAGCGGCGCGTCGTCCGAGCTCGGGTCGATCGAACAGGCGCCGGTGCAGATCACGCCCCACCCGCCCTCGGCCTTGGCTTCGCGAAAGGCCGCACGCACCCTTGGAAGGGCGTTGGTCATGCCGCTGGCATGCGGCACCTGGTAGAAGCGGTTCGGCGCGGTGACCGGTCCGATGCGCATCGGCTCGAACAGGATTTCGTAGCGGGGATTGCAGGTCATTGGGGCTTCGCAAAAACGCTTGTTGAACGATCGTACAACAAGCATATTCTGTGATATTGCAGAACGCAATGGCCCAAAGCGTTGGCGTGGCTCAGGCGGCGCTCGGATTGCACAGTCCGATTATCTGAACGCCCTTTTAGCTTTCCTTGTTTGAGGTCGCCGGTGGCGGGAGTAATAGTCGCGGCGGAATTCGTGAGGAGGACGCGATGACGCTGAATTTCGACCCGAGGGCGAAGGCCGCGACGCTCTACCACGGCGAATTCCGGCCGATGTTCATCGGCGGCAAGTGGGTTGCGGCACAGTCCGGTGAGGTGATGCAGGCGCTCAACCCTGCGACAGGCGAGGTGCTGGCGACGGTGCCGCGCGGCGGGGCCGCCGACATCGATGCAGCGGTGGCCGCCGCACGCGCGGCCTTCGAAGGCCCATGGTCGAAATTCTCGCCCTATGAGCGGCAGTGCGTGCTGTTGCGCATCGCCGATCTGTTCGAGACGCATTGGGAAGAGCTCAGCGTTTCCGACACGCTCGACATGGGCCTGCCGATCACGCGCACGCTGGCCAACCGGCGCCGCGTCATCGGCATGCTGCGCTTCTATGGCGGCATGGCGACGGCGCTGCATGGCGAGGCGATCGACAATTCCATTCCCGGAGAGATCGTCTCCTTCACTAGGCGCGAGCCGGTCGGCGTCGTCGGCGCGATCATTCCCTGGAATGCGCCGACCGCCGCCTCGATCTGGAAGATCGCGCCGGCGCTCGCCACCGGCTGCACCATCGTCCTGAAACCTTCCGAGGATGCCTCGCTGACGCCGCTGCTGATCGCCAGGCTGATGCAGGAGGCCGGCGTGCCCGACGGCGTCGTCAACATCGTCACCGGCACTGGCGCCGAGGCCGGCGCGCGGCTTGCCGAACATCCCGACGTCAACAAGATCGTCTTCACCGGCTCGACGCTGACCGGACAAGCGATTGCGCGGGCAGGGGTCACCAATCTCAAGCGCGTGTCGCTGGAGCTCGGCGGCAAGTCACCGATCATCGTCTGCCGCGACGCCGACATCGACAAGGCGGTTCCGGTCGCGGCAATGGCGGTGTTCGTGCATTCGGGCCAGATCTGCATTGCCGGTTCGCGGCTGTTCGTGGCGCGCGAAATCCACGACGAATTCGTGCGCCGGGTCGCCGAATTCGCCGGCAAGCTGCGCATCGGCCACGGCATCGAGGCGGAGACCGAAATCGGGCCGCTGATCAATGCCAGGCAGGCCGGCAAGGTGGAGGGCTACATCAAGGCCGGCAACGACGAGGGCGCGGAACTGGTCGCCGGCGGATCGCGGCTGACGGGCGAACTCTACGATGGTGGCAATTTCATCGCGCCGACCGTCTTCGGCGCGGTGTCCGACAAGATGACCATCGCGCGCGAGGAGATTTTCGGGCCGGTCATTTCCGCCATGCCCTTCGACACGCTGGACGAGGCGGTCACGCGCGCCAATGCGACGCCCTATGGGCTGGCGGCCGGCATCTTCACCACGCATCTCGGCACCGCGCACAAGCTGGCACGCCTCATCAAGGCCGGCTCGGTCTGGGTCAACATGTACCACGCCATCGACCCGGCGGTGCCGTTCGGCGGCATGAAGATGTCCGGCTACGGCCGCGAAGGCGGCATCGAGCATCTGCATGAGTATCTGGAGACCAAGTCAGTCTGGATCCAGACCGACTGAGGGGTATGCCGATATTCAGGTGAGGCATGCAAATCGCGGGGCAGGTGAACCCTTGCCAGGGAACCTTTGTCCGGCCGGCGATTTTTGCCTATATAGGAAGCGTGAACGGCCAGGAGGGTGTTGCCGATGACGACGAAACGCTTTGCGATCTGCGCTCTTGCCCTGGCGACGGCCTGCGGCATGACCGCGCCGGCATCCGCCGGGGCCAAGCACCGCCACCACACTCAGAACCACTACTACAATCAGGCCGAGCCGGAACGCTATGTTCCCGCCGATGACGATCTCATCGGCTTCCTGTTCGGCGGCCCGCGCTACTATGACCAGCAGCTGTTCACCACCGCCGCCGGCGCCTGCTCCTACAATCGGGTGGGGCCGGACGCGAATGCGATAAACAAGATCAACGATCACCATTGCGGGAAGTAGCTGGCCCGCTCGGAGGTCGGCTCAAGCCAGTGTCAGGCCAATTCCCGGCAGCCAATGGTGGATTTCCAGCAGGCTAAATCTCGCCGATTTCAACGGCTTGTATGGGGATTCGCCAGTTCCGCGCGAATCTCGGCGCCGTGTTCGTCGCGCGCGGGACCTTTCGTCGGTGTCTTTTGCACCCACCGGGAAAAGCGCGGAGCAGCAGCTGCTTGCAGGACACCGTCCACCGCCAGCCAGGAACCGCGCGCGGCCATGTGCGGGTGCTGTGCTGCTTCCCATGGATTGAGCACCGGTGAGACGCAAGCGTCGGAGCCCTCGAACAGGCTGGTCCACTCGTCGCGGGTTTTTGCCGCAAAGATCGCCGCCAGCTGGCTGCCGAGTTCCGGCCAGAGATCGCGGTCGAATTGGTTGGCGAATTGCGGATCGGCTGCGAGACCGAGCCGGTCGAGGAACTGCGCGTAGAATTTCGGCTCGATGCACTGGACGCTGATGAAGCCATCATCCCATGTACGGTAGACACGGCACCAATGCGGCCCGTCGAGAAGGCTTCTGCCCCGTTCGGCCGCGAGGCCGCCGATTTGGCCGAGCACCATCAGCAGGTTCATCATGTGGGCAGAACCGTCGACGATCGCCGCGTCGACCACGGTGCCTTCACCGCTCGCTCGCGCGTTCATGATGCCGGCGAGTATGCCGATCACCAGATAGAGCGCGCCGCCGCCTATATCGCCGACCAGCGTCGGTGGCGCCATGGGCGGCTCGCCCGGCAAGGAGGCGTACCAGAGCGCGCCCGACACGCCGATATAGTTCAAATCATGCCCGGCGGTGCGGGCGAGCGGTCCGTCCTGGCCCCAGCCGGTCATGCGGCCATAAACCAGCTTTGGATTGGCCGCCAGGCAGACCTGCGGGCCGAGGCCGAGTCGTTCCATGACGCCTGGCCGGAATCCCTCGATCAGGCCATCGGCTGTGGCGATGAGGTGCATCAGCAGAGCGACATCCCCGGCATCCCCGAGGTCGAGCGCGATGGAGCGCTTGCCGCGATCGAGCAGCGAGTGTTCGGGCAGGCCCGGCACGGGCGCCTGCTTGCGGTGGACGACGATGACATCGGCACCGAGATCGGCGAGGAGCATGCCGGCGAAGGGTGCGGGCCCGAGCGCCTCGATCTCGACGATCCGGATTCCCCTGAGCATTCGACCCTCCACGGCGACTCCTGAGTATCGCGCAAGGCGACGGTGTGTAACCCCGCTGTTTTGGCATTGAAGCACGTGCCGCCCGCATATACTTCAGGGCCATGAAAAAAATCGGTTTCCTCTCGTTCGGGCACTGGACGCCCTCGTCGCAATCGCAGGTGCGCTCGGCCTCTGACGCGCTGCTGCAGTCCATCGATCTCGCCGTCGCGGCCGAACAGCTCGGCGCGGACGGCGCCTATTTCCGCGTGCACCACTTTGCCCGCCAGCTCGCCTCGCCATTCCCGCTGCTGGCGGCTGTCGGGGCCAAGACCAGCCGCATCGAGATCGGCACGGCGGTCATCGACATGCGCTATGAGAATCCGCTCTACATGGCCGAGGATGCGGGTGCCGCCGACATCATCGCCGGCGGGCGCCTGCAGCTCGGCATCAGCCGTGGCTCGCCCGAGCAGGTCATCGATGGCTGGCGCTATTTCGGCTACCAGCCGCCGGAAGGCAAAAGCGACGCCGACATGGCGCGGCATCACGCCGAGGTTTTCCTCGACACGCTGCGCGGCGAAGGTTTTGGCCAGCCCAATCCGCGGCCGATGTTCCCCAACCCGCCCGGGCTGCTTCGGCTCGAGCCGCATTCGGAAGGCCTGCGTGAGCGCATCTGGTGGGG
Organism: Mesorhizobium loti; assembly: GCA_002356515.1. Classification (NCBI taxonomy): domain Bacteria; kingdom Pseudomonadati; phylum Pseudomonadota; class Alphaproteobacteria; order Hyphomicrobiales; family Phyllobacteriaceae; genus Mesorhizobium; species Mesorhizobium loti. Next base: position 2,072,932 of record AP017605.1, on the reverse strand, counting down.
CGCGGCCACCAACGCCACCTCGGAATGGGCGGCCAAGCTCGGCATGAATCTGCAGAGCTCGACGCTCAAATTCGACGAGAGCGGCAAGCCCTTCCACATCCAGCAGGCCGAGCAGATCCGCATCTATCGCGAGGCCTGGAAGGCGGCCGGCCACGAGCGCGAGCCGCGCGTTTCGGTCAGCCGCAGCATCTTCGCGCTGGTCGATGACCGCGACCGCGCCTATTTCGGCCGCGGCAATGAAAGCCGCGACCAGATCGGCTTCATCGAGGAGAATACCAGGGCGATCTTCGGCCGCAGCTACGCCGCCGAGCCTGACGTGCTGATCAAGGAGCTGGCGCAGGACGAGGCGATCGCCGAAGCCGACACGCTGCTGCTCACCGTGCCCAACCAGCTCGGCGTCGACTACAACGCCCATGTCATCGAGGCGATCCTGACGCATGTCGCGCCGGCCCTGGGCTGGCGCTGACCGCCGCGCCGTGTAACCATCGATCGCGGCGGGCGATTCAGGAGGTTCATGGCATGCCAAAGAAGGCCCTGATTGCCTGGGGCGGCTGGGAAGGCCACACGCCGGAACGCAGCGCCAATTTCATCCGCGCGCTGCTTCAGCGCAACGGGTTCGATGTCACGCTGGGCCAGGGCACGGCGATGTTCGCCGATCCGGAACTGCCTTCCTTCGATCTCATCGTGCCGGTCATCACCATGTCGACGATCGAGAAGGCCGAGCTGCAGAACCTGACGCAGGCGGTTCGCGCAGGAAGCGGGCTTGGCGGTTTTCACGGCACGATGGGCGACAGTTTCCGCAACGAGCCCGACTATCAGTTCATGACCGGCGGCCAGTGGGTCGCGCATCCCGGCAACATCATCGACTATCGTGTGGTGATCACACAACCGGACGACCCGATCACCAAGGGTATCAGCGATTTCGCCTATCGGTCGGAGCAGTATTACATGCATGTCGACCCGAGCAACGAGGTGCTGGCGACGACGACCTTCAGCGACGCGCATTTTCCGGGCATTGGCGGCGTCGTTATGCCGGTCGTCTGGAAGCGAAGATATGGCGCGGGGAGGGTGTTTTACAGTTCGCTTGGGCACACGGCGGATGAGTTCGCGGTGCCGGAGATGGCGCTGATTGTCGAGCGCGGTTTGCTCTGGGCGGCGCGGGGGTAGCAGCAGGCGTGGTTTTATGAAAATCTTGGGCTGAATTCACAGGGCATCTAAGGAGATATCCAATGAATGGTTTCAGTTGGTCTGCTTCCGAAAAGAAGCTCGCCCGTCATGCCTTCGATATGGCTCTTGAGGCCGCGCTCGCAAAGACGATGGCCGAATTCAAGCGCAAGGCGAGTGCGGTGACGCAGCCCTCCGAAATGTGGGAGCTGGAAGACTATCTTCGTGAAGAGCGGCGGGATATCGATCGGATGTTCGATTACCGCTATTCGCAGCTGATCTACGTTCTTGCCCATCTCATTCGATTAGGCCATCTCGACGAAAAGCTGCTTGCCGGTCTGTCCCAGGACAAATGGGACGCCATTCGGCGGGACCTTGCCTTTACAGCGAGACGCTCGGCCAGCGGATGACGACGGAGGGCGGCCGCGTCCCGATCCCTGCCATGCTGGAAAAGCGGCCGGTATCGCACTACCATCCCGTCGAATGGCGAGGGGGATGAGATGGACCATCACCGTACAGTTTTTCTCATCGGCGCAGGTTCCGTTGGTGACGACGAGCAAGCCGTGTTCACGCTGCACGTGAGCGGCGCTGCCTGCAGTCTGAAATGCAGCTATCGGGACAAGGTAATCGAGGCCGAAGAGGAAGACTTTTTCGAGGCTCTGTTCCAAATCCGCCAGGCACTCGAAGTCGATGGCTTGATACCCTTCTGTTACGGAGCAAGTGCCAATGTTTATCCGGAAAATACCGTAATGGAAAAAAGTCGCGGATTGATAGCCTGCAAGGTGAAGACGGGGCAATTTCCCAAGGAGACCGATCTGGTCGACATATTTGATGATGGCGTCGACGTGGTTCCGGTTTTCGTCCATATGCAACAGGAATTTTGGGAAGAATGGCTGGCTTCGCTGCCTTCCTAGTCCCGGCGCTCATCCAATCCCGCCGGTGACAAGATAGGCACCGGCTGTGCGTCCATCCTCCAGCCGCACCACCGCCGTCACGATTGAGCCATAAGAGCCGCGCCAGACGCTGTGGAACCGCTTGTGCTCGGCGGCTGGAACGAAGGCGCTTCCGCTGAAGTGCGCGCCGGCTCGCTGCATCGCGACGGCTTCTCCGTTGACGTGCACCTTGACAGTGGCGCTCTCCGCCTCGGCCGCAAGGTCGAGCGTTATCGCGATCTCGTCCTGATCGCCGGAAGAGCGCGTCTCGGCGACCAGCGCGATTGCCAGTGGCGGCAACCTGCCGTGGCCGGCCCGCACGTGCCGCCCCGAAAACACATCATCGGCCAGTTCCGGCGTGCGCGGCGGGCTCGTGCGGCGCTGGGTGGCGCGCTCGTAATCGCCGGCCATGCGCAGCAGTCTTTCGTCATCATAGGCCTTGCCGGCGAAGGTCAGGCCGACCGGCATGCCGATGTCGGCCATCGTGCCCATCGGCACGGTGACGGTCGGGATGCCGAAATGGCGCCAGACCAGATTGCCGTTGGCGACCCAGGTGCCATTGCGCCAGGCAAGCGCGGCGGACGCCTCGTTGACATCGGCATCGGCCGGCCCGACATCGGCGGCGGCGGGCAGCACAACGGCGTCGATGCCTTGCGCGTCGAGCCAGTCCTCGAAATCGATGCGCCGTGTCGCTTCCAGCCCCTTCAGGCCCTCTGCAATGGTCGGGATAGCCTTGAAGGGCGTGACGCCTGACTTGGCGCGCTCGACATACTCCTTCAGGTCGAAGCCGCCTTCATAGCGGTCGGGCAGCGTGCCCGGCGGCTTCGGGAAGATTTTCGGGCCGTCGACCGAGGCGAGACCGGGGATGCCAGGATCGGCATTGGCGCGCAAGAAATCGTCCCAGCCCCAGATGCAGAGATCCCATATTTCGCGGTCGGCGAATTCTTTCGGCACCAGGCCGCGCTCGACCATCGTGCGGGCGCCGGGACGGTCGCGCTCGTAGTTGGAGACGACGGGAAAATCGACTTCCACCACTTCGGCGCCAAGCCGCTTGAGATCGGCCGCCGCCTGTTCCCACAGCGCCAGCACCGAGGCGCGGGTTTCGATCGGCCGGTCGGCTTCGGTGTCTCTGCCGATATACATTCTTGGCACGCCGAGCCGTTTGCCTTTCAACGATCCGGCAAGCGCCAGATCGGCATAGCGTTGCGGCCGTACCTCGGAGCTCCTCGGCAAGGCGACCCAGGGCTGTGCGCGCCAGAAATCGCCTCTTGTTTCCGGATCGTCGGCGACAATCACGTCGAGCAGCTCCAGCATGTCGGGCATGGTCCGCGCGTGCGGCACCACGACATCCATGGTCGGCACCAATGGCCAGTTGCCGCGCACCGAGATGACGCCACGCGACGGTGTGTAGGCGACAAGCGCGTTGTTGGTGGCCGGGGCGCGGCCGGACGACCAGGTCTCCTCGCCGAGCCCGAAGGCGCAGAAGCTGGCCGCTGTCGCCGTGCCGGAGCCGTTGGACGAACCGGATGCGAAGGCAGCGGTCAGATAGTCGGCATCGTAGGGGCTTTCGGCGCGGCCGTAGACGCCACGCTGCATGCCGCCATTGGCCATGGGCGGCATGTTGGTGAGGCCGATCAGCACCGCGCCGCCGGCGCGCAGCCGGGCAATGGTGAAGGCGTCCTCATTGGCGACGAGATGCTCGAAAGCCGGCGAGCCGGACGCGACCGTCAGGCCTTTGACCTTGTAGCTGTCCTTGGCGGTGTAGGGGATGCCGTCGAGCGGCCCGAGCAGGGCACCATCGAGCCGCCGTTGGTCGGAAGCGGCGGCCTCCTTGAACATGTCGGGGTTGAGCACCGGGACGGCGTTGAGGCTGATGCCATGCCGGTCGAAATGCGCGATGCGCCTGAGATACGCCGCGACCAGTTCGACGCTGGTGACCGTGCCTTCATCGAGAGCGCGGCGCAATTGCTCGATCGTTGCTTCGACGAGATGAAGGCTGGCGTCGGTCATCGCTGGTTCCAGGCTGTTGTCTGTCGTGCCATGGATGAGCGAGGCCGCCGGCTTCGGCAAGGGCCAATCAGCAGTCTTTGCCGGAACGTGTTGCGCCTGCCGGTACCTTGCCGGCAGGCTCAGGCGCCTGTGCGGCTCTCCTTCATCTTCTCGATGATCCCGGCCATCAGCGCCAGGTCGCGGCGCGAGTCGGCGAGGTCGGTCAGCGGTTTGGTGCCTTCAGCGATATGGCGGTGGAAAATCTCCAGCTCGTTGGAGAAGGCGTCGCCATAGAGCGGACCGAAGCTTTTCGTCACCGGGCCGAGCGGGCCGGCGTCGGTCACTTCGAGCCGCGTCGGCAGGCTGCGGATATAGGGCGTGTCGTAGATGATGCGCACGCGCCTGGTGTTGGAGCGCACTTCTATCATGGCGTCGAACAGGCCGAGATCGTCGACCACCGCGTCATAGAGACAAGCGAAATGGCCGTAGTCGAAGGTGACCGACGTGTTGGCGCCGCCATTGGTGCGGTGCGCGGCAACGACACCGACAGGCTCGCCGATGAGCCCGCGCATGGCCGAAATGTGGTGCGAGGACAGCGCCGTCAGCCCGCGATAGGCGCGCACCAGGTCGGCAGGCGCGTCGGCGCCGACCACCTCGCGGATCAGCGCGTCACGCTCCTTGGCGCCGCGCGCCAGAAGGGCAGGATCGATGTCGTTGGGGTAGAGGATGTTCTGGCTTTTCTTCAGGAAATGCCGGCCTTCCGAGATCAGGTCGAAGATGCGGACATGGGTGATGTCGGCGTGCGCGGGTAGCTCGTCCCGGGCCGCCAGATAGGCCGGCGCGTAGCGGCGCATGTAGCCGACGAAGAGGGTTTTCCGGTAGGACGGCATCAGCGTCAGCAATTCGTCGATCTCGCGGACCGTCAGGCAAGCGGGCTTTTCCAGCAGGATGTGCTTGTCGGCTTGCATGGCCGCGCGCACGAAGCGGCTGTGGGTGTCGTCGGACGACAGCACGAAGACCACGTCGATATCAGGCGAATTGATCAGCGCCTCGGCCGTGTCGAAGGCTTTTACCCCGGCATATTCCGAGGTGACGAGCGCCACCAGGCTTGGCGAGACGTCATAGACGCCCGCGATCCGCCAACGGTCGCGCTGGTCAGCCAGAACAGGCAGATGGATCGACTGCGCGACCTCTCCAAGACCCACAAGCCCGACACGAAGTGGTGCCACTCGCAAACTCCTTGATTTCAAGTCTGATGCTGGCCGAGCTTGCGGCCAGCAATGGTTCTACGATTGGGCGGATCACGCCGCGCCGGTGACCAGCGCGACGAGTTCGTTGCCCGTGGTTTCCGAGGCGCGCACGGTCGCCGCCATCTTTCCCGCCCGCATCACCCAGATCTGGTCGGACAGGCGCCGCACCTGATCGAAATTGTGGCTGACCAGGATGACCGAGACGGACTGCTCGCGCAGACGCCGGATCAGCGCTTCGACATTGGCGGTCTCCTGCACGCCGAGCGCTGCCGTCGGTTCGTCCATCACCACCAGCTTGGCGCCGGAGCCGACGGCACGGCAGATCGAGATCGCCTGGCGCTGGCCGCCCGACAGGCGGCGCACACGCTGGTTGATCGACGGCACGTTGATCGACAGGCGCGACAGCATGGAGCGGGCCTCGCGTTTCATCGCCCTGCGGTCGAGGAAGGCGAAGGGGCCGATGCGGCGCACGAGCTCGCGGTTGAGGAACAGGTTCTGCGCCACCGTCAGTTCGTCGATCAGCGCCAGGTTCTGGTGCACCGTCTCGATGCCGGCCTTGCGCGCCCCGTCCGGATTGGAGAAGGGATGTTCCCGGCCATCGAAAACGATCGAGCCGGCATCCGGCACATGCACGCCGACCAGGCAGCGGATCAGCGTCGACTTGCCGGCGCCATTGTCGCCGATGATGGCGGTGACCTCGCCGCGGCGCGCCTGGAAGGCAACATCGGTGAAGGCGCGCACGCCGCCGAAATGCTTGCTCAGGCCGTCGCAGGCGATGATCGTGTCGGAGGCAGGGAAGGGGATGACGGCGCTCATTTCTGGTACCGCATGATCAGCGCCGCCAGCACCACGATGGCGCCCACGGCAAGCGGTTGATAGAAGGCCGAGACGCTGAGCAGCGTCAGGCCGTTGACCAGCGCGGTGAGCATCAGCGCGCCGATGGCCGGACCCAATATGCTGGCGCGGCCGCCGAACAGGCTGACGCCGCCCAGCACCACCGCCGCCACGGAATTCAAGAGCAGGCTGGTGTTGATCAGCGGTTCGGCCGAGCCGATGCGGGCGACCAGAAGAATGGCGGCGAGGCCGGCGCAGAAACCCGAAATGGTGTAGGCGGCGATCTTGACGCGGTTGGTGCGGATGCCGAGCGCGCCGGCACTCTCGACCTGGCCGCCTGTCGCCAGCAGATGGACACCGAAGCGCGTGTGGTAGAGCGCGATATGCGCCACGACCACCGCCGCTATCGCCACCCAGACCGGATAGCCGAACGGCCCGAACGAACCCGAAGCGAGCTTCAGCAGGAAGGTCGAGCCGACCATGGTGGGTTCGCCGCCTGACAGGATCAGGCCAAGCCCGGTGATGGCCGACAGCGTGCCGAGCGTCACGACGAAGTCGGGGATTCTTCCAACGGTGATGATGAGGCCGTTGAGGAAGCCGATGGCGCTGGTGGCCAGCACCCCCAGCACGCAGGCGATGACGATGCCGTAGCCTGCCGCATTGACGAGGCCGAGGATGATGGCGCCGAGCATGACGGCCGCTGCCAGCGACAGGTCGATGCCTGATGTCGCGACCACAAAGGTCTGGCCGATCGACAACACGACCAGGATCGCCGACGCCAGCAGCAATGCCTGCAGGTTGGCGACGCTGAGAAAGACCGGCTGGGCGATGCCGAAGACGATGACGAGACCTACCAGGCCGACGACGGACGCCCAGTCGGCCCAGAAGGACGGATCCAGGAGGAGAGCCGACAGGGAGGGGCGGCTCTCCTCCGCCGCGCCCGCCGAATGGGCGACGGGCGCGTTGTCTGTGGAATTGCTCACTTCAACAGCTCGCGCAGCGGATCGGGATAATCGCCGCCGGGGCGCGGAAAATTCTTCAGCGAGGCGTCGGCATTGGCCTTGTTGATCAGCAGCACCGGCGCCGGCACGTTGGCGGGCAGCTCCTTGCCCATCACCGCGGCCTTGCATGCCTCGACGCCCATGGCGCCGACGACATAGGGATATTGCGCCACGGTGGCCGTGAGTTCGCCTGCCGCGATGGACTTCAGCGCGTCGACGATGCCGTCGAGGCCGATCACCTTGACGTCCTTGCCCGAGGTCTGCACCGCGCGTTCGACGCCGAGCGCCATGATGTCGTTGGCGGCAAAGAAGCCGGCGAGATCCGGATGCGCGGCGAGGATATCGGTGGCGGCGGTCAGTGCCTTCTCGCGATCCCAGTCGGCGCTGACCATCACGACGACCTCCAGCTTGCCTTCGACGGCCTGCTTGAAGCCCTTGATGCGGGCATTGGAGCCGACATCGCCGACGATGCCGGCAATCAGCGCGACCTTGCCGCCCTTCGGCACCAGCTTCAGCATTTCCTCGCCGGCCAGCGCGCCGGCGGCGACGTTGTCGGTGCCGATATAGGTCGAGACGGCAAAGCCGGCGGCCTTGGCCTGTCCGGCGTCGATGGTCGAGTCGATGTTGACGATCGGCTTCTTCTTCTGGGCGACCGGCACCAGCGCCTGGACGAGGTTGGAGACGCTGATCGGGTTGACCAGATAGCAATCGAAGTCCTGCATGGCCATGGCGGTCAGGCGGTCGGCCTGGCCGGTGGCATCGCCCATATTGGCGGCGGCCTGGACGCTGACATTGACGCCGCTGGCCTTGCCTTGCTCCTCGATGCCTTGCTGCATGGTCTGGAAGAAGGGGTTGTCGAGGCCTTTGACGATGGCCGCGACCTTGGCCGCGTCCTCGGCATAAGACGGCGTTGAGACGATTGTCGCCAGCAGGCCCGCGCCAAGCGTCAGGCCCTTGAAGATGCGCATTTTGTTCCTCCGCTTCTTGTTTGTTTGATGTGTCTCATCGGCAAGCCCACGGATGCCCGTGGCTGCGAGAGCCATGCCGGCATTGGCAACGCCGCGCGGCCTGCGGCCCAGCGAGCGCCGAACGTCTCGCGGACAACGGACCCGGTCGGGACCTTTTCCATGCCAGGCATTTCTCCTCCCAGAGCGCTGACCTAGCCCCATCAGCGTTTGCGCATGTTTTATAAAAAATTGACACGCGTCAAGATTTAAAATGGTGCGAAGTGATTTCCATGGCGCCATGGGCGGTTCTGTCGGGGCGCATGCCGTGCGGTCTGCGGTTCACTGCCGCAAAAACGTCCACCCTCATGCAACCTCTGATGGGGGCGTGCGTAACAGGGCTCCCGAGGGGACGGAGAGGTTTGCATCGGACCGCTTTGAGATTTTGAACGAGCCGACAGGCACGTATTCCATTTTCGACATATCCGCGGAATTGCCGGTAACGGGGCAACACAAGACCCTCATTGGGCTCAGTCGGCACGAAGTGCCGCTCTGCTTGCGGTCATGGAAGTGGTCGGCAAGCCGTGGGCGCCGCCGTTACTGTCGTCGCTGGGCAACTGTCGGACAAATAATGGAGATCAGACCTACCCAGACGGCTTGCAAGCCTAGGCTAAAGCTCGCAGAAGTTGCGAAAAAGCATACCGTTGGGGAAAAACTTATACCGTCATCCAGCATGAAGGGGGAATCATGCCTGACCAGAATGCCCAGATCCGTGCAGCCATTGGACGACTGCTTTCCGAGAAAACCGGAGTTGCGGTCATTTCCATGAGAGAGAGTATCACCGAGCTGCTGACCGTAACCGGTGCGGCGCTGACCGTCGAAACGCTGCAGGACATGCTGCTGGAAATGGCCGAAGTGCGCGGCATGATGGTCGTGCTCGACGTTTAGATGCAACTTCTGTGCGAAAGCCGTTTCACACTTTTCCCGGGAAAACCGCTCATACCTTCCTAGAATTGCTGTTGCTCTATCTCTTTGTTTTGACGCAATTCTCTGAGGAAAGCACTACGCGCTTTCCCTGGAGGCAGCCGGTACCCGTTCAGCCACGGCGAGGGCAAGGCGCTCTGCTTTCCCCGCCTGTGCAAGCGTGCCATCGCTGTAGATCATGCGACCGGCGCGGAAGGTGGCGCGCACGCGTGGCACGGGATGACGGTCGGCCACGACGAGATCCGCCAGAAGGCCGGGCTCGATGGCGCCGCGATCGGTGAGGCCGAGCGCCGTGGCCGGATTGGCGCTGGTCAGTGCGGCCGCCGCCGCGAGGCCATCGTCCCGCAGTTCCGCCAGGCCGATTATCGCGGGCAGGATCGAGGCCGGGTGATAGTCGCTGGCCAGCATGTCGAGCAGCCCGGCCTCATAGGCCTGGCGGGCGGAAAGATTGCCGGAATAGGACTCGCCACGCAGCGCGTTGGGCGCGCCCATGGCGGTGTGCATACCAAGCCTGCGGGCTTCCTGTGCGGCTTCCAGCGTCACCGGGAATTCCGAGAGCGCGGTACCCAGGCCGTGGACCAGTTCCACCTTTTCCAGCGTGTCGTCGTCATGCGAGGCGAGCACGATGCCGGCGGCTTGCGCACACGCCGACAGGTCCTGCAGCGCATTCAGCACATCACCCTGGCCGTTGCGACCGGCCATGCGCTTGCCGACGACCTCGGAGGCCGCGGCAACGGACATGCCGCGTTCCTTGGCGATGCGGGCGATGTAGAGTTCGACGTCGCGGTACTGCCCCTGTCCGGGCGTGTGATCCATCAGCGAGATCAAATGCAGCCTGCCGGCATCCATCAGCTTTTGCAGCCTGGGAATCGCCGGGGTGAAGGTCACTTCGAAGCGGGCATGAATGCGATGGTCGACCAGCAATTCGTCCTTCATCCCGGCAATGGTGTCGATGATTGCTGATGTGTGATCTTCCGAGCGCAGCACGCCGCTGGTGACGCTGGCGCCGATGAAGGAGAGCGCGGCGTAGGCGGTGGTGATGCCGCAGGAGGCGAGCTTCTTGTCGAGTTCGGCAATGCCGATCGGCATCGGCACGTGCACGCCGATGCGCGGCTCGACTTCCCTTTCCACCATGTCGCCATGCATGTCGATGAAGCCGGGCAGCAGCAGGCGGCCGCCACCCTCTATGTCGGCATGCTCGACAGGCTTGTCGCGGATATCGGCGATCCTGCCGTTTTCGATCCTGATCGCGCCGCTTGGGATGACGCGGTCGCGCAGGACGATTTCGAAATCACTCAGCCACATGTCATGTCTCTTGCAAGGAAGCGGTTTCAGCATGGATTTTACGGGCGACAAGGTCGGCGACATCATGGGTGACGGAGGACACCGACCATGGCGACGATTGCGCCGGCTTGCCGCCGCCCCGGTCACGATCTCTCCAGGACATGTTTTCTAGTTCACCCGAATGCCGGTTTCCATTTGATTTTTATGACATTTTCATGAAAGGCCGGCCTTGCCGGACCGCCTGCCTCAGCCGGCACGGGATCGTTGTGACAGCCATTCGGCGGTTTGCTGGCTGGCCTGTTCGGCGGAAAGCTCAAGGCTCAGCCCCTGCAGCAGGCCATGCAGGAAAATCCCGGTAAAACAGTCGCCGGCGCCGATCGTGTCGGGTACGGAAACCTGCTTCAGCGGCGTGACGTGGTTGAGCGCCTTGCCGTCATAGAGCGAGATCGGCCGCATTCCGTCGGTCAGCACCAGTGTCTTCAGCCGTGGCCCGGCAATGAGTGAAGCTCGCTCCCAGATCGCTCGCGTGTCCTCGCCGGGAAAATCGGCGCGCGATCCGATAACGATGTCGGCCGGGCGCGGCGAGGCGCTGCGCAGCGGAAATTGCGAAATGACCAGCGGGATCGTCCGCAGCGAGGCAACGAGGCCGGCATCGAGCACCAGGGCGTTGAGATAGGCGGCGTCGCCGCTGACAGGTTCCGGTGCGGCGAAGGGCGGGCGCATCTGGCCGCCGGGGTTCAAAATGGTGCGCTCGCCATTCGGCTCGAGCAGGATTTCGGTGAACCGGGTTTCGCCGGCCCATAGGGTGACGTAGCCGGTATCGATGCCGCTCGCCTGCAATGTGGCGAGCGCTGCCCGGCCATGGTCGTCGTCCATCAGATTGCTGATCAGCCGGACATGGTTGCCGAGCTTCGCCAGTTGGGTGCCTGTGTGGAAGCCGCCACCGCCGAGCCGGACGCTGCGGCTGGAATAGACGATGCGCGCGCCAGAGGCGAGGGGCGAGGACAGCGACCAGACCTGGTCGTAGTTGATGTGGCCGACAACGATGACTGTGCTCATGGTCCCTGCTTTTTCGCGCGGCGCATCGACGATGAAGCGCTGCGTGAGCAGGCTTAGCACTATGACCGGCACCAGGGACAGCAGCTGGCGGCCATCGGAGCGTCAGCGGGCGTGTGCTGTTTTCGATCGACAATACGGCCAGTTGCTCGGCGTTCTGGCGCAGGCGGGGAACGCCAAGGATTGAGCAGTCGCTTTACCCGCCGAGAATAAAATCGGCGCAGCGGTCGGCGATCATGATCACCGGGGCGTTGGTGTTGCCGCTGATCAGCCTTGGCATGATCGAGGCGTCGCAGATGCGCAGGCGCGGGACGCCGCGCACGCGCAGTTGCGGGTCGACCACGGCGTCGTCGTCGCTGCCCATGCGGCAGGTGCCGCAGGGGTGATAGACGGTCTTGGCGTGTTCGAGGATGTGGTCCGATATCGCCTGGTCGGAAAGGTCGGCGGCCTCGCCGGGCGACAACTCCTCGGCCACCACCGCCCGAAGTGCGGGCTGGCGCAGGATGGTGCGGGCGATCTTCATGCCGGCGAGCAGCAAGGCAAGATCGTCCGCGTCGGACAGGAAGCCGGCGGTGAAGCGGATCGGGTCGGCCGCGTCGCGCGAGCGCAGGTTGACGGTGCCGCGCGATTTTGGCCGCAGCACACACGGGTTGAGCTCCATGCCGTGGCGTTCGATCGAGCCGTGTTCTGCGCTTTCGATCATCACAGGCAGGACGTGGAACTGGATATCGGGCCGGCCATCGCCATCGGTGTCGAAGAAGCCGCCGCTCTCGACGACATTGGAGGTGAGCAGGCCGGTGCGGAACATCAGGTACTGCAGGCCGTGGCGCAGTGCCTTCAGGCCACGATCCTCGCCCAGCAGCGAGATCGGCTGACGCGTCAGCGCATAGACCGGGGCGGCGACATGGTCCTGCAGGTCGCGGCCGATCGCGGGCATGTCGCGGAAGACGGGAATGCCGAGCCCGGCCAGATGTTCAGCGGGGCCGAGACCCGACAGCATCATCAGTTTTGGCGTCGCCAGCGCGCCAGCCGTGAGAATCACTTCGGCCTTTGCCGTCGCCGCATGGCTTTGGCCGTCGGAGGTGGTGTAGGCGAGGCCGCTGGCGGCACCGTTTTCCAGGGTCACGCCGGTGACCAGCGCATCGGTGATGACGGTTAGGTTGGCATTGCCGGCCAGCGGCCGCAGAAACACCTTTGCCGCCGACTGTCTTTCCCCATTCGCCGTGGTCGTCTGGTAGAAGCCGACGCCTTCCTGAGCAGCGCCGTTGAAGTCGTCATTGTAGCGATAGCCGGCCTGCTGCGCGGCCTTGATATAGGCCAGAGACAACGGATGGCGGTGACGCGGATCGGAGACCGGCAGCGGTCCCTCGGTGCCGTGGCGCTCACCGGCCAGGCGCTCGTTGCGTTCCAGCCGCCGGAACACCGGCAGCACCTCGTCCCAGCCCCAGCCGGGGCAGCCGAGGTCGCGCCAGCCATCATAATCCTGCGGCTGGCCCCTGATGTAGAGCATGGCGTTGATCGAGGAGCCACCGCCGAGCGTGCGGCCTTGCGGCACCGGCAGCCGGCGTCCGCCGACGCTGGGTTCCGGCTCGGATTCGTAGATCCAGCTGCGCGCCGTGCCGATCACCTTGGCGAAGGTGGCGGGCATGTCGATCAGCTTGGTGTTGTCGGCCGGGCCGGCCTCGACCACCAGCACGCGCTTGCCAGCAGAGACCAGCCGGTTGGCCAGCGTGCAGCCGGCCGAGCCGGCGCCGGCGATGATGTAGTCGTAAACTGCGCTCATCGTGTCAGGCATACCGCATGATGACGGTCTTGGTTTCGAGATAGCCGTCGACGGCGGCACGGCCATGCTCGCGGCCGATGCCGGACTGCTTGAAGCCGCCGAACGGTGCCGCGGGGTCGAGCGTGTTGTGCGAATTGACCCACACCGTGCCGGCCTTGAGGCCGTGGATGGCGGTCATCGCCTTGCCCATGTCGCGGGTCCAGATCGAGGCCGACAGGCCATAGCGCGTGTCGTTGGCGATGCGGATCGCCTCGTCGAGATCGGTGACCGGCATTGCCGCCACCACCGGCCCGAACACTTCCTCGCTGGCGATTTCCATGTCGGGCCGGACATTGTGCAGGATGGTCGGCGCCACATAGTGGCCCCTGGCCGGCACCGGCCGCGCGCCGCTGACCCGCTCGCCGCCCGCCGCCAGGCCACGCTCGATAAAGCCTTCGACGCTTCTCCGATGCTTGGCCGAGACCAGCGGATTGATCTGGGCGTCAGCATCGCGGCCGGCACCCAGCGTCATGCCGTCGGCGATCTCGGCCAGCCGTGCCAGCGTGCGATCGTAGATCGACTTCTCGATCAGGAGCCGCGAGGCCGAGGTGCAGACCTGGCCCTGGTTGAAGAACATGCCGAGCCCGGCGATGAGCGGCTCGATGCCTTCTTCCATATCGGCAAGCAGGATCATCGGCGATTTCGAGCCGAGCTCCAGCGTGAAGCGGGCAACACGATCGACGGCAGCATGGCCGACGCGTTTGCCGACTTCCGTCGAGCCGGTGAAGGTTAATTTGTCGATGCCGGGATGGCGGATCAGCGCTTCGCCGGTGACGGCGCCGCTGCCGGTGACGATGTTGACGACGCCGGGCGGGAAGCCGACCGCTTCGATCAATTCTGCGAGCCTCAGCAGGCCGAGCGGGGTTTCCTGCGGCGGCTTCAGCACCACCGTGCAGCCGCAGGCCAGCGCTGGCGCGATCTTCCACATGCCGATCAGCAGCGGAAAATTCCACGGCACGATGGCGCCGACGACGCCGACCGGTTCCATCACCGTCATCGCCTGGTGTTTGGCGCCTGGAGGCACGGGGATGGACACCTGGAAAGTCGAGCCCTCGATCTTGGTCGCCCAGCCGGCATAATAGCGCAGCCAGTCGACGGTGCCGCCGGCACTCAACATGCGCGCGACGCCGAGCGACTTGCCGTTCTCGATGCTCTCGATTTCGGCGAGCAGATCGGCGTCGGCCTCGACGGCATCGGCGAGTTTCAGCATGAGGTTCTGACGGTCGACCGGCCGCATCGAGGCCCAGGGGCCTTCGAGCGCGGCACGCGCGGCGCGCACAGCCTGGTCGACAAGTTCGGGACCGCTTTCGGGGACGCGGGCGACGATCTCGCCGGAGGCGGAGTCATCGACAGCAAGGCCTTCACCGGAAACCCCGTCGACGAAACGGCCATTGATGAAGGGCCGGTGCAAACGCGCCAGGAAAGCGGCGGCGGCTGCGCTGATCGGCGGCACAATTCTCTCGTTCACGCCATCCTCCTCGATTGCTGATGAACAGTTGTGCCGAGGGTTATGGAGCGTATCCGCCGGCTTCAAGCCGAAGGCGGCACGAGTGCGCGCTCAGTCAAAACAAAGTTCCCGCTCGGACAAGACGCCTTGCGATCGGTTGGCCTAGATCAAGGTCGCATCAAGCCGCGCGTTTTGCGCGAGCCTGCCAGGTGTCAAAGAGGTATCGGCCATTGAGCGCATTGCTGGGCAATCCGATGGTCACCACGGCGGCGCTGCCGCTTGTTCTGGGCATGGTCATGGCGCTGCTGGCGCGGCTTGCCCTGCCACCGTTCTCGCCCGTGCTCTCGCTGGTGGCGGCCGCGCTGCTGCTGTTCTTCTACTGGGACACGCTTGGCCCACCGGTGGTGCCGCCAGTCGCCGCCAGCCAGAAGCTGATCTATCTTGCCTTTGCCGGGATCGTCGCGGGCCTGTTGCCCGAGCGCCCGCTCAGCTCTGCGGTGGCGGGCAAGCTTGTCGCCGCCGCCCTTGCGGCCGCGTTGCTGTGGCTTGGCTGGCGCCGCCTTGCCGGCGGTTCGCTTGACCTGCAGATGATCGCCGCCCTCATTGCCGGCCTGCTGGCAATCGTCGGCGTCGCTATGCTGCTGTCTCTGAAAGCCTCGCCATCGCCTCCAGTTGAAGAGCCGTTCCTGGCGCCCGCCGCCATGCTCGCCATGTGCCTGGCCGGCGCCATCATCTCGGTGCTCGGCGCCTCGATCGTCACCGGGCAATTGCTGGGATCGCTGGCCGCGCTCGCCGGCGGCTGGTGCCTCGTCCAGTACATCGCGGTGCTGCGCGGCGGCGCGGCCACCGGCTGGAGCAAGGGCACCGGGCTGATGCTCGTCTTTGCCGCCGCCACCGTGCTGATCCAGGTGGCCCTGCTGGCACCGAAGGCCAATCCGGTGGCGCTCATGCTTTCGCCCTTGCCGCTCGCCGTGGCCGCTTCGGTGCCCGGCCCGCTGCAGGGTCTTGTTCCCGGCGCCCGGCCATTGCGGCCGCTGGTTGCCGGTCTGCTGATCGCCAGTCCGGCGATATTGGCCATCCTGACGGCGCTCCTGTTTGCGCCGCACGGAGCCGCGCTTGGCTTTTCCTGAGCCAGACAATGACGACCACAATGGGACAACCAACAATAGGGAGAGTTACGTGACGATGAGAAAACTGACGGCCGCTTTTGCCTTTGCCTCGATGTGTGCATTCGCATCGGCGGCTCACGCCGAGAATTACGAAATCGACGGCCAGCACGCCTGGGTCACCTTCACCATCAAGCACGGCATCTATGGCACCGCGCATGGCCAGTTCGACGCGGTGAAGGGCGCCATCGTGATGGACAAGGCCGATCCGTCGAAGAGCAGCGTCAAGGCCGAGCTCGATGTCGGCTCGGTGCACACCGCCTATGACCAGCGCGACAACGATCTGAAAGGCCCCGACTTCTTCAACGCGGCCGAATTCCCGGCGATCTCGTTTGAAAGCACCAAGGTCGAAAAGGTCAGCGACAAGGCCGGCAAGGTCACCGGCAACCTCACCATTAGCGGCGTGTCGAAGGAGATCACGCTCGACGTGACGCTGGTCAACGAGGCGCCGGCACCATGGGATGCGACACTGACCAAGGCGGCGTTCACCGCCACCGGCAAGGTCAGCACCGCGGACTTCCCGATGGCCAAGGCCGCTGCCGGTTTCGGCCTTGGCCCCGATGTCGACATCGTCATCGATCTCGAAGCGGTGAAGAAATAGGCCGCCGGCAGTTGGCGGGTGGCCGCCGCGCGACCGAGAGGTCGCGTGGCACTTCATCAGACAGGCGCGAAGTGCGCGCTCAGTCAAAACAAAGTTCCCGCTCGGACAAGACGCCAAATCGGGGATGCCGCACTATCCCCAGCGAAGATCGGCGCATAGCCGGCGCGCTCAGCAATCGGGATGGAACCATGCGATTTCTTGGAAAGACGGCCTTTATCACCGGCGGTGGCACCGGCATCGGTGCGGCGGTCGCCAGGCGCATGGCGGCGGACGGCGCCAAGGTGGTGCTGATGGGCCGGCGGCGCGAGCCGCTGGAGGCCGTAACCAAAGACATTGGCGGGCTGGTGGTGCAGGGCGATGCCGCTGATCCGCAAGCGGTGCGGGCCGCTCTTGCCGAAGTGCATGACGAGATCGGACCGGTCGACATCCTCGTCGCCAATGCCGGCGGCCATGGCGTCGGCCCGACCATTTCGATGAGCGACGAGACCTGGAGCCTGGCGACGCGCACCAATCTCGACACCGCCTTCGTCTGCGCCCGCGAATGCCTGCCGGATCTCATTGCACAGAAGGGCAACATCGTCGTCGTCGCCTCGATCGCCGGTCTGTTCGCCGGGCCGAATGCTGCCGGTTACGTCACCATGAAACATGCCTGCATCGGCTTCGGCAAATCGCTGGCGCGCGACTATGGCCGCAAGGGCGTGCGCACCAACATCATCTGCCCGGGCTGGGTGTCGACCGACATGGCAGACGAGCAGATGGAAGTGATCGTCGAAAAGCACGGGCTTGGTTCGATCGACGAGGCCTATCGCCTCGTCACCAAGGACGTGCCGCTTGGCCGGCCGGCGACACCGGAAGAAGTGTCCAACGTCATCTGCTTCGTCGCCTCGGGCGAGGCGGCGATGATGAACGGTTCGATCCTGACCGTCGATGGCGGCGCCACCGTCGTCGATCTACCGACGCTCGCTTTTGTGGATTGATTGGAGAGTGCGATGAACGATCAGAACAGACCGGCGGACTGGAAGCATTTTGACGATTTCGCCGCCGGCATCGCCACCAACCGGCTGACGACGACGGATGCGCTGCGCGGCCAGACTTTCAGGATCACGCTCGACACCGGCCGCACCATCGACCTCGCCTTCACATCGCTCGACACGGTGGCGTGGAGCGAGGGCAGCGAGGCCGGTGCCGACTGGTACGAGGCGCTGGAAGTCGCTTCCAGCGTGTTCTTCATCAACATGATCTTCTCGGCCCGGTCGACTGAGGACGAGGCCTTCATCGTCAACACCAGCACGCGCCGCGTGCTGTCGGTGCGCGAACGGGTGCGTGAAGCCGGCGAGGCACCGGGCGAGCCGCGCGTGGCGCAGATTTGGTCGGCCGGCGTGCTCGGCGATCCCAATGTCGCGCCGACCGGCATCGCACCGGCGCCGACCCGCGACCTGATCGGGCTCACCGCGCATTACACATACAGCCCCAACCACGTCTACGAGCACATCTATCTCAGCTCTGAGCGCTATGCCTGGCAGAACCTGGTCGGCATCCAGCGCGGCCATGGCGATGTCGACCTGGCGACGACCTGGAAGTTCGCCGAAAACCAGTATGTGTTCGGCTTCCGCGAGTTCATCATCCCGGTCGCTTCGCTGTTCTTCTACAATTGGGACGTCATGCACTCGACGGGCAAATTCCTCGGCGTGACCAGCCAGGGCAAGATCGAGAACAAGCCGGCCGGCGCCCACATCGAGAAGAAATCCAGGACCGCCTACGACAAGGACAAGGCGCCGGTCTGACCGCGCGGGGGAACGCCATGAACAAAAACTACGAAGCGATCAAGGCGCACTATGCCGGCTCCGACGCCAAGGATTTGGCCGCGATGATGGCGCCGGTCACCAGCCGCACCGCCTGGACCGAGATGGCCGGCTTTCCCTATGCCGGCACCTATGTCGGCCCCGACGCCATCATCGAAGGCGTCTTCAAGCGCATCGGCGAGGAGTGGGACGGCTACGCGTTGAAGCTCGAAAAACTGGTCGATGGCGGCAGCACCATTGTCGGCATCGGCACCTATTCGGGTGTCTACAAAAAGACCGGCAAGCCGATGTCGGCGCGCGTCGTCCATGTCTGGGAAATGAAGGCCGGCAAGGCGCTCAGTTTCGAGCAGTTCACCGACACCAGCCTGGTCGCGGCAGCGACGGTCTGAGGGCATGCGGCCGGGCACGACCGTGTCCGCCCGATCGAAAAACCTGGGAGGATGAAATGGGAAACAGTCTGAAGGCAATGCTTGCGGGCCTGGCCCTGACAAGCGCGATTGCGCTTGGCGACGCCAGCCCGGCGAATGCCGGCGACACCGAGATCGTCATCGGCGCGCCGATCTCCTTGACCGGGCCGCTGGCCGGCGACGGCAAGGAGCAGAAATGGGCCTATGAGCAGGCGGTCGCCGACATCAACACGGCCGGCGGCATCATGGTCAAGTCGGCCGGCAAGAAACTGCCGGTGCGCCTGGTGGTGGCCGACGACGAAAGCTCGGAAGGCAAGGTGGCCTCGGCACTGGAAAACCTGATCAAGGTGCAGAAGGTCGATGCGCTCTTGTCGACCCATTCGGGACCGATGAACATTGCCGGCGCCATCGTCGCGGAGAAGTACAAGAAATTCTACATGATCACGACGGCCTTTCCGTTCGAATGGCAGCCGCTGAAGCTGAAATATTCGGCACTGTTTTTCTTCCATCCGGGGCCGGGTGCCGAAGTGCCTTTCGAGATCTGGGACAAGCTGCCGGCCAATGAGAAGCCGAAGAACCCGGCGCTGGTTTCCGAGGATTCGCCCGACGGCAAGGGTTTTGGCGGCGCCTTCGAAGCGGCGGCCAAGAAATATGGCTACACCTTTGCCGTCGACGATCCCTGGGCGATCGGCGCCACCGACTATTCGGCGCTGATCACCAAGCTCAAGGCCGCCAATGTCGACGCCATGCTGGTGTTCGGCTCGCCGGCCGATACGGTGACGCTGCTGCGCCAGATGAAGGAGCTCGGCTTCTCCGTGCCTTACCTGCATGGCTGGAAGGGCACCTGGACGGGCGAATTCCACGAAGCGCTCGGGGCGGATTCCGACTACATCCTGACCGACGGCTTCTGGTCGTCGAGCTACCCCTACCACGGCGCCAAGGAGCTCGGCGACCGTTATGAGGCCGAGTTCAAGAAGGACTCCGTCACCGTCGGCGCCTTCTACGCCAATGCGCAGGTGCTGGCGCAGGCGATCGAGAAGGCGGGCTCGACCGATGCCGGTGCGATCCACGACGCGATCTTCGGCCAGGAGTTCAAGGACACCGTGGTCGGCGATCTCAAATTCGACCAGACCGGCTTTGCGCTGATCCCCAGCGTCGCCACGCAATGGTGGCAAGGCAAGCACCAGCTGATCTTCCCGGACGGCAACTGGACCTACAAGCCAGCACCGGCCTGGGACAAGCGCTGAGCGATTGAAAACGGCGGCAGCGGAGGCGGGCGTCTGATTTGCGAAGCCAGGCGCCCGCCGCGATATCAAGCATCTGACAACTGGAGAAACGGAGACACGATGCAGCCTGACGAAACCCTGCTTCGCCTCGAGGCGGTCCAGAAGCGGTTCGGCGGGCTTGTCGTGCTCAACAACATCGACATCGCCGTCGGCGCTAACGAACTGATCGGGCTGATCGGTCCCAATGGCGCCGGCAAGTCGACGCTGTTCAACCTGATCACCGCGCTCTACACGCCCACCCAAGGGCGCATCCGTTTCCGTGGCCAGGACATCACCGGCACGGCACCGCATCGCATCTGCCGGCTGGGCATCGCGCGCACCTTCCAGCTGGTGCGCACCTTCCTCACCATGACTGCGTTCGAGAACATCATGGTCGGCGCCGTCTATGGCGCCGGCGGGCGCGTCAAGCACGCGACGGCCGCGGCCGAGGAAGCGCTCGAACTGGTGGGGCTGACCGCAAAACGCGATGTCCGCACCGCGCATATGACGCTCTCCGACCGCCGCCTGCTGGAGATCGCGCGGGCGGTCGCCTCCAGCCCGGCGCTGCTTTTGCTCGACGAGCCGATGGCCGGGCTGAACCCGACCGAGATCCAGCGCATGGTCGACGTCATCCGCCGTGTGCGCAGTGAACGGGGCGTCTCGATCCTGTGGGTGGAGCACAAGGTCGACGCCATCATGAAAGTGTGCAGCCGGGTGATCGTGCTCGACCATGGCGAGAAGATCGCCGACGGCACGCCCCGCGAAATCGTCGCCAACCGCAAAGTGATCGAGGCCTATCTTGGCGAACCGGCTGCTTGACGTGAAAAACCTCGAAGTCGCCTATGGCGATGTCGGCGCGCTGTGGGGCGTGTCGATCCATGTCGACCCCGGCACGATCGTGGCCATCGTCGGCGCCAATGGCGCGGGCAAGACGACGCTGTTGAAAACCATCTCCGGCCTGCTCAAGCCGAAGCGCGGCGAGATCTTTCTTTCGGGCGTGCCGCTGGCCGGCAAGGCGCCGGAAGAGATCGCCGGCATGGGCATCGCCCATGTGCCGGAAGGGCGCGGCCTGTTCCGGCAGATGACGGTGCTGGAAAACCTCGAACTTGGCGCCTTCCAGCCCAAGGTGCGGAAGCGCTTCAAACAGTCCCTGGAAAAGGCCTACACGCTGTTTCCGCGGCTGAAGGAGCGGGCAGGGCAGAAGGCCGGCTCGCTCTCGGGCGGCGAACAGCAGATGCTGGCCATCGCGCGCGCCACCATGTCGGATCCCTCGCTGCTCATCCTCGACGAGCCGTCGCTGGGCCTGAGCCCGATCGTGGTGCAGCAGATGTTCGCGCTGATCGAGACCTTGCACAAACAGGGCGTCACCATCCTCCTGGTCGAACAGAACATCCACCAGGCGCTGAAGGTCGCCGACTATGGCTTCGTGCTGAAGACCGGCGAGCTCGCCATGCAAGGCACGGGCGCCGAACTCATCGCCGACCCGGAAATCCAGAAGGCCTATATGGGCGTGTTGGAGGTGCAATGATGGTCAACCTGCCACCTCCCGAAATCCTGCTGCAGCTGGCGCTCAACGGCGCGCTGGGCGGCGCCATGTATGGTGTCGCCGCCGTGGGCTTGAGCCTCATCTTCGGCACCATGCGGCTGATCTTCCTGGCGCAGGGCGCGATGATCATCCTCGCCGCCTATTTCGTGCGGGCGCTGTTCTACGGGCTGGGCATCGACCCGTTCCTGTCGCTGCTGATCGTCGTGCCGGTCGGGCTCGGTGTCGGCTGGCTGGTCTATCAGGGCCTGTTCCGCCGCGCGGCCGCCGAAGAGGACCGCAATATCTCGTTGCTGATTGCGGTCGGCCTGATGTTCCTGATCCAGAACCTGATGACGGTGGTGTGGGGCGGCAACACGGCGGCTGTGGTCACCTCGTACACGGCGAGCGGCATCGAGATCCTGGGCGTGCGCACCTCGTTCACCCGCTCGATGGGTTTCCTCATCGCGCTCGCCGGCACCGGGCTGGTGGTGCTGTTCCTGCGCAAGACGATTGTCGGCAAGGCGGTGCGCGCCGCGTCCGAGGACATGGAGGCGGCGACGCTGATGGGCATCAGCCCGCACCGCGTCAACGCCATTGCCTTCGCCATCGGCATTGCGCTCGCAGGCGCGGCCGGTGTGGCGGTGGCGACCACATTCCCGTTCAACCCGTTTGCCGGGTTCATCTTCAGCCTCAAGGCGCTGGTGGCGCTGGCGCTGGGCGGCATCGGCAATGTCGCGGGCGCGCTCGCCGGCGGCATCATCCTCGGTCTGATCGAGGCCTATGTGCAGTATTTCATCTCAGGCGGCTGGACCAACGCCATCGCCTATGGCGTGTTCCTGGCGGTGCTGATGTTCAAGCCGGAAGGCCTGTTCAGCCGGCCCTACAAGAAGGCTTGAGCGCCATGTTGAAGCAAGCCTTTTTGGAACGGGCCTGGCCAAGACAAGCCTGGATGTGGATTGCGGCTGCCGCCATCGCGGCGCTCGCCCTGTTGCCGCTGCTGCCCGGCGCGATCGACTCTTACGCCTTCTCATTCCTGTTCTTCGTTTTCATCTACGCCATCATGGCGCAGGGCTGGAACCTGGTCGCCGGCTTCGGTGGCCAGATCAGCCTCGGCAACCATGCCTTCTTCGGGCTCGGCGCCTACGCCACCGCGATCCTGTGGAGCGGCAATTATCTCTGGGGCTCGCTCTACGATGCCTACCCGCGCCTCTATTATTTCGATCCGGTGACGATGGTGCTGGGCGGGCTGGTCGCGGCGGTGGCCGCCATCATCATCGGCCTGCCGCTTCTGTCCAAACTGCGCGGCGACTATTTTGCCTTGGGCACCCTCGGCTTCGGCGAGATCGTCAAGGTGATGTTCATCAATGGCGGCGACTTCACCGGCGGCGCCTTCGGCGTCGTCGCGCCCGCCGGCACGTTCGACACGCTGTTGCCGCACTATCTGGTCGGGCTCGGCCTGATGGTGGGCACGGCACTCGCCATCCACTTGCTGATGCGCTCGCGCTACGGCCTGGCGCTGATCGCCGTGCGCGACGACGAGATGGCGGCGTCGGCCAACGGCATCGATGTGCTCAGGGTCAAGGTCGCCGCCTTCGCCGGCAGCGCCTTCATCGCCGGCATCGCCGGCAGCCTCTACACCTACTACATCTTCCATGTCGGCCCGGATTCCGTCTTCGATCTCGACTGGATGCTGCTGCCGCTGATGATGACCGTGGTCGGCGGCACCGGCACGCTGCTCGGCCCGATCCTCGGCGCCTTCGTCATGTATGCGGTGTTCGACCTCGCGCGCATTGTTGTGCCGGATTATCACCCGGTGATATCGGGGCTGACGATCATCCTGGCGATGCTGTTCCTGCCGAAGGGGCTGATGCGGAGTTTTGGGCGGCGGGTGCGGGTGGTTTGAGGGTGCTCAGCGTAGGCTCAAATAAAATGGTTGCTGATGTCAGCAATGCGCCTCATCTCCGTCGCTCAAGTACGTGCATGCGGTACCCGGAAGCAGACACTCGCTCAGCCTAGAAGCGAAAGTCCGTTTCGTGCCCTTCGATAGGGTCAGCATCGCCGCGACCTAACTGATTGCAGACCCTTTTGCGCCCTGCTCAGTCGTCGTCCTGCCACCTGCGCAGAGCCGTCTGGTCATGATAGGCCATGCGATCCGGCGTGGTGATGAATTCCATCGTCGTGCCCCATGGCATGCGGCAGTAGCAGACCTTATTTCCAGGACCTTTCTCGGTTGCATAGGGAATAGTGCGCGGCGCGGTGAGGGGTGTGCCTCCCGCCTTCTGGAAGCGCTCGACCGATGCGTCGATGTCGTCGGTGTAGACACCGAAGTGCGTAATGCCGAAGTCGCTCGCTCGAACCGGCTGGGCTTGTTCGGGGCCGTGCATTTCGAAGAGCTCGATGTCAGGTCCGGTTCCAATCTTGACCATCGCCTGCGCACGCACGACCGTTCCAGGGAAAGCGCCGACGGCCCGCTCGAATTCGGGTCCCTGCCGCGGCGGATCCTGCGGCCCAAAGGACTGATAGATCACCTGGCCGCCGAAAGCTTCCACCAGGAACGATTTTGCTGCTTCGATGTCGGGCACCGTGATGCCGATATGATTGACGCCGTGAATGACAGGTGCGGTCATGACAGTTTCCTTTGTTATTTAATCGATCGAACGCGATAAATGTGGGCGCAACTTCGCCCGCAATGGCGCGATCCCCCGGCCTACGATGGGGCGATCGCAGAATCTCAATTGGCCTTGAGGAAATCGATCAGAGCGGCCCCCACTTCGTCCGGCCGCTCGTCCGCGACATAGTGGCTGCACCGCGCAATCGAGCCGCCCGTCACATTGCTCGCGAACTCCTTGAGCATGGGGACCATCTGCGGACCGAAGCGCTGGTCCCCACCCAGGCCAAGCACCGGTATCTCGAGCGGCCGCTTCTTGTACTCGAGCGCAGCCGCATGATCGGCGGCGAGGGTGCGATACCATTCCATGCCGCCGCGCGTGCGGCCAGGAAGCGCCATCGCCTTGGCGTAGATCTCGATGTCA
Source organism: Mesorhizobium loti (assembly GCA_002356515.1). Lineage (NCBI taxonomy): Bacteria > Pseudomonadati > Pseudomonadota > Alphaproteobacteria > Hyphomicrobiales > Phyllobacteriaceae > Mesorhizobium > Mesorhizobium loti. Next base: position 2,048,427 of record AP017605.1, on the reverse strand, counting down.
GCCGGATTGAAGGTGCTGTGATCGTAGAACCGCTCTGCCATGAAGGCCGAAACATAGTCATATTCACGGCCGTGGATCAGGCGCTCGGGCAGATCCCGGTTCATATGGAAGCTGAAGTGCCAAATCCTTGCAGTAGTCGCCTCCCATTGCGTCCAGCCGGGAAGCGGAACGTCGAGGACGGCTAAGTGAGTTACTGCCTCCCGATAAATGGCGGCCTGCGGCAATGCCACCATTCCGCCAATGTCATGGCCGCAAACAGCGTAGCGCTCATGCCCAAGGGCAATCATGACCTCGTGTGCGTCACGCGCCATCGTGGCCTTGTCATAGCCGTCAAGCGGGCAGTCGGAAAAGCCCGCGCCGCGCAGATCCATGGCCACCACGCTGAAATGCTCGGCCAGCAGCGGCATCACATGGTGCCATTCCCACCATGTTTCCGGCCAGCCGTGAAGCAGAAGGATCGGCGGGCCTGAGCCTCCCGTGACGGCGTTGATCTTGATGCCATTCACCGGCACCAGTTGCTGGGTAAACCCCTTCAAAGTTGCGATCATGATCGCTTTCCAATCGAAGCTGACGTTCAAAGAGAGCTCGCGGCCAGCGCTTAGGGCTGGCCGAAATCGGTGGCGATCGAGACGTCACGCCAGGCGTCGATATCGCTGCGGAATGCAGCCAGCTTTCGCTCAGCGATCGAGTGCGCGATCGGGCCGAGCGGCAGATGAAGCGGGGCGTCATCGGCGTCGACTGCCTGCAGGATCACCGCGATCGCCTTGTCGGGATCGCCCGCCTGATTGCCATTGTTGGTTTCGCGATAGTGCTTGCGCGAGCTCGCGGCGTATTCCGGCATCTCGTTGGCCGCCATCGTGATCGAACGGCCAAGAAAATCGGTGCGAAACGGCCCAGGCTCGACGATCAGCACGCGGATGCCGAACGGCTCCAGCTCGCCGGCGAGCGCCTCGGAAATCCCTTCCACGGCGAATTTGGCGGCGTGGTAATAGCCTCCGCCGCCGCGGCCCTCGATGCCCGCGCCGGACGACATGTTGACGATCGTTCCCCCCGAACGTCGTAGGACGGGGAGCGCGGCTCTGGTGGTTTCGATCAGGCCGAAGACGTTTACCTCGAACATCGGCCGATATTCCTCGGGCCTGCCTTCCTCGATCGCGCCGAATAGCGCGTAGCCGGCATTGTTCACGAGCACGTCAAACCCACCGAATGTCTCGACCGCCTTTGCGACCGCTGCCTCGGCTGCCGCAGCATCGGTCACATCGAGCGGCAAGGTGATCATGCGGTCGCCGAAAGGCTCGGCCATTTCCTCGATCGTCTTGACATTGCGGGCAGTCGCGATCACCCGGTCGCCGCGCTGTGCTGCGGCGAGCGCGAGCCGCTGGCCGAAGCCGCTTGAGCAGCCTGTGATGAGCCAAGTTTTCATTACTTCTTCTCCGAGTTGTTTTCAGACGACGCAAAGCTGTCGCCGCCACGAACCGTCATGTCGGCCATGATCGACCAGTCCTTCTCCCCGAGGCCCGCCGAGACAGCTTTGCTGAGCTCCTCGTGGACAGCTTCAAGAATCGGGAGACCCGCACCGATGAGTTGGCCGGTCGCGATGCCGAAGCCACAGCGGTGGCTTCGGCGCATGGGCCACGAAACTTTCCGCAGCCCTGAGCCTGAACATCAGGGCATCGGCTTCATTTGCTCGCCGCTTCCGCGATGACATCGGCGACTTCGAGCGGATGCGAGATATAAACCGCATGGCTGGCACCGGGCACCTCGGTGACCTTCGCACTTGCCCGCTTGTACATAGACCGCTCCGCCTCGGCGCCGACAGCCATGTCCAGCCCGGCCACGATGCCGTAGCTCGGCTTGGTCTTCCAGGCCGCGTGCTGCGTCTTGGTTCCGAGGATCTTCGCCGAAACCGGCACCTGCGAGTTAGTCATGAAATCCGTCTCGGCCTTGGGCAGGTCAGCGGCGAATCCCGCTCGGAACTTCGCGGGATCGAACAGCAGGAAGCCGTCAGAAGTCGGCTTGAACGCGTCCGCGGTCGGGCTCGGCCACTTCTCAAACACATCGCCTACGCCCTCGCCAACATCCGGAACGATGGCCGCGACATAGACAAGTGCCGAAACCTTCGCGTCGATGCCGGCTTCGGTGATGATCTGACCACCATAGCTGTGGCCGACGAGGACAACCGGCCCATTTTGCTGCTCGATAGCGCGGTGAACCGCCTGAACGTCATCCGCCAGCGAAGTGTTCGGTTCCTGAACGACCGTAACTTTCAAGCCCTTGGCTACCAGGCGCTCATAAACACCCCTCCAGCCGCTGCCATCGACCAACGCGCCATGGACCAAAATCACATTTTGGGCCGGCTGCGCGAAAGCGGGGGGCGCGCCGAACACCACTGCAAGAGCCGCAGCACCGAGATAGAGAGACTTGAGAGACATTTGCCGATCCTTCCGAATGATATGAGGTGATACACGAGAGACAGTCCGATGGACCGATGGCAGGAATCTAGGTGCTTAGATTTGTTCTTTAACTGACATAAATGTATTCTCGGCGTTCAGTTTTGTGGGTGTCGCGATGGAATGGGGTGACGTCAGAATCTTTCTTGCGGTTGCGCGAACCGGCACGCTCGGCGGCGCCGCGCGTTCTCTTCAGACAAGCCATCCGACCGTCGGCAGACGCTTGCGCGCATTAGAGCAGGCGATCGGTCACACGCTCTTCCAGCGGACCGCGGACGGTCTTGTCCTGACCGAAGAGGGCCACGGGATCATCGCGCTGGCGGAGCAGATGGAAGAAGGCGCGCTGGCCATGGAGCGCCGGCTTGCGGGGCAAGATCAGGATCTCAAAGGCAATCTGCGCATTTCATCCGCGGACTGGTTCGGGGCCTATGTCCTGCCTCCCATCCTCGCGGATTTCTCGAAAGCCTATCCCAATGTCGACGTCGAGATCCTGACCGGCACGCGCCTGTTCAACCTCGCCCAGCGGGAGGCCGACGTCGCTTTCCGTATCGTTGAGTTCAACACTGCCGATGTCGTTCAGCGGCGGCTCTTCAGGCTTGAATACGGCGTCTACATCGCGGAGGAGTCGCCTGATCCCAAATATGGCGACGGGACCGGTTTCCGGCTGATCACCCACGATACGTCGACCGGGCAGTTCCCCGATATCGCTTGGCTCATCGAGAGTTTCCCCAATGCGAGACCGGTCCTGCGATCGAACAACCGCAACGTCCAGGGGCGCATGTGCAGGCAAGGGGTCGGGCTCGCCGTCCTGCCCCGCATAGTCGGCAATCAGATCCCGGGTATTCGCAGACTGGAACTGCCGACGCCGCCGCCGGCGCGAGACATCTGGATGGGATATCACCGGGACCTACGGCGTCTCCAGCGGCTTCGCGCGTTCATCTCGACGGTATCGGACCATCTCATGAACGCGACCGCATGATGTGCGGCCCCGGACCGGCGGTTGGCGCATGACAGCGATTGCGACGTCCGGCCACCTCGCGGCAAAGCTCATCGGTCACCTGCCAGTGTAAGCCCTGCTCCTTCAGCCCCAGGCTCGCTCATCCTTAGTTAGCGCGCCGCAATGTCCGCTCGGACGTTCATGACCACAGAACCAGTCGGTCGGCTTCCGGCCCACTAGCTGCCGCGTGCTTGTTCATCGTGAACCAGCCCCACCGCATCCCCAACATTACCAGCAAATCTCGGACTGCCACCACCTCCGGATATCGCGGCCCCTCTGACTCTTTTCCCGCTCCTCAAACGTCTTAGCTACAGTTCAGCAATGGAGCAGGTCGATGAGCCTCAAGGACAAGAAAATCGTGGTCACCGGCGGAAGCCGTGGCCTTGGCCTCGGATTGGTCGAGGCACTGGTCGAACATGGCGCTGAGGTGACCGTGGTCGCGCGTGGCGCCGAGGCGCTGAAAGCGGTCGGTGCGCGGCTCGGGGTCGCCACGATCTCCGCCGACGTCACGGACGAGGACGCGGCCTATCGCATCCTTGGCGAGGTTAGCCCTGATATAGTGGTGCTGAACGCTGGTGCCACGCCGCGCATGGGGCGATTGGATCAGCTGAATTGGGAGGATTTCTCCATCGCATGGGAAACTGACGTCAAGGCCGGCCTCTACTGGCTGCAGGCGGCGCTGAACCTGCCGCTCAAGCCAGGCAGCCGCGTGCTGGTGGGATCGAGCGGAGCTGCCGTTACCGGGTCGCAGATGTCGGGCGGTTATGGCGGCTCCAAGCGCATGCTCTGGTTCATGGCCAAATATGCCAATGGCGTGGCGCAGGAGAAGAAGCTCGGCATCCGCTTCCAGGCGATCGTGCCAAGGCAGATTATCCTCGGCACGGGAATCGGGGATGTCGCGGCCGGGGCCTATGCCGGCTCGATTGGCATCACGCCGGAACAATTCGTGACCCGCTTCGGCGCACCGATGCCGCCCCGAGCATTCGGCGACAGGGTCATTTCCGTGCTGGAAGATCCGCGATATGCGGAAGGGGTGGTCTTCGGCCTCAATGGCGACGCGGGGGTCACGGTCATGGAGGGCACGGCGTCTTGAGCGATGGAGGGCCCGCCGTGGACCGCGACCGACAAGAAGGGCTGCTTGCCCTTGCTGCCGCGTTGCGGCCGGAGCTGCACCGCTATTGCTCGCGTCTGATGGGGTCGGTCATCGACGGCGAGGACGTCGTGCAGGACACTTTTGCCCGAGCCTTCGTTGCCCTGGACGAGCTGTGCGAGGTGCCGCAGTTGCGACCATGGCTGTTCCGGATCGCCCACAACCGTGCGCTGGACCTGCTGCGCAGCCGCGCAATCCGCGTCGCGGAGCCGATCGAGGCGGCCCTTGAAATTGTCGACGACGCCAAGGCCGACCCGATGGAGGCGCTGATGCGCAGGGAAGCCGTAGAGACCGCGGTGTCGCGTTTTGCGGAACTCCCGATCCTCCAGCGCAGCGTCATCATCCTGAAGGATGTGCTTGACGAGCCGCTGGCCGGGATATCTGGTCTGCTGGATATCACGGTCGACGCGGTGAAGGGGCATCTGGCGCGCGGTCGCGCCCGGCTTCGGGAGATCAATGCCAATGCCACCGCGCTCCCCGATGCACGCATCGCGTCCGCCGCTGTGGTCCGCTATGTCACCCTGTTCAACCAGCGCGACTGGGACGGCTTGCGCGCGCTGCTTGCCGACGACGTGAAACTCCATCAGTCCCTGCACCCGCCGCGCTCAGGGGCGGCGGATGTCGGCATGTTCTTCACAATTTACGCAAGGAGCGATCGCCTATGGCTCACGCCGGCCTGGCTTGAGGACCGGGAGGTGATCGCGGTGTTCGAAGACCCGGCCAACCCAACGCCCGATTATTTTATGTGGCTGGAGTGGCGGGAAGGGCGGATCAGTTTCATCCGCGACTATCGCTATGTCCGCTATGTCACCGACGACGCGGAACTGGTGCTGGCAAAGGACGCCGGATCTTTCGGTCGCGGCACTGGATACCGATAAATGGGCGCGCATCGCGTGCCGGATAAAGCTGTCTTGCCGAATGGGGTGATGCGGAGTTTTGGAGGTCCTACCCGATCCGCCTGAGGCGTCCCTTATGTGCCCGCGATTGGCGCCGCGCTAACGCGACTGCATCAGCGTGCGTGCCGCATCTTTCCCCGCCGCCAGGATGCGATCCGACAAGTCCGTGCCTTCGACGGCGCGGGCCAGTTGCAGCGTGCCGATGAGCGTCGCAAAGACAGCCAGCGCCGTGCCTTCCGGGTCCTTGGCCTGTGGAATTGCGGCGGCCAGCTGGTGCGCCAGAGCCAGCAAGCGGTCGGTATAGACCGCGCGCGTTTCCGGTGGCTGACGCGCCAGTTCCGGCAACAGCGCGGCGGACGCGCAGCCTTGTCCCGGATTGTCCCGATGCTCGGCCGACAGATAGGCCTCTATGGCCACCTCCGGGCCACCCGAGGCCAGTGCTTGCGCCAATTGCTGCGCCTGAAGCTCCATGGCCGCCGCCACGCTTTCGCGCACGAGCTCCGCCTTGGATTGGAAATGCGGGTAGAAGGCGCCGTTGGTCAGTCCGGCGTCGCTCATGATGGTCGCCAGTCCGGACGCGGCGATGCCGTCACCCCGGAAGCGATCGGCGGCGACTTCCATGATCCGGCCGCGTGACGCGTCCTTGCGGCCCTTTTCGTAGCGCATGGCTGCTCCTGCCTTTCTGCTATTGCATTATGTTCGTAATTTGATATTATGAGTATAATTCAATCAATGAGAAAAAGCTAGCCCTCGCGGCTTTGGAGCATGACATGACTATGAATTCCGGAAAGACCGCCATTGTGACCGGAGCCTCCTCGGGCATCGGCCGCGCCAACGCCGAGGCTTTGGCGCGAGCAGGGTTCACCGTCTTCGGGACGAGCCGTCGTGCGGCCGGCAACGGCCCGGACGGGGTGACCATGCTGGCTTGCGATGTGACGGACGGCGAGTCGGTAGCAGCCCTCGTCTCGACGGTGCTCTCGCGGACCGGCCGGATCGACGTGCTTGTCAACAATGCCGGCGTCGGCATGCTTGGCGGCGCAGAGGAATTCTCGATTCCACAGGTACAGGCCCTGTTCGACGTCAATCTGTTTGGCGTTATCCGCATGACCAATGCGGTGTTGCCGTCGATGCGGCAGCGCGGCCAAGGGCGTATTGTCAATATCGGCTCGATATTGGGCCTCGTACCCGCACCGTATTCGGCGCATTATGCGGCGGCCAAGCACGCGCTCGAAGGCTATTCGGAATCGCTCGATCACGAGGTTCGTGCCTTCAATATTCGCGTCTCGGTCATCGAGCCGGCATTCGTGCGCACCGTCTTCGACCAGAACGGCATCGAGCCGGATTCTCTCTTCAAGGAATACGATCAGGCGCGAGCCGGGTTCAAGGCGCTGCTTGCCGATGTGATGCCCAAAGCCGATCTGCCGGAAGTGGTGGCGGAGGTGGTTGTCAAGGCGGCGACCGATGCCCGCCCACGTCGGCGCTATACCGCAGGCAAGGCTGCACGGCAGGTCAGTCTGCTGCGCCGCTTCGCTCCTGCCGAGATGTTCGACAAGACCTTGCGCAAGCAGTTCCGCCTGCCGGTCTGAAGGCAGACGATTTTCACGCACAGGCGACACGCCAAATCACTTTCAGAAAGTCACCGCCATGAAGGCATTCGTCGTCGACAAATACAGCAAGAAGGGCATTCTGCGCCTGGCCGAGATGCCGGAACCGGAACTCGGGGACAGCGACGTCCTGGTCGAGATCCATGCCGCAGGGGTGAACCTGCTCGATTCCAAGGTCAAAACTGGAGAGTTCAAGCTCATCCTGCCCTATCGCCGGCCCTTCATCCTGGGCCACGACGTGGCCGGGAAGGTCATGCGCGTGGGCTCGAAAGTCCGCAAGTTCAAACCCGGCGACGATGTCTATGCGCGGCCGCGCGATGGCCGGATCGGGGCGTTCGCCGAATTCATCGCCATGGATGAAGCCGACGTGGCGTTGAAGCCCAAAAATCTCAGCATGGAAGAGGCGGCCTCGATCCCGCTGGTCGGGCTGACCGCCTGGCAGGTGCTCGTCGAAAAAGCAAATCTAGGGAAAGGCCAGAAGGTCTTCATCCAGGCCGGCTCCGGCGGCGTCGGCACATTCGCCATCCAGCTGGCAAAGCAGCTGGGCGCGATCGTGGCGACAACGGCGAGCGTGGCGAGTGCGGGTCTGGTCAAGGATCTCGGCGCCGATGTCGTCGTCGACTACCGGAAAGACGATTTCGAAAAAATCCTGTCGGGCTACGACGTCGTCCTGAACAGCCAGGACGCCAAAACGCTTGAAAAATCGCTCAATGTGCTGAAACCGGGCGGCAAGCTCATCTCGATCTCCGGCCCGCCGGATCCCGAATTCGCCAGGGAAAAGCGACTGAACCTGGTGCTGAGGACGGTGCTGCGCCTGCTAAGCCGCGGCATCCGGGCCAGAGCCAGGCGCCGTGGCGTGAGCTTTTCGTTCCTTTTCATGTGGGCGCAAGGTGACCAGCTGGGCAAGATCACCTCGCTCATCGAATCCGGAGCGATCCGCCCGGTTGTCGATCGGATCTTTCCCTTCGAAGCGACCAATGAGGCTCTGGCCTATGTCGAGACAGGACGCGCCAAGGGCAAGGTGGTCATCAAGGTTAGATAGAAGGCCAAAAACCCGGCCGGCCACGCCTGTGGGAAGTCCTTCCGAGAAGCAGACGCTTGTCCTGCTAATCCGGCAGCCGCACTTCGCATTTTCGCATGAGCCAGGGATCGCCATGGGCCATGAGCTTTCCCTGATCGACAAGGGCCACGACACGGCTCAGCAACATCAAGTCGCCGACCTGGATGTACGGCTCCATATTGTGTCCCATGGTCTCGGCGATGACCCGTGCAATCTTGCGCCAATCCTTGCTGGCCCGCTCGAGCAGGAGCTCATCGAAGATATCCGCTGGCGCCGAGACGAGCCCAGAGTCGGTGACGATGCGGAACGGTGCGTTTTCGGATTTCAAACTCCGCCAGCGCCGCGCGGCATCCTCTCGTTCCTGGCTCGTCATCGCGCGTTCCGTGCCGAACAACAAGGCAAGCTCCGTTTCGCTCATGAGCGAAACGGCCTGTTTGGGGCTCGACAATCGCGGCTTGCCGTCGGGCCGCGTCGTCGGCATTTGCAGCCCGGTGACGTCGATGATGTCGTAGGGGCGGTCGCCCAGGCGATCCACCAGGGCCAGGAAGAAAGCATGCTCCTGGGCGCTGTGGCGTCCGACCCAGACGACGAGACGGTCCGAGGTCGACATGATTTGCTGCCAGAAACCGTCGAAATCGACGTCGTGCTCGTCATACTCGTCGTACATCGACGCCCACCAGCGCGCTCGCGCCGAGGACTCCTGGGAATCAATTGGGCCGCAGCTGAGATTGTCGCGAAAACTGATGACGTCGTCGGTACGCCCGCTGGTGCGGATTGCCCGGCGAAGCGAATGACCCGCCGAATGGCCGGGCGCGATGTGCAGTATGCCGCTGCGCCACCTCTGCGTCCCGTCCGGGTTCAAATCTCGCTTGAAATGGTCAGTTTCAGAAAACGTGAAATGGACGACCAGCCGTCCGTCCGACAGCAGAAGCTGGTACGCGGTGGTTTTGCCGGACGACCAATGGGCGACGAAACGGATTTCATCATTCCCATGCGTCAGGTCTTGGATTTCCGCGCGTTCGCCGCTGGAGCCATCGATGGCGTGCACGACAAGGTGGCCATCGACAATCTTGATCTCGATCGTCGTGGTCGTGTGCCGGTCGTTCCCGGCAATCCAGCGGCCAACAAAATCCTTCATCAGCCTTGATCCCCGCCATTGCTCATTTCTCAAACGGCTCGAGATCGCCCGCGCGGACTACTCCGAAAAGCTCACGCTCACGCCGCGCTGGCGAAAATAGGCCTGCATCAACTTGCGGCCCGAGCGGTTGCTCTGCGCCAGCTTGGTCGGATCGAATACCGCCTGCTTCAGCCCCTCGCGTGCCAGCGCTGCCTTAAGCGCCGCGATATGTGCGTCGATCTCGGCATTGTCCGCGCGGAGCGAGGCATAGATATTCTCGGTCGCCTCGGCCACGGTCAGTTCGCTCACAGCTGTCGTCCTTTGGTTGGTTGATCGGGCGGCGGCTTAGCACAGATTCGCGGCTCCGCGATACCGATGGGAGCGGCAGTGCACGGAGCATGGGTTTTGATGCGGCAATCCATCCGGTGGCTCCGCCTGATGCGCTCACGCTAAGGGCTGGCGCTGATTAGCTGTGCGCGACGACGAGATGGCGGCGTCGGCCAACGGCATCGCACCTGGGTATCAAGAGCCTGCTCGGCTCGTGGGGCGCCATCTAGTAAAAGCGTTGCCCTCCCTAAGAACTAGCGTCCGCCCTCTCCGTGCTATAAATTTGACTATCGACGCCGACCTCGACGCCGTCCTAAGGCCGACCGCCATTTTAGCATGCCCAAGGACGTATGTGCAGCACATGGGCTCAAGCCACCCGCCCGCACATCCCTTGTGGATTGACCCGCGAGGAGGGATCAGAATGTCAGAACGTCTCAACATAGGCCCGCTGCAACTTGGCGAAACGGCGCCCAATGTCGTGCTCGACGCGATTACCCGCGAGGGCAAGATCGCCATCGACGATTTCCGAGGCGAGAAACCAGTGCTGGTTGGGCTGTATCGAGGTCTCCATTGTCCTTTTTGCAGGCGCCAAATCGCCATGCTTTGGAAACTCACCCCAGCCCTCAACGAAAAGGGCATCGAAAGCCTGACAGTGGTCAACACGCCCATCGAGCGGGCACGCCTCTACCTGCGGTATCATCCGATGCTCGGCCTGCTCGCGGCATCCGATCCGGAGCGGACTTCACACCGCGCCTTTGGATTGCCGAATATGCAGATCACCGAAGACGAGAGCGCATGGCCGCAAAAGGTTTCAATGAGCGATGTGAAGTCGATGCGGGTCCACTTGCCGGGCGAGATGCCGGAGCCGATGAACCCGTTTGCGGCGCTCGAATATCTGAACAAGAAGGACAGCTACGATATAACGGAAGCGGATCAACAGATGATGGCCACCGGCATTGCGCAGCTCGTCGGCCAGTTCTTGCTGGACCGCGATGGCGTCGTTCGCTGGACTTCCAACGAGGTGCTCGATGGCGGCCTATTCGGCGCCCCGAACACTCAGGATCTGATGTCGGCAGCGTCGCAAATCGGAAGGTAAGGCGCAGCTTCGGTAGTGGGCCAGGCGCAGGATTACGCGAGTTGGCGGCTGTTGCCTGATAGGGCCCGTCCAGTTCGTTGCGCTGGCATTGGTTGCGGCAAAGGCCGCGGCTGCCGGTTCGAGCAACTGCGTGCCTCTTCGGCTGACATGAGGCGCAACTGCGACCTCCAGCGTGGTTGCCGCTAGTGTCTGCTTTCAGTGGTTGGCAGGACTGAGTTCTACAGCCGACATTGGGCGCGAAGCGGCAATTCGCCCAAAGGCAACGAAGGTCGCCTTTGGGCCTGGTGCAATCGATAATTCACGCAGCGCGCCCGCCGGGTGTTGGGCGCCGTCGCTACCCGCGCTTTTCAATCACCGCGTACAGCACATTGCGGTTCTCGCCGAAATACACCTTTGCCTCGACCGCGTTGCGGTCGACGCTGGCGTTGACGATGTTCCACATGTCGACTTCCGAGCGCAGCAGCAGCACCCAGTCCATGAAGGTTTCCCGGTAGCCGGCGTCGGGGGTGCCTTCGGCGTAGTTGGCGAACAGGAACGTGCCGTTCGGCTTCAGCATCTGCAGGCAGGTCTTGGTGAGTTTCACGGCGACATTGTGCTGGAGGTAGTCGTAGAGGCCTGAGGCGTAGATCAGGTCGAACTTGCCGAGCTTGTGGCTTCTGGTCAGCACGGTCCGCACCGAGCCGTCGATGGCTTCGACCGCGGTACCCTGGAAGTCGCGCGCGATCAGTCCGACGCTCTGCGGATCCTGGTCGAGCGCGACCCAGCGCTTGAGGCGGCCCTCGGCCAAGGCGACGGAGCGGTTGGCTTCACGCAGATGGCCGGCAGCGATCGCCAGCACCTCGGTGTCAGGGCCGTTCTTGGCCGCGGTCTCGTCGACATAGCGGGTCAGGAGATCGCGCCGTTCGCGTGCCGCCACGCATGACGGAACGTTCTGCGTGTGGCTGTAAAGCGCCTTGCCGATCTCCGATGCGTTGGCCACGCTCTCGGCCACATGCGGGTCGCAATAGATGTAGTCGAGCAGCTGCGCGTCGCCGGAATAGCCCCTGGGCTTGGTGAAGGACCAGTGCGTCAGCGGATCCTCGAGAAAGTACTTCAGGATCGGGTGGTTCTGCGCCACCGGGATCAAGGCCTGCCAGACGTCGGGATGCACCTTGGCCCGCAGCGCGCTGAGCAGCGACAGCAGCCGGCGAACGATCTCGGCGGGAAATTTCTGCTGCTCGATCTGCTGCTGTGTCGCGTGGAGGATGAGGGCCAACTCGGCGCGGGCGGTCTCGAACGCTTCGCCATGCTGCTCGAGCGTACCTTTACGCAGACTGCCGGCGATCATCTCGGCGGTAATCAGGCTTTGGCCATCAAACACGGTTTGCACACCAGGACTCCTTGGTTAACAGTCAGTTAACTTATTGCGTAGAATACTTCATTTGCCAACGGCACCTGGGGGCATTTTATCGTTATGATTAATTTCCCGCTAACCATCTCAATTTATTAGCGATCTTGCAGATAAGATTCTGGGTTCGAGTTAACGCAAACTTGTCTGGAGCCATCGCATTTTAGCGCGTGGCAATCGTGTCGCGTCCCAAGGAGTCGTCCTGCGTGGGGGCAGAAGCTGGAAAAGAGTTCGGAGCGCAAAACCCCCTTTCGCAGGGGTTTGTGAACGAACGCGCGTCATCCAGATTGGCCGATATGGCGGATGTGGAACCGTATGATCCGCGCCAGGAATTGGGGGCGGCGGAACTGCGCATCCTTTACCGCGTCGAAGCCCTGGCGAAGCGAAGGAAGGACGCCAGGCCCGGGCTGTGGATCGCCGTCGTCATCTATGTGCTGTTTTCGGTATCGGACCTGCTGCTGATACCTGACGTGGCGGCCTATACGATCACAGCGCGCTTCGCTGTCGGATTGACCGCTCTGCTGACCCTGGAAACCCAGCTTCGCCGGGGCGTCGCCACTGAATGGCTTGATGTGACCTGTGCCGCGGCCATCATCTTTGGCTATATCGGTTGGCTGTGCCCGGCATCCCTGGGGGCGGACAAGGAAAGCGTCGCCTACTATATGGTTTTCGGCACCATTTTCATGATGAGTGCCAATCTTTTCTTCACATTCAGCTTCAAGGTGTCGATCATAACGTCGACAATCATCCTGTGCATTCTGTACGTGGTGAACTACTTTTTACCGGCGTCGCTGACATACAAGATGGTGTTCGGGACGTTCTACGTTTCATGCTTCACCTTCACCTCCTATGTGAACTGGAAGCTGAACGAGGAGCGCTACAACGTCTTCCTGAACGCGCTGGAAGCCAAGATCCAGCACAAGGAGGCCACCGAACGCGGCAAGGCGCTGCTCAGACTGTCGCGGACGGATCCGCTGACAGGCCTGGAAAACCGGCGCGCCATCGACGAGAAGCTGCGCGATTATTGGAGCGACTGGCAAAAGCTCGGCAGCAAGTTCGCGGCGATCCTCATCGACGTCGACTTCTTCAAGAAATTCAACGACTGCTACGGCCACCAGGAAGGCGACCGCTGCCTGATCCATGTCGCCAATGCGTTGAGCGATCTGATCAAGAACTACAATGGCTCGATCGGGCGCTATGGCGGTGAGGAATTCATCGTCCTCGCCCGCATGGACAAGAAGGAACAGGTCACGGAGCTGGCGGAAGCCATTTGCCGCACGGTGGAGAGCCTGGCGATCACCCATGAGCTCAGGCGCGACGGGGTCTCGATCGTGACGGCGAGCGTGGGTGCCGCGTTCACCAGGACGCAGGCCGGCGCCAAGCTGGAGAAGATCATCCACGAGGCCGATCGCGCGCTCTATCTGGCCAAGGCCGGCGGCCGCAATTGCGTGCGGCTGTTCGACCCGACCGATCCGCAGAGCAGCGACGAGAGCGAAAACCTCGCGGCGCTGCTGAAGATCGCGATCGCGCAGGGCCTGGTTTCACTCGTCTATCAGCCCATCCAGGATGTCGTGTCGGGCCGTGTCGAGGCAGTGGAGGCGCTGATGCGCCTTAAAATGCTGGACGGAACCCTGGTTCCCCCGAGCCTGTTCATTCCCGTCGCGGAACGCACCGGGGCGATCCTGGAACTCGGCCGCTGGGCGATCAGGACGGTTTGTACCGAGCTGCTGGCGGACGATCACGTGCGTGTCGTCAGCGTCAACGTCTCGCCGATCCAGCTCAAGACGCCTGGCTTCGCCGCGTCCGTCGCCACCATCCTGGGCGAGACCGGCGTGACCGGCAACAGGCTGGCCTTCGAAATCACCGAAGGCCTCGAGATGGAGATGCACTCCGACATTCTGCGCTGCATCAGCGACCTGAAGCTGCTCGGCATCAAGATCTGGCTCGATGATTTCGGCACCGGCTTTGCCGGCCTGTCGTGGCTGCGCCTGATCGATTTCGACACGGTCAAGATCGACCGCTCGTTCCTGCACGATTGCGGCACGCCGAAGGGCATGGCCATGCTGCAGGATATCATCGCGCTGGTGCGCAATCGCGGCCACCAGATCCTGGTCGAAGGCGTGGAAACCGACGAGCAGATCGCGCTCATGCGCGAGTTCGGCATCGACAGGATCCAGGGCTTTCGCGTCGGCCGTCCGGTTCCTGCCGCGAGTTACCAGGCAAAGCGGGGCGTACAAAAACGTCCTTACCTGAGGTCGGCGTAACGACCTCGGGCGAACTCATCCCAGCAGATTGCGCGCCGTGCGCATGAAGATTTTCGAGCCGATCGGGATCAGATCGTCGGGAAAATCATAGTCCGGATTGTGCAGGGAAGGGTGGCGCTCGCCGGCGCCGAGGAAGAACATCGCCGACCTGGCGCCGTGGCCGAACAGGCCGAAATCTTCCGAGGCGCGCATCGGCAGGGCTTCTTGCCCATGCACGACACCTTCTTCGTCGAGCGCGCGCTGCAGATGCTCCACCGCGTCCGGCGCGTTGACGCTGGCGACGAAGATCTCGTGGTAATCCCAGCGGGCGGCGAGGCGGTGCCGGCCGGCGATGTCCTTGACCAGGGATTCGGCGGCGGCGCAGAGATCCGCCATGCGCTCGTCGCGGCGGGTGCGCAGCGTCGCCCACACCTCGGCATGCGCGGGCGCGATGCCGAACACGGCTTCGCCCATCTGCGCATGAGTGACGGTGACCATGGAGAAATCGTCATCGGCGAAGGTGGCACGGCCGAGCGCGGGCAGCGCCGGCATCAGCTCCGAGATCGCCGGCATGGGCGAGATGCCGGTCTCGGGCATGGAGGAATGCGCCGTCTTGCCCTCCAGCACGATGCGCATGCCGCGCGAGGCGCAGTTGACCACGCCGGGTTTCAGCCGCACCTCGCCGAACGGCACGCCGGGCAGATTGTGCAGCGAGAAGGCGAAGTCGGGCGCGATCTCGCCGTAGCGTGGATCGGCGACGACGCCCGCCGCACCATTGCCGGTTTCTTCCGCCGGCTGGAACATCAGCACGACGCGGCCGCTGGCCGGCCGCTCGCGCCCCAACTGACGGCCAAGGGCGGCCAGGATCGCGGTGTGCCCGTCATGGCCGCACATATGCGACTTGCCCGGCACTTGCGAGGCATGCGGCACGCCGGACAGTTCCTCGATCGGCAGCGCGTCGAGCTCGGAGCGGAACAGCACGGTCGGGCCGGCCTTGCCGCTGTCGTAGACCGCCGCCACGCCATGCCCGCCAAGGCCGGTGAGCACCCTGTCCGGCCCGGTGTCGGCGAGGAAGGAGACGACTTCTTGCGCCGTCTTCTCCTCCTCATTGGAGATTTCCGGCTGCCGGTGCAGCTTGCGCCGCCACTCGGTGATCTCGATGATATCCCGGTTGGTCAGGGTCATGCTTTGCGCCTCCACTGGATTTCTCGCGATACGCCCGGTCGCCCGGGCGCATCAGAAACCGATATGGAATTGCTAGCGACAAACGGCTCTACCCGCCACAGTCCAAATTCCCTGACTTCGGCGGGCCAGAAACGCCGCGCTCTGCCCGGATCGCCCTATTGATTGATCTCGGGCTCGACCAGCTTTGCCAGGTTCCGCAGCGATTCCTGCCAGCCGAGATAGCAGGCCTCGACCGGAATGACGTCGGGAATCCCGGCCTGGGTGATGTCGATCTCGGTGCCGACCGAGACTTTTTTCAGGATCACGGTCACCTGGATCTCGCCGGGCAAATTGGGGTCGTCGAACCTGTCGGTGTAGCGCAGGCGCTCTCCGGGCACGAGTTCGAGATACTCGCCGCCGAAGGCATGGCTGCCGCCGGTGGTGAAGTTGCGGAACGACATCTTGAACGTGCCGCCGACCTTGGCTTCGAGGTGATCGACCGTGCAGGTGAAGCCGTTCGGCGGCAGCCACTTGGCCAGCGCGTCGGCCTCGATGAAGGCGCGATAGACTTTTTCCGGGCTGGTGGTGAGAACGCGGTGCAAACGTACGGTGCCGGGCATATCCTGTCCTTTCATGATGCCTGTTCGATGTCCCAAGGACGAACGGGGTCTGGCCGATCCGACACGGGCGCCTAGATTTTTATGCACCCGGCCGCAAGCCTGTCACATCTCTGTGCATGTCGTTGTCGCAAAACCGCTGCACAGTTTGGGTGACATGCACTGGCGTAGGCCAATTCAGGTCGATTTGGGACTCGATTTTGCGGCTGCTGGACCAATCGTCGCAAATGACGAACCGGATAGCCATTATGAGGCGATTGGTTATAACGGTCGCTGAGATTGCCATATCCAAGGGGAGACGATGCGCTACATACGTCCGCTTTCAATCGAAGATGCCGTTGGCCAATTGGCCGGATCGGCCGGCACGGCCGCCATCCTGGCCGGGGGCAGCGACCTGCTGGTGAGGATGAAGGGCGGCTTTGTCGAGCCCGACCTGATCGTCGACATCAAGTCGATCGCGTCTTTAAGCGAAATCCGCGAAACCGCCGACGGCTTCAGCATCGGCGCTGCCGTCCCTTGCGCCGTGCTGGGCGAGAACGCCGCCTTGAAGAAGGCATGGCCTGGTGTCGTCGAGGCGGCGAAGCTGATCGGCTCGAAGCAGGTGCAGGGCCGTTGTACGATAACCGGTAATCTCTGCAACGCCTCGCCGGCGGCGGACAGCGTGCCGGCACTGGTGGCGGCTGGCGCCAAGGCAGTGATCGCCGGGCCTTCGGGCAAGCGCACCATTGCCGTGGAAAAAGTTCCGATAGCACCGGGCAAGACCTCGCTCGCCAAGGGCGAGATCATCGAGGCGATCCTGCTCGACAGCCAGGCGCCGCGTTCGGGCGATGCCTATCTCAGGTTCATTCCGCGCACCGAGATGGACATCGCCGTGGTCAGCGCCGGCGTGAACCTGACGATCGACGAACACGGCGTCGTCACGGCGGCCCGCGTGGCGCTGGGCGCGGCGGCACCCACCGTGCTGCTGGTCGAGGAGGCCGCCGAGGCGCTTATCGGCAGGAAGCTCGACGAAGCAGCGCTCGAGCGGCTGGCCAAGGTCTGCGCGGGCGCCTGCCGCCCGATCGACGACAAGCGCGGCACCATCGATTTCAGACGCAAGGTTGCGGGTGTGCTGGCCAAACGAGCCGCAACAACCGCCTACGCACGTGCAGGAGGCAAATGATGGCTGGTATAGCAGTCTCGACGACAATCAACGGCGACAACATCGAATACCTTTGCCAGCCTGACGAGACGCTGCTCGACGTGCTGCGCGACCGGCTCGGCCTGACCGGCGCCAAGGAAGGCTGCGGCACCGGCGACTGCGGCGCCTGCTCGATCATCCTCGACAACCGGCTGGTCTGCTCCTGCCTGGTGCTCGGCGCCGAGGCCGAAGGCCGGCGCATCGAGACCGTCGAGGGCATGGCGCATGGCGACCAGCTGCACACGCTGCAGCAGAAATTCCTCGAACACGCCGCCCTGCAATGCGGCATCTGCACGCCGGGTTTCCTGATCGCGGCCAAGGACCTTTTGGCGAAAAACCCCGACCCGACCGAGGAGGAGATCCGCTTTGGCCTGGCCGGGAACCTCTGCCGCTGCACCGGCTATGACAAGATCGTGCGCGCCGTCCAGGACGCGGCCATCGTGATGAAGGGAGCCTGAAGATGAATTTCGATCCCCGTTTTTCCGGACGTAAATTCGCCTCCGTCGGCACGCGCCCCATCCGCCCCGACGGCGTCGACAAGGTGACCGGCCGCGCCCGCTATGGTGCGGACTTCAACATGGCCGGCCAGCTGGTCGGCCGCGTGCTGCGCAGCCCGCATGCGCATGCCATCATCAGGAAGATCGACACGTCGAAGGCGGAAAAGCTTGCGGGTGTGAAGGCGGTGATCACGGCGAAGGACCTGCCCGACCTCACCGATGGCGACGCCGCCATGTACGACATCCTCGACAATTGCATGGCGCGCACCAAGGCGCTCTATGACGGCCATGCGGTGGCCGCGGTCGCGGCGATCGATGCCCGCACGGCCAGGCAGGCGCTGAAGCTGATCGAGGTCGACTACGAGATCCTGCCGCATGTCACCGATGTCGACGAGGCGATGCAGCACCACGCGCCCCTCATCAACGACACGATCTTCACCGAGGGCCTGGAGGAAAAGCCGGTAAAGCCCTCCAACGTCACCAAGCGCAGCCAGTTCGGCCATGGCGATGTCCATCAGGGCTTTGGCCACGCCGATTTCATCGTCGAGCGCTCCTTCAAGACCGAGCAGACGCATCAGGGCTATATCGAGCCGCATGCCTGCGTTGCGAGCGTCTCGCCCGACGGCACCGCCGACCTGTGGGTCTGCACGCAGGGCCATTTCGTCTACCGCCAGCATTGCGCCCAGCTGCTCGGCATGGAAGCCTCGAAGCTGCGTGTCACTTCGTCCGAAATCGGCGGCGGCTTTGGCGGCAAGACCCATGTCTGGGCCGAGCCGGTGGCGCTTGCGCTGTCGCGGAAGGCCGGCCGCCCGGTGAAGCTGGTGATGACCCGCGACGAGGTGTTCCGCGCCTCAGGGCCAACCAGCGCCACCTCGATCGACGTCAAGATCGGCGCCCGCAAGGACGGCACCATCACCGCCGCCGAAGCGACGCTGCGCTACAGCGCCGGCCCCTATGCCGGCTCCTGGGCCGAGATCGGCGCCATGACGGCGTTCGCCTGCTACAAGCTCGATAACGTCAAGACCGTCGGCTACGAAGTGCTGGTCAACCGGCCCAAGACGGCGGCCTACCGTGCGCCGTCGGCACCGATGGCGGCCTTCGCCGTGGAAAGTGCCGTCGACGAGCTCGCCAAGGAGCTCGGCATGGACCCGGTCGACTTCCGCATCAAGAACGCCGCGCAGGAAGGCACGCGCTCGTCCTACGGCCCGGTGTATGGCCCGATCGGCATCGGCCCGACGCTGGAAGCGGTGAAGAACCATGCGCACATGAAGGCGCCGCTCAAGAAAAACCAGGGCAGGGGCATGGCCTGCGGCTTCTGGTTCAACTTCGGCGGCCAGACCTGCGTGGACCTCAACATCGGCATGGACGGCTCGGTGTCGCTCGCCGTCGGCACGGTCGATGTCGGCGGTTCCCGCGCCTCGCTGTCGCTGGTGGCGGCGGAGGAGCTCGGCATCGATTACAGCCAGCTCAAGGCGGTGGTCGCCGACACCTCCTCCCTCGGCTACAACGACATGACCGACGGCAGCCGCGGCACCTTCTCCTCCTCCATGGCGACCATCTCGGCCGCCCGCAACGCGATCAAGATCCTGCGTGAGCGCGCGGCACAGATGTGGGACATTTCCGTCGACGACGTGGTCTGGGAACAGGGCCACGCGGTCGCCAAGGGCGAGAAGCACGGCAATCTCGGCAAACTGTCGCTGAAGGAGATCGCGGCGCAATCCGGCAAGACCGGCGGGCCGATCGCCGGCCACAGCGAGCTCGTCGCCGACGGCGCCGGCGTCTCCTTCGCCACCCATATCTGCGACATCGAGGTCGACCCCGAGACCGGCGCCACCAGGGTGATCCGCTACACGGTGGTGCAGGATGCCGGCAAGGCGGTGCACCCGACCTATGTCGAGGGCCAGTACCAGGGCGGTGCGGCGCAAGGCATCGGCTGGGCGCTCAACGAGGAGTATATTTACGGCAAGGACGGGCGGCTGCAGAACGCCGGCTTCCTCGACTACCGCATCCCGGTCTGCTCCGATCTGCCGATGATCGACACGCAGATCCTGGAAATCCCCAACCCCAACCACCCCTATGGCGTGCGCGGCGTTGGCGAAACCTCGATCGTGCCGCCGCTGGCGGCGATCGCCAACGCGGTATCGAACGCGGCGGGCGTGCGCATGACCCACATCCCGATGTCGCCGCCCCGCATTCTCGCGGCCATCGAGGCGGAACGGGGATAGGGCAGGGAGAGCTCAGGCCAATGGTCGAAGTCACCCTTTGGGGCGCCCTCGGCCAGCTTGCCGGCGGCAAGAGCAAGGTCGAGGTCGAGGCCAAGGACATCAGGGAGCTGTTCAGGAAACTGGCTGAACAGTATCCCGGCTTCGAGCCGTGGATCGATCGCGGGATTGCGGTTGCGATCGACGGGGTGATTTATCGCGATACATGGAGCAAGGAGCTGCCGCCGGGGGCGGAGATTTTTCTGCTGCCGCGGCTGGCTGGGGGGTGAGGGGGGAGGTGCCTCGTGACCTCACTCCGCATCGAACGTCTTGCTATAGGGCCGGAAGTGGTCCCTCCGCTTTTTGACGAGCAAACGCGAAAGCTGACATCGATTTTGACTCAAAGATCGGAACTGGCTCCGTTACTCTAAGGCGTTTTCGGGCGTCTACCCGATCACCGCAGGTATCGACCCCGGACTTGGCAAGAGGCGGTCACGCAGCTTTATCTGGCAAGGTACTCAGAAAGCGCCTGCGCCCAAAGCAGCCGCAGATCCAGCATCAGGTATGCGCATATCCCCAAAACCACAACCAGGGCGACGATGGAGAACTTTCCTTCGGCACTGATCTTAAAGCCACCAAGTAGCGAAACTTGGAGTTTGTCGACGACATGCTGTTTCTGCGGAGGCCGCCGCCTGGCAAAGGTCATTCGAAATCATCCAATTCGAAGGCGGCGCGCTTGATAGACATCTCGGCATCACACCGTATGTCGTCGTAAAGCTGATAGGCGGGAGAGAAGGGGTCCAACGACTGAAGCAGCGCGGCGGCCTGCTCCTGCATTGAAACGTCTTCAGGAAAGGGTTCGCCGGGCTTGCCATGGCGCATGCCCGATATCGCAGAGCAGTAGAGCTCGGTCGAAACCGTTCGCCGCAGCTCAGAATCGAACTGCTGCGCGCGATCAAGCAACGCGATAACGAATGGCACCTGGGTAAACACAAAATCTGGCTGCGCTTCCCGCAGAATCGTACCGATCATCAACACGTCTTCTGGCGTAGACACGCCCAGCCAGTCTGCGAAGAAACTAACCATTTCATTATCGTAGGGCGCGAACATCGCCTCGAAGAGGTTCCGCGCGTAGTAGGTGAATAGCCCTTTTCTTTCGGCATGCTTGCGCATCCACTCGATAACTTCGCGCATGACTGAAGCACCGGCCGATGCACGCCGGAACCGAAGGCGCTCATGGACCCAGGGTCCGTAATTTACTGGCCGCATGCGGCCTTCACGATTGTCGGCAGAGGCTGCCTCCACCCTGCGCATGAAGAAGTGGGCGCAATCCTGGGGGTACATCTCGGAAATATTCGCGAGCAGCTTGTCCAGCCAGTATCCGTCAAGCTCGGGTAGTGGTTCCAGTTTGCTCAACAGGCTGACTACGTCATCCTGTGTTAGTGACGACGTCTTCAATCCGTCTCCGAACTCGAACAATCCGCCGATCTCATCCGCTATTGCCGCTGTCGGGATGCCGACCGCCCGGATGAGATCGAGCGCGACTTCGACATTCCAGTCGGCAATGCGTCGGACCGCGCGCAGCGCAGAGTTCACGACATAAGGATCGGCCGACTGCACAAGCCTCGATATCACATCGCGGTCAGAATCTTTGAACCAGTCGGCCGAGTAGCGCTGCCCCTCATAGGCATGACCGACAAGTCCAAGCAATTCGGAACGGCCGCTTTCCATCCACTGCGCGATAATGACTCTGCCGGCCTCGCGATCATCGCGAAACACCCGCCCAAGTGCGTACCCGGCAAACCGGTTAAGCTTAGCGTCTGGCTGGCTAAATGCCTGATCCACCACGGCCTTGGCAAAATCGACGGACTGCTCGATTAGGCGGCCACCTAGAACTTCGGACGACATTCTTTGATTGGACCGGCTGGCTTCCACCCGTCGCACGCGTCGCTCGAGTTCGGCCACCATGGAAACGCCGTCCTTGTACTCGGCGATAAAGTCGGTCAGCAAGTCGTCTAGGAATTTTGCCCATCGTTCGGCGTGACCTTCTGCTCCCGCCTGACGATCATCATGTCCGTATCCGTCCAGCAGGACGCGGTCCAGGCGGGCATCCAGAGTCGAAGAGAGTTGATCGAGCGTTTTGAGAGCTAGCTTTTTGACCTCTGCCACTCCGTGCACCGATTGCCAGCGCACAGCAGTCTGTATCTCGGTTTGTACCAGGGAATCGACGGCTTTCGCGGCTAGGACGGCGTTCACCTTTGACAGGGTGCGCACATAGTCCGGCTCCCATGACCGCAATGTCGAGTCGCTAGCTGCGACGTTAAGGCCACCCATGGGTCGCCGCAACGCGGCCGCCAGACTTTGCGCGGAACGGACAGCTCTGCGCAGGTTTTCGTGGTTTAGCCCGTCGATCAACAAATTAATGTACCGCTGGCGAACCGGCTGCACCCAGGCAAAATTGACAAAGAACTGGCTCATCGAGACTGAAAATTTGTCGTAGGTACTGGTATGTCCCTCGGTGGCGAGAAGGCTGTCTGCGACATCGAGTGGCGTGTAGGCCCCAGTCCAAGAGGTCTCAACATCCATGATACTACAAACGAAATCCAGGATCGTGGCTAACACCTCAAGCGGCTTGCCCGGTTCCGGTGCTGCCATTTCTCTCAGGATGCGAATGGCGTGCGAGGGATGTGGGTTGGTTTCCCGCCTGTCCTGTCGACCCAACGCCCAGAGGACCTTGAGGGCACGCTTTTGCTGATCCGCAGTATAGGCAGCGTACTTCGCAATGTCAGGTAGCTGATCTAAGAACCTGCCGTCCCGGATCAAGCGCTCTGCAAAGTCCAGGGCACGCTTTGGCTGGTAATACGCAACCGCCTGTACTGCTTTGATGTGACTGTCCGAGTACTGACGTTCGGGTTTAAGTTTCGACCAGACACTGTCCAACAATTGTGACTGGCCGGATTTACCGCCCGTTCGCCGCCAGTCCACCCGCCCAAGATTGACGAGCAGATTCTCAATGTACGTCTCCGGGATGTGCTCGAAATAGCGTTCGATATGCCCGTTGGATTGACCATCCTTCGTTTCGAACCTGGATTCTAACAGGTAGTCGCCCAAAACGTCCGGCGCCAACCGATGCAAACCGCCACGCTTGAACAAAACGCCAGCATCTATCAGCAGCCGGATGATCCGTTGCGCCTCCATAACGGTAACGCCGTCAACGGCCGCGAATGCTGATAGCAGATTTTTGTCGTCGATCCGGAATGGCTGGATCAATGCAAAAAAGCCAAGCGCCAACTGCACGTTTGTAGGGGCTTCGCTTTCGGAAAGCTTGCCGCTAATGACTTCCTCGAACCGGCCCAAGACGGTGGTCTTGAAAGCATCATCTTGAGTCAGGAAGGCGGGTGCAATGTTCTTTTTGGCGACGATCTGAGCGGCCAAAACGGTGTCGAGTGCACAATCGCGCGTCTGCCTGGCAATGATGACGGCGACTTCTTTTTTTGCGCCGTGGTCTTCCAGAACCTGTTCTGCGAGGTCTTGCGCTTCTTCCAAAGAAAGTGATGGCACATCGAACTGGGCAAACAAATCATCTGCGAACGAATACCCACTCGCCTGGGCCTTGACGCGTGGCGCACCGTAGCTGCGTGTCGAAATCAACAGGCCGATGCGTGGTCGATTGGCTGCGGCATATGCAAACAGGATCGGAAGATCGTTGCGGTCGTGCGCATCGTCTACGACGAGCAGAGTTTTTCCAGGCGCCAACTCGTCCAAAGATGCCTTTGTTATTTCCGCCGTCGCGCTTGCAATGCGGATGAGTGTGGTCGAACGCGCCGACGCGTGCTTTCGCAAAATCTCCTTAACCAGACGGGATTTTCCTCCGCCGGCCGGGCCTGAAATTACAACGACGCCAACGTCGTCAGCCTCCAGCTTTGTACGAATTTGGTCTACGATATTGCCTCGGCCGACCAGTTCCCAGGCATGGGTGAAGAGGCCCCGTTTCGCACCTCCAGGAGCCCCATCGAACGGAGCAAAAAACTCAGCAGCGGTTTCCCAAACAGCACCAGCATCCGAGCCGAGAAGGGCAAATTCCTGCCCGCGGAAATAGCTGCGGACGAGCCGCTTTCTATCGTCTACCGAGAGCTGGCGAAACTTACGGGACACATCGTCCCGATCCCAGAGTTCCCACTTCGAATGTGACGCTATAGCATTTCGTGCCTGAGGACTGGCAGTTCGGCTCAATAGAAGGATTTTCTTGTCCGATGCGACCGTGTCTTTCTCAATGGCGCGGAGAACGTCCTTCGGCCCAAACTCACGCACTTGTTTGCATTGGACTGTGAGCATTGTGCCGTCAGTGTGTGTAACGGTCAGGTCGATACCGTCCTGCGTGTGACCGGGGCCGCCTGCACGGTTTACGATTGCAGCGGGATAGAGCACCGAAAGCAGATCACCGGCAAAACGTTCGAAGCTTTCTGGCAACAGCCCATCTAAACCAAGCGGCACGTCAATCGGGAGCAGCGCACCCGACACGGCATAGCCCGCTGCGCCAGATACTTCTGCGGCGTCTCTATTCAGAACACCTGCTAGGGCCTCAATCTGATTAAGCCTTGGTCGCGACGTCCCGGCTTCCCACCGGCTGACCGTCTGCTGCGACACTCCCATGAGCTTGGCCAAATCTGCCTGTTGCGCAATGCCTTGAGATCGTCGGCCATCGACGATGAGAACAGCAAGGTTGGGATAGGAAGCCATACGCATTTCCTGTGTGCGGCAATAATACTCATTAGAGGCGTACGGGTTCACGGTCAACTTAAATTAAGTCCGCTCAGCGACCTGGTTTGGGAGGAGCGCAAGGCTGGCGGCGCCGAACCGCCCGAGGCGGAGTCGCGCCTGGGCTTCGGCAATATCGTGTTGCAGGGCGTCGTGCCCACCAGCCGCTCCGGCAGCGCGTCCCTGGCAGCCCGGCTTTGTTCGCTGGACGCTTTCGGCATCGCCGAGCAATGTCCTCGCAGATGGTGGGGCTGACCTCCACGATCACACCGAAAAGCAGGTTCAAGGCTGAAGGTGCAAGGCTGGACGGGTTAGCCGCCTGTCACTTTCATCGTCTACCCCCCTCACAGCAAAAACGTCTGCCGCTCCCTTAACGTAGCCGTAATCGCCGCAATCCCCTCCTCAATCTCGCGCTTGCCCGCCAATATCGCATCCCCCGCCACGCCTTCCAGCATCGACCGCAACAGCTCCGCCTGGCCGACCAGAACCGCATCCTTCTCCGCCAGTGCCGCCAGCGTGGCGGCTTCCTGGCGGTAGCGCTGGGTCATGCGGTCGTTTTCCGGCACCGGCTGGTGGCGGATCAGGCCTTCGAGCGCGCCGACCTCGCGGCCCAGGCGCTCGAGCGCCTGGGCGTTGGCGACGACTGTCGCGTCGGGGAAGGGGTTGGCGCGCGTCGGCGGCGGGATGTTCTCGCGGCGGTAGCGGGCCTCGGCGTCGTCGAGGCCCGCCCGGGCGCGGTTGAGCAGCGAGCAGGCCATCTGGCGCACGCGCTGGTCGTCGGCGCGCAGCTGGTTTTCCTGGCGGTAGAAATTGTAGCCGTAGCCGTAGAACAGGTTGATCCCGACCTTGGCGAGCGGCCCGGCCTCGTAGAAGCGGCTCATCTTGTGGCGCCCACCTCGTCGCCCAGGGGATAGAAGCCCGTCGGCTGGCCGCCTATGTGGAAGGGCACGCCGGCGGCGGCGTTGGGGGCGGAAACCAGGCCCTTGTCGGCCATGCGCAAGGCCAGATAATAGCGCACCGACTCGATCGGGGTCAGCCCGATCGCCTGCAGCGAGATCAGTTCTCGCATGCGCTCGTCGCGCGGCATGATCAGCACCTTCAGGTCGTTCAGCATGATGCCGTAGACTTTCAGGAAATCGGTGAGGTGCGCCTTCACCGCCTCGCGCACGTCGCTGATGCGCTCGTTGACGTTCTCCATCTTGGTGATCTGGATGATCTGGTTGATCGCCTGCTCGATGGCCGGCCCGGCATAGTCGGCGATTTCCTTGGTGTCGATCACGGCACCGGCGAACGGCATGTGGGTGATGAGGTCGAGCGCCTCTTCCTTGCTGTCGATGTGGATGTAGTAGTCAACGACATAGGACATCTCCGCCATCTCGGCCGAGGTGGCGATGCCCTCGTTGCGCACCAGCAGCTTGGAGCGATTGATGTAGATGACCTCGTAGACCCAGGGCGAGGAGCCGCCGAAAAACCCTTGCACGACCGAACCGACCAGCGGCTTGTCCGGCGTCTGCAGCGCGTATTGGCCGGTCTCGTAGACGTTGAGCACCGCGCCGCGCGACTTCAGGATGCAGAAATGGTTGCTTTCCACCGTCAGCAGCGAGCCCGAGACGATGCTCTCGTCGACGATCTTCATCGCCACGGTCCGGGTGCCGAGCGCGTCCGTGCCGTCGCGCTGCAGCGACGTGATGACCTGTCTGGTGATTGCCATGATGAATTCCCCTCCTGATGTACCGGCACGCCCAGCGCGTGCCCGATCCTGTTGACGTGCGGCCAGGCGGAACCGGATGGCTCCACCAGCCCGCTCAGCGATTTGTCTGCCGCGCTTTCGCCGGCGCTGAATTTCGTGGCGAACAGAGGCCCTTGCCGCCGAAGGCCTGCTGCAGCCGGGCGGTGCGGTCGGTGCGCTGGCGGTAGCCGCCGTCGCCATCGAGCAGATATTTTACGCGTTGCTTGTCGCGCGGCTGCGATGCCGTCGCCTTTGACGAGACTGCCTTCCTGAGGGGTTCTATCTCCTCGGCGGACCTGCGGTCGGTCCTGATCCCAGAGCCCTGCATGGCCCGGCCCACGGCCTGCTCGATCAGGTCCTTGCTGTTCTGGCCAAGGAAGCTCGACACCAGCCCGGCGACATCGCCGGCGATGTCCTCGACTTGATCGTCTTGATCGTCGTCGGCGGACGCGGCCAGCGGCGAAGCGCGGCGGCCGGCTTCTGGCTGCACGCCCTTTTCCGGGCGCCGGCTCTTGCCCAGCTGCCGCCAGAGAATGAATGCGAAGATGAGTGCAAAGACAAAAAACGACATTCGACCAGCCCCGTTCCGTGGTCCGCGTTGATTGCAGGATTGAAGATGTTGGACGTCCCTTCAGCGCTTGTGGCGCTGCACGCTCCCGTCCTCAGGCACGAACAACCATCTTCCGCTGCTCAGCGGATCAATGGCGGCCGCAATGCCTGTCGACTTCCCTCCCAGTTAACGCGTCAAACACATTTCTTTCCCGAACGGGGCTGTCCAGGAACCATGGATGGGCAAAAGCTGCTTAGTTGATAAGGGAAGTCTCAAATGGCAGCCATACACATTATCGAGAGCGAATATGGGCGCGGCCGATGCTGGTGTTCGCGATGGGAAAGCCGCGGCAAGCACCAAGATCGTTCTCCCTGGGTCGGGGCAGGGGCTATTACATATGGCAGCGCCAGCCCCCTCTCCGTCCGCTTCGCGGCCACCTCTCCCCCACTTTGTGGGGGCGAGGAAACGCTAACTGTCGAGGTCGCGACCTTTGAAAGCTTGGGTTCCTCGCCCCCATGAAATGGGGGAGAGGTGGCTCGGCGAAGCCGAGACGGAGAGGGGGCGGCGCTGCCATATGTCATTGGCCGCAGACACGCCCCTCAAGTGCGGCCAGGTGGCCTTGCTTAAGACCGCGTTCTTGGGCTCAATGGCAGGATGGTCGCCACGTTGCGAGGGAGGGCATCGAGATGAGCGAAGACAGTCCACGGCCGCTGGCCGAGATCGCCAGCTATCACGCCCATATCTACTTCGACGGGCCGGCCGAGCGGCAGCGTGCCGAATGGCTGCGGCTTCGCATCGGCGAGCGCTTCCGCGTGCGCCTGGGCAATTGGCACGACAAACAGGTCGGCCCGCATGACCAGGCCATGTACCAGGTCTCCTTCGCCAACGAGATTTTCGGCGCGCTGGTTCCGTGGCTGATGCTGAACCATGGCGGTCTGAGCATCCTCATCCACCCGAACACCACCAACCCCAAGCGCGACCATCTGGTCGATCCGGTCTGGATCGGCCGGCCGCTGGGCGTGCATGGCGACACGCTTCCGGACGAACATGAGGCGGAAGAGGCGCTGGAGGTCAACACCGAGCCGACGTTGCCGGCTTAGCCGTTCTTGGAACGGGGGAGCAGCCCATGTGGGCGGGCGATATCCTCACCGCCTCGCCACTTGGAAGAACGTGGTCGTCGCCACCAGCTCAGTGCGCGCCGCTCAGTTGAGGTTCGCTGCTAAGCACTCGTTCGTCAGGATCGATCGAACCCAGGTTCTTGACGACCCGGAATCGACCATCCCGCGCCTGCGCGATGCACATGTTCATGCGAACGTGGTGCTGGCCGGGGACCATTTCGGCCGGGCCACCCGGGCCCTCGCTGATCCGGGCGTGATCGAGCGCCCGGATGACCGCGTCCTGCTCGATCGTACCGGCCTCGTTCACCGCCGCCTCCCACATCTTGATCGCCCGGTAGTGGCCGGTGCAGCCGCTGCCCGCGGTCAACATCGCGCTGCCGGGGAAACGGTCCTGGTAGCGACGCAGGAGTGCACGGCCGCACGGATCCTCGAGTTCCTGATAGTAGTCGAGGCAGCTGTAGAGGCCTTCGATCTGCTCGGAAGGCACGAGATTGAAGAAGTTCTCGTCGAAGTAGGTGCAGATGATCTTGCCGCCGCGTTTGCCGAAGCCGGCACTGTGCAGTTCTTCGAGGAACGGCGTCAGGCCGGGCGGGACGATGGTGTTGAACACCACGTCGGTGCCGCTCGCCATGATCTGCCGCACCGTTCTCCGGAAATCGACGGTGTCGAGCGGGAAATACTCCTCGCCGACGATCTCGCCGCCATTGGCGCGCACCACCCGGCTCGCCGCCTTGTTCAGCAAATGGGGCCAGATGTAGTCGGCCGACGGCAAATAGAACTTCTTCGCACCGGTGCTCTTCATCAGCCACGGGACCAGCGGCTCGACCTGCTGCGCGGGCACGGGCCCCGTGCAGAAGATGAGAGGATCGCTTTCCTGTCCCTCATACTGTTCGGTGTAGATGTAGAGCGTCCTGCCGCGCACGACGGCCTCGCTCTTGATGGCCTGGCGGGTCGAGCTGTAGATGCCGCCGACGACCAGGTCGACCTTGTCGACGTCTATCAGTTTCGCGGTCCTTGTCTTGGCAACGCTGTCCGTGGTCTCGCCGTCCTCGATGACGACCTTCACCGGCCGGCCCAGAAGGCCACCCCTGGCGTTGATGTCGTCGACGAGCATGGTCGTGAGGTTTGCGTTGGCGATGCCCATGAAGGACAACGCGCCGGTGAGTTCGGCGACAAGGCCGATCTTGATGGGTTTCGGGTCCATTTCATTTCTCCGATCTTGGGGGCGTGGAGCGCGCGGCTGCCGGTAGCAGGCGGCGCGCGGCGCACGTCAGGCTTCGTAGTGGCCGAGCAGCAGTGCCGCCTGCGGCTTGCCCATGTGGCCGGCTTCCTGCAGGATCGCCGGAACTTCGGGGTCCGACACGAAGTTCTTCCAGCCCTCGGCGTCCCAGTCGAAGATCGCCCAGATGCGGTCGGGCTCGCTGGGGTCGCGGAACACGGTTGCACCGTTCGAGCCGTGCAGCCGGCGCTTGTCGGCGCCCTTGGTCGAAAAGATGTGGATGAAGCGGTCGACGTCAACCACCTTGGTCGTTGCGAGAAGCATGTGATTTTCCTCCTGTCGGTCGCGGCCACCATTGGTCCGTCGACAGGATCACGATGCGCGCCCCGGAACGGGCCCGCATGGGGTGGATTCCCTATGCCTGCTTTTCGCCCGGCCGGACAAGGCCATGCTCGACCGCATAGAGTGCCGCGGCGGCGCGGGTGGTCACGCCGATCTTGGAATAGACGCTCTGGATGTGATGGTCCGCGGTCTTGGGCGAGATATCCAGCTTCCGAGCCGTTTCCTTCGCCGTAAGCCCGGCGGCGATCAGGCGCAGCACCTCGATCTCACGTGGCGTCATTCCGGCCAGGGGCCGAGGCGGCGCCCGGCGCGACGGCTGCCCGGCGAAGGATAGCACGGCCTCGGCGGCGTCGGGGCAGATACAGCCCTCACGAATGGCGGCGCGCAACTGCATCGCAGCCGCCTCGCTGGACAGCGCCCTGCGGTGAGGACGTTCCTCTCGCGACGTCTGGAACGCTTCGGCAGCGGCCAGGATCCTCGCCGCCGGGGACAGGTCGGAGCCGCCGACCTTGCGGTGATACCCGGAGCCGTCCAGGCGTTCGTGATGGCGCAGGACGAGCGCTGCCATCGGCTCGCCCTGGCGACCGAACGAGGCCAGCGCCCGCTCGCCGTAGTAAGCGTGCAATTGCGCCGCGTCGCGTTCGCGCACCGACAGCGGACCGTTGCGCATCCAGGTCGCCACCGGCACCACGAGTTCGCCGATGTCGTGAATGCAGCCCGACCAGCGCAGCGCGCGGACCTCAGGGTCGGGCAGCCCCATCCGTTCCCCCGCACCCTCGGCCAGTTCCGCCACCATCCGCGAATGGCCGTACGTAAACGGCATGCGCATGTCGATCATGTCGGCGATGGCGAGGAACGCCTCGTCGCAGGCGGCCTCGTCCAGCGTCACCGGCGGTTCGGGCTCGAGCGCCAGGATCGTCTCGCGGTCGACCGTCGTGCCGATTCCCTGCATCAGCGTCGGCGCGTTGGCCGAGACGAGCCGGGCCAGTTCCGCCTCGTATGGGCCGTCGGCGCGGTTGGCGATGGTTTCGGCCATTCCTTCGATACCAGCGGCATCGCTGAGTGCAATGGCATCCTGCGCCAGTGTGATCAGGCGCACGGCTGGCAAA
Source organism: Mesorhizobium loti (assembly GCA_002356515.1). NCBI lineage: Bacteria > Pseudomonadati > Pseudomonadota > Alphaproteobacteria > Hyphomicrobiales > Phyllobacteriaceae > Mesorhizobium > Mesorhizobium loti. The sequence goes on along the minus strand of AP017605.1, from coordinate 2,017,616 downwards.
ACATCCTCGCCGCTCAACCCACGCGGCAGGCCCTTGCCGTCCCAACGTTCGTAAATCTGTCCAAGATTGCGTCGCACCTCCCCAGGCAAGCCCAGCCGCTCGCCGATCCGCTGCGCGACCTCGCAATGCGCGGTGAGCACTGGGCGGGCCACAGCGAGCGCCTGTGACATCGCGGCCTCGATCGCCTTGGCCTGCGCGTCAGGATCGAGATCGTAGTAGAGCCGCTTGAAGGCCTGCACGAAGACCCTGCCCAGTTCCGCGCGGTTGCCCATGTCGAGACCGACAAGATCCTGACGGAGCGCGATTTCGTCGCCAAAGGCGGCGGACAGCAGGTCCGTATCCGCGTTGCAACCGACATAGCGGAGCATCGACTGGTGGTAGGCGTTGCGCCGATCTTGCTCTGAAAATCCCGCAAGATCGGCGATCCGCATCGCAAGCACGCAGGATTTCAGCGCGAAATCACGAGAATGGCCGGTGGCAAGGTCCGAAGCATAGGCGAGGACCATCATGAAGTCCGCCCGGCGGATCGAGACGTTTGTCATCGCCCACCTCCCAATGGCCCCACGTTAGCCCCGCGTACCGCCAACACCTAGGGAAAAGTCCTACGCCTGATGTACTATCCTTCGAGAAACAGATCGTCCGGTCGGTCAACCCCGGCCATCCACGGCAGTCGATTTTCGCCCCTAATGCACCACCGCCCGCAGCCGCTCGCGCAGCTCTCGCGGCGCGACATCATACCGGCTCTTGAAGGCGCGGGAAAAATGCGCGCTGGAATTGAAGCCGCAGGCGAAGGCGATTTCGGAGATCGAGGCCGAGGCGCGGGCGGGGGACAATAATTCCTCTTTGCTGCGCTCCAGGCGGCGGTCCCAGACGAAGCGTTCGAGCGTCGCGCCTTCGCCTTCGAAGGCGCGGTGCAGATAGCGGCGCGAGCAGCCCATGTGGCGGGCAATGTCCTCGGCCGACAGGCTGCTGCGCGCCAGGTTGGCGTCGATATAGGCGACGATGCGCTCGCGCAGCGCTTCGAGCGGCGAGCGGCGGAATTCTGGCGCCATGGGCTTGGCCTGGATCAGGCCGTTGACGAGTTGGACCAGGCTGTCGCCGACGCGCCGGCTGCCGGCTTCGTCCAGCCTGTGCGCCTCGCCGATCGCCATCTGCATCAGGCCGGAGACGATGTGGGTCAGGCTGTCTTCCTTGCCGGGCAACGGCAGCGGGGCGGAGAGACGGGCCAGCGTGTCGTCGCCGAAGGTCGAACGCGGCACCTGCAGGATCAACTGGTCAACATCACTGAGGTTCTGCAGGGAGTAGCTGCGCACGGGGTCGTAAATAATCGCCGATTGCGGGCCGAGATCGACGGCGACCTGCTGCTGTTCGAAGCGGCTGCGGCCTCTGATCTGCATCAGGATCTTGATCGCGTCGGGATCGAAGCTGCGCCAGAACAGCCGGTCATTGACCACCAGATGCGAATTGGCCTTGATCTCCGACAGCCGGCAGGCGCCGAGATTGACAGATACGAGTTGCGGGATCGACGGCACCGTGCCGCGCGGGAAGCGCTGGGTGATCGGGCCGAACAGCAGGCGCGATGTCGACAGGAAAGCCTCGCCATCGGCGATGCTGACGTGGTGGGCGTGCATGCGTTTCCTCCTCAAACAGCCTTCCCGTCTTGGCGCGGGATTGTGGCGCGGGCTTATGCAACGATCAAGAACTTAACATGATAATTATCTCTGCCGCAACGGCACCGATGCATGCCATTGTTCGCCGGTCAGTTCGGCCGAGATGCGGCGCCCTGCTTCGCGCGCGGCCTGGCCCTGGCGCTCGGCGGTCGCGTCGTCGATGCGCGACAGCGGCGAGGCCACGGCTAGCGTGCCGACAGGAAAGCCGTCCGAACCGAGAATGGGGGCGGCGACCGAATGCACACCTTCCTCATAGCCCTGGGCGCTGCGCGAATAACCGCGTGTCGCCGCCAGCCGCACGGCCTGCATCACCTCCTCGCGGCTGGTCATGGTGTGGGCGGTGAAGGCGGTCAGCGGCCTGGCGAAATGCACTTCCACGGTTTCCGGGCGCGAGAAGGCGAGGAAGGCGATGCCGGACGCGGTGCCGTGCAGCGGCAGGATCTGGCCGACATCGACGCTGACGCGGTTGGCTCTTGCCGACAGCTCGACATGCACGGTGAGCAGCGCGCCGGCGCTGAATTCGGAGAGATGCACGGTCTCGCCGGTCGCCAGCGCCAACTCGCGCACGATGGGCGCGGCGACACGCACGAAGGGCAGATGCGCGTCGCGCATGCGGGCCAGGCGGGAGAGGCCGGCGCCGAGCCGGTAGCGGCGGCTGAGCGGTTCCTGCTCGATCAGTCGGTGCTCGGCCAGCGCCACCAGCAGCCGCCGCGCCGTGGCCTTGTCGAGGCCCGACTTGCGGGCAATGTCGGAGAGGCCGATTTCCGGCTCCTTCGGCGTAAAAAGCTCCAGCAGCGAAATCGCCTTGCCGACCGTGCTCATGAGAAATCCCCGATTTATTTAGCGTGTTAACTAGTAGATAGTTAGCGTGTGAATTAACTTGACAGCGGCCTTTGCGGCTTGCAGTCTGGCTATAACATACAAAACGTCGGTTCATATGGTGAACCGGCACGGGAACGTAAAAAACAACGGCAAAAGCGATTTCGCGGCAACGCCAACGGTGGCCGCCGCACGCAATGCCGAAATGCCGGAGCGGCCTGTGTGGCGCGCAACCGGCGGTGAGGAGCGAGACGACATGCCCGACAGAAGTGCCGACCTGGTTCTCAGCAATGGCCGCATCTACACGCTGGATCGCAAGCGGCCATGGGCCTCGTCGGTGGCCGTCAAGAGCGGGCGCATCGTGGCGGTGGGCGAGGCGGATGCCGTCGCCGGTCTGACGGGCCCGGAAACGCGTGTCGTCGACCTGGGTGGCGCCATGCTGATGCCAGGTATTGTCGACGTGCACGCGCATCTGATGATGGGCGGCCAGGCCGAACTGTTCGAACTGCGTTTTCCGCCGACGGCGAGCTTCGAGACGCTGATCGCGCGCGTCGGCGAGGCGGCGGCCAAGGCGCCGGAAGGATCATGGATCATCGGCGGCCAGTGGGGCAGTGACCTCTTGCCGAAGCTCAACACGCTGGAGGCGCTGGCGGCGCTCGACAGAGCGAGCCTCGGCCGGCCGGTGATGTTGCGCGACGACACCTATCACAACCGGTGGATCAACTCTGAGGCCCTGCGTTTGGCCGGCGTCTCGGCCGCCACGCCCGATCCGGAAAAGGGCTCGATCGGCCGCGACCCGGCAACCGGCGCGCCGACCGGCATGATGATCGAATCCGCCGCCGGTATCGTCGAAAGCACTATCGCCAGATCGGGCCACTACACCGAGGCGATGGACCGGGCGGCGATGGCGCGGTCGATCGCCACGCTCAACTCCTACGGTGTCACCGCCTTCCTCGACGCCGCCGCCATGCAGCCGATCCTCGCCGCGCTGAAAGGCCTCGACGATCGCGGCGAGCTGACCGCCTGGTCGGTGTCGGCCATGCCTGCGGTCGAGCCATCCTTCATGTTCGGCATTGCCGGCGACGAACTGATCGCGTTGCGCGAAAATTATCGCGGCACCCATGCGAAGCCGGATTTCGTCAAGGTGTTCCTCGATGGCGTGCCGGGCGCGCGCACCGCCGCCTTCCATGAGCCTTACACCGATGATCCGATCCTCGGCTGCTGTTTCCGCGGGTCGACCATCGTCACCGTGCCCGACCTGATCCGCTGGGTCGGCAAATGCGAGAAGCTTGGGCTCGGGGTGAAAATCCACTGCGCGGGCGACGCCGCCGTCAGCCAGGCGCTCGACGCCATCGATGTCGTGCGCTCCTTCAACGGCCCGACCAGGCTGATCCACCACATCGCGCATGCCAGCTACATCGCGCCGGCCGATATCGCCCGCTTCGCCGAACTCGGCGTCGCCGCCGACCTGTCGCCGTTCCTGTGGTATCCGACCAGCTTCCTCGAAGGCCACAAGCAGACGATGGGCGACGTGCGGGCCCAACGCTTCTGGCCGAACAAGGATCTGCTCGAAGCCGGCGCACTGCTCGCCGGCGGGTCGGACTGGCCGGTCATGCCCAACCCCGATCCCTGGGACGGCATTGAGGGGCTGGTGACGCGCCGCAACCCGAGCGGTGAATTCAAGGGCGCGGCACTTTGGCCGGAACAGGCGCTCGATGTCGCGACCGCGCTCGAGATTTTCACCATCAACTCGGCCCGCGCCATCGGGCTGGCCGACACGGTCGGCTCGATCGAGATCGGCAAGTCGGCCGACTTCATCAAGCTCGACCGCAACGTGCTGGAAACACCCGCCGACGAGATCGCCGACACCAAGGTGCTGACCACCTGGTTCGAGGGGAGGGTGGTGTATGAGCGGAGCTGACCGCGCCATCCCAGTGACGGTGCTGACAGGCTTCCTCGGCTCGGGCAAGACGACGGTGCTCAACCGCCTGCTGCGCCGTCCGTCGCTTGCCGGGGCCGCCGTCATCATCAACGAGTTCGGCGCCATCGGGCTTGATCATCTGTTGATCGAGGCCAGCGAGGAACAATTCACGCTGCTCGACAATGGCTGCGTCTGCTGCACGGTGCGTGGCGATCTCGTAGCGACGCTGAAGGCGCTCGACCAGCGCGGCCGTGCCGGCGAGGTGCCTGAGCTGACCCATGTCGTCATCGAGACGACGGGGCTCGCCGATCCGGCACCCATCCTGCACACGATGATGGCCGAGCCGGATCTCGCCGGCCGCTATGTCATCGCGGGCGTCGTCACCACCGTCGATGCGGTCAATGGCTGGTCGAGCCTCGACCGCCATGCCGAGGCAGCCAAGCAGGTGGCGGTCGCCGACCGGCTACTTGTGACCAAGACCGATCTGGTTTCGCTGGAAGTCCTCGGTGAATTGCAGCGCCGGCTGACGGCCCTGGCGCCGACCGCACGGCAAAGTCTGGCGCAGAATGGCGAGGCCGACTTCGACATCCTCGATATCAAGCATCTTGGTGTGGCGGCCGACCCCGACAGGATCGCGGCCTGGCTGGAGATGGCGGGGCAGGAATGCGGGCCTGACTGCGCGCATGATCACGCGCACCACCATCACCACAGCCATGTCCATCACGGCATCCAGTCCTACAGCTTCGTCATCGACGAGCCGGTCGAGTGGGCAGCCTTCGCGCGCTGGCTCGACTACGTCGCGGCGCTCAAGGGCGAGGACCTGCTGCGGCTGAAGGGCCTGGTGCATGTCACCGACCAGCCGGAACGGCCGCTGGTGCTGCATGGCGTGCAGCATGTCTTCCATCCGCCGGTGCGGCTCGATGCCTGGCCGTCGGCCGACCGGCGCACGCGGCTGGTGTTCATCGTGCGCGACATCCCGCGCGAGACGATCGCGCGCACGCTGACCAAATTCGCGGCCATCGACGCTGCCAGCATCAGGGCGCCAGATCGCGCCGCCGCATGATCAGAAAATGATTCAGGAAAACCAGGGGAGTGACTGACATGCAATGGAAATCCAGCCTGCTCGCGGCGGCCTTCGCCGGCATCGGCCTTGCGGCAACAGCCGGCATGGCGTCGGCCGCCGGCCCGACCTGCAAGGACGGGACGATCAAGGTCGGCGCGGTGTCGACCATCACCGGCCCCGCCGATTTCAGTGAAGTGCCGAAGGCGACCCAGGCGGCCTTCGACGCGGTCAATGCGGCGGGCGGCATCAATGGCTGCAAGATCGACTACACGATCGCCGACGACAAGGCCGATCCGGCGGTCGCGGCACAAGCCGCGCGCGACCTGATCGACAACAAGGAAGCGGTGGCGCTGGTCGGCTCGGGCAGCCTGCTCGACTGCGCCGTCAATTCCGCCACCTACAGCCGCAAGAAGATCCTGTCGGTGCAAGGCCTTGGCGTCGATGCCGCATGCTTTTCCTCGCCCAATGTGGCGCCGGTCAATGTCGGGCCCTACACGCTCTCCACAGCGATGGCCTGGTACGCCACCAACCAGCTGAAGAGCGAGAAGCTCTGCGCCTTCTTCATCATCATCGGCGGCACCCAGGAGGCCTACAAGAAGGCGATCGAGAACTGGGAAAAGATCTCCGGCAAGAAGATCCATCTCATCGACCTGACGCTGCCCTTCCAGGGTGATCTCACACCCTATGTCATCAAGGCGCGCGACGCCGGCTGCGACGCGGTGCTGACCAACCAGGTCGAACCGCAAGTGGTGCAGCTGATCAAGACCGTCGACGCGCAGAAGATATCAGGCATCAACTGGCTGTTCCTGGCGCCGGGCTATACCGAGCAGGTCGCCTCGGCGCTCGCCGACACCAAACAGCCTATCTATGTCGGCACCGAATGGGAGCCCTTCACCGAGAAGAGCTCGGCCGCCAACGCACAATGGGCGGCCGACATGCAGAAGGCCGGCCGGCCGCTGACCGCCTTCTCGCAAGGCGGCTATCTCGCCGCCCAGCTGTTCCTCAAAGTGGTGGCGTCGATCGACGGCGAGGTGACGCGCGAGAGCGTGAGCAAAGCGCTGCACGAGATGCAGCCGATCACCAATCCGCTCGCTGGCTCACCCTATGTCTTCGGCACGGCCAAGACGCATTCGCCGATGCAGGCGACCAAGGTGATGAGACTGGAAAAGGGCGCCTGGACGGTCGAGACGCCGGACTGGGTCGTGCTGCCGCAGGCCAAGTAAGTCCTCCCGGGGCGTTGGCGCCGCTCCTCACCCGCCTGCCGGCATCCAGGCTCTCCGTTCACGGGGAGAAATGTCCGGTCCACCCTCCGCAGCTGCTGCGGAGGACGGGCAGGAAAATGAGGGGCGGCGCCGACCTCGCCAAAGAATTCGGCTCGAAGCCCGCCCATTTCTCCAGACTGGGAATCCAATGAACGCATTGCTCACATCCGCCGTGGCGGGGCTGACAGCCGGAGGCACCTATGCCTTGCTCGGCGTCTGCGCCGTCTTCACCTACCGGCTGGTCGCCGTGGTCAATTTCACCGGCGCGGCGATCGGCACGGCCGGGACCTTCGTGCTGATCGCGCTCTATGAAGCCGGTTTCCCGATCTGGCCCTCGGTGCTCGTCGGCATCGCCGCCGGCACGCTGGTGGGTGTGGCCATCGGCTACATCATGACGCGGTGGTTCGGCGAGGCCGGCGCCTCGACCAAGGCGGCGGTCACCGTGGCGCTGCTGGTCGGCATCATCGCCATCGGCCTGCGGCTGACCGGCGGCCAGCATCCGCACAACATGCCGGAACTGTTTCCCGGCTCCGCCTTCCGCATGGCCGGTGTCGAGGTGACGATCGCCTCGGTGCTGACCATTGGGCTCGCAGCGCTGTTCACCGTGCTTGCCGACCTGTTCCTCAACAACACCAAGGTCGGGCTCAATCTGCGCGCGCTGGCCGACCGGCCGATGGCGGCAGAACTGCTCGGCATCAGGGTGCAGCTTTTGTCGCTGCTGGTCTGGGGCATGACCGGCGCCTTCACCACCTTCGCCCTGATGATCATCGCGCCGCAGCGCTCGCCGAATTTCATGACGCTGAGCCTGCTTGTCGTGCCGGCGCTGGCTGCCGCTCTTGTCGGCCTGTTTCGCAGTTTTTGGCGCACGCTCGCCGGCGGCATCGTGCTTGGGTTGGTCGAAGGCATGGCAAGCTCGGTCGACAGCATCAGCCAGTATCGCAGCGCCATTCCGTTCCTGGTCGTGCTTGCCGTCCTGCTCTGGTCGCAACGGGAGGCCCGTTGGGATGAAGCGCGCTAGTTTGAAAGCCTCGCTGATCGTCATTGCCGCAGCACTCGTTGCCGGCAGTGTCGCCTTGCTTGGCCTGCTACCCTCCTACTGGGTGTTCCTGGCCACCTCGGTGCTGATCACCGGCGTCGCGCTGCAGAGCCTCGGCCTCGTCGCCGGCCGCACCGGCATGATCGCGCTCTGCCAGATGTCGTTCGCCGGCGTCGGCGCCTGGACCGTCGGCTACCTCAACCTCGCCGAGGCGCCGGGCGGGTTACCCGTGTGGATCCTCATCGGCGGGCTGGCGGCGGTGCCGCTCGGCGTTGCCATCGGCCTGCCGGCGCTCAGGCTGCGCGGCATAAACCTCGCCATCGTCACGCTGTCCTTCGCCACCGCCTTCGACACCATCCTGGCGACCATGACCTATCCCGGCCAGACCGATTTCCTGCAAGTGACGCGGCCGGAGCTGTTCGACAGCGATGAGGGTTATTTCGTCTTCGTGCTGCTGTTCTACGTGGCAGTTGCCGTGGTGCTGGAGATCCTCAGCCGTTCGCGCCTCGGCGCGTCCTGGCTGGCGGTGCGCCACTCCGAACGCGCGGCGGCAGCACATGGCGTCAGCATCGCCACCGCCAAGCTTTCGGCCTTCGCCATCTCGGCCTTTGTCGCCGGCATTTCCGGCGGGCTGCTCGCCGGCTATCTCGGCACGCTGGTGTCCGAGAATTTCAGCATGATGCAGTCGCTGTCGCTCTATGCCGTGGCGGTCATGACCGGCGCGCATTTCGCCGAGGGCGCCATCATCGGCGGCTTGCTGGTGGTGATGTTCCCGGAAATTCTGCGCCGGCTCGATCTGCCGCAGGACATCGGCAATGTGCTGTTCGCCATCGGCGCCACGCAGGCGCTGTCGACGGGCGAGACGATGAGCGAAACTTTTCGGCGGCAATTGCGCAAGCTCATGCCGGCGCGTGTGAAAGCGGCCGCATCGGCGCCGGCAAGCGATCTGCCGAGCCCGGTCAGCCGCGCCGCTGGTCCCGCGCTCAGCATTGAAAAACTCACCGTACGCTATGGCAGCGTGGTGGCGCTCGACGGCGTCAGCCCGACGGTTGCTGCCGGTACCGTCGCCGGGCTGATCGGGCCGAATGGCGCGGGCAAATCGACCTTCATCGACGCCGTCGCCGGCTTCCTGTCGAGCTATGAAGGCGGCATCGCGCTCGGCGGCAAGCCGCTGGAAGGCATGCCGGCGCATCTGCGCGCCCGCGCCGGCGTGCGCCGAACCTGGCAGACCAACCGCATCGCGCCCGAACTCACGGTCGGCGGCTATCTGGCGCTGGCGGCCAAGGGCCTGTCTGCGAGCGAGACCAAGGCGATCCTCGGCTGGCTCGATTGTCCCGATCCAGACACGCTGGTGGTCTCGGTCGATGCCGGCACCAGGCGGCTGCTCGATGTCGCTGGCGTGGTCGCGGCGCGGCCGGCGGTGGTGCTGCTCGACGAACCGGCCGCTGGGCAGTCGCATGAGGAGAGCGTGCGGTTGGGGCAACGCATCGCCGAAATTCCGAAATTGTTCGGTTCGGCAGTGCTCCTGGTCGAGCACGATATGGATCTGGTGCGGGCGGTGTGTTCGGAGGTGACCGTGCTCGACTTCGGCCGCGTCATCGCGTCGGGTCCGCCGGCCAAGGTGCTCGACCAGGGTTCGGTCAAGAAGGCCTATCTCGGCATCGAGGAAGAGAGCGTGGCGGCATGAGCAAGCTCGTCGTTTCCAACCTCTCGATCAACCGCGCCGAATTGCCTGTCGTGTCGTCGCTCGACATAGCCGTCGAGAGCGGTGCCATCAGCGTCGTGCTCGGCGCCAACGGCGCCGGCAAGACGACGCTGCTCGAAGGCCTGTCCGGCATCATCCCGGTCGCCGGCGGTTCGATCGCCATCGACGGCCGCGAGATCCAGAAGGCACGGCCCGGCGTGCGCTCGCGCGAAGGCCTTGCCCATGTCGAGCAGGGCCGCACCGTGTTCCGCCAGCTCACCACCGAGGAGAATCTTCGGGTGAGCCTGCACCCGGGATCCGATCTTGGCGAGGCCTATGCGCTGTTTCCCGAACTGGTGCAGCGGCGCACAGTGAAGGCGAGCCTTTTGTCAGGCGGCGAGCAGCAGATGCTGGTCATCGCCCGCGCGCTGCTGACACGGCCCAAAGTGCTGCTCATCGACGAGATGTCGGCTGGCCTGGCGCCGGTCATCGTCACAAGGCTGATGAGCGCGGTGCGCAAGCTCGCCGACAATGGCCTGGCGGTGCTGCTGGTCGAACAGTTTGCCGCGCTCGCTTTGTCGATCGGCAACCGCGCCTATGTCATGCGGCGCGGCCGCGTCGTCCATGACGGCGACTGCCTGAAACTGCTCAAGTCGCCGGATGAACTGCACCGGCTTTATCTCGGCGGATAGAGCGGTTAGCCGGCGCGCTTCCAGCAGGCGATGAAATGGCCTGATGCAATCTCCTTGGCCACCGGCTCGGCGGCATGGCAGCCGGCGTCCGCCAGCGGGCAGCGGCCGGCGAAGGCGCAGCCGCCAGGAGCAGCTTCGGTGGCGGCTTGCGCTTCGGCGATTGTCGTCGCCTGCGCATCGTTGGAAGACGCCGCCAGCAGCATCTGCGTGTAGGGATGGTTGGGGCCGGCAAAGATCTGGTCGGAGGAGCCGGTCTCGACCAGGCGGCCGCGATAGAGCACGCCAATCCGGTCGGCCATGTAGCGCACGACCCTGAGATCATGGCTGATGAAGAGATAGGCGGTATCCTTGCTCTTCTGCAAATCGTTGAGCAGGTTGAGCACCGTCGCCTGCACCGAGACGTCGAGCGCCGAGGTCGGTTCGTCCAGCACCACCAGCCGCGGCAGGCCGGCGAAGGCCCGCGCAATGGCCGTGCGCTGGCGCTGGCCGCCGGACAGCGTGCCGGGCTTCTGCTCTGCCGTGCTGCGGGCGAGGCGTACCGAGGCGAGGAGGTCGCCGACGCGCTGCGGCACCGCGCGGCGCGGCAGGCCGGCCAGCCGCCGCAGCGGCCGGCCGAGGATGCGGCTGATGCGCTGGCGCGGGTTGAGCGTGCGGTCGGGCGACTGGAACACCATCTGCACGTCACGCCGCTCGCTTGGCTGGCGCCGCTCGACCAGCGGCGCCACGGTCTTGCCGAACAGTTCGACGCTGCCCGCCGTCGGCGGCTGCAGGCCGGTGACGATGCGGGCCAGCGTCGACTTGCCGGAACCGGATTCACCAATCAGCCCAAAAGTCTCGCCGCTGGCGATGTCGAGGTCGATGCCGTGCAGCACCGGCTGGCCGCCGAAGGATTGTTTTATGCCCCGGCAGGAGACGGCGACTTCGCGCCGTAGCGCGGGCCGGGTGCTTTCCGCTTGCTCCCCGGCCGGCACGTCGGAAACCAGGTCCACGGGGCTGGCATCCTCGGCCAGCCTGCCGTCGCGCTTTGTGCGGTTGAGGGTGGGAATGGCGGCGACCAGCGCCCGTGTGTAGGCGTGGCGCGGGTTGTCGAAAACTTCTTCGGCGGCACCGGTCTCGACAATCGAGCCGGCCTGCATCACCGAGACCCGGTCGCAGGAGCGGCGGATCAGGTTGATGTCGTGGCTGATCAAAAGGATCGAGGTGCGGTGCTGGCGGCGCAGATCGTCGAGGATGGCGATGATCTCGGACTGGACGCTGGCGTCGAGCGCCGTGGTCGGCTCGTCCATCACCAGCAGCACCGGGTCGAGGGCGATGGCAATCGCGATGTTGGCGCGCTGCTGCATGCCGCCCGAGAGCTCATGCGGATAGAGCCGCAGCACGCGTTCGGGGTTGGCGACGCGCACGCGGCCGAGCAGCTGGGCCGCACGGCCAAGCGCCTCGTCATGATGCATCGGGCGGTGGCGCAGGATCGTCTCGGTGATCTGGCCGCCAATGGTCATGCTCGGGTTCAGCGCCGAGCCCGGATGCTGGTAGACGGCGGCGATGCGGTCGCCGCGCAGCCGGCGCAGTCGGTCGGCGGAGAGGTCGCGGATCTCGCGGTTTTCGAAGGCCAGCTGCGCGGCTTCGACCCGGGCGTGTTTGGGCAGGTAGCGCAGCACCGCCAGCGCCACCGAGCTCTTGCCGGACCCTGACTCGCCGACCAGCCCGAGCGCTTCGCCCTGGCCGATGCGCAGCGATATGTCATCGACGGCCCGGTGGATGTGCCTGGCTCCTCGGTAGGAAACGGAAAGGTGCTCGACGTTTAGAACTGAGGACATGGGGGACCGGAAACCACTTTCTGCGCGCGCCACGATCAGGGGCAATCGCTTCCGCTTTCACATGGAACAATCTCTATAAAATTACTCGAATTAAGCTCGAGCGCAATCTAACTTTCGCTGACTGGAAGATTTTCGGGGCACGGCCACAGGCCGCAGCGCCCGGGGTTTTCCGCATCCGCAGGGAAGGGAATCCAGATGTCGCACATGATCCTCAGCGCGTTCTTCTTCAACCCGCAGGGCGACCACCGCATGTCATGGCGCCATCCCCGCGCGCCGGGACGCGAGGTGCTCGACTTCGACTACTATCGCGAGCTGGTGCAGGCAGCCGAACGGGCGCGGATCGACACTATCTTCGTCGCCGACCACGTCTCGATCTGGGATTCGGTCAAGAGCGGCGTCGCGCACTACGCCAATGCCCGCCTGGAGCCGCTGACGCTTTTGTCGGCGCTGGCCGGTGTGACCAAACATATCGGCCTGATCACCACGGCGTCGAGCTCCTACAGCGAGCCCTACAATGTCGCGCGCATGTTCGCCTCGCTCGATCATATCAGCAAGGGCAGGGCGTCATGGAACGTCGTCACCTCGGCGATGGATGAGGAGGCGCGCAATTTCGGCCGCGACGGCAACATCGAGCACGCCTTCCGTTATGAGCGGGCCGGCGAATTCCTCGATATCGTCAAGGCGCTGTGGGACAGCTGGGAGGACGAGTCGCTCCTCATCGACAAGGAGACGGGCTATTTCGCCGATCCCGACAAGGTCCATCCGATCGACCACAAGGGCAAGCATTTCAAGGTGCGCGGGCCGCTCAACGTGTCGCGGCCGCCGCAGGGCCATCCGCTGATCGTCCAGGCCGGTTCGTCCGAGGACGGCAAGAATTTTGCCACCGCCCAGGCCGATGCGCATTTCGCCATCTACAGCACCAGGGAAGACGGCATCAAATATCGGCAGGACATCAACGAGCGGCTGGCCCGCCATGGCCGGCGGCCGGAAAGCTTCAAGATCCTGCCCGGCATCCTGCCCATCGTCGCCGCCTCCGAAGCCGAAGGCCGCGACAAGCAGGAGTATCTGCAGAGCCTGCTTCCCGACCAGGTCGGCATCGACCTTCTGTCGAGCTGGAGCGGCATCGACCTCTCGGCCTACCCGCCGGATGGGCCGCTGCCGCCGCTGCCGGACGAGAGCACCTTCAATGGCGGCCGCACCTCGCTCAACCGCGTCAAGCAATGGTCGAAGCAGAATCTCAGCCTGCGCGACATTGCCCGCAAGCTCGCCAACAGCGGCTCGGTGCCGACGGTTGCCGGCACGCCGAAGCAGATCGCCGACCAGCTGGAAGACTGGTTCGTCGCGGGTGCCGCCGACGGCTTCAACCTGATGTTCCCGCTGCTGCCGGAGGACTGGGTGAATTTCGCCGAGCAGGTGGTGCCGGAACTGCAGCGGCGCGGCCTGGTTCCGACCGAATACGCGCCGGGCACGTTGCGCGACCGTTTTGGCCTTGCCCGCCCCACCAACCGTTTCGCCGAGCAGCGCGCCAATGCGCGCGCCGTGTCCTGAGGGGATCGCCATGACCGCAGCACCAAACCTTCAGCCCCGCGAAGCCACCGCTCCGCGTCTCGTCAATGTCCTGCACAGCCCCAAGCGGGTGCGCGTCAAGTTTGGCGGCCGCACCATCGCCGACAGCCGCAACGTGCTGGTGCTGCGCTCCAACCATTTCCTGCCGATCTATTTCTTCCCGCCGTCTTCGGTCGATCCGTCGGTGTTGAAGCCGTCGCTGCATCGCGAGCCGCACGCGGTGGGCGGCGAGACCGCCTATTGGGACATCGACAGCGGCGACAGGCGCGCCGCCAATGCGGCGTGGTCGTTCACGGCACCACCGGATGAGAACCTGGCGCCGCTCGCCGGCCGCATCGCCTTCACCTGGAAGGCGGTCGACCAATGGTTCGAGGAGGAAGAGGAAGTCTTCGTCCACGCCCGCGATCCCTATGCACGCATCGACGTGCTGCACAGTTCCAGTCATGTGCAGGTCTGGTTCGACGGCGAGATCATCGCCGACAGCCAGCGCCCGGTGCTGCTGTTCGAGACCCATCTGCCGACGCGGTTCTATTTACCGCCGGAGGATGTCCGGCTGGAGCGGCTGACGGCGTCCAATTCGACGACGCGATGTCCCTACAAGGGCATCGCCTCCTACTGGTCGGGCCTGCTGAAGGACGGTTCGGTTCGTCCCGACATCGCCTGGAGCTACCGCGACCCGATCGATGAAATGCCGAAGATCAAAGGGCTGATCGCCTTCTATCCGCAAGCGGTCGACCGCATCCATCTCGACGGCCAGCCGGTCTGACGGCGGCTTTTTCTCCCCCATCCTCCAATTGATGAGAGACTGACAATGACGAAACGTTCCGACATCGATCTTTTGCGCAACCAGTCGACGCGCGGCACCAATGGCGACATCTGGAATGTCGCCGTGGATGAATATGCGCAGGGCTTCCTCAAGCGCCGCGACCTGCTGAAATACGCCGCGCTTCTCGGTCTCACCGGCTTTGCCGCCTCGCAGGGGCTGTTCACGCCAGGTGCTGCACGCGCGGCGACAGCCGGCGGCACGGTCCGCGTCGGGCTCGGCCAGCCGACCAAGGCGATCGATCCTGTCACGGTGACCGACCCGGCCAGCATCGGCGTGCTCAGCCAGGTCGGCGAATATCTGATCCTCGACGATCCCAAGGATGGGCTGCAGCCTAAGCTTGCTTTGTCGTGGGAAGCCGACGAGACGGCCAAGCGCTGGACCTTCAAACTGCGGCCCGGCGTGAAGTTCCACGATGGCCGCAGCGTCACCGCCAAGGATGTGGTGGCGAGCTTCGAGCGGCTGGTCGATCCGGCCAGCGGCTCGTCCGCGCTGTCGGCCTATAAGGGCATTCTCTCCAAGGGCGGCGCCAAGGTCGTCGACGACGAGACCGTCGCCTTCGATCTCGACCAGTCGAACAGCAACTTCCCGTTCTATGTCTCGTCCGACGTCTACAATGCCGTCATCGTGCCGGCCGACTATGCCGGCGATTTCGAAAAGAATTTCAACGGCACCGGTCCGTTCAAGCTGGAATCCTTCCGCCCCAAACAGGGCGCCACATTCGTGCGCAACCCGGACTATTGGGGCGACAAGGCGCTGCCCGACCGCGTCGAGATCAAGTTCTTCGACGACGAACAGGCGCAGGTGCTGGCCTTGCAGGCCGGCCAGCTCGACGTCATCCCCAGCACGACGCGGCTGGAACTGGCGATCGAAGGCAATCCCAACTTCAAGCTGCTCAGCGTGCAGGCCAGCTCGCATGATCCGGCGCATCTGCGAACCGACCAGGCGCCGTTCACCGACAAGCGCGTGCGCCGCGCCCTGGCGCTGACCATCGATCGCGAGGCGGTGGTCAAGGGCCTGCTCAAGGGCCGCGCCATCGTCGGCAACGACACGCCGTTCGCGCCGATCTTTCCCTCGGCCGATCCGGCGGTGCCGCAGCGCAAGCAGGACATCGCTGAGGCCAAGCGCCTGCTCGGCGAAGCCGGCGTGCCCAACGGCTTCGAGGTGACGCTGACCACCGAACGCGCCTACGACATTCCCGACTATGCCGTGATCATCCAGAATTTCGCCAAGAAGGCCGGCATCGACATCAAGCTCAACGTGCTGCCGCAGGATGCCTACTACGGCTCGGCGACGTTCGGCAGCTCGCCATGGCTGGATTCCAATCTCGGCATCACCGATTTCGGCCATCGCGGCACGCCCGACATCTTCCTCAACGCGACGCTGAAGAGCTCGGGCGCCTGGAATGCGGCGCATTTCAACAACCCGGACTATGACGCGCTGCTCATCGACTACGGCAAGGCCCGTGACCTGCAGGCGCAGCGCGTCGCCGCCGGCAAGATCCAGACGCTGCTGCTCGACGAGACGCCGCTGATCATCAGCTATTTCTCGCAATACAGCCGCATCGTCTCCTCGAAGGTCGAGGGCGTGCGCTTCACCGCCATCTCGCACCTGCTGCTCGACAAGGTGTCGTTCGTGTGATCGCCTCGATGGCGATCGTGCGGCCCCTGGCGGCTCGCGCGGGCGCGCTGCTTTTGACGCTATGGCTGGTCAGCGCGCTGGTCTTCCTCGCCGGGCAAGTGCTGCCCGGCGATGTCGGCCGCGTCATGCTCGGCCCGTTCGCCGATGCGCAGGCGGTCGCCGAGCTCAACCGCAAGCTCGGCACCGACCAGCCGATCCCCTCGCAGTACTGGCACTGGTTCAGCAAGGCGATCACCGGGGATTTCGGCGACTCGCTGTCGATGCGTGCGCCGGTGGCGCCGTTCGTTCTGTCGAGCATCAAGAATTCCGCGGCACTGGCCGGTGTCGTGCTGCTGTTCCTGGTGCCGATCGGCATTGGTGCCGGCGTCGTCGCGGGCCTGCGCTCGGGGAGCCTTGCCGACAGGCTGATCGTGCTGACCGGCGTCTCGCTCTCGATCGTGCCCGACTTTGTCTCCGGCCTGTTGCTGCTGATGGTCTTCGGCCTGTGGCTGGCCTGGTTTCCGATCTCCGGTGCGGCGCCGGATGGGGCCGGCTTCTGGACGTCCAGCTACCACCTCATCCTGCCGGCGCTGCCGCTGGTGCTGAACCTGATCGGCTATGTCGCGCGCATGACAAGGGCAGGGGTGATCGAGGCGCGCGGCGCGGACTATACGCGCACCGCCATCCTCAAGGGCCTTAGCCCCTCGCAGGTGCTGTTCAAGCATGTGCTGCGCAACGCGCTGGTGCCGACGGTGGCGGTGATCGCCACCCAGAGCGGCTTCCTGCTCGGCGGGCTGGTGGTGATCGAGGCGCTGTTCGGCATACAGGGCCTCGGCAATCTGGTGCTGAGTGCCGCCAAGGCGCGCGACTTCCCGATGCTCGAGGCCGGCGTGCTGGTGATGGCTGCGATCTTCGTGTCGACGGCGGCGATCGGCGATCTGCTGCAGGCGCTGCTCGATCCTCGCCAGCGCCGGCGCAACGCGCCATGACCGATCTCACCCAGTCTCCCGTGCGCGGCGATATCAGGCTCTCCTGGGTCGGCCGGCTGCGTGGTCTTCTGCCCGACGTGGCGCCGTCGACCGTGATCGGCTCAGTGGTGCTTTTGTTCTGGGTCGCCTGCGCGATTGCCGGTGCGCAATTCGTGCCGTTCGATCCCTATGCCGAGGATTTCCTGTCGATGATGACGCCGCCCGACGCGGTGCACTGGTTCGGCACCGACCAGCTTGGGCGCGACGTGCTTTCGCGCATCGTCGTCGGCTCGCGCGACATCCTGCTGGTGGCGCCGCTGGCGACGCTGGCCGGTATCACCGCCGGCAGCGTTATCGGCTTGGTGCTCGGCACCTTTGGCGGCCTGGTCGACGCTGTCGGCGCGCGGCTGCTCGACGCCGTCATGTCGCTGCCCTTCATCGTGCTGGTGACGATGGCGCTGGTGGCGATCGGCCCGTCCAACCTCACCGTCATCCTGGTCATCGGTCTTGCCTACGCGCCGCTGGTGGCGCGCACCGTGCGCACCGCCGCGCGCGAACAGCGCGAGCGCGACTACATCAGCGCCGCCCGGCTGGCCGGCGAAGGACGGCTGGCGATCATGTTCCTCGAAATCCTGCCCAATGTGCGGGAAACCATCCTGATCGAGCTCATCACCCGGCTCGGTTACGCCTTCTTCTCGATCGCGACGCTGAGCTTCCTTGGCCTCGGCATCCAGCCGCCATCGGCCGACTGGGGGCTGGCGATTGCCGATGGCTACGGTTTCCTGACCGGCGGCAAATGGTGGGTGGTGGTGTTCAATTCAGCCGCCATCATCTCGTTGGTGATGGCGACCAACCTCATCGCGCAAGGCATCGGCGCCTTCGAGAACAGCGACAAATGAGTTGCGAATTTCACCACGCAAAGCCGGCGATTCGATCGAATTTCTTTGCAACCCGTTAATTCGGCCATGCTGTTAATAAGCGCATTCTAATGCATGTCGACCGGAGCCGCGCAGCGGTTTTGGGATAACGGCATGCGCGAAACTGATTGGTTTGGCGCGGGGTACGCAATGACCAAGAATCTCGGCAATGCACGTTATGTGCCGCCCAAAGACACAAAGCCTTCCTTTCTCAGCAAGGCTGCGCCGGCGCTGTTTCCGCTGGTCGTGGCGGTGCTGGGCTACATGATCGGACGGCAGTTTTTCGGCATATAGAGCGATGTCGGGCGTCCATGTCAGACATGGACGTCGCCGAAGGTGAGTTCGCCGTCGCCGCCGGACGCGAAAAGCACGATGGCGAACAGCCAGGCATAGAATGCCGCCACGACAATCACGATGGCCACGCCAGGAATGGGGCCCAGGGCGGCGCTATCGACGGCATAGCGAAGCGAGCCGACGAAGCCGGTCCCGACACCCCCGACCTGAAGGCTGGGCGTCGTTATTTTGAGCACCCAGGCCAGCAGCAGGATCATGAAGAGATAGATGTAATTCCGCCGCAGGCGGCGCGCCAACGCGGCCCGGTGCGACAGCAGGAATTTTGGCGCGCGCAGGCCTTCGCCGACAATGAGCAGCCAATCCGAGGCGAAGTCAGGCTGCGGCGAGAAGATCTGCGCGAAATAGTGGCGCTCGAACTGGCGCACGCGCGCCCGGTAGAAATCGAAGAACCGATAGCGGCGTGCCTCGATCCACAAAAGCAGCAGGATCAGCAACATGGCGAACAGCAGCACGCCGTGATGGGCACTGGCCGTCGACAGGGAGACCGAGAGCATCGCCGCCACCACGGTGATCGCCCAGTTCGTGGTCCTGTCGAGGCGATCGCGCCAGCCCGCCATGCGGGCGATCTCGGCGCGGTGAAAATGCGACAGCGTGTTCACGCGTTCCGTCGATGAAAGGATGGGCCCCACGGGTTTTGCCGACGCATCGTTCATGACGTCCTCCGGCAAGGATTAAAACGCTTTGCCGGCAATATAGTTCCCCATGGCGAGATGCCGCGAACGGCGTATGGCGCGATTGTTCGCCCCCTCCCGCTTACGGCGGCGATCCTGCCCCGGTGGCGGCGTGCCTGGGTCGCAAGATCGCGGGTCCGCGAGTGCCTATTCCGGCCCGCCGGTCCAGTCGACCAGCAGGGCGACGAGGCCGAAGGCGGCGCCGATGGCGCAGACCGCTGGCCACCCGCCCCAGCTCCAGGCGACACCGGCCAGCAAGGAGCCGATGGCGCCGCCGATGAAGAAGATGCCGACGAACAGGCCGTTGAGGCGGCCGCGGGCCTGGGGTTGAAGCAAGTTGACGGCGCGGCGGCCGAGCGTCTGGTCGCCTGTGACGCCGATGTCGAGCAGCACGGCGCTGGCGCCCATCAGTACAAGCGGTTGCCATGAGGCTCCGGACTGGAAGGCGCCGGCCCAGGCGGCGAGCGCCATCGCGCCGATCAGCACGAGATGGCAGAAGATGGTGGCGGACCGTGTCCAGCCCTGATCGCCGGCGCGGCCGAACAGCGGCGTGACCACCGCGCCGCCGGCGCCGACGAGCGCGAACAGCGCAATGCCACGCTGGCCAAGGCTGAAAGGCGGCGCTGCGAGGCGCAAGGCCACCGCCGTCCAGAACAGGCTGAACGCCGCCATCACCAGGGCCGCCGTCAGTGCCCGGCGCCGCAGCACCGGCTCGTCGCGCAGCAGGCCGAACAGCGACGCGATCAGCGCGCCATAGGTCGATTTCGCCTCCGGGCGGCGTCGCGGCAAGGTGAAGGCGAGCACGCCGGCGAGCAGGACGAGTGCCCCGGCGCTGAGGCCGTAGAAGGCGCGCCAGCCCCAGGCGTCGGCGACGAGGCTGGCCAGCGGCCGCGCCAGCAGGATGCCGATCATCAGCCCGCTCATTACATCACCGATGACCCGTCCGGCCTCGCCGGGCGGCGCCATCGAGGCGGCGATCGGCACCAGGATCTGGATCGCCGAACAGGCGGCACCGAGGACGAACAGGACGATCAGCAGCGAGGCGATGGTGGGCGCGAAGGCGGCGACGCCGGCCGCAAGGGCGGCCGTCAGGAGCATGCGCAGGATCAAGGCGCGGTTCTCGGCAAGGTCGGCCATCGGCACCAGGAAGAACAGGCCGGCGGCATAGCCGAGCAGCGTCGCCATGGCGACAAGGCCGACGCTGGCGGCGCTGGCGCCGAGCGACGGACCGATCAGGCCGACCAGCGTCTGCGGCGCGAACAGATTGGTGACGATGATGCCGGTAGAGGCGGCAAAGAGCAGCGTCTGCGGGCCGCTGATGGTACTGGCCGACAGCCGCTCGCACAGCTGTCCGTCATTGGTGTCGGGCATAGGGTCCTCAATAAGTCGCATATTGTGTGGGGACTTTATGCTGAAGCGTTATCATGCTACAATTCAATCAATTCGATAATGATTATGCGAGGTGCGCATGAACATCCATGACCTCGAAGCCTTCATCGCCGTGGTCGAAACCGGCTCGATCGTCGGCGCCTCGGCCAGGCTCAACCTCACCCAGCCGGGCGTCACGCGCCGCATCCAGAATCTCGAGGACGGGCTGGCGACGACACTGCTCGACCGCCAGTCGAAACCGCTGAAGCCGACGGCTTCCGGGCGCGAAGCCTATGAACATGGCAGGCGGGTGCTGCGCTCGCTGGAGGATTTGAAGGCGGGCGTGTCGCCGCAAGGCGAGGTCAAGGGCGAGTTCCGCCTGGGCATCATGCCCTATCTCTCCGATGCAGCACTGGCGCTGCCGCTCGACAGTCTGCGTGCCGCCTTTCCGCTGCTGGAGCTGCGCATCACCTCAGGTTGGTCGCCAAGACTGGTGGAGCAGGTGGCGCGCAGCGAACTCGACGCGGTGGCCGTTTGCCTCGCCGAAGGCCTGGCGCCGCCGGACGAGTTGGTCTGCGACGATCTCGGCACGCAATCGGTGCTGCTGGTGGCGTCCCCCAGCCTCGGCGTGCCGAGGCCGGCAAATCTTGCCGAACTGTCACGCTTTGCCTGGGTGATGAGCGAAAACGGCTGCGGTTTCCGCGCCTTCATCCGCCAGAGTCTCGAGGCGGCAAGGCTGCCGTTCCAGGTCGGGGTGGAGGCGCTCAGCGTCGACCTCAGAATGTCGCTGGTGGCGCGCGGCCACGGCATCGGCATCGTCACGCCGGGCGCCTTCGCCGACAGCCGCTGGCGCGACAAGGTGGAGGTCATCGACTGCCCCGACTTCAAGCCGCAAGTGCGCGCCTGGCTGCTGCACCGTCCGCCGGCCGGGCGACTTGCCCGGCCAATCGCGCTGTTTCGCGACGCGCTGATCGACGGGCTGAAGGTGCCGATGCCGCTGGCGTCGTGACGTGGGCGGCCACACAGCGTTGTCGTGAGAGAGACTCCCCAATAGGGTGAGGGCTTCTGGGAGGGGTGTCGTGTCGGTCAACATCTGCGTTTATTGGGGCCCGAGGCCACGACCTCTCGACGAGTTGGTCGCGCAAGCCGCAGCCTACTTTCACGTGCTGGCGGAAGCCGACAAGGGGCTCTCCCGTTGGGCGCCCATGGGCCGATCGCTCAAGCAGGCGATGCTATCTGAGCCTGTCGATACATTGTCGCCGGAGGTTTTGCGCCGCTTTCTGTTGAAGGGACAGAACAAGACGGACATGCCGCCGCGACAGCCAATTCCGGAACTTGGATACAGGCTGTCGCTTTGGAACCAGCGTCGTGGGAATCTGGAAGCGTCGACCTCGGTCCATTGTGGTGCCTATTCGCAATATCTGTCCGAGGATAGCCAGAACAATGCTTTGCTCGAACTCAGCTTTTCGAACGAAGAAGGGCTTGCAGTTGGTGTTCTTCTGGATGTGTTCCGGGAAGCCATCGACATATGGCAACCTGTCTGGGGGACGATCTGGCGATATGTCCATGGCGGGCATCCCGCTAGCGCGCCTTGGGATTCGAGCCATGTCCAATACGCCTTCTATCAGTCGCAAAGTGGGTTGGGGCCAGCAGGCCGAGAGATTGGAAGACAACAAGTGACGACCGATCGAGGATGCCTCTGGATCAATGATGCGGCGGCGCCGTTCATGGAAAAGTCATAGAGATTGCCCGCACTGCCTGCACTTCCACTCTGTTGACAGGCCGATCCTCTTCCCAACATCTTCAACCAATGCATAACTCCTGGCCAAACATCGTTGTTTCCATTCAAGGCAGGCGTCTGAGTGACGCGGCCGACCCGTTTGCTTCGGCACTCGGCGGCGTTGAAGCGCTTGCTTCCTCCATAGCAAGCGGTCCTTTGAGTTCCGTTTTGTTTGGATGGATGTCGATGTTCGACCTGTGTATTCAGCAGGTGGATGTCGAGCCTTATTCCGGGCCTTATCTGAAGGTGAGCCCACTGGCATCCGGGCGGATCGAGTTTCGATATGTCGACAGCGCCATAATGCGAAGGCAATGGCACAGGGAGGCGACGCCCGATGCTGTCGTTCCGAGGTTCATGCGCTTCATGGATCAACTCGGATGGACAGGGGAGCCGATACGGCAAAACGATTCAACCCGAGCCAAAAGCCCTTAGCCAGCGTCGCGACGTTCCTGAATCCAGTCAGGCGGTTGCAACGATCGCCGAACGCAACGGCTGTCGCTCGCGCACATCGTGCGGTCCGTCGTTCAAGCCCATGTTTTCGAATGCTGACCGGGCCTATGAGGATATTGCCAGGTACATCAGGCGTCAGCAGGCTTTGCAGTTCGACGATCACATTGCATTAACAGGTCTTGACCCTCTCGCAATGAACGCCAGATCGACCATGCCGGCGCCAGATGGGGCCGGTGCAGACGCGCGCGCCAGCATTATGGGCGGCGCGCTGGGCGATGGTCTTGTGACCGTCGAACTCGGGCATGATGTGCCGGAGGCGATGACGTTGCGACGGGCGAGGGCGTTCCCGAAGGTTGAGCGGATCGGACCAGAAGCAGAGCGAAAACAGCAAGCACAGAAGGGGCCGGCAGCGATGCCGGCTTCAGACGGCGCATTGTCCTCCGGAGCATGGCAGGCAGTGCATACAAACGTACCAGAAACAGGAAGGAGAAAGTGCAATGACCATTCGTGATCTCATGCCGTGGAACCGCGACACCAGCCAGTCTCCGACTCTCTTTCGCGAAGGCGACCGGGACCCGTTCATGGGCCTGCATCGCGAGATGAGCCGCCTGGTCGACGACATGTTCCGCGGCTTCGAGTCGCGGCTTCCGTCCATGGGCAGGTTCTCTTCGGCCGGCACCGGTTGGCCCAGCGTGGAAATCTCCGAAACCGACAAGGAAATCCGCGTGACAGCCGAGATACCCGGCATGGAGGACAAGGACATCGAGGTGTTGCTCGATGACGGCGTCCTGACGTTGCGCGGCGAAAAACACTCCGAAACCGACGACAAGGAGCGTCAGTTCTCCGAGCGGTTCTATGGCCGCTTCGAACGTCGTATCCCGATCGGCTTCGAAGTCGCGGAGGACAAGGTCGCGGCCGATTTCCGCAACGGCGTACTGTCCGTGAGCTTGCCGAAGTCCGAGAAGGCGCAGAGCAAGGCGAAGCGCATCCCCATCGGCGGCAAGAGCACCAAGCACTAGAGCAGTTCACCGTTTCACGCAAACGGTGAACTGCTCTAACTCTTTGTTTTGACGCAATTTCGGACGGAAAACCGTTTCACACTTTTCCTGAAATTGCTCTAGAACAGACCAGCCGGGCGTGCGTCGCGCGCACGCCCGGCATTGGCCGGCGGATTTCGCGCCGGTCGCCCTTGAGAATCCCCCAGCCTTCGGCAACATGGTGGCAAGGCTGGGAGCGCAAGGATGAGCAAGGCCAACTCCGACGCATCACCGCGCAAGGCATCACCGCGCAAGGCGCCAATGGCGCTGACCGAGGCGCTGGTGGCGCGGACCATGCGCGTGGTCGAGGATGCCGGGCCGACGCCTGGCATGGTTCATATGCTGGACGCCGACTATGCGCGGTTTCGCGACGAGATCCTGGCCGGTGCGCCGCCCGGGCCGCTGAAGCTGTTCGCCTATGGTTCGCTGCTGTGGAAGCCCGTCGGCGAGGTGCGGGGTGGCGAGCGCGCGGTGGCGCGGGGCTGGCACCGGTCGTTCTGCTTCACGGTGAAGCGCTTTCGCGGCACACCGGAGCAGCCCGGCCTGATGATGGCGCTCGACCGTGGCGGCCAGTGCCAGGGCATGGTGTTCGAGATCGCCGAGCCGGTTGCCGACAATCTGGAAGCGCTGCTGCGCCGCGAGATGACCATCCTGCCCGCCGTCAACGTGCCGCGCTGGCTGCGGGTCAGCACCGAGAGCGGGAAGGGCCGGGCGCTCGGCTTCGTCGTCGATCCCGCCAATCCGCGCTATGCCGGCAAGCTCGACAAGGCCGCGGTGGCGGCGACTTTGGCGAGAGCCGTCGGCCACTGGGGCTCGGGCGCGCAATATCTGTTCGAGACGATCCGCCACCTCGACGCCTGCGGCATACGCGACCGCAATCTGTGGCAGTTGCAGGAACTGGTGGCGCAGGAGATCGGGCGTGCCGATGCGATCGTCTAGCCATTCCCGCCCATTCCAATCTACCGCTTGACGAACATATATCCCTGTGGTTATACATCAATCAATAGCCAACGGGTTATCGATCTGACATGCCTGACGCTCATGACATGCTCTTCAGGACGCTCGCCGACCCGACCAGGCGGGCGATCTTCGAACGGCTGTGCCGCCAGGGAGAGCAGACGGTGGGGGCGCTGACCAGCCAGTCCGGCGTCTCGCAGCCGGCGGTGTCGAAGCATCTCGGCCTGCTCAAGCAGGCCGGGCTGGTGCGCGACCGCCATGAAGGCCGCCAGACGCATTACAGCGCGCAGCTCGGCGCACTGGCGCCGCTGATGGACTGGACACGTGAGATGGCCGGGTTCTGGGAGAGCCGGTTCGACGATCTCGAGGATTTGCTCAAAAGGATGGACCAGTGAACGATAGTGCCACTGAAAACCGCACTGTCGTCGTCGAGCGGCAGATTTCCCATCCGCCGGAGAAACTCTGGCGCGCGCTGACGCAACCGCATCTGATCGAGGAGTGGCTGATGAAGAACGATTTCAAGCCCGCTGTCGGCCACCGCTTCAACATCAGCGCCGATTGGGGCGGCGTGCTCGACTGCGAAGTATTGGCCGTCGAGCCGAACAAGACACTGTCCTACACCTGGAACCTCGCGCACCCCGATCCGGCTTTCGACCTCAGGAGCGTGGTGACCTTCACGCTCACCCCGACGCCAACCGGAACGCATCTGCGCATGGAACAATCCGGCTTCCGGCCCGATCAGCGGCGCGCCTATGGCGGCGCCAGAACCGGCTGGCCGCAATTCTTCGAGAAGCTGGAACAGCTTCTCGACCGGACGGATTAGACTCTTTGTTTTGACGCAATTCCGGACGGAAAACCGTTTCACACTTTTCCTGGAATTGCTCTGATCCGGCCGACCGAACCCAAATCTTGACTTCACCGGGCGGTTCACCGCCAGCAAAACCTATGGAGAAAGACGATGAAGATCAAACTGACCAGCATCTATGTCGACGAACAGGAGAAGGCGCTGGCCTTCTACACCGGCGTGCTCGGCCTGACCAAGAAGGCCGATTTCAGCAACGGGCCGTTCCGCTGGCTGACCGTCGCCTCGCCGGATGAACCCGAGGGCACCGAGTTGCAGCTGGCGCTCAACAACCAGCCAGCCGCCAAGGCCTACCAGCAGGCGATGTTCGAGCAGGGCCAGCCGGCGGTGATGTTCTTCACCGACGACATCAAGGGCGACCATGAGCGCATCACGGCGCGCGGCGGCACGTTCGCCATGGCGCCGACCGAGGTGACCGGTTCGACCATCGCCAAGCTCAACGATGGCTGCGGCAATCTCATCCAGATCACCCAACTGGCGCGCTGGTAGCAGCGCCCGGTTTCACGTAGTTTTTTAAGGGAGGTAGCATTGGACTGGAGCAAATGGATCAGGCAGGCGCATCGCTGGCTGTCGATCATCTTCACGGCGACCGTCGTCGCCAATTTCGCCACCATGGCGTTTGGGCAGCCGCCGGCCTGGGTGGTCTATTCGCCGCTTCTGCCGCTCTTCCTTTTGCTGTTCAGCGGCCTCTATATGTTCGTGCTGCCCTATATTGCGAAGGGACGCGACGCGTAGCGGGTCAACGGATAGGAGGAAAGGGCATGGCCAAGTCGACCGCCGCCAAGGCCGAGCCAAAACTGCTTTCCGGCGGCAACCCGCGGATCGCCAAGGGTCATGGCGATGCTCCGGTGCAGGCCTATATCGCGGCCATGCCGGGCTGGAAGCGCGCGATGGGCGGGCGGCTCGACACCCTCATCGAGCGCGCCGTGCCTGGCGTGCACAAGGCGGTCAAATGGAACTCGCCGCTTTATGGCGTCGAGGGCGAGGGCTGGTTCCTTGGCGTCCATTGCTTCACCAAATACATCAAGGTGGCCTTCTTTCGTGGCACCTCGCTGAAGCCGGTGCCGCCGGGCGAATCCAAGAGCCAGGACACGCGCTACCTCAACATCCATGAGGACGACGCGTTCGACGAGGCGCAATTCAGTGCCTGGGTGAAACAAGCCAGCCAATTGCCTGGCGAGCGCATGTGAGCGTTCTATTGTTGATATTTTGAGGAGAAACAGCATGACCGGATTGCAGGAGAGCAAATCCCCCTCCGAACTGATCGACGGCAGGATCGAGGAATTAGGCGACTGGCGCGGCGAGATGCTGGCCCGGCTGCGCGCGCTCATTCATCAAGCCGATCCCGATGTGGTCGAGACGTGGAAATGGCGCGGCGTGCCGGTGTGGGAGCATGACGGCATGATCTGCACCGGCGAGACCTACAAGAGCGTCGTCAAGCTGACCTTCGCCAAGGGGGCGGCGCTGCCTGATCCCACGCGGCTGTTCAACTCCAGCCTCGAAGGCAATACGCGGCGGGCCATTGATTTTCAGAAGGGTGAAGAGGTCAACGAGGACGCGCTGAAGGCGTTGGTGCGAGCTGCGGTGGCTTTGAACAAGTCGAAGAGTCGCAAGTAATCCGCTGCGTCATCGTCATCACGCACAACGGTCAACGTCGGCGCTGCCCCTCACTGTCCTGCCGGCAGGCAGGTGAGGGGCAGCGCTGACGCAGAAGATTACCAATGACTTTGATACTGCATGGCAGCAGGCAAGAATGGCTCGCTGTCTGCCCCGCCAAGACAAGCTCGTTTACGATCTGGGAAGCTTGATGGTGCTAGACATCTGGAAATACGGCTGGCCGCCTTGGCCGTCCCGGATGGATTCGCCATGAACAGCCCGATGCGCATGCCGTGGGTGGACACGGCCAAAGGTCTCTCGATCATCCTCGTGGTCATGATGTACTCGGCCTACAACACCGGCGAGTACACCGGCGGCGTCGGCTTCCTCCACTATGTCATCGGCTTCGCAACACCGTTCCGCATGCCGGAATTCTTCCTGATCTCCGGCCTGTTCCTGTCGCAGGTGATCGACCGGCCGTGGCGGCGCTACATAGACCGGCGGGCCGTCCACTATCTCTATTTCTACGTGCTGTGGGCGATCATCTCGATCGGTCTGAAGATCGGCATCTTCAGCCGGGATCCCGGCGGCATGCTGCACGATCTCGCAATGGCCGTCATCCAGCCCTATGGCGTGCTGTGGTTCATCTACATGCTGGCGGTGTTCGGCCTTGTCGCCAAGCTTTTGCGGCAGTTCCGCGTGCCTGCCTGGATCGTCATCCCGTGTGCAGCCGCGCTGCAGATGTGGGCGCCGCATCCCGACAGCTTTGCGCTTGAACAATTCGCGGCCTATTTCGTGTTCTTCTATCTTGGCTTCGTGCTGGCGCCGCTGGTGTTCCGGCTGGTCGAATGGACGCAACCCCGCCCGATGCTGGCCGTCGCCGGCCTGGCTCTGTGGGCTGTCGTCAATGGCCTGCTCGTCTATTCGCCGGGCTATGCCATGCAGCCGGTCGGCATGCAGATGGGGCTGGCGGCATGGCCGCCACTGCATCTCACCTTGGCTGTTGCAGGCGCCGTGGCGCTTTGCGTGCTTGGCGGCTTGCTGTCGACATTCCCTGTCATGGAATGGCTGCGTTGGCTCGGCGAACATTCGCTGGTCGTCTATGTCGCCTTCACCATCCCGATGTCGCTGTTCCGCGGCGCGGCACTGGCAAGCGGCCTGCTGACCGACACCGGCATGCTCAGCCTGGCGGTGCTGCTGGTCTCGATCATCAGCCCGGTGGTGCTCTACCTCATCATCCAGCGCGTGGGCTTTGGCATGTTCCTGTTCGAGCGGCCGGCCTGGGCGCATGTCGACAACGGCGCGCCGCACGCGGCATCGAAAACGGCGCTGCCTGCCACTGCCGCTCAATCGAGCCGGACATAGTCGAGCCCGCAAGAGGCGGCCGGCCTCAGCCGTCGCGCAGCCACACCAGCATCTCGCCGGGCTCGCGATTGTCCCAGGCGTAATAGGGGATGGCGGTCAGGCGTGTCTCGACGCTGGCCGGCGGCTTTCGCCGGTAGAGCCCATCCTGCCAGCCGTCGCCGGCATCAGCCCGTGCCGTGGCCGAAAGCGTCACCACGCCGCCCAGCATCCCGGGCGCCTCATGCGCCTCAATGCCTGCCGTGCGCGGCAGCGTCAGGCGATGCAGCCGGCTGTCATTGTCCGTCGCCTCGACGCAGTAGACCAGCGGCCCGCGCGACAGCGCGACGCGGCCGGCATCCTGCCGGACCTCGGGATTGGCGTAGAGCCGCTCGATCGGCATTTCAAGGTCGAGCCGGACGCGGTCACCTTTTTTCCAGACGCGCCGGATCTCGGCATAGCCGTCGCTGGTTATGTCCTCGAGGTCGACCGCCTCGCCATTGACCTGGAGCGTCGCACTGCCGCTCCATGCCGGGATGCGCAGATGCAGCGTGAAGTCCACCGGCGCTTGCGGTTCGACCGAGATCTCGACGGCGCCGTCCCAGGGATAGCGGCTTGCCTGCTTCAGGCTCACCGGCGTGCCGGCAATGTCGAAGCGGGCGGTGGAGTCGCCGTAGAGGTGAACGGCCAGCGCATCCTCGGCCAGGCTGTAGAAATAGCTGCCGATCGAGGCGACCATGCGCCCGACATTGGGCGGGCAGCAGGGGCAGCGGTGCCATTTCCATCTGTTGTGCCGGCCCCGGCTTTCCAGCGGGTTTTCGTAGAAGAACAGCGAGCCGTCGAGCGACAGGCCGGAGATCGAGCCATTGTAGAGCGCGCGCTCCATCATGTCGGCGTAGCGGGCGTTCGGCCCCATGCCGAGCATGCGGCTCGCCCAGAACACCAGGCCGACGGCGGCGCAGGTCTCGGCATAGGCGCTTTCATTGGGCAGGTCGTAGTCGCTGGTGAAACCCTCATTATGCGCCGACGGGCCGAGCCCGCCGGTGATGTAGAGGTTTTTCGTGGTGAGGTCGTCCCACAGCCGGTCCAGCGCCACGCGCAGCGTGTCGTCGCCATATTCGGTGGCGATGTCGGCCATGCCCGAATAGAGGTACATGGCCCGCACCGCGTGGCCGACGACCTTGTCCTGCTCGCGCACCGGCCGGTGCGACTGATTGTATTCGTAAGTCTTGAAATGATAGGCCTTCGGGTCGGCGCCGCGGGCGCGCGCTTCCTCGTCGAAATAGTGCGGCTGCTGCCCGCGCTGGTCGATGAAGTATTTCGCCAGCTCCATGTATTTCTGCTCGCCGGTCACCCTGGCCAGCTTGACCAGCGCCAGTTCGATCTCCTCATGGCCGCAATAGCCCTTCTTCTTGCCGGGCTCGGGGCCCAGCACCGAAGCGATGTGGTCGGCATAGCGGCACACAATGTCGAGCAGCTTGCGCTTGCCCGTCGCCTGGTAATACGCGACCGCGCCCTCGATCAGGTGGCCGGCGCAATAGAGCTCGTGGCAGTCGCGCAAATTCGTCCAGCGCTTGCCGGGCTGGATGCGCTGGTACCAGCTGGAGAGATAGCCGTCATCCTGCTGCAGTTTGCCGTACATGTCGATGACGGCGTCGATCTTCTTCTCCAGCTCAGGGTTCTTGCGCCGGTAGAGCGAATAGGCCGCCGTCTCGATCGTCTTGCCGAGATCGGAATCCCAAAACATTTGCGTCGTCACCGTCGAGCCGGTGAATTCCGCGCCCTGGCGGTCGGCTTCATCGGGCGAGGGCGAGTGGAAGGGAATGACGACGCCGGGCGAGGGGCGGTCCGGATCGATCTGCTCCAGCATGCGTGCTTCGACGCAGCGCTCATAGAGGATGTCGGCGGTGCGGGTGGCCACCGCATCGGCGCGGTCGCCCCAGAAACCATGCACGTCGACCTGCGGCACCGGCAGTGGCCGAAAGGCGAGCCTGGGCTTGGCCGTCGTGGCGGGGCGGGGGGATGGCGATGCGGTCATGAACTCACTCCATTATTCTATCGATGGGTTGACGGCCTCGGCCGTCAGGCGATTACTTGACGGCCCCGGCCATCAGGCCGCGGATGTAGAAGCGCTGCAAAGCGAGGAACAGGATCAGGCACGGCACCATCATCACGGTGACGCCCGCCTGCACGGCGCCCCAGTCGATGGCGCCGAAGCGGCCCGACTGCAGTGCCGTCATCATCACCGGCAGCGTGAATTTCGACTGGTCGGTCATCAGCACCAGGGCGGCGAGGAACTCGTTCCAGGCGCCGAGGAAGGCGAACAGCGCGATGGTGACGACGCCCGGCCAGACCAGCGGCAGCATCACCTTTAGAAGCATGGTGGCGTTACCGGCGCCGTCCATGCGCGCGGCTTCCTCGATCTCGCGCGGCACGGCGTCGAAGGCGTTGCGCATCATGAAGATCGAGAATGGCAATTGCAGCGTCACATAGACGCCGACCAGGCCGGTCAGCGTGTTGTGCAGGCCAAGCTTGGTCAGCACCAGGAAGATCGGCGTCAGGATCGACTGGAACGGGATCATGATCGTCGACAGGATGAG
Organism: Mesorhizobium loti; assembly: GCA_002356515.1. Lineage (NCBI taxonomy): Bacteria > Pseudomonadati > Pseudomonadota > Alphaproteobacteria > Hyphomicrobiales > Phyllobacteriaceae > Mesorhizobium > Mesorhizobium loti. The sequence goes on along the minus strand of AP017605.1, from coordinate 1,986,742 downwards.
GACGAAGAACAGGTCCTTGAACGGAAAGCGGAAGCGCGAAAAACCATAGCCGGCCAGCACGCTGACGATGACCGACAGCAGAACGGTCATCACCGAGACATAGATGCTGTTCTGCGCCGAGGCCCACAGGCCGTCGCCGAAGGAATTGAGCGTGGCATAGTTTTCGAGCGAGAAGCCCGTGGTCGGCCAGGGCGGCAGCGGCGGCAGGCGCGCTTCGGCCGCCGGCTTGAAGGCCGACAGCGCCGTCCACACGATCGGCGCCACGAACAGCACCGAGGCGATGATGCCGGTGGAGTGCCGGGCGAAGCGCGCGGCGAGCTTGCCCCTGGCTGAAATCGCCTGCGCCATCAGTCGAGCCCCTCGGGCTTGCGCAGCAGCCACAGCTGGATGAGGCTGAGCGCCACCAGGATGACCAGCAGCACCATGGACAAGGCGGCGCCGTAGCCGAGCTTGAACGAGACGAAGGACTGGTTGAAGATCCAGTAGACCGCCGTCAGCGTCTGGTTGCGCGGGCCGCCGCGCAGGATGATGTAGAACTGGTCGAAGGCAAGGATGGAGCCCGCGACGGACAGGATCAGCGCCAGCGCCAGCGTGCGGCGCATCAGCGGCAGCGTGATCGCCCGGAAGCGCGCGAACGGCCCCGCGCCGTCGATGACGGCGGCCTCCTGCAGGTCCTGCGGGATCGATTGCAGGCCGGTCATCAGGATGATCATGGTGAAGCCCGCGACCTTCCACACCACCATCGCGATGATCGACCAGAAGGCCGGCTGGAAGGTGGCGAGCAGGTTGAACTTCTTGTCGATCAGGCCAAGGTCGTAGGCGGCCGGGCTGAACAGGCCGGAATCGACGTTGAGCAGCCAGGACCAGAGCAGGCTCGCCGAGGCGAAGCCGACCACCGCCGGCATGAAGAAGAAGGTGCGGTAGAGGTTGGTGAACGGGCGCGGTTTTTCGATGAAGATCGCCAGCGGAAAGGCAATTGCGAAGATCGCGATGGTGACGATCACCGTGTAGTAGCCGGTGAATTTGAGCGCGTTCCAGAACCTGGTGTCGCGCAGGATCGCCCAGTAATTGTCGAGGCCGATGAAGGCGTGCTCGCCCATCAGCGGCCAGTTGTGCAGCGACATCCACGCCGTCATGCCGAGCGGGATGACGAAGAACACCATGACCAGCGCGACTGCCGGCGCGACATAGAGCAGGCCGATCCACTGCCGGCGCCCGGCGCCGACGAGTTTTCGGACACGGGGCGGGGCGGTGGTGGTTGCGGTGATGGTGGTCATGGCTTGCCTGTACTTGCGTCGCATCCAGTTGGCCGCCCCACCTCCCCCTTGTGGGGAGGTCGGACCGCAGGTCTGGGTGGGGGGCTGGCGCAGACCCCCACCCCGCTGCTTCGCAGCGACTTGCCGGGGCGAGCCGCGGGTCTCGCCCGTCCTACGGACCCCCAAAAGGGGGAGGGTAAGGAGCGCGCCGGCCACCCGCCCAGGGAGACAGGCGGGCGGCCGGCAGGCGGCCGCTACTTCTGCGGCGCCTGGTCGATGATCGACTGCATGGTTTCCTGCGCGTTGGCGATGGCGCCGTCGACATCGTCGCCGAAGAAGACCTCGTTGACCATCTGCGTCCACGGGCCGTTGGCGGAGTTGATCAGATCGTTGAACACCACCGAATAGGGCGTCTTGCCCTTGGCCATGGCTTCGGCGGCGATCTGGTAGCGCGGGTCGAGTTCCCTGAGCGCATCCTTGGCGATATCGCCGCGCACCGGCAGGCTGCCATATTTGGCAAGGATGGTCTGGCCTTCGAGCGAATAGGCGAAGTCCAGGAACTCCTTCACCACGGCGAGCTTCTTGGTGCCCTTGGTGACGACGAAATTGTCGCCGCCGGCAAAGGATGACCAGCCGCCGTCCTTGCCCGGCAGGAAGGTGACGCCGTAATCGACATTGGGATACTGGGTGTTGAGCGCGCCGATGGCGAAGGCGCCGGAGGGCGAGATGCCGATATTGCCGGCGGCGAAGGCTGCGAAGAAATTGGCGCCGGTGTCGGTCTGCGCGCCTGCCGGCACCAGGTCCTTCTTGACCATCGAGCGGTAGAGATCGATGGCGCCGCGCAGTTGCGGGCTGTCCAGCGTCGCCTTGGAGCCGTCTTCCGAGAGGATATCGCCGCCCGAGGCCCAGATCAGCGGCATGAAGGTGAAGATGTTGCAGCCGCCGCAATTGCCTGAGAAGTAGAAGCCCTTGATGTTGCCGCCAAGCGCGTTGACCTTTTCGGCATCGGCGGCGATCTCGGCCCAGTTGGTCGGGCCTTTTTCAGGGTCGAGGCCGGCCTGCTTGAACAGCTTCTTGTTCCAGATCAGCACCGAGGCATCAGCCGAGAAGGGCAGTCCGTAAATGTGGTCCTTGTAGGTGCCGGTCTTGACATGCGCCGGCGACAGGCTGGCGAAATAGGGCAGGGACTTGGCCCAGTCGGTGATGTCCTCCAACTGGCCGGCGGCGGCGAAGGACGGCGTGTAGATCAGGTCGAGCGACAGCGCGTCGGGCGCCGTGCCGCCGGCGGCGGCCGCGCCATATTTCGGGATGATCTCGGCATTGGGGATAATGTCGAGCTTGATCTGGTCCTTGTGCGCCTTGTTGTAGGCGTCGACGATGCGCGGCATGAAATTCGAGCCGTCGGCGCGCACCCAGATGTTGGCGGTGTCGGCGGCGGCGACACCCAGACCGCTGCCCAGAACGGCAGTGGCCAGGGCCAGTTTGGCAATCAGGTTCCTCATCTTCTCCTCCTCCAAGGGTTGGCCGCTGTGCGCGGCTTGGCGCCGATCACGCGGCGCTTTCGTTTTCAGCCGTCCGGTGAGCGGCCACAGGACTGACGCACCACCAGCCGGCACGGCAGTTTTCGAATGCCCGGCGCGGCGGGCTGGCCGCCGACCAGGGAAAGCAGGGTCAGCCCGGCCTCGCGGCCGAGGGCGACCAGGTTCATGTCGACCGAGGTCAGCGGCGGGCGCGTGGCTTCGGCGACGATCTCCCAATTGTCGAAACCGATGACGCCGACATCGCCGGGAACGTTGAGGCCGCGTTCGCGCAGGGCATCGATGACGCCGCGTGCGATCTGGTCGTTGCCGCAGAAGACGGCGTCCGGCCTCTCGCGCTTGCCATCGAACAGCTGCGCCACCGCTTCATGCCCCCAGGCTTCCGACCAGGAGCCGAGCAGCGGTTCGGTGACCGGCAGGCCGGTTTCGGCGAGCACGTCGCGATAGGCCTGGGCGCGGGCATGCACCACGGCGAAGCTCGCCGGCCCGCTGACATGGGCGATGCGCCTGCGGCCGAGCCGGCAGAAATGTTCCACCGCCAGCCGCGCGCCGCCGGCGTCGTCCGAGACGAAGGCGACGGCGTCGGGGTCGGGCTGGGTGAAGGCGTAGATCACCGGGATGCGCAGGTTGGCGAGATCGACGGGCAGATGGCGGTCGATGCGTTTTCCCGTGGCGATGATGCCGTCGACGCGCTTGTCGAGCATGGCCTCGACATGCAACTGGCCCAGCCGCGGATCCTCCTCGACATTGCACAGGAAGACCGAGACGCCATTGTCGACCAGCGCGTCCGAAATGCCCGACATCAGCGGCAGCGAGAAGCGGCCATAAGTATCGTTGGTGAGCAGGCCGACGGTGAAGGAGCGGCGCCTCAGCAGGCTCTGCGCCAGGCTGTTGGGGCGGAAGCCGAGGCTGCGCGCCGTCTCGCGGATGCGCTCGCGCGTCTCGGCGGTCATGCGTCCCTGGTCGTTGAGCGCCTTCGAGGCGGTGGCGACGCTGACGCCGGCCCGCGCCGCCACGTCACGCAAGGTGACGGGCTTGGGAAAGACCGGAACAGGCTGATCGTCCGCTGCCATCGCGCAAGGGAATCCTGAGTTGGGAAAAGGTTTTCTCTTACAGGCCGGAACAAGGCCCGGCCAATGGCCGAGCCCGATCGAAACTGTTTGGAAAAACCTTTTCTCAAGTCAGGTTAGGCCAGATTGGGGGAGTGTTCAAGGGGAAAGTGGAGAGGGTCAAGCCAAGCGATTTACGGGGTGGATTGTCCCTCTCCCGGCAAAGCCAGGTCGCCGTCAGCGAAGTCTTAAGGGCTTTCGCGTCATGGTGGTCGCCCGCCAGGAGTCCCGCCATGCCCGATACCTCTTACGCCCCGAAAGGCCCGGCACAGCCCGGCAAGCGGGCGGGGCATCAGAGCGCCGCCGAACGGCACCGCAATGCCACCATCGGCAAGCTCAAGGCGGAACTTGCCGCGCAGGCCGCACTGATCGCCGGCCAAGAGGTTGCGCTGGCGCACAGCCGCAAGATTTTCGACCGCGCCTCGGTCGCCGCGCGCATCGGCGTGTGGGAATGCAGCCTGCCCGGCGAACAGCTGCACTGGACCGATGTGGTCTATGATCTGTTCGACCTGCCCCGCGGCGCCACGCTCGACCGCAGCGAAATCATCAAGTGCTATCCGCAGGAGTCGCGCAAGGCGCTGGACAGTTTGCGCAGCCGCGCGATCGCCGAGCGCAGCGGCTTCACCCTCGACGCCGAGATCACCACCTTCGCCGGCCACAGCCGCTGGATCCGCATCACCGCGACCGTCGAGTGCGAGGAAGGTGTGCCGGTGCGCATCTTCGGCATGAAGCAGGACATCACCGAGGAAAAGATCCTGTCGGACCGGATGCGCTATCTTGCCGAATTCGACACCATGACCGGGCTTGCCAACCGCGCCCGCTTCCAGGCGCGGCTGGCGCAGGCGGATGCCAGCCGCCCAATCGGCGCGCTGCTGTTGATTGATCTCGACGGCTTCAAGGCGGTCAACGATACGTTCGGCCACGTCGTCGGCGACGAGTGCCTGAAGGCGGCGGCCGAGCGCCTCGCCGAAGGTTGCGGCGAGGCGGACCTGGTGGCGCGCGTTGGCGGCGACGAGTTCGCGTTGCTGCTCGGGCAGCATTTCGATCGGGCTGCCGTCTCCGGCGTGGCGCGCGAGATCGTCGAGAGGATGGGCAAGCCGGTTGCGGTGCGTGGCCAGTCGCTGCGGCTCGGCGCCTCGGTCGGCATTGCCTTTGCCGGGACAGGCTCGCCCTGCGATCTCTTCGCGCAGGCCGACACCGCGCTCTATGCCGCCAAGGCAGCAGGGCGCAACACGTTCCGCATCTTCAAGGCGGAAGCCGGGGCGAAGGGCCGCAGTGCTGCGGCGTAAAGGCTGTAGGCTTTCAGGAATGTCGGAGCGGCTTCCCGGGGTGATTTTCTTGAGAACAGAGAGTTAAGGCTGAGAGTTGATGTTTTACATCACCTGTCGGGGTCATGGCTTGCCGGTCACCTGTTGCCCGCGCGGATCGGCGTTTCAACTCCCGTGGCGCCGCGCGTTCCTTTGGGTTTCGGTGGCGCAGTGGCTGTCGAACAGCGTTGCCGCGACGACCCTAAGCGGCATTTCGCAAAGTGCCGACAGAAGAACCGTCGGGCTTAACCTTTCCGCAAGCATTTGCCCGTTAGTTCGGTTGCAATGGCCTCGTGGCGGAGCGGCTACGCTGGAGACGGCAAATCTCTGAAGCCTCGGTTCGATCCCGAGGCGAGGCCTCCACAAATCATATAGCTGAGAATCTGCGTCGGACCTTCGACAGCGAAGGCGACGACCTGCCGACTTTCATCTCTGGCGGCGTGGGCCGGGAGATCTCGGCGCCATCGTCCCGGGCGGCGCGGAGCCGACGTTAAAGCTGCCTATTTGCATTTGGGATGCAGGGCGCTCGCGAAAAGAGTGCTATGGCAGGGCGCGAGCATGCTCGCTCCGATTTTTCCCGACATTCGAGGTCATTTTCGTGCGTGAACCGTCGCCGCTGCCGGCCTTTGGAAAACTTGGCGCCAAGGCATCCGTCGCCGTCGTGGCGGCGCCCGTCGCTTCGGCGGGCATCGTGCCGCGCTTGCGCGGGCTTCTTGCCACGCATGGCGGCATGGCGCTGAAGCTGTCGGTGATCGCCTGGACGATGATGGTCCTGGGTGCGGTGTTTTTCATGATGCAGGGCTGAGGACCATGGCAAACCGCTATGCGCTGCGTATGGATTTGCCCCAGAGCTGGGCCATCATCGATGTCTTCACCGGCCAGCCCGTCGAGGTCAGGCAAAGAGTGATGGTCGGCATGACCCCGCGCGACGCCAACGCCATGCTCGATCAGATGAATGTCCGCGACATCAAGCGCCGGGAGAGGGCGGAGCGCAAGGGCTGAACGTTCCGGCTTCCGGCTCAAAGGGTGGGCTAAGACCCGCCGAAACAAAACCAGAGGATTCCCGTGAGAGCGAGCCTGAGGCAAAAGATACTGGAGGTTTGCGACCGCAAGATCTCCGAAAAAGGGCCCGCCGTCGGCGTGTCGTTCTACGCGTTCTTCGCCAACAGGAATGACGACCCCGAACTGCTGATGGAAGCAGCGGAATGGTGGATCAGAACCCACCGCCTCGATCATTTCGAAAAGGCCGCGAAGATACGCACGATGATCGAGGGCATGGAACTTTAATCTTTGTTTCTATGCATGTCGTTATCTCAAAACCGGGGTCACTTTTGAGCGACATGCTGATCAGCCGAAGTCAGCGGCCGTGAGCACATACATGCTCTTGCGGGTGCGGTCGTAGGCCTTCGACGCCACGCCGCGGATGACGCTGCTCTCGGTGTCGAATGTCGCGAGGTAACCTGCCTCGTTGGCCGCGGTTGCCGGCTGCATCCGGGTCATCACGTCGGCGGCGACCGAGAAGGAGATCTGGAACATGCCGTCATGGCCGACGAAACGGATGCGCTTGCCGGCTTCGTCATAGCTGCGGCTGCGGTTGGGGAATGTCAGGCTCATGTCTTGACCTCCGTTGTGGCGGCCTTCTTGGTCGCCCGCTTCTTCTTCGGCGTCGGGTTCAAGGCTTCGGCGACACGGTCGGCCTCTTCCTTGGCCAGCCGCAAAATCCTGAGCTTCGCCGTTTTGATCTCCCTGGCCTTCGCTTCGGACATGTATTCGGCGGTTGCCTTGTTTTTCTCCGCCGTCTTCTTCTGCTTGTCGACGAAGCGGGCTTCAGCTTTTTCCATGATCGTCTGATTGCCGTCGGCCATCGAACAAATCTCCCTTGCGTTTGAAATCGTGAAAGTGAACTTGTCCGATAAATAGGCGCTTGATCGGCAAAATTCAATTTTTTGAATTATTTATGCCATTCGCGATATCACGAAATCGCCGGTCGAAATAATACTTTTCAATATTTCATCGGGTCCGCGAATAAATTTTGGCACTCCTATCTATCGAGTGCCAAAGCGCCTATATGGGGGAAGCGGCCGCCTAAGCTGGCCCCAGAAAGAAGTTTTCATGAAGTTTCGGCCACTCCACGACCGCGTCGTCATCCGGCGCGCCGAAGGCGATATCAAATCCAAGGGCGGCATCATCATTCCCGACAATGCCAAGGAAAAGCCGCAGCAAGGCGAAGTCATCGCCGTCGGCCCCGGCGCACGCGACGAAAACGGCGCGCTTGTGCCGCTCGACGTCAAAGCCGGCGACCTGATCCTGTTCGGGAAATGGTCGGGCACCGAGGTCAAGATCGATGGCGAGGACCTGCTGATCATGAAGGAAGCCGACATTATGGGTGTCATCGACAAGAGCGAGGCAGCCACCGAGAAGACTGTCGCCGCCAAGACCGTAGCCGCCAAGAAGGCTGCCTGATCAGCGTGCAGCGTGTCCTCAGGGACACGCAAGGACGCTCAGAGACCGATCATGGAGGCTCTGCCTTCCTCAACCGAACTGGATAAAAATCATGTCTGCCAAGGAAATCAAATTCGCCACCGACGCGCGTGACCGCATGCTGCGCGGCGTCGAGATCCTCACCAATGCGGTGAAGGTCACGCTCGGCCCCAAGGGCCGCAACGTCATCATCGACAAGGCCTATGGCGCGCCGCGCATCACCAAGGACGGCGTCACCGTCGCCAAGGAAATCGAGCTTGCCGACAAGTTCGAGAACATGGGCGCGCAGATGGTGCGCGAAGTGGCCTCGAAGACCAACGACCTCGCCGGTGACGGCACCACCACCGCCACGGTGCTGGCCGCCTCGATCTTGCGCGAGGGCGCCAAGCTGGTTGCCGCCGGCATGAACCCGATGGACCTCAAGCGAGGCATCGACCAGGCGGTCGCCGCCGTCGTCGTCGAAATCAAGTCGAAAGCCAAGAAGGTCAAGTCGTCGGCCGAGATCGCCCAGGTCGGCACCATTGCCGCCAATGGCGACGCAACCGTCGGCGAGATGATCGCCAAGGCGATGGACAAGGTCGGCAATGACGGCGTCATCACCGTCGAGGAAGCCAAGACCGCCGAAACCGAACTCGATGTCGTCGAAGGCATGCAGTTCGACCGCGGCTATCTCAGCCCGTATTTCGTCACCAATGCCGACAAGATGCGCGTCGAACTGGAAGAGCCCTATGTGCTCATCCATGAGAAGAAACTCGGCAATCTGCAGGCGATGCTGCCGATCCTCGAAGCGGTGGTGCAGAGCGGCAGGCCGCTGCTGATCATCTCGGAAGACGTCGAAGGCGAGGCCCTGGCCACGCTGGTCGTCAACAAATTGCGCGGCGGCCTCAAGGTCGCGGCCGTCAAGGCGCCGGGCTTCGGCGATCGCCGCAAGGCGATGCTGGAAGACATCGCGGTGCTGACTGCAGGCCAGATGATTTCAGAGGATCTCGGCATCAAGCTCGAAAACGTCACCATCGAGATGCTCGGCCGTGCCAAGCGCGTGCTGATCGAGAAGGACACCACCACGATCATCGACGGCGCCGGCACCAAGGCGACGATCCAGGCACGTGTCGCCCAGATCAAGGGCCAGATCGAGGAGACGACCTCCGACTACGACAAGGAAAAGCTGCAGGAGCGGCTGGCCAAGCTGTCGGGCGGCGTTGCCGTCATCCGCGTCGGCGGCGTCACCGAGTCGGAAGTCAAGGAAAAGAAGGACCGCATCGACGACGCGCTGAACGCAACGCGCGCGGCGGTCGAGGAAGGCATCGTGCCCGGCGGCGGCGTGGCATTGCTGCGCGCCCGGTCGGCGCTTGCCGGCCTGACCGGCGCCAATGACGATGTCACCGCCGGCATTTCGATCGTGCTGCGCGCGCTCGAAGCGCCGATCCGCCAGATCGCCGAGAATTCTGGCGTCGAAGGCTCGATCGTCGTCGGCAAGCTCACCGACAGCAAGGATCACAATCAGGGCTTTGACGCCCAGAACGAGACCTATGTCGACATGATCAAGGCCGGCATCGTCGACCCGGCGAAAGTGGTGCGCACCGCACTGCAGGACGCCGGTTCGATCGCCGCCCTGCTGATCACCGCCGAAGCGATGATCACCGACATTCCCGCCAAGGATGCCGCACCTGCGGGTGGCGGCGGTGGTGGCATGGGCGGCTACTAACGATTCAGGTGAGGCCGGCCTGCAAACGCCTGATACCTGCGCTTCCGGTGCTCACGTACCCAAAAGTACGCTCCGCTCCGGTTCTCGGAAACCACCGTTTTCGACTCGGCCTGACCTGAATCCCCTACGCCGGCTCTAAGTGCCGGAACTACCGCCGGGGGATTTCTCCCGGCATAGGCCTCTAGCCCAGGAGACGGATCCATGATCACGTTCGTGCAGAAGCCAGAGACGGTCGTCACGACCGAAAAAACCGAGGAAAGCCGCTTCGACCGCATCCGCAGGATTGCCGCCGACAAGCACAAGAAATCGGATTCCGATACGGCAACGTCGCCAAAGAGTGAGCCCAAGCGCCCGATGTAGGGTGGTTGGCGGCGCCCCGATCAGGGCGCAACCTCCGATCGCCGGAAGCAGGCGGTGGCGTGATCGTTGACGATACCGACGGCCTGCATCCATCCTGCCTCTCCGTCACCCGATACCGTGGCGAACCGGCGCAACACTCCAGTCCACCCGTGCACTGATCGATCACCGCGTGCGCCGGCGCATGCCCCATCTCGATCATGATGCCGCTAGCCTTGCGGCCGCCCTCGGCGCGCCCGATCGAATCAGCCAGAAGATGCCATTCAGCACGCGCTTGTTAGAGGCCGCTGACGGGCACCGGTCGATCCCGTGTCAAACCGCAAGATCGGTCGAGCGCGACATGTGGGGCAGCGCCTATCTGGTGTTGCCACGGAGAAGAGACGTTGAAGGCGGCGCTTGAAAACTACCATGCCAGGATGCAGCGGGTGCTGGACTACATAGACCAGCATCTGGATGGCGATCTGGATCTGGAAGCCTTGAGTGGCGTCGCGGCGTTCTCGAAATATCATTTCCACCGGCAGTTCACGTCAACCTTCGGGGTGTCCGTGCATCGCTATGTCCAACTCGCCCGCCTGAAGCGCGCTTCGTACAGGCTTGCGGGGAACGAAAGCGTCACGGATATAGCGATGGATGCCGGTTACGACGCACCGGATGCCTTTGCCCGCGCCTTTCGGCAACGGTTCGGGCAATCGCCTTCGTCGTTCCGGAAATCTCCCGACTGGGGGGCGTGGCTCATGGCCTTCGGGCCTTTCGACAAAGCAAGGAACACGCTCATGCAGATAATCTTCGAACACGACGACGTGACGATCCGCGAAGTGCCGCCCACACCGGTGGCGATCATGGAGCATAGGGGCGACCGCGCGACACTCCAAGACACCATCCAGCGGTTCATCGCCTGGCGCAAGGAAGCGGGGCTGTCGCCCGAGACAAGCCCGACCTTCAACATCTTCCGCTCCGAAAGGGAGCCCGCGATCCCTGCCGACTACAGCATGGACATTTGTGTCGGGACCGATCGGCCGATCGATCCGAATGACGGGCAGATGAAGGCTGGCGTCATCCCCGGCGGACGCTGTGCGGTGCTGCGCTACCCCGGCAACACCAACAATCTCGAGCCCGCGGCACTTTACCTCTATCGTGAATGGCTTCCGGCCAGCGGCGAGGAAGTGCGCGACTTTCCGGTCTATTGCCAACGACAGCTATCCCGCCTCCCGGACGGGCCGATCCACGAAGTGGTCGTTGAGCTTTTTCTGCCCCTGAAATAGCCCCAGCATCACATAGCGGGTCAGCGGCGCGAGTTCGATGTCGCGGGCCGAGCCGGGATCGAGCCAGGCACCTTCCTGTCGGCAGGATCGGCCTGTCCGGTATTGTCATTATATTAGCCAAAGCGCATATTCGTCCGGCAGTGGGCCCTTGGCCGCCAACGCGTCCAAGGGCGCCTGCAATTGTTCCGAAAAATAAATCGCTCCGTGCCGCTCGAATTATGGAGCAGCACGAGACAATGACATTTGGAGGAAATACCCATGAAAGTGACGATCTTGGCAAACTATGCGCCTCATGCCGCCAAAGGATTGATGCAAGGTTCGGACAGGCAGGCTGCGGTCAAGGCGCTTTTTGAAAGCGTTGGCGGCAAGGTGACCAGCGTGATGTTCACGCGCGGCATCTATGACGTCGTTGTCAATGGCGAGGTGCCGGACCAGTCGGCGGGGATTGGCATGTCCCTTGCGGTACGGGCGAGCGGCTCGCTGACCGAGATGGTTGTGCTGGAAGAACTCGACATGAAGGCGGTGCTCGCGGCCGCCAACAAGGCTGCCGGCGCTTACAAACCCGCCGGCTGATGGACTTGCCTTCCTGATCAAGGCAGCACGGTTCGATGCCGTGCTGCCGAATGCCGGACAGGGCATCTTCTTCCGACTTTCGCGGCGACTGGAATTCACGCTAATGTCGTGTGGTGGTCGTTTGGTGCAGCTTGCGGAAACGGAACCGCGATTCTCAGTTCGGAGACAAGCCATGTTCGCGGCCAAGGCCATCGATACGTCAGACAAGGCCGCGTTCTATCGCGACCTCGCCGCCCAGCTGAAAGCGCTGCTCGAAGGCGAAAGCGACTCGATCGCCAATGCCGCCAACACCGCGGCGCTGATCTTCCAGATGGTGCCCGACCTCAACTGGGCCGGCTTCTATTTCCTCGCCTCGGACGAGGAGCTGGTGCTGGGACCCTTCCAGGGCAAGCCGGCCTGCGTGCGCATCGCCGTCGGCAAGGGCGTGTGCGGAACGGCGGTTCAACTCGGCACCTCGATGCTGATCAAGGACGTGCATGATTTCCCCGGCCACATCGCCTGCGATGCCGATTCGCGCTCGGAACTGGTCGTGCTGCTCGAAGACGATGAAGGCGTCTTCGGCGTGCTCGACCTCGACAGCCCGCTGCCCGGCCGGTTCGACCAGGCCGACCAGGCGGGTATCGAGACGCTGGCGGCGATCTATGCGGCTGCGAGCTCGTTCGAGGACTGAGCGCTCGTCACTGGATAAGCGCCGAGTTCTACGGCGCCCCCCTCTGTCCTGCCGGACATCTCCCCCACGGGTGGGGAGATTGGCAGCTTTGGCGCCGGCTCTCCTCCTGCAACGTCGAAGATTGGCGAAGGCAGTGGTGACATCCAATCTCCCCCCTTGTGGGGGAGATGTCCGGCAGGACAGAGGGGGGCGTCGTAGAGCGCTACCTCGCAAGCTTATCGTCCCGCCTTCAGCGCGCGCGTGAAAGCCGCAGTCGCCATCTCTATCAGCTGCGCATGAATCTCCCCGCGTGATCGCCCACCCCCATCATCGCACACCGGATCGCCGATCTCTTCGGACACGACAATCTCCGCCGCGCCTGGCTTGCACTCACCGAACATGCTGTAGTGGCTGGCATCCTCGATCGTGGCGTAGCTCGCATTTGCAATCGCCTTCGCGATGCCGGAAGCATCGGCGGTCGCGGGGATCTTTCCTGGCTGGCCGAGATTGACGATGGCGAGCGGGATCCCGATGCCGGCGAAGCTTCTGGCGTCAAGGACATCGACCGGGGCGGGATCGATCGCCATGGCGAAGCGGATGCGCTCGTCTGTGTTGTCGCGGCTGGCGGGCTGCAGATCCATGGCGTGGAGATCGACGCCGCTTTGCCTGACCCACTGGCAAAGCGATGCGTTGAGCGCGTCCGTATCGCAATAGGCCGCCAGCCGTTCGGGGTCGACGCGGGCGCCGGCGATCGCCAGTGCCGTGTTGCCGCCCATGGAAAGACCGAGAACGCCGATTTTGCCTTGCTCGAAATGATCGCCGAAGAACGTGTCCTTGCCGATCGCGTCCAGTGTCGCCGTGAGATCGGCGGGGCGCAACCAGAGTTTCATCGTCTCGGCGGCGGATCTGTTTTTCCCGCCATTTCCGGGGTGCGTCGGGGCGGCAACGACGAAGCCTTGCCTGGCCAAAGGCGTTGCAATCCAGCTCAGCGCTTGCGGCGTCCCCGCCAGGCCGGCGCCGTGCGACAGCAGGATCAGCGGGAATTTTCCGCCTGATATCGGCGCATCGCGCATGGCCGATGTGCCGACGAACAGCTCGCTGTCGCCAAGGTTGACCGCCTCGCCACCTGGTTCCGCCGGATACCAGACAGTCACGTCGAGATCCGTGCCGCGTTCCCTGGACGGGGCGGCGAAGTGGCGAACGCCGACGGTGTCGCCGGCAATGCTCGCGTTCAACATCAGCATCGTCGAAACGAGAATTGTGCAAAGCGTGGTCCAGAATTTCATTGAGATCTCCGTTGCCGAACGCGTGCGCCAAGGCTGGGGCTGGAGGTCTGGCTTTCCTCCAATTGGCGGTTCGGTTGCTGTGTTCATGCCGCGATATCGGCGGATACGAACGCAGAGGGAGACCTCGATCATGATCGAGGACGTGCTTGATCGCGATTGAGGACCGGCGCCGACGGCGTTGCCGTGGAGCGCTGCTTGCGAGCCTTAAGCGAACTTCACCAGCATCAAGCTAAAGCAGCCGATGAACAGGAAGGCGGAGAAGGCGAGCGCCAGCGGGCGCAGGCCGCGCGAGCGCAGCTGCGAAATGTCGGCCTGCAAGCCCATGGCGGCGAGCCCCATGGTCAGCATGATGGTGGTGGCGAGCGCCATGGCCGCCTTCACTTCGGCGGGCACGGTGACCAGGCTGTTCAGCACCACGACGGCGACGAAAGCGGCGACGAACCACGGCATGGGCGGCCGCGCGGTCTGCTGGTCGCCGCTCATCTTGCGACGCGCCATCAGGCCGAGCGCGATGACCATCGGCGCCAGCATGGCGACGCGGGTCAGCTTGGCCACGGTGGCGATCTCGCCGGACTGGGTGCCGTTCTGGAAGCCGGCGCCGATGACTTGCGCCACCTCATGGATCGAGGCGCCGGCCCACAGGCCGAAAGCGTGCTGGTCGAGGCCGAGCACCGGCGCCAGCAGCGGGAAGCCGAGCATGGCGACGGTGCCGAACAGGGTGATCGAGGCGACGGCATAGGTGACGTCCTCGTCGCGCGCATCGGTGACGATGTTGGTGGCGACGATGGCCGAGGCGCCGCAGATCGAAGTGCCGGCGGCAATCAGCTGCGCCAGCTTGCGGTCGACGCCGATCAGCCGGCCAAGCGTGATGGTGAAGAGAAAGGTGGCGCCAAGCGTCGCCGCGACAATGCCGACGCCGCCGGCGCCGATCGAGGCGACCTGGCCGAGCGTCAGCTGGAAGCCGAGCAGCACGATGGCGAAGCGCAGCAGGCGCTTTTGCGAGAAGGCGATGCCCGCCTTGGCATGCGCCGGCGTGCCGAGCACGTTGGAATAGACCATGCCGGCGACAACGGCGAGGATCATCGGGCTGAACAGGGCAAAGCCGGAGACATTGTGCGCGGAGAAGGCCACGGCCGTGATCATTGCCACCAGCACGATGCCGGGGATGACGCCGTTCCACACCGAATCGAGCCGCTTGCGGCCAGCGGCCAGATCGGCCGGCATGAGGCTTTTCGGAATATCGTTCGCGATACGGGTGGCGGAAGACAATGCAATTCTCCAGGCGAGTACCCCTGGAGAATGCCATTCCTGAACCGATCTTTCCAACGAATTGTTTTGGTTAGAATGATCGATTTTTGCGAACGATCGGTGATTATTGCCCAGCTGGGCAACGAGGGAACGTCCGACCCCATTAGCGCCTCAAGCCGACTGGACAGGAGACAATGGCGCGCCAGACAATACTGGACCGTTGCACTCGTCGGCCACTGTAATGGCATGGATCCTAGGGCGTAGCAGTCGCGAAGCGACGTCGCGGAGACCCTAGGATCCATGCCGTGACCTCCAGGCACGCTACCGCGTTGAAAACCTAAGCAGCCGTGATGGCTCAACAGATTCTAAAGCTGCGCTTCGATCGCCGCCTTGTCGATGACCGACCAGACATTCCTGATCCGGTCGTTCAGAAATTCATAGAACACGTTCTCGCTGAACGAGACTTTGCGGCCATTGATGGGCAGGCCGAAGAAGGTTCCTTTCGGCGTGCAGTTGAACTGCAGGCGGCTGGCGATGAAGGGCGGATCGGAGATCAGCAACTGGACGTCGAAATAGAGGTCCGGGATTTCGCGAAAATCCCGCTCCAGCATGGCGCGGTAGCCTGATAGCCCGACGCGCTCACTGTTGTAGTGCACCTCGTCATGAACGAAGCGATGCAGCCGCTCCCAATCCTGGTTGTTGAGGCAGTCGATGTAGCCTCGGTAGAGGTCGGTTTCGGTCACGGCGATGGCTCCGCAAAGATCAGGCTTGATCGCGAAGATAGAACGACCGCGAATACAGTCCAGACGTTCTAGCCCCGGTAGCGCAGCGCATCGACCAGCAGCGAGAAGGCCGGCGTCGCTTGGCGGCGGCTGGGGTAATAGAGGTGGTAGCCGGGGAAGGGCGGGCACCAGTCGGCCAGCACCCGCACCAGCCGGCCGTCCGCCAGATGCGCCTTCACCTGATCCTGCGGCAGATAGGCCAGGCCAAGGCCGGCGAGCACCGCATTCATGCGCAGAGCCGCCGTGTTGAAGATCAACTGGCCCTCGACGCGCACTTTCAGTTCGCGCCCGGATTTCTCGAATTCCCAGGCATAGAGCCCGCCATAGGTCGGCAGGCGCAGATTGATGCAATTGTGAGTGGTCAGGTCCTGCGGCACGCGCGGCTTGGGGTGCCGGTCGAAATAGGCCGGCGCGCCGACCACCGCCATGCGCATGTCGGGGCCGATGCGCACCGCGATCATGTCGTGCGCCACCTGTTCGCCAAGCCGCACGCCGGCATCATAGCGCTCGGCGACAATGTCGGTCAGGCCGTAGTCGACGATGATCTCGACCCTGATGTCGGGATAGTCCGGCAAGAGCCGCGCGATCGCCGGCCACAGCACGGCGTCGGCGGCGTGCTCGCCGGCGGTGATGCGAATGGTGCCGGCGGGCTTTTCGCGCAAGGCGCTGAGCGCGGTGAGTTCGGCCTCGATCTCGTCGAGCCGTGGTCCGACCGAGCGCACCAGGCGCTCGCCGGCCTCTGTGGGCGACACGCTGCGCGTCGTGCGGGTGAGCAGGCGCACGCCGAGCCGCTCCTCCAGCGCGCGCACCGTGTGGCTGAGCGCCGATTGCGAGACGCCAAGCTGCGCCGCCGCCCTGGTGAAACTCTTCTCGCGCGCAACGGCGAGGAAGGCGGTCAGCTCGTTCAGATTGTCTCGCGGCATTGATGAGCTCTCCTCATAAGTACATGCTGGATATAGCACCTAATCCGGACCAATCGCAGGCGCTAAATAGACGCCATCACGATTGGCTGTCCGAAATCGGCGGCCCGGATGCCGGTGCCAGTGTCCTGCCCGGCGTCGACAAGGGAAAAACCATGGATATCAAGCGAAGCGGCTCGCAGCCTTCCGCAAAAGGCCCCACCGATTACTTCAGCGGTACGGTGCGCGTCGATGCGCCCTTCAAGGGCAGCGAGCCTGCCCGGGTCGGTGGCGCCACGGTGACTTTCGAGCCCGGCGCGCGCACTGCCTGGCACACGCATCCGCTCGGCCAGACGCTGATCGTGCTGTCGGGCGCCGGCCTGGTCCAGCGTGAGGGCGGGCCGATCGAACCGATCCGCCCCGGCGACATCGTCTGGTTCGCGCCCGGCGAAAAGCACTGGCATGGCGCGGCACCGACCACGGCCATGAGCCACATCGCCATTGCCGAAGCCCTCGACGGCAAGGTCGTCGACTGGATGGAGCATGTTACCGACAAACAATACGGGGTTTGGGCAAGCATCAGCGCCTTGCGCCCCGAACCGATGCCGCAACGAAGGAAAGCACCATGACCGATGCACCAGTGCCGCACAGGAATCCGTTCGCCGATATCGCACCCGCGCTCGGCAAATACACTGACGAGGTGTTGTTCGGCGATGTCTGGAAGCGGCCCGGCCTCTCGCCGCGCGACCGCAGCCTCGTCACCGTCAGCAGCCTGATCTCGACCTACCGGATCAATGAAATGCCTTTCCACATGAAGCGAGCGCTCGACAACGGCGTCACCCGCGACGAACTTATCGAAACCATCACGCATCTCGCCTTTTACGCCGGATGGCCCGTTGCAAGCACCGCGATCGGCGTTGCCCGCAAGGTCTTCGAGCAGACCGACGCCGAGAAAAAGGAATAGGAAAATGCCCTGGTCGAAGGACGAACTCGAGAGGATCGCGGCAACCGACGATCTGCATATTTCGCCTTTGCGCGATGACGGTGTGACCTTGGGCACGCCGACCTGGATCTGGTCGGTCGTTGCCGATGGCGCGCTTTATGTGCGCGGCTACAACGGCCAGCAGTCGCGCTGGTATCAGGCCGCGATCACGCAGAAGGCCGGACGCATCACTGCCGCTGGCATGACCAGGGACGTTACCTTCGAAGCAGTCGAGGGAAGCGTCAGCGCCCGCATCGATGACGCCTACCGGGCGAAATACAAAGCCAGCCCCTATCTCGCGCCGATGATCGCGGCGCGCGCCCGCGCCGCCACGGTGCGGATCACACCGAAGGAGAATTGAAATGCAAAAGCGCACACTTGGAAACAGCGGCCTCGAAGTCTCGGCCATCGGCCTTGGCTGCATGGGCATGAGCCAGTCCTACGGGCAGCCGATGGAGACGGCGGATGCCGTTCGCCTGATCCGCTCGGCGTTCGAGCGCGGCATCACCTTCTTCGACACGGCGGAGGTCTATGGACCGTTCAAGAACGAGGAGGTCGTCGGCGAGGCGCTGCAGCCCATCCGCGACCAGGTGGTGATCGCCACAAAATTCGGCATCGACATTGCCGGCACGGCCGGACATGACGGCATGGACAGTCGGCCGCAGCATATTCGCGACGTCGTCGAGGCCTCGCTCAAGCGGCTGAGGACCGACCGCATCGACCTCCTCTACCAGCACCGCGTCGATCCCGTCGTACCGATCGAAGAGGTGGCGGGCACGGTGAAGGACTTGATCAGCCAGGGCAAGGTCAAGCATTTCGGCCTCTCCGAGGCGGGCGTGCGCACCATCCGCCGCGCCCATGCGGTGCAGCCGGTCGCGGCGCTTCAAAGCGAATACTCGTTGTGGTGGCGCGAACCCGAGGAGGCGATCCTGCCGGTGCTCGAGGAACTGGGCATCGGCTTCGTGCCCTTCAGCCCGCTGGGCAAGGGTTTTCTGACCGGCGCCATCAATGCCAATACGACGTTCGACAGCAGCGACTTCCGCAACACCGTGCCGCGTTTCGCGGAGGAGGCCCGCAAGGCCAACCAGGCGCTGGTCGATGCGATCGTCGCGATCGCGGCGCAGAAGCAGGTGACCCCGGCGCAGGTCGCGCTCGCCTGGCTGCTGGCGCAAAAACCCTGGATCGTTCCGATCCCCGGCACGACCAAGCTCAATCGGCTCGAGGAGAACATCGGGTCGTCAGCTGTCGCGCTGACGGCGGACGATCTTACCGACATCGAGAGCGCGGTCTCGGCGATTGCCGTGCAGGGCGAGCGCTATTCGCCGCAACAGGCGGCACGCATCGATCGCTGAGGCGGACAGGGCCCGATGTCGCCGAGGGCTTGCACGCGCTCTACGACCGGGTGGAGATACCGGCGGATTCCTTCGCCGGGACCGTGGCGTTCGCCATGAGCCAGCCCGACGAGGTCGACATCAGATAGATCCTGTTTCGGCCGACGGCGCAGGAGTATTGAGCGCCTCCTAGGCGATTGGCGGAAGAGCACAACGCTTCGTCATCCACGGGCGGAGCAGCCGCGTAGCGGCGTCGCGGAGACCCGAGGATCCATGCCGCGACCTCAGCCGTGGAGTGCAGCGGTGCAGAATTCTGGACCGTAGTGACGCTTCAGAGTCCCGGCATGGATCCTCGGGTCTGCGCCGCGTCGCTGCGCTCCTTGCTCCGCCCGTGGATGACGAAGCGTTCGGGGGCGCCGCAAGTTTCAAACCTTGACAGCATCGTGCCACTTGCGTCAGCCTACCGTCATGTTCGCCCTCGCGCCCACCAACACCCAGCGACGCCGCCGTCCAGCACGGAGCGGCAAGCTGATTGCGCGACGACAAAACCCGGCACAATAAATCCGGTTCTTTCGTTTCCAGCCCCGCCCGCGACAACGCCGGCGGGGTTTTCATGCCTGGAGCACTGTCATGATCATCAAGTCTTCCATCCGGTTTCGGCCGGCCGAGCCCGCTGACGCCGCCGCGATCAGGGACATCGTGCGCGCGGCCTATGCCAAATGGGTGCCGGTGATCGGCCGCGAGCCGCTGCCGATGCGCGCCGATTACGACAAGGCCGTTGCCGAGCATCCGTTCGAGCTCGCCGTCGCCGACGGCCGTATCGTCGGGATGATCGAAACCATGCTGGCCGACGACCATCTGTGGATCGAGAATGTCTGCGTCGCGCCGCAGGCGCAGGGCAGGGGGATCGGCCGGCTGCTGCTGGAGCGGGCAGAGCGGAGGGCGCTCGATGCGGGCCGCCCGGAGCTGCGCCTGCTGACCAATGGCGCCTTCGAGGCCAATGTGTTGCTGTACAAAAAGCATGATTATACGGTCGACCGGGAGGAGCCGTTCATGGGCGGCATGACGGTCTATATGAGCAAGAGATTGACGCGATAGCGGGCAAATCGGAGGCATGACGGATGGCTGCCAGGGTCAAATTGAGGCAACTTCCCGGATCGTATGCGATTTCGCGGCTCGGGGCAGGCGACAGCATTCCCGGCTGGGCGGACGGGCCAGGCTTCGTCAGCATCACCAGGACCGACGACGAGCTTTCGATCACGTGCCTGCAGGATCGCGTTCCAGGCACGGTCAAGCACGATGGCGACTGGGTCGCCTTCAAATTGCAGGGGCCCTTTGCTTTCGACGAAACCGGCATCGTGTTGTCGGTCATTCAGCCGCTGTCGGAAAACGGGCTGGGCATCTTCCTGGTGTCCACCTTCGACGGCGATCACCTGCTGGTGAAAGCGGTGGATCAGGAAGCGGCGAGACGGCATCTGGGTGAGGCGGGACACGCGCTGCTGTCATGATCCTACGCCATCGAAACGGCCAGGTTCGCTGGCCCAACGCCTCTGGCTCAATCACTGGCGCGCTGGCTCAACCATTTCGGGGGTTGCGTTTGACAGCGGCGTTTGTGCATCGTTATTTCTGACTGGATATGACGGCCGGAACGGCCATGCGGCGCCCCCAAGGAGAAAACCATGTCACACAATCTGCAGTTCTATATTGACGGCGCGTGGGTCGATCCTGTCGTGCCCAGCACGCTCCACGTCATCGATCCGTCGACCGAGGACGCCTTCGCGCAGATATCGCTCGGCTCCAAGGCCGATGTCGACAAGGCGGTGGCCGCTGCCAAGCGCGCTTTCCAAACGTTCGGGTTCACCTCGGTGGAAGAGCGCCTCGATATCCTCAACCGCATCATCGCGGTCTACAAGAAGCGCTCCAAGGACCTGGCGCTCGCCGTGTCGCGCGAGATGGGCGCGCCGCGCCAGATGGCGCTCGACAGCCAGGTCGGCGTCGGCCAGGCGCATCTGGAGAAGATGGCGGAGACGCTGAAGACGTTCCAGTTCCGCCATGTCAAAGGGTCCTCGCTGATCGTCAAGGAGCCGATCGGCGTCGTCGGCCTGATCACGCCGTGGAACTGGCCGCTGAACCAGATCACCTGCAAGGTCGGCCCGGCACTCGCCGCCGGCTGCACCATGGTGCTGAAGCCGTCAGAGATCGCGCCGCTCGACGCCATCATCTTCGCCGAGATCATCGACGAGGCCGGCGTGCCGAAAGGCGTGTTCAACCTCGTCAATGGTGACGGCCCCGGCGTCGGCCAGGCGCTGTCCAGCCACCCCGACGTCGACATGATGTCGTTCACCGGCTCGACCCGGGCCGGCATATTGGTGGCCAAGGCGGCCGCCGAGACCGTCAAGCGCGTGCATCAGGAACTGGGCGGCAAGTCGGCCAACATCCTGTTCCCGGATGTCGACCTCGCCCGCGCCGTCACCAAGGGCGTCGCCGGCTGCTTCGGCAATAGCGGCCAGTCCTGCAATGCGCCGACCCGCATGTTCGTGCCGCGCGACCGCCATGACGAAGCGGCGGGTTATGCCAAGGCAGCAGCGGAAAAGTTCGTGGTCGGCCCGGCCGACGGCGCCAACACCAAGCTTGGCCCGGTCGTCAGCCAGGTCCAGTTCGACAAAATCCAGGACCTGATCCAGGCCGGCATCGACGAGGGGGCGACGCTGGTCGCCGGCGGCCCCGGCCGCCCGGCCGAACTCAACCGCGGCTACTATGTCAGGCCGACCGTGTTCGCCGACGTCACCCACGACATGCGCATCGCACGCGAGGAAATCTTCGGGCCGGTGCTGGCGATCCTGCCATACGACACGGTCGAACAGGCGGTGGAGCAGGCGAACGACACCGTCTATGGTCTTGCCTCCTACATCCAGGCCAAGGACATCCAGAAGGCGCGTGACGTCGCGGCACGCATGCGCTCGGGCAATGTCTACATCAACTACCCGGCCTGGGACGCCGGCCTGCCCTTCGGCGGCTACAAGCAGTCGGGCAATGGCCGCGAATATGCCGAATACGGCCTCGAGGATTTCCTCGAGATCAAGGGCATCGCGGGGTATGAGGCGGCGGAGTAAGCGCGACGCGGTTTCGGGCCGGCGGTAATGCCGGCCCGAAGTGTTTGATCTGTATGGCGGATGAGCCGGAGCTGGAAATGTTGGAGCCCGACGAGAGTCTCTACCAGGTCTTCGTCGACGATAATTTCCACTATCGTGACGAGAGTCATCGCTATTTGGACGGACAATTCGCAACCTACGACGAGGCGGTGGGGCACTGCCGCGCCATAGTCGACGGCGACTTGGAGAATGCTTTCAAACCGGGTGCAACCGCCGAAGAGCGGTTTGCGACCTACAGCCTGTTTGGCTCGGATCCGTTCATCAAGACACCGCCCGGGCGACGGGTCGATCCGCCTTTTTCCGCTTGGGATTATGCAAAGGAGCGGTGCGGACTTTTGCCTCGCGACGCCACCAGTCCAGAAGCCTGATTTCTAAGCGCTTCTTGCCAATTGGCAAATACATGCTATATCTCTGCCAATAGCAGAGGTGAGCAAAATGCAGCTTCAGTCCATCGTCACCACGCCGGCCACGGTCGGGTCAGCCATTTCGGATGAAGAGGCGGGCGCGCTGGCGCGCACCACGGTCAATCTGTTCAAGGCGTGGGGCCTCACCGACCTGGAGGCCTGCATCCTGCTTGGCGGCATGTCGGCGCGCACCTGGGCACGCTGGAAGGAGGGCGGCATCGGCCGGATCGACCGCGACTTGCGCACCCGCATGGCGCATCTGATGGGCATCCACAAAGGCCTGCGCTATCTCTTCACCGAGCCGGCGCGCGGCTATGCCTGGATCCGCAAGCCCAATGCCACGTTCGGCGGCCAGTCGGCGCTCGACCTGATGCTGCGCGGCGAAATCTCGGATCTCGCCACGATGCGCGAATGGCTCGATGCGGAGCGTGGTGCATGGTGAGTGGGCTCGCGGTCCGGCGCCGCGTCCACTGGCCTCAGACCTATCGCATCATCCGCTCCATCCATCCGCCGATCGACCTGTTCGAGGACATCGCCGATCCGCGCGACTGGGAGGCGCTGGCCTCGGTCGAGGAGAAGACCAATCCACGCATCCGGCTGGAGATCGGCGACCTCGGCAAGGTCGCGGCGGCAAGGCGGGTGTCCGGCCCCGGCGCCAGCTTCGTCATGGCGCCCTTCGTGCATTGTTCGACGCTGCGGCCCGGCCGTTTTTCCGATGGCAGCTACGGCCTCTATTATGCCGGCGACAGCGAGGACGTGGCGCTCGCCGAAACCATCCACCACCACCAGAACTTCATGCGTGCCACCAGCGAGGATCCGGGCTGGACGGCTGACTTCCGCGTGCTGATCGGCAGCGTCGACCGCGACCTCGAGGACGTCAACGCCGTGCCCGGCGTGCTCGACCCCGACGACTACACCGCCTCGCAGGCGGAGGGGCGGGCGCTACGGGCGGCCGGCAGCGACGGGTTGTTGTGGAACAGCGTGCGCATGCCGGGGGGACAATGCATCGGCATCTTCTGGCCCGACGTCATCCCCGTGCCGGTGCAGGGTCGGCACTACTCCTATCACTGGGACGGCAGCCATGTGGATTTCGTGCGCCAGCACGATACCGGCAAGGTGCTGGCGGTCGTGTGACTGCGGCCCAGGGGAATTCTGGTTCCGCGACAGAGTGTGGAACAGGTCCAGGTCGTCATCCGGCAAATAGTCGCCAGTATGAACCCAGTAAAAATCGAACAATCGGTTTGCAACGGTATTAACTTGGCGTGATGCATTCTTGCCGCGTAGAAATCGGTGAGAACGACATGAGATTTGCCGCAGTCAAAGCGTGGACTGCCGTTTTTCTGGTCCTGATGCTGGGTGCTCAATTGGGCGCCGCACGGGCAGCAGAGCCCTGGCGGGAAAAGCTCAACGAGCCGGATCAGCAAAAATTCATGCAGCTGATCAGCGCGGTCGACGGCTGGACAGCTGCAAACGACCAGAAGATCAGAGCCGAAATTCAGGCCTTCGTCGCCGCACACCCGGATTTCGTTCCCGCGCAGGTTGAAGCGATCCGGGCAAAGTGGCTGAGTGTAGCCGCCTATATGGGGATGGCGCTCGCGAGCAAATCCTTCTTCATCATGTTCGAGGAACTGGAGAAGCTCGATCCGTCCTATCAACCGGCCTACATCTACGGCGCTCGCACCTATATCTATTCCGGCTATCCGGCGGGAGCGCGAAAGCAACTCGAGAAGGCGCAGGCCCTGGACGCCGCGGACCCCTGGGCCGACATCACCTGGTCGCTGATGTTCGAACGGCTGGGCCACCGCGAGGAGGCGCTGACATGGGCAAGGACGGCGCTGCCCAAGACGGTCGGAAAGACCAGCGCGATGGCCGAAGCAATCCTGGCGATCACCAAACTGCAGGGGGCCTCCAACCACGACGCCGCGGTCGCCCTGGCCGATCAGGTATACGCACTCGAACCAGGCATGGGCAAACTCACCGAGGTCATCCACGCGTGCCTGTCAGGCTATCTATACCAGGCGGGTCTCCTGGACGTGCTGACGGAGGTGACCCAGCGAATTGAAGCCAAACAGCCGCCTTCAAACGCACTCTTGTACGAAACCGCTCGCCTCAAGCTGGCAGATGGATATCTGTACGATTGGGGCATCCGGCCCCAGTTTCGGCCCGAATACGCCGCCGCCGCGATCGTCATCCTCGACAAGATCAGGGATGATCCGCAACAGGCCGCGTCCGTGTGGCAGATGCGCTTCAGATTGGCTCTTAGCCTCGGTGACGTTGCGGTCATGTCGCAGCTTCTCGAGGAGGGCGGCCTCAAGGGCTACGACGTCACGTTGATGGGCCATCGCGAAGCGCAAATGTTGGTCGTGCAGGGCCGCTACGGTGACGTCATGGACCTTTACCACAGGCGGCATCTTCCTGAAGACAATCTGTTGGCAATGGCCTACGAGATGGGAGGCGACCATACCGTGGCCGACCGGATTTACCTCCGCGCCTTGGAGGAGGATCCGAACTCGGGCACCATGAATGCCACTTATGCCAGGCTAAGATTGTTTCGCGATCGCGACGTCGATGGCGCTATCAAATATGGAGAGAAAGCCTATTCGCTTTTGCCATCCCCCTTCAACCGTTCGCTGGTGACGATCGCCTGGCTGGTCAGGTCCTCCGACTACCTGAAGGTTCACAAGCTCAAGGAGGCGAAAGAAGCGTTCGCCCGCGCCCGCGAAGTCGGCATGGACCCCGCTTACATCCAAGCCCTCTGCAGCAATCTGTGCAACGACATCAATCTGCCGCTGTACGAATTTCGGTAGCCGCACCGTCGTCGTGCACCCAGCACCGCGAGGCGGCACAGGCTTCCGCAGCCCGAGGCATTGATTCCGGCACCGTGCCATAGGGGACAGCGGCTTTTCTCCGATCGCCCGCAAAAATGGCATGGATTTCCTGCCATATCGTCTTCACCCGATCTATATATCGGTGGAGATCGATGCAGGATGAAGATGGACCACGACATCATATTGAAGGCACTGGCGCATCCGTTTCGACGCGATGTGCTGGCGTGGCTGAAGGAGCCTGAACAGCACTTCGCCGCGCAAGCGCATCCGCTCGAAATGGGCGTCTGCGCCAGCCAGTTCGACCATCGCGGCCTGGCGCAGTCCAGTGTTTCGGCACATCTGGCGACGCTGGCGTCGGCCGACCTGGTGACGACGCGGCGGGTCGGCCAATGGGTGTTCTACAAGCGCAATGAAGAAACCATCGCCGCCTTCCAGGCCGCCTTGTCCGATCTCTGACGATCCTCCCCATCCTCCCCCCGAATGCATGAAAGGCATTTCTCATGGCTACCCTTTTTGATCCCTTGCGGGCCGGCGATCTCGCGCTGGCGAACCGCATCGTCATGGCGCCGCTGACGCGCAACCGCTCGCCCAACGCGGTGCCCGGCGACCTCTCGGTGACCTATTACAGCCAGCGCGCGACGGCCGGTCTTATCGTGACCGAGGCCACCGCCATCAGCCATCAGGGCCAGGGCTACGCCAATGTGCCCGGCCTCTATGGCGCGGATCAGCTTGCCGGCTGGAAGCGCGTCACCGACGCCGTTCACAAGGGCGGCGGCAAGATCGTGGTGCAGCTCTGGCATGTGGGACGCATCTCGCACACGACGCTGCAACCCGGCGGCGGCAAGCCGGTGGCACCGTCGGCGATCAGGGCAAACTCCAAGACGTTCCTGGTCAAGCCGGATGGCAGCGGCGAGTTCGCCGAGACCTCCGAGCCGCGCGCGCTCGAGGCGGCCGAACTTCCCGGCATCGTCGAGGATTTCCGCCGCGCCGCCAAGGCGGCGATCGAGGTGGCGGGTTTCGACGGCGTCGAGATCCATGGCGCCAATGGCTATCTCATCGACCAGTTCCTGCGCTCGGGCACCAATCATCGCACCGATGAGTATGGCGGCTCGATCGAGAACCGGACGCGCTTCCTGTTCGAGGTGGTCGACGCGGTCACCGGCGCCGTCGGCGCCGGCAGGACCGGGATCAGGCTGTCGCCGGTAACGCCCGCCAACGACACTTCGGATGCCGATCCGCAGCCGCTGTTCAACCACGTGGTGGCGGGCCTGGGCAGCCGCGGCCTGGCATACGTCCATATCGTCGAAGGCGCGACCGGCGGCGCGCGCGACTTCAGCCAGGGCGACAGGCCGTTCGACTACGAAGAACTCAAGGCCACCTATCGCAAGGCCGGTGGACATGGCGCCTGGCTGGTGAACAATGGCTATGACAAGGAACTGGCCGAAAAAGCGGTCGGGGACGGCTATGCCGACCTTGTCGCGTTCGGCAAGCTGTTCATCGCCAATCCCGACCTCGTCAGCCGGCTGAAGCGCAATGCCGGACTGAACGATCCGGACAAGGCGACGTTCTATGGCGGCGACGCCAAGGGTTATACGGATTATCCGACGGCAGCCTGAGCCGCTCTCCCAGACGATCTGCTCTTTCGCCTGCTCGCAAGGCAGCCGGCTCCCCGCGGGGAGCCGGCTGGCCATCGCGCCATGCCCGGTCGGATGAACATCTGGCCGGGACGCACGGGCGTGGAACCGGGGCTGGCTGAGCGGATTTCTTTTTTGCGGTGACTTGCGGCGATCAAGAATTTGCCTGATCAAGTCGGCACAAGGTCAACAACCGCCAGACGTGGTCCAGATTCCACTGACATGATGCTTCATGGATTTTTGCGATTGAGTTCGGGGGCGCGGCGGACTTTGGCCGGTCTCGCCATCCTGCTCGCACTCGGTGTTCCCTCCCTGGCTGGAAGCCTTGAGGATTGCGCCAATGACAAGCTTGACATCGCCAAGCGGATTGCTGCGTGCAAGAGCGCCATCGAGGACAAGGCGACGACTTCAAGCAATCGAGCGCTCGCCTTTTTCAACCGCGCCAACGCATTGGCGGATATGGGCGCGTATGATCTTGCCATTGCCGATTACGGCGAGGCGATCAGCCTTGATCCGAAAGACGCCGACGCCTTCAACAACCGTGGGCTGGCCTGGGGCCAGAAGAATGACTACGACCGCGCCATGGCCGATTACGGCCAGGCCATCAGCCTCAATCCGCAACTCGCTGTCGCCTACGGCAACCGGGGCATGATCTGGAACGACATCAAGCGCGACTACGTCAAGGCCATCGCGGATCTTGACAAGGCGATCAGCCTCGACCCGGCAAACAGCGCCGCCTACAACAACCGCGGCAATGCCTTTCTGCGCACCGGCGACTACGACCAGGCCATCACCAGCTACAGCCAGGCGATCTTTCTCGATCCGCAAGATCCCGATCAATATTTCAACCTTGGGCTTGCCTGGGCCTACAAGGGCAATGACGAGCGCGCCATCGCCGACTATGGCCAGGCGATCAGCCTCGACCCGAAGCATGTCAATGCCTGGCACCGGCGTGGCGATGCCTGGGCCAGGAAGGATGATACCGATCGCGCCATATCGGACTATGACGAGGCCATCAGGCTCGATCCCAGGGATGGCGAGAGCCTTCGCAATCGCGGCGACGTCTGGCGCGGCAAGAAGGATTACGATCGTGCCATCGCCGATTACGGGCAAGCCATCGACGTCAATCCCCGAGATGCGGTGGCCTATAACAATCGCGGCTGGACGTGGTCGCTGAAGAACGATGCCGACCGCGCCATAGCGGATTTCGACAAGGCGGTCGGCATCGATCCCAATTACGCCAGGGCCTATAACAATCGCGGCCTGATCTGGGCTGACAAGGGTGACCTCGACCGGGCGATCGCGGATTACGACCAGGCAGTCATCATCACGCCTGGGGACGCCTGGATCTATAGCGACAGGGGTCGGGCCTGGGCATCCAAGGGCGAATATGTCCGCGCCATTTCGGACTACAACGTCGCCATCATGATAAAGCCCGATTTCGCCAGTGCTTTCAGGAACCGGGGCTGGGTTTTCAGCCGGCAGGCCCGCTACGACAGCGCCATCGCCGACTATGATCAGGCGATCCGCCTCAACCCACACTACGCCGCCGCCTACAGGGGCCGGGCCTGGGTGTTTGGCCGCAAAAGCCAATATGACCGCGCCATCGCCGATTACGACCAGGCGATCAGCCTCGAACCCAAATATGCCGATGCCTATAGTGGCCGAGGCCGTGTCTGGTTCTACAAGGCGGACTACGACCGCGCCATCGCGGATTGCAACCAGGCCATCAGCCTCAGTCTGAAGAATGCCGACGGCTTTGAATGCCGCGGCCTCGTGCGGCAGCACAAGGCCGACTACGACGGCGCGCTCGGCGACTATGACGAAGCCGTCCGCCTCGATCCGAAAAACCCCGATGTCTATGGCGACAGGGGCATGCTCGGCTTCTATTCCGGCTCGCCTGTCAAGGCGCAGGCCGACTTCGAACAGGCGGCGGCGCTGAAGGCCGACAATGCCTATTATGCAATGTGGCTCGACCTCGCCCGCCGCCGCAATGGCCAGCCGAGCATCCTGCGCGAGGCCAGGCTCGACATGACGAAATGGCCGGCGCCGCTGGTGCGCATGCTTTTGGGCGACCAGACGCCCGAAATGGCGTTTGCCGACGCCAATGACCCCGACAGCGCGACGCGGAGCGAGCATGTCTGCGAGGCCAATATCTTCATCGCCGAATTCCAGCGGCTGCAGCACAACGACGACGAGGCCTTGCGGCTCTACCGAATGGCCCTGAGCGGCTGTCCCCGCGATTTCATGGAGTTCACCGCCGCCACCAACGCGCTGCGCGCCCTGGGCAGGGCGCCGTGAGGTTCCATTGGCGTTCGTGCCTGGCCGCCGCGGCCTTGGTGTTCGCGCTCGGCACGGCGGCGACGGCCGCCGGCAAGGACCATGCCGACTGTGTCAATGAAGGGGTGGAGGCCGCCCGCAAGATTGCCGCTTGCACGGCGATCATCGAAGACAAGAGGGAGGCTTCGGACAACCGCGCCGCGGCCTATTTCAATCGCGCCGGCGCTCTCGCCAGGAGAGGCGACAATGACGATGCGTTCGCCGACTACGACAAGGCGATCGGCATCAATCCGGAGCTGTCGGCCGCCTACTATAACAACGGCATCATCCTGGTGCTCAAGGGCGACTATGATCGCGCGATAACATATCTGGACCAGGCAATCTTCCTCGATCCAGACAACGCCGAATTCTACTACAACAGAGGCGTTGCCTGGTCCTATAAGGGCAATGACGAGCGTGCGATCGCTGACTACGGTGCCGCGATCAAGCTCAATCCCGGTGATGCCAGGGCCTATCACAACCGGGGCCTGAGCTGGGCGCGCAAGGGCGATGACGAGCGCGCCATAGCCGATTACGGCCAGGCCATCTCGCTCGATCCGAAGAATGCCAGCTCATACAACAACCGGGGCGATGCCTGGGACAACAAGGGCGACGACGATCGCGCAATGGCCGACTACAACCAGGTGATCGGTCTCGATCCGAAAAATGTCCATGCCTACTATCGTCGCGGCCTGATCTGGTGGCGCAAGGGCGACGATGGCAAGGCCATCGCGGACTACAGTCAGGTGATCAGCCTCGATCCGACAGACCCCAGCATCCGCTACAACAGAGGTCTGGCTTGGTCGCGCAAGGGCGACGGCGATCGCGCGATCGCCGATTTCGACCAAGCGATCAGCCTCGATCCCAAGATGGCGGCGGCCTACTACGACAGGGGCACCGAATGGCTTAAAAAGGGCGACAGGGACCGCGCCATCGCCGACTACAGCGAGGTCATCGCGCTCGAACCGACAAATGCCAAGGCGCTGAACGATCGGGGTTTCGTCCTGAACGAGCTGGGCGAATACGAGCGTGCGCTTGCCGATCTCAACCGCGCCATCGGTCTCGACCCGAAACAGGCAAAAATCTACTCCAATCGGGCGATCGCCCTGGCGGCGAAGGGTGATTTCGCTCCAGCCCTGGCTGACTACAACCAGGCGATCGCGCTCGATCCGAACTTTCCCAACGCTTATGCGGGCCGGGGCTTCGTGCGTTTCTATTCCGGCATGCTGGCCATGGCGGAGCCCGATTTTGCCAAGGCGGCCGCGCTGGCGCCCGACAACGCCTATTTGGCGATCTGGCTCGACATCATCGACCGGCGCAGTGGCGGCACCAGTCATTTGCGGGAAGCCGCTGCCAAGCTCGACATGTCGAAATGGCCGGCGCCGGTGATCAAGATGCTGCTGGGGCAAAAGACATCCGCCGAGGCCCTTGCCGATGCCATCACCGGAGACCCCGTGCAAACAAGCGGGCAAGTGTGTGAGGCCAATTTCTACACCGCCGAACTCGACCGGCTGCAGGCCCGCAACAAGGAAGCAGTACGGCTTTACCGTCTCGCCGCCAGGACCTGCCCCAAGGGCTACATCGAATATCGTGGCGCCGTTGCCGGCCTGCGCGCACTGGGCATGCTGCCGTGATGTCTAGACTAAGTGTGTTGGTTGCGCTTTCTGCGCTCGCCGAGGACAGCGAAGATGAAGGCAATGGCAGACCACTTCGTCGGCGACTGGAAAGTCCGCCGCACGATGATCGACTTCCTGACCGGCGCGACCCACCGCTTCGCCGGCGACGCCGTGGTCACGGAAAATGCCTTCAGCGAGCATGGGCTCATTCGGATCGGCTCCCGCGAAATGCCGGCAAGCCGACGCTACCGGCTCAAGCCGGGCGAGCGTTCGACGCGCATTCTGCATGCCGATGGAAGCGACTTCATCGCGCTTGGGCCGGAGGCGGCGCAGACCGTGCGCCATCTCTGCGGCGCTGATCTCTATGTCGGGCGCTTCTTCTTTCGCGGGGCCGACGAATGGGCCGAGGCGTGGCGGGTCAAAGGGCCGCGCAAGAATTATGCGAGCCTTGGGTGGTTTCAGCGCTTCAATGCCTGAGAATCTTGCTCAGAAACGCCCGGCTGCGATCGGTTTTGGGGTGCGAGAAGAACTCGTCGGGCGTGCCGCTTTCGACGATGGCGCCGGCGTCCATGAACACGACACGCTGGGCGACCTTGCGGGCAAAGCCCATCTCATGCGTCACCACCATCATGGTCATGCCTTCCTCGGCGACCGCCACCATGACGTCGAGCACTTCGGAAATCATCTCGGGGTCGAGGGCCGAGGTCGGTTCGTCGAACAGCATGATTTTGGGCCGCATGCCGAGGCAGCGCGCGATCGCCACGCGCTGCTGCTGGCCGCCGGAAAGTTGTGCCGGATAGGCGTTGACCTTGTCGGCCAGCCCGACCTTGGCCAGCAATTCGCGGCCGGCTTCTTCGGCTTCAGTGCGCGGGATTTTGCGGACATGGATGGGGGCGAGCGTGACGTTCTCGAGCGCGGTCTTGTGCGGGTAGAGGTTGAAGGACTGGAAGACGAAGCCGATCTCGGTGCGCAGCTGCGTCATGTTGGTGGCGGGATCGCCAAGACGCTGGCCGTCGACGATGAGATCGCCGTCCTTGATCGTCTCCAGGCCGTTGATGCAGCGGATCAGCGTGCTCTTGCCGGAGCCGCTCGGACCGCAGACGACGACCACTTCGCGCGGCTCGACGCTGAGCGTGATGTCCTTCAACACGTTCAGCGCGCCGAACCATTTGTTGACGCCGCGGAAGTCGATCATGCCGGTTTTGGCTGGGCCGGTTTTGGTCAGGCCTGTCTTGGTCATGCTTCTGGCCCTCTAGGGTTCGATGTCACAGCTGCACCTCGCCATGCGCCGCGCCCATGCGGCGTTCGAGCCGGCGGGCGAGCATGATCAAGGGATAGCAGACGATGAAATAGCCGACGCCGACCAGGAAGAAGACCAGCAGCCCGTTCGGCACACGCTGCACCACCAGCCAGCCGACGCGGGTGAGGTCGGTCAGCCCGATCGCCGAGACGACGGAGGAATCCTTGATCAGCAGCACATATTGCCCGACCAGCGGCGGCAGCACGATGCGCATGGCCTGCGGCAGCACGACCTGGCGCATGCGCTGCCAGCGCGACAGGCCGGATGCAAGTGCTGCCTCGACCTGGCCGGTCGGCACCGAGCGGATTCCGGCGGCGACGATCTCGCAGATGAAGCAGGCGGCGAGATTGGTCAGCGCGATGATGCCGGCGGTGAAGGCATCGAGCTCGATGCCGAATTCCGGCAGGATGAAGAAGATCAGGAAGATCTGCACCAGGAACGGGGTTCCGCGGATCAGATCGACCCAGGCGCCGATGACGCTCGAGATCAGCCGGTTGCCGCCGGTGCGCAAGATGCCGAGGCCGAAGCCGAGCAGCGTGCCCAGCACCAGGCTGATCAGCGACAGCACCACGGTCATGCCGAGGCCGCGCAAGGCGAGGGGATAGGAGCCGGCGAGGCTGAGGAATTGTTGCCAGATCATGCGCGTGCCCCCGCAGAGCCGAGCCAGCGGCTGGAGACAACGGCCAGTCCTTTCAGGCCGTAGTAGAGCAGCAGATAGAAAGCGGCGATGGTGACAAAACCTTCCGCCGGCATGAAGCGGTCGGAGGCGAGCAGTTGCCCGGCGCGGGTCAGTTCGGCAACCGAGATCAGCGACAACAGGGCGGAATCCTTGACCAGCACGATCGCCTGACCGAGCAGCGGCGGGATCGTCACCTTGAAGGCTTGCGGCAGGACGACCAGGCGCATGCGCTGGACATAAGTCATGCCCGAGGCGACGCTCGCCTCGACCTGGCCGCGCGGGATCGACAGGATGCCGGCGCGAATGATCTCGGCGATATAGGCGCCGCTGTTCAGCGACAAAGCGAGGATGCCGACGACGAGCTCGGGCAGGACGAAGCCGAGCCGGGGCAGGCCGAAATAGAGGAAATAGAGCTGCGCCAGCAAGGGCGTGGCGCGCACGGCGTCGATATAGGCCTTGGCCGGCGCGCGAAACAGCCAGCCCCGCTGCAGGCCCATGGCGCACAGCACGATGCCGACGACAAGCGCGCCGACAAAGGAGATCGCCGACAGCCAGACGGTCGTGACCAGGCCCTGACCGAACAGCGGCAGATATTCGACGATGGTGCGGAAGCTGAAATTTTCGAGCATCGTGGGTGAAGTCCCAGAGTGCGGGAAGCGACGGACGAAGCGAATTCCGAGCGGCTTCGCGCGGCGCTTAAGATGCGCGCGAGGCCGCTCGGTTTTTATTGCTGCTTAGTGATCCTTCTTCCAGGCGTCGGAATTCACCCAGTAGTCGAGGTTCTTCTGCAGGCGGCCGTCGATGGTGACCTGGTTGAGGAACAGGTTCATCCAGATCAGCAGGTCCGGTTCGTCATAGCGGGTGGCGAAGGCAAGCGGTTCCTTCGACAGAAGATCCGGCATGACGGTGAAGGTGCCGGCGGGGTAGGCCGTCTGCTGACCCTTGACCGCCGAGATGTCGTTGACGCCGCAATCAGCCTGTCCGTTGTTGACGGCGTCGAGCAGCAGCGGGCCGCCGCCCTTGTAGCTCTTGATGTCGGCATCGGGGAAGGCGGCCTTGGCTTCCTTCTCGCCGGTGGCGCCGAGCAGAACAGCGATCTTGGTGCCCTTGGCCTTGCAGTCCTCGGTGGTCTTGAACTTGCTGTCGGCCTTGGTGAAGACGGTGCTGCCCGTGTACATGTAGGGCGTGGTGAAGGCGACCTTCATGCCGCGCGCCAGCGTCGGCGTCATGTCGGCGACCAGAAGGTCGGCCTTGCCCGACAAGAGCGCCGGGATCAGGCCGTCCCAGTCGAAGTCGAGGAATTTGATTTTGACGCCCATTTCCTTGGCCATCAGCTCGGCCAGTTCAACCGAACTGCCGGTGCGTTCGCCATTGGCGCCGACCAGCGAGAAGGGGGGGCCTTGCGTCTGTACCGCGACACGCAGTTCGCCGCGCTTGGTGATCTCGTCCAGCGTTCCGGCGCTGGCGGCAGCGGTCAAGCCCGCGAGCGCAAGTCCGGCGATGAAAAGTCTGGCAATCTTCATTCTGGTATTCCTCCCTGTTGTTGTTTGCCCGCGGCTTCCCTTGGGCTCTTTTTTCAGCGGCGGCGCCGTTTTGCGGCGGGCCGTTCGAAAATCCTCAGTCCCAGGCCACCGTCTCGGCAACTTTGATGCCGCGCCTGGCCAGTTCGTCGAAGAAGGCTTCGTCGGGCACGTCGAGCAGCGGGTTGAGCAGGCCGGCCTTGCTGATGTCGCGCCGCGCCAGCATCTGCGCCACGATGCTGGCGGGGTAGCCAACGCCAAGGCTCATGCCGAACAGGCCGGACACCAGGTCGCGCTCGATGATCAGATCGGATGTCACGGTCTTGGCGCGTCCGCCTTCGAGGCCGGAAAAGACATTGCGCATGACGCACAAATCCTTCTCGCCGGGGCCATATTGCAATTGGGGGCCGAGCAGCCGGCCGAGGAATTCGCGCGGGCTGCTGGAGGTGCCGGGCACCTTGTCTTCCGAGAGGAAGCCAAGCTCCTTCAGCGGCGCCCAGAAGGCCGACCATCCGGGCCAGCGCAGCGTGTAGCGGCCGGAGCGGCGCAGCCCTTCTGCCGCGGGAAGCATCTCGACATAATGCAGCGCATCGCCATTGGGGAAGGCTTCCAGCCGGCCGAGGCCGGCAACCTCGATCTCGTGGATGAAAGGACTGTCATGCTGGCGGGCGGCGGGCACTTCGACGCGCTTGCCGTCCTCGATCATCACGCTGTCGCGGTTCTGGCTGACCAGGACCATGTCGAAGTTCCAGCTCACCTTGTAGCAAAGCGGCTTGGCCATCGCCTTTGGCTCGGGGATGCCGCCGCAATAGGAATCGATCGCGGTGATGATATCGAACTGACGGGCGGCGCGGGCGTAGAGCACGAGGTCGATGCCGGGGTCGAGCCCGCATTCGGTCATGACTGACACACCGGCCTGTTCGGCGGCCGGTGCCAGATCGGCGATGGCCTTGCCGTAATTGGTGGTGACCAGCGGCGTGCGGGTGGCGATGGCGGCCTGTACCGCTTCGCGCATCAGCGGCTGCGGCAGCAAATCGATGACGGCGTCGGTATCGGCCAGCACGCTGGCCAGAGCCGGACCGATCGCGCCCTCGGGCATCACGAAGCGCACGCGGGAAAGGTCGGTCAGATCAGCCAGCCGGGCCGCGCCGTCCGGCGCGGTATCGACGCAGATCACCTCCTCGACACCACTGGCGACGAGATCGGCGATGGCCGCCCGGCCTTGCAGGCCGAGGCCACCGAGAACAGCGATCTTCATGCCGGCTCCTTGCGATCATCAGACCAGCAGCCTTCGGGCAGGCTGACCCATTTGTTGCAGGACGCCATGACGACGAAGGTCTCGCTGCGCACGACCTCGCCCGGCTCGCCGGCGCCGGGGATCAGCTCGCTGGTGACGCGGTAGAGGTCGGCGACGTCACCGGCCACCGTCACGTCGACGATGATGTCGAAGCGCCCGGTGACCACCGAAGCCGAATTGACGAAGGGCAGTTCGGAAATGCGCTGCGCCAGTTCGCGGGCCCGGCCGCGCCCCTGGGCATTGATGCCGACAATGGCCGAGATCAGCTCGGGCCGCTCGGTGAGGTTCAGCAGGCCGACGATCTTGAGCAGATTGCGGTCGAGCAGGTTGCGCAGCCGCGAGCGCACCGTCGGCACCGAAATCGCCAAGATCTCGGCAAGCCGGTTGATGCCCGGCTGCGCGTCCTGCGACAGCTGTTTGACCAGCCGCCGATCGGTCAGATCGAGATGTTCCCGCAAAGTGCCAGTCTTTCATAAATGAGATAAATAGGAGGATTTTTCTTTCTTATGTGAAAAATACCTTATGAGCAATTTTTAATAACAGCAAGGGCTGTGTCGCCTCAGAGTCACGACCATCTCCTCATCCATGCGGGTAGGCGGGATAAAGCGCTTGGTGGTGGACCTATCGAAGCCGCCGCACGGGCCGGCCTCGGGGCGCGGTGCAAGGGCTAGGAGGGCGTGGTCTTCCCGCTTTACTCTTGCATCTTCGAATTCAAGAGGGTCAGGCGAGCTCGGTGGGCTCGGGCGCGGCGCGCAGGCGGCCGATATCGCGCAGGGGCGGCGCACCGAACAGGCGGGCATATTCACGGCTGAACTGGGACGCGCTTTCATAGCCGACGGAAAAGGCGGCGCCGGCCGCATCGCCTGACGTGGCGAGCAGGCGCCGGCGCGCTTCATTGAGGCGGATGCGCTTCTGGTACTGGATCGGCGTCATCGCCGTGACCGCCTTGAAGTGGCGGTGGAACACCGACGCGCTCATGCCGGCTGTCCGGGCAAGATCCTCGACGCGGAACGGCTCGGCATAGTGGTCGCGGATCCAGCCCAGCGCGCGGCGAATCTGCGACAGGCGGCTGTCGGCGCCGGCAATCTGGCGCAGCATGGCGCCTTGCGGTCCTTGCAGCAGCCGAAACAGGATTTCGCGTTCGAGCAGCGGCGCCAGCACAGGGATTTCGGCCGGACGATCGATGAGCTCAATCATGCGCAGCCACGCATCGACCAGCGCCTCGTCGGCCTGGCTGACGGCAAAGCCATGGCCGATCGGCGCCTCGGCAACGGGCGGCATGTCGAGCAGCAACGCGGCAATCAGCGTGGTGTCGAGGGCCAGGCTGACCGAGAGGTAGGGATGCTGCGGGCTGGCCTGCAAAACCTTGCCGACGGCCGGCACCTCGACTGCGGCGATGAAGTAGCGCCCGGCGTCGTAATGCAGCAGCTGATCGCCGATCATGACGGATTTGGCGCCCTGCAGGACCAGGCAAAGCCTTGGGTCGTAGAGCCCCAGCAACGGCCCGGTCGTCGCCTCGCCCTTCATGATGGCGACGCGGGGAATGCCGGTTTCGGTCAGCCGGCCGCGTGCATGGCGCATCACCAGCGCTTTGAGGTCGTCGAACGATTTCATCACAGCCTGTAGATCGCATCGGCGCGGCCGGCAATCAAGCTCCAGGCAGGAATAGGCAAGAACTCACCAGTTTTCGGCACGCGGCGGCCAGTGGTCCGCCCCATCTCTGCCGCAGACGGATCAAACTGGAGATGGAAATGACCGACAAGACAGCATTGGTGACCGGCGCCAACAAGAGCATCGGCTACGAAACCGCGCGCCGGCTGGGCGAAGCCGGCTACAGGGTTTGGCTGGGCAGCCGCGACAGGGAGCGCGGCGAAGCGGCGGCAGCCGAGCTCAGGCAGAAGGGCCATGACGTGCGCGTGCTGGAGATCGATGTCGCCAGCGACGCCAGCGTCAAGGCGGCCGCCACGCGCGTTTTGCAGGAGGACGGACGTCTCGATGTGCTGGTCAACAATGCCGGCATCCTCGGCTCAATGCTCGCTCCCAGCGAAGAGCCCATAGCCATCATCAAGGATGTCTACGAGGTCAACGTGTTCGGCCCGATCCGCACCACTCAGGCCTTCCTGCCGCTGCTCAAGGCAGCTCCGCGCGCCAATGTGGTGATGGTTTCCAGCGGACTGGGGTCACTCGGGGGATTGACCGATCCGGCCAGTGAATTCTATGCGATCAATATCCTTGGCTACAACAGCTCCAAGACGGCGCTCAACGCCGCCACCGTTGCCTTCTCGAAGGAGCTTGCCGCGGCGGGCATCAAGGTCAATTCGGCCGATCCCGGCTATACCGCGACGGACTTCAACGGACACAGTGGCTACCGCACGGTGGGGCAGGCGGCCGAGATCATTGTTCGCCTGGCGACCCTGGACGAGAACGGTCCGACCGGCGGCTATTTCTACGATGAGGGTCCGTTGCCCTGGTGAGGACCCGGCAAGCGACCCGTTTCGGTTCAACCTAGCGACGCGGCCAGCAATTTCGCTTGCGGCGTCAGTTCGTCGAAGCTGCGGGCGCAGAGATTGAGCTGGCGCGTCGCCCAGTCGTCGGCAAGCCGCAGGCTGCGCAGTTTGCCGGCCGAGCGGCGCGCGGCACTTTCCGGGACGATGGCGATGCCGGCGCCCTGCGCGACCAGCCGGCAGACATTGTCGAGACCGGGCACGCGGATGCGGATGTGCAGATGGCCGCCGAGGCGGGCGGCCTGACGGGTGATGTGCTCCTGCAGGGCATGGCCGAGGCTGAGGCCAACGAAGGATTCGCTCAGGATGTCGGCGAGGTTGACGGCATGCAGGCCGGTAAGCCCCGGCCAGTCGCGAGCGGCGATCACCACCAGCCGGTCGACGAAGAACGGCCTTTGTTCGAGATGCGATAGGCCGGCCCAGGTGGCGGCAATGCCGAGATCGGCGGCGCCGCTCGCCACCGCCTCGGCGATCTCGTGGCTGGGGCGTTCGTCGAGATCGATGTCGATGCCGGGATGCGCCACCAGGAAGGCGGGCAGGATGTCGCGCAGCAGCTCGGCCGTGGCGGCGGTGTTGGCCATCAGCCGGACACGCGCCCGCAGGCCGCCGGCATAGGCGCCGAGATCGCCGGCCATCGCTTCGATCTGGTTCTGCACGGCGCGCGCATGGTGCAGCAGCGCCTGGCCGGCGGCCGTCGGCACGACGCCACGACGGCGGCGCTCCAAAAGCGGCGCGCCGAGCCGCTCCTCCATGCCCTTGATACGGGCGCTGGCGGAAGCCAGCGCCAGCCCGGCGAGTTCGGCGCCATGGGTGATGCTGCCGCGCTCGGCCACCAGCAGGAACAGCCGGAGATCGGTGAGATCGAAGCGCATCTTTTTGTTCCCTGCAAAACAATCCGGCAGTTCGGAAAGCCGGCTGACTCCCTACAAGCAGCCTTCGTCCTGGCCGAAGGCTGACAGCGCAATTTCCACATTGTGCGCGAGCCGCATGTCCGTCAAATCGTTTGCGATGGAGATATGCGATGAGCGACAAAGCACCAGGCCGGTTTGGCATCCTTGAAACCATGGGCATTGTGCTGGCGGTTGCCGTGGCTTCGCTTGCCATGGCGCAGGCGCAGCCCGGGTTGCGGGGATGTACGACAAGGGCGGCTTCAACCAGCCCCGATGCCGCGCCGGCGAAACCCAGACCCGATGCCGAAGCGACGGACATGCTGCTGCATGACTGATCCCTTGGTGAAGGTGCCGTCATGCTGAGTGCCGGGATCGCGGCCTGGATCGGTGCCGTCTTTCTCGCCGCGGGCTTCGTCAAGGGCGTGGTCGGGATGGGGCTGCCGACCGTGGCGATGGGATTGCTGGCGGTGACGATGCCGCCGGCCGAGGCCGCCGCCTTGCTGTTGATCCCGTCCTTGGTCACCAACCTCTGGCAGTTGTTCACCGGCCCCTCCTTCGGCGGCCTCGTCAAGCGGCTGTGGGCGATGATGGCCGGCATCCTGCTGGGCACCATCGCCGGGGCAGGAGTGCTGACCGGCGCGCACGCGGGCGCGGCCTCGGCGGGGCTTGGCGCAGCGCTGGTGCTTTATGCCATTCTCGGCCTGCTCAAGCTTGGTTTCGCTACGCCGGCGCGCCACGAGGCCCTGATGTCGCCACTGGTCGGCGTGGCGACCGGGCTGGTCACCGGCGCCACCGGCGTCTTCGTCATCCCGGCGGTGCCCTATCTGCAATCGCTGCGGCTGCAGAGGGAAGACCTCATCCAGGCACTCGGCCTGTCCTTCACCGTGTCGACGGCGGCCCTTGCCATCGGCCTGTTCAGGACGGGCGCTTTGGTGTCACCGACGGCGCAACTGACAGGGTCGATCCTGGCACTGCTGCCGGCGCTGGCCGGCATGTTCATCGGCCAGGCGCTGCGCCAGACGATGAGCGTCGAGACTTTTCGAACGGTGTTCTTCGTGGGGCTGCTGGCGCTAGGGGTGTATCTGGCGCTGGAGACCGCGCTCTAGTCCTCAGCGTCACGTAGCGTCCCACGGAGGCCTTGTTGTCATAGTCCGGCGCAAACGTTGGTTCGGTTGCTGCGCTGCGTCGAGACGTGCCAGAAACGCAGCGTAGACATCCGGCTCGACGGTAAAGACAACACGGTCGAACAACGTGCCTTCAGCCGCGCGCTGCAACGCCTCAAGCATGAAGTCCTCGCGCATGGATGGCTCCTTCCCTGCGTTTAACAGCATAGCATAGCGACAATGTCAGTCGTGCCCTCATTCGGCAATCGACCTGATGACCCTGGCCGGGTTGCCGCCGACAAGGGTGTTCGGGGGCACGTCCCTGGTCACCACCGAGCCCGCCGCGACGACTGCGTTTTCGCCGACGGTCACGCCGCCGATGACCGTTGCGCCGGCGGCGATCCAGACGTTGCGTTCGATGACGATCGGCTTTGCTGTGGTGAAGGCGCGCCGCCGCGACGGTTCGAGCGGATGGCCTGAGGTGATGAGGCTGACATTCGGTCCGATCAGCACATCGTCGGCAATGTCGAGCCCGCCAAGATCATAAAACGTGCAGTTCTGATTGATGAAGACATTGCGGCCAATGCGGGTATCGGCGCCGCCGGTCGTGTAGAAGGGCGGGATCAGCAAAAAGCCGTCATCCACCGTCTTACCGATGAGCTCGCTGAACAAAGCGCGGACCTCGTCTGCGTCGTTGAACGTCAGACGGTTGAGACGGGCGGTGATCGCCATCGCCCGTTTGACGCCCGCCAGCATGACCGCCGATTCCGGCGTTCTCCCCGGAATTATCCTGGTGCGATCCTCATGCGCCATTGGTTGCATTCCTCCGGGCGTCAAACGAATGGCTGACGCATGCCGGATTCTGGCCCTTCGGGCTAGGCTTTACCGAACCACCAGCACCGGGATCGCGGTATAGGACAGCACTTCCGCCGTCTGGCTGCCGAGAAGCAGCTTGCCCAGGCCGCGGCGGCCGTGAGAGGCCATGACGATCAGGTCGCAGCCTCGCGCCTGCGACAGTTCGAGGATCGCTTCGGCGGGCCGTTTGTCCTCGACATGGACTACTTCGGCGGACACGCCGGCCGCGTCGGCTGACGCCTTGCACTTGGCCAGAACCTGCTTGCCATATTTGCGCGATTCTTCCTGGTAGATGGTCAGTTCATCGCCGGCCGCATAGCCGGCCATGGCGCCGCCCCAGGCCAGCGTCGGGAATTGTTCCGAGACGGTGACGAAGGTGACGGTGGCACCGATGCCTTTTGCCAGGGTGAGGCCATGGGCAACGCCCTTGTCGGCCAGTTCCGATCCGTCGGTGGCGATGAGCAGATGTTTGTACATGATGATCTGACCTGTTGTGCAAGGGGCCGGTGCCCTTGGGGTGGCGGGAGCCTTGATGCGGCTCATCCAGATATAGTTGTGCCACCGGGCTCCTCACAGGGCCAGCTTGATGAGCTTCAAGGCCAGGCGAGGAGGGTGGGACCTCAACCAGCGTCAGGCCAATCCGATGCAGCCTACCATCGGCGATGCGGTCGCCTTCCTGCAGACATTGCCGGTCACAGACGATCGGCCGCCGGGCATGCCCGGCGGCCAATCGCCAAACGATATCATTCCCAGGCTTAGAACGGCGTCGCCGGCAGCTCCTGGGTGCCTTCGAGCTTCACAGCCTGGAGTTCGTTCGCGGCATAGCCAAGAGCCCGCAGGATGGTGGGAGCTACCTGCGTCGTCTGCACCAGGTCTGGCACCGACCTCGGCTTGAGCGAAGGAGCGCTGATGAGAAGTGCCACGTTGCGATCGTTCGCATTGGCGCCACCGTGCTCGGCAATCTTCGAACCGGATGTGTAGACAACGCCCGGATTGACCGTGGCGATGAAGTCCGGCGTACGGCTGTCGGTGGCCGGATCCTGATAGGCAAGAGCCAGCACATTCGGCGGCTGGATCTGGGCGATGCCTTCAGCCTTGCTCGATTTCTCGAGATAATCCTGCGCCGCCGAGAGGTTTTTCACCCTGTCTTGCGGTTTGAGCCAGATCAGCGCGGCGTCGTCGGCGATGTGGAAGGCGTAGCCCGGTGTCTTCGTGTATGGATCATCGTCCAGTGGCTGGAACGTCGCCGGGTCGATGGGCGACTGGCCATGCTTCGAGGCAAGTATGATCAGGGTCGAGTCGGCGAGTTTGTTGTCCTTGAGTGCGGCCATCAGTTCGCCGAGGGCGCCGTCGACATAGGCGAGCTGCCCGGCAAGACCATTGCTCGGCGCGCCGCTCGCATCCAGATAGCCGCCGACCAGACCGGCCTCGTCGCCAGGGCCGGCCTTGGGAAGCTTCTGCCCCACACTCACCGCCTGGAAATTCATGCCGAAAAGCGTGGGAACCGCGGCGTGATGCGCGCCGGTGCTGTCGAGGCCCTTGATTTCGTTGATCACCGCCTGGACACGCGCTTCATCGAAGTCGCGCTCGGCCTTGAAGCTGCCCGTCGTCTTGACCTTTGTGCCAGGGATCAAGCTGTCCTGTTCCAACGCGTAGAGGTCGTCGACGCCCTTGCCCGAAGGTCCGTTCAGCCATTCGTAGGCCGGGTGCTTGTCGGACCAGGCCGTGCGGCCGCCATGCGCTTTGACGATTTCGAAGACGTTGTTGACCCGTACGAAATCATGCGGATAGACCACCGAGCATTTGCCGTTGATCAGCGTCATCGGCAGCTTTGCCGGGTCGATCTGGCTGCGGTAATCGCCGGGCTTGCCACCACCATCAAGGCGCGTCGAGTCGACGTCGATGTTCTCGGCGAAAGCCACCTCGGCACCCGGCTCGCCCTTGCAATCCGAGGCCGGCGCGAAATAGGTGCGGTCGTAGCTGTCGTCGTAGAACACACCCGTCGATTTGGGCGTGCCGCCAGTTACCTGTGCCACGAGGCCGGGAAACGAGTCGGACGGGGCGCTGGTGAGCGCATTCGGATAGAAAATCCCGGTACGGGCGAGCGCGGCAAACGAGCTTGCCGGATGTGCGGCGACATAGTTTGCCAGATCGAGTGCATGAAGCCCGTCGACGCTGATGAGCAGTACATGCTTGTAAGGTGCGGCGACGGCGCTGGTATCAGACAGCGCGCCAGCCAACGCCGCCGACAGCGTACCCGCAGCCAGCGCCAGAGATAGCGTTTTCATTGAAGTGTCCCTCGTCTCGCAGCCCCGCGATGGATCAAGGTAGGCGGGCGGACATGACAGGTTCATGAAAACTTGGTGGCAGGGACCTTACGGATTGGTAAGCTAGCGGTGATGGCGCTGAAGTGCCGCGATGG
This sequence comes from Mesorhizobium loti, assembly GCA_002356515.1. Taxonomy (NCBI): domain Bacteria; kingdom Pseudomonadati; phylum Pseudomonadota; class Alphaproteobacteria; order Hyphomicrobiales; family Phyllobacteriaceae; genus Mesorhizobium; species Mesorhizobium loti. The sequence continues at coordinate 1,943,454 of AP017605.1, read as the reverse complement.
CCGCCAGGGTCTTTCGCTGTGTTGTGCGGCCCGCTACAGCTTGGCCCGACACCAACGAAAGGTCGAGCGTATGAGCAGTGCCTATCCGCAAATCCATCTGGTCCGGCATGGCGAGACGGCGTGGAGCCTTTCGGGGCAGCATACCGGGCGCACCGACATGCCGTTGACGCCGGCCGGCGAGGCCGCCGCAGCCCGGGGCGTGGCGGAGCGGCTGAAGGGCCTGTCGTTCTCGGCGGTTTGGTCGAGCCCCTCGCAGCGCGCCTACAACACCAGCGTGCTGGCCGGCTTTGGCGCGACAAGCGTCAGAAACGATGATCTGCAGGAGTGGGACTACGGTGCCTATGAGGGGCGCACCACCAAAGAGATCCTGGCCGAGCGGCCGGGCTGGAACGTGTTTCGCGACGGCTGTCCGCAAGGCGAGATGGCGGCCGATGTCGGTGCCCGGGCCGACCGGGTTATCGCCGCATTGCGCAAGGCCAATGCCGACATACTGATTTTCTCCAGTGCGCATTTCCTGCGCGTGCTCACCGCCCGCTGGCTCGGCCTGCCGCCGGAGGGCGGGGCGCTGTTCGTGCTCGATACGGCCAGCATCAGCGTGCTTGGCTACGAGCATGATCCGAGCGAGCCGGTCGTGCGCAAGTGGAATATGAAGTAGGGTAGCGACAAGGCTGGCGCGAACGCCCCCTCGCGTCCGTCATCCACGGGCGGAGCAGCCGCGTAGCGGCGTCGCGAAGACCCGAGGATCCATGCCGGGACTTCAAATTGCCACGGTGCAGAAATTCTGCTCCGCCCCATTCCTCGGTTAAGGTCACGGAATGGATCCTAGGGTCTGCGCCGCGTCGCTTCGCTCCTTGCTGCGCCCTAGGATGACGAACGCGTTGGGTGAGCTCGCTAATTTCCGATGCAGGTGCTGACCAACTCGAAACCCCGCGCCACCGCCTCCTACTTGTCGAACTTGCGGATCGCCTCCGCCGTCACCGGCGTGAAGAAATTCACCAGATTGCCGTCCGGGTCGCGAAACAGCAGCGAGCGGTTGCCCCAGGGCATGGTGGTCGGCTTCTGCACGGTCGTGTCCCGGATGAAATCCGACAGCCGGGCGAATTCGGCATCGACGTCGCCGACACGAAATTCGAGGATGGCGGTGTGGTTGTCGGCGGGGCGGGCGATGTCGCCGCCGAACAGCATCAAGGTGCGCGTGCTGCCGATCGCCAGCGTGCAGGAAGGTGTCGCGAGTTCGGCGAAGTCTTCCGTGTAGACCGTCACCGGCATGCCGGTGATTTCGCCATAGAAGCGCACGAGGCGCTGAACGTCTGACGTGATGATGCGGATAGAGACGAAATTCATCGCAGGGTTCCTTGATTGCTGAAGCCGCGGCCGGGCTTTCCGACCGATCTATAGGCCAGGCCTCCTGCCAGCTTTCTGTCAGGAGAGAGATGCGATGATCACGCTTCCGGTTCGGACCAGCTCTCCTGCATCATTGGCGGCAGGCCGAAGGCGGCGAACAGGCCGGGACCGAGCGGGGCGACATAGATCGTCAGCGAGGCGATGCCGCCATCGGCTGGCTCGATGACGTGCAGCGACTGGGCACGCCATTCCAGCTCCTGATGGCGCCGCGCGTAGATGGCGACGGCGGGCTGGCCATTGGCCCGTGTCGCCACCGCACGATAGCCTGCGAAATTACCCCACACGGTCCTGAAGAAACCATGGATCGCCTGGCGTCCCTGGTACCAGTCGCGCCAAGGCGGCATGTGGTAGGTGGCGTCCTCGCGCAGCAATGCGATGAACCCGTCGAGATTGGCGGCCTGCCAGGCCCTGATATAGCGTTCGAGCAGCTGGCTTTCCTGCGCATTGGGCTGCGATCGCTGCAAGGGGCGTCCCCCGGGATAGCGCTCACCAAGCGTCGCGCGCGCCCGCTGCAGGGCGCTGTTGACCGAGGCGGTCGAGCCGCCCAGCAACTGCGCGGTCTCCAGCGCCGACCAGCCCAGCACGTCGCACAGCAGAAGGGCTGCGCGTTGCCGGGGCGGCAGCAGCTGGATGGCGGCGACGAAGGCCAGCCGCACGGCCTCGCTGGTCTCGTAGCGTGCCTCCGGGCTTGGCTCGCCATCGATGAGGTCCGGCAACTCGGCGTCGGGGTAGGGCTCCAGCCAGGAAAGCTCGGCGGCCGGCCCGGCGGCTGCGCGCCCTTCGCTCGGCGGCCTTGCGGGCATTTCGAGGATGCGATGCGTCGTGACCCGCGCCTTGATGGCATTGAGGCAGGCGTTGGTGGCGATGGTGTAGAGCCAGCCGCGCGGCGAGCCGCGCCCGTCGAATTGCGCGCGGCCGCGCCAGGCTTTCAGGAACGTCTCCTGGACGAGATCGTCGGCCTCGTGCAGCGAGCCCATCATCCGGTAGCAGTGCAGTTTCAGTTCACGGCGGTGGGTCGCCGTCAGGCGCTCGAAGGCCGGCCGATCGAGGATCGGCCGGCCTGTCGGGCCCAGCGGCTCAAGCGGGCCGGGAGCGTCTGTCATGTCGAGCCTGCCGTGCGCAATTCGCCTTGCATCCTGCGCGCCTCATGCCGCCGCCGCAAGGCCGCTGCCGCTCACCGTGAAGGCGGTGCCCTGCACCTTGCCGCCGGCGAGCGCGACCACGGCGCGTCCGACATCGGCGGGCGTCTGCACATCGCTCAAGCTGGCCAGGAAATCCGCCGGGCTGATGCCGAGATAGGCGGAAATGCCTAGAATGCCGCGCTGGCCGACGCCGGTGCCGGCCATGATGCGCATCGGCGCCAGCGCCATGAAGCGCAGGCCAAGGCCAAGCCGGTCGGCCTCCTTCTGGCTGTGGGCGGCAAGGAACATTTGCATTTGCTTGGCGCCGGAATAGCCGCCGGAGTTCGGCGGCCCGCCGCTGAATGCCGCGCCGCTGGAGATCAGCACCACGCGGCTGCCCGGCTTCAACCGGCCCTGCAGCGCTGCCCTGCAGAACAGGAACGATGCCTTGACGTCCGTCTCCCAATTCGCCGAGAAATCGTCCCAGCTCTGGTCCTGGATGCAGGCCGACGCAGCGAAAGCACCGGCCGAGATCACCAGCACATCCGGCTGCAGCGCGGCGAACACCCTATCGGGTGCCGCGTCCTGCGTGGCGTCGGCGGCAAGCGTCTTGACGCCTGACGCTTCCCAGGAAAGCTCCTTCAAGGCTTCCGCCCCGCGGGCGACGGCAAGCACGGTTGCGCCTTCGGCGAGCGCGGCTTCCACGATCGAGCGGCCGACACCCCGGCTGCCTCCGACCACGACGACATTTTGACCTTTCAACGATTGCATGGCTCACCTCGCTTCTCCGGCCCGGACAATTCCGGCGCCTGTAGGTGAAGACAGCGCGGATGAGCGGAAATCATCGGTGGGGGGTGAATTTTTCTGGGGCGCCTGTCCCGGGCCGGGAGGTCTCGGCCGGTTTCTCGAGCTCAGCGGCAGACCGGGCAATGCAGTCCGCCGTTTAACCGGCCAGCAACGCTGGATCTTTCGGTGGCGAGCCGTGCCCATGGCTGTGTTGTTTGCGGAAGTCGGGTCACTATCCGGCAAATTCGCGGCCGATCGGCTGTCTCGCTATGGCGTTTATTCTTGGTTCTGGTCGCTTTTTACAGTTCTTTTTGACTGGCCTGACGACAGTATATTCCTCCTCCGTGCGGATTGAATATTGAAAGCCGAGGTACCGAGATCTTGTTTCGATTCTATTCTGATAACCATGAATTGATTGATGGGGCTGCTTCCGTGATTGGCGGCTTGTTTGCGGCTATCATAAAACCATCGATGGGAGAATTCACCGGTCTGGGGGAGCTGACATGAATTATCGCGTGACAAGTGTGATAACGGGGCTTGCGCTTCTGGGATTTACGGCCTTTCCGGCGGCCGCCTACACCCACTCGTCCACTTACCAGAAGACCGCGGTTTCGGGCCAGGAGATCTATGTTTTCGGTGGCGCGAGCCTGAACGCGGACTGCTCCAGCGCCGGCAAGGATGATGTGCGCGTGGTTTCCGGCCCGAGCCACGGAAATGTAAAACTCGTCCACGGCAAGGTGCATGCGGTCTATCCCAAGTCGAACGAGCGTTCAAAATGCAATGCCCGCATGGTGAATGGCATCAAGGCGCTTTACCGGTCGAAATCCGGCTTCAAGGGTTGGGACCAGGTCACAATCTCGGTCCACACCTATCTGGGCAACGCCTTCACATATGTTGCCAACATCAAGGTCGAGTAGCGGGAAACGGCGGGCGGCGCTGCAATCGCCCGCCTTTCGCCGAAGGGATTTCATGCAGCCAGGGGATCGCTGAAAAATGGTGCATAAAACGGCAGGTTTCGTGGCGGTATTGACGGTCCTGGGACTGGCGGCCTGGCCGGCGGCCGCGGGGACTGAGAGCTATCGAAAGACGGCGCTGTCCGGACAGGAGATCTATATCCTCAGGGATGTCAGCCTGAATGTGGATTGTTCGAGCGCGGGCGCCAACGATGTCAGGGTCATCGCCGGCCCAAGCCATGGCAAGGTCAGGCTCGTGCACGCAAAGCTCTATTCCGGTTTCCCCAAATCGAACGAGCGCTGGAAATGCAACACGCACAAGGTCAACGGCATCAAGGGGCTTTACCGGTCGAATCCCGGGTTCAAGGGACACGATGAGGTGACGTTTTCGACCCATACCTATACGGGAAATGCCCATAAGACGGTCGTGAGCATCGACGTCGAATAGCGCTTCGTGGGGCGAAGCCTCACTGCTCACTCCGCCAGCAACGCCAGCTCCTCCGGCGTCAGATTCCGCGCCGTGCCCTTGGCGAGGTCGCCTAGCGGCAGCCCGCCGATGGCGATGCGGATGAGGCGCTTGACCTCGATGCCGTGCGCGGCGAGCAGGCGGCGGATGTGGCGGTTGCGGCCTTCGTCGAGCACGATCTCCAGCCAGGCGGTGCGGCCGCCGCTGCGCAAGAGCGCGATCGAATTGGCGGTCAGGGTCTCGCCATCGACGGTGACGCCCGCGCGCAACGTCTCCAGCATCGCTTCGTCAGGCACCGTGCCGACCTGCACATGATAGGTCTTGGGCAGATGCGAGGCCGGGTCCATCAGCCGGTTGGCGAAGTGGGTGTCGTTGGTCATCAGCAGCAGGCCTTCGCTGGCCTTGTCGAGGCGGCCGACCGGCGAAACGAAGGGCAGATCGAGCCCTTCGAGGCAGGCATAGACGGTGTCGCGCTGCTGCGGGTCGTCGCGGGTGGTGACCAGCCCGCGCGGCTTGTTGAGCATGACATAGACCTTGCGCTCGGCAACCAGCTTTTCGCCATCGACGGCGATGCGGTCGCGGTTCAGGTCGACGCGCCGCGCGGCATCGCGCACCACCTTGCCGCCGACGCGCACGCGCCCCTCGGCGATCAGCACCTCGGCCTGCGTGCGCGAGCACAGGCCGAGCTTTGACAGCGCGCGGTTCAGGCTGACGCCTGGCGGCTTGCCGGCGGGTGGTTTCCCGGTGGGTGGTCGTGCTGCCATGCTGCTGCGGGTCTGTCCGTTGAACCGGACAGATGGCACGGGTGATACCGGCATCGCAAGCGGCCGGCTGGCCCGCCGCTTACACCGCCATTCCGACCAGCGCGCCGATATCGGCGGTGAGCACAATGGCCAAGGCACTTCGCTGGTTGGCGAACAGATTATAGTGAAGGCCACGTCGCCTGTTCATGGCGATCCAACGGAGCCCGATTTTGGGGGCATCGCTGGCAGATGCGCTGAGAGGCAATCATCGGAGCCTCAGCGTCTGGAGGTTTTGCGTTGAATCAAAGCCTGACCCATCCATTGGGCTAAAGATGCCGTTGGCCATCTGGCCGCCGATGGAATAGAGGCGAAATCCGATGAAACTCATGGCATGTCTCGCGCTGGCTACATATCCCGAAGCGAATACGGCGAAGGTCGCCTCGAATGCAGTGGCGCTCGCCAGGCAGGTGGGGGCAGCGCTTCATGCGGTCGTTGTCGATGTCGACATTCCCGACGTTTCGAACGCGCTTTCGAGCTATCTGCTCGATCTTCCAAGCAAGATTCGAGAGGTCGAGGCGACCAGCCGCAAGTGCGGCAAGATCTTGCTGGAGGCGGTTGCCAAGGAGGCCTCACAGGGCGCGGTGACCCTGACCCAGCAGGAGATCGCGGCGCCGCCGGCCCTGATGGGTGATGCTGCCGCGGAACAAAGCCGCTATTTCGATCTCTCACTGGTCGGCCTGGCCGCGGACAATCCGACGGCGCGCATGACTGCCGAGGCCATACTGTTCGGCGCAGGCCGGCCGACGCTCCTTTTTCCCGAAGCGACGGATGTTGGTGTGCTCGACCATGTCGTCATCGCCTGGGATGGAAGCCGCGTGGCGGCACGGGCCGTCGCCGACGCGCGGCCGTTCCTGGAACGCGCCGCCAGGATCACGGTCATCAGCGTGGTCGACGAAAAGCCGCTTCCCGGAAAGGACATCGGCGAACGCCTTGCCGAGGGCCTGCGGGTGCGGGGACTGACCGTCGAAAGCGCTGCGATCCGAGCGGGCGACCGTTCGATAGGCGCCGCTCTCCAGGAGCATGCCGTAAAGATTGGTGGCAAGCTGCTGGTCATGGGTGGATACGGTCATTCGCGGGTCAGGGACTTCGTGCTCGGCGGCGCAACCGAGGGTGTTCTTGCGGATTTGCGGCTCCCCATCCTCCTGTCACACTGAGCCCTCTACCTCGCTTCATGATGGTCCTTTATCAGCGCCGCGAAGCAGGTAGGTCCTTCCACGAGCCAACTTGCGTCGAACAGGCCATCAAGGATAGCTGACATGGCCGAGGTGCCGACAGATCCCTTTCCAGGCCTTTCGGAGGCCGAGGCGCAAGCCAGGCTTGCCGCCGAAGGGTACAACGAACTGCCGAGGTCCAACCAACGCACGCCGTTGCGGATTGCCTTCGAGGTCATTCGCGAGCCTATGCTGGCGCTCCTGCTTGGCGGCGGCGTTGTCTATCTCATTCTGGGCAATCTGGAGGAAGCGCTGATCCTGCTGGCCTTTGCCACGATGTCAATCGGCATAACCATCATACAGGAGACACGCACCGAGCGTGTCCTGGAAGCGCTGCGTGATCTCACCAGCCCTCGCGCCCTGGTCATACGCGGTGGTGAACGCAAGCGCATTGCCGGTCGCGAGGTTGTTCGGGGGGATCTCGTCGTGCTCGGCGAGGGTGACCGGGTACCGGCCGATGCCAGGCTTCTCCAGAGCCAGGATCTGCAGAGCGACGAATCCCTGCTCACCGGCGAATCCGTACCGGTCCGAAAGATTGCCGCCGACGGCGCCCCGCCACTGAGCGAATGCCGACCAGGCGGTGACGACCTGCCTTTCATATTCTCGGGTTCGCTGATCGTTCGCGGTTCGGGCATGGGCGAAGTCCTGGCGACGGGGCCACGAAGTGAAATCGGCAAGATAGGGCACTCGCTGAGTTCAATGGAGACGGAACCGCCGCGATTGCAGGCACAGATGCGGCGCGTCGTACGCATTTTCGCAATGGTCGGCGGCGCGGTCAGCCTCGTCGCGGTCCTGCTTTATGGGCTTCTGCGGGGCGGATGGCTTGACGCCGTGCTCGCGGGCATCGCGCTCGGCATGTCGATGCTGCCGGAAGAGTTTCCCGTCGTGCTGACGATCTTCATGGCCATGGGTGCGTGGCGCATATCGCAGGCGCGCGTCCTGACCCGCAGGGCCGCCGCGATCGAAACGCTTGGCTCGGCGACGATCCTCTGCACCGACAAGACAGGCACGCTCACCGAGAACCGGATGACGATTGCCGAACTTCGGTCCGCGGATGGAATGTCGTTTCGGATGGCGGACAAGCCGGGCACCGACCTGCCGGCGGCGTTCGCCGATCTGGTCGAGACGGGTGTGCTTGCCAGCGCCCAGATTCCTTTCGACCCCATGGAGATCGCATTTCACAAACTCGGCAAGGAACGGCTGTCCGAGCACAGGATTCTGGACAAACCGGATTGGGAACTGGTCCACGCATATCCGCTTCGACCCGGACTGCTGGCGATGTCGAATGTCTGGCAATCGACACGTGGCGATGGCAATTCGCTGGTTGCGGCAAAAGGCGCGCCAGAGGCGATCGGGGCGCTGTGCCATCTGAACGCAAGGGACTTCAAGGCCCTGAAGAGCTCGGTCGAGGCCATGGCGGCCGAGGGGCTGCGTGTGCTCGGCGTGGCCCACGGGTCTCATCGCGGCACCGACTTGCCGAAGACGCAACACGATTTCAAATTCGAATTTCTCGGGCTGGTCGGCCTGACGGACCCCCTGCGCGCGCGCGTTCCCGAAGCCGTGAGCGACTGCCGTTCCGCCGGCATCAGGGTGATGATGATCACCGGCGACTACCCGGCAACCGCCAAAATGATCGCGCGTCAGGCGGGCCTCGATGCCGAAAGCGTGGTGACCGGCAGTGAGATGCAAGCGCTCAGTGACGACGAGCTGGCACTGCGTGTGAAAAGTGCGACCGTGTTCGCGCGCATCATGCCCGAACAGAAACTTCGCATCGTCAGCGCGCTGAAGTCGAGCGGTGAAATCGTCGCCATGACTGGGGACGGGGTCAATGACGCGCCGTCCCTCAAGGCAGCCAATATCGGGATTGCCATGGGTGGCCGCGGCACCGACGTCGCGCGCGAGGCGTCGTCGATCGTGCTGCTCGACGACGATTTCGGTTCGATCGTCAAAGCCGTTCGGCTTGGCCGCCGCATCTTCGACAATCTGCGCAAGGCCATGGGGTTCATCTTCGCGGTCCATGTGCCGATCGCGGGTCTCTCGCTGCTGCCGTTGCTGTTTGGCCTGCCGATCCTGTTCGGGCCGATACATATCGCCTTTCTGGAGATGGTGATCGATCCCGTGTGCTCGCTGGTCTTCGAGGCTGAAAGCGAAGAAGACGATGTCATGCGCCGTCCGCCTCGCAATCCGGACTCGCCACTGTTCTCCGGGGCGTTGATCGGGTGGGGACTGATCCAGGGGGCGCTCGCCTTCGCGCTTCTCGCGGCCATTTACCTTGTCGCCCTGAGACAGGGCATGGCTGAGAACGAAGTCCGCGCCCTGATTTTTTTCTCGCTGGTGCTGACAATCGTGGGGCTGATTTTTGTCAACCGCTCCTTCAGCGCGTCGCTCTTGACCGCGCTCATCAGGCCGAACCGGTCGCTCATGATCGTTGTCGTGGCCGTTGCTTCAATGCTGGGCGGTACCCTTCTGTGGCCGTTTGCCACCAGTCTCTTCCGCTTCGGACCGCTACACCTCGACGATCTGGTGGTAACGCTTGCCGCGGGATCCGCCGTGCTGGCATGCTTGGAGTTGCTGAAGCCATTCTGGGGGGAGCGGCTGAAGGCCTAGCCGCGGATTCAATGAGCCGATCCATGACCAGTCGTCGGTTGGAGAAGAGTTGGATGTCAACAAGGGTTGGATACGTGAAGGAAATTCCCGGACGAACCGTTTCGGTGTTGGCAAGATGAACGCCGACAATCCACGAGTTCGTGGAAGCCACGTGGGCACACTTGTACTGGCCGCCGCCGCGATCGGCGGGATTGTCGTCTGCGTGCTTTTGGCCGAGCCATTCTTGGGCGCGATCACATGGGCGTTGGCCCTGGCAATCCTCTTTGTCCGTTTCCATCCCTGGATCGAGACGAAGTTGAAACACCCCAACGTTGCGGCGATGGTTTCGGTCTTGACGATAGTACTGCTCGTCGTTGTCCCGGCGGCTTTCCTGGTAGAGCGCTTGGTGGAGGAAGCTGCTTCCGGGGCAGCCTCCGTCCGAACCCGGGTGGCCGATGGAGAGCTCCAACGTCTCCTGGACGCCCATCCCGGCATCGCACCCATTGGAAGGTGGATCAATCAACAGATCGATCTGCCGTCGATTATGGCGAGCCTCGCAACATGGCTGAGCAACGCCGGTGCGACCTTCGTCAAGGGTTCCGTGTTGCAGGTGGCGGAAGTCCTCCTGACGTTCTACATGCTGTTCTATTTCTTGCGTGATCGGAACGCAATCGCGCGCCTGTTTCGCGATTGGATACCGCTGGAGAACGCAGACACCGAGCGACTGTTTCAGCGGGTGTTCGATACCGTCCATGCCACGGTATACGGGACGCTCGCCGTGGCGGCAGTTCAGGGTTCCTTGGGCGGGCTGATGTTCTGGATCCTCGGGTTGCCGACGCCCCTTCTTTGGGGCGTGGTGATGAGTCTGCTTTCCGTCGTGCCAGTGTTGGGTTCGTTCGTCGTGTGGATACCGGCAGCAATCCTCCTCTTGCTTGATGGTGATTGGGGCAAGGCCCTAATCCTCTCGGGCTGGGGCGGTATTGTTGTAGGCGGCATCGACAACGTCCTTCGTCCGATGTTGGTCGGAAACCAGCTGAGGCTTCACACAATTCCCGCTTTCATATCGATGATAGGTGGGCTCGCCCTGTTCGGGGCTCCAGGATTCATACTGGGACCCCTGGCTGTCACGGTGACGATGCTGCTCATTGAGGTATGGGCCGCGCGCGATAAGATCAGCAGCAGCAAGAAACAGGAATGACCTCGGGATCTGGGCGCCGGCCGCCTACACCGCGGTGCCGACCAGCGCGCCGATGCCGGCGGTGAGCGCCATGGCGAAGGCGCCCCAGAAGGTCACGCGCAACGTTGCGCGAAGGATGTTGGCGCCGCCCGCCTTGGCGCCGATGGCGCCCAGCAGGGCAAGGAAAAGCAGGGACGCAAGCGAGACCGCCAGCACCAGCATGGAGGCCGGCGACACCAGCACCATGACCAGCGGCATTGCCGCGCCCACGCTGAAGGTCGCCGCCGAGGTCAGCGCCGCCTGGATCGGCCGCGCCGTGGTCATTTCCGAAATGCCGAGTTCGTCATGGGCATGCGCGGCCAGCGCATCCTTGGCCATCAGCTGGTCGGCGACCTGGCGCGCCAGGTCCGTCTCCAACCCGCGCTTGACGTAGATCTGCGCCAACTCCTCGCGCTCGAATTCGGGCTGCGTCCTGAGCTCCTTCCGCTCGCGGGCGAGGTCGGCATTCTCGGTGTCCGACTGCGAGCTGACCGAGACATATTCGCCGGCCGCCATCGACATGGCGCCTGCCACCAGGCCGGCTATGCCGGCGACCAGAACCTGCGAAGCCGGCGCCGCGGCCGACGCCACGCCGACGATCAGGCTTGCGGTCGAGACGATGCCGTCATTGGCCCCCAGGACGGCGGCGCGCAGCCAGCCGATGCGCGACACCTGGTGGTTTTCGACATGCAGGCGGCTCATGCTTTTCTCCTGATCTTGCCTTCGAGTTTGGTGGCGGCGGCGACTGTATTGGAAATCGTGCCGTACTTGCGGACGTTCTTGTGCAGCAGTTCCAGCCGCTGGTCGGTTTCATCGGTGTCGACGACAAGCTCGTAGTCGATGGAGGCAATCCCCGGCGGGCTGTCACGCCGAACGGCATGCAATGCGACCCTGACGCCGCGCAGTTTGAAGCCGAGCATCGGGGTGACGCGCTCGATGCCCTTGATCATGCAGGCGGCGATCGCCGCCAGAAGCAGTTCGGCTGGATTGAAGGCATCGACCCGGCCCTCGAGACTGGTGTCGAGAACGAGTGCGGCGTTCTTGGCCGTGGCCACGCTGCCTTGCGCATCGGTCCGTCTGGCTTCAACGCTGTATTCCAACATGGGTGCCACCTGCTTCGCCGCCCGCGCGGCGGGCGCCGTTCAGGCGTTTCTAGCCACTTTTCAGCAACGCGGTTTGATCCAGGTCAGAATCCGGCCGTGCTGGCCCCGTTCACGTGCACGGCCTCTGCTGGTGGCAAGCACGACCGCCACTGTGAAAGCGATGGCGCGTCAACCGGCCTGCTGAGCCATCGCGATGAAGCTGCATGGTCAAATTTTCCTGTTGTTCGCCTCGGGTTGGCGTCCGCTCAATCCCGCCCGTTGAAAAATGCCGTCAGCACCGGCGCGTGCGCTGCGGGTTTCAGCATGTGGTTCTGGCCTGGCAGTGTCTGGTAAGGCGCATTGGGCAGAGCCTGCGCCAACGCCCTGTTGCCATGGCGCATCCATGGCGGGCTTTTTCCCCCATCGGTCACCAGTGTCGGCACGCCGAGCGTGGTCCAGCGGGCGGGGTCCAGCGGCTTGCCGAGCTGGTCGCCGGCGACGATAGCGCCGTCATAGGGCAGTGTGTGCGCCACCGCCTTGAGCTTGCGCCAGATCGGTGTCAGTCTCATGACCGCGATCAGCAGGCCGGGCATGCCGACCGATTTGAGAAAGGCGCTCACGGCGTCGCCGCGCCGGTCGTCGGCGATGGCTTGCCGGATCGTTGCCCAGTCGTCTTGCGTGGCCGCGCGGCTGTTGTCGACGATCAGCGGCGCTTCATAGAGCGCGAGCCTGCTGATGCCGGGCAGGCGGGCCGCCGCCATCAGCGCCAGCATGGCGCCCGAAGACATGCCCCAGACATAGGCTTCACCGCCGGCGGCCTGCAGCACGGCCTCGATGTCGTCGACCTCGCGCTCGACCGCGTAAGGCGAGGTGTCGCCACTGTCGCCACGGCCACGGCGGTCGTAACGAAACACGGTGAAATCGCCTTCCAGCGCCTTGGCCAGCGGGCCGCTCGGACCCATGGCACGCGAGCAGAGCGCGCCGTCGACGAGGATGAGCGGATGGCCCTGGCCCCGGCGCTCGCAGGCGATCGGTGTTCCATCCCGCGACAACACAGCTTGCGTGGTCGGCTTGGCGTTTTCAGCCGGCATGGTCGGCTCCTGTGCTGATCAACTGTTCCAGCCGGTCGAAGCTCTGCATCCAGCCGCCGCGCATGCCGAGCGCCAGCAGGCGCTCACGGTCGGCGGGGCTGGCCAAGGTGACTTCGAAATGGACATGAGTGCGCGCATCGTCGGCCGTGAAGCTGACCGTGTGGCGGCTCTCGCCGGGCGGCGTGCCGGCCCATTCCTGGATCTCGGGATCCGGTTCGTCGCGATAGCTCAGCCTGACATTCTCGACGATCTCGAGATAGCTGCCCTGGTTGCGGTAGAGCGCGCCGCTCGCGGTCAGCATGTCGATGCGCCAGCGGCCGCCGACGCGCACATCGAGCTGGCAAAGCGGGATGGTGCAGTCCCTGATGCCCCACCACTGCGCCACCAGAAGCGGATCGGTCCACAGCCGGAAGACGCGTTCGACCGGGGCGTTGAAGATCCGCTCGATGGCAAAGCTGCGGTCGGCCGTCGAGGATGCGGGCGCGCTCATTCCGGCCTGTCCGCGCCGCGCCGCAGGAGGTCTTCCATGCGATCGAAACGGTCTTCCCAGAGCTTTCTATAGTCATCCAGCCAGCGGTCGATGTCGCGCAGCGGCTTGAGTTCGATGCGGCTGAGATGCTTTTGCGCCGCCCGGCTGCGGGTAACGAGGCCGGCCTGCTCCAGCACGCCGACATGTTTGGAGACGGCGCGCACGGTGAGCGCGAAAGGTTGCGCCAGTTCGGCAACCGAGGCTTCGCCATCGAGCAGCCGGGCCAGGATCGCCCGGCGCGTGGGGTCGGCCAGCGCGGCGAATGTGTCGTCGAGGGAGAGTTGAGCGGCCATTATGGAACCATATAGTTCTGGAACTAATTGGTTCTATAATGGGATTGGCTGAATAGGTCAACCAGCTTCGGAGTGTCTGAGAAGTTGGATGGGGAGGACGCCTGCCGGGGCGGATCCGCCCGGCAGGCAGTGTTCAAGGTCTCAGGCGGCTGCCTTCTCGTCCGCTATGCCGTTCAGCACGGCGAGCGCATCGGCCGGCAGCTCCAGTTCCGCCGCCGCCAAATTCTCGCGGAGATGACCGACCGAGGAGGTGCCGGGGATGAGCAGGATGTTGGGCGCGCGGCGCAGCAGCCAGGCGAGCGCCACCTGCATCGGGGTCGCGCCGAGTTTCCTGGCAACATTGGCCAGCGTGTCCGACTGCAGCGGCGTGAAGCCGCCGAGCGGGAAGAACGGCACATAGGCGATGCCGTCGGCGGCAAGAACATCGATCAGCGCGTCGTCGTCGCGATGCGCGATATTGTACTGGTTCTGCACGCAGACGATATCGGTGATACTGCGTCCCTGGGCGATCTGGGTCGATGTGACGTTGCTCATGCCGATATGGCGAATGAGGCCCTGGCGCTGCAATTCGGCGAGCGTGTTCAACTGCGGCTCGAGTGATCCTTCGGCGGGGCCGTGGATGCCATGCATGGAGCGCAGGTTGACCACCTCGATCACATCAAGCCCGAGATTGCGCAGATTGTCGTGCACGGCCTCAGTCAGTTCCTTGGGCGACATTGCGGGAAGCCAGGATGCATCGGCGCCGCGCCGGGCGCTGACCTTGGTGACGATGGTGAGGCCGGCAGGGTAGGGGTGCAACGCCTCGCGAATGATCTGGTTGGTGACGTGCGGGCCATAGAAATCCGATGTGTCGATGTGGTCGACGCCGCTGGCGATTGCCTCGCGCAGCACGGCAAGGGCTGCGTCGCGGTCCTTCGGCGGGCCGAAGACGCCGGGTCCGGCCAGTTGCATGGCGCCGTAGCCGAGGCGTTTTACGGTGCGGTCGCCGAGTTTGAAGGTTCCGGCCTTGCTGATGTCGGTCATGGTCTCATCTCCTGTGGATCGGCCCAATGTAGACAAGGCGCGCCTGCACGATAATATGGTGCAATCGGCACAGCCTGTGCGGAAAGGCGAACAATGGCAACGGATCTCGGCGACCTCCAGGCGTTCATGGCGGTGGTGCGCGCCGGTGGCTTTCGCGAGGCGGCGCGGGTGGGCAGCGTCAGCGCCTCCAGTCTCTCGGAGACGGTGCGGCGGCTGGAAACCGGGCTTGGCGTGCGGCTCCTCAACCGCACCACGCGCAGTGTCGCGCCCACCGAGGCCGGCGCCCGGCTGCTGGAACGGCTCGGCCCGGCGCTCGGCGAGGTCGAGGCGGCGCTCGACGTGGTCAATGGCTTTCGCGGCCGCCCGGCCGGCACGCTGCGGCTCAACGTGCCGGTCGTCGCGGCGAAACTGGTGTTGCCGCGCCTGTTGCCGCCCTTCCTCGCCGCCTACCCCGACATCCGCATGGAAGTGACCGCCGAGGACAGTTTCGTCGACATATTGGCGAGCGGCTGCGATGCCGGCATCCGCTATGACGAACGGCTCGAGCAGGACATGATCGCCGTGCCGATCGGCCCGCGCCGCCAGCGCTTCGCCACCGCCGCCGCCACGCTCTATCTCGACCGGCATGGCCGGCCCGAGCATCCGCGCGACCTGCTCGATCACGCCTGCCTGCGTGGTCGCTTCGCCAGCGGCCTGACGCCGCCCTGGGAGTTCGAACGCGACGGCGAGGTGGTGAGCGTCGAGCCGACCGGCCCACTTCTGGTCAGCACCGGCACGGCCATGGCGCTGGCGCTCGAAGTGGCGGTCGCCGGCGGCGGCATCGTCTCGCTGTTCGAGGACTGGCTGCGGCCCTATTTCGACGATGGCCGGCTGGAGCCGGTGCTCGAACCCTGGTGGCAGGAATTTTCCGGCCCGTTCCTCTACTATCCCGGCCGCCGCCTGACGCCGGCGCCGCTGCGCGCGTTTATCGATTTTGTCGGTGGCATGCGCTGGGGGTAGGCCACCGCCCTGGCAACTCAACCTTGCCGGCACATCCGAACAATCCAAACCCGGTCCGTAACACTTTGTTTTCTTGCCCGGCGTATCCACGAGGGCAGCGTCGCCAATGGCCGGCGCACCCTCGACGCATGGAGAAGGGGGACGAAGCATGGGTTCGCCCTGGTCCGCATTGCTGGCCAATCTCGCGGTCGTTGCGATGTTCGTTTCGGTCTGGATCCACACGCATGTGTGGCTGGACCGCAGGCCGGCCGCGGTTAAGGCGGTGGCCTTCGGCCTGCTGATGGGCGCCGGCGCCGTCATCCTGATGCTGACGCCGATGCAGTTGCAGCCGGGCGTTTTTATCGATCTCAGGGCGACGATGGTTGGCATTGCCGGCTTCTTCGGCGGTCCTGTCGCCGGCATCGTCGCCGGCGTCATGGCCGGCGCCTTCCGTGCTTTCGAGGGCGGTATCGGCGCCTTTGCCGGCGCGGTCGGGATCGCGGCGACCATGCTGGTCGGCATCACCGGCAATCTTGCGCTCAGGGGCCGCCGGCCCGGCATGGCCGATATCATGATCCTGGGGGCTGCGACCGCATGCGGATCGCTGCTTGGCCTCAGCGTCCTGCCGCGGTCGGTCATCGAGACGGTTTTGCCAAAAGTGGTGTTTCCCTCGACACTGCTCATCTTTGTCTCCGTGGCGATGTCGGGGCTGGCGATCTATCAGGAACGACGCCGCCTCGAAGCGCTGCAGTCGCGGCGCATCTTCAAGGCCGTGGTCGAGACCTTGCCCGATTGCCTCAACGTCAAGGACCTTGAGGGGCGGTTCATCGCCGCCAATCCGGCAACGGCCGAACTGATGCAGGCGGCTAACGCCAAGGCGCTGATCGGCAAGACGGATTTCGATTTTTACCCGCGTGAGACGGCGCAGGAATTCCGCGAAGACGAGCTTGCCGTGCTGGCATCGGGCGTCGCCTCCACCATCGAGCAACACGTACACCATGAGGACGGCACCGATGCCTGGCTGGCGACGCTGAAGGCGCCGTTTCGCGACAGGGCCGGGGCCGTAATCGGCCTGATCACGCACAATCGCGACATCACCCAGCGCAAGCAGCTGGAAACCGAACTGGCCGAAAGCCAGGCCAGGCTCGGCGACGCGCTGACGCATATGGCCGACGGCCTGGTGATGTTCGATTCCAACGACAGGCTGGTGCTGTGCAACGCCCAGTACCGCGCCCTGTTTCCGAAGACGGCGGACTTGAGGGTACCCGGTGCTCACCACCGCGACATCCTGCGCGCCTCGGTGGCGCGCGGCGAAAGCGTCACGCCGCCCGATGCGGTCGAGGCGTGGATCGCCGACATCATGGCCCTGCAGACATTATCCAGCCACCGCCAGGTCCAGCTTGCCGACGGGCGCTGGCTCGATGTGCGGACCCGGCCGACCGGCGATGGCGGCAGCCTGAGTGTGTTTTCCGACATCACCGAGGCCAAGCAGGTCGAGGCCGAATTGCTGGCGGCCAACGAGAAGCTGAACCTCTTGGCACACCGCGACGGGCTGACCGAACTGTTGACGCGGCGGGCCTTCGACGACGCGCTGGCGCGCGAATTCGCCCGCGGCCGGCGCAACACGACGCCGCTCAGCCTGCTGATCATCGATGTCGACTGGTTCAAGCGCTTCAACGACCATTACGGCCATCCGGCGGGCGATGAATGCCTGCGCGCCGTCAGCCGCTGCATCGAGGCAACGGCGCGGCGGCCGGCCGACGCGGCGGCCCGCTATGGCGGCGAGGAGTTCGCGCTCGTCCTGCCCGAAACCGACGCGCGGGGCGCCTTCGTCATCGCCGAAACGCTGCGGAGCAAGGTGCGCGACCTCCGGCTTGCGCATGCCGGCAGCGAAAAGGGCATCGTCACCGTCAGCATCGGGGTCGGCACTTTCGACGGGAGCGCTGACATCGAGATCGCCGATCTGCTGCGGCGCGCCGACGAGGCGCTATATGGCGCCAAGGCCGCCGGACGGGACCGCGTGCATGGCTGGCGCCCGCATCTCAGCGAACCACGCCCGACCGCTTCCCGGCGCAAAGCGTGAGCCCTGGCTGTCACGGCACTGTCATGGTCGGCTGCCATTAATCCATAAATCTGGATAGATGGATTGATGGACAGGACAGCAGCATTGCTGGCGCTCGCCGCACTCGGCCAGGAAACCAGGCTGGAGGTGTTCCGGCTGCTGATCCGGGCCGGGGCCGAGGGTGTGCCGGCGGGCGAGATCGCGACACGGCTCAGCACGGTGCAGAACACCATGTCGGCGCATCTGAAGATCCTCGGCCGGGCCGGGCTGGTGCATGCCGAGCGCGAAGGCCGCAGCATCCGCTACACGGCCGACATGACCGGGTTTCGCGATCTCTTGGCCTATCTGATGGAGGATTGCTGCAATGGCGCGCCGGAGCTTTGCCAGCCGATCCTCCAGGCCGTGACCTGCAAATGTTGAGGTTGACATGACCGACCTTCGCCGCCGCCTCGCAGCCGAAGCTTTGGGCACCGCCATGCTTGTCGCCACGGTGGTCGGCTCGGGCATCATGGCCAGCCGGCTGACGGGTGATGTCGCACTTTCGCTGCTCGGCAACACCATTCCGACCGGCGCCATGCTGGTGGTGCTGATCACCACGCTGGGACCGGTCTCCGGCGCGCACTTCAACCCGGCCGTCACGCTGGTTTTCGGGCTGCGGCGCGACATCGGCTGGCTGGCGGCGGTGGGCTACATCGCCGCGCAGATTCTCGGCGGTCTCGCCGGCACGCTGGTGGCGCATGCCATGTTCGAGCTGCCCCTGCTCGAGGTGTCGGCAACGGTGCGCAGCGGGCAGGGGCAGTGGCTGGCCGAACTGGTCGCGAGTTTCGGCCTGGTTTTCACCATCCTTGCCGGCCTGCGCTTTCGCAGCGAAGCCATCCCCTGGCTGGTCGGGCTCTACATCACATCAGCCTACTGGTTCACGGCCTCGACCTCCTTCGCCAATCCGGCGGTGGCCATTGCCCGTGCCTTCTCCAACACGTTTGCCGGCATCCGGCCATCCGACGTGCCGGCCTTCATAGCGGCGGAACTGGGGGGTGCGCTGCTGGCGCTGGCGCTGGCCGGATGGCTGCTGGCTGAACCCCAGACCCTCCCTGACAAGACCCTCACGCAAATGAAAGCCGCGCCATGACCATCACCATCTATCACAACCCGGCCTGCGGCACCTCGCGCAACACGCTGGCGATCATCCGCCAGTCGGGCGAGGAGCCGCAGGTGATCGAATATCTGAAGACGCCGCCGTCGCGCGAAAAGCTCGTCGAACTGATCGAGGCGATGGGAATGACGCCGCGCCAATTGCTGCGCGAGAAGGGCACGCCTTATGCGGAACTCGGCCTTGGCGATCCCAAATGGAGCGACGACGAGATCCTCGATTTCATGCTGGCGCATCCGATCCTGATCAACCGGCCGATCGTGGTGACGCCGCTCGGCGTCATGCTGGCCCGGCCGTCCGAAGCGGTGCTCGATATCCTGCCCAATCCGGATATCGGCCCGTTCACCAAGGAGGACGGCGAGGTCGTCGTCGATGCTGGCGGCAAACGGGTGGTCTGAGGTCTATTTCGATATTCTTCGAAATAGGGCTTGACGGTTTCCGTCGTTAGTCGCATGCTATTTCCATGAAACTCGAACAAGCAGCCAAACAGCTGGAAGCGCTCGGCAATCCGACGCGGCTAAACCTCTATCGTATCCTGGTGCGGGCCGGCGAGGCGGGCCGGCCGGTCGGCTTCCTGCAGGAAAGCCTCGGCATCGCCGCCTCGACGCTGTCGCACCATCTGCACCGCCTGATCCTGACCGGGCTGGTCAGCCAGGAGCGGCAGGCGACGACGCTGATCTGCCGCGCCAACTATCCCATGATGAACGATCTCATCGGTTTCCTGGCCGACGAATGCTGCGCCGATGCCGCCTGCAACCCGGCGGCGGGTGACGCGGCCGCCTGATTTTTTGCCTGTTATTTCGATAATGCCGGAAGGATAGAAGCTATGGCCACGCAAAACGATCTGCCCATCGCCGTCATCGGCGCCGGCCCGGTTGGCCTGGCGGCCGCCGTTCATCTGATCGCCCGGGGCCTGCCGGTGAAACTCTATGAGGCCGGCGATTGTGTCGCGGCCAATTTGCGCGATTGGGGCCATGTCCGGGTGTTCACGCCGTGGCGCTATTGCGTCGATGAGGCGGCCAGGAAGCTGCTCGAAAGCCAGGGATGGCGGATGCCGGACGCGGAAGCCTTCCCGACCGCCGATGAACTCGTCGCGCACTATCTCGAGCCGCTCGCCAGCCTGCCGGAACTTACGCCGGCAATCGAAACCAAGGCGCGTGTCGTTGCCATATCGCGCTGGGGCGCCGACAAGGTGCGCGGCAGTGAGCGCGGGACACGGCCGTTCATGCTCGTGGTCGAGACCGCCGATGGCACCAGGCGCGACAGCGCCCGCGCGGTCATCGACGCCTCGGGGACATGGCGCACGCCCAACCCGCTCGGCGCCGGCGGCATCGCGGCGGAGGGCGAGGCGGACTTCGCCGATCGCATTGCCTACGGTATCCCGGATATCCTTGGCCGCGATCGCGCGCTTTATGCCGGCCGCACGACGCTGGTCACGGGTTCCGGCCACTCGGCGGCCAATGCCTTGCTCGACCTTGCCAGGCTGGCGGATGAAGCGCCCGGCACGGCCTTCATCTGGGCGGTGCGCGGAACCGATCTCGTGCGCATCTATGGCGGCGGCGACGCCGACCAATTGCCGGCGCGCGGTGAGCTTGGCGCCGATGTGCGCGAGCTCGCCGAAAGCGGCCGCGTCCAGCTGGTCACCGGCTTTGCGACGCTTGCGATCCGCGAGCGTGACGGAAGGCTGATCGTCGAGGGGCAGGGCCAAGACGGTTTGCTGGAGTTGGGGCCGGTCGACCGCATCATCGCCGCGACCGGGCAGCGCCCGGATCTGTCGCTGACAAGGGAACTCAGGCTCGACCTCGATCCGTGGCTGGAAGGCGTCAAGGCGCTCGGTCCGCTCATCGATCCCAACGAGCATTCCTGCGGCGACGTGCCGCCGCATGGCCACCGCGAGCTCAGCCATCCGGAGCCCGGTTTCTACACGGTCGGCATCAAGAGCTATGGCCGTGCGCCGACCTTCCTGCTGTTGACCGGCTACGAACAGGTGCGCTCGGTCGCGGCGGCGCTTGCCGGCGACATGGCGGCGGCCGACGCGGTGCAATTGGTGCTGCCCGAAACGGGTGTCTGCACGGTGCCGGCAGGCCGCGCGTCGCAGGGCTGTTGCGGCGGGCCGGCGCCGGCGGCGATCGATGCCTGCTGCGTGGCGGATGCCGACGCCAAGGCGGCTGGCAAAAGCGGTTGCGGTTGCGCGGGCAAGATGGAAGCCGCCGAGTGAGCGACGGCAAGATCCCCGCTTCCGCCATCTGGGCGCTGGGCGCCACGCAGATCGTCGGCTATGGCACGCTGTATTACAGCTACAGCATCCTGGCGCCGGCGGTGGCGGCGGAACTCGCCTGGTCGCAGCAATGGGTTTTCGCCGTGCTGTCGGTGTCGCTGCTGGCGAGCGCCATCCTGGCGCCGTTCGCGGGCAGCCTGGCGGACCGGGTCGGGGCAGGGCGCCTGATGGTGCCGGGTTCGCTGGCGGCGGCAGGCGCGTTGCTGTTGTGCGCGCTGGCGCCGGGGCGCGCCGGCTTTGCCGTCGGCGTGCTGGCCATGGAACTTGCCTCCTGCTTCGTGCTCTACAGCACGGCCTTCGTCGCCATCGTGCAACTCGGCGGCGCGCGTCGCGGCATCATCCATCTCACCTTGATCGCCGGCTTCGCCTCGACCCTGTTCTGGCCGTTGACGACGCTGCTGCACCAGCATCTCGGCTGGCGCGAGGTTCTCATTCTCTTTGCCGCGCTCAACGCCTTTGTCTGCCTGCCGATCCATTGGTGGCTGGCCCGGCTTTCGGGCCGCGCCGGCAAGGCAAGGGAGCGGATCATCCCGGCGACGTCAGGCCTATCGGGCGTGGCGCCCGGCCGGCGATGGTCGCCGCTGTTCATCCTGGTGCTGGCCGGATTTGCCATAGAGGGATTCGTGCTTTCGGCGATCCTTGTGCAGATGGTGCCGCTGCTCACACTGGTCGGCCTCGGCGGCGCCTCGGTGCTGGTCGCCAGCCTGTTTGGCCCTTCGCAAGTGGCGAGCCGGCTGGTCAACATGCTGTTCGGCCGGGGTCTGTCGCAGACATTGCTGGCGCTCGGCGCGACCGCGGCACTCGCCGGCGGCCTTGCGGTGTTGCTCGTGGTGGCGCCCTCCGTTCCCGGCGCCATGCTGTTCGCCGTGCTTTTCGGCTTCGGCTCGGGCCTGATGAGCATTGTCGGCGGCACGCTGCCGCTCGAATTGTTCGGCCAGGAGCGCTACGGTTCCTATGTCGGCTGGATCACGGCGGCGCGCCAGTTCAGTTCCGCCTTCGCGCCGTTTGGCCTGACCTTGATGATATCGGGCCTCGGTGTTTTCCCCGCCTTGTGGCTCAATGTCGTGGTCGGCCTGTTCGGCATCGCGGCCTTCGCCGCCGTCGCCCTGATCAGACGGCAATCACGCAAGGCTGAGGAGAGCGGCACGGCCGCGGTTGCGCCGCACGCCGCTGGATGACCGTCTCCGGCGCCCCCGGATTTCGCTGACGGCCATCAGTTCGATCCGCCATCGGCAACGGAGGCGTTGCCTTTGGCGGCCCGCCGGTCAAAGCTGCCCCGCAGCGCAATTCTAGAGCGTCCGCACATGACTGGAATGTTTCCCGCCACCTCCATGCCTGACCGCGATTGGTGGCAGGCGCTTTGGCCAGACCCATCGGGCCTCTTGCTGTCGTTGGGCGTCGAGCCGGGCATGACGGCTCTGGACCTGTGCTGCGGCGACGGCTATTTCACCGCTCCGCTTGCGAAAATCGTCAGCGGCCGCGTCTATGCGCTCGACCTCGACCCGGACATGATCGTGGCGGCCAAGGCCGAGGTGAAGCAGCTCGGCGTTTCGGTCCTGAAGTGGATTGTCGCGGATGCCAGCGAAGTCGCGGAACTGGTCCCCGAAAAGATCGATTTCGTGCTGATCGCCAACACCTTCCACGGCGTGCCCGATCAGCCGGCGCTCGTCCAAGCCGTGGCCCGTACGCTCAAGCCGCGCGGTCTGTTTGCGCTCGTCAATTGGCATCAGCTGCCGCGAGAGCAGACGACCGTGCTGGGCCAACCGCGCGGCCCCAGGACGGAGATGCGCATGTCACCCGAAGCGGTGTCGGCGGTTCTGGAGGCTGCTGGTTTCCGGCTTCTGCGAATGGTTGATCTGCCGCCGTATCACTACGGGGCGGTGTTCGAACACAAGGGATGATGCGGAAAGTCCGGATCGGCCGCTATCCCAGGGTGAACGCGCCGATGCTGCGGTAGAGAACATAGCCCGCAACGACAAAGATCAGTGCGGCAAAGATGCGGTTGAGCACGTTCTTGTAGGATGCCAGGCGGGTCGCCGCCAACATGCCGATCAAGCCCCCGCCAACACCACCAACGATGAATTCGCCGGCCAACTGCCAGTCAACCATTCCCGATTGCGCGTAGTTGAAGGCCGTGGCGAGACCGAAGGCCGCGACGGCAAGCAGCGAGGTGCCGATCGCGTTGATTGTCGGCATTCCGGTGGCCAGGATGAGCCCGGGAACGATGAGGAAGCCGCCACCAATGCCGAAGAAGCCGGAGGCCGCGCCGGCGACGATGGCGACCGCTGCGGTCATCGCGCACATCTTGGCGTCGACAGGCCGGACCGTGGCCGAAGTGCCGCGCCTGGGTCGGACCATCAGGCCGCCGACCACCAGCATCAGCAGCCCGAAGAAGAAAAGCAGATGCGCCCCGTCGATCGACTTTCCAAGCGTCGATCCCGCGAAAGCCCCCACGGAGCCCAGTGCGGCGAAGACAAGCGCGCAGCGCCACCAGACGTGACCCTTCAAGGCATGGCTGCCGAAGTTCGCAATTGCGTTGGCGGCCACCGCAAGCGCGCCTGTGCCGATGGCAATGTGCGGCTGGGCGACGCCGACGACATAGAGCAGGAGGGGCGTGGCAAGGATCGATCCGCCGCCGCCGACCAGACCAAGGGTGAAACCGACCAGGCCGCCAGAGCCGACGGCGGCAAACGAGGTTGCTGTCATGACAGTCTCCCGAGAAGGAAGCGGTCATGGGCAACCATCCCGGCCAGCATAAAGGCCACGAAGGCCAGCGTTGGCGTCAGCCCTAGCGACAGCGAAGCCATCGCCGGGCCGGGGCAAAACCCGCCCAGGCCCCAGCCAAGGCCAAAGATCGCCGAGCCGACGACCAGAGGGGCGTCGATCCGCGTATTCACCGGCCAATGGAAGCGATCCGCCAGCAGCGGGCGCGACATCCGCCGGATAGAGGCCATGCCTGCCATCGCAACCGCGACGGCGCCGCCCAGCACGAAGGCAAGACTTGGATCCCACGCACCAAAAACGTCGAGAAAGCCCTGGACGCGGACAGGATCGAGCATGCCCGACAGTGCCAGGCCAAATCCGAAAAGCGTGCCCGCGGCCAAGGCGGCGACAGGCCGTAGTCTGGTGTGTCTCACAGGAAGGCTCCGCGAAGAAGCGCGACGGCCGCGATGCCGCTCGCAAGGAATGTCAGGACTGCGGCGATCGAACGTGGCGATAGCCGGGCCAGCCCCATCACGCCATGACCGCTGGTGCAACCCGAGCCCATTCGGGACCCAAAGCCGACCAGCAATCCCGCAAGCATGATCAAGGGCAGCGATGCCGTCACGGTCACGGTTGGCCAATGATGAAAGGCCGCGAAGTACACCACCGGGCCAAGCAGCAATCCGGCGACGAAGGCGGCGTTTGTCCAGACATCGATGCCCTGGACCACCTTGCCGACAATCCCGCTGACGCCGGCGATCCTGCCGTTCAGCATCAACAGGATGACGCAGGAAAGACCGATAAGGGCTCCACCAAGAAGGGATACGAGATAAGAGGTCATGGCCGGCCGTCCGAACAGAAGATCGTGTAAAGTGCCGCAACCAACTGAGCGGCCTTCTCGGCGGTCAGCCGGTAGAAGATCTGTTTGCCGTCTCGCCGCGTTTCCACAATGTTGGCGTCGCGCAACACCGTCAGTTGCTGGGAGAGGCTCGGCTGGTGGATGTCGAGCATTTCCTCCAGCCGGCTGACCGAATACTCGCCTTCGACAAGGGTGCAGACGAGCATCAGCCGCATTGGATGCGCCAGGGTCTTCAACAAGGCCGCCACTTCGCCGGCGCGCGATTCCATGTCGGCGGGCGACATCTTCACTGCATCAGGCTGGATCTCGCTCACCACACGGCTCCTTGCAGCGCATCGAGAGGAAATTTCAGATAGCGCATACCGTTTGCTTCCGGCTCCGGCAGGCGCCCCGCCTGGATGTTGACCTGCAAGGCATGCAAGATGAGTTTCGGCATCGGCAGCGTTCGGTCACGCGCCGCGCGCAATCCGGCAAAGGCCTCTTCGTTCACGCCGGCCAGGTGTGCATTGGTGCGCTTCTGCTCGCCGACCGTGCTTTCCCATTTCGGCGCGCGTCCGCCCGGCTGGTAATCATGGCCTGTGAACAGGCGGGTTTCGTCCGGGAGCTCCAGGATCTTCTGGATCGATTTCCACAGGATGCGTGCGTCACCACCGGGAAAATCGGCACGAGCCGTGCCGCTGTCAGGCATGAAGATGGTGTCGTGAACAAAGGCCGCGTTGCCGATCACGTAGGTGATCGACGCCAGGGTGTGACCGGGCGAAAACATCACGCGCGCCGCTATGGAACCGACCTTGAACGTGTCGCCATCCGAGAACAGCCTGTCCCACTGCGAACCGTCGACACGAAGTTCGGGCCAGTTGTAGATGCCCTGCCACAAGCGCTGGACATCGACCACCGAGGCTCCGATCGCGGTCGGGGCGCCCGTCTTTTGCTTCAGATACTGCGCGGCCGACAAATGGTCGGCATGAGGATGGGTGTCGAGAATCCATTCGACGCTCAACCTGTTCTCCGCGACATAGGACAGCATCGCGTCGGCGTTGTGCGTCGTGGTCGCTCCGGACTTCTCGTCGAAATCAAGAACCGGATCGATAAGGGCGCATTTCCGGGTGTCGGGGTCCGAAACCACATATTGCACGCTCCCTGTCCGGGGATCGAAGAATCCCTTCACGTCCGGTCGCAATTGCCTGTGCGCTTCGAACCATCGCGACGCCGCCGACAGGTCGATGCCGAGTTTCAAGCCGAGAGCCGCGATATCCCGGGATGACATACGGCCGTCGAGCGCCTCGCCCAATGCATACAGGGTCAGGGCCCGCGTGCCGGTCTTGCAATGCGCAAAGACCGGGCCGCCGGCATCGGCCATGGCCGCCTGGAAGGCCCGCACGTCCGCCTCGGTGATGGTCGGCATGGTGACGGGTATGAAGGTGTAGGAAACACCGGCGTGACCGGTCGCCTCCCGCTCGGCGGCGTTTCCGGGCTGGGAGGCCTCTTCGCCGTCAGGACGGGCGTTGATCATTCCTGCAAACCCATGGCCAGCAAGTGACCGGATTTCGGAGATCGAGGGCTGGGGACCGACGCTCAGCACGTCATTTACACGGATCATGGTATATCGAGCACCAGGGTTGTTATCAATATACAATTGCATATAATGTATAATGATAGCCGGCACAAGGGGTCTGCCTGGAAATGTGCAGCGGGTTGCCCGCCCGACGACCTTCTGCCATATTCGTCATGTGCAAAAAACTTTTTTGCAAATGTTAGACCTGGATCATGATCGGAGACTTCGAATGACCCAAGCCCAGGCCAATCCGGCGACCTCCGAACTGGTCGAGCGCGGCCGCGGCCGTGTCGCCTGGATCCGTTCGCGCATGGCGATGCTGGCCATGCTGCGTGAGGAGTTCCGCGCCAGTCGCCCCTTCGCCGGCCGCCGCATCGGCATGTCGCTGCATATCGAGCCGAAGACGGCGGTGCTGCTTGAAGTGCTGGCCGAAGGCGGCGCCGAGATAATTGGCACCGGCAATCACGGCTCGACGCAGGACGATGTCGTGGACTTCCTGCAAAGCCAGGGCATCGGCGTGTTCGGCCGCCGCGCCGATACGCTGGCCGACCATCACGCCAATCTGGCTCGCGTGCTGGACGCGCAGCCCGACATGCTGCTCGACAATGGCGCCGACCTTGCCGCCGGCATTGTCGAACGCGGCAGGGCGGCGTCCATCCTGGGCGGCACCGAGGAGACGACCTCGGGCGGCGACCGGCTGCGCGGCGAGCTGGCCGGCAAGATGCCGTTCGCCTCGATCGTCATCAATGACAGCCCGCTGAAAGCGATCGGCGAGAACAAGCACGCGGTCGGCCAGTCGGTGGTGGAAAGCTTCATGCGCATCACCAATCTGATGATCCCCGGCCGGCGCTTCTGCGTCATCGGCTATGGCTGGTGCGGGCGCGGCATCGCGCAGTATCTGCGCGCGCTCGGCGGCCGCGTCGCGGTTGTCGAGGTCGACGAGATCAAGGCGCTCGAGGCCGCTCTCGACGGCTATCGCGTGGCACCGCTGGCGGAGCTGGCGCCGTGGGCGGAAGTGTTCATCACCGCCACCGGCCGCGCCGGCGTGCTGCCGGCCGAGGCGATCGCCGCCATGCAGGGTGGCGCGGTGCTGGCCAATTCCGGGCATTTTCCTTGGGAGATCGACACCGAGGGTCTCGCCGCCATGACCACCGCCACCACGGATCTGGACGGCACATTGCGGCGTCTCGACCTCGCCAATGGAAGGCATGTCATCCTCATCGCCGAGGGGCGCATGTTCAACCTTGCCGGCGTCGAGCCGAAGGGCAATTCGATCGAATCCATGGATATCGGCTTCATGCTGCAGGCGCTGTCGCTGGAGCGGGTGGTGAAGGGCGAAAACCTGGCGACAGGCGCGCAGCCGGTGCCAGACGACATCAACCGGCGCATCGCCCGGCTGATGATGGCTACGATGGGTGCGGCACGCTGACTATACTTGCCCGCAATTCCTGATTCTGGTCCTGGAAAGCTCGCATGGCTGGCAAAATCGCGGAAGCGCCGGATTATTCGGTACCAGCCCTGGAAAAGGCGTTCGACATCATCGAACTGCTGGCGGAGCAGAAGGACGGGCTGAACCAGGGCCAGATTTCCGAGGCGGTCGGCCGCTCGATCCACCAGATCTACCGCGTGCTGCAGGCGCTGGAGCGGCGTGGCTACATCTTCCGCGACCGCCCGGCCGGGCTCTATTTCCTGTCGCCGCGCCTGTTCGAGCTGGCGCACCGGCACGAGCCGCTGCGCGGCCTCGTCCAGGCGGCGCTGCCATCGATGCGGCGGCTGTCGGACGCCATCCAGCAATCCTGCAATCTCGGTGTCCACAATGCCGGAAGGGTGCTGATCGTGGCGCAGGTCGAAAGTCCGGCGGCGTTCGGCTTCCGGGTGCGCGTCGGCGCCGAGTTTCCGCTGTTTGCCACCGCCACCGGCCGCACGCTGATGGCGTTCCAGCCACAGGACAGAGTCAGCCAATGGCTGCAAGCCTCTGGCATCCCTGACGAAAAGGCCGGTATGCGCGATGCGCTTGCCCGCATCCGCGCCGCCGGCCATGAGGAGGTCGCGGACGGGCTGCAGCCGGGTGTCATCGATCTTGCCTTTCCCGTAATCGGGCCGTTCGGCCAGTCCATCGCAGCACTCACCGTGCCCTATGTGGCGACCAGCTACAGCATGCTCGACCTTGCCACCGTGCGCCGCCATGCCGCGCAGGCGGCGCAGGAGATCGGGCTGGTGCTGGCGCCCGAGTCCTCAGGCCAAAGCGCGTCGTGACCGGTCCCTCCGAACCGATCGTCAAGACCGTCGCCATTGCCGCCGCGCCGGCCAAAGTCTGGCGCGTGCTGACGACGCCCGCGATGATTCCGCAATGGATGTCCGACGAGGACCTGAGCGTCAGCCTGGAAGGGCATGCCGGCGGTACGATCGTGATACGCGGGATGCTGCATGGCATGGCGTTCGAGAACCATGGCACCGTCCGCGCGTTCGAGCCGGAGCGGCTGTTTACCTACAGCTACTGGAGCACGCTGTCGGCCTCGCGCCTGGCGGACATGCCGGAAAACCACACGCTGGTCAGCTTCGCCCTGGCACCGGCGGACGGGGGAACGCTGCTGACGCTGACGCTCAGCGACTTCGCCGAACCGGCGATCCGGCCGCATGCCAATCTCTATTGGGGGCCGACCTTGCAGATTCTTAATGCGGTGTGCGAGCGCAGTTGAGGCGCTGTCGCAGCAGATGACCGCCCAGCCTTTCACCCCTTGGGGCACCGGGCCATCGCCCGGATGCGGTCGGCGACCTTGCTGTCGATCGGGTTGTAGACGGTCAGGTTCAGATCCGGCCTGCCGTCGACCGCGAAGGACGAGTATTCCAGCTCGATGTCACCCAGTTCCGGGTGCTTCAGGCGCTTTGTTCCGTCGCCATGGGCGAGCACGTCGTTCTCCTGCCACAGCGTGGCGAATTCGGGACTGCCGCTGCACAGTTCGTCCACCAGCTGGGTGACCTCGGAGACCGCGCCGGCGCGCGCCGCATCGGCCCGGAACGCGCCGACGACGAAACGGGCGAGGTTTTGCCAATCGTGCTGCTTGGCGCGGATGTGGGGCGTGAGGAACATGAAGCGCAATATGTTGCGCCGGCCGGCGGGGATGGCGCTGTAATCGGTCAGCACGATCTCGGCGGCGCGGTTCCAGGCAACGACGTCCCAGGTCGCGGTCTTGACCAGAGCCGGGCTGGCCTCGAGCGTGTCGATGAGGCGCTGCAGCCGCGGGCTGACGCCCTCGTCGCCCCGGTAGCGGACCTCGGGCGGGCGTCCGAGCCCCAGCATGAAGAGATGTTCGCGCTCGGCCTCGGTCAAAAGCAGTCCCTTGGCGATGCGGTTCAGCACATCGGCCGAGGGCGCGCCGCCACGGCCCTGTTCCAGCCATGTGTACCAGGTCGGGCTGATGTTGGCGCGCTGGGCGACCTCTTCGCGGCGCAGCCCCGGCGTGCGCCGGCGGCCGGAAAAGCCGAAAGACGCCGGATCGAGCCGGGTGCGGCGGTCTTTCAGGAAGGCAGCGAGCGAACCGGGGGTGGGCATCCTGTTAGCCATTATACCATGATAAGATCACTACTTTAATGGAATAATAGACCGTCGATAGTACGCAGGCAACCGCAGGAGATTTTGCATGCGTATCTTTCTCACCGGCGCGACCGGTTTCATCGGCTCAGCGCTGGTGCCCGAACTCATCCAGGCCGGCCATCAGGTGGTCGGCGTCACCCGCTCCGATGTCGGCGCCGAGGCGCTGGCCGCCGCCGGCGCCGAGGTGCATCGCGGAACCCTCGAGGATCCGACGAGCCTGCGCAGCGGTGCGGCCAAGGCGGACGCCGTGATCCACACCGCCTTCGACCATGATTTTTCGCGCTTTGCCGAAAACTGCGAAAAGGACAAGCGCGTCATCGCGGCACTCGGCCAGGCATTGGCCGGATCCGACCGGCCGCTGGTGATCACGTCGGGCGTCGGCATGGGCAGTCCCGGACATGGCCAGCTGGCGGTCGAGGACGTCTTCAACGCCAGCCACCCCAATCCGCGCATCGCCTCGGAACTCGCCGGCAATGCCTTGCTGGAGGCCGGCATCAATGTGTCGGTGGTGCGCCTGCCGCAGGTGCACAATCCGGTCAAGCAGGGGCTTATCACGCCGCTCATCGAGATCGCGCGCCAGAAGGGCGTCTCGGCCTATGTCGGCGAAGGAGTTAATCGCTTTTCGGCGGGTCATCTCCTGGACGCGGCACGCCTCTACCGGCTTGCCGTGGAAAAGCGCCAGCCGGGCGCGCGCTACCACGCCGTCGGCGAGGAAGGCGTCGAAGTGCGCGCCATCGCCAAGGCGCTTGGCCGGGGCCTCAATTTGCCTGTTGTTTCGATCGCACCGGAACAGGCAGCGGAGCACTTTGGCTGGATGGGAATGTTTGCTCCCATGGACCTGCCGGCCTCCAGCGCGCTCACCCAGGCACGGCTCGGCTGGCACCCGATCGGCCCGACGCTTATCGCCGATCTGGATGCGATGCGGTATTGAGGGGCTGCGGCTTCAGCCAGGGCTGACAGCGTAGCGCAAGTGGATGAGCCCATGCGCCAGGGTTTCGCAGCTTGTCAGCGACAACTGCATTTTGCCGGCGAGGCCGCTTTCGCCGAACTCGACAAAGCCCTGGTTTCCCGCCCGCGCATCGAGCGCGGGCGCAACCAGAAGGCTCAATTCATCGACAAGCCCTGCCGCGAAGAAGGAGCCGTTGATGCCGGCGCCGCCTTCGAGCAACAGCCGGCTGATACCGAGCTCGCGCCCGAGCACGTCGAGCATGGCGGCGAGATCGATATTGGCCGTTTCCGACACGATATAGGACACGCCATCGGCAGCGAGCTCGGCCAGATGGCTGTCGGCAACGTCACGCCCAAGCAGCACCACGACATGGTCGCCGCCGACATCCGGCTTGGCGAAATGGAGCTTGCCCGAGGCATCGAGCGCCACGGCAAAGCTGCCCGCATCGCGTTGCGCGAAATGATGCGGCCGCTCGACCTTGCCGATCTGTGCCGGCGGGTGCGCGCCGGCCTTGCTCATCTCGGCCATGGTGACACGGCCGACGATCCAGGCGTCACCTTCGAGATCGCCGTGGATCTTCTCATAGAGGCCCGACCACTCCGGTACGCCGCCATCGGGGCTCGCCGTGTAGCGGCTCGGATGAAGACTGCCATCGAGCGAGGTGAGCATATGGCAGACGATGTGCGGCTTCATGCAATTCTCCGGGATGGCTGGTCTTACGGAATGGGCTCGGCGCGGTTCAAACTAGGGCCGTGGCGCGAGAATGGAAGCCGGGCAGCCCAGCTCCATCAAAATTCCGACAATTCCGATAATTGGCCGCTAAACACTGTTATATCGATGTTGCACAAATGGTTGACCCTGGGTTAGCATCCATTTGCTGATGCCGATGGGAGGCAGTTTTTGCAACGGCAATCAGCTGGAGCGGCATGCGCGATCCCGCGCAAGGAGGATGCTCCAACACTTTGAACCGACGCATGATCCCTTCCCAAGACCGATCCCGGTCTTGGGGATTGTGCGTTCTTGTGGAGGAGGATCAACCATGAACAGACGCGAATTCCTGATGACGTCCGTGGCGGCGGGCGCGATGATGCTGGCCGCGCCGTCGGCGTTTGCCGAGGACAAACTCACCATACTGGGCTCGGTGCCCAATCTCGGCTTTCCGTTCTTCGTGCACATGCTGAACGAGATCAAGGCCGAAGCCGCCGCGCAGGGCGTCAATTTGACCGAGAGCGACGGCCAGAACTCGGCCACCAAGCAGACCGCCGATATCGAGGCGGCACTTGTGCAGAAGGTCAACGCCATCGTCATTTCGCCGCTCGACGTCAACGCGCTGGCGCCGGCCATCGAGGAAGCGGTCAAGGCCGGCGTTCCCGTGGTGACGATCGACCGCCGTGTCGACGGTGTCCAGGGCATCCTCGCCCATGTCGGCGCCGACAACGTCAAGGGCGGCGAGGCGGAAGCCAGCGCCATGGTGGCGGCGTTCCCCAACGGCGCCAAGCTGTTCCATCTGCAGGGTCAGCCGGGTGCCGGTCCGGCCATCGACCGCAACAAGGGCGTGCACAATGTGCTCGATCCCTTGAAGGACAAGTACCAGATCATCTTCGAGCAGACCGCCAACTTCGCCCGCGCCGAAGCGCTGTCGGTGACGGAAGCCGGCCTCGCCGCCAACGGCAAGCCGGACGCCATCATCTGCGCCAATGACGATATGGCGCTCGGCGCGCTCGAGGCGTGCGCGGCGCGCAACTTCACCGACGTCAAGATCTACGGCTTCGATGCGCTGCCGGAAGCGCTGGTTGCCGTGCGCGACGGCAAGCTCGCCGGCACGGTCGAACAGTTCCCCGGCCAGCAGTCGCGCACCGCCGTGCAGATCGCGGTCGCCTACGCCAAGAACAAGACCGAGCCGAAGGAGAAGCTGGTGCTGTTGACGCCGATCGTCATCGGCAAGGACAATCTTGATAAGGCGGAGAGGTTGAGCGAGACGAAGTAGGGGGCCGGTGGGGATCGGTCGATTGGCAAGGCAGGCGGGGCATCGCCCCCCCTCTGCCCTGCCGGGCATCTCCCCCTCAAGGGGGGAGATCGGCTGGTTTTTCTGCTTTCGCCAATTCGTCAACGTTCGAGGAAAAGCGCCACCGGTGACACGGCCAATCTCCCCCCTTGAGGGGGAGATGTCCGGCAGGACAGAGGGGGGTGTTCGCGCGCTGACGGAGCCAGCATGATCCACAATCCGGGAGCAACCCTTGCCAGCTGAAGCCGCACCCGCCCTGCTCGCCGTCGAGGGCGTCACCAAGCATTTTTCCGGTGTCACCGCGCTGAGCGATGTCTCTCTCGACATCCGCCCTGGCGAAATCCTCGGCCTGCTTGGCGAAAACGGCGCCGGGAAATCGACGCTCTTGAAAATCCTGTCGGGCGTCATGCCGCCGTCCAGCGGACGCATCACTTTCGACGGCGCCGACTATGCGCCCTCCAGCCCGCAGGATGCCAAGCGGCTCGGCATCGTCACCATCTACCAGGAACTCAGCCTGATCCCGACGCTGACGGTGGCCGAGAATATTTTCATCGGCCGCGCGCCGGTCGGGCCGCTCGGCCTGGTGAGCTGGAAGCGCATGGAGCGGGATTCGCGCGACATTATCGCCCGCGTCGGTCTTTCCATCGATCCGATGACGCCGGTCTCGGCGCTATCGGTGGCCGAGCAGCAACTGGTCGAGATCGCCCGGGCGCTCTCGCTGAAGAGCCGGCTGATCATCATGGACGAGCCGACTTCGGCGCTGACCGAGACGGAGGTGCAGCGGCTGTTGTCGATCATGGACCGGCTGCGCCAGGACAAGGTCGCCATCATGTTCGTCACCCACCGGCTGGAGGAGGCGTCGGCCATCTGCGACCGCATGACGGTGCTGCGCGACGGCCGGCTGGCCGGGCATCTCGACCGCGATCGCGGACGGCCGATCCAGTTGCCGCGCATCATCGAAAAAATGGTCGGCCGCGCGGCTTCCGAACTTTACGCGCGGCCGGCGCAGCGCGCGGTCGCCGGCGATATCGTGCTGTCGGTGCGCAGCTTGCGCACCGTGCGCGATCCCGAGGCGCCGCATGCCATCGTGCTCGACGGCGTCGACATCGACCTCAAGGCTGGCGAAATCCTCGGCGTTGCCGGGCTTGTCGGCTCAGGCCGCACGGAGCTGGCGCGCGCCATTTTCGGCGCCGACCGGATCGCGGCGGGCACCATCACGCTGGACGGCAAGCAGATTGCGCCGGCCTCGCCGGCCGACGCCATCGCGCTCGGCATCGGTCTGGTGCCGGAGGACCGCAAACATCAGGCGATCTTCGCAGCACTCGGCATCCTGCCGAATTTCTCCGTCGCTTCGCTCGGCACATTCAGCAATGGTTTCGGTTTCATGGCTGAGCGGCGCGAGCGGGACGCGCTGTCGGGTTTCAGGAAGATGCTGTCGATCCGCATGGCCTCAGCGGAGCAGGCGATCGAGGGCCTGTCGGGCGGCAACCAGCAGAAGGTGATCCTGGCGCGCTGGCTGGCGCGCGATCCGAAGGTGCTGATCGTCGACGAGCCGACGCGCGGCGTCGATGTCGGCGCCAAGGCGGAGGTGCACCAGATCCTGGTGCAGCTGGCGGCGCGCGGCATCGCGGTGATGATGATCTCATCCGAACTGCCCGAAGTGCTGGCGGTGTCGGACCGCATCGTCACCATGCGCCGGGGCCGTATTACCGGCGAGATGCCGGGCGTCGAGGCAAACGAGGAAAAACTGATGGAATTGATGGCGCTCGACAAGCAAGATGTGCAGGGGCAGGACGCGCAGAGCCCGGACGCGGAGAGGCAGGCACAATGAGCGTGGCGGGGGAACAGAGCGAGCGCGGCGGCATCAATTTCGCGCGGCTGCTGATGAGTTTCGGGCCGCTGCTGTTCCTGGCGGCGCTGGTCGTCGTCTTCACCGTGCTGAAGCCGAGCTTCATCGACCCGATCAACCTGTTCAACATCACAAGGCAGATCTCGATCACCGGGCTGATCGCGCTCGGCATGACCTTCGTCATCCTCACCGCCGGCATCGACCTGTCGGTCGGCTCGCTGCTCGCCTTCTGCGGCATGGTCGCCGCCGTCGTCGCCAAGGGCGGTGCGGCCAACACGCTGTCGCTGTCGACCTCGGGCACGCAGGGCTATGGCTGGTTTGCGGCGCTGCTCGCCGCCGTCATTGTCGGTGCCGCCGCCGGCGGCGTGCAGGGGCTTGCCATCACCAGGCTGAAAGTGCCGCCCTTCGTCGTCACGCTGGGCGGGCTGACGGTGTTTCGCGGGCTGACGCTGACCATCTCCAATGGCGGCCCGATTTCCGGCTTCGACGCCTCGATGCGCTGGTTCGGCACGGGGTTGATCGGCCCGGTGCCGGTGCCGGCGATCATCTTCGCCATTGCCGCGATCCTGTGCCACATCGTGCTGCGTTACACACGCTATGGCCGCGCCGTCTATGCCGTCGGCGGCAATGCGGAGGCCGCGCGGCTGTCAGGCCTGCGCGTCGACCGCATCCTAGTCTCGGTCTATGTCATCGTCGGCTTCTTCGCCGGGCTCGCCGCTTTCGTGCTGTCGGCGCGGCTGAACTCTTCCGAAGCGGTCGCCGGCATCGGCTACGAGCTGACGGTGATTTCCGCCGTCGTCATCGGCGGCACCTCACTGTTCGGCGGCATCGGCTCGGTCGGCGGCACGGTGGTCGGCGCGGCCCTGATCGGCGTGCTGCAGAACGGGCTGCAGTTCAACAATGTGTCGTCCTACACGCAAAGCATCGTCATCGGGCTGATCCTGATCCTGGCGGTGGCGTTCGATCGGTGGCTGAAGTCGCGGGTGAGGCGGTGAGCGCTTCTTCCTTCTCCCACAGGGGGAGAAGGGAAGACCGCGCATGACCCGCGCAACGTCTCCTCAATCACCCGCGCCTAACCCAGCACCAGCTGCCCGTCATGATCAAACCGCTACCCCCCATTTCCCGGCCCGGTTGCAAAACGATCGGGCCTTGGTAGAAAGGCGCGGGGCGGGTGGCATCGTGAGAGACCTCATGTTTGCCGACATCATCAGGCCGATCAGCTTGAGTTTTTCGCTGTTGCGGCGGTTCTGGCCGCAGCTTGTGGTTCTGATGCTGGCCGGGGTGCTGGCCGGCGATCTCCTGCTGCAGCTAGCGGCCAAGGTGGCGCTCGCCAATCATTTCGCCGGGCTCGCCATGCTGACGCTGGTGGCGCTGGCGCAGCTGGTGGTGACGGTGGCGATGTTCCATGTGCTGCGCCCCGGCCTGCCGCATCTCGCGGCCGCGCAGCGCGGCGCGGACAAGGCCGCCGACGAGCCGGCGGCCGACCGGCGCGGTTCGCGGCTGGTGCGCATGATCACCATCGCGCTCTTGCCGTTCTTCGCCTACTACGCCGCCTGGGGCTTCCTCGGCGATATCGTGCGGCAATATTCGCGCGAAACGCTCGACCAGGCCGACTTCGGCCAGAGCGCCAATGTGCTCGACGTGCTGGATTCACGCTGGCTGCTGATCTCGGTGGCGGTGTCCTGGCTGATCCGCCGGCTGGCCAAGTTCATGCAGACCAAGACGAAAACCGCCTCGTTCTGGCAGATCGTGGTGGTGATCTGCGAGACCAACTGGATCTTCGTCGGTCTCTACGTGATCAGCCGCTGGAAGGACACGGCGCTGCAATGGCTGATGAGCCGCTCCTTCTGGTCGATGGTGCAGGCCGCCGCCGACGGACTGGCGAGCCCGGTGCCGGTGGCGACGGCCGCCCCCATGGTGCCGGTCGAGTTCACCTCGATCGCGCCTTCGACGGCGGCGATCAATCTGTTCTTCTACATGCTCCTGCCGCTGATCTGGCTGGTGATGGCGGCGCTGATCTACGGCTATGACGTTCACGACGATGCCGCGTTGATGCGCGTGCACAACCGGGTGGAGCGGTTCGGCGAGCGCTATGCCGGCCTGCCGAAATTCCTGCGCGATTTCGTCGAGCATTTCATCGCCGGCTACCGCTCGCGCTATCTGCCGATCGCCAATGGCGTGCGGCTGACGGTGAGTTCCAGCCTGCTGCTTCTGTGCACGCTGGTCATCGGCTACCGCCTCATCGACTGGGGCGCCGCCTGGCTGTGGCTCGGTGCAACACGGCTGATCGGCCCGCACGAACTCGATGTCTGGCAGATCTTCTCGCACGGCGTGACGCTGCTGTTCGGCAGCCCGTTCCAGGATTCCTCGACCGGCATTCTGATCGAGCCGATCAGGATATGTTTTCTGGCCGCTGTGCTGGAGACGGCGTTTTCGCTCAGCTCCCTTCGCCCCGTTTACGGGGGTGAGGCGCGGTCCGCGTAGCGGACGGAAAGCCAATTGCTTGGCTTTTCGAGCGGCGAACGCCCGGAGCGGCAGCGAAGGGCAGGTGCGGCGGATGAGAGGCAACGCTGACATGGCAAAACCTGGGTCCCGAGAGGACGCTCACTTCGGCGGCCTTTGGAACCGCAGATACCACGGCCGCTCGCTGCCCAGCCCAACAGCGGGCCGGATGGTCTTGATGGCGTCCTCCGGCACGATGAAAGTGTCGCCGATGGTGAGGACGTCGCCCTTCCCAGCGCCGGAGAAGATCGCCGAGCTGCAGTTCATCACGCCCTGCGGCAGGCTGACGCCGGCGATGACGTCCGGCAGCCAGCGGCGCCCGGCGGCGTCGGTCAGCATCAGCTTGCAGCCCAGCCACTGCCTTTGCAGGTCGGGGTCGCCAATGGTGACGGTGAAGGTGGCGATGATGGCGAAGGCGTGGTCGGGCAGGCGGCCGGCCTTGCCGCCGCGCAGATCGGCCAGTTTCCAGTCGCTGCCGCCAAACGACACGGACTGGCCAAAATCGACATCCCGAGCGATGAGATCCTCACCACGCAGCCATTCGCGCGTGCTGTCGTAGCTGGTCTCAGCCAGCGTTAGCGGCAGCAGGATGGCGAGCGCCACAAGGCTGCGCCGCCGCCATTTTTTCTCGGCCTGCGGGTCGGCCGTCGGCTCCAGGTCTGTTGAAACGGCGCTCATGACTTGCCCTGTGGTGGAGGGGCATCGAGGTCGTATTCCGGCAGCACATCCACCGGCTGACCGTCTGTTCCGGTCGGCACCCCGTCGACGCTGATGCGGGCTTGCGCGTCGAGCGGGCCGAACTGGCGTGCTGCGATGAGCAGCCTGGCGCCGTCTATCTGGTCCGGCGGCACTTCGAACACGAACAGGCCGCGCTTCTCCAGGCCGGGATCGACGCCATGCGGCGGCATGTCCTGGCGGTAGCCGAGCCGCTCCGTCTGGTGATAGCGCAGTCCGGTCGGGCCCTGCCAGGTGCCGTCGGCGATCGTGGTGGAGGCGGCGGTGGCGGTGAGATTTGTCGTCACCACCGCCCACAGGCCGCTGGTGGTCAGCAGTTTTTCCTGGCCGAACTGGTTGGTCTTGAGCTGGCGGGCGAAGATCACCTTGTCGAGCCGGACATCGAAGCTGCGCGCGTGCACCGTGTCGTGCATGGTGCCGTCGACCGGGATCGGCGCGGTGAGGTCGGCATAATGCGGCTTCGTCACCTGCATGCCGTAGCTCAGCGCCACGGTGGCGGCGAGGACGACGAGATTGCCGAGGACGCGGATTCTCATGAGCCGTTTCCCGGCGCGTTCGGCGCCGGCACGTCGGCGATCGGCAAGGTGATGGAGCCGAGCCGGTAGGGATTGAACCAGCCGGGCATGCCGTAGAGGTTGTCGCGCGGCTTGAAGATCTCGGCGGTGACGCCGAAGCTCAGGCTGGCCGGGACAGTGGCGTCATCGGCCAGCGGCCAGACATAGGCCATGCGCTCGGTCATCCCCGGATGCAGTTCCGGCGTCAGTGTCGCATCGCGCGTCAGCGCGATCATCGGCATGGGATCGGGCAGGGTGATGCCGTCCGGTTTGAAGACGTCGAAATAGGCCTTGTCGGATTGCGCGGTGCGGTTGGTGAGGTCGGCCTCAAGCACCAGCGCCTTCTGGCCGGGCTTCGCCAGCACGCCGTAAACCCTGGCATGGCTGACATAGGCGCGCACCGGCTGGACGCGCCAGCGCCCCGCATCGATGGCGGTATCAGGCGGCAGCTGCGGTGGAGGGTGGGCGGGGAGGGCACCGAAGGCGCCCATCAGGCTGGCGACGAACAGCGCCGCGATGGTGCCTGCGCCGGCCGTGATCCAGGTTTGAATTTTTGAGCGGGCAGTCCTGAACATTCCAAATCATGCACGTCGAACGAACAGCCACCCCTCGGCAATCTAGAAAGAAAAAGCTGGCATTGGAACCCAGAAATGGCTGGGGAGCCCGTAAATGGCTGGTCCAGCCGTGCCGGACTTCAGGCTGCTTCGAGCGCCCACAGGCGATGGCCGTAGCGGCGGAAGAAGCGCGCGATGAGACGCTGCTGCCTGGCCCTGACGAGGTCGGGCAGCCGCCGCTCCTGGCGCCAGCGCGGCATGTTGCGCCAGCAGGCGATGAAGCGGGCGGTGTCATCGATGGCCTCGTCCGCCGACAGCGCCGGGCCGATCGCGGCCAGGAACAGCGGTTCGGATTGTTTCAATTCGTCGATGACGGCCTTGCGCCGGAAATGATCCTGGCGGGCCTGCGCGATGCCGTTGCGGCGGATCGCCTCGAAGGCTTCGAGCAGAGCTGGGCTGTCGCCGGTGTAACCGCAGGCGCGGGCGAAATCGGCGGCATCCATTATGGCTCCCGGGTCTGATGCGGCAGGCGACTCACATTTGCGAGTTTATGAAAGCATAACTCAAAAATTGATAAAAGAGAAACTTGTGGGAAAGTGTTAAAACTGCGACTCGACTCCTGGGTTAAAACACAGGAATATACGAACAAATCAGGAACAAACGAGGTAGAGAGGCAATGGCATTGCCGGGCAGAAGACCAGTCATCGCGCATGTCGTCTCGCTATCGGTCGAGTGCGCAGATTGCGGCCGCAACAGGTGGTGGAAACCGGATGAACTCCGGCGTTTCGGCGTGACGGGCAACACGCCGCTGGCGGAGCTTTCGGGTCGCATCGTCTGCTCGGCCTGCCGCGCCGACGGGCTGCCGGGCACGGCGGTTTCGATCCAGGCCGCCTTCATCGACGAGCGCCAGCGCGTGCGCAGCGAAGCGCAGATGCTGAGCGAGCGGGAGGTGCTGGTGGAGGGGGCGAGAAGGGCTTGAGGGGGTGCTGACTTGCCTTCTCCCCTTGTGGGAGAAGGTGGATCGGCGTGCAGCGACGAGACGGATGAGCAACCGTGTTTCAGACGCAAGCCGGGTTCCAAGGTTTGTCGTCCCGGATCATGGCGTTGAGGGTTGTGATCAGCTTGCGCATGACGGCAACGATGGCGACCTTTGCCACCTTGCCTTTCGCTCGCAGGCGCTGGCGGAAAGCGGCGAAGACGGGATTATGCACTCCGGCGCTGAGCGCGGCCATATAGAGGACGTTGCGGACCGGCTCGCGGCCACCCCAGATACATCGCTTGCCTTTGAGCTTGCCGCTGTCGTGGTCGTAGGGGGCGAGCCCGACAAGGGCGGCAATCCGCCGGTTGGACAAGCGGCCCAGTTCAGGCAGCTGTGCGATCAGTGTGGCACTCAGGACCGGGCCGACACTGGGAGTTGAACGCAGCAGGCGGTCGCGCCGTGCCAGGGCATGGTCGGCCGCGATGGCTTGGGCGATGCGTTTGTCGAGCAACAGGATGTCGGCACTGAGCCGGGTCGCTCGCCGCTTGGCCAGGCGCTTGAGAGCGGCATCGCGCACGTGTTCGAGCTGGTTGTTGACACGGCTGAGCTCGGCTTGGAGCTGGCGCCGCGCGGTGACCAGTTCGATCACCAACTCCAGACTTGGATCAAACTCCACCGGATGCACCGGCAACGTCGCAAGGAAACGGGCGATCACACGTGCATCGAGGCGATCGTTCTTGGCGTTGACGCCGGCCGCCCGTGCGAATTGGCGCAGCCTGTGCGGATTGATGCGACGCACCGGCAGGCCTTTCTGCCACAGCGCCTTGAGCACAGCCCGCTCATAGCCGCCGCTCGCCTCAAGGCCGACGGCGGCGATCGCCCGACCCGACAGACGCTCGACCAATGCCGCATAACCGGCTTCGTCATTGTCGACTGCGAACAACTCCCCTGTTTCCCGAATGGCCACGTCCAGTCGCTCCTTGGCCACATCGATGCCGACATGCAGTGCAATTTGTGTCATCTTCTGATCCCTTCCTTGCTGGTGCGGGGTCGAACCCTAGCAACCGTTCGGGCTGTGGAAGATGCGGTCGGAGTTCCTTGCTCATCCACGGGCTTATGCCAAGGGGTGTACGGGCTTCCGCCGCAACGGGTGATCCGGTCATGACCCGGGTCACCCGTCAGCCCGATCCTGCATGATTCGAGAGACACAAGGGGTGTTCCAGGGAACGCCGGCGTCTCACCGTGGTGCATCTTGAGGTGGTTTAACGAGGCGAAGAACGCAAGATCTTCGGCGCCTCGTTCCGTCACGCACCCCTCATCCGTCTCGGCGCTGACGCGCCGATCCACCTTCTCCCGCAAGGGGGAGAAGGAAAAAGAGGCGCTAATACCCCAGCAATTCCTTCAGCGGGATCACCCGCCAGACATGCTTGATCGCGTAGCGGTTGAAGGTCAGCGTCTTCGGCGGATTGTATTGCTCGACCACCAGCTCGCCCGCTGTGCGCTTGACCAGCTTCTTGATGAAGGCCTTGCCGTTCTTCTCGTTTTCTTCCGGAAACGTCTCGATCACCACATGGTCGCCGGGCACGGCGTCGCGGCCGCCGCAATAGATGAGGTCGCCGGGTTCGTAGCGCGGCACCATGGAATCGGACAGCACATGCAGGGCGAAGACTTTCGGCAGGTTGCGCACGCCCGGCGGGCGCTGGACGTAGCCGGCGGGCTCGCCGTTGAAGGTGAAGTCGCCGTCGTCGCCGCCGACCGCGGCCCCCAGCACCTCGATATCCATTGAGCCGGCCGGCATCGGGCCGGCATCGGTGACGATCTCGGCGTCGGCCACCGGGCCGGCATCGTCAAGGAAGACGACCTGCCCTTGGCCGAGCGCCACCGGGTCGACGCGCAGGAAGGCGGCGGTCTTCAGCAGGTTCTCGGTCTTGGGCAGGTTGCGGCCGGTTTCCCAATTGCCGACGGCGGCGACATCGGTGTCGTTATGCTCGGCAATGTGGCGCATGACCAGGCCGCGCTGCTTGCGCGCCTGGCGTATCGCCGCTCCGACCTTGATCGACAGTTCCGTTTTTGCCATGGCGCCCATGTGAGCGATGAAAGCGGCTCTCGTCTATGAAAGAATGGCTTGCATATATTTTTGAGTTATGCTTATATCTGGTCATGCAGAACCTGTCCAGTCTTCATGGCGCGGTAGCGCCAGCCTCGCGTGAGGCGAACAAGGCGACCGAAGTCGCCAGCCATTCCCTTCCGTCCCGGCCGTCCTCCCCGGCCGGGGCGAAGCCCGAGCGCTTTGATGCCTCGGGTCCGGTCTGCCCGTCTCTGGCGGCCGGAACGGCCGGAGCCGCCGCTCCCCTCGGCTCCGGCCCCCCATTCGACCGGCATGATGCCGGTCCATACGCGCGCTCCTGCATCCGCACGCAGGACGGCACCGTCATCCTGTTCGAGCCGATGACGGGCAGGGCGGTTTCCGCCCCTGACAGAAAGACAGCCGAGGCGCGGCTGGCGCGCCTGAGCGCCGGGCATTCGATCCGCTCCGGCTGATCCGCCCGCGAGCCGGCTTTCGCACCGAACCTCTGACTGTGGCCCGGACCGGGCCTGAACCCTGACGCCTGGCCGACGGCGCGCTCACCGGCGCGGCCGAAGGCGGCCCCCTGGATGGAGCCTGGACATGGCAAGCTACAGCGACGCCGAACTGCAAGAGATCGCCCGCTGGCTGAAGGAGGGGCTTTCGGCCTCGAGGATCGCGGCGGCGTTCAGTGCGCTGCGCGGCAGCGCGGTGTCGCGCAACGCCATCATCGGCATCGTCCACCGCAACGCCATGCTGGGCGCGATCGGCTTTGCCAATGGCCGGGGGATGCCGAAGGTTGTGAGACAGGCCGCCGGCGAACAGGCAATACGCAAGCCGGCGGCTGCAAAGCAGGGCAAGGCGAGCGGCAAGGCGGCCGCGGAAAAGCGCGTCGGCGTCCATGCCGACAAGGGTACCGCAGCGCGCAAGAGCAACGCCCGGACCAGACGCGATTCCTCGCCGGCCTGGCTGCCGCCGCGCCTATTCGTGCGCGAGGTGGGCGTGCTGATCGCCGATGGCGAGGCCTACCGTCTCAAGGTGCCGGCGCCGCCGCGCGGACCCATCGGCCGCCAGCCGCATGGCGTGGCGATGCGCTTCATCGACTGCCTGTTTGCCCGATGCCGCGCGCCGCTCGACCTGACGCTGGAAGAGGACCCGGAGAACGACGCGCCGGGCGGCCGGCCCGGCGGCGACATGCTGTGCTGCGGCATGCGGACCAAAGGGCTGAAGAGCTACTGCGGCTACCACCAGGCGCGGTTTCAACGCCGGGTTTGCCAGTGAGCCTATTTCGGTATCTGCCGGCCCTGTTTGGGCATGCGGCTTT
Organism: Mesorhizobium loti; assembly: GCA_002356515.1. Lineage (NCBI taxonomy): Bacteria > Pseudomonadati > Pseudomonadota > Alphaproteobacteria > Hyphomicrobiales > Phyllobacteriaceae > Mesorhizobium > Mesorhizobium loti. Next base: position 1,900,194 of record AP017605.1, on the reverse strand, counting down.
GCACGGTGCGTGCCTCCAGCCGCATGGCCGGGCCGGCTTCGGCAACCAGGATGCCGGCGACGCGGGCAAAGCCGGTGAACACTTTCATCGCGTCGGATTCGGAAATCTGTGCCGCGATCGCGGCACTGCAGGCGTTGAGCGCGCTGCGGTAGACATGGCCGCGCCGATCGATCGGCCAGCGTTGCAGGAAATCGGCGGCATCGCTGACGCTGTCGATCTCCTCGACATGTCCGTCCAGGCTTACTTTGAGCGGCGTTTTCATCGTACCCACGGCGTTCACCCTCGATCTCGGCGCGGCATTCAAGCCGACGCTCATAAACGCGCGAGGCCGCCAGGCGGTTGCATCGCCTTCGCGCGGGCTTCACGGGTTGGCGGCGGCGTCGAGCCAATCATGCGCCCGGCTTCTCGGCTTGACCATCAATATTCCCTGTTGCCAGGCGGCCTTGCTGAAGGCCTCGAAGGCGGTGCGCGGGCAGCAACTGCCATCGACCGCCAACCTGACCAGCCGCACGGCTTCGACATAGGCGGGTGCGGTCTTGTCGGGCCAATGGTGCCGCAACGCCGTCTCGGCGTCGGCGACCGAGCCGACCAGCATGGTCTTGTTGTCGCAAAAGCGCAGCGTAATCGGCATGAAAGCCGTCATCGAAACACCTCCCTCTGGCATGGTCGCGTCATAACGTGCGGGCTGGCGGCTGGTTCCATTAGCGTGCGTGCAAGCATGGGGCAGGTATGAGCGAGCGGCCCTTCATGCAGCTCTACGTCTCCGATTTCGTCGGCGACACGTTGCAGCTCTCCACCGAGCAGATCGGCGCCTACATGCTCATCCTGATGGCGATGTGGAACGCCGGCGGCCGGCTGCCCGACGACGACGCCAAGCTGGCGCGGGTGGCGCGGCTGTCGCTCAAGAGATGGCGCGCCATCAGTGGCGATCTGTTGACCTTCTTCGAGCGCGAGTCAGGCGAGATCGGCCACAAGAGGCTGACCAGAGAGCTGCATAAGGCGCAGGTCAAAAGCGAGGCGAGGGCCGCCGCCGGGGCACGTGGTGGTGCTGCTACCGCCTTGAAAACAAAGGCGCATCCTCCAGCAGATGCCGGCGCTTTGCCGCGGCATTCTCCAGACTCCAGAAACCAGAGTGAAAAAGCTTCCGCTTTTTCCCCTGAAAATGCGCAGCATTTTTCGGCTCATGAAGAACAAGAGGTGTCCTCCCCTGAAAATGCGCAGCATTTATCTTCTGCGGGGAAGACCAGAACAGCTCCCGTTTTCTCGGGAAAGAAGCCCGGCTGGCAGCGGCCGAAAACCCATACCGACGCCGCCAACGCCATCATCGAGGAGATCCGCAGCCATGACCGCAGCCGAACTGCAGCAGGCGACGAAGGCGCTGGCGGCGATGTTCTCATGCTTCCCGCAATCCGCCCTGACTGATGTCGAGATGCAGATGCGCGGCTATCTCGGTGCTGTGCGCGACGCCGAGCTTGCCGACCTGCAGGCCGCCATCCAGCGCTTCGTGCGCGGCGAGGTGAAGAGCGGCAACGCCCAGTTCTGCCCGTCAAGCGCGCAGCTCTGCATTGAGGTGCGGGAGCGGCGGACGATGCGCGAGCTGATGGCGCGGCGGGGAGCGCAAGTACCGGCGAAGCAGGTGGCGCGATGATTCATCTCCGCCGACCTCTCCAACCAAAGACACCACACCCCAAGCCCAAGGAGCCACCCCATGCCCAAAAAAGCCAAAGCCGCCAAACCGCAGGCGCCGAAACTGCCGAAGGGCGAGGCCGAGCAGGTGCGCATCCGCCGCGAGATCGGCCATGATTTCGCACTCAGCGACGACGCCTTCGGCCGCAAGCGGCTCAACGCCGGCACGGCTGAAGCGCGACGCGTCTACGAAGTGTCGAATGACGGCTACACCTCGACAGGCGGCATCGTGCGGGTGCGCAATGTCGATCCGCTCATCGGCATCACCTCGCTGTCGCGCCAGCAGCGCGAGGCCGGCCAGCGCTACCGCGAGGATTTCCAATGCAGCCAGCAGGCCAGCGTCAAACCGATGCGCTGGACCGAACGCGTCGACGGCGGCCGCCATGGCGGCGGCATCGCTGACAGCGTGCTCGACGCCGGCCGGGCGCATGCCGCCGCCACGAGAGCGCTATGCCATTGGGAGGTCGCGGCGGTGGTGCGACAGGTCTGCTGCGCCGGTGGCTCGATCAAGAGCCTGGCGGAACAGACGGGTGAGGGAAGGGACGTGGTGACGAAGCTGCTGAAGGTCGGGCTCGACCTGCTGGCGGTGCACTACGGGATGATGATGGCGCGGTGAGGCGGCGCACCAATCCGGCCGGCGATGCCGGCCGGATCCGTTTTCACTCGGATCAGGTCATCCGCAGACGCGGACTTCCTCGACGATCCGGTGGTGGTGGCGCCAGTGGTTGATCACTTCGATGTGGCAGCGGTGGTGGTGCCGGTGGAAATAACGCGGCCGGTAGCCGTCATCGTAGGGGTCGTAAGGGCTGTAGACGTAGCGGCCGCCATAGTTCCCATATCCATCATAATAATCGTTGCCATAATAGTCGTTGTAGCCGCCGCCGATGCCGATAAAGACGTGACTGCGGGCGGCGGCAGGCGCGATCATCGCCGCCGCCGAAGCAATGGCGATAACCGAGGCAAGCAGGAGCTTCTTCATGGCTACCTCCTTCTCAAGGTTGATCTAATATAACTCGCGGGACGCGGGCTCGTTCCACAATTTGCAAAATGTGACCAGCCATGCCGACAGCGACGCGCGAAATGCTCCCGGTCTTGTTTCCTGGCGCTGGAGCCGCCGTGGTTCAGAGTCTGCTCTACGGGCGGCTTGATAAAGAGCTAGGCCGAGCAGGCGAGGCCAAGGACTTAGTGACGAAGCTCTTGAAGGCGGCTTGGACCCTCCTGGTGGTGTACTATGGGGATGATGGACGAGGGCGGCGAGGAGCCATGACAACCCATCGACACCGGATAGATGAAAATACTACAGAGGGCACGAGCCACTAAGGTTACAAAATATGAACTATCGGCACGCCTTTCACGCCGGCAACCACACCGAAGTCTTTAAACATGCGGCTCTGACCATAGTGCTCAAACGGTTGGCTCAGAAACCTCAGCCCTTCATGGTGCTGGATACCCACGCCGGCATTGGTTCGTATGATCTGACATCAGAGGAGGCGAAGAGAACCGGCGAAAAGGCAGCCGGGGTCGAGAGGATATTTGGTCGAAAGCTTATATCCGCCCCGCAATATGTCGATCTCTTGGCCGAAATGAACGGAGATTCCATCACCACGTATCCGGGTTCGCCGGAGATTATTCGGAGAATGCTCAGAGAAGGTGATCGACTGATAGCATGTGAGTTGCACCCCGAAGATGGCCTTCGATTGGAGAGGCGCTACCAGTTTGACCAAAAGATCTCGGTGCAACTGCGCAACGGCTATGAGGCCATCAAGGCCCTCCTGCCACCTCAGGAACGCCGAGGACTGGTCTTCATAGACCCTCCTTTCGAACAGAGGGATGAAACAACGCAACTTGCGAACGCCTTACGAATCGGCGCGAAAAAATGGGCAACAGGCGTGTTTTTTGTTTGGTACCCAATCAAGGATTCGGCCATCGGTGATGAAATTGCAGGTGCAACTGTTTCGGCTGAGTTCCAAAAAACGTTGCGCGCGGAATTCTTGCCTTATGAAAGAGATGGCATTCGGCTCGCCGGTAGCGGAATCATCATTTGCAACACTCCTTGGACGGTGGACGAGAGTTTGCGGAATTTGTGCCATGAATTGATGACGTTAATTGGCGGCCCCAAAGGAAAATGGTCTGTCGAATGGGTAGCTGGCGGAGCCTAATGGACTCTGTCCGTGGGCTGGGGCTCGTCATTTTCTATTGCATGAATTACAGCCATTAAGTCGCGCCATCTGTGGCAGCGTTTAACGTCATTTCGTGCCAGAGCCCTATCTGCACGTTCGTCCATCAACTCAAGCGCCTTATCAGAACCATAGCGCTGCATTATCCTGACACCACGATGCCAGGTGGCTTTTTCAAAGCCATAGTCGTGAAGGCGCGATTCGCGGTCGACCACTGATTCGATCGTCACCTCGTAGGGGCCAACTTTGAATTCTGACTTAACGCGTTTCAAACCTGAAAGGCTCCCGTGCGCTTCACGTTTGCGTCCACTATCCTCTGAATATCCGAATCAGGGGTGTCGCCAATGAGCCATAAAATGGGTAGCGTTCGGCGGGGCCGCAAGCGTGAAATGTGTATATCCGCTTTTTGTGCCGATTGCCCCACTCGTATGACTCTTTTGCCCTTAGAGGCAGCAATTGGAACGAACGCGTAATGTTGGCCCCCTCAATAGGTGAAACTCGGCCTTCGATGCGCAGAAGGCCGCTGCCTCTCCGGCTTAGGGAGCAACTTGCGCTATGCGCGACACAGCCGGATAGAGTTCTATTTCTCGATATCGAGACGACAGGTCTTAGCCACCATTACGATGAGATAACGGTCATAGGTTGGTCCATTGGAGGGCGCGCTTCAACCTTGGTGAAGGGTGACCATCACCGAGAGTTGGCCGAGGATGCGAAAAACGCAATCGCCATGGTGACGTTCAATGGTATTCGATTCGACCAGCGGTTCATCCGGCAGGAGTTTCCCGATATAGAGTTGCCCGGCACACATCTCGACCTGATGTACCTTTGCCGTCGGGTAGGTCTGACCGGAGGACAAAAGGCAATCGAGAAGCAGCTCGGTATCCAACTGCGGAGCGATATCGGTGATTTAGATGGGTTCGCTGCCGTCTTGTTGTGGCATCGGTACCTCCGAGGTGATTTCGGTGCGCTTCAAACTCTTGTTCGCTATAACCGCGCTGATATAGCCGCAATGGGTGCTATCTTCGATCATGTGCTGGATCGATTGGAGATCGATCCGGATTTGTTTTCGGGGATAACCAGATTTTTGTCTTGGGCTGCTCCGTCTGGCTGGACAAATCTGCCTGCGCTTCGGCCCGCGACCTTCGACCTGGCCTCTGCGCCTCACTTCAATCAACTTCTTGCGGATGGTCCCGCTGCCGAAGCACGCGTTGTCGGTATCGATCTCACCGGCTCGGAAAGTCGCGGCTCAGGGTGGTGCTTGTTGGACGGCAGTCAGGCCATCACTGAAACGATCTTCAGTGATGACGCAATCCTGGGTCGCACTATCGGTGCGAAGCCGGACCTTGTTTCGATTGACTCTCCGCTTTGCCTGCCCGTTGGCAGGATCACTGTCGACGATTCCGATCCAGGACGTGAGCAGTTCGGCATCATGAGGGTGTGCGAGCGGGAACTCAAACGGCGCGGGGTGAACGTCTACCCTTGCCTCTTGCCAAGCATGCAGAAACTGACTGCTCGGGGTATTCGCCTTGCAAGCGTGCTAAGAGAACAAGGCATTCCGGTTATCGAGAGCTACCCAGGGGCTGCCCAGGACATTATGCGGATACCCCGCAAAGGAGCGGGAGTCGAGTGGCTGAAACTCGGTCTGAGCGAATTTGGAATTGAAGGCGACTTTGTGGATGGTAACGTCTCCCATGATGAGCTTGATGCGATTACCTCTGCACTTGTCGGCACATTCCATTTGGCGGGCATTTCCGAAGCGCTAGGCACTGCGGAGGAGCCACCATTGATCATTCCCAAACTGGATGCCGCAACCGGCCCGATCGTCGTAGGGGTGAGCGGCCCAATCGCAGCTGGAAAGACAACCTTCGCCAAGGCTTTGGAGCGCTGTGGGTTTGCGTATACGCGATTCAGCCTTGTCTTGGATGATCTGCTCATCGAACAGGGCCGAAAGCTTGACAGAGAGAGTCGCCAGGAATTGGGTCGCCAGATACAGGATACAGGGCGTCAAAGATGGTTAGCCGAGCAAACGTTGAGACGCGTCGAAGGCGCTCAACGAATCGTTGTCGACGGGCTTCGTTTTCCTGAAGATCATGCGTATCTGGTGGAAAAATTCGGTGCGCGTTTTCGTCATGTCTTTATCGACGCTGGGGAGCGAATAAGACGCGGGCGGTATCAAGAACGAGCCCTAGAAGGAAGGTTCGAGGCTGCAACGCAATCGGAAGTGGAAGGCAGAGTTGGAGAGTTGAGGCCGTTGGCGCATGAGATATTTGTGAATGAGACGACCAAAGCTGAGATTTTGGCAAGGGTTGACAGTGTTGTGCAAAGCATGGACGGGATGGAAAAGTGCCAGTCTCAATTGTAGTTGGCGGACAATTCGGCTCTGAGGGAAAAGGCAAAGTCGCTCTCGAGATTGCTCGTAGGGCGAGAGAACCTGTGACGGTAGTTCGGGTCGGCGGCCCTAATTCAGGCCATACTGGGTATGATCACTCCGGTAGGAAATGGGCGCTACGACAAATGCCCGCTGGTTGCATTGATCGAAATGTGGACGTCGTATTTCCGGCTGGATCATATCTCGATGTTGAACTACTTTTTGCCGAAATTGACGCCCTTCACTATCCACAGGAGCGTATTTTCATTAGCCCGCATGCCCGGATTATTTCGGAAGAACACAAAAAATGGGAGCGTGACGCGGAGCTTGTTAGCACCATCGGCTCAACGGGCTCGGGTGTCGGAGCGGCAGTCCTGGCTACAGTAGCTAGAGAAGCTCCAAACATCTATCTAACATCACTTGATGCTCGACACTCAGCACCGTTGGAGCAGTTTTTGTGTGATACCACACAAAAACTGCGCAGCTCCCTTGTGAACGGCTGTAGGATCATTATTGAGGGAACACAGGGTTTTGGCCTCTCATTGCTCGAGAGTGGTTTTTGGCCAAAAGTAACCTCTCGCTCCACTACAGCAGCTGGGGCGTTATCCGAAGCAGGATTAAGCCCATTGGACGTCGATGACGTAACAATGGTTCTCAGATCTTATCCGATACGAGTTGCTGGTCAATCAGGTCCCCTAACACATGAAACAACGTGGGAGGAGATAGCTCGCCAAAGTGGGCTGAAAATGGATATTCGGGAATATACAACTGTCACAAAGAAACTGCGTCGTGTCGGATTGTTTGAATTTGATTTGGTCAAGCGAGCAATTGACGCGAATAACCCCACCCGCATTGTTGTTAATCATTTGGATTATATTGGTGAAATCGAAGATATTGAGAAAAAATCAAGTGCCGTTAGGCGTTTTATAAATTCTTTCGAAACAAAAGTATCTAGAAGAATAGACTGGTTTGGATTTTCTCCGTTAAATGTCATTGACAGGTCTGCGCCTGTATTGGGTGCCGCCTGATGGTTCAGGGGGCTTTCTTCTGTGATTCGAGCGTCTCAATCTTCGCATTTAAGTCCGAAACTTCTTTCTGAAGGCCTTTAATTTTATCAATAGCGTCGGCAAGTGATGACGACAGTGGTGCTGTCGATCTTGAAATCTGTTGCGTATTGCTTTCGGCTATCTCCTTGCGGAAATCGTCAATCGATGACCGAGCACTTCTCGCCACTGCGTTCGAGTCTGCGATATTGCTGTTAACGCCCTGCAAGACCGCAAAAATTCCGCCTAAACCAAGAATTATTGCAACGACGCCCACCGACGTCAGAAATGATACCTGATTAGCCGCGATCTTAGCTGATTGTTCTGCCGTCCTCACTGCCATGGGTATTGAGCTTCTCACAGGCTTTCCGCCGTTGGCGTGCTTGAACCACCAAGTAGGAGGTTTTGATAGTTTTGCTGGATCTATCGGTTCTTGTGTCCCGAAAATTTCTGTGTCAGACGATTCATCATACGTGGTCTTGGTAAATTCGGCCCATATAAGACCCTCGTCCAAATCCATCACGCATTCAGTGTCGGTCAAATTATGTAGCGGTATAAGAAGATTTCCCCTGTAGCCTGGGTCAACAAGGGGGCCGGTTCCAAGAAGTATTCCGCTATGAACAAATCTAATCTTCAAATTGAAACGCATAGCTATATAAAGCGGTAATCGCAGTTCGCTAGATAGCTGAACAAATGTTATAGAGTTCGGTTGAAGGTAAAGTAGATCCCCTTCTTTCAATGTTACAGAAATCGGCTCGGGTGAATTGGGCTCCCACCTCCAAACCTGCCGACCAATTTTCATTTCATAAGACGCTGCCTTCAACCTCTTCTCTTCGAATTCCTCGATCATGTCAGTGGTTTCGGCATAAATTTTGATGTGCTCTCGCGAAAGAAGCGCCGGTCGAATGTCAGGATAAGGGTCCTTCCCCCGGTGCTTAAGCCACACTGGTATTTGAGGCTTTGAAACAGCTTTGGCCATTTTTCTCTTACTCGGAATTTCAGCTACTCAGGCCCTGGTCTCCCTGGGTGATCCAGAGACGTGGCTTTAGGAAGCTTATGATTGTAAATACAAAATTGTGCATCCTAAAGTCACGGAGAATGTTCGAATTGAGCGCAGCACACGGCGTTTTCTAACCCGGCGATTGGTCAAAGGGCAATTACCTCAATATCGAGGCCTCGACCAATGATGATAGCCGATCGCAGCCTGTCTTCCAGGCACCTTTATGATTCTCCAACGACTATTTGATTTCGAGAAGCCTTCCATGGTCGCATGATGGAGGTGACCTGGACGAAACCTATGACCCGCCGGGCACACCCGAGTGTGGAAGGGGTGACGCTTGGGCGCTATGTGGCGGAACGGGCGGATGGCGGGTGAGGGCGGCTGGTCGCTGGATGTAGCTAGGCTGGCGGCTAAGATGCGAAACAAGGCAGCGGCGGCTCTGCCCTTCATCCGCCTGCCGGCACCTTCTCCCCGTATAGTGACGGGGAGAAGGGAGCTAAGTCCTTCTCAAAACAGCGCCTTCTCAATCGGCCCCTCCAAGGTCTCTGCGAACGCCGTCGCCAGGTGATGCCGGTCCCGAAACGCCAGCCTGCCACCGATGAAAACGTGGCACTCGGTCGGGCCGCAGAAGCGGTCGGTGAGGTCGACGTAGAGCGTGTCGGGCACGCTTTTGACCACGGCGCGCTCTTGCGCTGCGGCGCCGTCATTGGCGGCCTGGGCTCTCGGCGTGTCGCAGCGCGAGGGGGCTTCGCGCCACCACAATGCGCGGGCCACGCAGGAATCGGCGAAATTGTCGCCGATGGGCGTGTCGCGGATCACCGCCGTCTCGACGCCGGCCTGGCTGAAGGCCTGCAATGTGGAGCGCAGGCCGGCCTGCCAGCGCGCGGTCTCGGCCTTGCGGCCGGCGGCGGGCATGTCGCGCGTCAGGTTGCCGATTGAGAATTCCGAGATCACCACCAGGCGCGGCTTGCGGCGGATGATGTCGGCGATTGCCTGTTCGCGCCAGGCGTCGCATTCGGTGTAGTCGCGCTTCAGCACGGTGTTGAAGGTCGAAAGCCGCGAGGCGCGGCACGAGGATTTGAGATAGGTGACCACTTTGGTGTCGTTGCGCTTGGCCGCCTCGACCAGCGGTGTCGACCAGTGGTCGGCATGTGAATCGCCGAACAGCACGATGGTGTGGGCGGCATCCGCGGAGCCGAAGGTACAGGGTTTCGGCTTTACCGTGTGGAAATCGAGCAGGCAGTTTTTGTCCACGGCGCGCGCGATGGAGGGCTGTTCGGCGGCCTGTTCGATGCCGCGCTGGGTGGGGTCGATATTGCGGGTGGCCAGATGCGCATTGGCATAGGCCACCGCCACGCCCACGCCGGTCAGCGCAAGCGCCGGAACCAGCGCTCGAACGCCAACGGTCAGCCAGCCGCCGCGTCGCGCCGGGTTCTCGATCAAATGATAGGTGAGGAACGCCAGCGCCACCGCCAGCGCGCCGCAGCCGAGGCGCTGGAGGACGCTGAGATCCGGCGCCAGCATGCCGGCATAGACGATGATGGGCCAATGCCAGAGATAGAGCGAATAGGAGAGCGCGCCGATCCATTGCAAGGGCGGCAGCGACAGTGCTGCGGCGGGCGTGAGGGCCTGCCAGCCGGTCGGGCTGGCAGTCTCTTCGTCTCGCTCCTTGCCCGCGCCGCTCAGCAGCACCAGCACCGTGCCGGCAACCGGCAGCAGCGCGTACCAGCCGGGGAAGGGCAGGTCTTCGCTCAATAGGAGATAGGCCGCCGCGATCAGCGCCAGGCCGAGCCAGCCCTGTGCCGCGCGAAGCCATGCGCGGTTGCGCAACGATGTTGCCGGCGCCAGCGTCGCCAGGCCGCCGGCGGCGAACTCCCAGGCGCGCAGCGGCGAGAAGTAGAAGGCCCAGGCCGGCGAGAGGCTGGTGAGCCACAGGCAGGCGGTAAAGGAGGCGAGGCCAGCGACGCCGATCACCAGCACGGCCATGCGCTTGCCCGGATGCAGCCAGGCGGCGAACACCAGCAGCGCCGGCCAGAAGAGATAGAACTGCTCCTCCACCGACAGCGACCAGAAATGGATGAAGGGATTGCTGGCAGCGTCCGAGGCGAAATAGTCGAAGGACCAGCGCAGCAGCCACAGATTGATGGCATAGGCCGAGGCGAACATGGCGCCGCGCGAATAGAGCGCCTGCTCCTGCGGCGCCAGGATGAAAGTGCCGGCGGCGAGCGTCGCCAGGATGACGAACAGGGCCGCCGGCAAAAGGCGCCGGGCACGGCGGGCATAGAAGCGCCAGAGGTCGAGCCGTCCGGTCTCGGTGATCTCGCGCATCAAATGCGTCGTGATCAGCCAGCCGGAGATGACGAAGAAGATGTCGACGCCGGCAAAGCCGCCGGGCAGCGCGGTGAGGCCGAAATGATAGGCAACGACGCCGCCGACCGCCAGCGCGCGCAATCCCTGTATATCAGGCCGAAACGATGCCGCCACGACAGCTCCTTCGTTATGCCCAGCCCGCCGCGCATGTCGGCCTGGTCAGCCGATATCGCAATGCAGCAAGTTTTTCGCAGTGCAACATGGCCAGAAGAAGGAGGGGCCCGAAAAAAGGAGGGAAAGAGGCAGGATGCCTCGACCCGCGATGGATGGCACGGCCGCGAATGCGGGTCGGCGATCACGGAACCTTGTTGGGCGTTTGCTTGACAAGCAAGGGCTTCCGTAGCGACCTGCGCGGGCAAATCCTGGGGTTTTGGGGCATTCCATGAAGAAGACTTACGAAAAGCCGGTTCTGGTGAAGCGCGAGAAACTGTCCGCCGTCGTCGCGTTCGTGGCGTCCGGTCCGGTCTGAGCGGGGATTTCACCGGACCGTTCGTGGTGACAATGGAATAGGGCGGGCTTTCCGGTCGCCGCCACAAGGCTGACAGGTTGGCCGGAGCTCGACGCCATCCGTCAGCCAGCCTGCAACTGGCGGCCTTATGCGCTTCCGGGCCGGGATTCTCCACGCATGGGCGGCATTGCCGCCCGTGCACCGCGCGCGGCATAGAGGCCGGCCGCTGCCGCGAGGATCACCAGGGCGGCAAACACCAGCAGCTTTTGTGGCGTCGCGCCCTGTGGGCCGAAGGCGACGGCATACATGGTGCGGCCGGGAATGAAGGTCAAAAGCCCGGTAATGATCAGGCCGAAAATGTAGGTGCCCTGCATGATGCGGCGGTGGGCGGCAATGTTGCCGCCGCGCGCGGCGCGTACGCCGCGCCACAGCATCACCAGCACGAACAGCGACAGAAGGTGGATCGGGCTGAACGGCCCCCACAGCCGGATCGTCCAGATGAACAGGCCGGAGCCGGCGACCGTCGCCATCAGCGCCACCCAGACGCGGCCAAGCGCCCGGTGCAGCCGGTCGCCCTTGCTGCGCCAGAGCTGCATGGCGCCGAGCAGCAGCGCGGCCATGGCGATCAGCGCATGGAGTTGAATGACGGGCGAAGCATGGAGCAAGGGGCTGAACGACATCGGTGTTCTCCGCGAGAGGACGGATTATGGCCGAGAGGGCGCCGGAGCGGCAAGGGCGCCGGGAGTTGACCAGAGGTGCCGGGGTCCGGCCGATTTGAAACTTCCGGCTCCCTGATCGCTCCGCGCCGGCTGCCTCAAAAAAAGCCCCACCAGCAGGGGGCCGGCGGGGCATTGATCGGAGGTCTGCGATCGCCTGGGAGGCGATCTCGGGAGAAACGGGAACGGCGTGCGAAAAGTTTCACCGTTTTCCGCGCTGGCTTGCCGATGGCTGTCGAAACCGGCCTCAGCCGGCTGCTGACCGGCGGCTCTGGCCGCGCCGGGCCAGAACGTTCGCCACCACCAGAAGCACGATCGACAGTGCCATCATTAGCGTCGCGGCGGCGGTGATGGCGGGCGAGAGTTTTTCGCGCAGGCCGATGAACATTTCGAGCGGCATGGTGCGCTGGCCGGCACTGGCCAGGAACTGCACCACCACCACCTCGTCGAAGGAGGAAACGAAGGCGAAGGCCGCGCCCGAAAGCACGCCGGGCAGGATCAGCGGCAGCATGACGCGGAAGAACGCGGTCAGCGGCTTCGCGCCTGATATGGCGGCGGCGCGCATGAGATTGCGGTCGAAGCCGGTGAGGCTGGCGCCGACGGTGACGACGACGAAGGGGCTGGCAAGCGCCGTATGCGCCAGGATGATGCCGGCATAGGTGCTGGCGAGGCCAACGCGGGCGTAGAACAGATAGGAGCCGACGGCGGTGATCACCACCGGCACGATCAGCGGCGACAGCAACAACGGCATGACGATGCGGCGGCCGGGGAATTTCTCGTTCGACAGCGCGATGGCCGTCAGCGTGCCGAGCGTGGTGGCGATCAGCGTCGTGCCGAAGGCGACGATCAGGCTGTTGCCGATCGCCGACTGCCAGCGCTGCGTGCCCAGCACCACCTCGTACCAGCGAGTCGACAGGCCTTCGAGCGGGAAGATGAAGAAGGCGCCGCTGTTGAAGGAGAGCGGCACCGGGATGAGGATCGGCACCAGCAGGAACAGGATGACCAGTCCGCACCACAGCCAGAGCAGCGCTATGCGGATGCGTTCGCCAGGGGTCGGGTAGGGCGAGAGCAGCATGGCTACACCATCTTCAGGCGGTCGAGGCCGAGGATCCGGGCGAAGATGCCGAACAGGGCCAGGGTGAAGACAAGCAGGATGAAGCTGAGCGCCGCCGCCATCTCCCAGTTCAGTTCGACATTGACGTAGTTGGCGATGAAATTGCTGATCAGCTGGTCGCTGGCGCCGCCGATCAGGGCAGGGGTGATGTAGTAGCCGAGGCACAGGATGAAGGTGAGCAGGCAGCCGGCCATGATTCCGGGGAAAACCTGCGGAAGATAGACGCGGCGGAAGGCGGTGAACGGCCTTGCGCCGAGCGAATAGGCGGCCTTCATCTGCGAGGGCGCGATGGTGCGCATGACGGAGTAGATCGGCAGCAGCGTGAACGGCAGCTGGATATGCGTCATGGCGATGATCAGGCCGATGCGGCTGTACATCAGGTCGAGCCGCTCGGAGGCGATGCCGAGCCACAGCAACAGGTCATTGACCAGGCCAAATTTCTGCAAGAGCACCGTCCAGGCGGCGGTGCGCACCAGGATCGAGGTCCAGAACGGCAGCAGCACCGCCACGATCAGGATCGCCGCCAGCCCCTTCGGCACGCTCGATATGAGATAGGCGAGGGGAAAACCGAGCAGCAAGGTGGCGAGCGTGACGGCGGCGGCAACGAAGAAGGTGCGCAGGAACACTTGCAGGAAGATCGCCTGTTCGGGCGGCACGCGCTCGATGCCGCCATCGGCGTTCCACCTGAGATCGAGGGCGCTGAGCAGATAGAACGAGGTGATGGCGCGGGTGCCGTTGGCGATGGTCGGCCAGGTGCCTGGCGCCGACCAGAAGGGCACGGCTTTCATGATCTCGAGCGGCGGCCTGCCGCCCGCGCCTTCGAGCTGGCGCACGGTCTTCAGCACCTGGCTGCGGGCGCCGGGCAAGCGGGCGTTGAGCGCCTTGGCCAGCTCATAAGCGGTGCCCTTGGCCTGGTTTTCGCTGAGGTCGGCGGCGAGTGCGATGAAGGCGGCATCTGCAGGCGGGCCCTGGCCGTTCCAGTCGGCAAGGGCCACGCTGGTGCGCGGCAAGGCATCGGCGATGGTCGGGTCGTAGACGGCGCGCGACAAGAGCAGCACGATCGGGATGCCGAAGCTCAGCGCCAGAAGCAGGAGCAGCGGCGCGGCCAGCGCCAGCGTACGCAGCCGGTCGCCGAATTCGGCGCGGCGCAGCGCCGCCGACGCGGTTCCGGGATCCGCGCCGGCGGCCGGCCGGCCGCGGGCCAGCGCGGGCCGGTCGAGTTCGCTGGGCTGCAGCGCCGACATCCTTACTGCGCCAGCCAGGCGTTGAAGCGCTTGACCAGGTCCTCGCCATAGTCGCCCCAGAATTCGGTGTCGGCGACGAGGTAAGCGCCGGCGAGATGGTCGGGCGCGTTGGGCAGTTTCGGCAAGGCATCGGCCGCGACGAAGGAGGCCGCATCGGTGCGCACCGGCCCGTAGGTGATGTAGCTGGCGAGCTTGGCGTTGTTTTCCGGCTTCGAGATATAGGCAAGGTATTTGTAGGCGAGTTCCGGGTTCTTGGCGCCCTTCGGGATGGCGATCATGTCATATTCGAGGATCTGGTTGTTCCAGACGATCTTGAAGGGCTTCTTGTCGGTGTCGATGGCGTTCTGGATGCGGCCGTTCCAGGCGGTGGTCATCACCACCTCCTTGGAGGCGAGCAACTGCGCCGGCTGCGCGCCGGCATCCCACCAGACAATGTCCTTCTTGATGGTGTCGAGCTTCTTGAAGGCGCGGTCGACACCTTCTGGAGTCGCCAGCACCTTGTAGACATCGGCGGGGGCGACGCCATCGGCCATCAGCGCCCATTCCAAATTCTGCGCCGGGAATTTGCGCATGGCGCGTTTTCCCGGGAATTTCTTGGTGTCGAACAGGTCGAGCACCGATGTCGGCGCTTCCTTCAGCACGGTCGGGTCATAGGCGAGGATGTCGCCGTAAGCATCGAGACCGACACCGCAATCGAGCGCCGAGCCCTCGATGAATTTGTCGCGCGGGCCGATCTTGGAATAGTCGAGGCGCTCGAGGATGCCGGCGTCGCAGCCTTGCAGCACGGTCGCGGTTTCCACCGTCACCAGGTCGATCGGCACGTTGCCGGTGTCGACCATGGCTTTGACCTTGCCGAGATCGCCGAGATATTCCTGCTCGAGGATTTTTGCGCCGGTCTCCTTGCTGAACGGCTCGAACCAGGCCTTGCGCTGGGCGTCCTGCCAGGCGCCGCCGCTGGCCATGATCGACAATTCATCGGCGAAGGCGTGGCCGATGCCGAACAGTGCCGTGGCGGCGGCGAAAGCGAGCATCCGGGTCTTGGCGATTTTCATTTTTTCTTCCCCTGTTTTTGAGATGGACCTGTTTTGGTTTGGTTCAGGATGGGCCTGTCTTGGCGGCCGTGGCATCGGCGGGAAAGGCGCGGCAGTCCTGCGGCGCGCAGGAGACCGTGACGGCCTCGCCATTGGCCATGGTCGCCTCCGGGCCGACCTTGACGGTCAGCACCTGGTCGTTGCCGAGCCGGGCCAGCAGCCGCAGATGGTCGCCGAGATAGATGCGGCCGTCGACCGTGGCGGGCAGCGCGTTGCCGCCGGCTGGCATAAGGCTGAGCCGCTCGGGGCGGATGGCGACGTGGCAGGCGGCTCCCTGCGCCACGCCGATGGCGAGCGCCGTCAGCTCGCCGCCGCCGGTCAGCTTAACGCGGCATTCCTTGCCGGAGACGCGGTCGACGACGCCTTCCAGCGTGTTGTTCTCGCCGATGAAGCTCGCCACGAACGAGCTTTGCGGAGCGTTGTAGAGGTCGTCGGGCGAGCCGAGCTGGGCGATGGCGCCATTGTTGAAGACGGCGACGCGGTCCGACATGGTCAGCGCCTCGCTCTGGTCATGGGTGACGTAGACGATGGTGACGCCGAGCATTGTGTGGATCTGCTTGATCTCGAGCTGCATGTGCTCGCGCAATTTCTTGTCGAGCGCGCCCAGCGGCTCGTCCATCAGCACCAGGCTCGGTTCGAACACCAGGGCGCGGGCGAGCGCCACGCGCTGCTGCTGGCCGCCGGAAAGCTGCGCCGGCTTGCGGTCACCGAACTGTTTCAGCCGCACCATGTCGAGC
Organism: Mesorhizobium loti; assembly: GCA_002356515.1. Lineage (NCBI taxonomy): Bacteria > Pseudomonadati > Pseudomonadota > Alphaproteobacteria > Hyphomicrobiales > Phyllobacteriaceae > Mesorhizobium > Mesorhizobium loti. The sequence continues at coordinate 1,884,200 of AP017605.1, read as the reverse complement.
GCACGGCCGACGCGGCCGGCAATGTCGGCCTTGCCGACCTGGCGGACGGAGAGCGGGAAGGCGACGTTTTCCGCCACACTCATATGCGGGAACAGCGCGTAGTTCTGGAACACCATGCCGATGTTGCGCTGGTAGGGCGGCAAGCGGTCGACCGGCTTGCCTTCCAGCGTGATGGTGCCGCTGGTCGGCCGTTCGAAGCCGGCCAGCATGTTGAGCGTCGTCGTCTTGCCCGAACCGGAAGGGCCGAGCAGCGTCAGGAATTCGCCGCGCGCCACGCCGAGGTTCAGACGCGTCACCGCGAAGGCGCGGCCGTCATAGGATTTCTCGACATCGACGAAATCGACGAAAGCCGGGCCGGGTGCCGAGGCTGGCGATGATGCGGCCAGGGCGCTCATCGGGCGCGACCCCGGAACGCGGCGGCTGAAGCAGTTTGCGGCTTGTGATGCATGGTTCCATCCCATTGGAAGCCCGCATCTCGACGGGTCGTCCAAACTTGTATGCTCACACAATCTATCTGAAATCGAGCATAGATGCAGACAACTTTGGGCGTCAAGCCAGTTTTTCGGCGATTGTGTGATATTTTCGCTCGGAGTTCTCCGGTTTTTAGTCACACAAGCGCTATTGTCCGGCGAATTGTCTTATGCTAGAGCGCTTACATCAGTTCCAGCCGAATCCTGTCCGCATGCTCAGTGATCTCCGCCTTACCGAGGATGAAAGTCCGGTCTATCGCCGTCTCGCCGACGCGATCGCCGAGCGCATTGCCGCCGGCACGCTGGCGGTCGGCGACCGGCTGCCGCCGCAGCGCGACATTGCGCGGGCGCTCGGCATCAACGTCACCACGGTGACGCGGGCGCTGGCGACGCTGCAGCAGCGCGGCCTGCTGGAGGCGCGGCCGGGGCGGGGCACGACGGTCGCCGCCAGGCAGGCGGCCGAGCGACCCGGCTTCGTCTCGGCGCCGAGCGACGAGAGCGGCATCATCGATCTCTCGGTCAATCGCCCCGCCACCTCGGCCTATCTCGACGCGCTGGCGGCGCTGCTGCCGCGCCTGCCCAGGGATCAGCACTATGCCTCGCTGCAGGACTACCATCCGCCGGAAGGGCCGCTGTGGGCACGCGTGGCCGTCGCCGACTGGCTGAAGACCGTTGCCGGCGACGGCGACCCCGGCCGCGTGGTGCTGGCGGCCGGCGCCCAGCACGGGCTCGACTGCCTGCTTGGCGCGGTGACAAGGCAGGGCGAGGTGGTGCTGGCCGACGAGGTGACCTATCAGGGCATCAACGCGCTCTGCCGGGTGCATGGGCTCGATCTCAGAGGCGTCGCCATGGATCGCGGCGGTATGCGGCCGGATGCTTTCGACGCTGCCTGCGCGCAGCTGCGCCCCCGCGCGGTGTTCCTGGTGCCGACGCTGCACAATCCCACCACCATTACGCTCAGCGAAGCGCGCCGCCATGAGCTTGCGGCCGTCGCGCGCCGCCACAATGTCCTGATCATCGAGGACGACGTCTACCGACCCTTGGCGGACGAGGCGCTGCCTTCCTTCGCCAGCCTGGAGCCGGAACTGACGGTGCATATCGGGGCGCTGTCGAAATGCCTGGCGCCGGGCCTCAGGCTCGGCTTCGTCATCGCGCCGCGCGCCATTGCCGGCCAGGTGGCGGCGGCGCTGCGCATCAATTGCTGGAGCATCAGCCCGCTGACGGCGCTGATCGGCGCGCGGATGATCGAGGACGGCGCGGCAGCGCGCATCATCGAGGTGCAGAAACACGAACTGCGCCAGCGCCAGGCAATCTTGAGCGAAATCCTCGGCCGCTACGATGTGCAGAGCCAGCCGAGCGCCACCCATGCCTGGCTGCGCCTGCCCGAGCCGTGGCGCGGCGCCGGCTTTGCCCGCACCTGCCTGGAGCGCGGCGTGGCGCTGCTGCCGGGCGATGCCTTCGCCGTCGGCCGCGAGCCGGTCCAGCACGGGGTGCGCATCAATGTCGGTGCGGCGCGCTCGCAGGACGATCTGCGCACGGCGCTGACCACCATGGCCGATCTGCTGTCGGCCGGGCATCTGCAACTGCCCGGTTTTGTCTGAGGTCAGGAACCACATTGTGACAGAGAAAAACGTCGAGATCGCCGTCATCGGTGCCGGCGTGGTCGGGCTGGCCACGGCGCTGCGGCTGGCCAGCGACGGCCGCGAAGTGCTGCTCATCGATCCCAACGAGCCCGGTTCCGGCGCCTCATCAGGCAATGCCGGCACGCTGGCCGAATATGCCTGCATGCCGGTCGGCAATCCCGCGGTGCTGCGCGCGCTGCCAAAGCTGCTTCTTAACGCCGACAGTCCGTTTTCGCTGCGCTGGACAGCGCTGCTGCAGCTGGCACCGTGGCTGCTGCGCTTCGTCAGGCAGTCGCTGCCGGCCGCCACCCATGCCAATGCCGTCGCGATGGCCGGCCTGCTGGCCGATTCCCTGCCTGCGTGGGAGGAGATGGCTGTTGAGGCCGACGCCGGGGATCTGCTGCGCCGCAATGGCTGCCTCTATCTCTACCGCCGCCCGAATGATCTTGCCGGCGGCGCGTCGAGCCGGGCGTTGCGCGCCGAATTCGGCATCGACCAGGCAGTGCTGAACCCCGGGGAAGTGGCCGCGCTGGAACCGAACCTGCCGGCGGTGCAGGGCGGCGGGCTGTTTTTCCCGCAGTCGATGAACCTGACCGATCCCCGGACCATGATGGCGCGGCTGCTCAAGGCGGCGACGGACCGGGGTGCCGCCTTGCTGCGGGGCGAGGTGACAGGGCTGCGCGCCGATGCCGGTGGTGTCGACCTCAGCGGGCCGGGCTTCAGCCTGCGCGCCGGCAAGGTGGTGATCGCCGCCGGCGCCTTCTCGCGGCCGCTGGCGGCACAGGCCGGCGACCGCATCCCACTCGAAACCGAGCGTGGCTATCACCTGGAATTTCCGACCGAAATGCCGGTGCTGACGCGGCCGGTGTGCCCGGTCGATCTCGGCTTCTACATGACGCCGATGGCTGGCCGGCTGCGCGTCGCCGGCACGGTCGAACTCGGCCGGCTGTCCTCGCCACCCAATCCGCGCCGGCTGGCGCTGCTCGATCGCGGCGTGCGCCAGTTCTTTCCCGCGCTCGGCCAGCCGTCGTCAAAATGGCTGGGCTTTCGGCCGTCCCTGCCGGATTCGAGGCCGGTCATCGGCCCGTCGCCCGGCAATGCCAACATCATCTACGCCTTCGGCCACGGCCATCTCGGGCTGACGCTCTCGGCCGTCACCGCGCGGCTGGTCGGCGACCTCATCGCCGACCGGCGACCCAACAGCGACAGACTTGCGCCTTTCGCGGCTGGGCGGTTCTAACCCGCGCCAGAAGCCGTCTCGATCTCCTGGAGATAAAACACCTTGCTCGGCTGCAGATGGTCGACGCAGAGCTGTGCCAGCACCCAATTGTCGCGCCGCTTCATCGCCTCGATCATCATCCGGTGGTGCTGGCGCGAGACGTCGAGCTTTTCCTTGTCGGCCAGCGAATTGGCCCGCACCGGCAGGCTGAGCCGCATGTAATGTTCGATCGAGGAGACGAGATAGGCGTTGCCGCAGGCCGAGAACATGGTCAGGTGGAAGCGGTCATTGGCCTCGTGGATGCCCCTGAGATAGCCTGCGTCGACATGGCCGCTGTAGATGCGGTGGATCTCGGTCAATTCGGCGATCAGCTCCTCGCTGGCCGGCAGGCGGATCATCAGCGCGGCCTGGCGCTGCAGCATTTCGCGCACTTCGTAAATCTGCCTGACTTCGTCGGGTAACAGCCGGCGCACCATGGCGCCCTTGTTGCGCTCGCGCGTGACGATGCCGAGCTTTTCCAGCTGGTAGAGCGCCTGGCGGATGGTGTGGCGCGAGACCGGAAAGCGGGCGAGCAGCACGTCCTCGACCAGTCGTTCGCCCGGCGCCAGCCGGCCGAAGATGATGTCCTCCTCCAGCGCGTGAACGGTGTCGGCTTCCTTGCCGCCATAGTCGAAACTGTTGAGCATCGCGAATCCCTGTTAGCCCGAGCCAACGTCCTTTGGTTTGGGACGGCACTCTAGCCTTCGCGGAAAAGGCTGGCCACCAGCTGATCGAGGCGCGGATCGTCGAGGCTGACGATGCCGGACATCTGCAGTGTCTGCCTCAGGCTGATCCTGCCGACCTGCTGGCGCATGATGACCTTGACGCAGACCGGCCTCGTTCCGGTCAGGACGAAGGCGTTGCCGACCAGGACCGGCTCCGAGAACGGCGCCCACTGCACGGCAACGATTGACGGTTCGCCGGTCTGCCGGCGGTTGATGCCGGCGAAATAGATCCAGTTCAGCTGCGAGATCGCCACGCCATAGTGCCAGCCCGGCGCCCGCGCTCCGCCCCGGCGGAGGCCCTCGGCCCAGCGGGTCACGCGCCTGAAGGTCACCAGCTCGGCCTCGCGCCGCACGAAGGTGACCGACCGCATCACAAGATCGGGCCGGTCGGGAACCGCAAAGTAGGTGAAATAGGTGCCGCCGGCGATGGCGGGAGCCGGGCCGCGCACCATGTTCTCGTAAAGCCTCTGGTGGATCGGCAACAGGGTCGGGTGTGGGGGCGCGGCAGTCTCCGGCGCGCGGTACAATTCATCCTCGTCGATGCGGAAATAGGCGCAGATCAGCTTCGCCGTCGCCCGGTTGGGCACGCTCTTGCCTTGCAAATAGCGCTCGAACTGCGTGCGGTTCATGTTCAGGCCGCGGCATACGGCGGCCACCGACGCATGGCTGGAGACCAGCCGTCGCAGATTCGCGGCAAGATTCCTGCGAATTGGCACGACACCGCCCCTCGACAGCCGTCCGGACCGTTATTCAGCAATTTCTTATATTGCGCCAATCTCGCACAACATCGCGCTGCCGCGAATGGGACCTTTGGCCAATAGCGTGGCCGGCGCGGAGGCGCGGAAACTGTACGATTTCGTACATATCGCCTATGCAAGCCATGCGAATGGGCGTAGCTTCAGGCGAAGAGCGACCCTGGATCGGCCTCTCGACATCGAATGATGGAGAGTGCTTTGGACCACGCAGAGCTGATCGATATTCTCGACTATACTTACACTCAATTGAGCAAGATCCGCCAGGCGGTCGCGGCGAGCGATCATGCGGGCACCATGTTCGCCATCGATTGCCTGATCGGCGCGGCGGCCGAGCAGACCAGGTGCAAGCTCGCTGGCCTGGAACATGCCGGCATGCCCGTTGGGAGGGATGGGCCGGTCGGCAGGGATGGGCCAGTTGGCAGGGATGGGCCAGTTGGCAGGGATGAGCCCGTCGGCGGAAGCGGCACTGTAGCCCGCTTCCAGGCAAGGCCGGCCAAGCAGCTGGGCGCGGGCGAGGCAGCGACGCGCGTACGGCGCCTGCCTTGAGCCTTTTCGCCAGACTTCGCGCCGGCCGCGCGGAAATAGGCCCGGTATCATCGCCCTGATCAGCCCGGCACGATCTCGCCGATCAGCCTGGCATATTCGGCTTCGGGTTCGCCGTAACTGCCATTGGCGAGTTCCAGCAGCCCGGCGCGGTCGCGAATGACGATCTCGCCACGGCGCGAGCGGATGAGCGCGCGGCCTTCCAGCAATTGCAGGGCGACTGTGACGCCAGGCCGCCGCACGCCAAGCATGATGGAAAGAAATTCGTGGGTGATGGCGAGGCGTTCGCCGGGCACCCGGTCGTCGCACATCAGCAGCCAGCGCGCCAGCCGCTCCTCGAGTTTCAGCCTTGCATTGACCAGCGCTGTGCAGCCGGCCTGGGTGTGCAGCGTGTTGACGAAGCGCAGCAGGAACAGGCGCAAGGTCGGGCTCGCCGCAAGGGCCGCGTTGAACGGGGCGGCATCGATGCGGATGGCCTCGCCTTCGAGCTGCACGAAACAGGCATGCGTGGCACGATCGTCGCCCATCACCAGCGTTGACCCGGTCATGCCCTCGAAGCCGATGAAGCCCACCTCCGCGTCTCGGCCGCTCGTCGTACTGGCGACAACCGAACCAATGCCTTGTTCGATGAAGTAGACGGCCTCTATCGCGACATTGGGCGTGACAAGCATCATGCGCAGCGGCAATTCGCAACGCTGCATATGCGGCTCCAGCAATGCGAGATCATCCGCGCTCATGCGCAGCAGCAGCTGGTTTTGGTATTGATTTCGGTCGAGATCAGATTCAGTCATGGCGCGGCCCAATGCAGGGCAAGAGCCATCCGATCTCCCAGCCGTCCGCGCCCGTATCAACGTGCCGACGATTGCATGGATATGGGGACTCGGGACCAAGAAACCTAGGAATGCGGTCTGGAATTCGATGCACGGCGTCCCCTCTCATCGTTTCGCATACGAGAAGATCGGCCGCAGCGTTAGTGTCGGAAACGTACCAAACTCAGCTTGGTACGAAACCGACATATCTCTTGGGCCCTTGGCTTGGAGGAGCTGCGGTTAAAAATCCGCCGGCTGGTCATGAGCAATTCGCGCCAGACTGAGGAACCCCCGGACAATACGCAGGGTCTCGACGACGCTAGGTTGGTCTGGCACGGGCGGCCCTCCTGTCGGATACAAACCCTGCAGCAGTGGCAACGTTCCACCGCGAATTGACTCGCTATTTCGGTACGAAAGCGTACATTTCCCCAGTCGTCCGCCTTACACGGCATACGGACGCTTGGTAGCCAACTCAGGTGCTCCCGCCATCGACGCGGAGGCTGAAATGGCAGAGGACCATTCAGGCAACGGGGTAACAGCGTTCGACTGCGAGATTCTTCGCGGCGCCTTCAGGAAATTGGTCGTGGAAAATCGCATCACCGAACGCGAATGGCGCATGCACGCCCGGGTGCTGGCGCGCGAATTGACCGAACTTGACGAGATCGACCCGGACATTGTGGAGTGGATCGTGCGCAGGTAGGTCTTACCGATTTACGCCTGGTCCGTGGCGGTTCGCGCCGCCTCTTCCTCGAGCTTGGTAAGCTTTGCCTTGATCTCCTCCGGGTCGGCATGTTCCAGCCCGACAACGTCGTTTCTGGTGTCGTCGAGAGCGACGATGATCTCGTCGAGCTTGGCATGGATGGCGGCGGTGTCGCGGTAGCCCTGGATCAAGACGACGCCGGTGATGACGATGGCCGCGACCGACAGCGCATAGGTGACGGCGTTTGTCAGACCGAAAGGCACCAATGCGGTACACACCATCATGGCGATGATCATGACGTAGAAACCCGGCGGGCGAGACAGGAAATCTGCGGCGGCGAAAAGGAATTTGTTCATGCCACCCACCAATGGTCGTAACGCGCACCGGGTCCCATAATGCCAGCAAGTTCGTCGAAGGAATTTCGTTCCAGGAATCTAGGCGACCTCTCGAAGTTTGGCTGAGAGGAAGGGCAGCCATGCCACGCTATCAGATCCCCGAAATGGACGGCGGTGAGCCTTCGGCATCGCATCTCGCCAGCGGCACAACCGCTCTTGAAGCCCTGCAGAAGATCACCGGCAAAACGATTTGGACGCCGGCTTTGCAGAGCCGCTGGTTCAGAGTGGTCGACGAAGACGAGGGCGACGTGTTCGAATACATCGTCGAGCACGAGTTCACCTCGCGTCGGGAGTTTTGTGCGTCGCCTTTCGGGCGCCAGGCTTGCGTTTTGCCGCAGCGGCGCCGGCGGAAGCCGGGGCCTCCGATGAAAGCCGCTGCTCTCGCAGCCGGGCGGTCTTTGCCTCACGCGCCTCGCGTTCGATGGCAATGATCGATTGAGCTTCGCGGGTGGCGCGTTCAATCCGGTCCTTGTCCTGAGGCAGTCGGGCCACGGTATTCTCCTTTGCTTCGGTGGCACTCAAAATGCGAGCCGACTGAAAACGTTCCAGCAACCGGGCCGCTCGGTACGAAAACGACACCACATTTGTTGTTGTGCGCGCTCGCAATCGCCTTAGAGGTGAGGGTCACCGGCCACGAAACGGGCGCTGGTGCTTGAGAGCCAGTGGATCATCCGCAAGTGAAGAGGCCGCTCCCCGCCAGGCTGGCGAACGACAATTGCGAGGCTGAAGATCACCTTGTTGTGGTGACATTGGGCATACGTGCCACCCTCGAGGGCCTGGCCGCGCCTGTCGAAATGCTCATCGAGGTCTTAAACTTCGAAGACCCGGCGGACGCCATCGAGCCGCCGTCGGCGCGGTAGCCAGATATCCTCATCCATCCGCACGCTTGGTCTTGCTGACGCCCTGTTCGCCGCTCAGAAGACCGAAGTCGGCGGAACGGGTGCCGCTGTTGGCATGCAGAAAGCCCTCGGCGGCCAGGCCGCGGCGCAGCAGCTCACGCACCGCAGCCGCGCGGCTCGGCATGCGCTTGTCGAAACGCCATGTGTCGAGCGCCGCGAATTCCTCTTCGTTCAGCATGACCTGCAGTCGTTCGGGGCGTTCAAGATTGTCAGGCATCATGGCCTCCCGCTTCCGGCAATCCAGCCGGTGAGCCGAATGAGTAAGTGACTTATGTGCCTCACAATCTGCCAATGGCCTGTTTGGTTCCGAAGTAGCCAAATACATTTGTTGCATCAGCTACTCAAAGTGCCTCGGTTGCGTCACTGGCTAAACATACTAACTAATTGATTTTATTAATATTTTTTTTACAATTGTCTTGCTTTCCCGAAGCGCCTGGCGCATGGTGAAAGTGAGGGAAAACCCAGTCCTTCGGACAGGAGTTTGCCATGCACAACCACCCGGTCGAACTGCGCGACGACCTGAATTACACCTTGGTCAAGACAATCTACGAGTTTGGAATTGTGAACGTTCCGGTCCTGGCCGCTCAACTGGCCGACCGCCACGGAGACCTGTCGTTCGCCGACGCCGAACGGATGGTGCTTGGCTTCGCACAGCTCTATTCGGCACCGGTCGTGTTCGACCGCTCGGGGTGCGATTGGCGACTGAAAGAGCCTGTCGGCTGGGACAATGACGGCCTGCTTCTCGACATCGTCCAGAACGAGTTTGGCCGCGCCGCCTGACAGCAATTGACTGCTCAGTGGCCAGCGAAACCGACAAATGTGAGTCCACCACCGCAACTCGCTGACTGGAAAATCACGGAGCTCAGTTCCAATTCGAGAGCACGGTTTCCATCTCGACTGTTTCGACCTGCTGCGCGAATCGTTGATGATAGACCGTCAGCAGTGCGTCGTGCGTGGCGTCGGAAGAACTGCAGAGCGCATCGGTGACGAGGACCACACGATAGCCGAAATCGATGGCGCCGAGCACAGTGGCCAACACGCACACATCGGTTTCGCCTCCCGTGATCACCAGCGTGTCGATGCCGCGTTCGACCAAGAGTGCTCTTAGGTGACTTTCGAACCACGGTGAGTAGATATGCTTGTCAATGACGATTGCCGGCGGACAGTAGCCTGCCAACGCCGGTAGCAGGTCGACCATCTCGGGGCCGATATTGTCGATCGTCATCGACGACCAGCGCTGATAATAGCGTCTCCACGTCCCCGCGCCTTGCCCTGGTTTTTGGGCAGGAACAAACCGCGTGAACACGGTCTGTTGTGCCCGCTTTTCGAGCAACCGCTCTATTTGTGGGAGCACCCGCGTTATCCATGGTGTCGCCCAGTCCGATGGCTCGGCGAAAAGCCTCTGCATGTCGACACAGACATGCATGCTGCGGTGTCCCAACGGTCCATACTCCAGACGCGGCATCGACATCAGCTTCTCTCCGACGCTGTTATCCAAAGACAATTCACGGAGGTGACTGGCGACTGAAGGCATTCATGCCCTTCTTGATTTGCTTGCGAGCTCCCGCAGCATCTTGCCAACCCTTGAACTTGATCGTCTTGCCGGTTCCGACCACCGATGAGAGGAAAAATTGTTCGATCTCGCGTCGCAGGTCGTCGGGCACATGATCGGCAGCCACCAGTTCGTCCGCAGCGTCTTCTCTGTGGGGACAAAAGATGTAGCGGTCGTTGCGCAAGACTTTCCTGCCCTCGTCCTTCTGTTTGACACGCAAGGCGCCCAGAAGATTGCATTTGATTATCACACCCGGAGCGGTTGACGCTTGGTGGATGACAAGCCCGTCGAGCGGATCGCCGTCCTGACCTAATGTGGAGGGGATGAACCCCCAGTCATAGGGGTACATCATGCCGACCGGCAAAGGGCGGACATAGCCGAACGCCTGCATTCCTGGATCAAAGGCAAGTTTGGCCGTCGCGCCGCGAGGCGTTTCGATCACCACCCGAATGAGGCCCTTGGTCGTTGTCGGCAGTTTCAGGTAGTTGGGCATCAAGATGCCTCTCCTTCAGTTGAGGCGGCGATCGCCGCGACTTCCATCACCAATCGCCCCGGCGCGGTGCACGCGATGGAACTTCATGGCTCGCGGAATGTTCCAAACAGCCGGCTGAAGAGAGTGCCCGACATGACCAAATCGTCTCTGCATATGCTTAAAGGGGTGGGCTATGTAATCTCCACAGCGAGTGTGATCCTGCTCGCTATCGTAAGCTGGTCGAGCGCTTCGAAGAGCATAGCGCTTACCGCCTGTCTGGTTGGTGGCGCAGCCTTATCCATCGTCGGCATGTTCTGCCGCTGGCTGACATATGAGATCGAAAGCAGCCGAAACAACGAAAGGGATAAATCTGCGGCCTTGCGTCAGGCGCAATCGAACAGAGGCAGGAATCAGCCAAACGCGTTGTGAGGCAGCGTCCTATCGACTGGCATGCCCCTCATTTCGCTTTCTCGTGGTGGCTGCCTTCTTTGCCGAGGCAGATTTGCTCGCCGCTGATCGTGACGCAGACGCTTTGCCGCCGAGCTCGCCGCCTTTGTGGGCGGCGGGATGGCCCGTATGTTTGCCACGGCCTGAGCCGCCTTCCTTCTTTCCACCGCCATCGTCCTTGTTGACGGTGGCCCATGCGCGTCGTTCAGCCTCCTTCTCGGACACGCCCTTGTCCTCATAGCTTTCGGCTATGTGGTCGGCTTTGCGTTCCTGCTTGTCTGTGTATTTGGATTTGTCTCCGCGCGGCATGGCATCTCTCCCTTTTCCGCTATTCAGCGAAAAACGAGAATGGGTACGGCCGGTTCCAGGTCACTTGAGATCATTTTTTGGAAGCCCGCAATCTCACTCTCAAGCAACGAAAAAACTGTCTTTTGGAAGCCGGGAATGCAGGGATCAAACAGCATACATTTGATGTTGAAAATCGCTGCGGCTCTGCCTTATAAAAATCGCGTTCCCCATTGCTTTCCAGGGAGGCTGCGATGGATGACGTGACGTTGAACAGCAAGGTTTGCCCTTGCGTCGAAGTGGTCGAAGCCTGCGGAGAATGGTTTGTCCGCGTGGTCGAGGAAGACCAAGAACTAACCCGGTCATTCGAGTTGGAGTCCTACGCGCTGGCCTTCGCGGAAGGCCAGCGGGTGCGCCTGGGGCTTGCCGATTTCAAACGGATCTAGGCGCCGTCGGATTCAATATCCGGGCTTCTCGCAAAAGCGACGTCCAATTGTGCGGCCCAAGGAAAGCGATAAGCTCTCGGGCCTGTGCATCGGTGATGCCGGTTTCGTCGACCAAACGGCGAGCAATGCCGCCCGTTTCCGCCGGTGGCCTCTGTGGCTTGTCAGTCATTTTCGGATGTCCCTTCCGTTCGACCCAACGGTGCGCCACACGCAATGGTTCCTGACTCAACCCGGGAATTATCCCGCACATCGCCAAGGGATGCCACAAGGCGCAGGCTCGCCTCATGCAGCCGCCACGGCCAGTCGACCTCGTCGCCTGCGGGTCCGTAGCGGTTCGCATCCGGGGGCGCCCCGGGGCTTCAATACCGGGGTCTTTTGTCGGAGACCACCACCAGCCTTCCTCCCACATTCTGGCACCGTTTGCAGACGAGCTTCGATGCCAGCCGCCTTTCGGTGTTGAAATCATAGTGGGTGCCGTAGGTCTCGATCAGGCCATCGAGATCCAGCGAACGCAGATGACCGCAGCGTGGATTGCCGCAATACGCGCTGAGGCCCATGCCTTGGTCCCGAAGCTCGCCAAGGTTCTTCGGCCCCGCAATCAGCAGAACAATACCTGCCGGCTCCGCCGGATGTGCGACCGCAGCCAGGACAGGCTTTCGAATCTCCGTCCGGTCAATGGTGCCGATCGCGTGGACTGCCTTGTCTTCTGCGACCCCAATGAGGGAGTCGATCTCTTCCATGGCGTCGATATGCCCACGGACAAACAAAGCCCGTCGCAGCACGTGCAACGCATCTCTCGTTTCACAAAGTGTCGTGCGCAGGGTGAGGGGCATTTCGCGTTCACTCCTTCATGTAGCTGTCGGGAGCGGCAAGTGCCGCCAGAAACATGGGGCCATCGGATGGCCAGCCGTCTGCCAGGGCGTCGGCCATTTGAGGAAGTGTACAAAGCACCGAAATGGTGCCGCCACTTCGCTCATTCGGAATTCCGGAAAACATGTTTGGCCGGTTGACGGTCACTGCATAGCTCCCGCTTGGGCGGGAGAATGTTAAGCGCTCTCAAGCACCAGCGCCCGTGCAAAAGCTGATGACATTTTGATTAAGCATTTAAAAAAGGCGCCGTCTATTAACTATGGCGCATCGGTCGAATAATATTAAATTTTTATAGACTTCGATGTTTGCTTGGTGAAAACCGTACGGTTCCGACATTTCTTTGGTTAGTATTGGTACCAAACCGACAATCTGGAGGCGCGGGCAATTCGCGCTAAAGGCGTGAAGCGAGCCGGGTCAGCCCTACGCGCATGCGCTGGCTATCGGCAAAGGACCGGGCGTAGGATTCCACATCAAACGTGCTCAAGTGCGCTTTGCCGTTGATAACGACCCGAACACGCCATTCGCCCATGGTCTCGGTGACTTCGACGCCATCTGGAATAAGATTGGGCGGCATAATGTTTGGTTGTTCTGCTTCAGTCATGACTTTCCTCCCGAAAGGGCGAAAGCACCTGATTTGGCTCCCAAGCGTCCGTGTGCCGTAGACGGCGGACGACTTGAGAATTGTACGCTTCCGACAATCCGTTAGCCAGTCAATTCAGACTCCGAACCGACCTCTCCCAAAAGCCTGGCATATTCAGCTTCCGGTACCCCATATCCGCCGCGCGCCAGCGCAATCAGCCCAGGCCGGTCCAGGATGACAACCTCACCCCGGCGCGATCGGATCAGAGCGAGACCTTCCAATTCTTGCAGGGCGATGGTGACGCCTGGCCGTCTTACGCCAAGCATCGTGGCGAGGAATTCGTGGGTAATGGAAAACCGCACGCCCACCACGCGGTCGTCGCACATCAGCAACCACCGAGCCAGGCGACCTGCCAACTTCAGCCGTGCGTTGACAAGTGCGGTATACCCGGTCTGGATCTGCAGGGAATTGACGAAGCGCAACAGGAACAATCGCAATGTAGGGCTGGTCGTCAGAGCGGCGTCAAAGCTGCTTGCATCAAGGCGCATCGCTTCGCCTTCGAGTTGCACGAAGCAGGCTTGCGGCGAGCGGTTGTCGGCCATCACCAGCGAATATCCAGCCATTCCCTCAAAGCCGATGAACCCGATCTCCGCCTCCTGGCCGCCGGACGTGCGCGCGACCACCGACGCAATTCCGTGCTCGATAAAGTAGGCGGCTGCGATCGGCACGCCGGGCGTCACAAGCGGCATTCTCAGCGGCAGAGCTGTCCGCTGCAGACCGGGCTCAAGCAGCGCAAGGTCCTGCTCGCTCATCTTGCGCAACAGTTCATTTCGGAATCTTGGCTGAGCCAAGGTTTCGTCGGCCAGTGCCTCGCCGGTGACAGTCGATTTTGGAATTTCGTAGTTCAATGCGCAACTCCCGCAGGGGCGGGAGTACGATCGACACTCTCAAGCGCCAGCGCCCGTTCAGTGGCTAGCGACAGGAGAACTGTACGCTTTCGACATTCCGATAGCGAGTCATTCCGGGCATAGCCAAGGAAAACAAAAGCGCACCTGCAGCTGGATGCGCTGCTTACTTACAACTCTTCTGTGGAGGGGTGTGGCGACGAATTGGCGGAGTGCTCCACCGCATCAGCTTGAGGGAAGCGCAATGCTCCGCCGCCACCTGAATCAACAGTCTCGGCACAGGATGGTTCCGTGATTGCAGGGTCGATCGCCCACAAGGCAGGCTGTTGCGAAGATGAAGGCAGGCGATCGACTTCGCCGAGCCATTCGGCGTAGCTGGAGTTCATGGCGGCATGCAATTCCGAGGACTTGTCCATGCCGCCCTGGAACAGCTCCATGACGCGGCGGCCAAGCCGTTCCCGCGCCGCGTGCCCGGCACCAATGCCGGCCCGGCGACAATACTCGTCGAGCACTTTGGCCAGGATCAAAAGCTGATTTGAGTCCACCGAACCGTTTGGCATCATCGCTTTTCCCATCGGTGGGGCGAAAGCGCGATCGGCTCTTTCAAGCGCCAGCGCCCATTCAACGGCCAGCGACGGGCGACTGTACGCTTCCGACAATCGGTTAGCCAGTGCCGCGAACTGTCGGAAACGTACCAAGCGACCTTCTTCATTGTTCGGTCACCGGCAACTCGCTAGCCTCCAGACGCGGCGGACCTCGGATGCCGCCTTGGCCGACACGGGACACGGCCACCATCCAAATCCAACCCGGCATGGCCAGCGGTGAAAATGCCTCGATTGCGGGGCCTGTGAATGGAGACGCTGATGCCGAGAGATAGACCCGCCTGATGCCAGGGGACAGATTCGAGTGCCTGAAGGAAGATTCCGGCAACTGGATGGTGTGGGATCACAAGGGCGGCGCGCCCGCAAAGCTAGGTGGGGCTGAGTTGCGCGGCCAGGACAGGCATCGGGCCGAGATCGCGCGCGACATTCTCAGCCGGATTTTCCGGACCAACCCGGACACGACGCGGAGTGACCCTTCGGACGCGTAGGGCTCAGCCTGTCCCATCGAACATGGCGGACGCCATCCTGGCAATGCGGATGGTGCGGAAATCCATCACGGACCATGGCCACCTGGAAGCGATGATCGACTTCGACAGGGTGAAGGCCAATGCTGTCGAAGAAGCCGAGAAGCAACTGTCCAGACTGCAGGCTTCAGGTCCGTCATGACTTTGGCGGCCTAAGCTGGCTTCGGCCAGAACAGCCAGAGCAACACAAGCGCCGCCAGGATCCAGACCGCGACCACGAACGCCAGCCCTGCCTTGCCTACCGGCTTGGCGCGGCGTGTCGCCTCGTCTCGGAACTCTTGCATGAGATCGGCTGGCACCAGCTTGACGGCAAGCATGATGCCGAGCGGCACAATGATGAGGTCGTCCAGATAGCCGATGATCGGAATAAAGTCCGGTATCAGGTCGATAGGGCTTAGAGCGTAGGCCGCGACCGCGCCAGCAGTGGCCTTTGCATACCATGGAACGCGCGGATCACGCGCGGCCAGCCAGAGTGCCACGACATCGCGCTTGATGTTGCGCGCCCATTGCTTCGCAGAATCGAGGACCGACATACCGCTTATATACGCAAGCCCTGTCGAAAGGGCGAAGCCGCCGTGCTTACTTGGTCACGGCGCCTTTGCTCTCGAGCGGACCGAGCTATGTTCGAAGTTAGCCCAGCTTCACCTTCGGTTCGCGTGCCCAGAAGCGCAACTCGCCGAGCCTGGTGACGAAGCCCGCGACATCCTTGGGCGATGCCAGCGCAATGACCGCCTCGTCCTCGGCAACGCCGGCCTTGTCCAGCAGCGGGGCCGCCGCCTCGACGAAGCCGATGAACTTGCAGTGCGCGAAGGCGTCGGCGACGAAGTCGCGGGCGGTGGATTCCTTCAGCAGATCGGCCATTGCGGGTTTCGCCGGCAAAAGCGCGACCGCATCATAGAGGACCGACGGCGCGCCTGATATCATCTGCTGCGCGTCGATCCAACTGCCGTCGCTCGCCTTGGCGCCGCCGACCTTCGGCGCGATGATTTCGAACTTGGCGCCGGCCTTGGTCAGCGTCTGCTTCAGGGCATTGAGCAGAGCCGCGTCGGTGCCGTCGGTCACCAGTATGCCGAGCTTGCGGCCCTCGAAACGGCCGGGGCCGTTCTTGAGGATGCTGAGCTTATCCGACGCGGGAAGATCCCGACGCGTCGGCACCTCCGCATCGGCGGGCTTCGGCATCGCCTTCAGGCCGAGCGCATCCGCCACCTTGCGAGCCAACGCATCGTCGATGTTGAGAAGGTGGGAAACGATGCGCTCGCGAATGACCGGCGTCTGCACCTTGCTCAGCTCGAAGGTCAGGGCCGAAGCGATGTGGCCTTGCTCCACGGGCTGCTGGCTGATGTAGAACTGGCGCGCCTGGCTGTAGTGATCGGCAAAGGTCTCCGACCGCAAACGCGCCTTCGGTCCGGCTTCGACTTCAGCGAACGACCGGAACCCCTTGGCCGGGGATTCACGCGGGCCTTCATCCCATGAATTGGGCTGGTAGTTGGCGCGGCCGACAGGGTTGCGCATCGCCATGTGCCCATCCTGCTGGAAGTTGTGGAAGGGGCATTTCGGCGCGTTGATCGGAAGGTGGGTGAAGTTGGTGCTGCCCAGCCGTTTGATCTGCGTGTCGAGATAGGAGAAGTTCCGGCCCTGCAGCAGCGGGTCGTTGGAGAAGTCGACGCCGGGCGGCACGTTCTGCGTCATGAACGCGACCTGCTCGGTCTCGGCGAAGAAATTGTCGGGCATGCGATCGAGCACCAGGCGGCCGACCGCGATCGGCGGCAACACCTCCTCGGGAATGAGTTTGGTCGGATCGAGGATGTCGAAGTCGAAACTGTCGGCGAAGGCCTGGTCGAACAGCTGCAGCTGCAGCTCCCATTCCGGGAAATTGCCGGCGTGAATGGCGTCCCAGAGGTCGCGGCGGTGGAAGTCGGGGTCGGCGCCGTTGATCTTGACCGCCTCGTTCCAGGCGACCGATTGCATGCCGAGCTTCGGCTTCCAGAGGAATTTGACGAAGGTCGATTCATCCTTGGCGTTGAGCAGCCGGAAGGTGTGGACGCCGAACCCTTCCATGAAGCGCAGCGAGCGCGGGATGGCGCGGTCCGACATCGCCCACATGATCATGTGCATGCTTTCCGGCGTGAGCGAGATGAAATCCCAGAAATTGTCATGCGCCGTCTGCGCCTGCGGGAAGTCGCTGTTGGGTTCGGCCTTGGCGGCGTGGATCAGGTCAGGAAACTTGATCGCATCCTGGATGAAGAACACCGGCATGTTGTTGCCGACAATGTCCCAATTGCCTTCCTGCGTGTAGAGCTTGACGGCGAAGCCGCGCACGTCGCGGGCAAGGTCGGCGGAGCCCTTGTTGCCGGCGACCGTGGAGAAGCGCACGAAAGCCGGCGTCTTTTCGCCGGCGCGCTGGAAGATGTCGGCACGCGTGTATTTGGCCAGCGATTCATAGGTTTCGAAATAGCCATGCGCGCCATAGCCGCGCGCATGGACGACGCGCTCGGGAATGCGCTCGTGATCGAAATGGAAGATCTTTTCGCGGAAGTGGAAGTCTTCGAGCACTGTCGGGCCACGGGCACCGATCTTCAGCGAGTTCTGGTCGTCGGCGACTGGTCCGCCCTGCGCGGTGGTCAGCACCTCTGTCGAACCGGAGGCGGTCTGGTGCAGTTCGCCGCCTTCGCCGCGCTGCAGTTTCTGATCGTGGATGGTCGCGGCCGCCGCGGCCAATTTGGATGCTTGCTTCGCCATGACTGGAAATCCCTGGGGCCAATGCGCGGGCTGCGCTGGTTCCTCAATCTCCGGGATGGCAATGTGTTCCCTGCCGTTTTCAAATCCACAAATGAAGAAGGCCGCCGTTCGCACGGCGGCCTTCAACTTTGAGAGCGAAGAACCCTCAGAGGTTCTTGTTGATCGCGGCGGCGGTCTTGTTGGTCGCGTCCTTGACGGCCGACTTCGCGTCGCCGACAGCCTTCTGGACCTTGCCCTTGGCTTCCTGTGCGGCGCCTTCGGCGCGCAGGCGGTCATTGCCGACGGCCTTGCCGACACCTTCCTTGGCCTTGCCGACGGCCTGATTGGCGAGACCCGAGGCCTTGTCGCTGGTGCTTCCCATGGGATTTCCTTTCGCGGAATGTTTGCGGAGACCAACGTCGCTTTGTTTGGAAAGTTCCGCTCCTCGAAGGGAGGACGCCAAACGAAAAGGCCCGCCACCGACGCGAATCGTGACGGGCCTTCTGGAGTAGGCCGGGCGTCCCACCGCCCGGCCGTTTGCACAACCTGTCAGCGGGACGATCGTTCCATCACAACAGGAGGCCGCCATCTCGGGGCTAGAGCTTTGGGGGCCTTGCGGATCAGCCAAATCTTCGTGGCGCGAGGTCGCAAGACCTCGCGATGTTTCAGGCCTCAGTCCTTCGACAGGCCTTCGATTCAGACGCAAACCGAGGTGCAAGTATCCGCGGTAACCGCCGAGAGTTTCTCCCGCTTCAAAAGCGTCGGCTTGGCGTAGGTTTTCTTCATGGCCTCGTCCCCCGTGTAAAAAATCAGGCCGCGCAGGGATTCGATGGGGTGCAGTTAGCGGTTATGGCCGACAGCCTGTCACGTTTCACCAAAAGCGGCTTCTGATAGGTCTTTTTCATGCAATCCCCCTTTCCTTGGCAATGGCTGAGGTAAGCGCATGCACGCGACTTTTGTCAAGTTGGCGCTAAAATAGGGGCCTGCGGACCGAGCCGAGCGGGATCGAGGGGGCGCTTGGCTGCGGCGCGCTTCCAGACGGATACCGTTTGACGATTGGTGCAAACGCCCATTGCTTCGTCATCCACGGGCGAAGCAAGGAGCGAAGCGACGCAGCGCAGACCCGAGGATCCATGCCGGGACTCCGAAGCGTTGCCGCGGTCCTGCTCCGCTGCGCCCTTCGACCAAGGTCACGGCATGGATCCCAGGGTCTACGCGACGCCGCTGCGCGGCTGCTTCGCCCTAGGATGACGAATCTCGGAGAGGCGCCGGCCAATCTCCACGGTTTGCGGTAGTGCAACGCGCGATGGATATTGCCTGCCGGCGGCAGGTCTTCAATCACTCAAAATGTGTCGAGAAACTAACCGGCCGGGCCGATTGGACCACTGCCCGAGGCTGCTTGCTGCGCTGTCACCGCCGACAGCTTCTGCCGCTTGACCAAGGTCGGCTTGTCATAGGGCTTTCGCATGAGTCCCCCTCCCGTTCGAATTGTTCAGGGTCGTTGCATGCCGGCTCATTGTCAAGCGAGCAGGCAGGACGGCGCAAATGCGCCTTTCTGCTCTTCTGTCAGTTCTTGTCCATCGGCTTGGAGCGCATGCGCGAGACCGTCTTGCGCTTGGAGCGCAGCGGCTGCAGGCCGCGGTCGATCAGGTTCATGTCTTCCAGCACCATGTCGACCATGCTTGTCGAATCTGTCGCCGGGCGTGCGTCCGATGGTTCCGATGATCGCCTGAATATCAGGCGCATGACCAGGCCGAAGTAACCGGCCTGCAGGACGACCAGCGTCAACGCCGACCAGCCAAGGGTCGCCCAGATCGACCCGGTCGCCAAATAGGCCCAGATCGCAACGCCGATGGTCGTTGCGGACATCCCGACCAGAAATTGCGGAAAGTACATATCGCTTTCCACCCCCATTTCCAACCCGTGGGTTGGAATCCATCCAATGCCAGCATCCTTTAATTAAGTTGTCACTAAATTAGCAATAGTGCAATTGGCAACCGCGAGCACGGTCATGGCGCGGCCATTGGAGTTTGAGCCTGTGTATGGCGTGCGGTGTTTCTCAAGCCACGGACAAATCAGCGAAACGACCGCCTTCTATCAGTTCCTGTCCACCGGCTTGGAGCGCATGCGCGAGACCGTCTCGCGCTCGGCGCGCTTGGAGCGCAGCGGCGGCAGGCCGCGGTCGATCAGGTCCATGTCCTCCAGCACCATGTCGCCCATGCGCTTGAAGGCAATGTCGAGCGCGCCGGCGCGGTGGGCGGAGCGCAGGAAGCCGGGCAGGGCGCGGACCGGATGGTCGCTCGCCAGCGGCTCTTCCGGGAAGACGTCGCTGGCAGCGACGATGTGGCCGCTCTTCACCGCCGCCATCAGCGCCGGGAAATCGACCACGCCGGCGCGGCTGAGCAGGATGAAGGCGGCGCCCCTGCGCATCGAGGCAAAGGCGTCGGCGCCGAGAAAACCCTGGTTCTCGGAGGTCACCGAGGCGACGACGAAGACGAAGTCGCTCTGCGTCAGCACATCGTCGAGTGAGGCCGGCTCGACGCCATTGTCGGTCAGGATCGACGGCGGCAGCCAGGGATCGAAGACTTTGGTGCGGGTGCGGAAGCCCGACAACAGGCGGTTGAGCGCGCGGCCGAGATCGCCGAAGCCGATGATGCCGACATCGGCGCCGGACAAGAGCCGGGCCGTCAGATTGCCGTCGCCGCCCCACAGTTCCTCGCCCTTGCGGAAGGCGAGATCGGCATCGACGATACCGCGGGCAAGGTTGAGCGCCATGGCGAGGCCAAGCTCGGCCACCGGCTCGGCAAAGACCAGACCGGTGGTGACGACATGGATGCCGCGCGCGAACAGCGTCTCGTATGGCATGTTGTTGAGCAGGTTGGTCTCGACATTGAAGACGCAGCGCAGCGCTTTCATCTCAGCCAGCGTTTCCGGCGAGATCGGCGGCTGGCCGACGATATAGCGGGCCTCGGCCAGCACATCGGCCGGCAGCTTGGCGACGCCATCGGCCGTGGTTTCGACGATGCGGTATTTTGCCCTGAAGCGCGCCAGCTGCGGCGGCGTGAAGATCAACTCGAGCGAGCGTGGTTCCGGCGCGCTGACGACCAGCGGCAAGGTCTTGTTTGGCATGACGATTCCTCCCCGGCGCGATGCTATCGCGCGTTTTTGCTTTGCGCATGTCGTTATCCCAAAACCGTTGTACAGTTGCGGGGCGATATGCGGCTCGGCGGTTAAAATACCGCCGGTGAACCGATTTACAACCGCGAAAAATCGATTTACTCATTTCTCGAGCGGACAGAAAATGCCTCTGTCCGCGCCTCGGGAGGAGGAGCAATGGCGCATAGGCAGGACCAGCAGCGGCGTGCGTCGATCCACGACGTGGCCAGCCGCGCCGGCGTGTCCGCCGCCACCGTCTCCAAGGTCATGGCCGGCGTCACTACGGTCAAGCCCGAGAATGCGCAGCGCGTCCTCGATGCCATCGAACAGCTTGGTTACCGCGTCGATCCGCTGGCCTCGGACATGCGCCGGGCCAAGCGCCGCATCATCGGCGCCATCATGCCGGAATTCGAAAGCGAATTCTTCGGTCAGATGGTCACCCAGCTCGAAAGCCTCGCCGAGCAGCGCGGCTACACGCTGGTGGCGGCATCGAGCCGCGAATCCGAAGCACGTGAAACGGAAATCCTCGCCCGCATGCATGACTGGCGCGTCGCGGGCGTGGTGCTGGCGCCGGTGCGCAACGAGCACGGCCCGGCGGCCGCCTTCATGAAGGCCAACGGCATGACCGGCGTGCTGATCGACCGCGTGCTCTCCGACGACGCTTTCGACACGGTGTCGGCTGACAGTGCCGCGGCCAGCGCCGAAGTGGCGCACGCGCTGATCGGCAAGGGGCATCGCCACATATTGGTGGTCGGCCTTGGCGAGCAGGCGGCGACGGTGCGCGCCCGTCTCGACGGGTTCCGCACCACCGCGCTGCAACTGGCGCCGGATGTGCGCATCGATGTCGTGCTTGCCGAAACCGATGTCGAGCCGCTCAGGGCGCAGTTGCGCGACTATTTTGACAAGGGCGAAGGCCGGAACGAACGCCCGACGGCGGTCTATTCGCTGTTCCTCAAGGGCACGCTGGTGGCGCTGTCGGAGTTCCGCCGGCGCGGCTGGCACTGCCCCAACGACATTTCGCTGGTCGGCTTCGATGATGCCGAATGGATGCAGGTGACCTGGCCGGCCATCGCCGCCGTCGTGCAGCCGGTGCGCCAGATCGCCGGCCACGCCATGGAGGCGCTGTTTGCCAGGATTGAAGGCGAGGCGGGGCCGCCGACCGCGCGGCTCGAGCCTTGCCGGGTTTTGATGCGGGAATCCGTTGGCTCGCCAGGCAACGGCCCGCATTCCGGAAGCCTGCAATAGCCGCACCGCTGGCAACGCCGCGGCCGCGGCGGCGCACGAACAGAGAGGCTGAGATGAACATTTTTGGACTGCACACTTTCGCCATCGCCCCGGTCTGGGATCTGGAGCTGATCGAACCGCAGATGGAGCGGCTGAAGGGGCTCGGCATCGGCCTGCTCGAAATCCCGCTGCTGCGTCCCGAGGAGATCGACACTGTGCGCACGCGCGCTTTCGCTGAACGGTGGAATGTCGAGCTTATTCCGTCGCTTGGGCTGCCTGCTTCACTCGATGTTGTGGCACGGCCGGATGAGGCGCTGGCCTTTCTCGAACCGGCCTTCGGCGTCTGCGAAGCGGTGGGCAGCGGCGGGCTGGGCGGCGTCACCTATGGCACGATCGGCAAGACGTCCGGACGGGCGCCAACCGAACAGGAGATCGACGGCATGTGCCGCTTCCTGGTGCGCGCCGCCAAGGCCGCCAAGGCGCATGGGCTGAAGCTCGGCATCGAGCCCTGCAACCGCTACGAGACGCATCTGATCAACCGCGGCATCGACGCCACGCGCATCATCGAACGTGTCGGCGCCGACAACATCTTCATCCATCTCGACACCTATCACATGCATATCGAGGAGGAGAGTTTCGAGGCCGGTTTCCGGGCGGCAGCACCCTATCTCGGCTATGTCCACGTCTCGGAAGCCAATCGCGGCGTGCCGGGTCGCGGCATGCTCAACTGGGCGGCCTGCATGAAGGCCATAGCCGATATCGGCTACACCGGCGCCATCACGCTGGAAAGCATGAACCATGTCGATGTCGACATCGCCGGCGGGCTCGCCGTGTGGCGGCCGGTGGCGGAGAATCCCGACGATGTGATCGGCGTCGGCCTGCCGTTCCTGCGCGAGGCGGCGAGGAAGGCCGGCTTGCAGCTGGGGTGAGGGGGGAAGACCCTCACGCCATGCCGGGCTCCCGCCGCGGTGCCAGTTGGCGCACCTTGCGGCCGAGGATCATCAGCTGCCGCGCCGTGTTGTTGCGCAGGCGCCGCACGCGCCATTCCAGTCCGGTTTCGGTGGTGATCTGCTTGGCGTAGATGCTCACGCGCATGCCTTCCTCATCGGAGGCCACCTTGACCGGGTCGTCATAGAAAGCGCTGATCTTGTCAGCCGCCATGCCTGGCGTTTCCAGCCAGCGCGGAATGTGAACCGAATGGAGCTGATCGACATCGATCATGACCCGCCCGATGCCGACGCCCGGCGTCGGGCATGTCGTCACGAATGCATCGCCAATGAAGACGACCCCGTCGCGACGATGGCCTTGCGTCGTGGTCAGATTGACCTGCCTGACCTCGACGGGGCTTGCCACTTCGAAGTTGCCGCACTGCGCCGATATTTCGGGCATCAGTTCGCAAAGCATCTTTTGCGGATCGGCGCGGAAATCGCGCGTCCACTGGTCGGCGACGGTGCGATAGACGAACATGTTCGCCCGCATCCGGTCGCCGATGGGAAAGACGGTGAGATAGGCGACGCGGTCCGAGGCCCGCTTGCCGTAGCAGGTGACGGCCCGAAAGGCGCAATCACGCGGCGCAATGGCGAGGTCGAATCCCATCGACAGCGAATGCGCCTTCGACAGTTCGATGCGCTCGACGCCGATGGCGCGCCGCACCAATTCGCTGTAGCCGGTGGCCACCACCAGCAGGCGGGCATTGATGACGGTGCCGTCGGCCAGCACAAGCCGCTGCCGGTCCGGCCCGGTCAAGACCTCGGTTACCTTGCCGACTGTCAGCGGTACCTGCGACGGCAAGGCATCGCGCAGGCCATTGATCAGCGCGCCGTAGGAAAATGCGTATTCCCACTTCTTTTCACGCGCGAAGAATTGACCGAGGCGGAAGACATCGACGTCGGTAAACGGGGTGACGAGAGGCATGACCATCTTGTCGAGACCGAGCTTCTCGAACAGTTGCATCTGGTTCGCGCCGATCTTCTCGGCCCGGAACTCGTCGTGATGGACGCGGTGCGGGTCGATCAGCGCCACCTTGCGGCCGGCGTTTCCCAACACCGTTGCCAGAGTGGTGCCAGCCATTCCGGCGCCAATGATCGCCACGTCGACTTCGGCCGGGGCAGCCTCAGCGGGGGTCATGTCAACTGCCCTTTCTGCTGGTCATTGTTCTCTCTACAATCTGTGGTGGAAAATATCTTCCAGCCTTTTATCAACCTCAAGCAACCCATGCGCGTGCCCGGTAGTAACACTTGTTTACCTTAACGCCGGGCCTGTTGTTTCCAGCGCGGCGCGATCGCCGAGCCATCGATGAATTCCAGGCCGCCCGCCTCGTTGAGCGTGTGCAGCTTGCGTCCATTCCATAGCGCGCCAGGAGTTAAGATGGTCTCGACGTCCTGCTCCATGCCGTTCAAATCAAGGTGAGCGACGCGTGCGATGCCGAGGGCTGCACCATAACTCCTGCGGCAATCCTGCACCGGACGCAGCAATTGGCCATTGCGTTCGACCATGCGGCCGGCCGGCCGCGCCGAGGCGATGTCGACCAGTACGGGATTTTTGGGATGCGGCGTCCAAGGTCCGCGAAAGTCCGGCGCCGACCACAGATGCAGCGCGTCGGAGAAGGCGCCGCCGCCGTCGCGGACGGTGGCGAACAGCCACCAGCGCCCGCCATGCTCGACCAGCGTGGCGTCGCTGGCGACGATGTCGGACAAGAGCGTCGCTTCCTTGACCCAGCCGCCGGGAAAGGCGGTGGCGCGGTAGAGATCGACCGTGCGGTTGGCGCAGCTTTCCGGCACCATCCAGACCTCGCCGTCGCGCTCGAAGACGAAGGGGTAGGAAAGGTGATAGGGCAGGTCGAGCACCGGTTCGGGACGTCCGATCGGCCCCGATGGACCGAAGGGCACGGCGGAGATGATGGCCCGGCCCAGACGGTGGATATAGTCCTCGACGAACAGCGTCACCTGTCCCTGGTACAGGATCGGGAACGGATCGGCGTAGAAGCGGCTGCCGTCGTCGGGCAGCACCTGCCAGCCCGAAGCCGGATGCGCGCGCAGGTCGAACAGATCGCGGCCATTGGTCTGGCGCCAGCCGACCTTCCAGTGCGGGGCGTTGTAGCAGAGGTGGTAGATCTTCTGGACGATGCGCCGCGCCAGCGCCTTGCCCGCCCGGATGCCGAGCTTGGTGGGCGAGGGTATCTGTGGCGAGGCACCGGCTTGCGCCGGTTCGGGCAGAACGGGCAAGGTCCGCGCCGCGCCGGTGATTGCCGCAAGGATCAGGCTTGCCGTGCGCGCCAGCATGTCCTGGAAGGAGGCAAGCGCGATGCCGCCATATTCGGTGCCCAGGCGTCCCTCGGCGACGGTGGCGCCGTTCTCCTCGATGCGGGCAACCGGCGTGCGGCCGTCGAGGATCAGTGCCAGCAGGGCCGCTTCGCCGGCAGCGCCGTCATAGGTGACGCACCAGACGCGGGTTCCTTCCAGGCTCACATCGCCGCAGAGGTCGATCACCAGGTCAGGGGAGGCGGGTGGCTGCGTGCGATAAGGCGCCAGCGCCGACAGCGGCAGGCGCTTGGCCAGCCCGTCCGTCGGCAGGCCATGGAGGACCGTTTCAAGCTGAAACAAAGCCGCGACGCTGCTGGGAATGCCGCCCCCAGCCGGCCTGGCGTCGACGGACACCTCGACCTGCGCCAGTGCCGCCAGCCGCTGCAGCAACAGCAGGTGAAAAGCACGGACGCACTCGCTGTCCAGGCGCAGGCTCACTCGCATGTCGCACCCCCGGCGTTGTGATGTCTCGTATCTGGCCGGTGTTCGATATCAGGGCAGGGGAGATGGCGGCACGGCAGGGCTGGACTCAAGTGCTGCCCCATTTCCACTCGTCTCCTGCTCGCTCGCGCCCGTATCAGCACCTGTGCCTAATATTACGCAAACTCCGTGCCAAAAATGCGTAAACGCCCAGCCGAAAATCAGACGAGCTCTCAACATAATTAACAGTGTTTTAACAGTTGAAGGAATAGCTAGGCTGAGGCCGCAATCTAATCTTTGCAGGCACATGGAGTGTTGTCGGAGCGACCTTTGCAATCATCCCTGCTCTCGTTGCCGCAACAACCTGCTCCCGAGCCGATGCAATATGCTGCTCCGGAGCCATTGCCGACGGCGTCCTATGCATCCTCGACCGTCGAGCTGGGTGATTTGAAGCGCATCTTGGTGCGGCGTCGTTTCCTGATCATCGCCACCGCCGCGCTGCTGACCCTTGGGGCGCTGCTATATGGGCTGTTCACGCCGGCGCTTTACAGCTCCGTTTCGGAAATCCTCATCGATCCGCAAGACCTGCAGGTGGTCACCAACGACGTCAATCCGAGCCGCGTTCCGCCCGATGGCGGCATCACCATGGTGGAAAGCCAGGTCAGCGTCGTTCAGTCGACAGGCGTGCTGCTCAAGGCCATCCAGGCGACCAACCTGACCGAGGATCCGGAATTCAACGGGCAGGGCGGGTTGTTGAGCCGTTTGCTCGGCGGCGGGGGCTCGGCCGAAACCGACAGGACGGGCAAGACGCTCGATGCGCTGCGCCGGCGGCTGGCGGTGAAGCGGGCCGACAAGGTGCTGGTCCTTGACGTGATCGTCACCGCCAAGAGCGCCGACAAGGCGGCCAAGCTCGCCAATGCCGTCGCGCAGGCCTACCTGGCCGACCAGGCGAGCGCACGCGCGAAGATGGCCACGGATGCTTCCGATTCCATCACCGCGCGGCTGGACGAGCAGCGCAAGCGCGTGCAGCAGGCCGAAAACGCCGTCGAGGCCTACAAATCCGCCCACAACATGGTGATGGCGGCGGGCAATCTGGTCAGCGACCAGGAACTGACCGAGATCAACACGCAGCTGTCGGCCGCGCAAAGCCGCACCGCCGCGCTGAAGGCGCAGGTCGACCAGCTGCGCCGGTCCGGCGGCGCGCCGGACGCCACCTCGGAAGCCATGCGCTCGTCGGTCATCTCCAGCCTGCGGGCGCAGGAGGCGACGCTCGTCGACCAGGTCTCGCAACTCGGCACGGAACTCGGGCCGCGCCACCCCTCGATGATCGCCGCACAGCAGCAACTGCGCGACACGCGCGCCCTCATCGCGCGCGAACTCGGCCGCATCGGCGCCGCCGCCGAGACCGATTACGAGCGGGCGCTGGCCAACCAGCAGGCGCTGGAAGCCAAGGTCGCCGGGATGAAGAGCAAGTCGCTCGACACCGACCAGGCCTCGGTCAAGCTGCGCGAATTGCAGCGCGACCTCGAGGCCGTGCGCTCGGTCTACGCTACCTATCTGCAGCGGGCGCAGGAAACGCGCGAGCAGATCAACGTCGACAGCACCAATGCGCGCATCATCTCGCAGGCCATGCCCGCCTTGAAGAAGAGCTGGCCGCCCTTGCCGCTGCTGCTGTTCGGCGCCCTGTTCGGCGGGCTGGGGCTGGGCACCGCTCTGGCGCTGATCGCGGAATATTCCTCGCCGACGGTGCTTTCCAGCGCGCAGATGCAATCGGCCATCGACGCGCCGGTGTTCGGTGTGCTGCCGGCAAAATCGGGCAGCGGCCGCCGCTGGTGGCCTTTCGGCGGCGCCGCCGCCGCGGCCGGACAGAAGACGGATGCGGTCGCGGGCCTGGCGCTGAGGCGCCTGTTCGCTTCCAGCCGGCGTCCGCCGAACTGGCCGCTGGTGCCGTCCGTCCTGCTGACGTCGCCGCCGGAAGACGCCGCGCATCGGGGCCGGGTGGCGCGGCTGCTCGCCAATGCCGCGGCCGCCAGGGGCAGCCGCGTCCTGTTCATCGACACCAACAACGTCAGCGGCGGCAAGAAGGAACCGCAACCCGGTCTCCTCGACGTGCTGCGCGGCGAATATGCCTTCGAGGCGGTGAGCCAGCGCACGGCCGGCAGCAATGTCGCGGTGCTGGGCAGGGGCCGGCAAACGGCCGTCTTCTCCGAGGCGCAGGGCGTCTATTTCACGCAGCATATGCTGGCCCAGGCGGGCCGCAACTTCGACCTCGTCGTCGTCGACGGCGGCGCGCTGGCCGACAATCTCAACGCCTCGCCGCTGGTCGCGATGGTTGACGAGATCGTCATGGTCGCGACTCTGAACTCGACGCCGATGGCCGACGTCACGGCGGCCTCGCAGGCCATTTCCGTCATGGGGCGGTTGCCGACCGGCGCCTTGCTGGTCGACGAGGCGGCCTGACATGGCTGCTGTCCGGGCCACCAACCCGGCAACCGGCTGGGCCGGTTCGGGTCGAGTCGCCGGCAGCTCCGTCGATTGGTTGACCAGCTTTGGCCTGGTCGCAACGGTGGCGTTGCTGTTCGGCATTTCCGGCGGCATGCTGTGGCTGGTGGGCTACAATTACGATGGCCTGACCGGCAACCCTGCCACCAAGATCCATCCGTCGACCTATCTGCTCGTGCTGGTGTTTGCCTGGCGCGCCTGCACCTTCGGCAATCCGGTCGGCTATATGGTCGCCGTTGCCGACCGGCGGCCGGCCAGCACGCTGATGGCGGTCATGTCGATCGTGCTGCTGGTCGTCGTCATCGCCAGGCAGCGTCCCGGCATGGCCGGCATGATCGACACCTTCGTGGCGCCGGCGCTGCTGGTGATGATGCTGGGCGAGGACGACGAGAAGACATTCGCCCGGATGCAGACCGTCGTTCACGCCATCATGACCGTGAACGCTCTGCTCGCTTTGTTCGAGTTCGCCACCAAGACGCTGATCTTCCCCTATCGCCTCGACGGCGAGGTGTTCATGAGTGACTTGCGCTCGACGGCACTGCAGGGCCATCCGCTGTCCAACGCCACGGTCACCTCGATCTATGTGCTGGCGCTGCTCTCCGGTTCGAGATCGCTGTCCATGCCAGTGCGGCTCGGATTGATCGGCCTGCAATTCGCGGCGCTGGTCGCGTTTGGCGGCCGCTCCGCGATGGTGACGACGATCGTGTTGGGCGGTTGCTACTTGCTTATCCAGGGCCTGCGCAGCCTGCGCACGGGACGCGTCAACCTGCTTGGCGCGGCACTCGGCCTCATCCTTGCCGCGCTGGTGCCGGTGGTCATCGCGGTCGCGGCGTCATACGGCTTCTTCGACGCGTTGCTGGAGCGCTTCGTGTCGGACAGTGGCAGCGCCAATGCCCGCGTCGAAATGTTCGAGCTCTTCAAGCATTTCGAACTGCGCGACCTGATCGTGGGGCCTGATATCGATCTCATCGAAAGCCTGCGCCGCATCAGCGGCCTCGAGCAGGGCATCGAAAACCCGATCATCCGCCTGATCCTCTACCAGGGCGCCTTCTTCACCTTGCTGTTGTTTGTCGGCTTCGCCCTGTTCATGCACGAAGTGGCGCGCCGCTGCCATGCCGGTATCTGGCTGACGATGCTGGGCTGGCTGATCCTGCTCAACACCTCCGAGAGCCTGGCCTCGAAGACGACGCTGATGACCAAATTCGTGGTGATCGCGCTGGTGCTTTACAGGCCGGCGCGGGGTGTGGGCCAAAGGGTACAAGCGGGGCACCGACCCCAGACGCAACCCCGCGTTTCGTCATCCTAGGGCGGAGCAAGGAGCGAAGCGACGCGGCGCAGACCCTAGGATCCATGCCGTGACGTTGGTCGTAGAATGCAGCGGTCGGGGGGCCGCCGTGAATTGTGCCGATCAGCACGCCGTCGGCGACCTTCTCAACCTTGCCGAAACTCACCTACGGCGCAGCGCCCTCGATCTTGGCGATGTTCGAGACGACCTCCTGGCCGCCGTCGTTTGGGATGATAGTTCCATAGCGCGTCGACATCGATTGCTCCTGTGGTTGTGAAAAGAATCTTCTGCCTGCGAGCGCCCAGCCGGCACGTTCGCGACTTGTCCACCGCCAAGTGGAGATGGAGTTTCGCCACTGCGCGCCTGCTATTCAGTGCTGCGCAAATGTGCTTTCTTGATTCAACTTTGGGGGGAAGAATGAAACTAGGCTTTGTTTGTGCTGCATTGACCGCAGGAATCTACCTTGCAATATCGACTGCCTCAGCAGGACAAGGAAAGCAGTCGAATATCGATTTCTTGGCTGGGAAGGACGACGCCTTTTTGAAGAGGGCCGCAACAATTGCCGGTGATCTGCTCGGCGTAATGGACAGATGTCGGTTGCGGCCGAACGAGGATGGGAAAGCGATGATAGCTGTCCCCGTCCTTTTGTACGACGGGATCAATAAACACCTGACGCCTGATCCGCGGAAGTTTCAGAGAGCTGCTCACGCCTATGAAAGAGCTTACGCCATGGCTGTTCAAAGGGCGGGAAATTGTCAAGCCGAGAGGGCCAGGCACCCGAACCTCTATCGGTAGAGGGCACCAAACTTGTCGGCGCATTCGCATCCCCGGTCCAAGGTCACAGGCTTGCCCCGCCGGCCTGTATTGAGCGGCGCCTACCCCGGCATCCTCAACCCCAGCGCCTCGACCATCGCAGGGTCGAGCGCGCGCGTGGTGTCGTCCATCATGCCCATGCCGTCGAAGAGGTCCCAGAAGGCCCAGGGGAAGCCGGCCGCCTCGGCGCTCTGCCGGACATCGGATATGTAGCGGGCGCGGTCGGCGATGGGGGCGGCGGTGTAGCGGGCGTCGGTGCGCAGCGCGCCGAATTCGCCCATGATGATGCGGTTGGGCGCGATGCCGTGGCTGTCGGCCCAGGCGCGCGCCTGGCTGAGATATTTGTCGATGAACCAGCGATCCGGCTGGGCGTCGAAATAGACTTTCAGCACGCGCTCGGTTTCGGCATAGGCGGCCCTTTTGTCCGCTTCCGAGGTCTCGGTATCCCCAGCCATGCGTGCCCTGACGGAGGCGAGCGTCTGTTCGAGCGAACCGGCGGAGGCCGGCCACGGCACATTGTTCAGCGCGCGATAGACCGGCTCGCGCATCCACGGCGCGCCCTGGTGGCTGAACAGATAGGGCTCGTAGAAGTGGAAGGTGAACAGGATCGGCTCGAAGGCCGCCAGCGGCGCCGGATCGAGGGCTGCCAGCCCGCTCACCATCGAGCCGCAGCCGCCGGTGACGACCAGCGGCAAGGCTGCGGACGACGCCCTGGCCGCCGTCAGCAGGGATGCCTGGACCTGCGACCAGACGTTGGAATCGCAGGATTGCGGCGGTTCGTTGACCGGCTCCAGCGCGACCATTCCTGATGTGAACCGCTCCAGCCTGCCGGCGAACTCGCCGACGAGTGCGCGATAGGCCGCGAATTCGGGCGCGGCGGTGCTGGAGACCATGCGGTCGGGGTTCCAGTAATGCGTGGCGCCGTTGGCCTGGACATTGACGATGATGCCGAGACCGGCGTCGAGCGTGGCGCTGACAGCGGCATCCAGCATGTCCAGCAACTTGCCGCGCGTGGCAGCGTCTCCGGCCAGGAACGGGCCGGGATCGACGGGCAGGCGGATGAAGTCGAGCCCGGTGGCGCGCAGCCGGCGGAGGTCGTCTGGGGTCGGCACCGGCCGCTGCGACTGGAAGGGCGGCCAGTCATAGTCGGTGCGCGGCGCGGGAAACTCGCGCGTCAGCGCAAACCAGGGCCAGGCGTTGACGCCGCGCCGGAAGCGCCATTCGCCGCTGGCGGACTGCGCCGGCTGTGTGGAAGAAAGCGGCGCCAGCACCGCGGCAGCGGGCACCAGCGCCGTCGAGAGCGCCGTGCTCAGGACCCGCCGTCGCGACCAGTCGGTCATACGGCGCCGGGCGAGGGGCGGTCGATCGCGGCCGTTCTTGGGGCGCTCACGCCGAGAAGCCGGTAGGCTTCGTTCTCATAGGCCAGCAGGACATCGTCCCAGCGGAAGGCTTCGCGGGCGCGTTTCCTGGCGGCCTCGCCGCAGGCCTTGACCAAGGCGTCATCCTCCATCGCCTGCTGCATCCTCTCGGCGCAGCTCTGCGTGTCGGTGAAATGGATGGCGGCGGCGCCGGCGACCCACCTGTTGTAGGGATTGTCGTGCGCGATCACCATGTTGCCGGCGGCCAGCGCCTCGACCAGCGACGGGTTGGTGCCGCCGACCGTGTGGCCATGCATATAGACGCGCGCGTGAAAACGGAGCGCCTTCACCGCCGCCTGGTCATAGATGGCGCCGGGCAGGACCACCGAGGCGTTCGCCGCCTTGCGGACCGCGACGTGATAGGGAATCTGATCGGACAGCGTGCCCAGCACCACCAGCTTCATGTCGCGCTTCTGGCTGCAGAAGGCTTCGACGATCGGCAGGATGTTGTTGTCGGGCTCGATGCGCGCGATCGAGATCAGGTATTTTCCGGGCTCGAGGCCGAGCGCGCGCACCGGCGCCTCGGGCGCCGATGTCACCGGGTCGGCGCCATAGGCGATGGTGGCGATGGCGCTGCGCGGCCGGCGCGTCGCCAGATGATCGGCAATGACCGGATGGTCGGCGACCAGGCGGTGCGAGGCCCATGCGCCGATCCACTCATTGAGCCAGAACCAGGTGCGCGCCGCTGGTCCCCATTTCGGGCGGCGCCACTCGATGCCGTCCATATTGGTGATGATCTTGCGCCGCATCAGCCTGAGCCAGGTCAGGAAAACCGCGCCATTGTAGCCGAGCACCAGGCAGACGCCGGGCCGGCGCGCGGCGTCGAGCACGCACTGCCAGTCGAATTCCAGCGTCGCGCGCGGGCCTTTCGAGGCGACCTGGATGTGGATGAGGTCGATGCCGCGCCAGCTGTCGAGGCGCACCCGCTGGTCGACCCGCTCGACCTCTTCCTGGCAGTAGACGCCGACCTTCCAGCCG
The DNA here is from genome assembly GCA_002356515.1 of Mesorhizobium loti. Taxonomy (NCBI): domain Bacteria; kingdom Pseudomonadati; phylum Pseudomonadota; class Alphaproteobacteria; order Hyphomicrobiales; family Phyllobacteriaceae; genus Mesorhizobium; species Mesorhizobium loti. Next base: position 1,851,525 of record AP017605.1, on the reverse strand, counting down.
CGTGCGACCAGGAAAAGGGCCAACTTCTCGGCGAAGGTTTCAAAGCCGCCATGGGCGGCTGGGATGCCGCGCGTTCCCAGGATCAGGATGGCAGGCTGTTCCGATTTCATGGCTGCTGGCGCTTTCAAGTCCGCTCGGTCCGCTGAGGAAGGCTGTCTCATCTTAAAACCGCAGCCTTGCAATATGCCTGCCAGACGCGATTCCGGCCATTGTCGCACCCGGGTTGTAAAATATTTGTTCCAACCGCCGTGGTTGTTTCATTATCGGTCAACCTTCCCAACGTATGTGTATCGAAACGAGGCGATGCCGGGGCTAGTCGACCCGCAAATGGATATATTAGCTTGGCATAATCCTTGCAAATGGACTTCTGCGCGCCAGAATCGGCGGAGGGCGTGCAGCATTGATGTGGTGATCCGGGTTCAACATCCGTTTCATGACCACACTGATAACGAGGGAAGTCCAAAGGGGTGTTGGCTTGAAGTTTCCGGCCGCCGATAGCGTCAGGCGGCGGAATCGTCTCACCACCCTGACAGAAAGATGCATGTGAAGATGCGGATTGCTTGCATCCATCAGGGCTACGAACTCTACGGTTCCGACCGCAGCTTCGCGGAGAGCGTCGCGGCGTTGCGCGCCGCGTTTCCGTCCGCCGACATCGAAGTGGTCTTGCCGCGCAGCGGGCCGATCGTCGAAATCCTGGAGCCTCATGCCAGCCGCATCGTCTTCGAGCCGCTGTGGGTGCTGCGGCGCCAGGCGATGTTCAAGCTGGCGACCATCGAGATGGCGCGGCTGCCGGTGGCGCTGTGGCGGGCATGGCGGCGCCTCAGCGATTGCGACCTCGTCTATGTCAACACCTCGATCGTCGCCGATTATGCGCTGGCCTCGCGCTTGCTGCCCAGTAAGGCGTTGCTGCACATCCATGAAATTCCCGAAGGCGTGCTGCGCCGGATCCTCGTCGGCCTGATGCACTGGAGCCATGCCGATCTCATCTTCAACTCGAAAGCGACGCGCGCCACCTTCGGCGAGCCCAAATACGCGCGCTCTTACGTCGTCTACAATGGCGTTGCCGGTCCGGCGGCGGCGCGAGCGATGACCTATGACGGCCAACGCCCGCTGCGGGTGCTGCTGCTTGGCCGCATCAACCGGATCAAGGGCCAGGAAGTGCTTCTGGAGGCGATCGCCTCGCTGCCGGCGGAACTCAGATCGAGGATCGAGGTGCGGCTGGTCGGCGGCGCCTTCGAAAGTGTCGAGCGCGAGCGCGCTCTGGCCGAACTGGTCGAAACCATGGGGCTCACCGGACAGGTCAGGGCCTTGCCCTTCATCCCGGATCCTTCTGAGCATTACCGCTGGGCCGACATCGTCACCGTGCCGTCGCGGCGTCCGGAATCGCTCGGCCGCGTCGCCATCGAGGCGATGGCCTATGGCCGTCCGCCGCTGGTGTCGGCGATCGGCGGTCTGGTCGAGGTGGTCGCCGACGGCGAGACCGGCTGGCATGTTCCGCCGGGCGACGCACCGGCCCTTGCCGCGAAGTTGCGCGAGATCATCCTCGCCCCCGAGGCCTGGCGCGGTTTTGTCGCCGCCGGGCGCAAGCGCTACGAGACGATTTTCAGCGAGCCGGTTGCCGCCGCCGCGATCGCGGCGATCGCCGCCGACAAGCTGAAGGCTGCGATCGCAAGGCCGGGCAGGACGGCAAGCACCCGCCAGGCGGAGACACGGCCGTGAAGTTCCCGATCCATCTTGTGCGACGCCTCGTGCTGATGATCGGCGGCGAGGCGATGCAGAGCGGCTTTCACTTTGCCCTCAACATCGCGCTGCTGCACATGCTGTCGGCGCAAGGCTATGGCCTTTTCGCCATCGCCATGGTGATGGGCGGCGTCGGCCTGTCCTACATCCGGTCGCTCACCGCGGTTCCCGCCTCGATATGGATGGGCAAGAGCACCAACAGCGCCGGCGTCGACGCCCATGACGTGGCCTTCGGAACGGCGGCCCTGGTGGTGGCGCTGCTGATGGCCGTCGGCACGGCCGTCCTGATGCATCTCCTGGGCGACCCAAGCGGCATTGCCGCCGGCTGCTTCGTCGGCGCCTGGTCGTTGCGCAGCCATATGCGCACGGCATTCTTCGCGCGCCGCCAGCAGGTGATCGTCTCCATCAGCGACGCGGCTTTCACGATCTCCGGCACCGTGTTCGCCGGGCTGGCGATCTGGTTCGCCGGAGCCGCGCTGCAGACCGTGTTCTATGCCCTTGCCGCGGCAAATCTGATCGGCATCTTCGTCCTGGTCCGGCTGGCGCACCGCACAATTCGCATCAGCTTCCGGATGCCGACGCGCCGGCGCTATACCAGGCTGTGGCGCCAGCTGTGCTGGTCGGCGTTCAGCGCGACCACCACCAACATCCAGGGTCAATGCCTGGCGCTGCTGGTCGCGGGCATTGCGGGGCCTGCCGCCTATGCACCGCTGGCGGCGGTGATCGTGCTGTTCGCCCCCCTGCGCATCATCAGCCTTGCTTTCGTCAACATGACGCAGCCGGAGCTCGCCAAGCTGATGCGACTGGGCGAAACGCGCCGCGTCTGGGCGCAGGCGAAAATCTGGTCGGTGGTCATGGGGCTCGGCGGCCTGGCCTATGGATGCGCCATCCTGTTCGTCCTGCCGATGATCAAATCCCAGGCTCTCCAGGATGCTTCGGTCGGGTTCATCGGGCTTTTCGTGACCGCGAATTTTATCCCGATCATGCTCTACATCATGCCCCGCATCGTGCTTGAGATCCTCGGCGATTTCCGCATCGTCGCCTTCATCACCTTGGGCGGCGCGATCGTCGGGCTGGCGCTGATCGCGATCCTGCTGGCAATCGCGTCCCCGCCGTGGGCGCTGCTGGGTTCCGCGGTCTCCGAGATCTTCGTGCTCGCGGCATCATGGTATTTCGTGCATCACCGCATGTGGAACATTGAGCACCCGGACCAGCAGCGTAACAGCCGCTTGGGCTCCTGGCGGCGGGCGGTCACGTTCGCCGCGGCGAGGCGATAGGAGATGGATTTGGCAGGCCAGGCAGTGCAAATTGCTGCGGTGACCGACTTGCCCGACGGGCAGGCCTCTCCCCCCGTCATCGTCGCCGCGAACGACGCCTACACGGCGCGATTGCACACCAGCCTCGAAGCGGTCAGGCCGCTCTGGCTGCGCTTCCAGACGGATGGTGTCTGCACCGCCCACCAGCATTTCGCGTGGGTGGAGGGGATCGTGGCGCGGCTGATGCCGGCAGGCGCGGAGCCGCTCATCGTTGAAGTGAACAACGCGGTGACGGGCGCGCCCTTGATGTTGTTGCCGCTGATGCTGCGGCCAGCCTTCCACCATCGGGTGATCGAATGGCTGAGCTGTGGCGTCTGCGACTATTCGGCACCGCTGCTGGCCGATTCGAGCGGGTGGACCGCACAATCCGCGCAGGCCGCGTGGGCGGCGGTGCGTTCCGTGCTGCCGGCGGCGGACCGCGTCAACATCCTGGGAATTCCGCGGCGGATCGACGGCGTCGCCAATCCGCTGGCACTGCTCGCGGCGTCGCGCGATTCCCTCCAGACCACCTTCGGCCTGGCCATCGACGGCGAGCCGGAAACCGTCCTCAAGCGCCTGTGCAGGCCATCCTTCGTCAAGGAATTCGGCAAGGACTGGCGCCGGCTCGAACGGCTCGGTGGCGTGGAGCTGGTCGAGGCCGCCACGCAGGCCGAAGTGGAGCAAATCTTCGGCGAACTGATCCGGATGCGGCTCAGCCGTTTTCGCGAGCTTGGCCGCTTCGACCTGCTGACGCAGGCGGCGGTTGTCGATTTCTACCGCAACGCCGCCCTGCAGGGTCTATCGGACGGTTCGGTGCGGCTCTTCGGGCTGCGCGTTGGCGATGCCCTGATCGCTGTCCAATATGCGGTGGTCCATCAAGGGACTGTTCATGCTCTGCTGATAGCTATGGACCAGAGCGTGGTACCCAATGTCTCACCGGGTCTCTTGATCATGGGCCGGCTGATAGGCTGGGCGCGCGAGCGGCGGTTCGATTATTTCGACCTGTCGGTCGGCGACCAGAGCTACAAGGAGCGTATGGGCGCCAAGGCTTCGGTACTGGCCGAGCTTCGCCATGGGTTGACGGTGCGGGGACGTGTCGCGAGCAGTGCAATCGAGCTCCGCAACCGGACCGAAGCCTTCGTGCGTTCCAACCCCCGGCTGCGCACTGCGGCCCAGGGGATGATGCGGGGTTTGCGGCGTCTTCGTGGAGGATGACGAGGGCGGGCCTGAACGATAGGAGAACTACGTGGCAGGCCTGGCAATGCGAAAAGGAGCGGTGGCTGATGCACCGGGTCAACCGGTTTCTCCTGATGTCGCCGGTTTGGGTGCCGTCGCGCACTATACGGCGCGGCTGCACACCAGCTTCGACACCGTAAAGCCCCTCTGGCTGCGCCTTGAGGAGACAGGCCTGTGCACCGGCCACCAGGGTTTTGCCTGGGTGGAAGGGATCGCCAAACGGCTGATGCCCGGAAACGCGGAGCTGCTCGTCGTCGAGGTGAATGACGCCGCCACGGGTGCGCCGGTGATGCTGCTGCCACTGATGCGCCGCCGGGCTCGGGGCGACACTGTGATCGAATGGCTGAGCGGCGGGGTGTGCGACTACGCGGCGCCACTGCTGGCCGATGCCAAACCATGGACCAGGCAGAGCGCCGACGACGCCTGGGCGGCGGTGTGCGGCGTGCTGCCGCCAACGGACCGCTTCCACATCGCGGGAATCCCGAAACAGATCCATGGCGTCGACAATCCGCTGGCGCTGCTTTCGGTGGTGCGCGACTCCATCCAGATTGCCTCGGGCCTGACCCTGGATGGCGAGCCGCAGACGCTGATCAAGCGCATCTGCAAACCGTCCTTCGCCAAGAATTTCCACAAGCACTGCCGCCGCTTCGGACAGTTGGGCAAGCTCGATCTGGTCGAAGCCGAGACGCCCGACGTGGTGGAGGAGCAGTTCGCCACGCTTTTGGAGCTCAGGCTCAACCGCTTCCGCGAGCTCGGGCGTTTCGACCTGCTGACACAGGCACCGGTCGTCGAGTTCTACCGCAACGCCGCCCTGCAGGGCTTGTCGGACGGCTCGGTGCGGCTGTTCGGGCTGCGTGCCGGTGAAACCTATCTCGCCGTCATCTACGTGCTGATCATGAAGGGCACCTTGCACGCGCTTCTGCTCGGGATCGACCAGGACGCGGTTCCCAACGTCTCGCCAGGCCTGACGACGATCGGCAAGCTGATGGTGTGGGCATGCGAGCAGGGGCTCGGTTATTTCGACCTCTCGGTCGGCAGCCAGGGCTACAAGCAGCATATCGGCGCTTCGAGCGCGGTGCTGGCAGAGTTGTGCGAGGCGGTGACGCTGAAGGGCAGGGGCTCGACCGCCTACATCAAGCTGCGCGGCAAGACCGAGCTTTTCGTGCGCTCTAAGCCGGGGCTGTACAAGGCCGTGCAGGGCGTGATGCGGCGATTTCGGCGATTGAAGAACTGAGGCGTTCGTCCAGACGGATTGACAAGCTCCCGGCAAAGTCAACACGCTCTTGCTGCGCAATGATTGCAGGAGGCAATGATGGCAAGCCTGGTGGTGATGTACGGCACGCCCAGCGATCCGGCGGCGTTCGACGCCTACTATCGCGAAAAACACATTCCGCTGGCCAAGACCATCCCGGGATTGCGACGTTACGAAATCAACCGTGGCCCGGTGATGACCCCGGCGGGACCGGCGAAGGTCCATCTGATCGCCACCTTGCAGTTCGACGACATGGCCGCCATCCAGAATGCCTTTGCCAGTGCCGAAGGGCAGGCGGCCGCAGCCGATCTCCAGATCTTCGCGACGGGTGGCGCCGATATGCTGATCTTCGACAGCGAGGATGTCTGAGACGAAAGCCACTCGGCGACGGCGTTCTCGCCGAGGCATTTCAACTGCCGCTTGACGGCGCTAGCGCTCCCGTCCGCGCACTGACACGCAAATGGCCTTTCGACGTTGCCGTCAAACGCGCCGCCGCAAGACGACGGGTTTTTCTGCCCTGAGGCCTGCCCGCGAATTAACGATTCACATCGCCTCGGAATCGAAAAGCAGCATCGTCACACGGTCGTCAGGCGCGTATTTGCGCCGGTCGACGGCGCAGGCCTTGCCGATCTCGCTGGCAAAGGCCGCACGCATGGCCTCCAGGCTGTCGAAATAGAGGGTCGCCACGATGTAGGGCGTCTCGCCTTGCAACATGTTCACGATCGGCTGTTTGCTGACATCGTAGCGCCGCAGCCCGGGAAGCTGTTTTGCAAGCGGCAGATGGATGTCGAAATAGTGCCGCTCGAAGGCCGCTGGATCGGCGGGGGTTTTGTAGATGACAAGCATCTTGGCCATGATGGTGCTCCCTGTCGTTTGACGTGATCGCGCCTGGTCGGCGCCACACCAATGTCGTTCGCCGGGAGCGGATTTCGACAGGGGCGCGGGATTTTCGCAGGACCAACGGCATGGCCCCGCGACCGAAAACATTCCGCGCATCGCCATACTGGCCGCTGGCGAGTGGCTGCATGGCGGCGCACTTGATCCAAGTCAAAGCGGATCGGCGTCGATGCTGTTACCTGAGCCACTGTCTTGGGAAGGACACAAGGCGGTGGGTGGTTCCAGATCGGCAAGCTGAAAACAGCTCCGGTCTGGACTGCCTGCTAGTTTTTGCCGGCCACGCGCCGTGCTCGCGCCCGAAATTGACAGGACAGCGTGTCTCCGTCATCCTTGAGCCCAGTCGCCTGATGTGTCAGGGCGACCGAGGGCAGCGTCATGTTCAGTCCCGTCACCGGCCAGAATGCCAAACGCGCCGCGGTGCGCAAGGCGCTCGACGCCCACAAGGTCTACATCACCGCGCAGAGCTTTTCGGACGGCGCCTACCGCGCACGCGTGCTGGTCGACGGCGAGGCTTACTGGGTGGATCAATTCCGGCTGAGCCAGCTGCAGCAGGGGCTTACGCCGGCCGAGCTCGAGCTGACGCCGGCTGCCGACGATTGAGCGTGGTGAACTGCACCTGATGCATGCCGCTCCTTTCCTTTCGTCATCCCAGGGCGGAGCAGGAGCGAAGCGACGTCGCGGAGACCCTGGGATCCATGCCGTGACATCAAATCGCCGCTGCGGTCCAAATTCTGCCCGGCCGCACTCTACGGCTGCAGTCACGGCATGGATCCTCGAGTCAAGCCCGAGGATGACGACCGCGGGGTTGGCGGGCAGCGAAGGAACGACGCGGTTGCTGGCTGCCACGCGCTTCGGACGCTGACCCATGCCCGCTCCCTCCAAACTCAAAACCTATCGCGCCAAGCGCGAATTCTCCAAGACGCCGGAACCGGCGGGCGGTCTGATCAGCGGCGACGGCAACCGCTTCGTCATCCACAAGCACCACGCAACCGCCGACCACTACGATCTGCGCCTGCAGGTCGGCGACGTGCTGAAAAGCTGGGCGGTGCCGCGCGGGCCTTCGCTCAACCCGGCCGACAAGAGGCTGGCGGTCGAGACCGAGGACCATCCGCTCGAATATATCGACTTCGAGGGCGTCATTCCCGAGGGCGAGTATGGTGGGGGGCCGATGATCGTCTGGGACACCGGTACGTGGGCGCCGATGGACGACGTCGACAAAAGCCTTCGCACGGGCGCTTTCAAGTTTCGCCTCGCCGGCGAAAAGCTCAATGGCGGCTGGATGCTGACCCGGCTGAAGCCCAAGCCCGGCGAGGACGAGAACAAGAAGAACTGGCTGCTGTTCAAGGAGCGTGACCTCGCCGCCGACACGGCGCTGAACATCCTCGAAGCGCGGCCGGAAAGCGTCAAATCCGGATTGCGCATCGAGGAGCTGGCGGCAGCGGCGAAACCGGTCGCGAAATCCGCACCCAAGCCGGGTTCCTTGAAACCCGGTACGCTGCCAGGCGCGGTGAAGGCGCCGGCGCTGAGCCGCATTGAACCGCAGCTGGCGACGCAGGTGCCAAAACCGCCGGGCGGTGAAAGCCCTGCCGAAAACACAAACGAGCTCTGGCTGCACGAGATCAAATTCGACGGCTACCGCACCATGGCGCATCTGTCCGACGGGCAGGTGCGGCTGATCACCCGTGGCGGCATCGACTGGACGAAGCGCTATGGCGACCTGCCGCATGCCTTCGCCAAATTGCCGTGCCGCGAGGCGATCATCGATGGCGAAATCATGGTGCTGGATGCCAAGGGCATCAGCCGCTTCGCGCTGTTGCAGGATGCGCTGGCCGAAGGCGCCGGCAGCAAGCTGCATTTCTATGCCTTCGACCTCCTGCATCTCGACGGCTGGGACCTGATGAAGGTGCCGCTCATCCGGCGCAAGGCGCTGCTCGCCGAATTGCTTGGCGGGCTCGGGGCGAATTCCGCCATCCAGTTCTCCGACCATGTCGAGGGCTCAGGGCAGGGGCTTTACGATCAGGCAACGGAGCTCGGGCTCGAAGGCGTCGTCTCCAAGCGCGCCACCGCCATCTACCAGAGCGGCCGCACCAAGAGCTGGACCAAGTGCAAGGCGCTGCAGAAGGACGATTTCGTCATCGCCGGCTACACGATCTCGCAAGCGGCGGAAGGGCTGGCCGCGCTTGGCATGGCCGAGTGGGAGGACGGCGAACTGCACTATCGCGGCAAGGTCGGCACCGGCTTCGACCGCGAGACGGCGGAGGATTTGCTCGCCCGGCTGGAGCCGCTGACATCGGGCGCGACGCCACCCGAAGGCGTGCCGCGCGAGATCATGCGCGAGATGCATTGGGTGAAGCCGCTGTTTTCGGCGCGCATCCATTACGCCAACCGCACGGCGGACAATTCGCTGCGCCATGGCGTGTTTCGCGGGCTCAGGGATGTCGGCCTGTCGACGCCCGTCTCGGCCAAGCGCAAACGGCTGATCTCGGAGGCCGATCTCGCCACCATCTGGGTGACCAATCCGGAGCGGCGGCTGTTCGGCAAGACGGGCCCGACCAAGCTCGACATCGCCGTCTATTACGCGCTGGTCGGCGATTTCATGCTGCCGCACATCCTTGGCCGCCCGGTGTCGCTGGTGCGCTGCCCGACCGGCCTGCCAAAGGACTGTTTCTTCCAGCGCCACGCCTTCACCGGCATGCCACCGTCGGTGGTGACGTTCCAGGCGACCAACTCCGAGGGCGAGACCAAATCCTATCTCTCGGTCGAAGGGGCAAAAGGCTATCTGGCGCTGGCGCAGTTCGGCGTCGTCGAGTTCCACACCTGGGGCACGCACCGCTTGAGCCTCGACAAACCCGACCAGATCGTCTTCGACCTCGATCCGGGCGAGGGGATTTCCTGGCGCGAGGTGGTCGAAGCCGCCGTCCACATCAAGGGCGAACTGGAAGGGCTGGGGCTGGTGCCTTTCGCCAAAACCTCCGGCGGCAACGGCATCCACATCACCGTGCCGGTGACGAAGAAGCAGAACTGGAAGAAGCTGCACCAGGCGACCAGCGCCATATCAACCCATCTGGCGGCAACCGCGCCCGACACATTCACCACCACGATGGGTAAGGAAAACCGCAAGAAGCGCATCTTCATCGACTATCACCGCAACGCCCGCGGCCACACCTCCGCCGCCCCCTATTCGCTGCGCGCCCGCACCAATCTGCCGGCGTCAACGCCGGTGAGCTGGGGTGACCTGGAAGCGATCGATGCGCCGCAGGATCTGAACTATTCCTCGCTGCCGGGCTTGCTCGAGACGTCGGGCGACCCCTGGGCGGACATCGAGGAGTTTGCCCGGGATCTGCCGGTGTTCGAGGGGGCGCGGAAGTAGTCGCGAGATGAGGGCCGCCGCGATCTGTGTCACCCCCCTCTGTCCTGCCGGACATCTCCCCCTCAAGGGGGGAGATTGGCCTTCACCCTGGCTTTCGCCAATCTGCAACGCTTCTGACGTGGACGAGGCGCTGAAGCTGCCGATCTCCCCCCTTGAGGGGGAGATGCCCAGCAGGGCAGAGGGGGCTGTCCCGCCAGCGTTTCAAATTCCGGTCCATCGACGCTTCCGACAATTTGAATTATTCTCTCCCAACGACCTCAAAGACGCAGCGGAAGATTTCGTCAGGGATTTGCCTGTATCTTTCGGCGTCGGTGTAGGATTTGCGCAGCCTCGTTCGTCCTTCGGACGAAAAGCGCTGCAAAGAGCATGATCCCGAGATCATGCTCAGTCAATGTCAGTGCATGGCCGCGTAGGAGTGTATCATGGCGCCCAGGGCAAGTTGGAAAGGTTACCTCAAGCTCAGCCTCGTCAGCTGTCCGGTGCGGCTATACCCCGCAACGACCACCAGCGAGCGCATCTCGTTCAACCAGCTGCACAAGAAGACCCACAACCGCATCAACATGAAGCCGGTCGACCCGGAACTCGGGCTCGTCGAGCGCTCGGACCTGGTCAAGGGTTATGAGTACGAGGACAAGCAGTACATCATCATCGATGATGCCGACCTCGACGCGGTGCGTATCGAATCCAACCACACGATGAACATCGAGGCCTTCGTCGACGAGGGCGAGGTGGATGTCATCTACCAGGACGCGCCCTACTACCTGGCGCCGGACGGGGCGATGGCCGAGGAGACCTTCGCCGTGCTGCGCGAAGCCATGCGCAAATCCGGCAAGCTGGCGATCGCCCGGCTGGTCCTGTCCAGCCGCGAGCGGGTGGTAACGATCGGCGCGCGCGAGAACGGAATGTTCGTGTGCACCTTGAGGAACCCGAACGAAGTGCGTGGCACGGCTGAATATTTCGGCAACATCCCGGCCGGCAAGCCCGACCCGGAAATGCTCGAATTGGCGGAAGCGCTGATCAAGCAGAAGGAAACCACCTTCGACCCGAAGAACTACGAGGACCGCTACGAGATCGCGCTGATGGCGATGATCCGCGAGAAGCTGAAGGGCCACAAGCCGATCATCGCGGCGGCACCCGAGCGCGGCAATGTCATCAACCTGATGGATGCGCTGAAGGCGAGCCTGTCGCAGTCGAAGCCGCCGGCCAAGTCGAAGACCAAGGCCGACGAGGTGGCGGCAAAGCCCGCCGCCAAGAAGGCGGCAGCGGGCGGCGCCCCTGAGAATCCGTTGAAGGCCAGTCTGCTGAAGGCGGTCGGCAAGAGCAAGAAATGACGGCACCGGCGGTCTCGGTCGCAGGGGCCGTTTTCGGTACCATCGGCGCGCTGGCGGCGTTTCCCTTGCGGCTCGCCGCACGCGAGGTCGAGCGTCAGCACGGCCAGCTGAGGCGCGGCATCACAAGGCGCACGACACATGTCGTGTTCGGCCGGACGTTGCTGGCCAAGGCAGGACCGACGAAAAACGGCGATGCCGGGATCGAGCGCCGTGTCGCCGCCGAGCGCGCGGCGGGGCGCGTGCTGATCAGCGAGAACGGTTTTTTGCGCCTGCTCGGCCTGATGAAAGCGCCGGAGGCGTCGTCCCTGTCGCGGCAATCGCTGATCGATCAATCGCGGCTGTCGGGCGCCGACCTCGACCTGCTGTCGCTGTTCGATGCGTTCGAGCATGACTGCGAACCCTATTCCTTCCGCGACCTGATCCTGGCGCGCAAATATGCCGGGCTGGTGGCCGGCGGCGCGACCTGGGGCGCGATCGCGCGCTCCGTGCATCGCTCCGGCCCGGTTGCCTCGCTCACCGCCAAGTCGCTCAATGTCGGCTCGCAGCACGGCCGCCCCAACGCGATCTATCTCGAAGGCGGCCAGAGCGAGCTCGACGGGCAGTTGCTGTTCGATCTGGGTGCTGCCGCACAAGGCGACGACACGCTGGAAGAGCTGTTCGCCGAGGCGGAAGCGGCGGAAGAGCAGGGCGATCATGAAGGTGCTGCGGCACTTTACCAGCGCTGCCTCGCCATCGACCCCAGCGACGCCATCGCTGCCTTCAACCGCGCCAACTGCCTGCGCGCCGGCGGCCATGCTGCGGATGCCGCGCATGATTATGCCAGGGCGATAAAGCTCGATTCCGCCTTTGTCGAAGCCTGGTTCAATCTCGCCGGTCTGATGAGCGAGCAGGGCCGCGACGCCTCGGCGCGAAAGCACCTGCAGAAGGCGATCGCGCTCGACAAGAATTATGCCGATCCGGTGTTCAATCTGGCGCGGCTGGAATTCGATGCCGGCAATCTGCCGGAAGCGCGGCGGCTGTGGGTGCGGTATCTGGAACTCGACGCGGATAGCGAATGGGCTGACGTGGCGGCCAAGGGCGTGCAGTTCGTGGATATGCAGCTGACACGGAAGTCCGTTTCCTGAGCGACCCTCTTTTGCTCCACTCCCTATCCTGATCAAATCGGATAGGAGGCGGAAGGGCTGTATGGGTTCTGCAGGCGGAGGATCTGGTGACTGACTGGAAAGGCGGGGAATTTCCCTTCTTATGTTTGTTACTCGCGGTATCTACCGCATCTTTTATTTTTTTGATGGTGCAGCAGATTCGCGATCTGTGCTTCTACTGGAGAAATCACTGGGATTTTTCGCAGGACAACAACATCAGTTTGAGCAGATATTATCGTGGAGAGAGCTCTGATGAGGATCTGATGTCCAACAAGGAGAGGATTCTATTAGGTCGACCGATCCTCATTTTCGTAGCAGCAATTTTCTCAATTGCTTTCGCTTCCATCGTCTTTCAACCGGAGCATTGGAGAAGGGGTGGGGCCGAACTCTCCTATCTTTCTCTCGGGAGCCCGCAAACTGATGCCCACTAGCTTCCTCTTCGACGGCTTCGACACCGCTCCCGTCACCATCCTGCTCGCGCATGGCGCCGGCGCTTCGATGGATTCGCCCTCGATGACCGCCACCGCCAAGGCGCTGGCCGCCGCCGGCTTCCAGGTGGCGCGCTTCGAATTCCACTATATGGCGGCCCGCCGCTATGGCCACCGCAAGCCGCCGCCGCGCGCCGAGACGGTGAACCCGGAATATATCAAGGCGATCGCCGATCTCAGGGCCAGGGGCGTGACCGGGAAACTCATCATCGGCGGCAAGTCGATGGGCGGGCGCGTCGCCTCGATGGTTGCGGACGAGATGTTTGCCAAGGGTGAGATTTCGGGCCTGCTGTGCCTCGGCTATCCCTTCCATCCGCCCGGCAAACCTGACCAGCTGCGCACGAAGCATCTGATAGGGCTGAAGACGCCGACGCTGATTTTTCAAGGCACGCGCGACGAGTTCGGCACGCGGGACGAGGTGGCGGGGTATGGGTTGTCCGATGCGATCGAGGTGGTGTGGCTGGAGGATGGCGACCACGATCTGAAGCCGCGCAAGAGCGTGTCGGGGTTCTCGACCGCCGATCATCTGAAGACGCTGGCGGAGACGGTGAGGGTGTGGGCGGACAGGATTTAGGGCGGTCACGTTAGCTCGATCGTTTCCTTTCGGCGTCGGCGCCGCCCCTCATTGTCCTGCCGGACATTTCTCCCCGTATAGTGACGGGGAGAAAGACGCTGTCATCGTTGCTTTCGCTAATCGCCTACGTCGCAGAAAGGGCGGCGGCGTTGCGACCAATTCCCTTCTCCCCGTCACTAGGCGGGGAGAAGGTGCCGGCAGGCGGATGAGGGGCAGCGCCGCCATTGGCCATTCGCCCAATACAACGCGCCGCATCCTTCTCTTGCCCCCAGCTTCGCCTTCCTGCTTCATGCCGCCATGAAACTCGCCACCTTCAACATCAACAACATCAACAGCCGGCTGGGCAATCTGCTGGCCTGGCTGGCGGCCGCCAAACCCGATGTCGTCTGCCTGCAGGAATTGAAGGCGCGCGACATGCAGTTTCCGCGCACCGCGCTGGCCGATGCCGGCTATGGCGCGGTGTGGAAGGGCGAGCCGACCTGGAACGGCGTTGCCATACTGGCGCGTGGCGCGGAGCCGGTGCTGACCCGCGATGCCTTGCCCGGCGACAATGCCGACCGGCAGAGCCGCTATATCGAGGCGGCGGTGAACGGCATCGTCGTCGCTTGTCTTTATGCGCCGAACGGCAATCCGCAGCCGGGGCCGAAATTCCAGTACAAGCTGGCCTGGCACAAGCGGCTGGAGGCGCATGCCGAACAGCTTCTCGACACCGGCCTGCCTGTGGTGCTGGCCGGCGACTACAACATCGTGCCCGAGCCGCGCGACATCTATGCCACGCGCTCCTATGACGACAACGCGCTGGTGCAGCCGGAAAGCCGCGCCGCCTTCGCCGCCCTCATCGAGCAGGGGTGGGTCGACGCGCTGCGCAAGATCTATCCGAAGGAGACGCTCTACACCTTCTGGGACTATCGCCGGAACCGCTGGCCGCGCGATGCTGGCCTCAGGCTCGACCACATATTGCTGCCGAAGACCCTCGCCCGCCGGCTGAAGGGGGCGGGTATCGACCGCGACGTGCGCGGGCAGGATGGCGCCAGCGATCATGCACCAGTGTGGGTGGAGTTGAAGTGAGGGGATGGAACACCGGTCTGTCTCGGCATCCAATCGAAGAAAACCAACCGGTACAACGGGTTTGAATAAAAGGCTGTTTGTCGGTTTTTTGATCGTCAGAAGCAGGTTTTGAGAACCTCACCGGAGAGGGCGTCTAGTCCAATGCCCGGCAGCTATTCTGTGAAAATGCAATGATTCCCTAGAGTTGTATAAAACGATAGATTTGTTGGCATCAATTATCAAGTTTATTGATCAGTATCTTGACTGGCGTCATATTTTATTGTGATATTAGCATAGACTGAAAAGCATAGGCCGATCCCAGAGTTAAAATGCGGGACGATCGGCCATTCCGTTGATCTTGATCATGAAATGGTGCCGAGGGCCGCTGCATATGCGTGGCTCTGCACTTTTGCGCGCATATTTTCCGATGAGCGAAATGATTTGCGGAGGCAATCATGCAACCAAGTGCAGCCAAAAGTTCGTTCAGCCCACATGGTGGCGGCATCAGAGGCGCCGATGTGTCGCGTCGGTCATCCCTATTCGAAGGCCGCTTCGGCCGGATGTTCCGGGAGCTCGCTCCAGCGGTTCATTCCCAGAGCGCGCTTCTGGCGCTGGGGGACGCGATGACGGCCGACCCCGAGAAAACCGGGGACGGCAGGCCCATGGCCGCGGCCGAGACAGACAAGCATATTCAGGACGACGAGGAAAATACCGGCATCGCGGCAGGATATACCTATCTCGGCCAGTTCATCGACCACGACATCACTTTCGACCCTTCATCCTTGCTGATGCAGATGAACGATCCGGACAGTCTGGTGGATTTCAGGACGCCCCGCCTAGACCTGGACAGCGTCTACGGCCGTGGGCCGGCGGATCAACCCTATTTGTATATCGATGGCAAGTTTCGGCTGGGCAAACAGCTGTTCGAGCTGAACAAGCCTTCGCCGTCGCGTGATCTCCCGCGCTACCGCGATCCGGAAAATCCCGGTTCCGCGGCGCGTGCGCTGATTGGGGACAAGCGCAACGATGAGAACGTCATCGTCTCCCAGTTACACGGCATATTCATGCGGTTGCACAACCGGCTGATGGACGAGCCAAAACTGAAAGGAGCCACCTTCGATGAAGTCCAGCGCATGGTGCGTTGGCACTATCAGTATGTGGTTCTCAACGACTTCCTGCCGCGCATCTGTGGTGCTGGGTTGATCGACGAAATACTCCCCCACCGCCGGTCAGTTGCCAGTGCCGCCGAAAAGAAGCCCAAGCTTCAGTTCTTCCATTGGCGCAACATGCCCTACATGCCATTGGAATTTTCGGTCGCCGGCTACCGGTTTGGCCATTCGATGGTGAGGCCGATCTATCGGCTGAATACCGAGCTGAATGGGGGCGACGATCCGTTGTCGGCGACACCTGACGAGAAGGCTCGCGGACTTGCCGGCCGCTTCTTCATATTTGCCGGCGTCGCCAGCAGAGGCTTGAACGGTTTCAACGAATTTCCAACCCAATGGGCCATCGACTGGAGCTTGTTCTTCGACATCGACGGCTCAGGCAAGAAGGGCGGCAAGCATCGGGCTCAGCCGGCGTACAAGATCGACACGTCGCTGGTGAACCCGCTTGGGTTCCTTCCGGAGTTTTCAAAGACGGTGCCGGCTTCACCGCCGCTCACGCTCGCACAACTGCAAGCCCAGCCGATCGACCCGAAGAACGACCCGGCCAATCTCGCGTCCCGCAATCTGCTTCGCGGCCTCGCTTTGCGTATGCCAAGCGGCCAGAGCGTGGCGCGGGCGATGGGTGTGCCGGTTATTCCCGATGCCGATCTGAAGATAGGAAAAGCCGTCCTCGATGACATGAAAACTGCCAAGAGCGTAGTCGATATCGATGGGGAATTCGCTGACAATGCGCCGCTTTGGTACTATGTGCTGGCGGAAGCGCAGCACGACTGGTTCAAGCGCGCGTCGAAAAAGGGCAGCAAGGGCGACGAAGAGCCGGCCCATCTGGGCCCGGTTGGAGGTCGTATCGTTGCGGAAACGCTGGTCGGCCTGGCCTATGGAGACGGTCATTCGTATCTGATCCAGGACCCGAACTGGGAACCGCCTATCGGAGGCAGGTCCCTGACCATGGGCCATCTGATAAAATATGCGCTTGGTGGCTGATCTGGCCCGGTCGGACATGTGAGAAAGTTACCGGTCACGGACCAGGTCACTGCACCGCCCAGGCCGGGTACGTAATGGCGCTGGCGATGCCTTGATGTCTATGCCACCAATCGCCCGCGCCATCTGTGCAGCGGCGGTATCGCAAGCTAGGCTGCGACAAAGCAATCGCGCAGCCAGATTATCCATGAACGCCGTTCCCAATAGCGACCGTCGATCACTATCGAGACTCTCCCGCCATGCATGATTTCGGCCTCGTCGAAATCCTGTTGGCGGCCGTCGTCATCCTTGTGGTCGCGGCATGCGTCGTCTGGCTGTTGCGCAAGGCACGTGTCCGGCGCCGCGCGGCTCGCCGGGCGGATCCGGCCAACGATTATGCTGTGCGTACCGACTGGGAGCGCAGCACCGCCAGTGTCAACTACTCGTCCTTCGTCTATTTCGATGTCGACCGCGACGGGACGTACGGCGTGGGCGACCGGCCGATGGCCGGCATCATGGTGCGGCTGTTCGATGGGCAGGGCGGCTTCGTCGCTTCAACCAGGACAAACAATGGCGGCTTTGCCAATTTCGCCATGTCGACGTCTTCGGCCAATGCCGTGATCCGCGCGCCCGGCACCTACCGGTTCGCGGTTTCGGTGCCGCCGCGCTGGCGCTCGCCCAGCGCCAACGAGACGCAATCGCAGGAGTTTCAGCTGGCGCCTGGCTCGCCCGCCGGGCTGGTGTCGCAGGACCTGCCCCAGCCGGTCGGGCTGGCGCCGGCGCGCAGCCTGGCCGGCAAGATGACAGCAGGCGGCACGGCGACACTGTCGGTGATGGCGGACGGGCAAGAGCTGGAGAGCCGGGCGCTGGCGCCGGGTTTACCCTTCCGGCTCGATCTTGCCGGCGAGGCCGACATGGTGGTGATCGCTGGTGGCGGGCTTGACCGGCAACTTGCGCTTTCGCCCTATCCCACCGATCTCGGGCTGTTGTCGTCGCATACACTGCCGAACGAGGCCTCGCTGCGGACGGTCGGCTTCGACGACGTCACCGGGCGTGGCTTCCGCAAGATCCCGTGCGGGCATGCCGGGCTGCAATGGCACAACCTCAACGCCATGGCGCAGGACCACACCAAGGGCAGCGAAGGCTACGTCAACGGCAATGTCTCGGGCGATCACGTCGCCTATACCAGCAGCGGCTACCCGGCCGAGTTCAGCCGCGAAACCCCGTTCGGGTTCCACTCGGTGCTGCTGAGCGCCGCGTGGCTGAAGTCGGAAGGGGAGATCGCGCTGATCGAGTGTTGGCTGGGCGAGCAATTGGTCGCCAGCGATCAACTGACGCTGTCGGCACTGACGCCGCTGCACTACGCCCCGATGCTCAAAGCAGTAACCCGTGTCCGTCTTTCGACGAAACATTCTTGGCAAATGGTGCTGGACGACCTGATGCTGACGGGCTGACTTATTGCGGTATCGGAGGATTCGAGGTCACGACCGGGCCGTTGGTCGCAGCCGTGATCGATTTCAGATTGCCCTTCTTGATCAGAGCGGGCCGCTCATAAATCTTCTTCATAGTTTTGTCTCCCGATAATATTGCCGCAATAAAATCATAGGCATACGGAAATCACCCTAGGGGCCCAGAAATCACAACGCCGCCATTAGGCGTGGCCCGTGACCAACTTCAGGTTGCCTTTCTTGACCAGAGCAGGCCGCTCATAGAGCTTCTTCATAGTCTGGACTCTCCAGAATATCCCAGGGGAAGTCTGCCATATTGTCGGCCACTGTCAATCATGCCCGTCTGTATGGCTTGTTGTGAGCGCGGGGGCTGCCGGCAAAGCCGACGACAGTATCGTGAGTCCACGGCTGATATCCCCGAACCCAGGCGCCTATTTCCCGCTCCACAAATGGCGTGCCTTTTGCACCATGTGCGCCATTCGGCCCAGCTGTCCCAGCCTGCTGTTGGCCGCTGCGATCAAATCGGATCCACGCTTCTTCTCGACGGGTTTGCCATCCCAATCGACGATAAAGATATCGATGTGACCGGCCGGCCTATGGCCTGCGGGAAGCTGGTAGGTTGCCTCGATATGCTGCCAGACGGCCAGCAGATTGGGCGGCCTGTAATGGTGCCCACATCGGTCGGTCAACACCATCTGGCCGAGGCGCTCGATCGCCGAAACATGGACCATTTCCGCGATCGGGTCGGCATGGCGATCCCGGCATACCTCCTGTTGCCAGAACCGAAGAGCCGTCACCGGTTTGTTGGCAATCGACCGGAAGGCGGGCTTGAAGATCTTGTAAGCCAGCGTTCTTGAATCGTGTTGCGTTGCCAGCGCGGAAGCGCGCGGCACCTCTTTCCAATGATGCTTCTCGTCAATCGGAAAATCCTTATAGAAAAACTTCAGCCGCCTAATCATCCAGTCGAGCGTGATATCATCCAGCGCGTTGGGAAAGTCCGTGCTTCTAAGTTCCTCGGGAATGTAGCTGCCGCCGATGTCGGAATGGCTGCCGACGAACCAGACCTGTTCTGTCGTGGTTGCGTATTGCTTGAACTGCGGCTTGCGCCAGATCGTGGCCTGGAAGGGCTGCCTGTGTTCATCGAGGGCGATGGCGTGCAGGTTGAGATTGGTTATCGAGGCCAGGTTGACGTCGTGAAATGCGTAACGGTCGCGATTTGCTCTCCAGAAGGGTTCGAGCGGCACGCCGAGTGCGCCGACGGTTTCGAACACCGCGGTGCATTCGATCCTGAACTTTTTCACGTCGTGGGTGTAGCTCTGCAACGCCATCCAGGCGCCAGGCTGCCGGTCGTTGGGCGCGGTCCGGTAGAAGCCCCACGCCTTGGCCTCGAGTTCATCGGTGCAGTATTGGGTCTTCAGCAATCCCGCGGCCGCTAGATATCCGACCAGCGAACGCGCGGTGTAGGCGCCCCGGGAAAATCCAAAGACGAAGATCTCGTCGTCGGGCTTGTAATGATAGGACAGGAATTTGTAGGCGCGCCTTACGTTCTCGCCCAACCCTTCGCCGAAGACACCGCCGCGAAAGCGGTCCATGGCCCCCGTGCCGACCCCGCGCTCATAAAAGACGATGTTTTCGCGGCCGTCCGCCGAGAAACTTTTGACCAGTTCCTGGCCCGAATGACTGGCTTTGGCGGGTGCGACATGTGGGACTGTGGTTTTGGTTCCCAATGTCCTGGCGATAATGTCTCGCAGGCGCACGATGTTGGTGTCTGCCGGCCCGATATCGGCGTCGTTCCAGGTCCCGTCCAGAAGCACAATGATGCGCTGAGGCTTCGGGGTCCCCGATATTGATTGGGGCGCAAGACCGGCGTTGGGCACCATGCACTTCCCGATTCTGTGAGGTTGCTACTCAAAGGGTCAAGAATTGGCCGCCCAGAAGCCAAGCAGGCCCGCTTTGTCGCCATTGTAGAAGTCGCGGTCAGACCGGCCAATCCCGCGAACAGTGTGCGGTTCGGGACCAAAGGCGCCATCTGTGTATTGCCAGAGCGTCCAGCTTTGCCAGTTCGGCGGAACAACCGGGGTCGGCCCGTATTGCGCCAGCCAGAACCAGCATTGTGAAAGGATCGGGTCGGAGCCTGTGCCCAGCAATTGCTTGATGTAGTGGCCGGAATAGAAGCCCGGAAACCGCCCTGTCTTTTCACGGATATGAGTGACGAAGGCGCGCGCCTCCTCAAGGGTCATGCTCGGTCCAGTGGGGTTTGGCTCGAAATCCAGAACCAGCAGCACCTGGTTCGGATTTCCTACGGTGTTGAGGAAGTTTTCGGCTTGTCTTACGCCGTCGCTGCCGGTTCCGAAATGGTAAGCGCCCCAGAGGAGGTTAGCCGAAGCTGCTCGACCACGATTTCTTGTATAAGTGGGATCAACACCTTGCTGACCTTGCGTTGCTTTTTGGATGACGCCAACGATGCCGTCAGCGGCAGCATTGACGAGATTGACGTTCCCATTGTGATGAGAAATATCGACAACACCATTAAAGTTCGGCATATTGTCCTCCCGTACTTCAATATAACGATAGTCTAATTTAGTATCGACGACAAGGGACGTTCCTGTATTGCTACCGGGCGCAAGGGGCTTGCGGTGACGGTTTCTGGTGCGGCCGGCGTGTCGTGTGCTTGCCGCCGGCGCCGATTGCAGCACTTTGCGATATGCCTTTTGCGCTGGTAGTCTCAAGGACCATGCGGCGCGACAAGGCTCGCGCGCTGTGCGAGGCGGGTAGCGCAGGCCGCACGAGCGGGGGCGTCAATGAACAACTGGGCTGACAGGCTGTTTGCGGTTCTGCTTCTGGCTGCCGCCTTGGCCTGCCTGGCGCGCATCTACCCGCTGCTGAGCGGCGGGACTTTCGTTTGGAGCGGCGCGTCGCATGCATGGCGGGATCCCGCCTCCTTGCGGTTGGCCGCGTTGCTGGTGGCGGCACTTGCTTGCCTGCTGGGGGCCTTGCTGTTCTGGGCCGGCCTGTTGCCGGGGCGCCCTGCGCACATGGCCGGAGCACCGCTGTTCGGCCGCGCGGCCGAAGTGCAGGAGATCGGCAGGCCCGGCCTGCGCAAGATTTTCTTCGTCTTGCCGTTGATCGTGCTGGCGGCGCTGGCCGTCGATCGGTTCGGCCCGTGGGGCGGCGGCGAGATTGCCAGCCAGCCAAACGAGCCCAAGGCAGCCGAACCCAAGGGCGGCGAGCCCAAGCCCAGTGAACCGAAACTTGCCGAACCCAAACCGGCTGAACCGAAGAACCAGGATGTCGCCAGCGCGCCGCCGACCCCGGAGCCGGCAACGCCGCCAGCTCCGCCGGCGCCGCCCGATCCGCCGCCGGTAGCCGCCAACCCGCCGGTCGCGCCGGTGCCGCCTGCGCCGCCCGCGGCCGCGCCAACGCCCATTGCCCCGCCGGAGGTCGCGGTCATCCCGCCGGCCACGGTGGCGCCATTGCCGCCACCGCCGCCGGCGGCGCCGACGCAGCCCGACGGCCATCGCGACGCGGTCGTCTGGCTTTCGGTGGCGCCGGACGGCCGATCGATCATGAGCGCCAGCACAGACCATGTGATCAAGCTGTGGGACATTGGCGGCAAGCACCTGATCCGCAACCTCGGCGTCCACAAGGACATGGCGCGCACCGCGCTCTATATGCCCGACGGCGTCAGCGCGCTGACGGGCGGCGACGATGGCGAGATCGTGCTGCGCAAACTTGCCGATGGCGCCGTGCTGCATGTCTTCCAGTCCGGCCAGAATGGCGGCGTCAGGCAGCTGGCGATCAGCCCGGACGGCAAGCGCGCCGTCAGCGGACACGACACCGGCAATGTCATCGTCTGGGACCTCGTCAACAATTCCGTGCTGCATGTGCTGACCGGGCACGACTGGTCGGTCAGCGCGGTCGCCGTCTCGCCCGATGGCAGGCAAGCGCTCAGCGGCAGCATCGACGGCACGCTGAATCTCTGGGACATCGAAAGCGGCAAGCTGCTGCGCAGCTGGCATGGGCACGAGCAAGGTACCTATGGCGCGGCGTTCACCGCCGACGGGCACCATCTGATCACCGGCAGCGGCGACCTGACAATCAAGGTGTGGGATCTCGACAGCGGCCGCGAGGTGAGGCGTTTCGAAGGCCATGAAGGCACGGTCTATACGCTGGCGCTGTCGGGCGACGGCAAGCGCCTGCTGTCGGGTTCGCTCGATGGCACGGCGCGGCTGTGGGACATGGAAACCGGCAACCAGATCGCCATGTTCGACAGCCAGACCGGCCCGATCTACGCCGTGGCCTTCGCTCCAGACGGCACGGTGCTGACCGGCGGCTACGACCGCACCATCAGGGATTGGCCGGCGGCGGGAGGGGATGGTGCGGTGCTGTTTGCCGGCGCGCCGGGGTGAATGCTGAAGAGCTCAGTGCTCGCTTCATGTCAATGTATAAGTTGACATTTCAGATAATTTTGTATATGTAAACATTTACAAGGTGTATATGCCTGTCAACTTATGAGTTTACGATGAGCGTCAAGCAGGCCGTTCGCCAACAATACCAGTCGGTGGTGAATCTCGCCCAAGGCCGTAAAATCCACGTTCCAGCGGAGGGTTGGATACGGACTGTGCGGAAGGCGCTCGGCATGTCGGGCGCCCAGCTTGCAGGGCGGATGGGCGTGACCCGCGCTCGCATTGCCCAGGTGGAGCAGGCCGAACTCGAAGGTGGTGTCACCCTGAAGTCGATGCAGGCCACCGCCGAAGCGATGGGATGCCGGTTCGTCTACGCGTTCGTCCCGCCAGACACCATCGAGGCCATCATCGTCGCCCAGGCGCGGAAAAAGGCGGAGGCGATTGTCGCCACGGCCGGCAAGCACATGGCGCTCGAAGACCAGGCGGTGGGCGGCAACCGGACGGATCGGGAAGTGAGCCGCCTGACAAGCGAACTGATGTATGAAATGCCGTCCGATTTCTGGCGGGACAAATGACGATTGCGCCCAATTATCCCGAGGGTGCGACGCCGCTTGATCCCAATGAACTCGGCGGACTGAAGTACAGGCACATCACGACCCAGGCCGAACTCGATGAACTGGAGCAGGCCAACATCACGTCCGGCCTGTTGTGGCTCTCCCGGACACGAAGGAAGGACATCCTCACCGACGGCTTCGCCATCGAGCTTCACCGGCGGCTGTTCGGCGAGGTGTGGAATTGGGCCGGAACCTTCAGGACCACCGGTAAGAACATCGGCGTCGATCCAATGCAAATCGGGGTGCAGTTGCGCGCAGCACTGGATGATGCAGTCTACTGGATGGATCATGGCACATATGCGCCTGTCGAAGCGGCCGTGCGGCTTCACCACCGGGTGGTGTTCATCCATCCGTTTGCGAATGGCAATGGGCGCCATGCCCGCATCCTAGCGGACGCCATGCTTGAGAAGCTCTACGGCGTCGATCCGATCAATTGGACCGCCGGGGCGGATCTGCTGAAAATGAACGAAAGGCGGGCGGCTTATATCTCGGCATTGAAGGCAGCCGACCGGCACGACATTGGTCCGCTGCTGACTTTTGTCGGACTGGCAGGGCGGCAACAGTCGTGACCTGCACCGTCATCACGCCACCCAACCTTGATCGATTAGCCCGCCATGCTATGTAAAAACGATGTCAGCACCCAGCCTCACAGACAACGCGCCGCTCATCGTCATCGATCTCCAGACCGGCATGTTCGACGGCGTGCATGAGCCGCCGATCCATGATGCGCTTGCGATTGTCGAGCGCACCCGGGCAGTGATCGACTGGGCGCGGCGCAGTGGGCGCAAGGTTGCTTTCATCAGGCACGATGGACCCGAGGACGATCCGTTGGCGCCGGGTGAGCCGGGCTGGCCAGTCTGGCCAGCACTTGGCCAAGCCGACGATGAACCGACCTTCGCCAAGTCCGTACGCGATGCTTTCGGCAATCCGGCCTTTGGCGACTGGGTGGCCGGGCAGGGCGCGGGTGCGGTCGTGCTCCTCGGCGCGCAGACCGATTTTTGTGTCGCGGCAACCGTCAAGGGCGCGATCGCCAGGGGGCTCGGTGTCACCGTGGTTTCCGATGCCCACAGCACGCTGGACAGCGCCAGCGAGAGCGCTGAACAGATCATCACCCGGCACAATGACGAATTCGCCGAGGCCGGTGTCAATCTGGTGACCACGAAGGTGCTGGTTGGCGGCTGAAGCGGCAGCAAAGATCATGACAGCCCGGCCTGCCGGACGGATCACAATGCCGAACTCCTGCCATGGTCGACGCGGGCGGGGGGCGCATTGTTGGGATGGCTGGGCGCCCGCGTCAACCAGGGCGGCTCGTACCGCCGCGATAACACAATGGCACATTGCGGGGCCGCGGGAACTTCCGCGAAAGCGGAATAGGCAAGAGCCGCAGTGCGGATTCGCGCTCTGCCTCACTGGAGCATGCGCCAGCGGCAATTTCGTGAAACAGTTTTTCGTTGCTGCCGCATTGACCCGTGGCGGGCGGGCGGCGAGGACTGGCGCTTTCAGCAGGGATGGCGCCCATGGGCGAGAGACGATTTTGAGCGAACAGACGATCTTTCACAACGCGAAACTGGCTGATGGGTTGCTGGCGGATCTCACTGTCACCAGCGGCCGCTTTAGTGCCGTCGCGCCGGCCGGCAAGGCGCCTCCGGCGGGTGAAGGCGCCATCGATCCCATCATTATCGACCTTGACGGCCAGCTTGTCGTGCCGGCCTTTGTCGAAGGGCATATCCATCTCGACACCTCGTTTTATGGCGACGTCTGGCGCCCGCATATTCCTTGCACCAACGGGTTCGACGTGCGCGAGCGCGTGGCTTTCCAGGCGCAGAACCTTGCTGCCGCCGCGCCGATGGCGGAACGCGCCAAGAATCAGCTCGAACTCTGCATCGGCAATGGCAGCCTGGCCATGCGCAGCCATGTCATGGTCGATGCCTTGGTCGGGCTGAAACATGTCGAAACCATCCTGGCCGTGCGTGAAAAATACCGCGACCTCATCGACATCCAGCTCGTCGCCTTTCCTCAAAACGGCATTCTGTCGTCTCCCGGTACGGCAGAGCTTCTGGATGAGGCGCTGAAGCTCGGCCATCTCGATGTGGTGTTTGCCCTGGCGCAGAAACATGGCGCCGGCGTCGACATCCATCTGCATGATGGCGGCACGCTCGGCCTGTTCCAGGTCGAGGAGATCGCGGCGCGGGCAAAGGCGCTCGGCATGGCAGGCCATGTCGTGGTCAGCCACGCCTACGGGCTTGGCGACATCCCGGCCAATGTGTTGGCGAAGGCCGGCGCGATGCTGGCGGCGGCCGGGGTGGCGATCATGACCAACGCGCCCGGCAACCATGCCTTCCCGCCGGTGGCGGCCCTGCGGCAGGCCGGCGTCACCGTGTTCAGCGGCTCCGACAACATCCGCGATTCCTGGTGGCCCTATGGCGATGGCGACATGCTTTCCCGAGCCAACATGATCGGCTACCGCTCCGGTTTCTACGAGGACCACGAACTGGCGGCCGCCTTTGATGTGGTGACCCATGCCGGCGCCAAGGCGCTGGGCCTGGAGGACTACGGCATTGTCGTCGGCGCCAGCGCCGACTTCATCGCCATGCCGGCGCAGCACGTGCCCGAGGCGGTGGTGGCCGTGCCGAAGGACCGCACGGTCTATCGCCGGGGCAGGGCGGTGGCGAGCGGCGGGACGATACTGGCGCGCTGAAGCCATGGCTTGGCGAAGGATGGCGGATGGGGCCCGGCGGTCAGTGCAAGGGAGACACGCCGAGCCCCGCCGGCTTCTGGCGGGAGCCAGCATCTCTACATTAGCTATGTCTAATGTAATTGCAAGATGGCGGCGAAGCTTCGTTGGCTGCCGGCTAGAGCATTTCACCGTTTCATGGAAACGGCGAACCGCTCTAACTCTTTGTTTTGACGCAATTCCCAAGGGAAAGCGCTATGCGCTTTTCCCGGGAAAACCGCTCACACTTTTCCTGGAATTGTTCTAAAAGCCGGCGGCGCCCGCAACCATCATCACCAAAACGGCAGCCGCCATGCCCCAGACCGCCGCCGCCGCCAAAACTCTCGCGTTCGGACGGAATCTACGATGAGGCCTTGGCAATTGGATTTTTGGCATGGCTCAGCGGCGGTCGAAATCGCAGACCCGTACCTTCTCGACAACCCAGTGGTGATGGCGCCAATGCTTTCTGATCTTCACGAAGCAATGCCGGTTGTGATGTTTGCGCCAGCGATGATCGCGCCAGTGATGCCGGCCGTTATGCATGCCATTGTCCGTGGTGATGATGAGGCTGGCGGCCTGCGTCGGGGCGATGTTGACGGGGGACAGGACAGAGACAATGAGAAGTGCCGACAGCAGAATGGTTTTCACTTTGGATCCTCCAATTTATGCCCATGAGAAGGCGGCGGAACGTTACGGAGCGGATTTCGATCAGTTCGACGCTCCGCGATCGGCTTGCTGAAACGATCGCGCTGGCACCGAAGACAGGGCGTGTGAGTCCGAAGAAGCCTCGCCGAAATAGAGCAAACCGCCGAGCACGAGGAATACTATCCCCACCACCGCCAGTCCGACCATCAACACCGCGATCGCCGTACCCGGGCCGTGGCCCGTTCTGGTGATGATGGACCGATGGTGCATCGCTCTTCCTCCGAAATCGAGTCCGGCCCGCAGACCTTGCGGCAAACGACGGCAGAGGCGGGATGTTCCCGATGAAGAGCCGCGTCGGCCTTTTGCGTTTCCTTTTGGGACCAAGGTCTTAGGTGGCTGGAACAAAGGTCCGGTGAGTCCTGTTCGGTTCCGGCAATGTCCATTGGATGTTCCACTATTTTAGCCAATTGAGATATAATTCCTTACCCTCTCGAGGGGCCAAGGCGGGCGCCGAAAAGCGCAAAATGGTGCCGTCCGACATGCCCACATTGATGTGCCATTCTCCACATTTCATCGGACCAAAGGCCCTTTGTGAGGAACTTCGTTCAGTCCGGGCGGCGGAGCAAAGAGGCTCATGCCAAACGCCAGGAATGCGAACTTGTAGCCCTCTCGCCGGCTGAGCGGCTCTGCCATGTCGCGGCTGCGCACCGGCATGACAAAGCCGAATTCGCCGCCCTGCGGTCCGCCGCGATCGATCCAGTACCGGTCCATGTCGGCACGCTTGCCGGCGCGTTTTTCGGGCGAGCGGAAGTTGATGGTGTGCCTGGCGTCGCAGACGCCGAGAAAATGGCTGGCGCCGCCTCTGATCGCGATGCCTTCGATGACCAGCAGTGCGGCATCCTTGGGCCTGAGCCCGCACAGATCGCGCGTGGCGTCGATGACGGCACGCTTGGCCTCCGGCTTCCGGCTGCCCTGAAGTCCGCCGATCGCCACCGTGTAGCGACCGCTGCCCTGGGGGCTCGCGCCCAGGCGATAGAGGACGAAGCTCAGCCTGACCAGGTCGAGCCGGTCGCTCTGCCGCGTCAGGGTGATCGAGAAGGCACCTTCGTGACCGGTGCCGGAATGAACGGACAGACGCATGGTCAGCACATAGGCATCGCGCCGTCCGGTCACCTGGCCGATGTCCACCGCCCGCCCGCGCCAGGCTGCCTCCAACCGGTCTCGCGGAAAGCCCGCCGCCGCGAGATTGAAATGGTCGACCAAAAGGTCGAAACCGCGATGGCCGGGCAGCCCAAGGGCGAAGAATTTGTAGGGTTTTTTGCGCAGAAGGTCGTCATGCGGGCAACCGAGCCCATGCCGACGCCGGAAATCCATGAGGAAGCGGAGCCATTTGAAGACACTCACCGGTTTGCAGGCGAAGCGGGTGAGAAAGATCCTGGACTGCCGCATCCCCAGCCGCCCGCAAAGGGCCATGACCTGGCCGAGGACGCCGGCGGTTTGCCGCAGCCAGGCGTCCCGCTGCTTGTTCGTCTGGATCGTCAAGATGTGTCCCGCGGCTGGTCTCGCGGGTGGCTATCCCCAGGGCATTACGCGGACATTGCGCGGAACCCATGAGGGCGTTTCATCAGAGAGGCGCTCATGCCGAATGTCCCCTTGAGGGCTCGCTCCAGCGACATCGAACCGCTCGGTTTTCCCTGTGGGACCAAGGTCTTAGGTGGTGTCCGTAAAAGGTCCGATAGGCCCTGTTCGGTTCCGGCAATGTCCATCGGATGTTCTGCTATTTTAGCCAGATGAGATAATCCGGCAGCCATAGTGCCGATATAATCAGGCGGCGATAGTGCCGTCGGGAAGGTACCCAGGCATACCCTCTGGCGTGGCTTTGTGGGAAGGTCTACCAGCCCATCCATTCGCGCGTGCGCCAGGCAAGGCCTGCAAAGGGCGCCATCAACGCGATAACGACAAACATCAGCATGAACGGGTGCTTGGTGGCGGAGGGTCTGGGTGCCATGTCGCGATCATCCTTGCTGGGAGGTTCATCGGGGAAATGCGGGGAACAACGTCGCCACGGCGGCATGGTTGCATCCATGCAGGCAGGCCGCTCATGGCTGGAACCGGATGCCGACGCCGGCGTTTTCCCGATGTGACCGGTGAGGCTGCCACCTCCGCCGGCACCGTTTAAAGGCTCGCTCTGCTCCCGGCAGAGCGGGCCTTTTTCGTGGTGCTGGACCACGCATTCGGGAACGACAGCGCGCGCTCTACGTTAAGTGTCGCTAAGGCAATCGACGAATCGTGTTCCCTGAAGGAGCGCCCGGGTGCGTCTTCGGGCACAGATGAATTTAATATTCGCTCTAAGGTTCGAAATCTATCACGTATTGTTGAAGAATTGAGTGAATATACGAAATCGAAATTTGTCGGGCGTGCCGAATTTATTCGGAAAATTGCGATGGAACTTCACGGCGCTGGCTGAGTTTTCCTCCTGGGTGGCAGTTTGATACCCAATAATGGAGGTTACCATGAAACATTATCTTTCGAGTGCGGCAGCTGCGATCGTTCTGATGGGCGGCCTTGGTGCGGCCATGGCGGACACAATCGTCGTTCAGCCCGAGCAGGAGACGGTGGTTCGCGAATACGTCAAGAAGCAGCCGCTGGCTTCGGTCAATCTGCTCGGCCTCGAGCTCAAGCTCGGCTCGCCGGTTCCTGACAAGGTCGAACTGCGCGAAGTGCCCAACGTCAAGTACCGCGTCGCCGTGATCAACGACCAGACCGTCCTGGTCGACCCCGAGACCCGTCAGATCGTCGAAGTGCTGCACTGACCATGGCGTGGCAGTGAGTGTGACGCCAGTATAGCGTCGAGAAAAGCCCGCCACGGGTCGTGGCGGGCTTTCTTGTGAGGTGGCTTTGCCGCCTCTTATTCGGCGGCCAGCTTGTCCTGCGTGTTCGTGTCGAAATCGCTGGCGTCGTGGCGCTCATGCAACTGCATGGCCGGCTCGCCGAAGGCGCGGTTGACCATGCGGCCGCGCTTGACCGCCGGCCGCTCGTCGATCGCCTTCGCCCAGCGCTGAACGTGCTTGTATTCCTGCACCGACAGGAACTCGCCGGAATCATTGTACATGCGCCCGAGCGCCAGCCCGCCATACCAGGGCCACACCGCCATGTCGGCGATCGTGTAATCCTTGCCGCCGAGATATTCCGTCTCGGCCAGCCGGCGGTCGAGCACGTCGAGCTGCCGTTTGGTTTCCATGGCGAAGCGGTCGATGGCGTATTCGAATTTCTGCGGCGCATAGGCATAGAAATGGCCGAAGCCGCCGCCCAGATACGGCGCCGAGCCCATCTGCCAGAACAGCCAGGACAGGACTTCGGCGCGCGCCGGTTGTTCGGTGGGCAGGAATTCGCCGAATTTTTCGGCGAGATAGACCAGGATCGAGCCGGATTCAAAGATGCGCACCGGCGTCGCGCCGCTGCGGTCCATCAGGGCGGGGATCTTGGAGTTGGGATTGACCTCGACGAAGCCGCTGCCGAACTGGTCGCCATCGTTGATCCTGATGAGCCAGGCGTCGTATTCGGCGCCCTTGTGGCCGCGCGCCAGAAGCTCTTCCAGCATGACCGTCACCTTGACGCCATTCGGTGTCGCCAGCGAATAGAGCTGCAGCGGATGCTTGCCGACGGGCAATTCCTTGTCATGCGTCGGTCCGGCGATCGGCCGGTTGATGCTGGCAAAGGCGCCGCCATTTGCCTTGTTCCAGGTCCATACTTTCGGCGGGGTGTATTCTGTCATGTCGGCCTCGTGGAAGATGCGTGGGAGCGGGATGGGCGGATCCAACCATAGCTAGGGCTGCGGAGGGGGAAGTTCAACTTGCATTGAACTATTGTTTATGCGGGCGCGATCTTCCCTTCTCCCCTTGTGGGCCTGTTGCGTAATTGGCTGGTTGTGATTCTCTGAGACATAAGCTCGGAGGACGAACCGATGGCGGTGAAGCGGACAGGTCAGTTGAGTCTGGTGGAGGGATTTCTGGGCGACAAGCTGTCTGGTGGCTCCTCGCCGCTCGACCGGTTGTCTGGCCTTGTGAAGTGGTACCGCTTCGAGAAGCTGCTTAACCCTCTGCGCGATGGCGGACCGGGTCGGGCGGCTTGGCCGCCGCTGGTGCTGTTCAAGGCACTGCTGCTGCAATCGCTTTATGGGCTGTCGGATCGCGAACTTGAGGAGGCGCTCGGCGACCGGCTGTCGTTCCGGCGTTTTGCCGGGCTTGGGTTGGGAGAGAGCATTCCCGACCACACGGTGCTCTCGCGCTTTCGCAATCTGCTTGTCGGTGAAGGGCTGCTGGAGAAGCTGTTTGGCGAACTCGACCGGCAGCTGGAGAAGGCCGGCGTGATCCTGAAGCGCGGCACGATGCTGGATGCAACGCTGATCGATGCAGTCTCAGCGCCGCCGACAGCTGAGCGGCCTTCGAAAGATGCGGACGCCCGTGTCACCACGCGGCAGGGCAAGGGCGGTTTCACTTTTGGCTACAAGGCCCATGTCGGCGTGGATGAGGGCTCTGGCATCATCCGCACGGTGATCACCACACCGGCCAACGTCAACGACACGGTGATGGCCGATGACTTGATCCGCAGCGACGAGAAGACGGTGTGGGCCGATGCCGCCTACGACACGCACGCCCGGCGTGCCCGGCTCAAGGCCGAGGGCAAGAAGGTGCGCATCGCGCGCCGCCCCAACAAGCATCATCCGGAGCTGCCGTTGCGGCTCAAACGCTACAATCGCCTCATCGCCAGGCGTCGGGCGGCGGTGGAGACCACCTTCGCCACGCTCAAGAACCGCATGAAGCTGACCGCGATCCGCTATGTCGGACTGGCCAAGGCGTCCGCCCAAGTGACGATGGCGGCGATCGCCTTCAACATGCGCCGATGGGCCGCCATCACGGGATAGGTGCGCCTGCAGTCCGGCCGTACGGGCCGAACCGCCACCTCAACCCCTCAAAACCAGACTCCAATCCACAAGCGCAAGCAACAACCCGCTGCATTCCACTCCCGTCCGCGCACTCCCGAAACTGCGCAACAGGCCCACAAGGGGAGAAGGTGGATCGGCGCGCAGCGCCGACACGGTTGAGGGGTGGGTGACGGGTGCCGTCCTTGCCAAGCTGGAGCACCCCTCATCCGACCTCGATTCGCTCGGCCACCTTCTCCCACAGGGGGAGAAGGGAAGATCAGCCCCGCCGCGCGCCGGCCCTTCGCAGGCTCAGGGCGTTCGAAGCTCGAAAAGCCAAGCAATTGGCTTTTCGTCCGCTGCGCGGACCGCCTCTCACCCCTTGCGCGCTCCTCTCAACGGCATACCTATAGAAGAAGCCGCCAAGCATTTGCATCGCAGGACAAAATCATGGCCATCAATCCCAATCCGCGCTCCGTCGTCGCCGTGCGCGCCACCGTTCCCGACGATGCTTTTACCGCTGGTGCGCTGGGCACGCTTAGGGAAGGCAGCGGCGTCGTCATCCGCAATGACGGGCTGGTGTTGACCATCGGCTATCTCATCACCGAGGCCGAGGAGGTCTGGCTGACCGCGCATGACGGCCGCGTCATCCCCGCGCATGCGCTGGCCTATGACCAGGAGTCCGGCTTCGGCCTGGTCCAGGCACTGGCGCCGACCGGGCTGCCGGCGGTGGCGCTCGGCGATGCCGGCAAGGCCCGGATCGGCGACGCGGTGGTGCTTGCCGACGGCGTCGGCCGGGCGGTCGAGGCCAAAATCGTGACCAAGCAGGAATTCGCCGGCTATTGGGAGTATCTGCTCGACGAGGCGATCTTCATCGCGCCCGCGCATCCGTCCTGGGGCGGGGCGCCGCTGTTTAGCGCCGATGGCGCGCTGCTCGGCATCGGCTCGCTGCGCCTGCAGATGAGCCGCGCCGGCGAGGTCGCCGATATCAATATGGTGGTGCCGATTGATCTGCTGCCGCCGATCCTCGACGATCTCCTGACGCGCGGCCAGGTGGCCAAGCCGCCGCGTCCGTGGCTCGGCGCGCTCTCGGCCGAAAGCGACGGCAAGGTGGTGGTGATGAGCGTCACCGAGGGCGGCCCGGCGGCCAAGGCCGGCCTGCGCCAGGGCGATGTCATCTCCGAGGTTCGCGACGGCGCCGTTGACGGGCTCGCCGATTTCTATCGCAAGCTGTGGGACAGCGGCTCGGCCGGCGCCGAGATCCCGATGCGGGTGGTGCGCGACGGCCGCGAAACCTGGCTGCGCGTCAAATCCGCCGACCGCGGCAGTTTTTTGAAGAAGCCGCAGCTGCAGTAGCCGCGTTGCATCGGTAATGCATCCAAGACTGCTCAGGACCTTCCTTGCGGTGGCGCGTAGCCGCAACATCACCCGCGCCGCCGAGGCGGTGAACCTCGCCCAATCGAGTGTCAGCGACCAAATCCAGACCCTCGAGGCCGAACTGGGTGCCGCCTTGTTCACGCGCTCCAAGGCCGGCCTGGAGCTGACGCCGGCGGGGCTGGCGCTGAAGCCGATCGCCGAAGAGTTGCTGCGGCTCGATGGCGAGGGCCGTGCGGCCGTGCTGGCGGCGGTGGGACAAACAAGCGGAACGCTGACCATCGGCGCGCTGGAAACGATCGCCTCGGCCCGGCTGGCGCCCTGGCTGCCAGGGTTTCAGGCCAGCCATCCCGGCATCACCGTACGGATGAAGGTGAGCGACAGCGGCACGCTGCGGCGCCTGCTCAGGGATGGCGACATCGATGTCGCCTTCTGCTTCGAGCGGCGCGATGGTGCGAAGGACGCCGATGCGCGCCTAGCCAGGCGCACGATAGGGGCCGAACCGTTGGTTCTGGTCGCGGCTCCCGGGCAAGTCACCGCGCTGCGCGACCTCGCAGACCTTGCTGCGCTGCGCTTCGTGGCGACCGAGCCCGGATGCATCTACCGGCACATGTTCGACACCGCTTTTGCCGGGGCGGATATGGCTCCGCCCAAACCTGCAGCCGAAGTCGGCAGCGTCAGTGCCATTGCCCGGCTGGTGGCGGCGGGTGCAGGGCTCGGCCTCGTTCCGCGCCTCGCGGTCAGCGACGCGCTGGTGCGTGGCGATCTTGTCGAACTGCCGTGGCCCGGCCCAGCACAGGCGGCACCGCTGGCGATGATCTGGCGACGCCGGCGCGTCCAGCCGCCGGCGCTCAAGCAATTGCTTGCCGCCGCGCGCGACACGCTGGTGCCCTCTCAAACCAGTTCAGAAGCTGAATCGACAAGCCGCCCCAAGGTCTTGCTTTAAAGGCAGTTCCCGATGCCGGTCCACTTCACACAAGCCGGTGTCCGCCTTCGACATGCAGCGTCGTTCCGGTGGTAAAACCATTGCCTATCAGGAAGAAAATGGCGTCGGCGATGTCGTCGGGCTGGCCGATCCTGCCGACCGGCAGCCGCTCGGCCATCGCGGCAAGCATCTCGGCCTTGCGGTCGCCGGCAACCTGCGCCCAGATCGTGGTGTCGACCCAGCCGGGTGAGACGGCGTTGACGCGGATCGGCGCGAGTTCGACGGCCAGCGCCCGCACCAACCCTTCGAGCGCGGCGTTGACGGTGGCGACGACCGAGCCGCGCGCGGCTGGGCGGTAGGCGGCGATGCCGGAGACGAAGCTCATCGAGCCGGTTGCTGCCAGCCGTGGGGCGCCGTGCTTGGCAAGCAGCAGCGGGCCGAACAGCTTGCTGTCGACCATGCGTTGCGCTGCCTTGAGGTCAAGCTCCGGCAGCAGCCTGTAGGCGCCTTCTATGTCGGCCGCCGTACTGATGATGTGGTCAAGGGCGCCGATGCGCGCGAACAGGTCCGCTACCTGGTCTTCCCGCGCTATGTCGACGACGGCAACGTCCAGGCCGACGGGATTGCCCAGCGCCTCGCGCGCCTTTTGCAGCCTGTCCTCGCTGCGCCCGGCGATGACAACTTCAGCACCGGCCTCGACGCAGCGCCTGGCCAGCGCCAGGCCTATGCCGGAGCCGCCACCGACGATGAGGATCTTCTGGTTCGAAAGGTTCATTTCGCTCTGCCTTTGCTGGATGGGACAAGGGCAGGGAATTGGCAGGTCGGCGTGCGGAGGGGAAACGGAAGAAACCGATGGTGCCATCGGAAAAGCCGATGATGCCGCGCACCAACGCGGTTTCGTTCAGCGCACCAGCGGGCTGTCCCAGACGACGAACAGCAGCGCTTTCAGCTGTGCAAAGCGCTCCGGTCCGAGCTCGGTGCGCCACTCCTCCTCAATGTCGCGCAATATGTCGACCATCTTCCAGAAGGCGGCGTGGCCGCGTTCGGTGGCGTGCACCACGCGCGCGCTGCCTTCGCCGTCGGAGCGGACGATATAGCCGTAGCCTTCGAGGCTGCTGAGCAGCTGGTTGATCGCCTGTTTGCTCATGCCGGCACGCTCGGCGATGGTGCCAGGGCGCGCGCCGTCCGGGCCGGGAAACTGCAGCACGGCCATATGCGGCAGGCGCAATTCGTCGAAACCGGCGGCGTTGAGCTCCTTGATCAGCCGGCGCTGGATGGCCTGCGCCGGCACGCGCAGCAGGGCGCCGATCAGAAGATCCTCGGTCTTGGTCTGCAGAACTTCGGTGGAGGTGGCCATTGACGATCCGGTAAATTGAGTTTACTGATAACCAGTAAATGTAATTTACCGGAGGGGTTTGCGCAATGTCAGCCATGGATCTTCAGGTCAACCCAGCCCATGAGACCATCGGCACCAAGGGGCTGTCGGTCCGCTTCCTGGTATCGGGCGAAAATTCGAACGGCAGTGTCGCCGCCTTCGAACTGATGGTGCCGGGCGCGCAGCGCCTGCCCGCGCCGGCGCACAGCCACGATCATTACGAGGAAACGATCTACGGCATTGACGGGGTCCTGACCTGGACCGTGGACGGCAAGCCGATCGAGGTTGGGCCGGGGGAGGCGCTTTGCATCCCGCGCGGCGCCGTCCACCGCTTCGACAACAATGGCACCAGGGATGCCAAGGCGCTGTGTGTCATCACGCCGGCGGCGATCGGTCCGGACTATTTCCGCGAGGCATTCGGCTTGCTCAACGCCGCCGCCGGCGGGCCGCCTGACAAGGCCAAGATGATGGAGATCATGCGCCGCCACGGCCTGACGCCGGCAATGCCGCCACCGGCCTGACGCCGGCCGCAGGGGCAGGGCGCGTCCCCTATTCCTGGCATGCGGCGAAGGCGTCGCCTGGGTTCCAGTCCCGGAATGCGATGGTCTGGCCTTCAGCCGACACGGTCTTGTGCTTCGTGCTGCCGCCCGGCTGCTGCTTCGAGCTGGTGCCCTTGCCGGTCAGCACATTGTAGTCACAGGCGCTGGCGGCATTCTCCTGCAGATAATCATCGGAATCGTAGGCGAAGCCGGCAACGATGACGGCGCCGTTGCGCCAGGCGATGGTCAGCGTCTGGTTGGTGCGCTCGCTGCCGATCTCCGGCGCCGGCAGGTAGAATTTGATAGAGCCGTTGGGCAGCATCGTCAGTTCCGGCTCGGTGGCGGAGTTCTCGTAGCCCGGCCGGTCGTAGCCGTTCCAATCGCCACCGATCTGCTCGCGCACGATTTCGACGGGCTTGAGGTAATTGTGTTCCTTGTCCCGGAGAAAGAAGTGGATGTCCATTGGATCGGTCGGCCCTGTCTCGACCACCATGGCAAGGTCCGGCGCGCCGTCGCCGTTGAAGTCACCGGTCAGTGCGGTGATGATCTTGCGGGTTTCGATCGGTTCGGCCAGCGCCACGCCCGGCAGCAATAAGGCAAGGCCGAAGAGCAGAGATTTCATTGTGGCATGTCCCCCAAAGCCTGACGGCTTGCGGTGGTATAGCACGGTGGGAGGAAGTGACAGGGGCCGGCGGCGTTGCACTCTTGCGGCAATGGGGCGATGGATGGTGTGTTCCAGGTCTCGTTTCAGCGTGTCCCATTACTGACGGAAACTGGCAGTGGGCCATGCCATGATGCCGGGAATCGTAGAATGACGGAGGCATGATGACGGTGGCGACAGCGACAACAATTCTGACCCGACAGGCCCGCTGATGGCGCCGGTCAAGGTCGATCCCGACAAGGTCCGGGAATTCCCCGATGCGGCGAGTTTCTACGCTTGGCTCGGTCAGCACCACGCCACGGAAAGCGAGGTGTGGATCAAGGTGCACAAGGTCGGATCGGGGCTGAAGTCGATCACGCCGAAGGAAGCCATCGACGTGGTGCTGTGCTTCGGTTGGATCGACGCGGTGCGCAAGGGGCTGGATGAGAACAGTTTTCTCCAGCGCTACACGCCGCGCGGCAAGAGGAGCATCTGGAGCAAGATCAACATCGACAATGTCGCGCGGCTGATCGAGGAGGGCCGCATGACCGGGCATGGGCTGGCCCAGGTCGAGGCCGCCAAGGCCGACGGGCGCTGGGCACGCGCCTATGGCGGCAGCAAGGAGATGAAAATCCCCGACGATCTGCAGGCGGCCATCGATGCCGAGCCGGCGGCCAAGGCCATGCTGGAAAAGCTCAGCGCGCAAAACCGCTTCTCGCTTGCCTTCCGCACCCACAATATGAAGACGGAGGCCGGCCGCAAGAAGAAGATCGAGACCTTCGTCGCGATGCTGAAACGCGGCGAGACGATCTATCCGCAGGGCAAGAAATAGGAGCTTTCGGACGCGGGCGTCGATGGTTCAGGAATTGTCTGCGCGGGGGCTGACGACGCCATCAGAATATCGCTACGGACCGCCTGGACAAGAAAGTCGAGGACCGTTGTCACCCGCAGTGGCACATTCCGGCGGGATGGGTAGACGACGTTGATCGGCAGCCGTGTCGGCGGAAAATCCGGCATCAGCCTGACCAGCCTGCCGGATTCGATGTCCGGCCCGGCCAGGATATGGGAGAGCACCGCAAGTCCGGCGCCCGCCAAGGCCGCGCGATGGACGGCCATTGAATTGTTGGCGACAAGGCGGGGCTCGATGCGCAGAACAACGTCGTCCGCTCCACTGGAGAACGACCATGACCGGCCGTCGCCGCCACGGCTGTAGCAAATGCAGGCGTGATCCCTGATGTCCTGCGGCACTCGCGGTTTGTCGCGTCCCTCGAGATAGTCTGGCGAGGCCACGAGAAAGGCGGTTGTCCAGCCGATCCGGCGGCACATCAGGCTGCTGTCGCCGACCGGCCCGAGGCGCACCTCAAGATCGATTGCGTTGGCGACCAGGTCCGACGGCCCGTCGCGAAGGACGAGCTCGACTTGCAGGTCGGGATGGCGCTCCAGCAACGCTGCCAGGCGGTCGCTGATGAAGTAGCCGAGCGGCGTCGGCAGGCTGAGCCTCACCTTTCCGGAGACGGTTGCCGCTTCGGCGCCGCCGGCCTGGCCGAGCGCTTCGACCGCTTCGATGACGCGCAGTGCCATCGGCAGCATCTGTTCGCCCTCTGCCGTCAGGGCAAGCGCGGTCGTCGTGCGATGCAGAAGGCGGGTCTTCAGATGCGCCTCCAGAGCGGAGACCTGCCGCGATACCGCCGGCTGCGTCAGATTGAGGTCGATGGCAGCCGCAGAGAAGGATTTAGTCTGCGCCACGCGCAGGAACGTTCGCAACGCCGATACGACGTCCATCCTCGCCCTCATACTTTTCGACATAAGCCTTATGTCGGCATCCTAGGCGAGTGGCGCTTTACTGTCCAGCTATTATGGATATTAATTGTCCTTAAGGACATAGGGTATCCACAAATAGGGACAAGCCATGACACAGCGCCTCAATGCCGCGCAGCAATCGCCTGAATTGTTCAAGAAGCTCATCGATCTCAGCATGGCCGAGACACGCGGCGCCATCGAAGAGAAGATCCGCGACCTGGTCCACATCAGGGCCTCCCAGATCAATGGCTGCGCCTTCTGCCTCGACATGCATGTCAAGGAAGCCAAGATCCACGGCGAGAGCGAGCTGCGGCTCCATCATGTCGCCGTCTGGCGGGAATCAACCCTTTTCATCCCCCGTGAACGCGCCGCCCTTGCCTGGACCGAGGCCGTCACCAAACTCCCCGAAGGTGGCATCCCGGACGAGCTCTACGAGCGTGTGCGCGGGCAGCTTTCGGAAAAGGAAATCTCCGACCTCACTTTCTCGGTCATGGCCATCAACGCCTGGAACCGCGTCAACGTCGCCTTCAGGACCGTGCCCGGCTCAGCGGACAAGGCCTACGGCCTCGACAAGGCCGGCCTGAACTAAACCCCTCCTCGGCCCATCGATCAAAGCGGCGCGACCGCAAACGGAGACATCTTATGAAAATCGTCATCATCGGGGGCACCGGCCTCATCGGTTCCAAGACCACCGAACGCCTGCGCAAGCAGGGCCACGAGGTGATCGCGGCAGCGCCGAATACCGGCGTCAACACCATCACCGGCGAAGGCCTGCGGGAATCGCTCGAAGGCGCCGACGTCGTGATCGACCTCGCCAACTCACCCTCCTTCGAGGACAAGGCGGCGATGGACTTCTTCGAGACGTCGGGCCGCAACCTGCTCGCGGCAGACAAGGCCGCCGGCGTCAGGCACCATATCGCGCTTTCGGTTGTCGGCACCGAGCGCCTGCAGGATTGCGGCTATTTCCGTGCCAAACTCGTCCAGGAGAACCTGATCAAGGCTTCCGGCATTCCCTACACCATCGTCCATTCCACGCAGTTCATGGAATTCCTGGCCGGCATCGCCAAGTCGGGCACGGTCGGCGAGGCGGTGCATCTGTCGCCCGCCTATGTGCAGCCCATCGCATCCGACGATGTCGCCGACGTCATGGCCGGTGTCGCGCTCGCCGCTCCGATCAACGGCATGATCGAGATTTCGGGTCCGGAGCGCATGCGCATGAGCGAGCTCGTCGCCCGCTACCTCAAGGCTGTCGGCGATCCCCGCGAGGTGGTGGCCGATCCGGAGGCGCTCTACTTCGGCGCGCGGCTGAACGACACGTCGCTTGTCTCCGACAACAATCCCCGCCTTGGCCGCATCACCTTCGAGCAGTGGTTTCCCACCTCGGCGCGGAAGTGACCGTCAGGACGTGCCGTGGCTCAGGCGCGGCACATCGCTCAACACAAAAAGGAGTTTTCAAATGATCAAGTCCATCACCGCCGCCCTCGTCATGACGGCAGCACTGGCCGGCCCGGCCGGAGCCGCTGAGGCCCATGACGCCGGCGAGAAGGCCGCCAAGGTCACCCTCGTCTATGAACATGAACTGCCGAATGTTCCGGGCAAAAGCATCAAGGGTGTTCTGGTCGAATATGGCCCCGGCGGCACCTCGCCGGCGCATACGCATCCAAGCTCCGCCTTCATCTACGCGACGGTTCTGGAAGGCTCCATCCGCAGCCAGGTCAATGACGGCCCGGTCAAGGTCTACAAGGCCGGCGAGAGCTTCTCGGAGATGCCCGGCGATCGCCACAGCGTCAGCGCGAATGGCAGCAAGACGAAGCCCGCGAAGCTGCTGGCGGTGTTCGTGGTCGATACCGCGCAGAAAGAACTGACCTATCCGGTCAAGAAGTAGGCGCAAAGGCCGGACGCCTTCCTGGCGTCCGGCCGCGCCTGCAAGCTCAAATCCACCGGTGAGTCCATGTTCGGCGATCATCTGGCTCTGATCCTGATCAACCTTCTCGGGGCTGCCGGTATTGTCGTCTGGTGTTTCCAGGGGCGTGGGCGTCCGATGGCGCGCCTGGTCGTCCAGATCCTGTTCTTCGCCGGCATGACCGCGGTGCTCGGCCTCAGCGGTATCCTGCCGCATTGGGTGGGTGAGACAGATCTCACAGATGTCCAAGGCGGGGGCGCGTATCTGGCGAAGTCGGCGCGCATCCTCTGGTGGGTACACCTTGCCTGGACGCTTGTCGGTTTCGTGCGCCTCTACATTGTCCTGGAACACCGGCCGCGAGAGGCGCGCCTGCTCCAGGACCTGGTCGTCGCTGCCATCTATCTCGGCGTGGCGCTGTCGATAACAGGCTTCGTTTTCGGTGCTCCTGTCGGAACGCTGGCGGCAACGTCGGGCGTGGTCGCGATCATTGTCGGGCTGGCGCTGCAGAACACGCTTGGTGACGTCTTCTCCGGCATCGCGCTGACGCTGGGGCGACCCTACACGCTCAGTGACTGGATCATGCTCGGCGACGGCACGGAAGGACGGGTCGTCGAGACGACCTGGCGCTCCACGCATCTGCTGACCGGCGCAAACAACATCGTCGTCCTGCCCAACAGCGTGTTGGCGAAGCTCAGCCTGACCAATCTCAGCCGTCCCGACGCGACGCAGCAGATGACCCTGACGGTGCGGATCGCGGCCACGCAGGCGCCGCACGTCATCGAAGCGGCCATGCGTACCGTTCTCGCGAGCTGCCAACGGATCATCCAGGAGCCGGCACCGCTTGTCTCGCTCAAGGAGATCGACGCGGTGGCATTCGGGATGGACCTGCTCTTTTACGTGGCCGGTCCGGGCGACCGGATGCCGGCGAGGAATGAGGTGATCGACCTTGTCCATCGTCATTGCGCGGTGAGCGGCCTTTCCCTTGCCCTGCCGCCCCAGAGTTATGCCGGCGCACTGTCCGCGATGAGAGACCTGCCGCCCGCGCCGGTCATGCGTTCGCGTTCATCCGGCGCGCTCTAGCACCCATTCGAAGCTGTCCTTCCACAGTTCGGCGGGGATATCCTGCGCCAATGCCTCGGTGAGGTCGGAAAGCCGGACGCTGCGTAATTTGTCACGCCAGGCCTCATCGGCTTCCCACATGATGCGCGCCACCGGGCAAGGGCCGCTTTCGCAATAGCCCTGCGGACGACACGGATTGTTCTCGCGGATATTGTTGCACACAAACGTCCGCGCCTTGCCCTCCACGGCTTCCACGATGTCGAGGAAGGTCAGCTCGGCCGGTGGCCGCGCCAGCCGGTATCCGCCCGACGGCCCCAGCGTCGTATCGACCAGTCCCGCCTGCGACAGGCTTTGCAGTGCCTTGGAGAGGTACTCCTTGGGAAGGCCGTGGAACTCGGCGAGCGCTTTTGTCGAGAGATAGCGCCCCTCGGGCAGGCCGGCGAGAATGGCGCAGCAGTGCAGCGCCCATTCGACTTGGCTTTTCAGGATCATCCACGGATTCCGGCCGACCGAACTCTATTAAGGATATGAAATATCCCTATTCTGCCATGGTGTAAACAGACAGGCCTGGAAGCAGAGCTCAGCCGCCGGAATGCGGGTCGATGCTGTAGGGGTGGACGGGGTAGCCGGGGCCGATGGCATCGCGCACGCGGTCGGTCCAGGCGAGGAATGCCGGATAGTCCGCGAGAGAAAACCCGCAATCCTGGGCGCGGTGGCTGTAGGCATAGATGGCGATGTCGGCGATGGTGAGGTCGTTTCCGGTGAGGAACGGCGTCTCGCCAAGGCTGCGGTCCAGCGCGGCGAGCGTGCGGGCGCCGGCTTCGCGCTTGCCGGCAACCATGGCCTGGTTGCGCTCCAGCCGCCCGGTCAAGGTCCAGAAGCGCAGCGAGCCGATGACGGGCTCGACATTGTACTGTTCGAAGAACAGCCATTGCATGATCTTGGCGCGGCGGTAGCGGTCCGCCGGCAGGAGCGGCGTGCCTTCGGCGAGGTAGGTGAGGATCGCATTGGATTCGGCGATGGCACTGGCGTCCTCGAGCTGGAGCACGGGAACGGCGCCGGCCGGGTTGAGTGCGTGGAACGCATCGGTATGGCTCTCGCCTTCGAAAATCGAGACGATGCGGGTCTCGTAAGGGATCTTCAGCAGGCCGAGCAGGACCCGGACTTTCCAGCCATTTTGCGATGGCAGATAATCGTGAAGCGTGAGCATGGCCGGTCCTCGTGATGGCTGGACGATCGCATGGTGCGATGCCGGACGACACCCGATTCCTGCTCGGGCATGAGGTTTGGGGCAGGGCAAATTGCGGAAACCTCGGCGCTTGAACACCCCCCTCTGTCCTGCCGGACAGAGGGGGGTGTGACGGAACGCGACGTCGGACAGCTCGATGAATTCACGCATCAGGTCGAACAATGACTGCGATCTCCACCGCCTAATAAACCAATTCCGTCCGTGCCATCTTTTCCTTGAGACGACACACAGAGGCAACCCATGACCACACACCCCAACAAAGTCGCCCTCGTCACCGGCGCCAATCGCGGCATCGGGCTGGAGACGGGCCGCCAGTTGGCGAAACTCGGCTTCACCGTGCTGCTCGGCGTGCGCGATGTCGCCAAGGGCGAGGCGGCGGCGAAAGGGCTTGGTGGCCATGTCGAGGCGATAGCGCTCGATGTTGCAGCACCTGACGCCGCAGCAAGGGCAGGCGATGAGGTGCAGCGCCGGTTCGGCCGGCTCGACGTGCTGATCAACAATGCCGCCATCCATTACGACAGCGGCTCGCGCGCCTTGCGGCCGGACTGGACCGTGATCCGCGAGGCGTTCGAGACCAATGTCTTCGGCGCTTGGCGGGTGGCTGCGGCCTTCGCACCGCTGCTCAAGGCTGGCGGGCATGGCCGGCTGGTCAATGTCTCTTCCGAAGGCGGTTCGCTGGCCTCGATGGGAGGGGGCGCACCGGCCTATTCCACGTCGAAGGCGGCGCTCAATGCGCTGACTTGCGTCTTGGCGGCCGAACTGCGCGGCTCCGGCGTGCTGGTCAACGCCATCTGCCCTGGCTGGGTCGCCACCGACATGGGCGGGCCGGGCGGGCGCCCGGTGGCGCAAGGGGCGGCGGGCATCGTCTGGGCCGCGACCTTGCCGGATGACGGCCCGACCGGCGGCTTTTTCCGCGACGGCAAAAGGCTGCCTTGGTGAGCGAACAGGAGGCGAAGATGAAAATAGGCATTCTGGGCGCCGGCATGATCGGCGGCACGGTCGGACGGCTGTGGGCTGAGGCCGGACATGAGGTGACCTTCGGTGTGCGGCATCCCGAGCGGCTGCGCGCGATGCTTTCCGGCCTCGGCGGCAAGGCCATGGCGGGCTCGGCCATCGATGCCGTCGCGAGCGCGGATGTCGTGCTGGCGGCCATCCCGTTTCGGGCCTGGCCCGATGTCGCGACAGAGATCGCGACAGCACTCGGCGACAAGGTGCTGCTCGATGCCACGGTGCCCGACCCGCCGCACGACGGCACCTTCGGCGACGCAGCGCTTGCCCGCAAGGACGGCGTGGCTTTTGCCGTCGCGCCGCTCCTGCCGCGCGCGAAACTCGTTCGGGCCTTCAGCACTGTGATGTGGACGACGCTGCAATCGCAGGCGCATCGCGCGGGCGACAGGATAGGCATTCCACTTGCCG
Source organism: Mesorhizobium loti (assembly GCA_002356515.1). Taxonomy (NCBI): domain Bacteria; kingdom Pseudomonadati; phylum Pseudomonadota; class Alphaproteobacteria; order Hyphomicrobiales; family Phyllobacteriaceae; genus Mesorhizobium; species Mesorhizobium loti. The sequence goes on along the minus strand of AP017605.1, from coordinate 1,808,000 downwards.
GCGATGATGCCGGGGCTATCGCCCTGGCAGGGGAGTTGGTGCGCGATGCCGGCTTCGATCCGGTCGTGGTCGGACCGCTGTCGCAGGCCAGGCGCTTCGATCCCGGCACCGCTGTCTTCGACAGCGGTATGAGCGGACGGCAGGTTCGGGCGGCGCTTGGGGTGGCTTGAGGCGGTTCACGATCTGAATCGTGGAATTGCTGTAAGCGCCTGTTTTGACGAACCTTCAGCGGATCTGGCTTGCCTTGTCGCAGACAACAAAAAAGCCGCCCTCGCTTTTCAGCGAATGGCGGCCCTTTCCCGGGAGGAAGTCAGAAAGAAAGTTAGCGATCAAGCCGCCTTGGCGTGCTTGTGGCCGTGCTTCTTGTGGGTGCGCTTGTGGACGTGCTTCTTGGCGACGTGCCGGTGGTGGTGCTTCTTGCCCACGTGCCGGTGAGCGTGCTTGCGAACATGCCTGTGGTGCTTCTTGTGGTGCCGGTGACGCTTGTGCGCGGCCGCTTTGACCGGTGTCTTCGCTGCGTCCACCGCAGCGGGAGTCGCCGGAGCGGTCGCGGGGGCGGTCGTCGTTGCCGGAGCGGTCGTCGTCGTGGTGGTCGTGGCCGCCGCATTGGCGGTGCCGACAACCGGAATTGCCAGACCGAGGGCGATGGCCAGGCCGAGCGCGGAGAGGAGGGGCTTGTTCATGGTGGGCTTTCCTTCAAAAATTGCTGTCACTGGTCGAGGTCGACCGGTGTCACGCCGAGAAGTTTCAGGGCATTGGCGTAAGTCCTGATGCCTTGCGCCTGCTTGCGCTCGGCACAGAACCGGTTCGCCTTGTCCTGCAGTGCCGTTGCCTCGGCGATCTGGCTCGCACTGGCACCCGGTTTGGCTTTGGTCTGGATGGCTCCGTCGAGTTGAAGACCGAGCCGGCTGCAATATTCGCTCCGGGTAACCGCCGCCGCCGCATCCGAATGCGCGACCGCAAGCATGGCAAGCGAAATGCCGGTCAGGGCAGCCATCCATCCGGTTGAACGTCGTTGCATTGTCGGGACCATCCCTTTGCGTTGATGTGGCGACCGCTGTCCGGTCGCTGCGAGGATGGTTATGACAGGCGATGTTTTCCTCAGTTTTTCCTGGATGTTGAATCTTGTTTCTGAAGTGTTTCTGGCTGGGTTTTTCCTTTTCCCCGTTCCCCGTGTGGGAGAAGGTGGATCGGCGCGCTAGCGCCGAGACGGTTGAGGGGTGGGTGACAGAGTGCCGTCGGCGCCAAGCTGGAGCACCCCTCATCCGACCTCGCTTCGCGAGGCCACCTTCTCCCGCAAGGGGAGAAGGGAAGGCAGCGCTCCGCCCGCTGCGGCGCTTGCGCCTCTTCCTTTGGCGCCGTCCTTCGCGTAAGGCGCCGGGCAAATCCTTTCAGCGCAGGCACAGTCCGGAAACCGCATGATCAGACTTGAAAGCATCAGCAAGCAGAACGGCCGTCAGCTTGTCTTCATCGAGGCGTCGGCTTCCCTGCAGAAGGGCGAGAAGGTCGGCCTTGTCGGACCCAACGGCGCCGGCAAGACGACCTTGTTTCGCATGATCACCAGCCAGGAGCAGCCCGACGAGGGCCAGGTGCAGGTCGATCGCGGCGTCACCATCGGCTATTTCAGCCAGGATGTCGGCGACATGGCGGGCCACAGTGCTGTCGCCGAGGTGATGAACGGCGCCGGGCCGGTGAGCGACGTGGCGGCCGAGATGGCGGAGCTGGAGGCGGCGATGGCCGATCCCGACCAGGCCGACCGGATGGACGAGATCATCGAGAAATATGGCGAGGCGCAGCATCGTTTCGAGGAGCTCGACGGTTATGCGCTCGACGGCCGCGCCCGCGAGGTGCTTGATGGCCTCGGTTTCTCGCAGGAAATGATGGACGGCGATGTCGGAAAACTCTCCGGCGGCTGGAAGATGCGTGTGGCGCTGGCCCGCATCCTGTTGATGCGGCCCGATGTCATGCTGCTCGACGAACCGTCGAACCATCTGGATCTCGAAAGCCTGATCTGGCTGGAGCAGTTCCTGAAGGGCTATGACGGCGCGCTGCTGATGACCTCGCACGACCGCGAGTTCATGAACCGCATCGTCAACAAGATCGTCGAGATCGATGCCGGCTCGCTCACCGCCTATTCCGGCAATTACGAATTCTACCAGCAGCAGCGGGCGATCGCCGACAAGCAGCAGCAGGCGCAGTTCGAACGCCAGCAGGCGATGCTGGCCAAGGAGATCGCTTTCATCGAGCGGTTCAAGGCGCGTGCTTCGCATGCCGCACAGGTGCAGAGCCGGGTGAAAAAGCTCGACAAGATCGATCGCGTCGAGCCGCCCAAGCGCCGCCAGATCGTGAATTTCGAGTTCCAGCCGGCGCCGCGCTGCGGCGAGGATGTCGTGACCTTGAAGAACGTCCACAAGGCCTATGGCAGCCGCAGCATCTATGAGGGGCTGGACTTCCAGGTCCGCCGCCGCGAGCGCTGGTGCATCATGGGCGTCAACGGCGCCGGCAAGTCGACGCTGTTGAAGCTGGTGGCCGGTGCGTCCGACCCCGACACCGGCACGGTGGCGCGCGGGCCGAGTGTGAAAATGGGCTATTTCGCCCAGCACGCCATGGAACTGCTCGAAGGCGAGCGCACCGTGTTCCAGACGCTCGAAGACAATTTCCCGCAGGCCGGCCAGGCGCCGCTCAGGGCACTCGCCGGCTGCTTCGGCTTTTCCGGCGACGAGATCGAGAAGAAATGCCGCGTGCTGTCAGGCGGCGAGAAGGCGCGGCTGGTGATGGCGCTGATGCTGTTCGATCCGCCCAATTTGCTGGTGCTGGACGAGCCGACCAACCACCTCGACATCGCCACGAAGCAGATGCTGATCGAGGCGCTGTCGCAATATGAAGGCACCATGCTGTTCGTCTCGCACGATCGGCACTTTTTGGCAGCACTTTCGAACCGCGTGCTGGAACTGACGCCCGAAGGCATCCACACCTATGGCGGCGGCTATACGGAATATGTCGAGCGCACGGGGCAGGAAGCGCCGGGCTTGCGGAGCTGACAACAAGGGCGGTCGTCGAGCCGACGCCGCCCTCTTGGGTGTCCAGCGTGCCCCCGAAAGGGGGGAGGCCATTACTTCAGCGAGATGGCAAAGCCGCTGAGATCGGCGTTGACCTGCAGGCCAACCTGCTTGCCGGTGAGTTCGAGCTGGGCACCCTTGTCGTTTGTCATGACGATTACCTGGGCGCCCTTGCCGATCGTGCCGCCGCCACCCGCGGCGCCATAGACACCCGTCACATCGCGGGCGCGCCTGATATGGCGCACCGTGCCGTGGAAATAGGTCTTGGAAACGCCGAAGGCGAGGCCGCCCGAAACGGCGCCGATGGAGATTGGATACGACTTGCCGTGGAAGGTGAACGTGCCTTCGCCGCCGGAGCCGCCGACGAAGAAGGCCGCCTTGTAGACGGCAAAGCGGATCGTGCCGCTGTCGGCGTGTGCTGCGCTGGCAAAGCCAATGCCCGCGGTGGCGATGGCGGCAACCGCAATGGAACGAAAACTGGACGAAATCTTCATATGAGAACTCCTCAAGGTCGCCGCGTGCCCAACCGGCTGGGCGTGTCAGCGCTGTGTCAAAGTTACAACTGAACAGTCTCGCCTGTCATTTGGTTCCCGGCACACAGCCCGAATCTGGCTTCGGGAAGATCGACATGAAGCGAGGCCTATGGCAAGCGCTCGGGCTGGACATCGCGGATACTTGATTGGCGTGGCGGGGACGCCGGCCAGGTCTGCGGAACCCGGGAAGGGCTTCAGAGATGAGAATTGCGATGCGCATTGCAATGTCCGCATTGGCCGCGACGGTGGTTGGATGCGCGACCTCTCCGGTCGATTACGGCGCGTCGCTGTCTCCGCAGGACCCAAAATGGGCGTCGCCGCAATGCCAGCAGGCCCGGGCGGCGGCTGCCGACTACCAGCTTCGCGAAAAACAGCACCCGGGTTGGGAATTCGCGGCACTTGGTCCGTACGGGTTAGGCATCATCGCGGCAACCAAGGAGCACGAGCAGAAGCAACGAAAGCTTTACGCCCGCGACGTGCACCTGCAATGCTCGAGCCTTCCCCTGCCGAAGGAGTTGCAGGGCGATCTGAGCCCGGCGGTCGCGAAGGCGAATTATCCGTAGCCGTCCCGCCTGTGCAGGGAAGCGGCTGTTGACGGCGCTGGTCCTCAACCGTTGCGGACATCCGATCAAACTGCGATCCTATCGTCATGGAAAAACCTGTCGCGCCATGGCCTTTGCTGCAATTCGCGATCGAGGCGAAGTCTAGAGCCGATGAGGGGAAACTGCGTATCGCCCTGTCGAGACTGGCGGACGAGGACCCCTGGTTTCACGTCAAGTGGGACGAGGAATCCGGGCAGACGATCATTGCCGCCATGGGCGAAGTTGAACTCGAGGGCATCATCGACCGCGTGCGCCGCGAGTTCAACGTCGATGTCAATGTCGGCGCTCCGCAGGTGGCCTATCGCGAGACGATCACCCGCAGCCATCAACAGGACTACACCCACAAGAAGCAGTTCGGCGGCGCGGGCCAGTTCGCCCATGTCAAGATTGCCTTCGAGGCGAACGCCTACAATCCAGACTTGGTGTTCGCGTCCAGGATCGCCGGCGGTGCGATTCCGGGCGACTATGTGGCGGGGGTCGAAAAGGGGCTGCGCAGTGCCCTGTCGCAGGGGCCGTTCGCGGGCTTTCCGATGATCGGCGTCAAGGCGACGCTGGTGGACGGCGCCTGGCACGAGACCGACTCCTCGGCCCTGGCTTTCGAGGTTGCGGGCCGCGCCTGTTTTCGCGAGGCCGCGCCGCATCTCGGCGTGCAACTGCTCGAGCCGATCATGAAGGTCGAGGTGGTGACGCCGGCAGACTATGCCGGCAGCATCACCGGCGAACTGAAGAGCCGCCGTGGCCAGATCCGGGACCAGGAAACCCGGGATGGTGCCGTCGTCATCCACGCCACGATGCCGCTCGCAACCATGTTCAAACTGGAGGAGACACTCTGGTCGCGTTCGAACGGGCAGGCGCGCCTGAGCGCCTGCTACGCCCGATACGAGCCCGTTCCGGGGCCCGACAGCCGCGATCCGCCGCCAGCAGCGGCCGCGTTCGCGTGACCTTCTCGCCGCCACTGTGGTCGCGCCACAGCAAGCGAAATTGTGTCAGCTGGCTGATGGCGCGTTGATCGCAAATTGCGCGGCGAAAGCCCTGGCATAAGCGGGCCGCGCTTCCCCGTGCGCCACATAGGTAGCCAGATTCTGATATTCGTCCAGAATGCCTGACATGCGCAGTCGCAGCAGCACCGATACCATCAGCAGGTCGCCCGCGCTGAACGCGCCATCGAGCCAGTCGGCGGCGCCCAGATAGGCCGAGAGCTTGTCCAGCACTGCCCGAACACGGTCTTTCACCAGCGGCAGGCGCTGCTGAGCCCAGGATCTGTCGGCTTCGAATATCCTGGCCGTCGTCAAGTCGAGGACCGGCGGCTCGACGGTGTTGAGCGCGGCAAACATCCAGGTGATGGCACGCGCGCGGGCATCGCGTTCCCTGGGCAGCAGGCCCGCATGCTGCTCGGCAAGATGAAAGACGATCGAGCCGGTCTCGAACAGGCACAGAGAGCCGTCCTCATAGGTGGGGATCTGGCCGAAGGGATGGATGGCCAGATGGCCAGGCGCCTTCATCCCGGCGAAGGAAACGAGACGAACGTCATAGGGCTGGCCGACTTCTTCGAGTGCCCAGCGAACGCGCGTATCGCGCGCCAGTCCCTTGCCGCCGTCGGGCGAGCGTTCAAAGGCGGTGATGGTGGGGATCATTGGCAGGCTCCGAAGGGTTGGTGTCCAGGTCTTGCGCTTGCACACAGAGGACGAACGACCGGGGCTGTTCCCGACACGCTGCCTCGTTTTGTTAGCGCAGCAGGCCTTCCGCCTCGAACGTATCCCAGCCTTCCAACTTTGGCTGCGGAGCGCCTTCCTTTCCCGAAGTCCTGGCGCTGCGAGCCTTGCGCTCCCGCTTTCCCGCTCGCGTCAGTGCGGCCTTGCCGGCGCCGCGCCGCCTGTTCTCTGTGACTTCCCGCGCATCTTCCTCCCGCCAGGCGCTCGCCAGGTCGCGATCGAGAATGTCCTCGATGTGGCGTGGATCGAAGACATGGAAGGTGACGGCCTTGGACCGTCCGCGCATCTTGACGGTGCGCGTGCCGATGCTCTTCAGGCGGCCATCCCTCAGCCATTTGTGACGCTCGCGGGCGGAGATGGTGAGAATGTCTTCTGCCTCGCGCGGAAGCACGGGCAGGGCTTCGATCCCCTCCAGTGTCCTGGAGATGGTTGCCGAGGCCGCCTGGAAGGCATCCGCGTCGGTCTTCAACATGCGCAAGACGATGCGGCCCGTCTCGGCCTTGGCGAATTTCCTCACCACCCATGGCAGGCGGGCTCGAACTTCACGTTCGATCCCCTTGAGGCGCATGGCGGAGCCAAGCGTTGCCGATGGCGGCAGCGGCCATTCGGCGACCACAGTGGTGCCCTTGTCGCGCTTGGATGTGCGATCAGGAGCGGTGGCAATTGCGGCAACGATGCCGTTCAGGACCTTTCGCAGGGAACCACGCTTCTTGTCTGTCATGTTTCATGTTCGCTCATCAGCTGCCTTCGTGGAACGGCAGTTCGCACAGCAGACAACCGAAATCAGGCTCAAACAGTTCCTTAGCACGCGCAGGCAACTATTCGGGTTCGCCAAACCACCGCGACGTCGCCAGAGCAGCTTCCTCAAGGTCAGGCTCAGCGTTAGCGGCCCAGGCGACGACCCCATCGGGACGCACGAGCAGGGCGCCCAGGCCGAGACGCTCCCTGGCATCCTCGGCGACATAGCTGATCCGCCCGCTCCAGCGGCTTGCAAGCGACTGGAGGGCAGGGTGGGCGTTGAAGTCCAGCAGCAGGCCTTGCCCGGTCCTCAAGTGTTCGCCGAGCCTCGTCCCGCCGGCCAGTTCGAAGTCGGGCGCGCTACGGCCGACCAGTGGGTGGTTGCCGCCGAGATCGTAGCGCAGCGAAACGCCCCAGACGCGCTGGGCGAAATAGGTCGCGCCGTCGCGCCTGTCGATGAGATCGCGGATGATGGCTTCGAGCGCGCGTGAACTGCGGCTCGGCCGCATCAGCGCGACCTGGGCGCGCGACCAGTCGAGAATCTGCGCGCCGACCGGATGCCGTTCCTCGAAATAGCTGTCGAGCAGGCCGGCCGGCGCGTCGCCGCGGATGGTGGCGGCAAGCTTCCAGCCAAGGTTCATCGCATCGCCGAGCCCGAGATTGAGCCCCTGGCCGCCCAGCGGCGAATGGATGTGCGCGGCATCACCGGCAAGCAGCACCCGCCCGCGGCGGTAAGCGGTCGCCTGGTAGGCGCGATCGGTCCAGGTCGTGGCGAGGCTGAGCGCCGTCACGGTGATGTCGGTGCCGGACACGCGGCGCAACACCGCCTGCACATGTTCTGATGTGATCGGCTCCGTCCGGTGGAAACCGGCCCCGTCGAACTCGACCATCGCGATCGTGCCTGGGCGGGAGTAGGTGTACATGCCCGTCGGCGTGTAGTGGCGGCCGGGGCTCAGTGTGTCCGGATCGGCGATTTCGACTTCAACGGAATAGCCGGTGAATTCGGCATCCGTGCCGGTGAAGGCAAAGCCGCCAAGCTTGCGGACCGTGCTGCGGCCGCCATCGCAGCCGACGAGCCAGCTTGCGTGAAAAGTCTCGCCACCGGCGCGGACGGTCACGCCTTCGTCCGACTGGGCGAAGCCGTCGACGCCAAGGCCGCGCCTGATCTCGACACCCATCGCGCTTGCGCGGACGGCAAGCGCGATTTCCAGACGCTCCATCTCGACCGCCATGCCGGGGCTCGCCGGGCCGGGCAGGCGATAGGGCCATTGCGAGCTGTCGATGGCATCGAGGTAGAACTGGATGCCGGCGAAATGGCCGCCCGGGCGGCGCGGCTGCTGCATCCAGTGCGCGGCGGCCAATTTGGCGCCACCCGGGCCATCCTTCGCGGGCGGCGCAATGTCGTCCAGCAGGCCGCGACGGTGGAAGGCCTCGATGGTGGGGACGTTAAGGCCGCGCATGCCGAAGGGCAGCCGCTTCAACGGCGAGCGCGGATCTTCGGCCCTTTCCAGAACCAGCACGCAGAGGCCTGCCAGGCGCAGCTCACAGGCGAGAAACAGGCCGACAGGACCGGCACCGGCAATGACGACATCATAGGGGATCGGGTTGTGCATGAACTACTCCTTGGTCGATGTGTTCGACCGGAGCGTTCCTCGAGTTGAGTTCCACACGGACGAACGATTGGGCGCTCAAGCAGCGTCCGATGTTCGTCGTGGGGATCTCATGCACGAAGCCAAAGACCAGAGCTCTCGTTACCGAGAGGAGTTGGGCTTACCAAACCAACCCTGCCTTTTCCGACGGGGCTATATAGCGAAGCAGCGATTGACCTGCAACAGGGCACGGCGGCGGCCAAGGGCAACGCCTAGGGTACTGCCATTACCCCGCAGCCAGCCATTTGCGCGACTGGGCGAATGCCTTGAACGCCTTGGCCTCCATCGGGCGGCCAAAAAGGTAGCCCTGCAAGATATCGCAGCCAAGTTCCTTGAGGATACGCGCGTGCTCCATCGTCTCGACGCCCTCGGCGACCACTTCGATGCCGAGCGATTTGCCGATTTCGATGATCGACGCCACCAGCTGCCGTTGCGCCATTGAGCCGGTAATGGGTGTGATCAGTTGGCGGTCGATCTTGAGGCGACGCGGCTGCAGCTTGAGCAGCGAGACGATCGAGGCGTGGCCGGTGCCGAAATCGTCGATCTCGATGTCTATGCCGAGCTCCTTGATGTGGTCGATATTCCAAGTGACCAGATCGTCGTTTTCATCGAGGAAGATGGACTCCACCAACTCGAACGACACGGTTCCCGCCTTGATGGCCAGCTTGCGCAGGCCCTCGATCAAGTCCTTATCCTCCAGGCGCCTGGCAGAGACATTGACCGACACGCGCGGGATGTTGAGATGACTGCGCGACCAGCGCTCGAAATTCTCCAGCGCGTGTTTGAGGACGATGCGGTCGATCAGCGCCACGACGTTGAGTTCTTCGGCCACTTTGAGGTAGGCGTCGGGGGCCAGGATGCCCCTTCGCGGATGCCTCCAGCGCGACAACGCCTCGACGCCGACGATCTCAAGCGTCCTTGCGTCGAACTGCGGCTGATAGTGGGCGACGAATTCGTGCCGCTCCAGTCCGCCGAGAATCTCGTCGGCGATCTGCTTGGTCCGCACGATCTCGCTCTGCAATTCCTCGTTGAAGAATTCGTGGCGGTTGCGGCCACGGCTCTTCGCCCGGTAAAGCGCGAGATCGGCGTTGACCAGCAACTGCTTCACGTCGACGCCGCTGTTGGCGGCAATGCCAATGCTGACCCCGAAACGGCATGGATGGCCGCGATAATCGACCGGCTGGCGCATCTCCTCGATGATGCGGCCGGCAAGCGCCGAGAGCTGGTCGTCGTCAAGTCCACGGCTCACCACGACGAACTCGTCGCCGCCGATGCGCGCAACGAAATCGTCACGGCCCGCATTGGCCTGGATAACCTTGGAGGCATGCACCAGCATAGCATCGCCCGCGGCGTGGCCGAGCGTGTCGTTGATCTGCTTGAAGCGGTCGAGGTCCAGGTGCAGCAGTGCCGTGCGCCGGTCCGGTTCGCCGTTTTCGGCCAGCAGTTCATCGAGATAGCGGCGGTTGGGAAGGCCGGTCAGCGAATCGTGCAGCGCCGCATACTCGATATGTGCCTTGGCGAGATTGAGTTCGGCATTCTTTGATTCCGTCAACTGGCGCTCGCGAATGAGGTTTTCGTTGAGCAGCACGTCGCTGCTCACGTCCCATTCGGCGCCGATCAGCTTGGGCGTTCCGCCGATGTCCTGGAAGTAGGTCGCGCGCGTGCGCACATGGCGGACGGTGCCGTCGGGGCGCAGGAGCCGGTATTGTGAGGAGTAGGGGCCTTTTTTGGCCGCGGCGAGATCGAAGTCCTGTCTCGCCCTTGCAAGATCGTCAGGATGGATCGCCTGCGCCCAGTCATCATAGCCGCGCGGCTTGCCGTCGGCTGACTTGCCGTAGATCTCGTTGACGCGGTCATCCCACACCATTTCGTTGGTGGTGAGGTCGTGTTCCCAAACGCCGATACCGGAGGCTTCAAGCGCCAGCTCCAGGCGTCCGGACAGGCGTCTCAGCTCGGCGTAGTTTTTCTGCCTTTCGCCGAATAGCCGACCGGCCACCATGATCGGCACCACCACCAGCGCTCCGGCGAGCAACATGAGCGACCGCAAGGTCCACTCGTTCTTCGGAGCCGCCGGCCAGCCGCCCTTGGGAATGGCCGAAATCTGCCAGGAGCCTGATGGTAGCTGCACGTCGGCCGATACGGGATTTCCGGCGACGACCTGGTCGCCGCCGAAAAAGCGGTCGCCGCCGCCGCCCAGCGCATCCTTGCCGGTGAGTGCGACATCGATGTCGAGATCCGGGTCGGTCAGGCCGCTTGCCGCGTAGAGCCGGTCGACATCGACCACCGCGGAGACGATGCCCCAGAAGCGGTCGCCGCCGCCCGCCGTCGGCACGAACACCGGAATGCGGCCGATGAAGCCGCGCCCACCCTGGGCAAGGTCGACCGGGCCGGCAAACACCAGCACCCGCTGGTCGCGCGCCCGGAGCGCTGCCGTGCGCTGCGCTTCGTTCTTGCGGTAATCGAGCCCGATGGCTTTCTCGTTGCCTTCCATCGGGTACATCAGCGAGATGACGAGGTCGGGCGCGCCGGCAATGTTGCGCAATTGCGATTTCTGCTCGAACAGATTTCCGGCAAGCGAGGCAAATCTCTGCTGGCCCATATAGGGTTCCGTATCGATGGCCGAGACCAACCCCTGAACAAGCTGGAGATTGCCGTTTATGTTGCCTTCGAGCTTGGCGCGGATGATGTTGACCTTGGCCAGCACGTCGGCGCGCGCCAGTTGATCAGAGACCCTTCGGTTCTGCTGGTCGGCAACGACGGAGCAGACCAGAAGCACGACAAAAGCGATCGCCGCCGGCAAGTTGGCGGAAGAAAAGATGGCCCGTCTCACGCGGCCGAGGCTGAATCCAGTAATGGCCAATTCGACCCGGATACCTTTCCTGAACTATAGCTCATCGATCGAGCCTAGTAGCAAACGCTTAAATTTACCCTTCCAGGCTGGCGGGAAGTTTCGGTATCCGCCTGTGCGGGGCATTTCAAGTTACTGGGCGGAGTAGTGCTTAAACGACTGGCGTCGCCGGCGCTTCCGGACGTGTCGGGGCCAGATAACTTGACGAAGCGCCTATGTGGGTGCTGGATTTGCGAACATTATTCGGGTGGGCTTTGCATGAACCACTCCTTGGGCGGTGTACGACCGGAGCGTTCCTCGAGTTGAGCGAAGGAGTTGGGCTTACCAAACTCTGCCTTTTCCGAGAGCGGCTATATAAGGTCGTGGCGATTGGCCTGCAGCAACACGGTAAATCCATGGTTTTCTGGATAGCGAGCGTGGCTGGACTGGCGATCGCTTATCTCTTCGGGTCCGTGCCCACCGGCTATCTGGCGGGGAAACTGCTCACGGGCATCGATATCCGCGAGCATGGCTCCAGATCAACCGGCGCAACCAACGTGTTGCGAGCGCTGGGAAAAGGGCCTGCCTTGGTGGTGCTGCTGGTCGATGTGTTGAAAGGCGTGGCGGCGATCGTGTTTATCCGATGGCTCTATGCGTTGCCGTTCCTGACGCCGCCGGCAGGGCTTGACCTGCAAAGCTTCGTACCCTGGGCGGTGTGTCTGGCCGGACTTGCCGTGCTGTTGGGGCATGGCCGTTCGGTCTGGTTGAATTTCACCGGCGGCAAATCCGCCGCGACGGGGTTGGGCGTGCTCTTGGCGCTGTCCTGGCCGATCGGTCTGGGCGCGGCAGCGGTTTTCTGCGCCGTGCTGGCACTTTCCAGGATTGTTTCCCTGAGCTCGATGCTGGCGGCGTTGACGGCGATCGTTCTCGTCCTTGGCATGGAGCAACCGCTGCCCTACCGGCTGCTGGTGATTGCCGGTGGGCTCTATGTGATCGCGCGCCACCGCGCCAACATCCGGCGGCTGCTGGCCGGGACGGAGCCGCGCCTGGGGCAAGGTAGCCCGGACAAGAAAACGGAACCGCAGATCTAGATCGCGCTCTCGGACCGACCGGTTGCTCTGCACAGAGGCTTTGACGGGTCGTTCATGCATCGCATGCCTTGGCGATCGACGGAACATCCATCGCTTCGTCATCCACGGGCGGAGCAAGGAGCGTAGCGACGCGGCGCAGACCCGAGGATCCATGCCGCGACTTCAAAGCGTCGCGGCGGCGCAGAATTCTGCTCCGCTGCATTCCACGTCCAGAGTCGCGGCATGGATCCCAGGGTCTCCGCGACGGAGCTTCGCTCCTGCTTCGCCCAGGGATGACGACGCTGGGGAGGCTCCGGCCACCCCACTGCAAATCACTCCGGCAATCCCGCCATTCGCATCGCGTCGGTCACCTCGCCAACAATCTCAGGCGCCAGCCCCACCGCCGCTGACCAGCGGCCAATCGCAAAATGTGGATCGAGCGCCAACATCCGCGCTCCCGCCGCCTTGGCCTCGTCGAGCCGGCCGAGCCTGGCAAGCGGTGCGGCCAGCCATCCGTGCAGGATGCTGAAGCCGGGGTTCATCTCCACCGCCCGCCGGCCTGCCACGACAGCCTGCTCATGCCGGCCGGCGAGGAAATTGCCGAAGCCGATCATGCCTTGCGGCACGCAGTTCATGGCGTCCAGCGGGCTCAGTCGCAACGCCTGCTCGCACCAGTCTATGGCGCGGGCCGCGTCGCCGCCATAGGCCACCGGCACGCAGCCGAACGTATAGACGAAGGCGCAAGAGGCACTGAGCGCCAACGCTTGCGAAAACGCCTCGTCGGCCAGCCTGCGGTCATGCTCGACCAGGCCGATGGTGAAGCCGGCCAGCGCCAGCGCCATGGCGTCGCCCGAACCGTGCTCGATGGCGGCATGGGCATGGCGGGACGCCATCTCGCGGTGGTCCGCCCGCATGCCCCCGCGGATGAAAAGGGTTTGATGCGCCCAGGCGGCAAAGCCGTGGACGAGCGCATAACTCGGCTCGATGGCCAGCGCCTGGTCGAGCAGCGGCAGGCCTTTGGCGGCGCCTTGCGGCATGAAGGTGTAGACGTCGGGCAGCGCGCGCAGGAAAAGATCATAGGCGTCGAGACTGTCGGGGCGGCGGCGCTTGACGCGTTCGATCTCGGCCCGGCGCAGATTGGGCTCGATGGCCGCGACCACGCTGATGGTGATCTCGTCCTGCAGCGCGAACACGTCGGTCAGCTCGCGGTCGTAGCGCTCGGCCCACAGATGGCTGCCGTCCTCGGCGTCGATGAGCTGGCCGGTGATGCGCACACGGCTGCCCACCTTGCGCACTGAGCCTTCCAGCACATAGCGCACGCCGAGTTCGCGGCCGACCTGCTTCACATCGACCGCGCGGCCTTTGTAGGTGAACGAAGAATTCCGCGCGATCACGAACAGCCAGCGGATGCGCGACAGGCCGGTGATGATGTCCTCGACCATGCCGTCGGCGAAATAGTCCTGATCGGCATCACCGCTCAGGTTGACGAAGGGCAGCACGGCGATGGAAGGGCGGGCGGGAATGCCCAGCCCCGGCTTCGCCTGCTCGACCAGCGCGATCGTCTCGGCGCCGGCCTCCTCGCGCACGGTGCCGACGAAGCGAAAGCCCCGGCGCGGGAAGGTGCGGACGAGGCGCTGCTGCTCGCCATTGTCCCGCAGGGCGCTGCGCGCGGCGTTGACGCGGCTGGCCAGCGTCGCATCCGAGACGATGCGTCCCTGCCAGACCGCATCGACCAGATCGTCCTTGCTGACCACACGCTCGCGATTGCCGATCAGATATTGAAGCAAGTCGAACACCTGTGGCTCGACGGGGACCAGTTCATTGCCGCGGCGCAGTTCGCGCCGGTCGCCGTCCAGGGCGAAATCCTCGAAAAGATACGGCAAATTGCTGGCTCCAGGCGCGAGGAAGACTGCGACTCCGGCACCTTAGCGGTGTCGTGGCCGCAAAATCAAAGCCATCTCAAGGGAAAATCAAGAGGTCCTGAAGGTCGTCTCAAAGCGCGTCCGCCGGCCCTGCGGCATAGTCCTCCTGCAACCAACGCAAACAACACTTTGAAACGGAGAACTCAAATGTCGAACACCACAGCAAATTCCGTCGTCCTCGTTCATGGCGGCTTCGTCGATGGCTCCGGCTGGGAAGGCGTCTACCACCAGCTCAAGAAGGACGGCTACGACGTCACCATCGTCCAGAACCCGACCACCTCGCTCGCCGACGACGTCGCGGTGACCAAGCGCGCCATCGCTGCCGCTCCCGGCAATGTCATCCTGGTCGGCCACTCCTATGGCGGCGTCGTGGTGTCGGAAGCCGGCACCGATCCCAAGGTGGCTGCTGTCGTCTATATCGCGGCCTTCGCGGCGGATGCCGGCGAGTCGGTCTCGACCCTGATCGCCAACCCGCCTCCCGGCGCGTCCGTGCCGCCGATCCTGCCGCCCGTCGACGGCTTCCTGATGCTCGACAAGGCCAAGTTCGCCGCTGCCTTCGCCGCCGATGTGCGTCCCTCGCTCGCTTCCTTCATGGCGGACTCGCAGGTTCCGTGGGGTATCGCCGCGCTCGAAGGCAAGGTCACCAAGCCGGCCTGGAGGGTGAAGCCGAGCTGGTATCTCGTTGCCACCGACGACCACATGATCCCGCCGCCGGCACAGCGCCAGATGGCGACCCGGGCCGGCGCGACGACGGTCGAAGTGCCCGGCAGCCACGCGGTCTATGTCTCCGATCCGGCGGCTGTTGCCAAGATCATCGAACAGGCGGCTGCCGGCGTGAAATGAAGCACGTTGCTTCTGATGGACAGCCCGGGCGTATGACCGCGCGCCCGGGCTTCGCTGTTTGAGCAAAGGGTACCTTTCAACTCCACCTAACGAAATGAAGATAGGTGATCTGTACTCACGTATGCGTTTGAGCAATAGTGTAGTTAGTTAAGCGACATTTGATTGGAAGGTGCGTGATTGTGCCTAGTAGGACAGATGACACATATAACGCGCATATGTCGACCTATCGCCACTATCTTCGAAGTATAAACCGTCCCCTGGCGGAGGGGTATATACGTCGGGAAGGCCAGCATGTGCCCGCCGCAATCGTGGAGTTGGCCAAAGCGGTTCCAGTGGCTCTGGCTATCGCGCGGCTTCACGAAGCAATTCTTTGCTCGCCTGCGAGAAATTTCTGGGCGGTAGTCCGCGAAACAAAAGGCGTGCTTTTCGTTCGATCGGCCGACACCGGTCAGGAGCACGCTTGGCCATGGGGTCGAACAAAAAGCGGTAATATGCGCTTCAGGCTGCCCGGGCACCTCGTTTTCTCGCCATGGCTCCCAGATTTCCATGGTGGGCTGAGAAGTCGAATGATCTGGCTTCAGCGAGTGGCGGGCCAACTCGAAACTCTGGAAAACGAGGATTACTTTTCTGTCTCGCACCTTCCCCATTGGATTTGGGATGCAACGCTGGGAGCCAAGCAAATCATTCGGGAGATCCAAGCGTTTCAAGGGTTTGCTATGCCTGACAGCATAGCAGCCCTGGACAGGTGGTCCAACGAACCCCAGCGTGGTTCCAATATTGTGTTGCGGATTTCGCAGGGGACGCTTGTCTACGACGACGGCTCGGATCATTGCGAAATCGAAATTTCCGAGACGCTCACCCAGCCTCTCATCGCCCCATCGACGCCTGATCGACCGTTGATATTGCACTCGGTCCGAGCCGGAGGACAATCCTATTGGGCTTAAAGCCGTGACGGCACGTGTCGAGGGAAGGCGCTATGGACCGCGCGGCCGGCAACAAGCGAGAAGTCCGGTGCCGCTTTTGGCAAACACATCGTCCGGTGTTCCAGGATAATGTGTTGGCTGAATAAGCTTGAGACAAGGCGGTTCCGGACACACAATGGCAAGGCGGTTTGCGTTTCTCCTGGTGCGCGACTTCACCCTGTCGCCGCTGTCGCTGTTCATCGACACGCTGCGGCTGGCGGGCGATGAGGGCGACCGCAGCCGCAGGATCGAGTTCGACTGGGAGATCGTCGGCGAACGGGGCCTGCCGATCCGGGCAAGCTGCGGTGTCGAATTGCTGCCGACCAAGGGGATCGGCAATCCTGAGGATTTCGACAATGTCGTGGTGGTGGGCGGCCTGCTCGACACCAACCGCAGCCTCAGTTCCGACAAGGAGGCCTTCCTGTTGCGGGCGGCCGAGAAGGGGGTGCCGCTGACGGCGCTGTGCACCGGAAGCTTCGTGCTGGCGCGCTACGGCCTGCTCGACGGCTACAGCGCCGCCGTCAGTTGGTTCCACATCAAGGATTTCCGCAACCAGTTCCCCGATGTCAACGCCCATGCCGACAGCCTGTTTTCCGTCGACCGTGGCCGCTCGACCTGCGCCGGCGGCACGGGTGCGGCCGACCTTGCCGGCCATTTCGTGTCGCAGTTCATCGGCCACAAGGCAGCGGAAAAGGCGGCCAAGATCCTGGTGCTCGACCGCATCAGAAGCAGCCGCGACGTGCAGCCCGTCGGCGACCTGTTTCCGGCGGCGTCGAGCCGCGCGGTGAAGCGCGCACTGCTGTTGATGGAGAGTAACCTGCAGGAGACGCTGTCGGTCGGCGAGATCGCGGACCGCCTGAACTGCTCGCGGCGCCAGCTCGAGCGGCTTTTCGGCACGGAGCTCGGCATCGGCCCGATGGCGGCATACCTGGCGCTCAGGGTGCATCATGCCAAGTCGCTGCTGGAAGGCAGCGACCTGCAGATCGGCGACATCGCCTATCGCTGCGGCTTCACCAATGCCGGCCATTTCAGCCGTGTGTTCCGCCAGCAGACGGGCATCACACCAACCCATCTCAGACATCCCAACCGCATGCCCGCCACTGCTGCGGGACAATGAAGCCGGGAACGAAGCGCTGCCTCAGCTCTTGGAAATGCCGCGCTCGATCAGCCGGGCGAGACGCTGCGAGAACGCCCTGGCATCCGCCGGTTTGTCGCCGTCGAGCACGCGCGCCTCGTCGTAGAGGAGGTGGGCGGCGTCGTCCTTGAAGGCCTGGTCCTCATCGCCGAGACCGGCCAGCGCCAGCACACGCTCATGCCGCGGGTTGATCTCGAGGATCGGCTTCGCCGCCTTGTCGAGGCGGCCGGCGGCGTTCATCAGCCGCTCGAACTGCCGGTCGGGGCCATGTTCGGGTGCGACCAGGCAAACGGCGCTTTCGGTCAGGCGGTCGGAAGCTTTTACATCCGAGACGGCATCGCCGAGCGCGGTCTTGACGAAGGCCAGGAAGCCATCGACCTCAGGCGTTGCCGCCGCGTCCGGCTTCTTGGCATCGTCGAGCAGTGGAATGTCGGACAGTTCGGCCACGCCTTGCGTGACCGACTTGAACGGCTTGCCGTCGAAGTCCGGCGCCATGGTCACCCAGAAACTGTCGACCGGATCGGTGAGCAGCAGCACCTCGATGCCGCGCGCCTTGAACCCTTCGAGCTGCGGCGAGGCTTCGAGCCGGGCGCGGTCGTCGCCGGCCATGAAGAAGATCGCCTTCTGGCCTTCCTTCATCGCGGCGACATAGTCGGCGAGGCCACGCCAGGCTTCGCCGGAGGCGGTCGAGCGGAAACGGGCAAGCTTCAGCAATTGCTCGCGCCGCTCGTAGTCCTCATAGAGCCCTTCCTTCAGCACAACGCCGAAATTCTCCCAGATCTTCGCATAGGCCTCGGCCTCGTTCTCGGCCAGTTTCGAGAGATCGCCGAGCACGCGGTTGGTCAGACCTTTGCGGATCGACGCGAGCAGCGGGCTTTCCTGGATCATTTCGCGCGAGACGTTGAGCGGCAGGTCGGCGGAATCGACCAGCCCGCGCACGAAGCGCAGATAGCGCGGCAGAAGGTCGGCGTCGTCGGTGATGAAGACGCGGCGCACATAGAGCTTCATGCGGCCTTTGCGGTCCTGGTCGAACAGATCGAACGGACGCGATCCCGGCACGAAGGCGAGCACGGAGTATTCCTGTCGGCCCTCGGCGCGGAAATGGATGGTGGCGGCCGGCTCGTCATACTGGCCGGCGACGCTGCGGTAGAAGTCGGTGTATTCCTCGGGCTTGATCTCGCTCTTCGGCCGCACCCAAAGCGCGGTGCCGTCGGCTATGTCGCGCGCCTCGGCGCCGGGTTTTTCGACGAGCGTGATCGGCACCGGCACATGGCCCGACTGCGACTTGGCCAGCTGCTCGAGCCGGTAGGAGCCGGTGTAGGAGACGGCATCGTCCATCAGGTGCAGCACGACGCGGGTGCCGCGTTTGGGAGCGGCTTCGAGCGGGGCGGGCGCGATCTCATACGAACCCTTGCCGTCGGACGACCAGCGCCAGGCCTCCTCGCTTCCGGCCAGGCGGCTGATGACGTCGACGCGGTCGGCCACCATGAAGGCGGAATAGAAGCCGACGCCGAACTGGCCGATGAGTTGCGTGTCCTCGCTGCCTGAGCCGACACGCTCGATGAAGGCGCGCGTGCCGGAGCGGGCGATCGTGCCCAGCGCCTCGGCCATGTCGTCGCGGCTCATGCCGATGCCGTTGTCCTCGACGGTGATCTGCTTGTTGTCCGGATCGGCCGAAATCGAGATGCGCGGCTTGGGGTCCTCGCCCAGCAATTCCGGACGGCTGACGGCCTCGAAGCGCAGCTTCTCGCAAGCGTCGGCGGCATTGGAAATCAGCTCGCGCAGGAAGACGTCCTTATCGGAATAGACCGAATGCACCATCATGTGCAGCAACCGCGAGACATCCGCCTCGAACGCCCTGGTTTCCGTCGCTTTCGTATCCGTCGTCATTCAGATTTCCCCACACTGTTCATCCGCCCCGCCGCGCCGAAGCGCGTGCGGGACTTCCTTTCAACCATTTTTTGCGGTGCTGGCAACCCTATCGGTCGGGCCAGCGCGCCGACGATATGGTGGTGGAATGCGAGGGCAACAAGAGGGCGCCGGCGGTGAAAGTATCGATCTCCCCCCTTGTGGGGGTTGAGGAGCGTCCGCGCAGGTGGGGAGATTGGCAGCGTTGGCGTCGCGCCCGTCTTGCGCCCTTATTTCCCCGCCATCCGATCCGCCAGCGTCTGCGCCTGGGCGAGCAGCGCGGGGAAGGCCGCATCCGTAGGCAAGCTCTTGCCCAGGCAGGCGCGGAAGTCGTTGTCGCCTTTTGTCCAGGCGGCGTTGGCGGCGTCGGATGTGTTTTCGTCGCTGTCGTCGGTGGCCTGCTTGGCCAGTTTCTGGGCGGCGGCATCGGCGGCGGTCCACACCGCGTCGCAGGCCGCGATCTTCGGGATGGGCGGTGCCGCGGGCGCTTCGGCGATCAGCACGCTGTTGCCCTTGACGACCGTGACGACGACCTCCTGGTTGTAGTTCGGCCCGATATCCTGTGCCCAGCCGCCGAGCCGGGCGATCGCCATGTCGGCGCCATCCGGCTTCTTCAGCGCAAAGTCGAGCGTGCTGGTGAAGGCGGCGTCGCTGCCGATGGCCTGGGTGTAGAAGGCATCGAGCTTCAGCGCCGCGTCGAAGCCGGTAGGCAGTTTGAGATCGGCATCCGTCTCGGCGGCGCGCGACTGCAGCCATCGCTCGACCAGGCCGCGTGTCGATGCCACGATGCTGGGGCCATCATCGGTGCCGTGGCGCAGCCCGTCCAGCATGCCGAAGCCGATATCGGAAGAACTGAGGCTTTCGAGATTGATCGTGCCGGCCGCCGGAAAATCCTTGACCGTGAAGGGGCCAAGCAAGGCGGTGAGACGCTTTTCGAGGTCTGCGCGGGCCTTTTCATTGGCCGCATCGAGCGTTTCCACCGGGGTGTTGGCGCTGTCCATCGCCGCGATTTCCGCAATCGCCTTGTCGCGCGCGGCGATATAATCGTCCTCGGGTGCGGCGGCGAAGGCCGCACTGCTCGCAAGTGCAAACATGACCGTCCAGACCAACCGCATGACAGAACCTTTCTTCGTGGCGGATCAACAGGTCCGGCAGCCATCGGGCAGCTTTGCGGCTATTGCGCGGCAGGAAACGTCGAGGCGAAGCATCCCGATTGGCGAGGGATGGCAAGCACTGCCATTAACCATCAGTTAACTATCCGGTCGCCTTTGAATCAAATTTGGCGGATATTGTTTTTGGGCCGAACGAGGGTGGTCGAGGGTCTGGAGAAGACAGCAATTGCCAGCCTGGCGCGCAGCATTCGTTCGTGCGCGGCAGTGAACTTAAAGAAAAGAAGCGACGGATCACCGTCGCCTTGCGGGGAGGCGTCAGCATCATTCTTGATGAGGATCGCCAGAATGAAGATCGAAGATGCGGTTACTGCCGTAACAGCCGAGGCCAACGCGCTGCTGTCATCCCTCGGCCAGCCCGTCGTCGCCTACCACGTCACGGCCATTATGCGGGAGGCCGACCGGGAACACGCCAGGCAGATGCAGCTTACCCTGATGCGCCGAAGCATCGAGGCACTCGTCGATGACGGCCTGGAGGATGTGGCCGCGGAGCATTTTGCCGCGCAGTTCGACGGACGCGTTGGCTCGACGTGGAGACTGCTGCACGCCTCGGACGGCGTGGCGCACTGATCTCGGCCAACTGAGCTGATCGAGTGCCAATTGACCGTGTTGCCAATGGCTGCAATGTGCCGCACAGGGCGTGCGAAAGGGCGTGGCACGCAATCGCGTCTATCCCCGCACGATGCGATAGACAGTAGCGTCACCCTCCACACCTCGAAGAGGCGCGTCAAAAGCCACGACACGATGGCCGGCAAGCATTTCGCGAACCCCGGGCGCGGAATGGAGCGCCTCGGAAATGCAGACCTGTCCGGCTTCTGCCAAGGACTGCACGCGCGCGGCGACATTCACGGTCTGGCCGAAATAATCGAGGTTGTCGTTGAGTGTCACGGCGATCGACGGTCCACAGTGGGCGCCGATCTTGAGGATGATCCCCGGCCCGTCATGGTCGCCGTTGAAGCGATCGATTTCTTCAAAGATGTGGAGTGCCGCCGAAATCGCATCCGACGGCTGCGAGAATACTGCCATCACCGCGTCCCCAATCGTCTTGACCACCGCTCCGGAATGCTGCTGAACCGCCACGTTGACCAAAGCGAAATGCTCGCGGACCAAAGCATAGGCGTTGAGGTCACCCAGGCGCTCATACATTGCGGTCGAACCCTTGAGGTCCGTGAACAGGAAGGTGATCTGCCGGATGCCGAGCCCCTCCTTCTCGTCGACACGTTCGGACCGGAACAGCTGGCGGAAGGTTTGCCGCGCAAGCAACGCTCCACCGGAGACATAAGGGTCGAAATCGAGCGCCGGCTTGGTGGTCAGCGCGACAAGCTCGGGCGGCCAGTTGATGACAAGCAACGAACCTCGCACTGGCCCTCTATTCGCGACCTCGATGACAATCGGGCCAGGTGGCACAGTGGGCAATGCCGGCACGAAACGCTTGCCGTCATAATCGATCTTCAGAAGCGTCGGCTCCAACGCCGGATCGCCTGATATCGGCACAGCGAATGCGGCCTGGGTCTGGACGTTGACGCCAGAAAGGGCGCCCGGTCCCAGGTCGGCGCGGAGCACTGTGGTGGTGCCGGGCGGCAGAAACGTCATGCCCCGAACGAAGCCGCGCAGAACGTCAAGAAAGCGAACGTCTTGCCCCGGCAGCCGCCCGTCATGTCCGAAGTGGAGCTTCCAGTGAAAATCCTCGACAGGGAGCGTCTCGGGGTCGTGGTAGGGCAGGCGCCGTAACTTCGGCGATACCGAGAAGGTGACCTCGATGAAGTCGTCGAGGTCGGTGTCGCCCGATACGTCGCACAGGCCACAGACGTAGTGGGTCTTCAGCGTGCGCAGGGCGCCGAAACTATCGAGCACCATCCCGGACTGGGGACAGAGCACATCCCAGCTCATGTCAAACAAGCCACAGCGGGCGGCATGAAGGAATAGGTCGATTGCTTCAGGCTCGGCGATTGCGCGGTCGCGAGCAAAGGACCGCGGATTAACGCGATAGAGCGAGTGGTCGTCGGCGCTCCTGATCAGCGTCTCGAATTTCGAGATGACGCGTGGGCTCCAGGCTCGCGCCTGCTCCACCTTGGTCATCTTGCTTTCAAGAAGACGATCGTTGACTTCCGTCACGCCGGATCCTCGACCTTGCCTCGCTACAGCCTACTAAAAAACCAGCGCGATGCGAATGGACTGAATTCCCTGTTGTACGCGGTTTGTCCAGGAGGCCCAGAACGGCACGCCGCGCACCGGAGCAGACGCGCTGAAACGGCGGCAGTTCTCGCTGCCACCGTTGCATGAGCTCAATGGCCGCGACATTGAGGATTGCATCCTTAGGCCCAGACCTGCAGCACGGCTGCGTCCGCCAGCATCATGACAGTAAAGCCGATCGCCGGGGCGAGGTGCTTGAAGCCCTCGCGCGCCTTGATCAGCGTGCCCAGCGCGGCGAGGACCAAAAGCGTGAGACCGACCAGCGCGATGGTGCGCGTGGATGGAAACAGCAAGGCCGATGCCCCCGCGACCTCCAGACCCGCCGTCAACAAACGCCACCCTTTGGGATAGCCCCAGCGTTGGAAATCCGCTTCGGCGTTGCCGGCATTGACGAGGTTGGCCAGGCCGGCGCCGGCGAACGCCAGCGCAACGATCCCGTTCAAGACCAGGGCGATGCTCATCGCGGAGCTCCTTGCGTCGGGTTGGCACCCGTGGGGTTGGCACCCGTGGGGTAGGCACCCATCTGGTGTAGAACCTCCTGCAGATTGAGCTCGTCCCAGTGCTCGACGAACCGATCGCCTTCGACGCGCCAGATATCGATCGAGCGCATGGTAATTTCGGCGCCCGATGCCGGAACGCCAATGAACGGTCCGGTGTGGCGGGCCGTGTAGGTGTAACGGCCGACAACGCGGTCGCCGACGGCAAAGGCGTCCTCGACGACGACGTGGGTGTCGGAAAGGGTTTCGAACCAGTGGCCCATGAACTCAACGACACCGGCCAGGCCGGCCCGGACGCCGGGGTTGTGGTTGACGTAGTCTTTAGAAACCAGTTCGGCGAAGCGTTCAGCGTTGTGGCTGTTCATGATGTCGGCGAACAGGTGGGCCAGATCGACGGGGTTGCGCATATTGACCTCCATGGGCTATAAGGCGATACATAATCGTATCGTATAAAATCATATAAGACGGAATCGTATCGCATGCAAGAAGGAAGCTCCAGAAAGTGGCGGGACGACGATCCGCGCAGGCTGCGGATGGCCGAGACGAGGGCCTCGATCCTGCGTGCGGCGCGTCCCATTCTGCTGAGGGATGGCCTCGGCGGCACGACGCTGGACCGGGTCGCGGCGGAAGGGGGGATCGCGAAAATGACCCTCTATCGGCACTTCCCAAGCAAGGAGGCGCTGTTTGAGGGATTGGTCACCGCAATGTGTGAGTACATGCGCGAGGAGATCGAGAACGCCGCGCCCCCCGACATCAACAAGCCCAGGGCGGACCGGCTTGCCGAAGAACTGCACGCCTTCATTACGGCCCTTCTCGAGCCGGACGCGCTGGCGCTCTATCGCTTGATCGTCGCTGACGGATGGCGCTTTCCCGCTCTGTCAAAGGTGTTTGAGCTGTCCGGCATGCGCGTTATCCGGCAGCGGATAGCGGGGTTGCTCGAGCCTGGCGCGGTCCCTTCCAGCACGTCACTGACAATCGCTGGCGGGATCGTGGCGCTGGCACTCGGGGATGCCTATCAGCGCGCGATCATGGGCATCGTCGAAGAGGGAGACGCCGAGGTGTTCGAACACCAAATCGAAGATGCCATTGCTTACGGGCTTAGCCGCCTTAGCCCTTCTTGAACGTCCGCTATCACTATTTGATTGTCACGCCTTCTGGCTGGTCAGTCGCTCGAGCGCATCCACGATCACGTCACAGAACTTCGCATGGTCGAGCTTCATCGCCACGCCGTGGTGGAAGTCGGTCTGCTCGCTCGCCGTGCCGCCGAAATGGTGCATGCCGCCCATCTTCTCGAAATTGCACACCGTCATGCCCTTGGTCCACCGGCCGGCAAGCTCGACGCGGATGTCGGCCTTCTCGGTGGTGAAGACGCTTCCGTCGATCATGGCCGCGACGCAGCAGGCGTCATGGATGGCGGGATACTTGATCTGCAGCAGGCCGCCATGCGTGGTCGCTATGAACTCCCAGATATCGAAGATGAACTTGGCCATCGGGCCGCCGAATGGCGCGCACCCGGTCCTGCAGGCCGGGGGGTGGCCAGCGTCTGGTGGGTGAGGTCGAGCCCCACCATGGTGACGTCCCAATTCGCCCGGAACACCACGTCGGCGGCTTCCGGGTCGCCATAGACGTTGAACTCCGCAGCCGGCGTGATGTTGCCGCGCGTGTAGCTGCCGCCCAAGGCGACGACCTTCTTTACCCGTTCGACGATGCGCGGGTCCTTGCGCACGGCGAGTGCGATGTTGGTGTAGGGACCGACGGGCACCCGCCGGAGCATGCTCGGCGCGGCTGATCCGAACAGAGCCGTCTCAGGGGAAACGTTTCGTTCGTTCGAATGACAACAGCCAAGGAAATTGAAGATAGCGTCCAGGTGACGCGGCATCCAGCGCCGTGGCTCGAATTAAGTGGAGAATACGATCGCGGTGAGGGTCGCGCCAAGTGAGGTTAAGTGATGGATCACTTGCAGGGGACTACGTCAAAATATCCACGCTGTGACTTCACCCTTGTTAAACGACGGCCTTCGATTGTACTTCAGGGGATGCGTGGCATGGGGTGCAACGCCATGCTGTCCCTCGTTTCGTCGATCCTCATTCTGCTGTTGGCGTCTCCGGCAAATAGCCAGCAGGCGCCCGATGCATCCGTGACGCTCAGCGAAACTCAGGCTCTCAAGGGCGCGCGAACGCTGCCCGGCGAGGATGAGCAGGCCTTGCGCCGCGAATTGGCCGCGGCACGGGCTGAGTTGGCCAGGCAAGCGCAGGCCCTGAAACAGCAGCAGCAGACGGACGAAGCGCTCACGGCCAATCTGGAGACCGCGCAGCGTGCCATCGAAAATTTCCGGGCGGAAGCCAGTCTCTGGGATAGCAAGAAAGACGCCATGCCCGAAGCGCCACTCTCCACGGATGCCCCTCGGGCCAATGCGGCGCAGGCGCTTGATGAGGAACGCCATAAGGTTGAGCTCCTGGAACAGGAACTCGCCACGGCGCGTCAGACGATCGATGCTCTCAAGACAAGCGCAAATCTGGCCACAGCGGAACAGGCCAAGGGCGCGAAGGACCGGCAAGTGGCCGACTCCGCTGCGACGCAGGCGCTTGATGAGGAGCGCCATAAGGTTGAGCTCCTGGAACAGGAACTCGCCACGGCGCGTCAGACGATCGATGCTCTCAAGACAGGTGCAAATCTGGCCGCAGCGGAGCAGGCCAGGGCCGCGAAGGATCGGCAAGTGGCCGACGCCGCTGCGACGCAGGCGCTTGATGAGGAGCGCCATAAGGTTGAGCTCCTGGAACAGGAACTCGCCACGGCGCGTCAGACGATCGATGCTCTCAAGACAGGTGCAAATCTGGCCGCAGCGGAGCAGGCCAGGGCCGCGAAGGATCGGCAAGTGGCCGACGCCGCTTCAAACCAGGCCAGAAGAGCACTCGAGCTGGAACGTCAACGAGCGGATTCAGCTAGGCGTGATCTCGACAGCGCCCGCAAGGAACGCGACGCCTTGCAGCAGAGCTCGACAGACTTGAGTGCGGCGCTGGACCAGGAACGTGAAAGGGCCAACGGCTTGGCCCGCAGCCTCAGTGCCGCGCGCGAGGAAATCGACGCCATCAAGGACAAGCGTCGGACAGCGGCCGTGGTGCGCGCGCCTAAGGCCTCCAAGAGTGCGCTCGCAAGTTCACCACCGCGTTCGGTCGCAGCCCGTAAACCGGGCTTGCCGAAAAAACGTAAGGTGAAGGGCCCAAAGTCACCGCAGCCTGTCATGCTGGCAACCATTGCTCTTCCCCCCGCCTTGCTGCCAACCCGACCACTTCCGCCGTGAGACACAAGGTGAGTGAAATGCATAGTGCAGGGAGGATGACGGTGAAAAAATACTTCGCAGCCGCGCTGACGATCGGTATCGCAACCGGGCCTGCCTCGGCGCTGGATGCAGGTTTAGGCGGTAAGGTCGGCGGTCTTGGGGTCAGTGCTGGGGTGAGCGCCGGTTCGCAAGGCGCATCCGTCGGGGTGGGCGCAAGCGTCGGCGGCGTTGGCGGAGCAAACGTCGGAGCGTCGGTCGGCACGGGCGGGTCGTTCAACGCCGGCGTCAGTGCCGGCGGCAACGTTGGCACCTCAGGTGGAGGCCTTTCCACCGGTGTCGGCCTGGGCGCCGCTGCGTCCGCCGAAAACGGATCGGCAACCGCGCCCGGTGGTCAGGCCGCTGCCGCGACAGGCACTACCACGACAGCCACCACCTCTGCCACGACAGCCACAGCCTTTACCAGGACCACCAGGCAATCGATCGTCCTGCCACCCGTCCTCAGGCCTTCCAAAGACGGCCAGGGCGACCTCACCAGGGGATATCCCTTTGGAGCCCTGGAGGGGCTGACAGCGAAACCCGGCACGCCAGCCGCGGTCGTACAAGCCTGCCGCACGGCGATCATGTCCGCTGCCAAGCCGCTTGGCGCCGTCCGTGTCCGCGCCGTCAGCGCAGGTGCCTTGCGTCAATTTGGGGGGGCGCTCACGGCGCCGATCAAGGTGCGAATAGACTATGCCAGACGCGGCGGCATCGAAGTCCGGCAAGCGCAAGTCGGGTGTCGCCTCGATAAGGCAGGCAGGGTCACTGCGGTCATCTAGAACCAAACTGCAAGAGGGCAGGCAGTGCTGCGGGTTGCTCAAAGCAGCGATAGACATTCGCCGAAGCCGACGTTGGTTCAGCTTTGTCAGCCGTATCCGTTACCGCATCGTGTCGGCCGCTCGAAACAATGATTTTGTCTTCACTTTCCGGAGAACGGAGGTTCTAATCTTATGGGAGCCGCGAAGTCGGTCCTGGATCGCGCAAGGGGACCTGACATGGCGGATTCTGATCGGATCGACAGACTGATCGCAGCGGTACCCTCCGCCTTGGCGCTTCGAGCCGGGCTGGACCTTGGCGTCTTCACCCGGATCGGTGACGATGCCGCGACTGCCGACAGCCTCGGGGCCGCGCTCGAAGTCGCGCCCGATCGTCTGTCGCGTCTGCTCTACGCACTCGCCAGCATCGGTCTCCTCGAAGTCACGGGCGGTCAATTTCGCAACGGAGCCGAAGCGTCTGCTTTCCTCGACGCGTCCAAGCCGACCTATCGCGGCGGCGATCATGCGCTGCTGCGCGAACTCTGGGGAGCGGACCTTTTGACCGCGGACTCGCTGCGGCAGAACCGGCCGGCCGCGCTGCACGACTTTTCCGACGCGGGGCCTGAGTCCGCGGCGGCCTTCAGCAGCATGCTCGCACCGGGCGGGGTGATTTTCGGCCGGCTTCTGGCCCGCGAGATCGACCTCTCTGCAATCGGCTCGGTGATCGATATCGGCGGCGGGGCGGGGACCATTCTCGTCGGGCTTCGCGAGCAGCGGCCGCGGATTGCGGCAACGCTGATGGAACTGCCAACGGTCGCAGCGGTCGCGCCTTCTATCCTGGCAGAATACGGTGCCAGCGACGTGACTGTTGAAGAGGGAGACATAACTGTCGCGCCATCGATCGGCCGGCACGATCTGGCGATCCTGAAGGCCGTCGTCCAGGTCCTTCCGCCGGACCAGGCACGCCGTTCGATTCTGAACGCGGCGCGTTGCCTCAACCCCGGAGGCGAGATCGCAATCGCGGGGTGGGGTGTCGTCGATAACGACCGCCTCGGCCCGCCCGAGGGTGTCTTTCTCAACCTCACCTTCCTGAACCTCTATCGCCACGGCGAATCCTACACGGAAGGTCAGTATCGCGCGTGGATGACCGAGGCTGGATTGCGGGATATATCGAGGTCGCGGCTTGCGGACGGCTCCACCTTGTTTCGAGCGCGCCTCGGCTGAAGATCAGATTGGCCATGGAGTTCGCGGTCTGATTGCGGGTGTGGCCCTCTCACCCCTTCCGCTTCTCGACCTCCGCCTTCCGCAGCAGGAACCGCTGGATCTTGCCGCTCGGCGTCTTCGGCAGTTCGGCGACGAAATCGATCTCGCGCGGATAGGCGTGGGCCGAAAGCCGCTTGCGGACATGCTGCGCCAGTTCCTCGGCAAGTGCCTCGCAGCCCTGGTAGGCCGGCGCCAGGATGACGAAGGCCTTGACGATCTCGGTGCGCTGCGGGTCGGGCACGCCGACCACGGCCGCCTCGTTGACGGCGGGATGCTCGATGAGCGCGCTTTCGACGTCGAAGGGGCCGATGCGGTAGCCGGATGAGGTGATGACATCGTCGGCGCGGCCGATGAAGGAGACCGAGCCGTCCGGCTCGTATTCCACCGTATCGCCGGTGCGGTAGTAGCCGTCCACAATCGCCGGCGTCGGCTCCTGGTGATAGCCGTCGAACCAGCGCAGCGGCGAGTTGGCGATGTCGACGGCGAGGATGCCGGGCTGGTTGGGGCCGAGTTCGCGGCCTTCATCGTCCAGCACAACCATGCGGTAGCCCGGCATGGCGAAGCCGGCGGAGCCCGCGCGTACGGTATGCGCCAGGCCATGGTGGTTGTTGACCATCATGCCGTTCTCGGTCTGGCCGTAATGGTCGTGGATCGGCACATTGAGGTGGGCGTCGAACCAGCGGATCACTTCCGGGTTGAGCGGCTCGCCGGCGCTGCTGACGACGCGCAGCCGGCTTTTTATACGGGCGGCGGCTTCAGGTCCTTCGGCGAGCAACAGGCGGAAGGCGGTGGGCGAGCCGGCAAGGCTGGTGACGCCGAGCCGCTCGATGACGTCATAGGTGCTCTTGGCGGTGAAGGCGCCCTCGTTGAAGGTGGTGGCGATGCCGAGCAGCAACGGGCCCGTGATGGCGTAATAGAGGCCGTAGGCCCAGCCTGGGTCGGCGATGTTCCAGAAGACGTCGTCGGGGCGCAGCCCGATGGCGTCGCGCATATAGGCGCCGAAGGCGAGCAGCGCACTGAGCGGCACCGGCACGCCCTTGGGCAGGCCCGTCGTGCCTGACGTCGACATCATCATGAACAGGTCATCACCCTTGCGCATGACGGGTTCGCAATCGGGGGAAGCGGCGGCGAGGGCGGCGCGGAAATCGATGTCGCCTTGGGGCAAGGCATCGCCGGGACCGAGGATGGTGGCGATCGGCGGGCAGGTCTCGATCTCGTCGAGCTTGCCGCGATTGGCCGGATTGGTCACCACCAGCTTGGCCCCGCTGTAGCCCAACCGGTGTTCAATGGCCTTTGGGCCGAAAGCGGTGAACAGCGGCTGGTAGACAGCACCGATGCGCCAGGTGCCGAGGATGAGCGCAATGAGTTCGGGAATGCGCGGCAGCATGCCGGCGACGACATCGCCGGGACCGACGCCCACCTCCTTGAGCAGGTTGGCGACGCGGCCCGACATATCAGCGAGATCTTCGAAGCTGAATTCGCGCAGTTCGCCGCCGGCCGAGATCGCGCGAAGCGCCAGCCGGTTCTCACCGGTGTGGCGGCCGCAGCATTCGACATAGGCGTTGATGCCGGTCGCCGGATCGCCATCGAGCCTGGCGATCTCATCCTCGATGCGAAAGGCCGCAACGGCGTCCTCATAGCGCGGCAAGCCGGTCATGTCAGTCCTCCCTGGCGGCGCCCATCTCCCCATGGAGCGCCATCATCTGTCAGATTGCCTGAAATCGTTGTGATGGTCGATTGCGACGAAGGTGGGGGCAGGCATTGGCCTCGTCCGCACCGGCCTGTATCATGGCCGGGTGAATGCAGGAGAGGAGGCTCGGGCGTGCGGCTGGATCGGAACCTCTGCCATTGGCGACTCTGGACCTTCATCGCCGTCCTGGCGCTTTGGCCGCAGGCGGCGCCTGCCGACACCATCACGGCCGATCGCATCGCCGCCGCGCTGCCGAAGCTCGAAGCGCTCGCCGAAGCCACGGTCAAGGACGGTGCCGTTCCCGGTCTCGCCATCGCGGTGGTGCATGACGATGAGGTGGTCTTCCTGAAAGGTTTCGGCCATCGCGAGGCCGGCAAGCCGGAAACCGTCGATCCGGACACGGTGTTCCAGATCGCCTCGCTTTCCAAGCCGGTCTCGGCCACCGTGGTGGCGGCGCTGGTCAGCGACGGGACCGTGTCCTGGGATTCGAAGATCGCCGACCTCGATCCGGCCTTCCGGCTGGCCGATCCCTATCCGACTAGCCAACTCACCGTCCGCGACCTGTTTTCGCACCGCAGCGGGCTTCCGGGCACCGCCGGTGACGACCTTGAGGACATTGGCTACGACCGCGCCGAGATCCTGCATCGGCTGCGGTTCGTGCCGCCATCGTCGAGCTTTCGCGCCGGCTATTCCTATAGCAATTTCGGACTGACCGAGGGTGCTGTCGCGGCCGCGAAGCCGACCGGCAAATCCTGGGAGGAGGTCGCCGAGGAGAAGCTCTATCGTCCGCTTGGCATGGCCTCGACCAGTTCGCGTCTCGCCGATTTCGTCAAGCACACCGATCGCGCGGCCCTGCATGTTATGGTCGATGGCGCCTGGGCCGCGAAGATCAAGCGCGATCCGGATGCGCAGGCGCCCGCTGGCGGCGTCAGTTCCACCGCACGCGATCTGTCGCAATGGGTGCGCCTCATCCTCGGCAATGGCGTCTACGCCGGCAAGACGGTGATTGCCGCAGATGCGCTGGATCAGACGCATGTGCCGCTGATGACGCGAGGCAAGAACCCTGTCTCGGGCGGTGCATCGTTCTACGGCCTCGGCTGGAATGTCGAGTTCGGCCGGCATGGCCTGAGCTGGGGCCATGCGGGTGCCTTCAGCGTCGGCGCACGCACGCTGGTGACGGTCTTCCCAGAGGAGAAGCTTGGCATCGTCATCCTCGCCAACGCCTTCCCGACAGGCGTGCCGGAGGGGCTGTCCGACAGTTTTGCCGATCTCGTTTTCGAGGGTTTGGTCGAGAAGGACTGGATCAAGGCGTGGGACGGCATCTACAGCGGCATGTTCGGGCCGGTGGTCGAGGCGGCCAAGGCCACCTATGCCGTGCCTTCGTCTCCGGCAAGGCCGGCCGCACCGGCCGGTGCCTATGCCGGCCGCTACACCAACGACTTCATCGGCGATGCTGTCGTGGCGAGCGCGGGAGACAGCCTTGTGCTCAAGGTCGGCCCGGCCGGCGCCCGGTCCTACTCACTGACGCATTTCGACGGCGATCTCTTCCTGACCTTCCCCGATGCCGAGACACCGGACAGGCCAACCGGCGTGAGCTTCGTCGTCGGCCCCGACGGCAAGGCATCGGCCATGACCATAGGCTTCCTCGACGACAATCATCTCGGCACGCTGCGGCGGGTGGGTGACTAGGGGCTGACGGGGGCAACAAGCGGCGGCCGGCCGCACGTCTTGTGCCGCACTTGCAAAATTTCTACGCCACGCGTGGTTGAGCTGATCTGGGTTTGACCACGGTGGCCAGCACGATGCCGGCGACGATGAAGGCCGCGCCGACCAGATCGTAATCGTGCAAGCCCTCGCCAAGCAGCAGATAGGCGAGAATGGCCACGAACACCGTCTGCAGGTAGAGCAGCATGCTTGCCCGGCTGGCGCCCAGCGTTTCCACGCTTTTGTTGTAGAGATAGTACATCAAGGCGCCGCCGGGACCTGCCAGATAGGCGAGCGCCAGAATGCTGTCGACGTTCATGGCGGAGCGTTCGTCGTTGAACAATTCCCACAAATGCAAAGGCAAGGCGACCAGCGCACCGGCGCCGAGCAGCAGCACGACCATCGGCAGGAGTTCGATGCCGAATTTGGCACGGCGCAAAAGCACGGTGTAGAGGCCCCAGCAGAACGCGCTGCCGACGATCCACAGCTCGCCGGCGTTGACCTTGAGTTGCAGCAGCGCCGTCAGGTTCCCGTGGGCAACGATGAAAATCATCCCGGCAAGCGCAGCCAGCGCGCCAAGCGACTTCCACAGCCCGAGCGGCTCGCCAAGCACGAAACGGGCGAGCACCATCGTCATGACAGGCGACAGCGCCATGATGATGCCGGCCGTGGTGGCGTCGGTGTGGTTGAGGCCATGGTAGATCATACCCTGGCATAGCGTGAGGCCGATCGCGCCCACGGCGACGACCTCCACCGCGCGCGTCCGCAGAAGCCCGATCATCGCGTCGTGATGACGGTGCACAATCGGCAGCAGGATGGCGCAGGCAAGCGTCAGCCGCCAGAAGCAGAGACCCCAGGGCGGCATTTCAGGCGCCACCCATTTGGCCGCGATATAGACACCAGCCGAAAGCAGCCAGCACAGGACGGCGGCCGGATAGCCGGTCACGGAGGATACGGGGCCGACCGCGGGTCGCGCGGCTTGATGCGCTATCGGCACTGCCTGCATGTCATGTCCTCCTCAGGACGCGGGGTTGAACTGGAGCAGTTTGAAGCAGTCGCCGCCGCCCGACCTCGACTGCGACAACACCGGTTTCGACCGGTCGAGCCATTCCTGTTGCGACCTGGCATCGGCCTCGATCGCATCGACCGGGGCCGCGCCGACGAAGCCGCGCCCTTGGCTGAACAGCCAGCAGGCGCGGGCCAGATGCCGCCTGGAGCGCTGGCGCAGCAGATCGGCATCGTAGAAGATGTCGAGCACCTCCTGCTTGACCCGGCGCTCCTTTTCAGGGTCGGCGACCACTGCCTCTGCCGGATTGCCGCCGATCGTGTCTCGCAGGTCCTTGTAGTCGAGGGCGAGCTGGGTCGTGGCGTATTTGATCTCGCTCTCGTCGCGCACGATGTCGAACCACAGCCTGGAATCGAGCTCGTTGACGACGAAAGAGGATTCGAAATCGCGCGACAGGTTCAGCACCTCGAAGTCCGCGAGATCGACGTCGCGCTCGACCAGCAGGATCCTGGCCGCCTGTTTGCCGAGCTCTGTTCCCTGGAGGCTGACGGCGGTGTTCTTGCCGCCGAGATGGGGATCGAGATAGGGCCCGCCTTCATCCAAGAGCTCGTCGAATTCTTCCAGCGACTGCATGACAGGCGCGCCGCGGGCGATGCGCGCGGCGAGCTTGGCCAGGACCTGCTGCAGCTCCGTCTCGCGCCTGCGCTGGTCCTGATAGTTCTGCTGGAAGAAGAAGATG
This sequence comes from Mesorhizobium loti, assembly GCA_002356515.1. Lineage (NCBI taxonomy): Bacteria > Pseudomonadati > Pseudomonadota > Alphaproteobacteria > Hyphomicrobiales > Phyllobacteriaceae > Mesorhizobium > Mesorhizobium loti. The sequence goes on along the minus strand of AP017605.1, from coordinate 1,774,708 downwards.
AACAGCGACACGCCGATGCCGATCAGGATCACGCCCAGCTGTGAAAAGATGTTGCGATAATATTCGAGCAGCTTTTCGCGATGGCGCACGTCGGTGCGCACGCTGTGGGCGACGCGAAGATTGACGATCAGCGACAGGATGAGCAGCCCGGCGCCGACCAGGATGAGGCCGCCGATGAGGAGGTAGCCGTGGCCTGTGCTGAAATCCATCCGCGTATCCCAAGACCCCAGACCGCGCAGAATAGAGCCATTTTGCTTCAATACCTACGGTTTCGTTGGTGATGGGGTCGATGGCGGCGAGGTGCCCATTGTGAGCAACGGATCGATGGCCGCATCCCTAAAGGTTCGCCTCGGCGAAGATGTGCGCGGCCCAGTCGAGGAAGACGCGCAGGCGCGGCGAGAGCTGGCGGTTCTGCGGGTAGAGCGCCGACAGCGGCGTCGGCGAGGGCGGGTAGTCGGCCAGCACTTCGACCAGCGTGCCGTCGGCGAGGTCCTTCTCGAAGCGATAGCGTGGCGCCTGGATGAGGCCGAGGCCGAGCCGCGCCAGATCGGCGGCGGTGTCGGAATTGTTGGCGGCGACGCGGCCCGGCAACCGGACCTCGCGCATCTTGCCGTTGACGGTGAATTCGAAGGGCAACACCTCGCCGGTACGCGACGAAACGAAGCCAATGGCCTGATGGCCGTCGAGCGCGTCGGGGGAGGCGGGTATGCCATGGCGAGAGAGATAGGCGGGGCTGGCGCAGGTCATCTCGCGGATCATGGCCAGCCGCCGCATGATCATGCCGCTGTCAGGCGGCTCACCGACGCGGATCACGCAGTCGACGCCCTCGCGCACGAGATCGACCAGCCGGTCGCTCTGGCCGATCTGCAGGTCGATGCGGGGAAAGCGGGCGAGGAATTCAGGCAGGCGCGGCAGCAGGAAGGTGCGGGTGAGCAGCGTGCTGGCGTCGATGCGCAGCAGGCCGAAGGGCTCGGCCTTGCGGAAGGCGGCCTCGGCATCCTCGATCTCGGCCAGGATCGACAGGCAGCGCCGGTAATAGGCCTCGCCGTCCTGCGTGGCGTTCACCTGCCGCGTCGTCCGCTCCAGCAGGCGGGCGCCGAGATGTTCTTCGAGCCGGCGGATCGCCTCCGTCGCGGTTGAGCGCGGCAGGCCGAGGTCGGCGGCGGCAGCGGTAAAACTGCGCCGCTCGAGCACGCGAACGAAGAGCCGCATCGTGTCCAGGCGATCCATCACCTTTGTTCGCAGTTTCCGAATAGTGATGTCAAGAGGCGGCTGATTATCCGGGAAGTTGGCTTGGCCTATATCCGTGTCACCAACAACGGAGAGACTTCCATGACATCCAATCAAACAAGTACGGGTGGCCAAATCAGAACCGCGATCGTGACTGGCGCCTCCAAGGGCATTGGTGCGGCGATCGCACGGCGGCTCGCCCGCGACGGCATTGCCGTCGTCGTCAACTATGCACGGGGCCACGCCGAGGCCGAAGCGGTCGTCGGCGCGATCGCAGCCGAAGGCGGCAAGGCGATCGCCGTGCAGGCCGATATCGCCGACCCGGCCGGCATCGCCGCGCTGTTCGACGCCGGCGAGAAGGCGTTCGGCGGCGTCGACATCCTGGTCAACAATGCCGGCATCATGAAGCTGTCGCCGATCGCCGGGACTGACGACGCCTCCTTCGACACGCAGATCGCCATCAATCTCGGAGGCGTGTTCCGTGGCATGCGCGAAGGCGCAAAACGCCTCAGGGATGGCGGCCGCATCGTCAATTTTTCGAGCAGTGTCGTCGGCCTCTACCAGCCGGGCTACGGCATCTATGCCGCCACCAAGGCGGCGGTCGAGGCAATGACGCATATCCTGGCCAAGGAGCTTGGCGCGCGCCGCGTCACCGTCAATGCGGTGGCACCCGGACCGGTCGAGACCGCCCTGTTCACGGACGGCAAGAGCGAGGCGCAGATCGAGGCTACGGCCAAGATGATCCCGCTCGGCCGGCTCGGCCAGCCCGACGACATTGCCGGCGTGGTCTCATTCCTCGCCGGCCCGGACAGTGGCTGGGTCAACGGACAAATCATCCGCGCCAATGGCGGCGTGATCTGAAGGGGGCAATGATGAAACAGACAATCCTGATCACCGGCGCCTCCAGCGGTTTTGGCGCGATGACGGCGCGGGCGCTCGCAAGGGCCGGCCACACGGTCTATGCCTCGATGCGCGACCCCTCGGCACGTAGTGCTGCGGTAGCCGCGATGGAAAACTTCGCCCGTGACGAGGGCGTGGCGCTGAAGACCATTGCGCTCGACGTCACCTCCGACGCCTCGGCGCAAGCGGCGATTCAGCAGATCGTCACTGAGGCCGGCCAGCTCGACGTGCTGATCCACAATGCCGGGCATATGGGGTTCGGACCGGCCGAGGCGTTCTCGCCCGAACAGCTGGCACAGCTCTACGACGTCAATGTCGTCGGCACGCAGCGCGTCAATCGCGCCGCCCTGCCGCATATGCGGTCTCTCGGCCGGGGCCAGATGATCTGGGTCGGTTCGAGCAGCACGCGCGGCGGCACGCCGCCGTTCCTGGCGCCTTACTTCGCCGCCAAGGCAGGCATGGACGCGCTGGCGCAGAGCTATGCGCTGGAGCTCGCCCGCTTCGGCATCGAAACGACGATCGTCGTGCCGGGCGCCTTCACCAAAGGCACGGAGCATTTTCATCATGCTGCGGCACCCGCCGACACGGAGCGTGCCGGCGCTTATTGGTCGGGTCCGTATGCCGGTGCCGATCAGCAGGCGCTAAAGGGACTGGCGTCTCTTGAACCCGCGGATGCCGATCCGGCCGAGGTCGCCGATGCAATCGTCGCGCTCGTCGCCATGCCGCACGGCAGCCGCCCGTTTCGTGTCCACATCGACCCTTCCGACGATGGCGCTGCCATCGTCAACGGCGTTGCCGACCGCGTGCGGGCGCAACTCATGGAACGGATCGGCCTTGCCGACCTGCTCCATCCCAAAGCCTGAAATCCAATCTCAGAGAAGGAATACGACCATGCCGTTCGCCAACATAAAAGTACCGCAGGCCGCACTCTCCAAGGCGCAGAAGGAAGACCTCATCCATCGGATCACAGCCATCTTCGTCGACTTCTTCGGTGAGGTCGCGCGCCCCACCACGATGGTGCTGGTGGAAGAGATCGCTGACGGCGGCTACGGCCGCGCCGACGAGGTTTTCGTCATACCGGAAGCCTATCGCGCAAAGGAGTAGCCGCTCCGAGCTGTCCACCTCTCGCTTGTGCTTGGTGCCGGCCGTGTGACGCGCAGGTCCTGAAAGATTTGCGCCAGCACCCCCACCCGGACCTACGGTCCGACCTCCCCACAAGGGGGAGGTAAGGGGGCTCAGCCTTTCTGCGCCTCTAGAAGAGCTCCGTCGCATGGGTGGATAAGGCACTTCCTCACCCTCTCCCTTGTGGGGGTCCGAAGGACGGGCGAGACCCGTGGCTCGCCCCGGCAAGTCGCTGCGAAGCAGCGGGGTGGGGGTCAGCGCGGCGCTGCAAGGCTTGGCTCGTCGCGAAGTTTCAGGACACCATGCTCAGCGACTGAGCCTCCGTACCCTCCGACCGCTCGGCTTTCCCTGCGGTCCGATACCGCTTGGGCGCGGTGCCGGTGGCGCGCTTGAAGGCGTTGCTGAAGGCGCTTTCGGAGGTATAGCCGAGCGAGCGGGCAAGCACCGCCACCGGGGTATCTTCCTCGCGCAGAGCGCGCTCGGCCAGATGCATGCGCCATTGCGTCAAATAGGTCAGCGGCGCGACGCCGGCGGTTTGCCTGAAATGGAAGGCAAAGCTGGTGCGCGACATGGCGGCGGCCCTGGCGAGATCCTCCAGATGCCAGTCGCGGCCGGGGTCGCCATGCATCAGCCGCAGCGCCGGCGCCAGGCGCGGATCGGCGAGCGCGCGCAGCCAGCCGGCGGGCATCAGCTCCGATGTCTGCAGATGCGCCCGCAACACCTGGATGAACAGCAACTGCGCCAGCTGCGCCGAGGCAAGGCTTGCGCCCGGCTGGCCATCCGCCTGCTCGCGCACCAGTTGGTCGAGGATCCAGCGCAGGATTGTCGCCTGCGGCGACGAAGCCTGGATGTGGATCCATGGCGGCAAGACATCCGCCAGCAGCCGCCCGCTCGCCTGGTCGAGCAGGACATGGCCGCCAATATGCGCGAAATCCTCGCCGTCGCCGAGCTGCGCGATCTTGCAGCCGGAAAACACCGCCATGGCGTCCAGCGGCGGCACTGACAGGTCGCTGGCGAGGATGAAGGAACGCCGCGAAGCAAGCAGCAGCACGTCGCCGGTTTGCGCATGCACCGGTTCGTCCTCACCCTCGAGGCGGATCCAGCAACTGCCCTTCACCACGGCGAAGAATTTTATCTTCTCGGGCGCCGGAAAGTGCAACGCCCAGGGACCGCCGGCGGTGAAGCCGCCCGTCACCATGGTTCGCGCGCTGGTGAATTTGAGGATGTCGGAGAAGGGGTCGCCGGTCATTTCGTACTCTCGCGCAATTTATGCGGATTCTCAAGCATTCACAATCCGGGTGCGGGCGCATAGCTGATGGTCGATCAAACGTCGTCGCGAGCGGCGACGACAGAGGAGACCGACATGAACGACGAATTGGTGCTGGTGACCGGCGGCTCAGGCTTCATCGCATCGCATTGCATCCTCAAGCTGCTCGACGCCGGCTACCGCGTGCGCACGACAGTGCGCTCACTCAAACGCGAAGCCGAGGTGCGTGCGATGCTGAGGCAAGGCGGCGCCGAGCCCGGCGATCGGCTGTCCTTCATCGCCGCCGACCTGACTGCGGACGCCGGCTGGGCAGAGGCGGTCGCCGGCTGCACCTATGTCATGCATGGCGCCTCGCCGACGCCCTCCGGCAGCCAGACGCGCGAGGAGGATTGGGTGCGGCCCGCCGTCGACGGCGTGCTGCGGGTGCTCAAGGCCGCGCGCGATGCCGGCGTGAAACGCGTGGTGCTGACCTCGGCGATCGGTGCTATCGCCATGGGTCATGCGCCGCAGACCAGGCCCTTCAACGAGACGGACTGGACAGACCTCAGCGGCGCTGTCGCGCCCTACCAGAAATCGAAGACACTGTCGGAGCGCGCGGCCTGGGATTTCATCGCCCGCGAGGGCGGTGGCCTCGAACTCTCCGTCGTCAATCCGGTCGCCGTGTTGGGCCCGGTTCTCGCTGCCGACTTCTCGCATTCGATCGGGCTGATCAAGCGGCTGATGGACGGCATGCCCGGCTGTCCCAAAGTCAATTCCGGCTATGTCGACGTGCGCGACCTTGCCGATCTGCACTTGCTGGCGATGACCAGTCCCGCGGCCAAGGGCGAGCGCTTCATCGGCATTTCGGGCCACAGCTTGTGGATGGCCGAAGTTGCAAAAGTGCTGCGGCGGCGGATGGGCGCCGCAGCGGCCAAGGTGCCGCGCCGCGAAATCCCCAACTGGGTGATCCGCCTGCTGGCGCTGCGCGGCGATCCGACGACGAAGATGCTGGCCAGGCATCTCGGCGTGATGATGGACGCCACCAGCGAAAAGGCGAGACGCCTGCTCGGCTGGACGCCCCGCCCGGCCGAAGAGGCGATCGTCGCCACGGCCGAAAGCCTGCTGCGGCTGGGGCTGGTGGGTGGGAAGAGAGCGTAGGCAATATTGCGGGCAAGGAACCCGGATACTGAAAGGTTTGCGCCAGGACCCCCGCCCGGACCTTCGGTCCGACCTCCCCACAAGGGGGAGGTGGGGAGCGCGCTTTTCCGTACCTCCACAATAGCACTGTCGCATGGCGGACAAGGCGCGTCCTTACCCTCCCCCTTGTGGGGGTCCGAAGGACGGGCGAGACCCGCGGCTCGCCCTGGCAAGTCGCTGCGAAGCAGCGGGGTGGGGGCGGCGCGGACCATCCAAGGCTTGGCTTTCTCGCCCCGGCGCCGCGGTTCGGGCAAAGCCCGAGATGGAGACGGGCCTTGTCCTGATGTCGCAGCGAGACAATGTGCAGCAAGCGCGGCTGTTGACGGAAACCGGCTTCCGCCCGATAGGTCCGCACCAGGCACGTGACCCCCGAGAATACCGATGACTTCAGACACCAAACTTCGAGCCCCTCCCGACGAGGCTCCCGACACTGCCTGGCAGGACGATGTCCGCCAGGGCGTGCGCCATGTGCGCGATCTTGCCGCCCTGCCGCTGTCGCCGGCCGAGCGCGCAGCGGCACAAGCTGCCGCCGCGCTCCACAAGGTGCGTGCGCCAAAAGCCTATCTCGACCTGATCGACTGGAATGACCCGGCCGACCCAATCCGCGCGCAGGTGATCCCGTCACTGGGCGAACTGGTGGAAACGGAGGGCGAGCTTGGCGATCCGATCGCCGACCATGAGTTCAGCCCCGTGCCGCGATTGACGCATCGCCATGCCGACCGGGTGCTGCTGTTCCCGACCTATCAATGCGCGGTCTATTGCCGGTTCTGCTTCCGCAAGGAATCGCTGACCTCGATCGGTCGTGGCTATACCCGCGAGGCGCTGGAGCCGGCGCTGGCCTATATCGCGGATCATCCCGAGATCCGCGAGGTGATCCTGACCGGCGGCGACCCGCTGTCGCTGCCCGACAAGGCCCTGGCCGAGATCGTCGCGCGTATCGAGGCCATCCCCCATGTGCGGTTGCTGCGCATCCACACGCGCGTGCCGGTGGTGCTGCCGTCGCGCATCACATCAGGGCTGGTCAAGGCCTTGCAGGGCCGGCTGATGGTCACGGTCGTCACCCATTTCAACCACGCGCGCGAGATCACCGATGCCACCGAGACAGCCTGCCGGACGATGCGGCAGGCGGGCTTCGTGCTGCTCAACCAGAGCGTTCTGCTGAAAGGCGTCAACGATACGGTCGAGGTGCTGGAAGAACTCTGCCGCGAGCTGATGTACCGGCTCGGGGTAAAACCCTATTACCTGCACCATGGCGATCTGGCGCGCGGCATGGCGCATCGGCGCACCACGATCGCGCAAGGTCAGGCGCTGGTGGAAGCGCTCAGGGCGCGCCTGTCGGGCATCTGCAACCCCGTCTATGTGCTCGACCTGCCGGAAGGCGGCGGCAAGGTGCCGCTGGGACCATGCCCTGTCGAGGGGCGTGACGGGGACACCTGGCGGATACGCGGGCTGGATGGCGCGGTGCGGGACTATCGGGAGATCGTGGGCGAATAGGGTGGTGCGCTACTACCCGACAAACGCCAGCACCACCACGCGCGGGGCAATGCAGTAGACGAGGCTGGCGCTGCGGCCTGTCGTTGTCGTCGCGTGGCCCGCCTTGAGATCGACGGAGATATCCTCATAGCCCAGCACCTGGCGGTCCAGCGGATAGACGGCCTTGTAGACCGCTTCCTTGGCGGCAAACAGGATGCGGCCGGCAAGAGACTGCTCGGCTGTGTCCATCCGGTCCGCAGCGATTGCAACGAGCGCGAAAATATCATCGGGCAGGGGCAGCGCGGGCTCGACGTCGATGCCGAGCGAGCTGATATCGGCAATTTGCGCGACCGCCGCCACGGCCATGTCGACGTCATGGGCGAGCGAACCAATTATCCCGGCTGGCCAGACCGGAGCACCGGATGGCGCGCGCGGGATGGCGACGTCCTTGATGCCGATATCGGCCAGCAGCCGGTGTGCGATCCAGCGGGCCGCTCCGCTGGCGCGCCGCATGGCCGGCTGGCGCGCGGGGATGGAACGCGCTTCCTCCGGGAGCAGAAGGGCCTCGTCCGCGTCGCCTATCACCCTGCATCCCGTCCGGACACCTCGGGGCGCGATTGCCGCCATCGCCTCGGTCAACGCGTCTTCGGGCGACCGCGTCAACGGCCATCCCTCGGCAGGACGAGGTCGGCGATCATTTCGCCATCCTCGTCGAGCCCTTCTTCGACGAAACCGGCAGTGCGATAGAGCTGGCGCGCTGCTTCATTCTCCGGTTCATAGCAGATGGAGACGTGGCCGATGTGGCCGAGCCCGGCGATTTCCTTGAGCACTTCACGCAACGCGGCCTTGCCGTAGCCTCTGCCCTGCCAGGCGCGGTCGATCATGAGGCGGTAGATCCGCGCCTCGTCGTCGTCGTGCGGCGCCTCGTACATCAGGAAGCCGACGACACGATCCCCGGCCATGATGACGCGCGGCTGCGCGTCCCTGTCGGATCTGGCTTCGCGCAGCGAGTCCGCGTTGCTTGCGACGAAATCCAATTGCTCCGGAGCCAACTGCAGTGCGGTGACCAAAGTGCTGTTGGCCGGGGTCACCGGGGCGATCCGGATGTCTATGGTGCTTCCGGATCGCTCTGCCACGTGACCTCCGATGCTATCGGGCGTCAGGATGACGCCCTGGCCTCCACGATCGGCTCGACGAATCGGTGCAGCTTGGCCGGGTTGCCGCGCCAGATCGAGTTGGGCTCCAGCTCTTCGCCCTTCATCACGAAGGAGTCCGTATCGACCACCGATCCCTTGCCCATGACGACGCCGTAATGGATAAAGGCGGAAGGCCCGAGCGTGCAACCGTCGCCGATGCGGATGAAGTCCGACTTGAACGCACCTTCTTCCAGCGAATGGGCCTGGATAACGCAGCCCTCGTTGAGCGTGGCGTCATCGCCGATCTCGACCAGCGAGCGTTCGGTGAGGTTGGCTCCACCGTCATAGACGCGCTTGCCGACCTTGACGCCCAGCAGGCGCAGGATCATCGGCCGGAACGGCGTGCCGGCGAACAGGCGCACGATCGGCGAATCCGCCAGCTTCCAGTGACGTTCGTGGCGCCAGAAGTCGACATCGTAGATCGTCGTCATCCGCGGCTTCAGCCGGCCGAAACCAAGGCTTGCCCGCTCGACGAAGATGTAGAACGGAATGGTGATCGCCGAGGTCAGGAGCACGGCGACGAAGAGGGCGACCTCGTTCCATTCGGTGTAGTAGTTCAGCGCCCGGTCCCAGATCGCCAGCGTGGCGAACAGCATGACCCATTGCGTCGCCATGAACAGAAGGATCGTCACCAGATTGTGGCGGTTCTTGAACGGGATACGCTGGCGCCGGTCGGCCTCGTCGACGCCGGCGATGAGTTCCTTGTCGCGGTTGACCATGCGCGGGATTTCAAAGGCAGGCGAACCAAGCAGGCCGACATTCTCGCGCAGCGGGCCGTCGATGGGGATCATCACCTTGGTGCCGAGCAGGACGTTGTCGCCCGTGCGGCCATCCGGCGGATAGTAGATGTTGTTGCCGAGATAGTTGCGCTCGCCAATACGGGTCGGCTCCAGCCGGAACGCCGAGGCGGACTTGTGCACATTGATCATGTACAGGCCGTCCGACACCATGGTCTCGGTGCCGATCTCGCACAGAAGCGGGTTGTCGTGCTGCTGGTTCGAGCCGAAATTGGAGCCGGTCTGCACCACCTTGTTGAGGTTCCAGCCGATGGCGCGCATGTAGTGGACGATGGCCGAGCTGTCGCCGAACAGCAGCCCCAGCACACGCGAATTGCTGGAGAATTCGGACACGGTCTGCAGCCAGTAGCGGAAGCCATAGAGCGTATAGGTGCGGCCCGGCTTCAGGATCAGGCTGAAAACGCGCGGCAGGACCGTGGCGGCGAAAAAGGCCACGGCGATATAGCCGAAAAGCGTGACCGTGGTGCCGATGGCGACAAGACCGATCGTCTCCTGATAGTCGTCGCCGACATATTCCCAATAGCTGTGGAACAGGAGCGGCAGCGGGGTGATGACAGCGAACAGCAGGAACAGCTGAACGGCCTCGTAGAGGAAGCGCCGGACCTCGTAGGGGTTCGCGGTCCGCACCTTGCAATAGTCGGCCGTGGTCGGCACGGCCGGCGATCCATGCCAGTGCTCGCCGTCGGGAATGCTCTGCCCGCGCTGCAGCGAGGACGAATGGCCGAGCTGGCCGCCGTCGCCGATCGAGGTGTCGATGTCGAGCGTCGAACCCACGCCGACGAAGGCATCGCGACCGATGCTCAGCGGCCCGGTGTGGATATAGCCGGCCTGGGCCCGATAGCCGAGGACCATCGATTCCTTGCGCAGGATCGTGTTGGCGCCGATCGAAATGAGATCCGTGCAGACGGGCACGGATTTGGATTCGATGACGGCGTTGTGCCCGAGCTTGGTGCCGAGAAGCTGCAGATAGATGCTGTAGAGCGGGCTGCCGCGGAACAGCACGACGGGCGCCGAGCGGATCAGCGTCTTGACGACCCAGAAGCGATAGTAGCGCCATCCCCAGATGGGGAACGCCTCGGCCTTCCAGCGGCCGATGAGCAGCCATTTCGCGGCAACGGCAAAGCCGGACATGCCGAAGAACACGCCGGCCGACAGCGCCACGCACCTGAGATATAGCTGCAGCGGTTCGTCGAGTGCGTCATAGACCCAGTCGAGGCCATGGTCGAGGACCCACAGCGCGGCATAGCTGTAGACAAGGTAGAACGAAAGCTGGCCCGCGCCGCAGCTCCAGTAGGCAAAGTTCGAGGCCTGGCGGGTGAGGACAGGCTCATTGGTGGCCGTCGTCATCTCTTCCGCCACGCTCAGATGCTTGGCCAGGCGCGCGACCGTCGGATAGAGATAGATGTCGCGCATGGACGTCGTCGCCCATTCCTTGCGGGTGCGCACACGGGCGCAGAAATGCGCCATCAGCAGCGAGTTGGCGCCGAGATCGTCGAAGAAATTGTCCTCGACCGACACCGCGTCGAATTTCAGCACAGCGGCCAGCGCGTCGGCCAGGAAAATTTCGTCGTCATTGCCGGGCGCAACCATGGCGCGGTCGGCCGAAAGCCTGGTGCTTGTCGGCTTCGGCAGCTGGCGAAGGTCGACCTTGTTCGACACCGTCATCGGGATTGCCGGCAGTTCCTCCAGATAGGAGGGCACCATGTAGTCCGGCAGGCGCCGCTTCATCGTCTGGGCGAGATCGGCGCGCGAGAGCGCCGGCGCTCCGGCCTTGGCTGCGTAGTAGGCGACGAGCTCGACACGCCCGGGCTCGATCTCCCAGGTGGTGACGGCGGCCTGCGCGATCTCAGGCTGGTCGAGCAGCACCGCCTCGATCTCACCGAGCTCGATGCGGTAGCCGCGGATCTTCACCTGGGTATCGATACGCCCGGCATATTCGATCTCGCCATCGGCGTTGATCCGGCCAAGGTCGCCCGTGCGGTAGATGCGCTTCGACGGGTTGTTCGGCAGGCCGAGGAAATCGGGGATGAACTTCTGTTCGGTCAGGTCTTGCCTGTTGAGATAGCCGACCGCGAGCCCGATGCCGGCGATGCCGATCTCGCCCAGTTCGCCAGGCTCGGCGAGCTCCGGCAGCGAAGCGTCGAGAATGACGATGGAATAGGTGGGCAGCGGCGCACCGATGGTGACGGGCTTTTCCGGCGTCAGCGCGCCCATAGTCGCCGTGACGGTCGCTTCGGTCGGGCCGTAGGTGTTGAGGATCTGCCGCCCCGGCTTCGACCAGCGCACCACCAGATTGTGCGGGCAGGCCTCGCCGCCGACCAGGAGCGTGCGCAGGCTGGGCACGTCAGATGTCATCGACGACAGCAGCGTCGGGCTGCAGGCCATGCAGGTGATGTCATGAAGACGCAGGAAATCGGCGAGTTCCTCGCCGACGAGCGGCATCTGGCCGGGTGCGGGCACCACGGTCGCGCCGGCGACGAACGGCACCCAGATCTCTTCGGAGGAAAAGTCGAAGGCAATCGTCATGCCCTGGTAGACGCGATCGCCCGGCCGGTAGCCGTAGGATGCGGCGGCGACGCGGATGAAGTTGACGAAGCTCTGGTGGCGGATGGCCACGCCCTTCGGCCTGCCGGTGGTGCCCGACGTGTAGAGGATATAGCAGATGTCTTCGACTGCAGCGGGGGCCGGCGCCTTGTGGGGCTTCAGCGGGGCGTCGGACTGTTTGGAGATCTCGGCTGCGGCGCTGTCGATCAGCACATGCGGAACCGGCAACTGGTCGGCCCGCGAGGCATAGGTGGCGATGGTGACGACCAGGCTGACGTTGGCGTCCTCGATGATCAGCGCCATGCGCTCTTGCGGAAAGGCGGTGGCCAGCGGCACGAAAGCGGCGCCTGCCTTCACCACGGCGAGCAAGGCGACATAGGTTTCCGCCGACCGGTCGAGGATAAGCCCGACTCGGTCGCCCGGCCGCACGCCGCGCTTGATCAGCAGGCGGGCGAACTGGTTGGCCCGCCTGTCGAGCTCCTGATAGGTCCAGACACGTCCTTCGGAGATCACCGCCGGCAGGGTGGCGAATGTTTCGGCGAGTTGTTCGAAGACCGCATCGAGCCGCTCGCCGGGCTGACCTGCCCGGGCGAAGTCGGCGCCGGTCAGAATCTGGCCGTGCGCGGCGATTGCGGAGCCGGCGCCGGTTTTCGGCTGCGCGTCGCCAGTTTCGGGCGCTCTGCCCGGCCTTGCCGCGTCCCTGTCCAATGCGGCGATATCGATACCGTAATCCATTTCCAAACTTTCTCGCCCTTACTGCGCATTGCCAGGCTGTTCATGCCGCCGCATTGGCAGGCCTTTGCCGGCTGCGCAGCTGCTGCATTTGACCGTTGTGCGCGTGTGAGGCGGCCGATTCCCGGCCGTTGAGGGATGCTTATGGCATCCGATCTTTTCGCCAGTTTTTCCGAACTGTTGAATATTGTTTCTGAAGTGTGTCTGAGCGGGACATTGTGAACTGGGGAGGGGCTGGTGCAGCCGGCCTGAGCTTGCCGTGCAAACCCGGTGTTGTCGTGGCTCGGCAACCACGCCTATGCTGCGCCGTTCGCGGAGGATCGTGGCGGATGGCGACGGCAGGCAACGGTCAAGAGCCGGACGGGGCGCTCGCGGATCGCGGGGTCCCGCGCTCCGTGCTGGATTCAGCGGGCCTGGTGCCCAGGCAGGCCATCGCGCTGTGGCAGGAGAACATGAGTTTCTTCTACGACGTTCGCCTGCGCAATGGTGGCGACGACCGCTTCCATGTCCATGCGGAAGCGTTTGATTTCGGCGAGATCGCGCTCAGTTCGTACCGATGCGTCGCGCAGAACTTCGACCGCTCGCGCGCCCGCATCGGACGCGACGGGCTCGACCAGATCACCGTCCAGCTCTGCCTGCGCGGCAGCCACGGCCGGCGCGATGGCGGATCGGATGAAAAGGCCTGCCCGGGCGACCTGATCGTCTCCGACCTGGCGCAGGCCCAGTCGACAGGGACGTCCGGTATCGACAGCCTCAACCTGACCATGCCGCGTCGCCTGCTGGCGCCGCTTCTGAAGGCGCCCGACGAGCACAATCTGCGCGTCGTCCCAGGCAATGCGCCTTTGACGGCGCTGTTGCGCGGCCATCTGCTCAGCCTCTACCAGGCCGCGCCGGCCATGAGCGGCAGGGATGCCGAGGCGGTGACCAGGCCGACCCTGGAACTCGCCGCCGCGGCGATCAATTCGACCGTGGCGGAGGAAAACGCCATTTCGGTGCAACTGGCGCTGAGCGGCGAAATCCGCCGCCATATCGACAGGCACATCAGCGGCCGGGACCTCGCCGCCGAAACGATAGCCGCGCTGTTCGGCATCTCGACGCGCAAGCTCTATTATCTGTTCGAGCCGCATGGCGGCCTCTCCAGATACATCCAGGAGGAGAGGCTGCGCCGCTGCCGCGCCGAACTTGTCGATCCCGGCCGCCGGCACGAAGCCATTGGCGAGATCGCCGGCCGCTACGGCTTCGTTCACCGCAAGAGTTTTGTCCGCGCCTTCCGGCGTGCCTTCGACATGACGCCGCGCGAGATGCGGGCGCTTGCCGCGGAGGGCCGCGGCCTCAACCGCGGGCATGGGGCCAACCACAGCCTATGGCATTGGATCCGCGAACTCCGCTGAAGCCCGGACAGCAGACAATCCGATGCCGATCTTGCACCTGGGGCCACATTCCTTGCGCCTGCCGCCACTTTTGCGCGGAGCGTCCACATAGGCCTTGAACTGTCCCTGTCGCCCGCACGAAAACTCCAGGGGAAGAACGGGGATCGAACGCAGGTGTCCAGCCCGGACAATGTCATCGTCCTGTCCACGGACGAGATTGCCGACCGCGAGCGCGAAGAAGCGGTGCGCGAATTCTACGGCCGCATCTGCATGCGGCTGGACCTCGCCCCGCTGGAGGGCGGCGCGCTGCATCTGAGCGCCACCACGCTTCTGCTGCCTGGGGTGAGCGTGGCCGAGGGCAAGGTTGCGCCGATGGCCTGGGAACGCACGGCAGCGCTGCGGCAGGATGCCAATGACGACCTCGTCGTGTCCTGGATCGCCGGCGGCTGGGGTTTTGACACGCCAAGCCATGGAACGGTGGAGACCCCGGCCGGCGCGCCCTGCATCATGCCGATGGACCGGCGCTGGCGCGCCAGGGCGCCGAACGGCGAGTGGACCATCTGCGCCCGCTTTGCCAGGTCGACGCTGGAGCCGCTGGTGCGCCATGTCGGTGATCTCAGGCCCGATGCGATCAACCCCGCCACGCCGGAGGCGCGGCTTCTGCTGGCCTATCTCGGCGCGGTGGCGCGGGGCGGGATGAGCGCCGGGCTGGCGCCACTGGCGGCCCAGCACATTGCCGATCTGTTCGCGGCCGCGGTCGGCGCCAGCCGCGAGGTCAGCGAGGTGATCGCCGGGCGCGGCGTCCGCGCCGCGCGCATCGAGGCCATCAAGCGCTACATCGAGGAGAATCTGCACAAAGCGCGGCTGTCGGCGGAGATGGCGGCAAGGGGCCTCGGCATCAGCCCGCGCTACATCAGGCGCCTCTTCGCCGAGGAGGGGCAGGGCTTTTCCGACTATGTCATGCAAAGGCGGCTCGAGCGCATCCACCGGCAGCTCGCCAGCCCGCTTTTCGCGGCGCGGCCGATCGCCGATCTCGCCTTCGAGGCGGGACTGGTCGAGCCGTCGACCTTCTACCGGCAGTTCCGCTCGCGCTATCGCATGACGCCTTCCGAGGTGCGCGCCGGTCTGGCGCAGTGAGGCGCCTGTGCCGCCAGTGCCATGCGCCTGTGCCGCCAGTGCGATACGCCCATGGCTTTGCATCCGCATAGTCGCGCCGGCGGACGCGCTGCATGAGGCATGCGCGGGAACGGAGGCTGGGCGGCCGGGCCTCCGTGACATCGGGAAAACTGGCCACAGGAGGCAACAATGCGTGCGGCGAAAAGATTGATATTCGGCATCTCGGTTTTCTGCGCCCTTCTTCCAACCGAGGTCTTCGCGGCCTACAAATGCTGGAATCCGGCGATCTGCAAGGCGGTTTGCGGCGCCGAGATCTGCGGCAAGATCAGCGCCAGCAATCGCGACATGAAGACGCTGGACCAGGGCGGGCCCGGCCAGCTCGCCGCGTCCAGCGGCGGCTCATCTTCCGGCACCAGTTCCAAGAAAACCTACACCTGTTCGAACCCGGCGATCTGCATCGCGGTCTGCGGCAAGAAGACCTGTCCGTAGGCGGGCCGGTCTGGCGCATCCTTGAAGGCGTCGGCGCGCTGCGCCGGCGCCTTTTGTGTGTCTAGGTCGCGCCTATTGGGCTCTGCCAAGGTTGGGTTCATCGAGCCCTGATTCCCCTTCCAAAAAAATCTCGCCACCCCCGGGAATAAAGCACCGCCTTGCCGGGTCTTTCCTTCAGCGGGGCCAAACTGCCGGCCCGCGACCCGGAGAAACGAAACAAGGATTTGTCAAATGACCAAGCTCGCTCTCGGCGTGGCTGCGATGTTGCTTGCCTCGAGTGCTGCCTTTGCCGGCAGCGATCATTTCGGTGGCAACACGGGAAACCAGCCTGTCGCTTCCGTCGACACCAATGCCACCGCTTCGATCCCCTACACCGCGCACCAGAACGGCGTCGACACCAAGGTGACGACCGGACCGAGCCAGGGATCGGCGCAGGACATCATCAACCGGCACAACGACGAAGGCCTCTGGGGCCGCTGAGCGCGCCTTCAAGCAATCGCTCAACAACAGGGGCCATCGATATGAAAAACATCGCTCTCACCGCCGCAGCCATCCTCGTGGCCACCACCAGCGCCTTCGCCGGCAGCGATCATTTTGGCGACCGCACCGTCAATCCGGCGGCCGCCTCCGCCGACAACACCTACACCGCCTCGATCCGCAGGCCGGACATGGTTCGGCACGGCATGCAGGCAACGACCAAAACTGATGCGGATGAACCAGGCCAGGGCATCTGGGGCAACTGAGTTCAGGGGTTGGGACAGCCTCGAGGTCCCGACCCGGTCCGCAATCAGGACGGGGGCCATGTGGCGTGGCCCTCCGTCGCTCCTTCCGCGATTTCTTGACGCCACCGCAACCCACAGGAGACCACACAATGTTCAGCATGACACGCCGCACAGTGCTTCAATCCGCCGCCGCCGCTGCCGCTTTCGGCCTTGCCGGCAAGCTTGAATTCACCCGCCCTGCTTTCGCAGAGACACCGGTGGAGCCGACCGTCGGCTTCTACAAATATACGGTCGGCGATATCGAGGTGACCGCCATCTATGACGGCATCTGGAAGAAGCCGCACGACCCGGCCTTCATCAAGGATGTCTCCGTCGACGACACCAAGGCAGCGCTTGCCAAGGCGGGACTGCCTACCGACTTCATGCCCATTCCGCTCACCGTCGTCGTGCTCAAGATGGGTGGAAAACTGATCATGATGGATGCCGGCTCGGGCGTCGGCCAATGGCAGGCCAATGCCACGCACCTGCCGGCCAACATGGCCGCCGCCGGCATCGACTACAAGGCGATCGACACCATCATGATCTCGCATTTCCATCCCGACCATGTCTGGGGCCTGATGGAGAAGGGCACCAACACGCCGGTGTTCCCCAATGCCGAGCTGATCGTCAACGCCACGGAATACAATTGGTGGACCGACCCCGGCCGGCTGGCCAAGCTGCCCGAGGGCCGCAAGCCGGCGGGCAAGCGCATCGCCGAAAACTTCCCGAAATGGAAGAACTGGAAGCTGGTCGAGGACGGCGCGGAAGTCGCGCCCGGCATCCAGATCATCGCCGCCCCCGGCCACACGCCCGGACATTCGGTGTACCTCGCCAATTCCGGCAAGGAACAGCTGATGATCTCGGCCGACACCATGTATGTGCCCGCTTTGCTGGCGCCGCATCCGGAGTGGCAGGGCGCCTACGACCAGGATGGGCCGACGGCGATTGCCACGCGCCACAAGATCATCGACCGGGTGATCGCGGACAACATCCGCATTTCCGGGTCGCACTTCCCATTCCCGGGCACCGGCGTCTTCGTGAAAGACGGCAGTGCCTATGGCTTCACGCCGGTTCAAGTTTGAGCCCGTTTGGAAACTCTACTCTGGCGGCCATCTGGAGGCGCTTTCTGCGCTTCCGGTGCTCACGTACCCAAAAGTACGCTGCGCTCCGGTTCTCGAAACCACCTCCATATGACTCGCCAGAGCGAGTTTCGAAACGGTCTCTCAACGCTAGCACTCAACCAAAGCGAGAAAGACAATGAAACAGTCCCTTTTGGGCAGAAATGCCCTGTTCGGCCTGCTCGGCGCCATTGCCGTGCTGACCGTCGTTCCCGTCGCAACGATCATGCCCGCCTATGCGGTGGATGACATAGAGGGCACTGACGCGCCCGACCTCACCACCGTCCAGGCCAAGATCGCCGCCAAGGATTACAAGGGCGCGTTGGCCGATCTGCGGGACCTGGCGCAGGACAACCAGCAGGCCGACGTCTACAATCTGCTCGGCTTCACGCTGCGCAAGACCGGCGACTTCACCACCGCGCTGACCTACTACAACAAGGCGCTGGAGCTGAAGCCCGACCACAAGGCCGCCCGCGAATATTTGGGCGAGCTCTATGTCGAGACCGGCGACATGGACAAGGCCAAGGCCCAGCTGGCCTCGCTGCAGAAACTCTGCCCCGCCGGCTGCGACGAGCTGTCCGACCTGCAAAAGGCCATCGACACCAAGGTGACGCAGTAAACCCACGGCGCCACCGCCATTTCCTCTCCCCCACGGACGTGGGGGGAGGTGGCTCGGCGAAGCCGAGACGGAGTGGGGGCTGGCGCTGACCTTACCAAAGTTTGGGCGCTCGTGGCTGGCGCCCATTGCCGGAGCCGGCGCTCTCCCTCGAGCCGGCTCCGGCCTTTTCGAACATCACATCCGGCAGGTGCCGTTCTCGTGCGTCCCGCGGCGGGCGGCGCTTGCCTCATGCCAAAAATGGAGGCTGACCCATGACACCGAACGACATCGCCGCGAAGCTCAACGGCCTCGCCACGAAATACCAGATCAGGGACGTGACCCTGCTTGCCGGCCGCCTGCTTATGTCCTTCATCTTCCTGCATGAGGGCGTGACGCTGGCCACCCATTTCGACGGCGCCGCCAAGGCGATGGCAGCACTTGGCGTCGGCCTGCCGCTGTTCATCGCCACCATCGCGCTGCAACTGGGGGCAGGGCTCTCGGTGGCATCAGGCCTGCTGACGCGGCTGGGCGGCATCGGGCTCGGCCTGTTCTGCCTGTCCACCGCCTTGCTGTTCCACACCAACTTCTCCAGCCAGAACGAGCTGCTGCATTTCGAAAAGGACCTGGCGATCGCAGGCGGCATGTTCGTGCTGGCCGCCGTCGGCGCCGGCAGGCTGTCGCTGGACTGGCTGCTGGCCCGCACCCTGCAGAAGCGTGAGCGCGACAAGGAGATGGTCAAGGCATTGCTGGCGGTGGAGAACGAGTTCTCGGTGGATGTGCGGTTGCCGGTTTGAGACACCTTTGCCAAACGCTCGCTCGCTGGAACCAGTCCCGACGCTCCGCATTCTATTAGCAGGGGCTCAAGGAGTGTGTGATGAAAGCGGTTTTGGCATTGGTCGCAGGCTTTTTCCTGACCCTTGCGGTCTTTGCCAGCGGGCTGGCTTTCGCCGCTTGGCTGATTGTCGCCAAGCCTGCGCATCAGGCCAGGCCCGCCGACAGTGTCTCGCAGCTGTGGACCAAGGACGCACAGCCCGTGGACAAGGCCGCGCCGGGCCTGGAGCGCGTGGCCGCCGCGCAGCCCGCCGCCCCCGATGCCGCCGCCAGGGTGCAGTCGCCCGAGCCGACCCATACAGTCGCGGTGGCGCACGATGCCGGCACGCAGCAGGCCAGGCTGCCGGCCGCCCATGTCAGCTGGTGCGCGGACCGCTACCGCTCCTACAATCCCGACGACAACAGCTACATGTCCTATAGCGGACAGCAGCGCCCCTGCGTGTCGCCCTATGTCGACACCACTGCCGCCGCCGACCAGGCCGCGCCCGCCGAAGTCAGCTATGTCGAGGGCGCCGCGCCTTTGCTTGCGTCGGCCGATCTTTCGAACGACCACGTCCAGTCCTGCTTCAGCCGCTACCGCTCCTACCGTCCCGAGGACAACAGCTACCAGCCCTATTCCGGTGGGCCGAGGCGCCAGTGCGAGTAGGAACGCGCGGAGCCGGCGCGTCTGAACCCGTGACGCCTTGCGATCCCCAGCCGACGATCACGCAAAATTTTTGGATCGTTCGCGCCGGCGCGGCGTTCCTCCCCGACACGAAGGGAGAACCACCATGACCGACGACCGCAACGACAAGATCCGAGACCGCGCCTACGCCATATGGCAACGCGAAGGCGGCGCTGATGGCGACCACGAGCGGCACTGGCACCAGGCCGAAATGGAGATCGACCGGGAAGCCGCACTGCCGCTGACGGCCGACGACGCACTGCCTGAGACCCGCGAGATCGCCAGCACCGATGTGCTGGAGGTCGAGCAACTGGCCATGCGCACCGGCATTTCGGGCGACGAAGCGCAGGCGCTGCTCGACCGCCTGGGCACCGACCGCGCGGCGGTGGAGCAGGCAGCGCGCAGCCTGAAGGCCAGGGGGAAATCCTGATCGATCCTGGCAAGGGAGAGCGAGATGATCCGCAAACTCAAGGACGGAAAATACCGGCTTTATTCGCGCAAGAAGGATGAGAAGACCGGGAAAAGGCGGAATCTGGGGACGTTCGAGACGCGCGAGGCGGCGGAGAAGCATGAGCGGGAGGTGCAGTATTTCAAGCGGCATTGAGGGCATTTCAAGCGGCATGAGGCCCTGGCGGTCGCGATGGCGCTAAGCTTGCGAGCTTTGGCCCAGCGGCTGCGATCATTTGGTGCTCACGGAAAGTTGACTGCCCCTTGGAGCATCCCTATAGAGAAGAGAGGGGCGATAAGAACTAACGATGAACTTCCTGCCTAGGCGGGCATAAAGTAGATGCCGCTAATTTTGCTTTAGGGCCTCGGGGGGTGGCAGTGAAGTGTTTTGTGATCAATCTTGACCGATCAGTTGATCGGCTCGCTGACGTTACGGCAGAATTTTCCCGCATTGGAATTTCTTTTGAACGTGTTGCCGGTATCGATGCGGCACGCGGAGTTCCTTTTATCGCGCCCCCGCTGACCGGGGCGGAAGTCTGCTGCTTTCTTAGCCACCGTCTCTGCTGGCAGAGCATCGCGGACGGCCCCGATCGGTATGGCGCTGTTTTCGAGGACGACGTTGTTTTCAGCCATGACGCCGGACCGATGCTGTCCGATGTCAGCTGGATTCCGAGAGACGCGGATGTGGTCAAGCTCGAAACATTCTTTGTACGGGTGAGGATCGGGAGCCGGGATGTTTCCGCTCAAAATGGATACTCGGTCAGGAGACTGGCCGGACGGCACATGGGCTCGTGCGGCTATCTGATTTCGAAAGACGCCGCCCAAAAACTGCTCAAGGGCACGAATCGTCTTAAAGCGGCGGTCGATTTCGCACTCTTCAATCCAACCGAGATGACGACCGCGCGCAACACGACCTACCAGTTGATGCCCGCGCTCTGCACGCAAGCGCATTTCGTTTCGGAAAACGGCGGGCCTGCCACCTTAATTCAATCCAGGTCGCCGCCCGCCAGAAACAAGCGCGTCATCGAAAGGATCCGGGCAGAGTCGACTCGCATTTTCGGGCATTTTCGAAACAGAAGCTTTTTCGCCACCGAGAAGGTCGACCTCGTGCCGCTACGCTTCCCGCTGGCAACGAGCGTCGCATGGCCCCGAAACGAGTTTGCGCTCCATGCCCAACGAGTTTGACGAGAGCAATTCCAGGAAAAGTGTGAGCGGTTTTCCGTCTGGAATTGCGTCAAAACAAAGAGTTAGAATGAATTTTTAGGACTGCATTATGAGCCAGAACACCTATGACAGCGATTTTTTTAGGGAACGCTCGGGCGAAATCAGAATTGCGAAGGAAATACTCGGGCACGTCTTTGAATATTTCAAGCCTGAGTCCGTTGTCGACCTCGGGACAGCAACCGGGTCATGGCTATTGGCGGCAAAACAAATGGGGGTGGCCCGCGTAAATGGTATCGACGGACCTTGGGTGCCCGCGGAACAGAGGCTCATTTCGGAAGCAGAGTTTGTGCTGGGGGATTTGGAGGACTCGATCCCCGACCTTGGACGCTTTGACCTCGCAATTTGTACGGAGGTCCTGGAGCATGTCTCGGCTCCGGCTTCCGTGCGCGCTGTCGAATGGCTTTGCCGGAGCGCACCCGTTGTTCTTTTCTCAGCCGCCATTCCTTCCCAGGGAGGCACTCACCACATCAACGAGGCCTGGCAGAGCCATTGGTCAGCCCTGTTCAAGCAACAGGGCTATGAGCCGTTCGATCTAGTTCGCCCGAAGATATGGTCAGACAGCAGTTTGCCCTTTTGGTACAGGCAGAACATCCTGATCATGGCCAATGACCAGGCTGCCGAGAAACTTGGACTTGGCAGCCCTTCAACAATGCTCGATTGCGTTCACCCGGACCTATATCGGGCCCATATCAGCACGATCGAAAGGTTGCGCAGGCGCACATTCAAAGCAAAGTTTCGATCATTCATGCGACGTCTAACTCGAAGCCCGCGCGAATGAGGGCATAACACATGCCACCATTTCGCCGGCGCCGCCAAGGCGAAGGCCGCGCAAGGCATCGGCCGCGCTGCCGCAGCCGGAGGCCTGTGACATCAAGGTTCGCAGACCGCCGTCGGACGCGACAATCTTTCCCGTTTGCGCCCATTCGGCTAAGCTACGAAGGAGGCAAAACCCGATCTGGAGAGAGGCCGCCGGGGAATTCGATATGCGGACCAGCTGCGCAATCCTGATGGGGCTTCTGTTGGTCGCTCCCGCGGCCGCGGAGGACGCGCAGTGCCCGGAAGGTGCGCAATTGGAGCAGGACATTGAGGCCGCCCCCGGCTGCCTGGCAGCTCACAAGTTGCACCAGGCCTGCGCCTGGGGATCGAGCGGCGACGAATTCATGTCGGAGGACGTGATCGACAAGTGCAAGGCTGGATTCTTCGATCGACTGACCCGCAAGCAAATGCGCCTGTATGAAAAGCGCCTCGATGCATGCGGCGAACGCTACCCGGTCACCCAGGATGGTGGGTCGATCCAGATATACTTGTCCTCGATGTGTGACGAGGATCTCGCGGCGACCTATTTCAAAGCCGCAAAGGGTGGGCAGATTGTGGGGACGCCACGCTGGCGGGTGCCCAACATATCTGAGTGAACCGATTGTCCGTTTCGGGAGACCGGCCATCCGAAACTCATCCCTCGGCCGGCTCTTCGTAGAGGCCGATGATGAGGAGCCATGCGCCTGAAATCAGGAAGGCGAACAGGACGATGGTTCCAAGGGCCGCGATGTAAAGGCCCACGCCGCGCCCGAGAATAAGGAAAATCGCGCCCGCAACCTCGGCCAGGTAACAGATCGTGCCGCCCGCCAGCCGCGGCCCGGTCAAGCCGATGGTGCTCATCCCCGCCCTGAGGGCCACGACATAGCCTCTGACGAAGATGAATGTCGCTATGCCCCAGAGGAAAAGCCATTCGAAGCCGAGTGCCGGAAGATATTGACCTCCCAGAAGTGCCAGGCTGCAGGCCATGAAAATCGCGCTGAAGCCCGACAGCATGTTGATTGCCCGGTTCTTGTGCGTCGTGTTGCGGACGATGCGTTCGGGATTGATCGAGATGGCGACGAAGATCAACCCGGCAAGCCCCGCCGCGCCGCCGCGACGAAGAAATTACTCCATTGATCCAACATGACTTGCCCCCTCGCGCTTCAGGCGGCTCAATGGAGGCTAGCATGGGTGGGTTCTCGAACTCCACGGGGGAGGCAGCCGATCGCGGGGTTTCGCTGTTCTACGTTCGCACCGGCACGGTGTTCATCCCTCACCAAACAGAGGAATCACGATGACCGACGACCGCGACGACAAGATCAGCCTCAAGGCCAAGCGGAAATCCTGATCGGGCCAAACCAGAGAGAGCGAGATGATCCGCAAACTCAAGGACGGCAAATACCGGCTTTATTCGCGCAAGAAGGACGAGAAGACCGGGAAACGGCGGAACCTGGGGACGTTCGAGACGCGGGAAGCGGCAGAGAAGCATGAGCGGGAGGTGCAGTATTAAGCGGCGGTGAGGGGCCAAGCACCCTCCGCTCAATCAAAAAACCGAAGCCTTTGGTCCTCGCAAGCACCGTCTAAGCCTGGGAACATCGAACCCGCTGTGATGCCCATCAGCCGTAACTCTTTCAAAACGTCGTATCGATTGGATCGCGGTAAATCGAAAACTTTGAGGTAACGTTTCCCGTTCTCAACTTCTTTTGCTTGAAGGTATGTTTCAACGTCATCCAAATTTGTAACACTTGAAAGAGATTGCTGCGGCAAAGCACGCTCATTTTCTATGGCTAGCGCTTCGAGAATTGAGAAATGCGGGCGGGCAAATGTTGCAGACTGGAGCTGATTGAAATCGCTCGTCCATGCACGCTTGTCGAACATAAAGATACGAACTTTGTCTGCACCGGTCGCCGTAGCCGGCTGATGTCGAAAAGCAAAATAAGCGGCGACGAAAGGCGAGTTTGTCCAATCGAGTAGCGGAGTTGGATAGCCGTGATGCTGGATCAAATTCCAGAACGCTGCATTCTCGCTTGCATCTCGCAGATTGAATAGATGTTTCAGCCGGGAGGTTAAGGTTCGATGCAACGCCGTGATGTCGTCGATAATGAACCGGATTAGGTCTTTTCGCCGCGTTCTATGGAAGGCTGTTCTGAGGCGATATGGGTTTGATTGCCCTCTAAAGATGAAGTGGCCAGGTTCCAATTTCACCGCAAACTGCTTGAATTGATCCCAGTTCCTCACGGATCTTTCCGGCTTGATTCTCGATGGCTTTGAAGCTTCGCTTCTCGATAGTTTCGCTGTCCCTTGCGCTCCCGTTGATGTGGTCCACGAGACGCTCAGCAATCGTTTGGTGGCTTGAATGCGTATGTCTGCGGTTTCTGCGAAGGCCAAACCCGGAAACATTGATGGCAGGTCTATACGAGCTATAACGAAGGGACCAGTAGGGTGCAGCACTTCAAGTCTTGCAGTTAAAGTTTGTGTCGAGCTGCGATCGGCTGTCTCGATGCGCGCGAGGGTCCCAGGTTCGCCCTGATGACCAAAGATAAATGCGTGTCCGCGAAACCGATCACCCGCGTCGTCAATGTCAACTAAAATTAGGCCACCGTTGACACCTTGGTAACGTCCTAGCCATTGCCCAGCTAACATATTGTCGAGCCCCGCCACTACACATTTTCACTGTAAGTGCACTACTATCGCATAAGACAGAGGGGAGATGGATGGAAGATCAAGAACAATTTACTCGGCTCCGCAGATTGCTGGAAGAGGCACCTGAATTTGTGAATGGCGTCCAGCCAACAGCCAATCGGATATGGTTGGGGAAGGGTTACGCCTTGGTGGTTGCGTCAGGCGACACAAAGGATGCGGCTAGATTCAAGACCGTGTCCGACTACATCTCCCATGGCGGCGATCCCCAATTCGCGCACGAGGCATTTGACATTCTCTACCGCGCCTTGGCATTGGCCGAATTGAAAGCGCCGGCTTCGGCGCAGGGGGCGTTTATAGGAGCAGGAAATGCGTTTGACGCGCTAGCAGCGTTGGCCAAGGTTTTCGAAAGCGCTAAAAGTGTAGTGCGCATTGTTGACCCATACATGGACGCCAAGGCTGTCACAGACGTTGCAGTGCTGGTCAAAGACGGGGTTGCCATAGAGCTTCTGGCGGACAGCGCTACTGTCAAAGGTTCGCTCGGCCCAGCAGTCAAAGCCTATAAATCGCAGTATGGCGGAAAAAGGCCTATTGAAGTGCGATTGGCCGCAGCCAAATCTTTGCACGACCGGCTAATTATAGTTGATGGCTCTACCCCATGGACGCTGACTCAGTCGCTCAATGCCCTTGCAACACGCTCACCAGCTTCGATCGTAAAAATTGAAGGGGATTCGGTTGGATTAAAGATCGCAGCCTACGACGCTTTTTGGACATCAGGAACTCCGCTTCCATAGACCCGATTGCCAAAGCTCTTAACCTATCACGAGGCAACAGAAGAACACCCAACGCGGATCAGATAGCATGCCGAAGGGGCCACGTTTCGACGGACCATTGGCTAAGCCAATTAGAATTAGGACGCGATCTGTCACTCTGTTGACAGATACCGACAAGCACAGAGAAGAAATAGAGGCTCACAATCGGCAAGAATTTTCCAGAGCAGCCTCCGAGGCAATAGAAAAATTATCTCTCCTACTAGAGTTCTATAAAGTCGATCCGCAGTTGGAGCTTGGGACAAAAATGTCCATACTTGTCCTTGCGATGGCAAAGGATTTTGTTCCTGGCTTTCGCCTAAAGAATTTGGACTTTGAGCCAGAAAAAGGCCGAAAGCGGCGATGGGATGCCATCAAATATAGCGAACTGCTGGCTGATATTGAGGATTTAAAACGAGAAAGAGAACGCTCGGACAGCGAGTGTTGCAAGATAATCACAACTTCTCCGCGGTACCGCGATCGTTGGGGGAGTTACAACAAACGGACTTTAGAGAATCGATTAATCGATGCCCGAGATCAATCGAAAAACTTAATGGCGCGCTTCCTATCAGTTCCCGATCTGGAGTTGCGCAAGCTCGCCCTAAACGCGCTGATAGAAAGCTTCGCTATCACCAAAAATCAAAACTGAAATTCCGTGAGATTTTTCTTGCTGTCGCGCGTCACCGAAAAAGGGTTCCTGTTTATCAGTGACACGAAAGCCCCTATGTCGATTCTGGCAACACGAAAGGGCACACAAGATGAAACAACAGCGGCAGAGTTTCCTATTGCGGCTCGGCAACATTATCGAACTCCATGCTAGTGGCACTTTGGGCATATTGGGAGCTATCGCTGCTCTGGCGCTTTGCCTTGCTTACATTCACTTGTGCAAGTGAATATTCGGCGGGAATTTGGTGAAGGAAACGGTTAGTTTCCAGCTGACATAGGAGCCCGAAATCAAAAACTTCAGCAAATGTGGACGTAGGATTTGACTGGCGGGTAGAGCGTCCGCTCCACTGCTTGTTTATCGTACTTAACGATGGTAGCAGCGCAAAACTCCGGCGGGCTGTCACCTTTAATCCTAACGCCCCTGATCCCACCCCCCATTAACCATTCGTTAACCATTCCCTCGCTAGCGTTTACCTCTCAGTAAGGATTCGCCAGCCGTGACCTTTGCCGCTCCCCTCGAGGCCAAATCCATTCGCTTTCGTGCCCGTTCTTTCGTCGCTTTCACCTTGACCCCGGAAGCGCCCATGGCGGAGTGGCTGCAGGGGCTGGACCACTGGATCGGCAACTCGCCGGGCTATTTTGCCGGGCGGCCGGTGCTGCTGGATTTGAATGTGCTGAAGCCCGCTCCAAGCGAGATCGCAGCACTTGTGGCGGAGCTGGGGACGCGCGGCATCCGCATCTATGCCATTGAGCTTGAAGGGGCTTCGCTCGGGCCTGAACTGCCACCCTTGCTGGTCGGCGCCAAGGAGGCGACGACGGATGGGCTGTTGCCTGGCCGCAAGGGTGGGCAAGAGGCTTCCGGCAGGGAAGGCAAGGCCGAGGGCAGGGCGCCGGACCACCGCATGGAGGCGCGGACGGATGCAGCCAGCGTTGCCAAGGGCAAGGCTGGCGCAAGCAAGACTGAGGAAAGCGAGCCACAGGTTTCGCACTACGATTCGGGCACGCTGATGATCAAGGCGCCGATCCGTTCCGGCCAGGCGATCATGCATGCGCATGGCGATGTCATCGTGCTGGGCTCGGTCGCGTCCGGTTCGGAGATCGTCGCCGCCGGTTCGATCCATGTCTACGGCACGCTGCGCGGGCGCGCTTCGGCGGGTGCGCTGGGCAACACCGGCGCGCGCATCTTCTGCCGCCGCAACGAGGCCGAGCTTCTGTCGGTCGACGGCTGGTACATCACCGCCGAGGAGATGGAAGGGGTGTCGCGCGGCAAACCGGTGCAGGCCTTCCTCGACGGCGAGGGCCTGCGCGTCGAGACACTGAGCTGAAGCGACTGACTGAATTGAAGGCCGTCAGGGCGGCCGGGACAACAAACGAACAACAACGACGGAGGCTTTTTTCATGGGCAAGGTAGTGGTGGTCACTTCGGGCAAGGGGGGCGTCGGCAAGACCACCTCGACGGCTGCGCTCGGTGCGGCCGTGGCCAAGACCGGCAAGAAGGTGGCGCTCGTCGATTTCGACGTCGGCCTGCGCAATCTCGACCTGATCATGGGCGCCGAGCGGCGCGTGGTGTTCGACCTCGTCAACGTCATCCAGGGCACGGCGAAACTGTCGCAGGCGTTGATCCGCGACAAGCGGGTCGACACGCTGTTCCTGCTGCCGGCCTCGCAGACGCGCGACAAAGATGCGCTGACCGAGGAGGGCGTCGGCGAAGTCATCGACAAGCTGCGCTCGGTGTTCGACTATGTCTTCTGCGACAGCCCGGCCGGCATCGAGCGCGGCGCGCAACTCGCCATGCGCTTTGCCGACGAGGCGGTCATCGTCACCAACCCGGAAGTGTCGTCGGTGCGCGATTCCGACCGCATCATCGGCCTGCTCGACGCCCGCACCATGCGCGCCGAACAGGGCGAGCAGATCGCCAAGCACGTGCTGGTCACCCGCTATGACGCAGGGCGCGCCGCGCGGGGTGAAATGCTCAGCATCGACGATGTGCTGGAAATCCTGTCGGTGCCGCTGCTCGGCATCATCCCGGAAAGCCAGGATGTGCTCAGGGCCTCCAATCTCGGTGCGCCGGTGACGCTGTCGGAGCCGCTCAACACCGCCGCCAAGGCCTATATCGACGCCGCAAGGCGGCTGGAGGGCGAGGACCTGCCGGTCGTCGTTCCCTTCGAGCGCAAGGGCTTCCTCGACCGGCTGTTGGGAAGGAGGGCGGCATGAACGTGTTGTTCGACCTCTTCAAGCGGCGCTCCAGCGCGCCGGTGGCGCGCGAGCGGCTGCAAGTGCTGCTCGCCTATGAGCGCCGCAACCGCAGCCAGCCCGACCTCGTCTCCATCCTGCGCGAGGAGATCATGGCCGTCATCGCCAAGCATGTGCAGATCGACCAGGATTATTTGCAGGTCTCGATGGACAGGGGCGAGACCATGTCGACGCTGGAGATCGACATCCAGATACCCAACAAGAGCCCGGCACCGATGGCGATTGCCGGCTAGCGCCGACGCCATTTCCTCGCCCCCGCAAAGCGGGGGAGAGGTGGCCGCGAAGCGGTCGGAGAGGGGGCAGCGCGGCGCTCGTCGGTTCCCTCTGAACTTCATTGAGGCCGAGCCATTCCCCGCTCCGTCTCGGGCTTCGCCCGAGCCACCTCTCCCCCACATTCGTGGGGGCGAGGAAACCAAGTTTTGCTAAGCCAGCGCCAGCACCCCCACCCGGACCTGCGGTCCGACCTCCCCACAAGGGGGAGGTGGGGAGTCCAGCTTTTCCACGCCTCGATAAGAACGCTGTTCCGCTGGCGGGCAGGGCGCCTCTTCACCTCCCCCTTGTGGGGAGGGTCGATCCGCAAAGCGGATCGGGGTGGGGGTCTGCGCGACGCCCCAAGGCTTGGGTTCCTCGCCCGCAAAGCGGGGAGAGGGGGCAAGGGGAGGCCGGCGCCGCATCTGGAGAGTAAGCGATGGGCACCGGCCCGGGCGGATCGACAGGTCCGCCGCGATGGAACGCTAGCTGAGTCCGGGCACCGCACGGCATTGGTGCGATCGCGCAGGGTGCCGTCGGCAAATCATCATCGATTGATTCGGACCACCGGCGCGGGCACCGGGAAGCGCTGCCCGAACCCATGTCAGTCGAGCGGTTCATGCTGGTAAAGCTCGTCCATGGAGAGCGATGCCAGGGCGCCGAAAGGGGCCTGTTTCTTCACCCGGCCGCCGCTCAGGATCACCACGTCGTCGCAGAACGATATGGTGCTGTGATGGTGGCTGATGACGATGGTCGTGCGCCGTCCCGCCCTCGACTTCAAGGTCTCGACGATGGCCGCTTCCGACAGTCCGTCGACCGCATTGGTGGCTTCGTCGAGGATGAGCAGATCGGGATCGCGCACCAGCGCCCTGGCCAGCGCGATCCGCTGCCTCTGTCCCGCCGACAGATTGACACCCCTGTAGCCGACCAGCGTCTCGTAGCCCTGCGGCAGCCGTTCGATGAATTCATGCGCCTCGGCCAGTCTTGCCGCGCGCTCGGCGTCGCCGATCGTGGCCGCATCCTGGCCATAGACTATGTTCTCGAAAATGGTGCCGTCGACCAGTTCCAGCTCCTGGCTGGCCAGCGCGATGTGGCGCCGCCACTGGCTGGCGTCGATCCCATCGAGCGGCGACCCATCGACGAGGATCCTGCCGCTGTCCGGCTCCACGAAGCGGCACAGAAGGTTGACGATCGTGGTCTTGCCGGCGCCGGAGCGGCCGATCAGCGCCGTCGAGCGGCCACTGTTGATTGCGAACGTTGCCGCATGCAGCACCACCTCACGCTGGTCCGTGCCGGAATAGGTGAAGGTCACGTCATCGAACTTGATGCCCTGGCGCAGACCGTGGAACGGCCCGTCGCCTTGCGGCGGCCTGGGCTTGCCCGCGGGGTCGAGCATCCATGTCACCTCTTCCAGCGATCCGCTGAGCCCCTGCAGCTGGCTCCACGACCCTTGCAGGGCCCGCATATGCGGCTGCAGCCTGTAGAGCAGGATGACGAAGGCGATGATCAGCGGGAAACTCACCTGCGCCAGCCAGGCGCCGATCACCACCGCCAAGAACAGCATGGCGTGGAGAACCTCCGTCAGCGGCGGCAACGCGCCCTGGCGGACCTGCAGGACGAAGGAGGCGCGGCGCACCGCGTCGGAGGCGGTGTCGAATATCGCCTTCTCCCGGCTCTCCTGGCCGAAGATGCGGATCAGGCGTCCGGCATGCACGAGGTGGAGCATCTGCGAGGCGAGGTGGCTGTTGCGCGAAGCGACGCTGCGGCTGGGGCCTTTCAGATTGGCCGAGAGGATGGCGTGCGCGATCTGGACGAGCGCCAGTCCGAGCGTGACCAGCAGCGTCATGCGCCACGACAGCAGCAGCAGAAAGGCCAGGAGGATGATGGCGGCCGATGCGCTGACGATCGCCGACAGCATGATCTGGATGGCATCGGACGCCCGCCAGGATTCGTTGGAGATGATGTTGAGCAGCCGTCCGGGGCTCTGCCGCAGGAAGAAGGGGTAGCCGACCCGCAGGAGCTGCTCCGACAGTGCGCTGCGGATCGAATGGCTGGCCTTGCCGGAGATGAAGGTCGTCAGCAGCGTGTTGGCGAAGGCGAAGACGTTCTTCAGGATGATCGAGCCGAGGATGGCGGCCGAGATGACGACAAGCCGGTCGCGCTCGCTGAAGCCCGATCCGACCTGCTGGAGAACAGCGGAGAAGCCGGCCATTCCCGTCGCATCGCCCTGGCCCATGATGATGCCCAGCAGGGGGATGATCAGGCCGATGCCGAAGCCTTCGAGGGCGGCGCTGACCAGGCCGAGCACCACCACGGCCGGAACCAGGCGCAGTTGCCGCTTTCCGAACGCGCGGAACAGCATCGGCAGGCCAGGCGGGAGCAATGGCATCAGAGCGGTGCCTCGGCATTGGCCTGTTGATCCTGCCGCACCGGCTCGGCCTGTGGCCGTCTCGCCAGCAGAAGCAGTGCGTACCTGGCCGCGCCGAGCACATTCATGCCGACGATCGGCCAGTGCGACAGATCGAGTTCGCGATCGAATGCGGGGCCGCCCGCCAATTCCCGGAAAGCTCCTCTCACGGCCCAGTAGAAATGGCGAAGCAACCAGGGCGCGTGGCGAATGTGTTTCAGGCAGAGCCCGCCATTGCCCAGGCTGTAGTCGCGGTGGAGCTTTTCGATGGCTTTGCGGTCCCGCCGGCCGTGATGGTGGAATATCGTCATATCCGGCACATACTCGACCGCGATGCCGAGCCGCACCGCCCGCACGAGGTAGTCGGTATCCTCCGCCGACCGCAACGGCCCGCCCGCGCCGAAGCGTTCGTCGAAATAGCCGATGCGGGCCGCGACGTCGCGGTGCATCGTCATGTTGCAGCCCAGCACGAAACCGCCGGGATGAATATCGGGCGTCAGCCGCTCGCGCACCCGCGATCGCTTGATCGTGAAAGGCAGGTCCCTGGGATCGCCAAGCTCGACGCGGCCTCCGCGGATGAGCCATTGTTCCCCGGATGCATTGTGCCGCTCCAGGTCGCGTAGATAGTCGAGATGCACCGCGCAATCGTCATCGACGAACACCAGCACCCGCCCCCGCGCGCGCCGCAATCCGGCGTTGCGGGCCGCCGCCAGTCCGGGGCGTGTCTCGCAGACGGGCGTGAATGGAATGTCCGACTTAGCGGCGATGCTGGCCAGGCGTTCCGCCGTGCGGTCGCTCGAGCCATTGTCGACGACCACGAGCTCGGCCGCGAAGCCGGCATGGGCACGGCACGCGGCCTGTACCGACTTGATGCAGGCCTCGAGCACGGCGACGCGGTTGCGCGTGCAGATGATGAAGCTGACTTCCGGGCCTGATCGCTCCGCTCGCAGACCGGCCGGGGCGCCGCCAAGCGCCGTCGAACGGTCGCGTTGCAGAGGTTGGTGGGCTTTTACGGTCATGCCTCTAGCCCACCTGATGAGATGCCAGAACCGCCGCGGCGGGCGCGGATTTGAAGAAGTATTCCACGGCGTCCGCCTGCTTGCCGGCCGACAGCGAGGCGCGGCTGAGCCAGGGCGCCCAGGCGCCCGGCCGCAACGCATATTTCTCGCGCCGCCGGATGGCGTTCCATTTCGCGGTCCGCGTCAGCAGTTCATGCGTCAATGGGGGCTGCTTTTCGTCGGCGACGAGCTGGTAAAGGAAATAGAACAGGTTGAGCGCGCCGGCCTCGAAGCTCGGCCGCGTCTCGTCCGGCAGCGAGCAGATCCGCTCCTCCAGCGCGAGAATGAAGTCGGCCGCGCGGGTAACCGTGTCGTGGCTGACCGCTTCGCCGATGTCGCGCAGGTCCCGCGTGGCTTGCGCGAGGCCCTCGCGCTCGAGGTTCTCGGCCACGATGCGCAAATGCGTCCTGCGCATCTCCTTGCTGTGCCGGTGGGTCACGCTCCCCTGATGCGTACGGTAGACGAGCAGGTTTTCGGGCATCATGGCTGCCGGGTAACGAGCGGCCAGCCGCCGGAAGAGATCGAAATCCTCGGCGTGCCGGTAGGTCGGGTCGTAGTTGAGAGCGGCGTCTTCGATGACCTTCCTGTTGTAGACGACCGTCGGGTGCATGAAGATGGTGAAGAACATCGCCAGTATGGGCATGCGGCCGAACTGGAACACCGGATCGGGCTTGCCCCTGGCGATGCGGCCGCGGATCAACATGTCGACGCCGGCGCCGCAGAAGCCGAGCTCGGGCCGCTGCTCGAACAGCGCCACCTGGCGCGACAGGCGCCAGGGATAGGCGATGTCGTCGGCGTCCATCCGCGCGACCAGTTCGCCCCGGGTGACCGCCAGCCCTTCGTTGAGCGTCGCCACGAGGCCGCGATTTTCGCGCGAGATGATCGAGACGCGACTGTCGGCCTGCCGGTATCGCTCTAGGATTTCGAGCGAATTGTCGCTCGACCCGTCATCGATCGCGATGACCTCCAGGCGGCGGTAATCCTGGCGCAGGATGCTTCCAAGTGCCGCTGCGAGATAGGGTCCGGCATTGTAGACCGGCAGCAGGACGGAGACGAGCGGCGCGGCGGTCATCGTCTTGCATCCGTTCGCGGGAGGTCGAGGGAAGGCGTGCGGCCATCGGGCGATCCGCCGGGATAGGCTTCCACCGGCCGCGCAAACCAGCCGGCATGACCGGCCTGGGCTCGCCGGACATACGGGAAGTGGCGCTTGAGGCTGTTGAGCGGCCTTTCGAAAACCATCCAGGAAACCGAGGCCACGACAATCGTGGCGGTGCCTGCAACCAGGAACCGTCCTGGTCCTTGCTGCGAAACATTGAGCGGAATCCACGGCTGCGACTTGACGGCGAGCGACAGCAATATCGGATGATAGAGATAAACGCCGTAGCTGATACGGCCGAGGGCCAGCAGCGGCGGCAGCTCCGCGAGCCTGCCAAGGGTGCCGCCAAGGCCGCGCGAACAGGCGGCGACGATGACCATCAGCGGCACCAGGGGCAGGACTTGCCGCACCAGCCAATGGGCCCATTCCAGCATCGGATCGGCAGGCGCCGGGACAAACCATTCGATGACAAGGAATGCGGCCGCGAAGGCAGGCCAGCCTAGCCGCATCCATTGCGGCAGGGCCGCACCTCTGGAGCGCCAGCAGGCAAGCAGCGCGCCCGTCGCCAGCGCATCCATGGATGCCGGTGGCAGCAGGTCGCGCGCCAGCGCCGTGTTGGCGGTGAGCGGCCAGTAAAAGCGATAGGCCAGCGACAGGGCGATGACACCGATGCAGATCTGTTCGAAGCGCCGGCGTGGGGCCAAAAGGACGACCAGTGGCCAGGCCAGATAGAACTGCTCCTCGATGCTCAGGCTCCAGAAATGGCACAGCACCCAGGGGTTCCAGTTGTTGTGAAGCGCATACCAGAAATTCGACAGGTAAAGCGCATGCCAGACCAGCGATCCCCTGGACTGCTCCAGATCAAACAGCCAGACGAAACCCAGCACGGCAAAATAGGGAGGGAATATCCGTAGCGCCCGTCTGACGTAGAAGGACCGCAGCGCCGGGCCGGTTTCGAACGCGGCGGCCGCACGCGCTTCCAGGAGAAGGCGCGTGATCAGGAAGCCGCTCAGCACGAAGAACAGCCGCACACCGATATGGCCCCAGAAGGAAGATCCTCCCGCCGCGAAGAAATGGGAGTACAACACCATCGTCACGGCGATGGCCCTCAATGCATCCAGTTGGATGTCGCGGGCGTTTGCCATCAGCTTGCGCCCATGTGATGTCCGTGCCGCCTGGCCCTCGACCCGGCACTGTCAAACCCGAGCCTTGCGAGTCCATCCGAGCCAGGAACGAACTCGACGGATGGACGGCTCAAGTTCGTCAAGCTGGCGGAATCCTCCACGGCGTATATCCAGTCGCAAACGAGTCCCCCAGGTGATGGTTCGGTCACGGCATTGTGCGGTGCAACACAAAAAATCTAGCAGGCTGAAATACTTATGTGAGCAAGGCAAGAAATTGGCGAAAAACCGGCATTTTCCCGCTTTCTTGCGATTTTTAATAGCACTTCAACCCTGTGGTTCGAGTTGTATCGATCTACCCGCTTTGGTTGATCGGAAGCACTTCTGCCTAGGGAGACAGGAGGCGCTCGAATATTTGTAAAAAAATCTCGAAATTTGAGAAATCTACATTTTATCTATTTGATTTCATACCGATCTACCCGCGAATGAATTGGAATCATTGACTTTTCGCGGTGCAGCATAGTCGCCCTTTTTCGTCGGCTGGCAAAACGGCTTGCTTACGCCTCACACAGCCTTGAACACCACCGTCTGCGCCAGCCCACCCCCCTTGCGGTTCTCCAGCGTCACGGTCCCGCCGTAGCGCTCGATAATCTCCTTGGCGATGGCGAGGCCCAACCCCGCGCCGGGGATGAATTGCTGGCGGCCGGGGTCGACGCGGAAGAAGGGCTCGAAGGCCTTGTTGATGAGGTCGGGCGGGATGCCCGGGCCGTTGTCGGAAATGGTCAGCACGGCGCGCCTGTCGATGGCCGAAAGGGCGATGGTGCAGGCCTTGCCGTGGGTGGCGGCGTTGACGATCAGGTTGCGCAGGGCGCGGCGCAGGCCGAGCGCGCCGGCGCGCACCGACACCTTGTCCAGAGGGCCGATCGAGACGGCATGGCCGAGCGTGACCATTTCGGCTTCGATGTCGCGCACCATCTTTTCCAGGTCCAGCGGCTCAACGGCGTCCTGGTTCACCTCCTCGCGCACCAGGCGGATGGCGCTGTCGGCGATGCGGTCGAGTTCGTCGAGATCGTGAAGCCATTTGTCGCGGTCTTCCTCGAGGAATTCGGCGCGCAGTCGCATGCGCGTCATCGGCGTGCGCAGATCATGGCCGGCGGCGGCGACCAGGCGCATGCGGCTCTCCATGGCCGCGCGCAGCCGCGAGGAGAGCTGGTTCAGCGCATGCGCCGTCGCCCTGACCTCGGCCGAGCCCTCTTCCGGCAGCTGCGCCAGCAAGCCGTCCGAGCCGATCTTCGAGACGGCGGCCTCCAGCATTTCCAGCGGCCGCACCAGCACGCTGGTGAAATAGACCGACACGGCGGTGGCGCCGAGCGCGATCAGCGTGATCCAGCCGGCGAGAACCAGCCAGACATCCCTCGGCGGATCGAAGTCGGGGACGTCGATGATCATCCAGCGTTTGTCGGGAAGCGCCACCGACGCGACCATGCCGGGAGTGCCCGGAGTACGGCTGACGACGGCCGAGAGGCCGAGGCCGTCGTCACGCAGGATGTCGTTGAGCACGCGCGTGTGCTTGCGGTCCACCGGACCATCGGCGGGGTGGTCGCGGATGGTCAGCGGAGCATCGCCCGCGCCAGGCACATGGCCGGGAACCAGCTGCACCATGAATTGGACCTGACGGGCAACCGGCCCCATGATCAGTTCCGGCGATGGCCCGCCGAGCACCTTGATCGCCACGGTCGTGGCAAGGCCGACGACGCCGATGATCGAGGCCACCAGCAGGATGATCAGCCTTCGGCGCAACGAGTTCACGCCGGGATCTCCACCGTCTCGACACGCGCGGTCAGCTGGTAGCCGCCATTGCGCACGGTCTTGAACAGCGGGCCGTCGCCGGTGTCGGAGAATTTGCGGCGCAGCCGGCTCATCAGCACGTCGACCGAGCGTTCGAGCGGGTCGCGCTCGCGGCCTTGCGTGAGATCAAGCAACTGGTCGCGCGACAGCAGCCGGCCGGGGCGGTCGAGGAAGACCTGCAGAAGGTCGAATTCGGCGCCGGTGAGGTCGACGAGCTCGCCCCGCCCATCCGTCACCTTGCGGGTGTCGGGTTCCAGCCGGTAGCTGGCGAAGCGGTAGATGCGTGCACGGGGAGCCGGCACCTCCTCGGGTGCGGCGCGCCGCAGCACGGCGCGGATGCGGGCGGTGAGTTCGCGCGGGTTGAACGGCTTGCCGAGATAGTCATCGGCGCCGAGCTCCAGGCCGATGATGCGGTCTACATCTTCCTTCAGTGCCGTCAGCAGAATGACCGGGACATGCGGCTTGCGGTCGCGCAAGCCGCGGCAGATGTCGAGCCCCGAACCGTCCGGCAGCATGACGTCGAGCACGACAAGGTCGAACTGGCCGACGCCAAGCTTCTGCTCGCATTCGCGCCGGTCGGCCGCCACCGAGACGCGAAAACCCTGGCCGTCAAGATAGCGGCCGAGCAGCGTGCGGATCTCGCGGTCGTCGTCCACGACGAGGATATGGGGTTGTGATTGCATCATGCGTGCCCTTGCTTGGCTCTGATTATAGGGGGCGCGCGCGCCAGCGGCATGGAAAATTGCAACGCAATGTTTCTGACCGGGGGCGAGAAACGTTCGGAAACAAATTGCCGCTTTGCGGAAACCTTCGGCAACATGCCGACGCGAAGCAGACAAACAGGCTTCCTATCCTCAGGGCTGTCCGATGCATGAGAGAAAGGAACACCGTCATGCGAAGCAGACTTCTTGCGCTCGGCCTGTTTTCCGTCGCCGCAATCCACCCCGTGCTGGCGGCACAGCCCGATGCCCGCGCCGGCGAGCCCCCGGTCATCGCTCAGGATGGACCCGACCATGGCCCGATGGGCTGGTTTGGCCAGAATGGCCCGCATGGGCCGATGCGGCCTGGTCCGCACGGTTTTGGTCCGCAGGGTCCGGAAGGCTTCGGCCCGCACCGTATGGGACCGCCGCCGGAATTCATGCTGGCCGCCCGGCTGGCGGCGCTGGAGACACGCGTCGGCATCCGCAGCGAACAGCTCGACGCCTGGCGCGACTACACCAGCGCGCTGCAGGCCGTGCTTGCGCCGCCACGGCATGATCGCGGCCCCGGCGGCACTGGCGGCCCCGGCCCGGGTGAACCCGAGGCCAAGGGACCCGATGCGGCTCCGGGCGGCAAGCCCGATCCGTTCGCCTTCCAGGAAAGGCTGGCCGACGAGGTCACGGCTCGCGCGGCTTCGGCCGCCAAGCTGAAGGACGCGATCGCCGAGCTGCGCACCAAGCTGTCGCCCGAACAGCTCGAAATCCTGGCTTCGGCGGAACGCCCCCATGGACCACCCCCCGGTCCTTGGGGCGGCCCGCCGGAAGACGCAGCCGGACCTGGAGGTCCGCCCGACCAGGGCGGACAGCTTCCGCCGCCCCAGCCCGGGAATGGCTGACAACTCCGTCCGGTTGCGCCGGCCGGCCCGATGTCCAACCCGTTCTCGGGCCGGCCGGTCTCGTGGGATGGCGGCATGTTCCGCCATCCCACCGTTCAAACTCATCCACAATGGAAGCACGGCAATGTGGGAAGCCATGATGATGCTGCGGCTGATCGCATCGATGAGCCCGAGGCTCTCGGTCTGTCAGGGCGTCAGCCATGCCGCCACGCCGGCGGCGCTGCCGACCGATACGCTGAAGGGCGCGGTGCGCTTGCACTTTGCCGCATGGCGCCTGTCGCTGCCGGTTTCGCAGCAGCCCAACGGCCACGGACATCATGACCGCAAGATCGCGTAAGACCTATCTTGTCCTGGCCGGCGTGCTGACCGTCCTGGGGGCGATGGCGGCGCTGAGAGCCTATGGGCGCGCGACCGTTGAACCGGCCGCGCCAGCCGTCGCTGCGCCGCGCGCCAGCCTCACGGTCGCGGTCGAAAAAGTGCGCTCGCAGGCAATCGCCTCGTCGATCAGCGCCACCGGCACCGTCTCCGCCTGGCAGGAAGCAACCATCGGCGCCGAGACCTCCAGCCTCAAATTGACCGAGGTGCTGGTTGGCGAAGGCGACCATGTGCGGGCCGGCGATGTCGTCGCGCGGCTCGACGCCTCGGTGCTCAAGGCACAGCTGGCCGAGCAGAAGGCCGCCGTCGACCAGGCCCAGGCGACGCTGGACACGGCGATCTCCGCCGCCGGCCGCGCCGACAGGCTGCTGGCCAGCAAGGCGATCAGCGCCGAAACGGCTGAGGATAAGGCGACCGCCGTCAAGACCGGCCGGGCCGCGCTTGAACAGGCCAAGGCCGCCGCCGAGCGGCTGCAGGCCCAACTCGACCAGGCGACCATCCGCGCGCCCTTCGACGGCATCGTCTCCAGCCGGCCGGCGGTTGCCGGGTCGATCGTCCAGGCCGGCACCGAGCTGATGAAGATCATCCGCGACGGCCGGCTGGAAGTCGGCGTGCTTGTCCCCGAAAAAGACCTTCCGTCGGTCTCGGTCGGGCAGGCGGCCAATGTCGTCGACGCCTCCGGCCGGACTTTTGCAGGACAGGTATCCTCGATCGCGCAAACGGTCAGTTCGACGACACGGCTCGCCACGGTCTATGTCGGGCTGGGCGAAGGCTCGGGCCTGAAGCCCGGCATGTTCGCCCGCGTCTCGATCGCGGGAGCGGTCTCGCAAAGGCTCAGCGTCGCCGAGGCCGCCCTTGTCTGGCAGGGCGGAAAACCTGTTGTCTTCGTGGTCGACGTCGCCGGCAAGGCGGCCTCGCGTGCCGTCACCACTGGCCCGCACCAGAACGGCCGCGTCGCCATCGAAAGCGGGCTGTCGGAAGGCGACAGCGTCGTCGTCGCCGGTGCCGGCTTCCTCAGCGACGGCAATCTGGTGCGTATCGCCGATGCGCAAGCGGGCGCCGCCGGCAAGGTGACGGAGGCGGCGCGATGAACGCCATTTCCTCCTGGTCGATCCGCAACCCAGTGCCGACCATCGTGCTGTTCCTGTCGCTGAGCATCGCCGGCCTCTACGGCTTCATGCAGCTGCGCACCAACAACATGCCCGACATCGACCTGCCGACGGTCACCGTCACCGTTTCGCAGCCGGGCGCCGCGCCAAGCGAAATGGAAGTGCAGGTGGCGCGGGTGGTCGAGAACGCCGTGGCGACGCTGGAAGGCGTCGACGACGTCTCGACCTCGATCAGTGAAGGCTCGTCCGTCACCACGGTCGAGTTCACGCTCGGTATCGATCCCGAGACCGCCGCCAACGATGTCCGCAACGCGGTGTCGGAAGTGCAGTCCAGCCTGCCGGCCGCGGCGCAGTCGCCGGTCGTGGCCAAGATGAACGCATCAGGCAATTCGGTGCTGACCTATGTCGTCGAGGCGCCGTCGATGTCGCCGGACGCGTTGAGCTGGTACATCGACAATGATGTCGCCAAGGCGCTGCTCGGGGTCGACGGCGTCTCCAAGGTCACCCGCTCGGGCGGCGTCGACCGCGTCATCCGCGTCGAACTCGATCCGGACCGTCTGGCCGCACTCGGCATCAGCGCCGGCGATGTCAGCCAGACGCTTGCCTCCAACAATGTCAACCAGCCGGGCGGCCGCACCAGCGTCGGTGGCCAGGAGCAGTCGGTGCGCACGCTGGCCAGCGCCGGCACCGTCGAGGAGCTGGCCGACACACGCATCGCGCTGTCAGGCGCCGGCGGCGTCAAGCTCTCCGATCTGGGCAGGGTGGTCGACAGCTGGGAAAAGCCGCGCCAGGCCGCCTATCTCGACGGCAGGCAGGTCGTCGCCTTCAACGTCTACCGCTCGGTCGGTTCGAGCGAGATCGACGTGGTCAAGGCCGCGCGCTCCGCGATAGCCGGGATTGCAGCGAAGACCGACATTGCTAAATTCACCGAGGTCACCTCGTCGTCCGGCTTCGTGCAGGAGAGCTATGATGCTGCGTTCGAGGCTTTGTGGATCGGCGCGCTGCTCGCCATCGGCGTCGTCTGGCTGTTCCTGCGCGACATCAGGGCGACGCTGGTGTCGGCGGTCGCCATGCCGCTGTCGCTCATCCCGACCTTCGCCGTCATGGCGGCGTTCGACATTTCGCTCAACAACATCACCTTGCTGGCGCTGTCGCTGGTGGTCGGCATCCTGGTCGACGACGCCATCGTCGAGATCGAGAACATCGTGCGCCATATGCGCCAGACCGGCGCCAGCGCCTACCAAGCGGCGATCGAGGCAGCAGACGAGATCGGGCTTGCGGTAGTGGCGACCACGGCGACTATTGTCGCGGTGTTCCTGCCGGTCGCCTTCATGCCCGGCATTCCGGGAAAATTCTTCTTCTCGTTTGCCGTCGCCGTCTGCGTGTCGGTGCTATTCTCGCTGCTTGTCGCGCGCATGCTCACCCCGCTGATGGGCGCCTATCTGGTGCGCGCCGGCGGCCACAGCGAGGACGATCTGCCGGGCTGGGTGCCAACTTATCTCTGGCTGCTGCGCAAGGCGCTCGACCATCGCTGGATCACGCTTGTCGCCGGCATCGCCTTCTTCGCCGGCTCGATTGGGCTCGCAACCAAATTGCCGACGGAATTCATGGCGGCGACCGATCGCGGCCGCTCGATGATCTCGGTCGAGCTGCAGCCGGGCTCGACGATCGAACAGACAACCGCCGTCGTCCAGGACATCACAAGGCGCCTGAAGGACGAGCCGGCCGTCGACAGCATCTTCGCCACCATCGGTACGGCGGCCTCATCCGGCGGCGGGCCGAACCGTGGCTCGACCTCGGCGGAAGTGCGCAGCGCCAACGTCACCGTCAATTTGAAACCGCGCGGCGAGCGCGATGTCAGCCAGCAGCAGTTCGAGGCCGAGGCCTCACCGAAGCTCAACGACATTCCCGGCGCCCGCATCCAGTTCGGCGCCGACGGCTTTGCCGGCGCCAAGGTGGCGATCACGCTGGTCGGCGACGATGGCGAGGCGCTGCAGAAGGCCAGCGACGCGCTGATCGACGGCATGAAGTCGGTGCCCGGCCTGATCAATCCGACGTCGACCGCGGCGACGACCAAGCCGGAGCTGATCGTGCGCCCCGACAGCGCCACGGCGGCCGAACTCGGCGTCACCCCGACCGAGATCGCGTCGACGGTGAAGATCGCCACCATCGGCGACACCGATACCAGCCTGGCAAAATTCAATCTCGGCGACCGCCAGGTGGCGATCGTCGTCACGTTGCCCGACGGCGCCATCGACGATCCGGCGAAACTGGCCGTGCTGCCGCTGATCGGCAGCAGGGGCACGGTGCCGCTCGGGGCGGTGGCCGATATCGGCTTCAATGCCGGGCCGAACAGCATCACAAGGGTGGGGCGCAGCCGCAGCGCCACGGTCGAGGCGGACCTCTCCGGCCTGACGCTCGGCCAGGCGACCGCAGCCATCCATGCCTTGCCGGCGATGCGTAATTTGCCCGCCGGCGTGCAGGAACTGGCGCGCGGCGACGCCCAGCGCATGCAGGAATTGTTCACGGGTTTCGCCACCGCGATCGCCGCCGGCATCCTGCTGATGTACCTGACGCTGGTGCTGCTTTTCCGCGGCTTCGTGCAGCCGGTGACCATCCTGGTCGCGCTGCCGCTGTCGATCGGCGGCGCGCTCGGCTTCATGCTGATTGCCGGCAAGGCGCTTGGCATATCGCCGCTGATCGGCATACTGATGCTGATGGGCATTGCGGCCAAGAACTCGATCCTGCTTGTCGAGTACGCCTTGGTCGCCGAGAAGGAGCGTGGCATGAGCCGCTTCGACGCACTGCTCGACGCAGCCCGCAAGCGGGCACGGCCCATCGTCATGACATCGATCGCCATGGGCGCCGGCATGCTGCCGATCGCGCTCGGCATCGGCGCCGACGCCGAGACGCGGTCGCCGATGGCGATCGCCGTGATCGGCGGGCTCATCTCCTCGACCGTGCTCAGCCTCGTCTATGTTCCCGTCGTCTACACCTTCATGGACGACATCCAGCGCTTCCTCGGCCGGTATTTGAGCCGGCTTCTGGTGGAGCGCTCCGATCCCGACAGCCAGACGGCGACCGCAACCCCAGCGAAAGATCATCCAGGCCATGTCTATCCAGTCTAGCCCGTCTTCCCTGCCGGCCCGCCGGTTCGCGGCGATACTCGTCACCACGGTTCTTCTGGCGGCCTGTTCGCAGGAGGGGAGCAAAGCTCCCGCCGGCATGGGCGGCGTCGGCAAGCCGGAAGTCGGCGTCGTCACGTTGCATCCGCAATCGGTGGCGATCACGGCCGAACTGCCGGGACGCACGTCAGCCTCGCTCACCGCCGATGTGCGCCCGCAGGTCA
The DNA here is from genome assembly GCA_002356515.1 of Mesorhizobium loti. Taxonomy (NCBI): domain Bacteria; kingdom Pseudomonadati; phylum Pseudomonadota; class Alphaproteobacteria; order Hyphomicrobiales; family Phyllobacteriaceae; genus Mesorhizobium; species Mesorhizobium loti. The sequence goes on along the minus strand of AP017605.1, from coordinate 1,732,284 downwards.
ACGGCATCATCCAGGCGCGGCTGTTCAAGGAGGGCAGCGAGGTGGTGGTCGGGCAGCCGCTCTACCTCATCGATCCGGCGAGCTACCAGGCAGCCTATGACAGCGCGCAGGCAGCCCAGCAGAAGGCCGAGGCGGCGGTGCCGACGGCGCAGGCCAAGTTCGACCGTTATGCTGGCTTGTTGAAGCAGAACGTTGTTTCCAAACAGGATTATGACGATGCCGCGGCAACGCTGGCCCAGGCCAATGCGGATGTGGCGTCGGCCAAGGCCAGTGTCGAAACCGCGCGCATCAATCTCGACTACACCAAGATCACCGCGCCGATCGCCGGCCGCATCGACAAGTCATCGCTGACGCCGGGCGCCCTGGTCACCGCCAATCAGGATACCTTGCTCACCACCATCCGTTCGCTCGATCCGATCAATGTCGACGTCACGCAGTCGAGCACCAATCTGCTCAATCTGCGTCAGGCCATCAATGAGGGCCGGCTGAAGTTCAGCGGGCCCAATGTCAGCGTCAAGCTGAAGCTCGAGAACGGCACCATCTATAACCAGACCGGCAAGCTGGAATTCGCCGGCGCCAATGTCGACCAGACGACCGGCACTTTCGCGCTGCGGGCCGAGTTCCCCAATCCCGATCGTCTGCTTCTGCCGGGCATGTATGTGCGGGCGCTGGTCGAGGAGGGCGTCGCCCAGAACAGTTTCCTGGTGCCGCAGCGCGGCGTCACCCGCAACACCAAGGGCGAGGCGACCGCCATGGTCATCAATGCGCAGGGCAAGGTCGAGACGCGTGTGCTGGCCGTGCGCAACAGCGTCGGCAACAACTGGCTGGTGGATTCGGGCGTCGGCGACGGCGACCGCGTCATCGTCGAGGGCCTGCAGCTGGTGCGTCCCGGCGGCGACGCGACGGGTGTCGAAGTGACGATCGACGAGACCACCGGCGAGGTCAAGGACCGGGCACAGACCTCTTCATCCACGTCTTCCACGTCCAAGATGGCCGATAGCAGCCAGTCGACCGGGAACTGAGGCGATGTCAGCATTCTTCATCAACCGGCCGATCTTCGCCTGGGTGATCGCCATCGTGATCATGCTGGGCGGCCTGCTCGCGCTCACCACGCTGCCGATCTCGCAATATCCGCAGATCGCGCCGACCACGGTCAACATCAGCGCCTCCTATCCCGGCGCCGACGCGCAGACGGTCGAAAATTCGGTGACCAAGGTCATCGAGCAAGGCATGACCGGCATCGACAATCTCGACTATATGACGGCGACCTCGACCTCGACCGGTGCGGCCACGATCACGCTGACCTTCACCAGCGCGGCCGATCCCGACACCGCCCAGGTGCAGACGCAGAACAAGCTGCAGCTGGTGCAGTCGCAGCTGCCGCAGGTGGTGCAGAGCAACGGCATCACCGTCTCCAAATCCTCGACCGGCTTCCTGATGGTCATCGGCTTCGTCTCCAGCGACGGCAAGATGAACTCGACCGATCTTGCCGACTATGTCGACTCGACCATCAACGACACGCTGAAGCGCGTCGAGGGCGTCGGCTCGACGCAATTGTTCGGCTCCAGCTATGCCATGCGCATCTGGCTCGATCCGGACAAGCTCGCCAAATATACGCTGATGCCGAGCGATGTGGCCTCGGCGATCGAGGCGCAGAACACGCAGGTCTCGGCCGGCCAGCTCGGCGGCATGCCGCAACGCAAGGGCCAGCAGCTCAACGCCACGGTGACGGCCAAGAGCCGGCTGCAGACCGCCGAACAGTTCCGCAACATCATCCTGAAGAGCCAGACGGATGGCTCGCTGGTGCGCCTCAACGATGTCGCCACCGTCGAGCTCGGCGCTGAAAGCTATACGACGGCCGCCAGATACAATGGCCAGCCGGCGGCCGGCGTCGCCGTCAACCTGGCAACCGGCGCCAACGCCATCAGCACGGCGGAAGCGGTGCGCTCGACGATCAATCGGCTGAGCTCGACCTTCCCGCAAGGGGTCGAGGTCGTCTACCCCTACGACACCTCGCCCTTCGTGCGGCTGTCGATCGAGGAGGTGGTCAAGACGCTGGCCGAGGCGATCGTGCTGGTGTTCCTGGTGATGTTCATCTTCCTGCAGAATCTGCGGGCGACCATCATCCCGACGATCGCCGTGCCGGTGGTGCTGCTCGGCACGTTCGGCGTGCTGTCGCTGTTCGGCTATTCGGTCAACACGCTGACCATGTTCGCCATGGTGCTGGCCATCGGCCTGCTGGTCGACGACGCCATCGTCGTGGTCGAGAATGTCGAACGCGTCATGCAGGAGGAAGATCTGTCGCCTAAGGAGGCGACGCGAAAATCGATGAACGAGATCACCGGGGCGCTGGTCGGCATCGCCACCGTTTTGTCGGCGGTGTTCGTGCCGATGGCCTTCTTCGGTGGCTCGACCGGCATCATCTACCGGCAGTTTTCGGTGACCATCGTCTCGGCCATGGTGCTGTCGGTGCTGGTAGCACTTGTGCTGACGCCGGCGCTGTGCGCCACCATCCTGCGGCGGCCCAAGGACCATGCCACGCAGACCGGCCCGTTCGGCTGGTTCAACCGCGTCTTCGACCGCGGCACGACGGCCTATCGTGACGGCTCACATGGCATCATCAACCGGTCCTGGCGCTTCCTCGCCCTCTTCCTCGCCATCGTTGTCGCCATGGGCTGGATGTTTGCCCGGCTGCCGAGCTCGTTCCTGCCGGAAGAGGACCAGGGCATCCTGATCACCAGCGTGTCGCTGCCGGTCGGCGCGACACAGGACCGGACCGAACGTGTGCTGGCTGAGGTGACCGATCATTATCTCAAGGAGGAAAAGGACGCTGTCCAGGGCGTCTTTACGGCCTCCGGCTTCGGTTTTGGCGGCGCCGGGCAGAATGTCGGTATCGCTTTCGTGCCGATGAAGGAATTCAGCCAGCGCAAGTCTCCGGCTCTGTCGGCGCAAGCGGTGGCCCGCCGCGCCATGGGTGCCTTCTCCAAAATCAGGGATGCGCAGGTTTTCGCGCTTGCCCCGCCCGCGATCCAGGGCTTTGGCAACACCAACGGCTTCGACTTCTACCTGCAGGATGTCAACGGCGCCGGCCATGATGCGCTTATCCAGACGCGCAACCAGCTTCTGGGCCTCGCGGCACAGAGCAAGCTGCTGACCGCCACAAGGCCCAATGGCCAGGAGGACCAGCCGCAATTCTCGATCGACATCGACCAGGAAAAGGCCAGCGCGCTCGGAGTCAGCCTCGCCGACATCAACAACACGCTGTCGAGCGCCTGGGGCAGCGACTACGTCAACGACTTCATCGATCGCGGCCGGGTGAAGCCGGTCTATATGCAGTCGGACGCGAACTTCCGCATGCAGCCGGAAGATCTGGACAAATGGCAGGTGCGCAATGCCAGCGGCGCCATGGTGCCGTTCTCGGCCTTCACCTCCAGCCACTGGACATTCGGCTCCCCCAGGCTGGAACGCTACAATGGCTCGGCGGCGGTCGAGATCCAGGGTGCGGCGGCAGCGGGCGTGAGCTCCGGTGCGGCGATGGACGAGATCGACAGGCTGGTGGCGCAACTGCCGGCCGGCTATTCGCATGAGTGGACCGGGCTGTCACATCAGGAACGGCTTTCGGGCAACCAGGCGCTGTCGCTCTATGCGATTTCGGCGCTGGTCGTGTTCCTGTGCCTGGCGGCCCTTTATGAGAGCTGGTCGATCCCGTTCGCGGTCATGCTGTCGGTGCCGATCGGCATTTTTGGCGCGCTCGCCGCGGCGACACTCTTCGGCCAGACCAACGACGTCTATTTCAAGGTCGGCCTGCTGACGACGATCGGCCTCGCCTCCAAGAACGCCATCCTCATCGTCGAGTTCGCCATCGAGCGGCAGGCGGCCGGCATGGGGCTCATCGAGGCGACTCTGGAGGCGGCGCGACAACGATTGCGGCCGATCCTGATGACGTCGCTGGCCTTCATCCTCGGCGTTACGCCGCTGGCGATCGCCAGTGGCGCCGGCTCCGGCGCGCAGAACTCGGTCGGCATCGGCGTCATGGGCGGCATGATCGCGGCGACGGTGATCGGCGTGTTCCTGGTGCCGCTGCTGTTCGTCACGGTGCGGCGGATCTTCAAGGGCAGGGCGGCCAAACAGGACGAGAAGCCGGCGACGGCCAACCAGCAATAAGGAAACTTTCCATGACAGGTTTTGAACGTGGCCCGGTGGCCGCGGGGCGGCTCATTGCGCCCATGATTACGGCTGTTCTGCTCGCCGGATGCGTCGTCGGCCCGGACTATCGCACGCCCATCCTGCCGATGCCGGCGAACTGGAGCAGTGAGAAGCCGACGAAATCCGTCCAGCCGGCGCAATTGTCGCAATGGTGGCAGCGGCTGCGCGATCCGCAGCTCAACACGCTGATCGAGGAAGCCGTCGCCGGCAATCTCGACGTCGCCACCGCCAAGGCCAAGATCCGCGAGGCGCGCGCCAGCTACCGCCAGAGCGCCGGCACATTGCTGCCGTCCGTGGACGGCTCCGGCTCGGTGACGCGCAACAAGTCGGCCGAGACCACTTCGGGGACCAATTCCATCTACTCAGAATACCAGGCCGGCTTCGACGCCAGCTGGGAGCTCGACCTGTTCGGCGCCAACCGCAGGGGCGTCGAGGCGGCGCGCTACGGCGTCGATGCGTCGGAAGAGGAGTTGCGTTCGACGCTTCTCACCCTGGTCGGCGATGTCGCGTCCTATTACACCCAGGCGCGCGGCTACCAGGCCCGCATCGCGCTCGCCCGGCGTTCGGCCGTGTCGCAGCGGCAGACCGCCGAACTCACCCGCACCATGGCGCTGGCCGGGTCGGCGACGGCCGCCGATGTCGCCAAGGCGATGGGGCAGGCGGCCAGCACCGAGGCGGCGGTGCCGACGCTGGAGGCAAGCTATGCCGAGGCGGTGCATCGTCTGGCGGTGCTCACCGGCCGGCCGCCGGCAGCGCTTAGCGAGCGGCTGAAGCGCAGCAAGCCGATCCCGTCGCCGCGCCTGCCGATGCCGACCGGGATTCCCGCCGACATCCTTTTGTCGCGCCCGGATGTGCGCATGGCCGAGCGGCAATATGCGCAGTACACCGCGAAGGTCGGCCAGGCCGAGGCGGCGCGCTATCCCTCGGTTAGCCTGACGGGAAACATCAGCACGGCGGCGCTCAATCTCGGCGATCTTGGCAAGAATTCGTCGATCGGCTGGTCGTTCGGGCCGTCGCTCAGCGTGCCGCTGTTCAATGCCGGCCAGCTGCAGGCGGCCGCCGACGTCGCCCGCGCGCAGCGCGACCAGTATTTCATCGCCTACCGCGCGTCGGTGCTGGCCGCGCTCGAGGATGTCGAGAATGCGCTGGTGCTGATGGCGCAGGAGCGCATCCGGATCGGCAAGCTTGCCGCGTCGGCGAAATCCTATGGCCAGGCGGCGAGCCTCGAAGGCACGCTCTACAAGGCTGGCGAGACCAGCCTGCTCGACGTGCTCGACGCGCAGCGCTCGCTCTATTCGGCCGAGGATTCACTGCTGCAAAGCCGCGTGCTTCTGGCGACCAACTACATCGCCCTCAACAAGGCGCTTGGCGGCGGCTGGGACGGCACGGTCGACAGCAGCAGGCCCGAGGTCGTCGACGTCAAGACCGGGCCACGGCTGGCGGCGACGATGACGCCACAGTGAACAAAATGTGTAAGCACAACCCGTAGCCGTCCGTTTATAATGTGGTGGAGGCAATGCGATGTCCCATACCTACGATCTTGCATCCGATGTGATCCGGCGTGTCTATGAAAAGCGAATAGACGCACCGGCGATCCTCGATGCCGCCACCGAATTTCCGAACGCGGCGAAATTCACCAATGCCTGGCGCGACATCCGTGACGAAGCGCTTGGCGTGCATCTGGGCAAGGTCCCGCGCTTCCATGACATCATGCCGGAGCAGGCCGATATCTCAGCCAATGACGGGCTGGACTGGCGCATGTTCGTGCTCAAGGCCTATGATATGGCGGTGCCGGAGAACCTTGCGCGCATGCCGGTTCTCAGCCGCTTGCTTGCCGAATGCCCGGAAGTCAAATCGGCGGCTATCTCGTTCCTCGCGCCGCGCAAGCACATCCCCGCCCACCGCGGGCCTTTCCGCGGCATCATGCGGTTCCACCTTGGTCTGGTCATTCCGCGACAGGCCGATGGCCGCCCGGCAACCATCATGATGATCGACCATCAGGAGAAACGCATCACTGACGGCGAAGGCATGCTGTGGGACGACACCTACCCGCACGAGGTGATGAACAATGCCGATGAAGCCCGGATCGCCTTGCTACTGGATGTCTGGCGGCCGGGAATGCCCTGGGACATGGAGATGCTGTCCCGGCTGATCGTACGCGGCGTGCAGGCGGGGATGCGTCGCAGGGGCGTGTCGTTCAGCGGCTGAACCGATGGCGGGCGTCTTGGCGGCCTGGGGCGAGCGAAACCGATTTTGGCGCCCTGACGCGGAGGCAGGTGCCAGCATCCTCCTGCATTGTGATGGCGGGCGCGCCCTATCGCTGATACTGATGGCGCTCACGCACAGCACAGGCGCCGCAGATGACATCCGACACACAGAAGGCCGAAGCGGTCGAGCAGTTGCTCGATACGCCGGACCTTGCCAGCGCGTTGGAAAGCGAACAGTTCAAGAAATTCCTCGACCAGGTGCCGATCGCCATTGCCGTCTCGGACCTCGGCGCGAAGGAGCGCGTCGTCTATGCCAACCCGGAATTCGAGAAGCTGTCAGGGCTGAAGGCGGCCAGGCTCGCCCAGAAGCACTGGGCGGCACTTTCCGGCACCGGCCTGCATCAGCAGAAGGACCGCGCGCTGTTCGAAGCGTTGGTCGAGGAGACCGATTTTGTCGGTACGTTCCGGCTGGAGCGGGCCGAGCATACGCCGGCGATCGTTGACGCCTACTCCAATGTCATCGAGGACGACAATGGCAAGGTCTGCTTCCGGCTGGTGGCGCTGGTCGACGTCTCGGCCCATGGCGAGACCGAAGATGCAGCTACGGTCGAGGAACGCGTGCGCGAGAAGGACACGCTGCTGCGCGAATTGCAGCACCGGGTGAAAAACAATTTGCAGATGATCACCGCGCTGATCCGGCTGGAGACGCGCAACGCGATGGAGCCGGACCAGAAGCGGTTCGAGAGGCTGGCCGGCCGCGTCGACGCGCTGGCGATCCTTTACCAGACGCTGTCGGGCGACGATCACAAGGACGAGGTCGATCTCGGCGTCTATCTCAGCCAGATCGCGTCGGCGGTGATGAACTCGCATGCGGTCGAGGGCATTCGCCTCGACATGAAGGTCGATACCTATCCGGTGTCGGTCAACGTCGCCATGCCAACCGGGCTGGTGGTGAACGAGCTTTTGACCAATGCGCTCAAGCATGCCTTCAAAGGGCGCGACGGCGGCACGATCACACTGCACAGCATCGTCAACGGCGATGGCTGCCGTATTGTCATCGCCGACGACGGCATCGGCCTGCCCGAAGGCGAGACCTGGCCCAAGCCCGGCAAGCTCGGCGCGCTGATCGCGCGTTCGCTGACCGAGAACGCCAAGGCGGAATTCGACGTGAATTCGAGCGCCAGCGAGGGCACGCGGGTCACCATCGTCTTTAAGCGCTCTGCCGCCGCCGCTGCTTAGGCAGGCAGCCCAACGGATGCCTTGAGTGGCCGGAAGGGTGTTCCCCGACTTGCGGGACCCATTCCAGCGCTTGCCCCAGCCGACTGTCGTCCCGTGCCTCACGACAGGCCCGCCCGGGCAGGCCATAGCTGCCAGCCATGCTGCCGGGTCGCGCGGATGCCCGGCACGGCAGGGGAGGGTGAACAGAAGTGACATCGATGCCGGTTGCCAATCGCGAAGCGGCGCCCTTGCCCGTCGCGGCGCTGATGGGGGCCATGGTGTCGATCCAGATCGGCGCCACCTTCGCCAAGACGCTGTTCCCGCAGATCGGCGCGCAAGGCACGACGACGCTGCGGCTGGTCATCGGCGCACTGATGCTGATCGCGGTGCTGCGGCCCTGGCAGATGCGGCCGACGCGGGCCACCTTGCCGTGGCTGGTCGCCTATGGCGTGACGCTCTGCGCGCTCAACCTCCTGTTCTATGCAGCGCTTGCCCGGATCCCGCTCGGTGTCGCCGTGGCGCTCGAATTTTCCGGGCCGCTGCTGGTGGCGACGCTGACCTCGCGGCGCGCCAGCGATTTTGCCTGGATCGCGCTTGCGGTGGCCGGCATCATCCTGTTGTCGCCCTTCATCCATTCGCTGCAGCCGCTCGATCCGACCGGGGTGATGCTGGCACTGGCGGCCGGTGGCTTCTGGGCGCTCTACATCGTGCTTGCCCAGAAGGCAGGCGCCGAGCTCGGTACCCGCACCACCGCCTATGGCATGGCGATCGCCGCCGTGCTGGTGCTGCCCTTCGGCGTGGCGCAGGCGGGAGCGGGGCTGCTCGCACCGTCGATCCTGGTCAGCGCGCTGCTCGTCGGCCTGTTTTCAAGCGCATTGCCGTTCTTCCTGGAGATGGTGGCGCTGACCCGTATGCCGGCGCGCATCTACGGCACGCTGACCTGCCTGGAGCCGGGGCTGGGCGCGCTGGCCGGTTTCCTGTTCCTGCACGAGAGCCTGACCCCGCCGCAACTGGCCGGCATCGCCGCCGTCATTGTCGCGGCCGCCGGCACCGCGCTGACCTCGAAGCCCCCGGTGCCGTCGCCGGAGTAGGGGCGAGCTGTGCCTTCCCATCGCCGTCTCGGCGGTAAGTGCTGCGTAGAGACCGCATGAGGCCGGACGTCGCCGGTTTTGCTGGCTTGTGCGTGTATTCCGAAAATCTCCATGCAGGCCAGATCGACGACGTCGAGGAAAATTCTTGTCTAAAACGGCACTTAAATTGTCGGCCATGGCAGAAGTATTTCCGGCTCTGGACAGATCATCATCTGGTCCAATACGGTGCACAACAAAGTGAATATGCGCGTGAAAAAGGTCTGGTTGTTCCTTGCAAAAGAATGTCTTCTCATCGGTCGACCTGCCGCCGCATCTGGACCATCATGCTCGGTTCGCGCTCTGGCAGGACATCCACGTCGCCGAAATATGGTCGGTCGAATATACGATTTCCGAGAAGCTGTCGTTCGAGGCGGCGATCGAAGCCACGGCCGTCGGACCACTGGTGCTCGGGCAGATGGCCGGGACGATCCGGCATGCCAGGCGCAAGGCAAGCAACATCGCCGCTGACGGCCGTGATGGCTATCTCTTGCTGATCAACAATGGCGATACGGTGCTCAGCGGCACCCAGATCGGCCGAGACTATCGTGTGGGCAAGGGGGAGGCCGCGTTGGTCTCGGCTTCGGAGGCATTGCAGATGACGGGCGGCGACAACAATGTCTGGGCCAATGTGGTGCTCCCGCGCGCCGTGCTGGAGAATGCCTTCACGCATGTCGAGGACCGGTTGGCGTTGACCGTCGGCGCCGACAATGAGGCGCTCGGCATGCTCAAGCGCTATTGCAGCTTCCTGGAAGCGGGGCCGGCTCTGGTCTCGCCCGATCTTGTCAGCCATGCCACCGAAACGGTCGTCGACCTGATCGGCCTGGCGACCGGCGCCAAGGGCGAGGCCGCGGAACTCGCGGGCCTGCGCGGCCTGCGCGCGGCAAGGCTGCAGGCCATCCTGCAAAAGATGCGGGACAATTTCGCCGATCCCGCCATTTCGGCCCAAAGCGTCGCCTGGCAGTTGCGGCTCTCCGTGCGCTACGTCCATGATCTCCTGCAGGAAACTGGAGTGAGCTTTGCCGAGCGCATTCTCGAATTGCGCCTGCAGAGAGCGCACCGGATGCTTTCCGACAGGCGCAACGTCCAGATGCGCATCAGCGAGATCGCGCTGCTCAGCGGCTTCTCCGACGTCTCCTATTTCAATCGCTGCTTCCGCCGCCGCTTCGGCTCGACGCCGAGCGGCGCCAGGTAGACTCACCGCCGCCAGTCCTGTCGGACGCCAAATCGACTGCGGCTGAATGGCCACACCGCTCGGGAAAGCGCTGTATCGCCGTCCAGGACAATTCCAGTGCGGCCCAGCCCAAGACGCGGCCGGCGGACAATGCAACACCGGGTGCTCGATCGCCGCGGAGCATTTTTCGTGGCGGGGAACCACAACCCCTGGGGCGGCAGACAAACAATGAAAACGATCCTACTCGCTACGGCCTTCATCCTCGCGCCGATCGGCATGGCGTGCGCGGCTGATATCAATGAGGTTTCGCCCGTTTCCGGCTACGACTGGTCCGGCCTCTATGCCGGCGTCGACATCGGTTACATGGCCGGAAAATCCAATTTCTTCGTCGCCGGCGGCGGCTTCGGTGGGGCCTCGGACCTTAACCTTCCCGTCGATCCGGACGGTTTTATTGGCGGCATTCATATCGGCGCCAATTACCAGATGGAGAACCGTTTCGTGATCGGCGCCGAGGCTGACATTGCCTACAGCAATGCCGACGCGATAACGCCCCTCGATGCTAGTGGCGGTGGTTTCAGCACATTGCTTAAGAGCGAACTTAAGTGGTCGGGCGCGGCGCGGCTGCGAGCGGGCTACGCTTTCGATCGGACTTTGCCCTACATCGCTGCCGGCGTGGCCGCGGCAAAGTATGAAGTGACTGCGATTGGCAGCAGCGGCGCCATCCAAATACCATTCCATGATGAGACCCATGTCGGCTGGACCGTTGGCGCCGGCATCGAGCACGCCTTCACCGACCGGTGGATCGCGCGGGCCGAATATCGCTACTCCGACTTCGGCAGCAAGGACCTCTCGATAGCAGCCGGTCTGCTCACGGAAACGCATGTCGATCTGCAGACGCACGATGTCCGGGTCGGCCTCAGCTACAAGTTCTGAGCCGCCAGGCTGAACGCCCCCGCGCGCCTTTGCCGCGCGGGGAAACGCAATATTTCGGAACAGCAGACAAACGATGAAAACCATTCTTCTCGCGACGGCCCTAATCCTTGCACCGATCGGCATGGCTTGCGCGGCGGATACCAATGAAGTTCTGCTGGTTGCCGCCACCTATAACTGGTCCGGCGCCTATATCGGCGCGCAAGCCGGATATGCCTGGGGAAACGCAAGGGTCGGGCAAACCTTCGCGCCGGGCAGCTTCGACGACTACGGCTGGGCTTACAGTCCGTCGGGTGGTCTCGGCGGCCTGTATGCCGGCTTCAACCATCAGTTCGAGAGCGGGCTGGTTCTTGGCGTCGAGGGTGATTACAGCTTCGCCGGCGTGAAAGACACCACGCTCTATCGCGCGCTCGGCGTTGACGACCCTGCCTTTGGCGGCGAGCTCAAGCTGGATTCAGTCGGATCCGTTCGCCTGCGGGCCGGCTACGCGATGGATCGGTGGCTGCCTTTTGTTACCACAGGCCTTGCGGTGGGATCCTACAAGCACGCCACAGTGGATCTTCCCAGCGGTGTTGCCTATGCCGACGCCAGGGGTACGATAGCGGGCTATACGCTGGGCGCCGGTGCGGAATATGCCGTCACCGACAATTGGCTGGTTCGCGGCGAATACCGGTTTGCCGATTTCGGCCGCCACACCTCCGTGCGCCACTCGACTTTCGATGGGGCGCCCTTCAATTCGGATGCCATCGAACTGACGACGCACGATATCCGCATCGGCATCGCCTATAAATTCTGACCGCTGAAGCCGCGAATTTCCCCCTTCAGGGGGACGATTGCGTGCTCGGCCACGTCCGGCAATCGCCGACGTCAATTCCCCCATTGGACTTCGCCCCCATTGGACTTCGCTGGGGCACCACCCATATTGAGTCCATGGAGCTTTGAGCGTGACCTTCGCGCGGGTGGCCCTTCTTGCCGCGGCCTTTGTCGCCGTGGCTGCATTTTCTCCCTTCTCCTCGGCTGGGAGCGAGAGGGTTGCGCTGAGCGTCGCCATCGATGGCGCCATCGGGCCGGCGAGCACCAGGCAGCTCGAGGAAGCGCTCGATGTCGCCGCCAAGCGGAACGCCGAAGTCCTCATCCTGCAACTCGATACGCCCGGCGGGCTGGTCACCTCGATGCGCGAGATGATCGCCGACATCCTGGCCTCGCCGGTGCCCGTCATCGGCTATGTCGCGCCGGCCGGCGGCCATGCGGCGAGTGCCGGCACCTATATCCTCTACGCCACCCATGTCGCGGCGATGGCGCCCGGCACCAATCTGGGTGCTGCGACACCGGTCGAGATCGGCGGGCTGCCGTCGCTCCCGGGCGGCGATAAGGGCGATCAGAAAGACCAGGGCGATCAGAAGAGCCAGGACGGTCGACCGGCAGGCGACGCGATGATGGCCAAGGTGACCAATGACGCGGTCGCCCTGATCCGCTCGCTCGCCGAACTGCGCGGGCGCAATGGCGACTGGGGCGAGAAGGCGGTGCGCGAGGCGGCAAGCCTGTCGGCCAATGCGGCACTGCAGGAGCATGTCATCGACTTCGTCGCCAACGACACCACCGAGCTGTTGCAACTGGCCGATGGGCGCACCGTCGACGTTGCCGGCAAAAAAGTGGTTCTGGCGACCAAGGGGCTGCCGGTCGAGACGCTGGAGCCCGGCTGGTTCATCCGGCTGCTTGCCGTCATCACCGATCCGAACATCGCCATCATCCTGATGCTGGTCGGCGTCTACGCCATCATCTTCGAGTTCACCAGTCCCGGCGCGATCGCGCCCGGCGTCATCGGCACGATCTGCCTCGTGCTTGGGCTCTATGCGCTCAACCTCTTGCCGATCAACTATACCGGCCTTGCGCTGATGCTGCTCGGCATCGCCTTCCTCGTCATCGAGGCCTTCAATCCCACCGTCGTGCTTGGGCTCGGCGGCGTGGCTGCCTTTCTGTTCGGCGCCGCCATGCTGCTGCGGGTAGAGGGGCCGGGCTTTGCCATGTCCTGGGCCGTCATCGGTCCCGCCGCCGCGCTGACGCTTGGGCTGGCGCTCTTGACCGGCACCTATGTCTGGGCGGCGCGCAAGAACCCGCCGCGCGTCGGCGGCGAGGCGATGCGCGGCCTGCCCGTCGAAATCCTCGACTGGCAGGGCGGCGAGGGCCATGTGCTGGCTCTGGGCGAGCGCTGGCGGGCAAAGGCCGACGGGCCGATCGCCGCCGGCGACAGTGCCGAGGTCACCGACATCAGCGACCTCGTGCTCACCGTGCGGCGGCGCGATCCGGGAGAGAATGGAGCAAGACAATGAGCATCGGTTACGTCGCCTATCTGCTGCTTGCACTGGTCGTGGTCGTGTTCCTGTCCGCGGCCGTCCGTATCCTCAGGGAATATCAGCGCGGGGTGGTTTTCACGCTCGGCCGCTTCACCGGGGTCAAGGGTCCCGGCCTCATCATCCTCGTCCCCTTCGTGCAGCAGATGGTGAAGGTCGACCTGCGGGTGGTGGTGCAGGATGTGCCGCCGCAGGACGTGATTTCGCGCGACAACGTCTCGGTGAAGGTCAACGCGGTGCTCTATTTCCGCATCGTCGATGCCGAGCGTGCGATCATCCAGGTCGAGGACTATATGGCCGCCACCAACCAGCTGGCACAGACCACGCTGCGCTCGGTGCTCGGCAAGCACGAACTCGACGAGATGCTGGCCGAGCGCGACAAGCTGAACAGCGACATCCAGGAGATTCTCGACCAACGCACCGATGCCTGGGGCATCAAGGTTTCCAATGTCGAGATCAAGCATGTCGACCTGAACGAAAGCATGATCCGCGCCATCGCCAAGCAGGCCGAGGCCGAGCGGTTGCGGCGCGCCAAGGTGATCAATGCCGATGGCGAGCAGCAGGCGGCGGCGAAACTGGTCGAGGCAGGCCGCATGCTGGCAGCCGAACCGCAGGCCATGCAGCTGCGCTATTTCGAGGCCTTGCACGACATCGCCGGCGAGCGCTCGTCCACTGTGGTGTTCCCGCTGCCGGTGGATCTGCTCAGCCAGTTCATGAAGGGGCAGGGTGGGGCAAAGTAAGAAACCAGTCGCAAAATAGCCGCTGTTGCTGGGAATTGTTCGACTGGCAGCTGCGTGGCAAGCGGGGGAGAACCCATGATGAGATTGTCGATCATGGCCGCTCTCGTTCTTGCAGGTTCCGCGGCGCGGGCAGGCGACATCCCCTATGCGCCCTCCGCCGACGTCCCCGACTATGTCGCGACCATGACGGTGCAACCATCGGGAAATTCGACCGGATCCCATACGAGGATCGTCACACATCATGACGGCTGGGTCCGTGTGGACGAACTGGGGACTGTCATCTACGCAAATCCGGCAAAGCAAATAACAGTCTCATTCAGCAAGGATTCAAACTATTCCTCTGTTTCGATAAACCGTGAGACGTCGACATCCTACGAACGAATTCGCGCAGTAACCAAAACCGGCCAGACCGAGACGCATGCCGGCGAACGATGCGACGTGCGGGAAGTTGTGCGGCGCGATCCAGACAAGCAGGCCCCTCAACTGCAATGGCTGAGTTGCCTGACTGCTGATGGTATCGAGATTGCCACCAGGGTGTCTGTGAACGGCTCGCTGTTTCAATCAACGGCGATTGTCAGACTCGAACGCCGCCCCGTGTCCGCCGAGGAGGTCGAACTGCCTGCCAATTTATTGGACGTTGCCCAATGGCTGCACTTCGATCAGCCACCCCAAGCAGCAACCGCAGTCAAGCGCCCGCCGGATTTTGCCATGCACATGCAATGGCAAGGTGCGGTCAGGGCATTGCGGCGGCACGATCCGTGGACCTACGATGAAATATCGTATCCCGATGGACGGCGAACCCTGAATATCCGCAATGACCAAACGGGGCAGGCACTATCCTTCAGGGCCGCCAAGGGCGGCGCGTTTGAGCGGCTCTCCATATGCGCGGAATGCCGGCCCGGAGATTCGCTGGCTATTCACCTCGGCCGCAATGTCATCCCGGAGAGCATGGGGCGCACGGACAGTGTTCTCGGCGAGGCGTGCGACTGGTTCGACATGGCTCCGGGTACGTTTGACATAAACCTTTCGCAATGTCTGACGCAGGACAAAATCCCGCTAAAAATCGGCAGTGGTGGAGCGTGGGGGCCACGTGAGGAATTTGTCGCCGATGAGGTTCAGCGCCGAGAGCTCAAGCCCGAAGAGATTCTTCCACCCAGCGCTGTCCTGAACCGGTCGAACTGGGATTTTCCAGGATAGGTGGGGAGATTGGCGAAAACCGAATGGCGGCACCTCACCCTCGCCACGGCGGCTCCGGCGAAAATCGCTTGGTGATCCAGTCGGCGAAGGCGCGGGTCTTGGCGGCTTGTCCCTTGGCCGAGGGCACGACGACATAGACCGCGCCTTCGTCGGCCAGGGTCCACTCCTCCAGCACAGGCACCAGCCGTCCGTCGGCGAGCTCGCGGCCGATCAGCCAGTCGGTGCTCATCATCAGGCCGACGCCTTGCACGGCGGCCTGAACCAACACCTCGGCGTCGTCGCTGACCAACGGCCCGGAAACCTCGACGCGCGCGCGCCGGCCCTCGCGGTCGGTCATCTCCCAGACTGGAAAGGTCTGGAAGCCGCTGAAGCCCAGGCAGGAATGTTCGAGCAGCGCCTGCGGTGTCCGCGGCCTGCCTCTTCGGGCAAGATAGGCGGGCGCGGCGCAAAGCAGCCGGTGCCGTGTCGCCACCTTGCGCGCCACCAGGCGCGAATCCTCCAGCGCGCCGAGCCGCACGGCGACGTCGAAATTCTCGGCGACCAGATCGGCGAAACGGTTGGAGAATTCTGCCTCGATGCGGATATCGGGAAATTCGGCAAGGAATTGCGGCAGCAGCGGTCCGATCCACATGCGCCCGAACGTGCCAGGCAGCGCCAGCCTGAGCAGGCCGCGCGGGCCGCCGCCGGCATGCGCCGACGCGGCGGCCTCGGCCTCGTCGACGGAGGCGAGGATGGCGCGCACGCGCACCAGGAATTCGGCGCCCGCCTCGGTCAGCGACACGCTGCGCGTCGTGCGATGGAGCAGCCTGACCCCCAGCCGTTCCTCCAGCGATTGCAGGCGCCGCGACAGGATGGTCGCGTCACGCCCGACACGCGCCGCCGCCCTGGTGAAGGAGCGCGCCTCGGCGATGGCCGCGAAGGCCGCCATTTCGGCAAGGGCCGCAGGCTCGTAAGATTGCTGCATGTTTCGCAGTACTCAAATGCAAAATGGAATGATTATCCAGAAATAGCGCAGCAGATAGGTTCACTCAACCATCAATCGTCCCACCGGAGTGAAACCATGAAAGCCATCGAACTGAGCCAAGCCAGGCTCGACGCCTTCCGCGCCGCCACTGTCGCCACACCCGAACCGCAGCGCGGCGAGGTGCTGATCCGCCAGCGTGCGGCAAGCCTCAATTTTGTCGATGTCGCGGTGGCGAGCGGCAATTATCCCGGACCGAGCTTTCCGCTGATCCCTGTCGCCGACGGCGCCGGCGAGATCGTCGCGCTGGGCGAGGGCGTTACGGGTTTCAGCGCTGGCGATCGTGTCGTCGCCCATGCCAAGCCGCGCTGGATCGGTGGCCGGCCGCGGCCCTACGAGATGACGCAGATGCGCGGCATCTCGCTGCCTGGGTCGCTGGCCGAATATGTCGCGTTGCCGGCCAATTCGATCGTGCCGGTGCCGGCGCATCTCTCCTTCGAGGCGGCGTCGACGCTGCCGATCGCCGGCACCACCGCCTGGAACGCCATCCGCGCCGCCAATGTCGGGCCGGGCTCGGTCGTCGTATTGCTCGGCACCGGCGGCGTCTCGATCTTCACCCTGCAACTGGCGAAGGCCGCCGGCGCCACCGTCATCATCACCTCGTCGTCGGACGAGAAGCTGGAGCGGGCGAAGGCGCTCGGCGCCGATCATCTCATCAACTACCGCGCGACATCAGATTGGGACGGCAAGGTGCTGGAGCTGACCGATGGCCTCGGCGCCGACCTCGTCGTCGAAACCGGCGGCACCGCCACCTTCGCCCGCGCCATCAACGCCACCGCACCCGGCGGCACGCTGTTCACCATCGGCTTCGTCACCGGAGCCGAGGCCACGATCAACCTGCTGCCGATCATCATCAAGGCACTGAAGGTGATCGGCAACAACACCGGGTCGGTGTCCGACCTTCGCGACGCCGCCCGCGCCATCGGCGCTGCCGGGATCGCGCCGGTCGTCGACAAGGTGTTTTCACCCGATGATGCGGCCGAAGCCTACGCCCACATGGCCGCGGGCGGCCTGCATTTCGGCAAGCTGGTGTTCGGGTTGGAGTGGTGAGGTTTGCGCCTGGCCGCCCCCTCTGCCCTGCCGGCCATCTCCCCCTCAAGGGGGGAGATCATTCGCTTCATCGTCTTCGCCAATGATCAAGGCTGTAGAGCTGGCGGAGCGCCAAAGCTGCCAATCTCCCCCCTTGAGGGGGAGATGCCCGGCAGGGCAGAGGGGTGCGCCTCGCACCACGCCTCTGTCTAAATCAACTTCTCCAAGGTAATCGGCAGGTCCCTGATCCTCTTTCCCGTCGCATGGAATACCGCGTTGGCGATCGCCGGCGCGACGCCGACGATGGCGAGCTCCCCGACGCCCTTGCCGCCGAGCACCGAGGAGTGCAGGTCGGGGATACCGACGGAGATTACCTCGATGTCGGGGATGTCGGCATTGGTCGGCACGAGGTAGTCGGCAAGGTTGTTGTTGACGATGCGGCCGTGGCGGCGGTCCATGATGCCTTCCTCCAGCAGTGCCTGGCCGATGCCCATGATGATGCCGCCCTTCCACTGGCTTTCGGCGAGCTTCGGGTTGTAGAGCCGGCCCGAATCCAGCGCCGACACCACGCGCGACACGCGCACCGTGCCGAAATCCTCGTCGACGCGCACCTCGATGAAATGCGCGCACCAGGAGTGGCGGGAATAGTCGCCCTCGGTGTGCGGCAACGCCATGGCGATGGTGGTGTAGTTCTTGTAGCGGTCGTCGGCCGTCGAATTGGCCGGCATGGTGTCGCCGGTCGCCTCGATATGGTCGCGGCCGACGCTCTTGAGCAGTTCGGCGATCGAGATATCGGGGCCGTCGCCGCGCGGTGAGCCGATGCGGCCATTGGCGACGACCAGCGTGTTGGCCTGCAGCGCATGGAATGGCGAGCGCGGATCGCTGATCGCTAGCCCCACCAGCTGGTCGAGCGCCGAGGTCGCGGCCTTGTAGACGGCACCGGTCATCACGCCCGCCAGACGCGAGCCGCCGGTGACGCCGGCGCGGGGGAAGCGGGAGTCGCCGAGCTTCACCACCACGTCGTCGGCCGGCACGCCGACCGTCTCGGCGGCGGTCTGCGCCAGGATGGTGTAGGTGCCCTGGCCCATGTCGATTGAGGAGCTTTCGACCTCGACCGAACCGTTTGCCAGGATGCGCACGACAGCCTCGCCATAGGCGCGCCGCACCGGATAGGTGCCGGCGGCAACGCCCCAGCCGATCAGCTGATTGCCGTCGCGCATCGAGCGCGGCTTTGGCGAGCGCCTGGCCCAGCCGAAGCGCTCGGCGCCTGCGGCAAAAGCCTCGCGCAACTGCCTGGTCGACCAGGCTTTTTTGGCGTGCGGGTCCTGCTCGGCATAGTTCCGCAGCCGGATCTCCAGCGGATCGATGCCGACCT
This sequence comes from Mesorhizobium loti, assembly GCA_002356515.1. NCBI lineage: Bacteria > Pseudomonadati > Pseudomonadota > Alphaproteobacteria > Hyphomicrobiales > Phyllobacteriaceae > Mesorhizobium > Mesorhizobium loti. The sequence continues at coordinate 1,713,709 of AP017605.1, read as the reverse complement.
CATAGGCAAGCTCGTCGATGGCGCTTTCGATGCCGAAGGCCGAGGGGTTTTCGCCCGGCGCGCGCATGGCGCCCGGCACCACCGAATTCACCCGCACGACATTCTGCTTGGAGGAGAAATTCGGCGTTGCGTACATGATCGAGGTGACCGAGCCCAGCGGCTCGACCCACATGCCGTCGATGGAGGTTTCATTGACGCCGCGATGCACGATCGACTGGATCACGCCGTCATGGTCGGCGCCGATCGTCACCGTCTGCCGGGTCGCCGCGCGGCCGCCATAGCCGGTAAAGGTCTGCGGCCGCGTCATTACCAGCTTCACCGGCCGGCCCAGCATTTTGGCGGCACTTGCGGCCACCGCGCCATGGCTGAGCGCCAGCGCCTTGGAGCCGAAGCCGCCGCCAATGTAGGGCGAGACCAGCCGCACATTCTCGAACGGCACTTCGAACCATTCGGCATAGGTGCGGGCCATGCCGTCGAGCCACTGGCTCGGCTCCCACACGGTGAGATGATCGCCTTCCCAGCGGGCGATCAGGCCGTGCGGCTCCATAGGCGCCTGGTATTCGCGCGGCGTGTTGTAGGCGGCGCATATCCGCACCGGCGCGGCGGCGAAAGCGGCGGGCGCATTGCCCCATTCCTTGGTCATGGCGTCGATCGGAATGCCGTCGCCGGCCTTGCCGTCGCTGAGGTCGACGATCGCCGGCGTCTCGTCATAGCTGATCTCGACCAGGGCCGCCGCGGCGACCGCCTGCTCGAAGGTTTCGGCGACAACTGCCGCGACGTGTTGGCCGGAGAAGGTGATGTCGCGCGCCAGTGGGCAATAAGGCTTGTCGGGCGGCGGCGTGCCGAACCAGTCGGATGCGGTCCTGAGGCTGATGATGGTGTCCGGTGTCAGCACTTGCAGCACGCCCGGCGCTGCCTCTGCCTGTGCGATGTCGATCGCGCGCACCTTACCTGAGGCAATCGTGCTTTCGACCAGCACGGCGTAGGCGAGGCCTTCGAGCTGCTGCTCGACGGCGTATTTGGCGGCACCGGTGATCTTGGCCGGGCCGTCGACGCGCGACAGCCGGCCGCCGACGGCTTCCGCCAGTACGCCATCCGAAGCATCGCCATGTCTGATGTTGTGAACGGTCATGCCGTCTCTCCCAATTTGAGGATGGCCCTGGCGACGACGCGCGGCGCGAGCTCGATCTTGTAGTGGTTGGCGCCATGGTCGACGGCGCCTTCGACGGCGAGCAGGCTGGCGGCACGGACGGCTTCCGGCTCCAGCACCTTGCCTTTCAAAGCGGCTTCGACGGCCCGCGCCCGCCATGGTTTCGCGGCAACGCCGCCAAGCGCCACGCGCAGGTCGCGGATGGTGCGCCCATCGGCCTCGAATTCGATGCCGACCACGGCACTCGCGGCGGCGAATTCATAGGATTGCCGGTCGCGGATCTTCAGATAGGTCGAGCGGCGGGCGGCGGCGGATGAGGGGATTTCGATGGCGGTGATCATCTCGCCCGGCTCGATCGCATGCTCCCTGTCCGGCGTGGTGCCGGGCAGCAGGAAGAAGTCGTCCACCAGAAGCCTACGCTCACCGAGATGGACTGTTGCGTCGAAGGCGACCAGCGCAGTGGCGAGGTCGCCGGGATACATGGCGATGCAGGCCTCGCTGGTGCCAAGCACCGCATGTCCCCTGGTGACGCCGCCGATCGCCGAACAGCCGCTGCCTGGCGTGCGCTTGTTGCAGGCGGAAAAATTCGCGGGATCGCGGAAATAGGGGCAGCGCGTGCGCTGCATCAGATTGCCGCCGATGGTCGCCATGTTGCGGATCTGCGCCGAGGCGGCCTGCCACAGCGCTTCGGAGATGGCGGGGAAGCGGCTCTTGATGTCGGCGTGGTCGGCGACATGGCCCATTTTGGCGAGCGCGCCGATGTTGGCGCCGCGCTCGTTCACCTCGATCCGGTCGAGGCCTTTGAGATGGGTGATGTCGACCAGCGTGTCGGGTTCGGCGACGCCGCACTTGGCGAGGTCGATCAGCGTGGTGCCGCCGGCAAGCAGCATGGCGCCGGGCAGGGCCGCCGCCTGGCGTGCGGTCTCAGCCGACGTGGCGCGAAGATAGGAAAAATCCCTCATGATGCGACCTCCAGGGCTGCCTGGCGGACAGCGGCGACAATGTGCGGATAGGCGCCGCAGCGGCAGAGATTGCCGGCCATGTATTCGCGGATTTCCTCGTCGGAGCCGGCATGGCCCTCGCGGATGCAGGCCACCGCCGACATGATCTGGCCCGGGGTGCAATAACCGCACTGGAAGGCGTCCTGCTCGAGGAAGGCAGCCTGCACGGGATGCAGTTCGCCCTCCCGTGCAAGCCCCTCAATGGTGGTGATGGCGCGGCCCTCGGCTTGCGCCGCCAGTGTCAGGCAAGCCAGCACGCGCTCGCCGTCGATATGGACGGTGCAGGCACCGCACTGGCCGTGGTCGCAGCCCTTCTTGGTGCCGGTCAGGCCGAGCCGCTCGCGCAAGGCGTCGAGCAGCGTGACACGAGGTTCGAGTTCCAGGTGATGATGTGTGCCGTTAATGTCGAGATGTACGGGGATTTTCGTCATGGGCGTCGGGCTCCAGTTGCTTGACGCTGGTGGGATTATTTCATGTTGGACAGGTGGAGGCCCTCCTGTCCGTCCGGCGCTTTCGCTCCCGGCGTTCGCCATTTCTCAGGCCAGCAGATCCTCGATGCGGATCGGAAAGCGGCGGGGCCGCACGCCGGTTGCATGCCAGATCGCGTTGGCAACCGCGCCAGCCGTGCCGGTGACGCCGATTTCGCCGACGCCCTTGATGCCGAGCGCATTGACGTAAGGGTCGTCCTCATGGATCAGGATCGCCTCGACCGACGGCACGTCGGCATTCACCGGGACATGGTATTCGGCGAGGTTGGCATTCTGGATCCGGCCCGAGCGCCGGTCGGTGACGGCTTCCTCGTGCAGCGCGAAGGAGACGCCCCAGATCATGCCGCCATAATACTGGCTGCGCACAAGCCTGGGATTGATGACCCGCCCTGCGGCGAAGGCGCCGACCAGCCTTGTGACGCGGATCTGGCCGAAATCGGGATCGACCTTGACCTCGGCGAAGACGGCACCATGCGCGTGCTTGGCATAGGTCTCCTGGGACGCCGGGTCTGGAGCGCCCTTGCCGTGGCCTTCGATCTCCGTCAGGCCGGCGCGTGTGAGGATCTCGGCGTAGCTTTCGCTGCAATTTTCGTCGTCGCGGCGATACAGCCGGCCGCCGCGCGCCACAACGCCCTCATTGCCGGCGCCGAACAGCGGCGAGGCCTCGTTGCCGGTGGCGAGATCGGCGAGCCTGGCGATGACGGCGGCACCCGCATTGTGGATCGCCATGCCGGCCGTCGCCGTATGGCCGGAGCCGCCGGCAATGCCCGCATTGGGCAGGTCGGAGCTGCCGGCCCTGAAGTCGACCTGGTCGATGTCGAGCCCCAGCCCATCGGCGGCGATCTGGGTGAAGGCGGTCCAGGCGCCTTGCCCCATATCCTGCGCGCCGGTCTCCATCAGGCCGCTGCCATCGGCCTTGAGCACCGCACGCGCTTCGGCCTGGAACATCAGGGCCGGGAAGGTCGCCGTGCCCACGCCCCAGCCGGTGAGGAAACCGTCGGCGTCGCGCATCAGTCGCGGCTGCAGCGGGCGGCTCGCCCAGCCGAACGTCTCGGCCGCCTGTCTGTAGCATTCGCGCAGTGCCTTGGAGGAAAACGGCTTGCCGGTCATCGGCTCGACCTCGGCATAGTTCCGCAGCCGGAATTCCAGCGGGTCCATGCCGCAGGCGTGCGCCGCCTCATCGATGGCGCTTTCGAGCGCGATCGAGCCGGTGGCTTCGCCGGGCGCGCGCATGAACAGCGGCGTCCCGGTGTCGAGCCGCACCGCCTCGTGCGAGGTGGTGATGGCAGGGCTGGCATAGAGCGTGTGCGAGGCGTCCGCCGCCGGTTCGAAGAAATCGTCGAAGGTGCTCGACGTGGTCTTGGCGTGATGGTCGATGGCCGTCAGCCGCCCCTCGCCATCCATGCCCATGCGCAGGGTCTGGAGCGTCGGCGCGCGGTGGCCGACCGGCCCGTACATCTGCTCGCGCCGCAGCACCAGCTTGACGGGACGGCCAACGAGACGCGCCGCCAGGATGCCCAGCACCTGCGGCCCGGAAATCATGCCTTTCGAACCGAAGCCGCCGCCGAGGAAGGGGCTGCGGATGTGGATGTTTTGCGACGCGATGCCAAACAGGCCGGCGATGCGGCCCTGCGCCATGGCCAGGCCCTGGCTCGGCGTGTCGATCGACAGCCGGTCGCCATCCCAGGCGGCGACGATCGCGTGCGGCTCCATGGCGTTGTGGTACTGGGCCGGCGTCTCGTAGGTGGCCTCGATCCGCGTCTTCGCCGATTTGAGGCCGGCCTCGACATCGCCCTTGTGCTGGACGGCCGGATTGCCGACGCCGACCCCACGCGGCACGAAGCTTTCGGCACCGTCTAGACCGACGCGCGCCGGCAGCGCTTCATAGCGCGGCGAGAGCAGCGCCGCCCCCTCGGTCGCCGCCTCCAGCGTTTCGGCGATCACCACGGCGATGCTCTGGTTGGGGTAGCGGACCTGATCGTTCTGCAGCAGGTCGAGCCGGAACATGAAGGGATGGTCCTTGGCATCCGGGTCGGCGGCGAGCGCCGGCCGGTTCTTGGGCGTCATCACCTCGACCACGCCCTTGTGCGCCTTGGCTGCCTCGACATCCAGCGAGGCAACGCGGCCGCGCGCGATGCTGGAGACAGCGAGCACGGCGTAGAGCATGCCGGGCGGATGGTTGTCGGCCGCGTAGCGCGCGACTCCGGTGACTTTCAGGAAGCCGTCGCGGCGGGTCAGTGGCTGACCGATGCTGGAGCCCTGCCTGATATGGGCGGGTTGCTGGTTGAGGCTGAGTTCAAGCGTCATGGTGCACTCCGGGACTGTTTGAGAACGGGGAGGCAGGAAGGGCCGGAAGCCGCTCGGGCGTTCCCGCCAGGGCAGATTTCAGCGCCCTGATCACGATGCGGCGGGCAAGCTCGATCTTGAACGCATTGTCGCCGGAGGGGCTGGCATCGGCCAAGGCGGCGTCCGCCGCACTGGCGAAGGTCGCCTCGTTGGCATCGGCGCCAAGCAGGACGGCTTCCGCCGAGCGCGCCCGCCACGGCTTGGCCGCGACGCCGCCCAATGCAAGCCGTGCGGCGCGGATCTTGCCGCCATCGACGACAAGTGCCGCGGCGGCCGAAACGACGGCGAAAGCATAGGAGGTGCGCTCGCGGACTTTCAGGTAACGGGCATTGGCCGCGAAGGAGGCGGCCTCGGCCGGCAGGCGCACCGCCACGATCAGGTCGCCCGGCTCCAGCGCATTCTCCCGCTGCGGCGTTTCGCCGGGAAGCCGGTGGAATTCAGCCAGCGTGACGTGGCGCCGGCCCTTCTTGCCCTCGATCTCGACGACGGCGTCGAGCGCCACCAGCGGCACGCAGAAGTCCGACGGATGGGTGGCGATGCAGGCATCGCTCCAGCCGAGCACCGCATGCAGGCGGTTCTCGCCGCCCAATGCATCGCAGCCGGCGCCTGATACACGCTTGTTGCAGGCGCTGGCGGTGTCGTAGAAATAGCTGCAGCGCGTGCGCTGCAGGAGATTGCCGCCGACCGTGGCGGCGTTGCGAAGCTGCGCCGAGGCTCCCGACAGCAACGCTTCGGCCACCGCCGGATAGGCTTTTGCGAACGCCGCGTCGTGGGCGAGATCGGCATTGCGGACCAGCGCACCGATGCGCAGGCCGCCATCGTCCAGCCGCTCGATGCGGTTGAGTTCCGGCAGCCGCGAGATGTCGACGACGCGCTCGGGGCTGGTGATGCCGCCCTTCATCAGGTCGAGCAGATTGGTGCCGCCGGCCAGGTAGGCCGAACCCGGCTCGGCCGCCGCCGCGATGGCGTCGGGAATGGTGGCGGGTCTGATATAGTCGAAGTCTCTCATGCCGCGGCCCTCCGGTCGGCTGTGGCAAGTTTTTCCTGGGCTTCCAGGACGGCCTCGACGATGCCGCCATAGGCCGCGCAGCGGCATATGTTGCCGCTCAGCCCCTCGCGGATGCGTTCGGGATCGTCGCCGGCCTGTCCCTCGGCGATCAGGCCGAGCGTGCTCATGATCTGGCCGGGCGTGCAGAAGCCGCACTGGAAGCCGTCATGGGCGATGAAGGCGGCCTGCACCGGATGCAGCTCTTCACCATGGGCCACGCCTTCGATGGTCAAGACATCGGCGCCGTCATGGCTGACCGCCAGCGCCAGGCAGGAGTTGATGCGCTTGCCGTCGACCAGCACCGTGCAGGCGCCGCACTGGCCGCGGTCGCAGCCTTTCTTGGTGCCGGTGAGGTCAAGCCGCTCACGCAAGAGGTCGAGCAGGGTTACGCGCGGGTCGACCTCCAGCGCGTGTCGGTGTCCGTTGATGGTGAGGGTGATGGGAAGGCTGGTCATGGGCGTCTGGCTCCAGTTTGCTTGACGCGGATGGGAAGTGAACTGGTGCCTTGCCGGAGAAGGGCAAGGTAACCTTAAGGTCAGGTGCGGGCGGAGGTGGAGATGACAGCGGATGTCCCGGGAAACAGGCGGGCAGGGGAGATGTCGGCTTGCAGGTTCGAAAGACGTGACATACCGCTTCCCCTTCTTATATGATAAAGGCACTCCACTAAAGCGGAGGCGCCTCCGTTTGTTAGGTGGGAGCTGGCCCGGCCGGGTTCAAGCCCCCATATTTGGTCCGTGGAGAAAAAATTGGCAGACGCCGACATCGCCGCAGAGAAGGCCGCAGTGGAAAAACCGCTGCGCGCCGACGCTCAGCGCAACCGCGACCGGCTGGTCGAGGTGGCGGCGACGGTGTTTGCCGAGCGCGGCATCGATGCCTCGCTGGAGGAGATCGCGCGCCGCGCCGGCGTCGGTATCGGCACGCTCTACCGGCATTTCCCGACGCGCGAGCATCTGGTCGAGGTGGTCTACCGCCGCGAGGTGGAGGCGCTGTGTGCTGCTGCCGGCGAGCTCGCGGCGAAACATCCTTCCGACATCGCGCTGGAAGAATGGATGCGGCGCTTCGTCGATTACATCGCCACCAAGCGCGGCCTGGCGACCAGCCTGCGCATACTGCTCACCACCAATTCGACGCTGTTTTCCGACACGTCGGGCCGCGTCTCGCAGGCCCTGCGGCAACTGGTCGAGGCGGCGGTGGCCGACGGCACCATCCGCGGCGATGTCGACGCCTCGGACGTGCTGCATGCGCTGTCCGGCATCTACTCCGCCCCTGATACGCCGGAATGGCGCGACCGATCACGGCGGCTGGTCAAGCTGTTGATGGACGGGTTGCGGTTCGGGGCGGTCGCCAAGCCTGACGGTTCCGCGACCGGTCCCGCCCAAGCAAAAACCTCGTAAACAGGCGCGTCCGTTAGCCATTGCAGCGCGAATCCGCGCACCGGCCTTGCATCTGAATGCGAGCGGTTGTTAAAATCCTCACATTTCAAGGGATGCACAGGCCCAACGCATGACTGCTCGCAAGGCGCAAAGGACGGCACGGCTGATCGATCTGCTGTCGCAGCGACGGGTCATCCATCTCAGCGAAGCGGCGGCGCTGCTTGGCGTCTCGGAGATGACGGTGCGGCGCGACATCGCCACCAACCAGGGGCAGATCGCCTATCTCGGCGGGCACATATTGGCGGCGGCCGAGATCGAGGCCGATGTTCCGTACGAACTGGCGACCGCGGCCGACAGCCATGCGGCGGCGAAGCGCGAAGCCTGCGCGCATGCGGTGCGCAAGATACGGCCCGACGAGACGATCTTCATCGACTGCGGCACGACGCTGATCCATCTGATCGATCTCATTCCCGACAATTATCAAATAACGGCAATATGTTACGCCATGAATGTCGCGGAGCGCCTAAGCCGCAAACCCAATGTCACCATCATCATGCTGGGGGGCGTCTATCATCCGGCGTCGGCGTCTTTTTCGGGCACGCATGATTTCGACATTTTGAACAGCGTCGGCATCAACGCCGCCTTCCTGTCCGCCGCCGGCGTCGATGCCAAGCGCGGCGCCACCTGCGAGCATTTCCACGAGGCGGTGGTGAAACAGAAGGTGATGAGCCTGGCGCGCGAAAATTATCTGGTTATCGACTCCAGCAAGATCGGCAAGCTCAAGCGCGCCTTTTTCTCAGCCATGGACGGCTTCGACGCCATCATCACCGAACATGGCGAGGTCGGGCCGGATTCATTCCGGCCGCCAGCCTGACTCCGTTTGACATTTCCCCAAGGTGATGGAAAAGTCACAAAAAAAGTAAGAGAAGTCTCAAAAGAGACTCCGGACAGTCTGGGTAGGGGACGCGTCAAAGGGAGGAAGTGCGGGCGTCATGATCGAACACGGTTCGACCGCGATCGAACAGGGTTCGATTGCGCTGATTTCCGGGACCCCCTTGCTGCGTGTCGAGGGCGTCAGGAAGCGGTTCGGCGGCGTCAATGCGCTGCGCGGTGTCAGTCTCGAAATCCTGTCCGGTGAAGTGCACGCGCTGCTCGGCGAAAACGGCGCCGGCAAATCGACGCTGATCAAGATCCTGAGCGGTGTGCATGTGCATGATGGTGGCTCGATCGAGATCGACGGCAAGCCTGTCTCGTTTTCCTCGCCCGCCCAGTCGCGCGACGCCGGCGTGGCGGTGGTCTATCAGGATCTGAGCCTGGTCGAGTCGCTCTCGGTCGCCGACAATCTCCTTTTGGGACGAGAGCCGAAGACGCCGCTTGGCTTCTTGAAGAAACGCCAACTGGTGGCGCAGGCCGAAGCCTTCCTCAAATCGCAGAACATCCCGCTCGATGCCCGCGCCATGGTCGGCTCGCTGCCCTTCGCCTATCGCCAGATGACCGAGATCGCCAAGGCGCTGATGGGCGATGTGCGCCTGCTCATCCTGGACGAGCCGACCTCGGCGCTGACCGACGATGAGGAAAAAATCCTGTTCGAGGCCATCCGGGCGGTCGCGGCGCGCGGCGTCGGGGTGATCTATGTCACCCACCGCCTCAACGAGGTCTTCCGCATCTCGAACCGGGTCACCGTGTTCCGCGACGGCCAGAACGCCGGAACATTCGTCACGGCGCAGACCAATATGCGGCAATTGGTCGGCGCGATTGTCGGGCCGGATCATGCTGTGCTGAAGACGGGCAGCACGGCATCACGGCAAAGCGTGCTGTCATCCGTCGGGTCATCCGAAAGGCCCGTGCTCGAATTGAAAGGCGTCAGCAATGACCGGCTCGACGGGGCCAGTCTCGAATTGCGCGCCGGCGAGATCCATGGCCTTGCCGGGCTGATCGGCAGCGGACGCACCGAGATCCTGCAGACCATCTTCGGCCTGCGGCCCGTCCAGTCGGGTGAGGCCAGGCTGGACGGTGTGTCGCTGAAGGGCACAGATCCGGCGGCGGCGATACAACTGGGCATCGCGCTGGTGCCGGAGGACCGGCACGTCCAAGGCCTGGTTCTCGAACATTCGATCGAGCGCAATCTGACCCTGCCGCGCCTGCCGTATTTCTCGCGCCTTGGCTGGCTGCAGCGCCGTCCGGCGAGCGAACACGCCGATGCGGCGATGCGTCGGCTTTCCGTCAAGGCGCCAGGCGCGTCGACCCTGGTGAAGAACCTGTCCGGCGGCAACCAGCAGAAGGTGGTGTTCGGCAAATGGAACGAGCCGCGGCCGCGCGTGCTGTTGCTCGACGAGCCGACCGTCGGTGTCGATGTCGGCGCGCGCGAGGAGATTTACGGCGTCATTCGTGCCGCCGCAGTGGCCGGCAGCGGGGTGCTGCTGGTGTCTTCGGATCTCTCCGAACTGCTGCAGCTCTGCGACCGCATCTCGATCGTCGTCGATGGCCGGATCACCAGGACGATCGCGCGGCCGGACTTCGGCAGCGCCGAGGACCTCCATCACCTCATTCAACTTTCGCAGCCATCGGAAGAGCACGCGGCATGACCGACACAAAAAGCCCGGAAAAAGCTGCCGTCAATCCGCCGGGAGGGCGCTCGGCGCTGCAGCATCTGCTGCAGGGCGAGCGGCCCTACATGCTCTACGTCGCCTTCGCCATCATGCTGATCGTCTTCAGCCTGGCGTCGCCCTGGTTCCTGTCGATCGATAATTTCCTCAACATCGGCCGCCAGACGACGCTGGTGTCGATCATTGCGGTCGGCATGACATTCGTCATCATCTCCAGGCAGATCGACCTGTCCGTCGCCTCGACGCTGGCGCTTTCGGGCATGAGCGCGTCGCTGGCCATGGCTTTTGTCGCCAACAACTGGGTCGTCGGTGCCGTGGCGGGGCTGGGCACCGGCGCGCTGATCGGGTTGATCAACGGTGTCTTGACCACGCGCCTCGAAATCCCGTCCTTCCTGGTGACATTGGGCACGTTGAGTGGCGCGCGCGGCCTAGCGCTGATGGTCACCAACACCAAGCCGGTCATCATCACCAACGAGCATTATTTCGCGATCTTCGGCGAGGGCTCGGTGCTCGGCATCCCGGCGCCGATCCTGTGGACGCTCGGCGTCACCGTCGCCGGCATATTGCTGCTGCACTACAGTGTCTATGGACGGCGGGTTTACGCCGCCGGCGGTAATCCGACGGCGGCGCTTTATTCCGGCGTCCATATCAAGCAGGTCACGACGCTCGCCTTCGTGCTGACCGGCACGCTCGCCGGGCTGGCATCGCTGATCCTGTCGGCGCGCTCGCACGCGGCGCGGCCCGACGTCGTGCAAGGCATGGAACTCGACGTCATCGCCTCGGTCATCCTCGGCGGCTGCAGCCTGTTCGGCGGCCGCGGCTTCGTGCTCGGCACGCTGCTCGGCAGCCTGATCATCGGCACGCTCAACAACGGGCTGGTGCTGCTCGGCGTCAGCTCGTCGCTGCAACTTGTCATCAAGGGAGCAATCATCGTCGCCGCGGTCGCGTTCACGAGGAGGTAAGGCGCGCACCCGGAAATCAGCAGAAAACCGCCGGCTCCAAACGGCAAACGAACATCAAAATCAACGGAGGAAAGTCATGAAGCACTCGGCACGAATCCTATTCGGCACATTCAGCCTCGCCGCCAGCGCCTTCGCGCTGTCGACGTCGCTCAGTCTCGCGCAAACGCCCGACACCTGCGTTACCGGCGTCGACATGGCGACGCTTGGCCCCAAGGGCATTGTCGGCCAGGGCCCGCATGGCGAAAAGGCGGCCTCGCCTGACGAGCTGAAACTGACCGACGACGAAGCCGCCAAGGTCAAGGCCGGCAAGTTCAAGGTCGGCATCTCCATGCAGACGGTCAACCTCGACTGGTCGCAGCTGCAGGTGGCGGGCATCAGCGAAACGCTGGCCAAATATGGCGTCACCGTCACCGGCGTGGCGTCGGCCGAATATCAAGTCGACAAGCAGATCGCCGATATCGAGAACACCATCCAGCAGCATCCCGACGGCATCATTTCCATCCCCGTCGATTTCACCGCGACGGCGCCGACCTACAAGAAAGTGGGCGAGGCCGGCATCAAGCTGGTGTTCATGGACAGCATTCCGGTTGGCCTCTCGTCGCCAAAGGATTTTGCCTCGATGATCTCGGCCGACAGCCAGGGCAATGGTCAGATCGCGGCAACGATCCTGGCGTCCTGCATGCCCAAGGGTGGCACGATCGGGCTGGTGAATTTCGGCGTCGACTATTTCAGCACCAATGAGCGGACCAAGGGGGTCAGCGAGTGGATGAAGGCGAACCGGCCCGACATCGTCTTGAAGCAGGTCGACTTCACCGATCCATCGAAAGTCTCGCAGATCGCCGGCGACTTCCTCACCGGCAATCCCGATGTGAAAGGCCTGTTCGCGGTCTGGGACCAGCCGGCGCTCGACACGCTATCCTCGATGCGTGCGCAAGGCATCGACATTCCGATCACCACGGTCGATCTCGGCCTGCAGTCGGCGATCGAGATCGCCAAGGGCGGGCCACTCAAGGCAACCGGCTCGCAGCGCCCCTATGATCAGGGCGTCGCCGAGGCGATGGCCATGATGAAGGCGCTGATCGGGCAACCCACGCCCGCCTGGGTCGGCGTGCAGTCGCTGCCGGTGGTGCAGTCCAACGTGCTGGAATCCTACAAGACCGTCTTCCACAAGGATCCGCCGGCCGAACTGATCGACGCCTGCAACAGCGCCAAGCCGAAGTGCAATTGAGGTAGGGGAGATGGGCGCGGGGGAAACCCGCGCCCATGTCTGGCTGACGCTAAAGACGTGCACCCCTGCTGGCGGCGCGGCTACGCCTTCGCCTCGACCAGGATCACCAGCGATTCCGGCACCACGCCATCATGCGCCATCGCGTCGGCGGCTGCCTTGCTCTGCATCAGTGCGGCCATCTTATCCATGTCCGGAACGTCCATCATCACGGCCACCCGTTTCGGGTTCTGCGGATCGACGAAGGTACGGATGTTGGTGATCCCCAGCGAGCCGAAAAGCTCCTTTCGCTTGGGTGAGCTCAACCAGTGCTTGCTGTCTTTCGTGATGTTGTGATGGCCGATGACGGTTGGCATGGCATCCTCCCCAAGGTGACGCCGGCGGCCGATATCGCCCGCCTGTTGCTGCGATCCACCTTTACGAGCCAGTGAGCGCCGTTTCCGGCAGGCTGTCAATTAGCTGTTGCTGATGGATCTCCTAAAGCTCGAGGCAGACTTTGCCAAAATGCTTCTGGGCTGCGTAGTGCGTGAAGGCGGCGGCGATGTCGCGCAGGGGGAAACGGCGGTCGATGACAGGCTCTATGCCGTTGATCTCGATCGCACGGATCATGTCCTCTTGATCCGCCCGACTGCCGATCGAAATACCGCTGATGCGGATCTGGTTCGAGAATACGGCCGGGATCGAGACATCGGCGGCAAAGCCAGTCAGCACGCCGATCAGGGCGATGTGACCGCCTGTGCGGCAGGCAGCTATCGACTGCGCCAACGTGGCCGGGCCGCCGACCTCGATCACGTGGTCGACGCCGCGTCCGCAGGTCAACTCCCTGGCCTTGCGGCCCCAGTCTGGCACCGCCTTGTAGTTGATGACGGCGTCGGCGCCGAGGCGGCTCAGCCGCTCCAGCTTTTCCTCGTCGGAGGAGGTGGCGATGACCCTGGCGCCGGCGGCCTTGGCGAATTGCAGCGCAAACATCGACACGCTGCCGGTGCCGAGAACCAGCACCGTGTCGCCTGGCTTCACCTTGCCGCACACGACCAGGCCTCGCCAGGCAGTGACGCCGGTGCAGGTCAGCGTCGCGGCTTCGGCATGCGTGTAGCCCGCCGGAGCTTTCGTGAAGGTCTGTGCCGGCATGCACACATATTCGCTGGCGAAGCCGTCGAAGCTTTCTCCTGGAATGTCGCGCCTGGTGGCGGGCGTCATGTCGCCGTCCTGCCACCAGGGGTAGAAGGTGCTGACGACGCTGTCGCCGGGCTTGAGCGCATCGACGCCGCTGCCGACGGCGATCACTTCGCCCGCGCCGTCGGACAGTGGCACGCGGCCATCGGCCAGCGGTGTCTTGCCTTGCACCGCGAAATCGTCGCGCATGTTCAACGAGCAGGCGCGGATCCTCACCATCACGTCACCGGGTCCCAGCTGTGGCGGATCTTCCTCAACCAGGTCGAGCCTGTCCAAGCCACCCGGCGCCCTCAGCCTGACGAGCTTCATTGTCTTCTCCGATGTGTGGGGACGTTTGGGTGGCGGCGGGCCGAGACCTGCTACCGGGTTTGCCGGCCGGAAATCACCCGCAGCCAGGGTGCCAGGTGGAAGGCGCTCATCAGGAGATACATGGCTGCCATGCCGGTGAGCGGTGAGGTGCCCATGCACAGCATGGTGGCGTCACTGCCCTGAAGGCAGGAGAGCAGGGCCATCACGGCGAAGGTCGGTGCCGCGGCGAGGCACAGCCAGTCGGCGATGCCGAGGGGGGTGGTATTTTCAGGGGGCGCGCTGCCGGTGCTTATGTGGGTATCGCTCATAGTTCGTGTCCCTTGATGGTTGCGGCCCGTCAGAACTTGGGTTCCTCGCCCCCGCTAAAGGCGGGGCAGAGGTGTCCGCGAAGCGGACGGAGAGGGGGCCTTCGTAGGGCGCAGACCCCTCTCCGTCTCGGCTTCGCCGAGCCACCGTCCCGGGGCGAGCCACGCGTCTCGCCCGTCCTTCGGACCCCCCACTTTCGTGGGGGCGAGGAACCCAGGCTGGACAGCCGTTCCTACTCAGCCTTATCCCTGAACGCGGCTTCGCCGGCGGCGGCCACTTCGGCCCATTTCTTGTCGGCTCCGGCTTCATAATTGTCGTGCCAGTTCCACCAGCTGTAGAGCGGGGTCTGCGGGTAGCCTTCGGGCGAGTCCTCCCAGACCTCCTGGCGGCCGAGCGGGGTGGCGTCGAGATAGCTCCAGACCGTACCCATCGCCTCGTCGCCGCGGCTGTTGATGAAATAGGTGCGGAAGATGCGGTCGCCGTCATGGATGAAAACGTTGTGGCCGTGCCATTCGTCGACGCCGAAATCCTTGTCGAAGCTGTCGGTGATTGTGTACCAGGGCATCGCCCAGCCCATCCGCGTCTTCAGCCGCGCAATATCGGCCTGCGGGGCGCGCGAGGCGTAGGCAAGCGTGGTGTTGCGGGCGTTGAGATGGGCGAGGTGGCCGACCTGGTCGGCGCCGAGCGAACAGCCGCGGCAGGCGTGATCGGGCCAGCCATAGACGCCCGGCTCGAAGAAGGCGCGGTAGACGATCAGCTGGCGGCGGCCTTCGAACAGGTCGAGCAGGCTTGCCTTGCCGTTCGGGCCTTCGAACACATAGGCCTTGTCCACTTCCATCCACGGCATGCGCCGGCGTTCGGCGGCGAGCGCGTCCTTGGCGCGCAGCGTCGCCTTTTCCTTCACCAGCATCTTTTCGCGCGCGGCGTCCCATTCCTGCCTGGAAACGATCGGCGGGGTCTGCATTGTCATGTGCTTGGTCATTGGTCTTCTCCTTTGCCAGTGGTGCCGTCGCGGGCCACCTGGGAATCCAGGCTAGGGCGGTGAAGCGGGGAGGGGTGAGTTACATCTGCGACGGGATTTGCATCCTCCGGCCCGGCGCAGCAGGGGTGGCGGGGCCGTGCGGTGTGTTCGAGATTGTCGGTTGCAGGCATTTTCAACTACCTCTAATGAGATGCTTAATATGAATACCTGAGATGCTCAGGCTAGCGAGTGCCGGAATTGGCGTCAATCGTGCCGGTGGTGTTCTCAGCCAGATGGCTAGGTCTCCCTCGGCTCGATGCGGCTTGCTGGCCGGCAGTGGTGATTTAAGTTAGGGCGGTGCGGGGGTGGGAGTTACAAGTGTGACGGGATTTGAATGGACTCGCTGATCACGGCGGCAGCGCTGGCGCTGGCGGCGGGCGATCCGCTCGGCGCGCTCGACCGCGTCGCCTTGCGCGAGGATGCGCCGGCGCTGGCGCTGCGCGGCATCGCCATGGCGCAACTCGGCGATTTCGACCGCGCCAAGCTTTTGTTGCGGCGGGCGGCCCGCGCCTTCAGCCCGAAAGAGGCTGTCGCGCGCGCCAGATGCGTCGTCGCCGAGGCCGAGATCGCGCTGGTCTCGCGTGATCTGGGCTGGCCGGCCAAGGCGCTCGACGCGGCGCGCACGACGTTGGAAAAGCATGGCGACCGGCTGAACGCGGCGCATGCCGGCCACCTCAAGGTGCGGCGCCTGCTGTTGATCGGCCGGCTCGACGAGGCCGAATATGTGCTGGCCGGGCTCGACCCGACGCCGCTGCCACCGGCCGCGCGGGCCGCGCATGAACTCGCCGTCGCCGGCATCGCCATGCGGCGACTCCGAACCCGGCCGGCGCGGGCGGCACTGGAATGGGCACGCAACGCCGCCCGGCAGGCCGGCATTGCCGGGCTCATGGCAGAGGTCGCCACCGCATCGCTGGCGCTGGAGACGCCGGCGGCGCGGCTGATCACGCAAGGTGCTGAGCGGCCGCTGCTGCTCGAAGAGGTCGAGGCGCTGCAGGGGTCGCCGGCGCTGGTCGTCGACGCGTTTCGCTACGCCGTGCGTGCCGGGGACAGGACGGTCTCGCTGGCGAGCCGGCCGGTTCTGTTCGCACTGGCGCGGGCACTCGCTGAAGCCTGGCCCGGCGATGTCTCGCGCGAGGAACTCGTGGCGCGGGCCTTTGGCGGCAAGCATGCCGATGAATCGCACCGTGCCCGCTTGCGCGTCGAGATCGGCCGGCTGCGCGCCGAGCTTGCCGCGCTGGCCGACATCAGCGCCACCAAGCGCGGCTTTACGCTGGCGCCGCGCCAGGCGCGCGCGGTGATGGTGCTGGCGCGGCCGATCGAGGAGCGTCATGCGGCGGTGCTTGCCTTGCTCGCCGACGGCGAAGCCTGGTCGAGTTCGGCGCTGGCGCTGGCACTCGGAACCGGCCAGCGCAGCGTACAGCGGGCGCTCGAGCCGCTTGCCGAGGCCGGCAAGGTGCAGTCTTTCGGCCATGGCCGGGCGCGCCGTTGGATGACGCCGCCGGTGGCCGGATTCACGACCACCTTGTTACTCCCGGCACCGCTGGCAACTGGTTAGGAATGGATCATTCCACCATCACACGAGGATCAAGTCATGAAACATTCACCGGCCGAAATCCTGCGCGAATACGGACCTTTCCCCGGGATCGAACGAATCCATGGGGTGAGCTTCGACGGCGAGAATGTCTGGTTTGCCTCTGGCGACAGGCTGAATGCCTTCGATCCGCAAAGCGGGCAGAAACTGCGTTCGATCGATGTCGCCGCACATGCCGGCACCGCCTATGACGGCCGGTATTTTTACCAGCTCGCCGATGATCGCATCCAGAAGATCGATCCCGATACCGGCGCGGTGGTCTCCACCATCCCGGCGCCCGGTGGCGGCCGCGATTCCGGGCTGACCTGGGCCGAAGGCACGCTCTGGGTGGGGCAATACCGCGAGCGCAAGATCCACCAGATCGATCCCGAGACCGGGAAAATCCTGCGCAGCATCGAATCCAGCCGCTTCGTCACCGGCGTGACCTGGGTGGATGGCGAGCTGTGGCACGGCACCTGGGAAGGCGACGAGAGCGATTTGCGTCGCGTCGATCCCAAGACCGGCAAGCTCCTGGAGCGGCTCGACATGCCGGCCGGCATGACCGTCTCGGGGCTGGAATCCGATGGCGCAGACCGCCTCTACTGCGGCAGCACGTCAACCGGAGTGGTGCGGGCGGTGCGCCGGCCGAAATGAACCGGTTCCCCTGACGCAGACATCAGGGCTGCGAAGTTCGAGCCTCGCGAATTTGTCCACCGGCGACTGGTCGTCGCCCCGGCGCGTGCCTAGATAGGCTGCGTTGGGCGACCGCCCGGACATCTCTTCGCAAAGGACCCGACCATGCCCGCACAGATCACGCTGAACGACGGCGCCACTATCCCGCAGCTTGGCCTTGGCGTGTGGCAGGTCGATCACGACATCACCGCCCAAGTCGTGGGCTGGGCGATCAAGGCCGGCTACCGGCTGATCGACACGGCCGAAGGCTACCAGAACGAGGAGGGCGTCGGCGAGGCGATCCGTGCGGCCGATGTGCCGAGACGCGCGCTGTACATCACCTCGAAACTGCGCAACGGCGCGCATGAACGCGACGCGGCGCTGCGCGCTTTCGACGACACGATGAAAAAACTCGGCATCGAGCAGATCGACCTGTTCCTGATCCACTGGCCGGTGCCCAGCCGCGACAAATATGTCGAGGCCTGGAAGACGCTGATCGAGCTGAAGCAGGCCGGCCGCATCAAGTCGATCGGCGTTTCGAATTTCAACAGGGACCATCTGGAACGCATCATCGGCGAGACCGGCGTGGTTCCGGTGGCCAACCAGATCGAGCTGCATCCGCGTTTCCAGCAGCGCGCGCTCAGGGAATTTCACGCCCAGCACAACATCCATACGGAAAGCTGGAGCCCGCTGGGCAGCGGCCGGCTGCTCAGCGACCCGACGATCGCGGGCATTGCCGGGAAGCACGGCAAGTCGGCGGCGCAGACGATCATCCGCTGGCACCTTCAGCAAGGGCTGATCGTCATCCCGAAATCGGTCCGCCAGGACCGCATCGCGGCCAATTTCGACGTCTTCGACTTCGAACTGGACGCGCAGGATTTGGAGACGATCGCGGGCATGGATTCGGCTACCGGCCGCGACGGCCCGAACCCGGCCACGGCGGCGTTTTTGTTTTGAAGATTAGATCGGAAGGCGCGCGCGGCCGCTAAATCCCAGACCCATCCAGCTGCTGCGCGTCGTCGCCCTCCCACGGCGCCGGCATCGAGCCGCCGCGGCTGAGATTGGCCGAGGGCAGGGGCATCCAGCATTTCAGCTCCGGTTCGGCATATTCGACGACGCGGCCGGGTGAGGAATCCGACGCCCGCCAGCCTTCGCCGGCGAACTGGTCGCCGCGCGCCCAGTAGGCGAGGTCGACTTCCGCCGGCCCTTGCTCGGAGGGACGGACCGTGACCAGGATCCGGCTGCCGTCCTTGGGCGCTGTCGACATGTGGCGCCACCGTTCGGGCTCGTCCATCGCAATTCCTCCTGCCTTGGTGCGAGATGAAGTGTCGCCTCGCCATCGATGGTGGTCAACCCACACTTTGTCGGATTAGATCGGCCACCTCCGTCCTAGGTCTGGCGATGTTCGCCAGGACAAGGAGAGGCATCTATGCGTGACAAGGTCGAGCCAATGCCGGCTGGAAGCGAGATGAAACTGTACTTCAGCCGCAATCCCAATCCGCGCCTGGCGGTCGCGGTGGCACGCCATCTCGAGGCGCAGGTGACCTTCGAATTCGCGTCACCCTTCGCGCCGGGGCAAGCGGAGCGATTCCGACCGCTCAATCCCAACCTTTCCCTCCCCATACTGGCGTGGCCGGGCGGCAGTCTTTGGGAAGCGGACGCCATAGCCTGCCGGCTGTCGCGCGACGTCGGATCGGATTTCTGGCGCACCGGCCATGACGAACCCGACATGATCCGCTGGCTGAGCTGGGGCAAGGAGAATTTTGCGCGGGCCTGCGACATGGTGCATTTCGAGCGCGGCACCAAGCAGCGTTATCACTTGGGCCCAATCGATCATCTTCTGGTCGAGGAGGGGCTGAAGCTGTTCCACACGACGGCGGCAATCCTGGAAGCAGCGCTTGGCAACCGGCAATGGCTGGTCGGAGATCGGGTCTCCTATGCCGATTTCCGCATGGCGACGTTCCTGCCCTTCAACGAAGTCGCCGGCCTGCCGCTCGAGGATTATTCCGCGCTCATCCGCTGGTATCGCCAGCTCGAAGCCATCGACGCCTGGCGCGACCCTTTCGAGGGGCTGGATGCGCCGCATCTGCCGCCGGTGACGCCTGCCTGAGACACGGCGCCAAAGCGGCGACCAAGCTGATGCGAAGCCAGAGGCTACGCCCGGCCGATATCGGAACATCGTCCAGGTTTATTTCGCCAGGGCAAGCTGCTGGTCCACCAGGCCGAGTTCCTTCTCGTAGAAACCTTCGAAGCCTGGGGAATAATGCTGCTCGCGAAAAATGTCGCGGGCGGCGGTGAAGGCGTCGCGGGCCGCAAGCAAGCTGGCCTTGTCATGGGTCTTTGTGCCGATGGCGAGCAGGATTTCGCCGCGTACCGAATGGGTCTTGCCCCAGATGACCGGCGATTTTTCGCGCGTCAATTCCGTTAGAGCGAGGTCCATCTGCTCCAGCGCCTTGCGGTAGCGCGGCACACTGTTTTCGGCGTCGCCCATGAAGCGATAGGCGCGGCCCTGATTGTAGGTGATGGTCGCCCAGGTGAATGGGTCCTGCCTGCGGGTGATCACCTCATGCGCCTGGTCGAGGGCGGCAAGCGCCTGGGTGAAGCAGTCCGGGCATTTGCCGCGCTGGCCAAGCGACAGCAGCACGGCGCCGAGATTGTTCTGCGTGTTGGCCCAGTCGACCGGCTGGGTCTGGCGGGTGCGCACCTCCAGCACATCCTGGAAGGCGGCCCGCGATGCCTCCAGTTTCTCCGTGCCGCCCTCGATCTCGCCGAGTCTCTGCAAGGCGACGGCCAGGTTGGCCAGCGCCATCGCCCATTGCACCGGTACCTTGTCGCGCGTCCACACGGAGAGGGCGCCGTGGAAGGCATCGATCGCCGCCGCGTAGCTCTTCCTGGCATCGCCGGAGTCGCCAAGCGCGGTGAATTCATTGCCGATGTTGTTCTGCAGCCCGGCCCATTCATCGGGATTGGTCTTCTTCGTGTAGACCTTCGTTGCCTGGCGGAAGGCATCCATGGCCTTGGCGTAATAGACCGTGCCGCCGGCGCGCTGTCCCATCAGGTCATAGGCGTTGCCGAGATTGATCAGCACGGTGGCCCATATTGCCGGCGTGCGCTTGCGGGTGAAGGTTTTTAGCGCGTCCTCATAGACCTTGATCGCCTGCTCGACGCGCGCCGTGCCGTTTTCGCGCGCGGCCAGCGCTGTCAGCGTGACGCCTTCGTTGATGGCGACGCCGGCCGGGCCGCCGGTGAAGACGGTGACCCCGGGCAGGAGCTTTGCCGCTTCGTAGACGTCGACCGCCTGCGACAGCGCGGCGTTCTCGCCCTTGATCATGCCCTGATCGGTCAGCGCGTCGCCCTCGAAGATCTTGTAGATGAAGGCGGTCTTCGGATCCCAGCGCTCGGCCTGGCGGAAGGCGTCCTCGTAGCGCTCTGCTGCTGTGCGATAGTCGAAATTCAGGATCGCCGTGCGGGCATGGTCGGCAAAAGTATCAGCCAGCTCCAGCCGCCGCTGCCCGATATCGGCCTCTGCCTCATCGAGTTGCTTGTCGATCACCTCGGCGCGAGCGCTCGCCTTGGCGCGGAAGGTCAGCGCCAGCTGGATGGCGCCTTCCGATTGCGCGCGGTCGGCAAGGCCGGAAAGCCGAATCAATTCCGGATCCTGCCGGGTTTCGGTATCGTGGCGGTCGAGGATCTCACGCAACTTCTGCGCGCCTGCGGCGAGCTGCGCCCGCAAATCGGCGGGACCGGCCGACGTGTCGACCTGCAAGGCACCGAGCATGCCGTAGAGCTGGTCGAGCGGCACCTCATTTTGCGCCGCCACCGTTTCGACCATCGAGCGCTGCTCGGCGGGCGTGGCGGCGATGGTCAGCAAGAGCTTGCGCCGTGCGGAACGGATCGAGGCCTCGTCGCTGCCGGTCTCTTCCGGTGCCTGGCCGAAATAGAGCAGGCGCCGCAGGCTGGCGTTCGTCCAGGGCAATTGCCGGCCGCCGGTCTTCACGTAGACTTCCTCGGTGACCATTGTCATGACATCGCCGAAGGCGAAACCGCCAGCCGCGAGATGTTTCAAAAGGGCCGCGGCATACGGACTGTTGCCGCCGGGCTCGCCGTCCAGCGCCGCACGTCCAGGCGCGGCGGCAAAGCCGATGACCTCGCCCAGACTTTGCGGCGCATCGGCAGCATCGGCGAGGGCTGCGACACCCCGAGCGAGATCGAGCCCGGCGGCGGCCAACGGTGCCGGGCCTGATGGGGCGTTCAGCGTCGCGTCAGGCGGAAACGGGTTGGAGCGGCAGGCGTCGAGCAGCACGATCGCCACCGGCACGCTGGCCTTGAGTTCAGCCAGCAGAGTGGAGACCGGAACCAGCCGGTTCGCCGGATCGGCAAGCGAGGAGGCGTCGGCTTCGACCGGCGCCAGGTAGTTCTCGCCGCCGGCCTCGATGCCGTGGCCGGAATAGTAGAGCAGGGCGACGTCGGCGCCGGCCGCGTCCTCGACGAAATGCTTGAGGCCGCGCCCTAGGCGAGGCCCGTCGCCATCGGGAATGGAGCTGACCTCGAAGCCGAGGCTGGTCAAAAGCTGGGCGACGGCGCGCGCATCGTTGGCCGGGTTGGGAAGCGCGGGCAGGGAACGGTATTGCGATTCACCGATGACCAGCGCCACGCCGCGCAACGGCCTGGCGTCATCGGCCCGTGCCGGCCATGCCAGCACGACGGCCTGCAGCGCCAGCAGCAATGCAGCGCAAAAAGCAAAGCGATGCCAACCCGCCATGCATAACCCCGATAAGCCCGCCCCATGCTAACCGGCCTAAAGTGGCGGCTCAATGACGAATGGGGTTTGCCTACTGGCGGAAAAACTGACGACCGGCGCATACACAAAGGAAACTTGAAGACGCCGGCCGCCATTTGGGGCGTTGGGGTGCATCTCGTTGGGGCGCGATGCAAGGTCAGGCTACGCGGATGCCGGACGCCTTCAATCGAAACGCCGGCTCATGGTGAACAGGTGGTTACTATCCACAGGCCGGCGATCACGCTTATGGCCCTTGGTCGTCCCTCACACCTGTGTGCAACACCCTATGGCGGGCCATCGGTGCTCGACGGGCAGCACCTGGGTTGCTAAGCCCCATGCTGCGCAGGAGACCTTTTTGAGTCGAGACATGACCGTTGCGATCGAGATGGGACACACCACGGCGGGCGCCCCAGCGAACCTCGATCTCGAGGAGCTGCTGGCGACCCGCCTTCTGGTGCAGGGCAATTCGGGCTCCGGCAAGTCGCATCTGTTGCGCCGCCTGCTGGAGCAGAGCGCGCCCTGGGTGCAGCAGACCATCATCGACCCCGAAGGCGACTTCGTCTCGCTCGGCGAGCGTTACGGCCATCTGGTGATCGATGCAGAGGAGCATACCGAGCGCGGCCTGCAGGCGGCCGGCGAGCGGGCGCGTATCCATCGCGTCTCCACCGTGCTCAACCTCGAAGGGCTCGACGCCGAAAACCAGATGCGGCGCGCCGCCGCCTTCCTCGGCGGGCTGTTCGAGGTTGCCCGCGACCATTGGTATCCGATGCTGGTGGTGGTGGACGAGGCGCAGCTGTTCGCGCCGGCGGTGGCAGGCGAGGTTTCGGACGAGGCGCGCAAGCTCTCGCTTGGCGCCATGACCAATCTGATGTGCCGTGGCCGCAAACGGGGGCTCGCCGGCATCATCGCCACGCAGCGGCTGGCCAAGCTCGCCAAGAATGTCGCGGCGGAAGCCTCCAATTTCCTCATGGGCCGCACCTTCCTCGACATCGACATGGCGCGCGCCGCCGATCTGCTCGGCATGGAGCGGCGCCAGGCGGAAGCATTTCGCGATCTGGAGCGCGGGCAGTTCATGGCGCTGGGGCCGGCGCTGTCACGGCGGCCGCTGGGGCTGCGCATCGGCCCGACCGACACCAGCCCGCGCAACGGCACGCCGCGGCTGATGGCGATGCCGGAATCAGCCCTTGAGGACGCACGCGCGATCATCCTGGCCGCGCCTCCGCCCGAGACGGTGCGCACGCCGCGCCGGGTGGCGTCACCAGACCTGCTCGACCAGCTGATGGCGGCGAAATCGGCGGCGCTGGAAATCCGCCCCGAACCGGCGGAGCCGCAAATCAGCGCCGAGGATCTGGCCGAGCGGCGCGAGCGGGTCGACCGCGTGCTGCGCGCCATCCTGGCGCAGCCCGATGCGGGTTTTCGCGTCATCGGCGTGCTTTACCAGGAATTCGTCGTGCGCTGCCGCATCGAGGGCCTCGCCTCTGTGGTGCCGGACCTCGCCGAATTCCGCCGCATGCTGACGCGCGCCCGCGCCG
The DNA here is from genome assembly GCA_002356515.1 of Mesorhizobium loti. Classification (NCBI taxonomy): domain Bacteria; kingdom Pseudomonadati; phylum Pseudomonadota; class Alphaproteobacteria; order Hyphomicrobiales; family Phyllobacteriaceae; genus Mesorhizobium; species Mesorhizobium loti. The sequence goes on along the minus strand of AP017605.1, from coordinate 1,690,147 downwards.
GCCTTGGCTCCGAGACGACGCAGGATGACGCGTGGCGCGACGTATCCGTGCGCGCCTCGCTGCTGCCCGACGACATGCAGGGCGTGTTCATGATGATCGCGCGGGCGGCCAAGGAAGGCTGGCCGTGCCCGAGCGACGCCGCGATCGCGCGCGCCTATGGCTCGCACTCGCTGCGCCGCGCCCGGCGTCTCCTGACCTATATCGAGGAGCAAGGCCTGATCGTCTGCCAGCTCGACGGCACGGGAAAGCGCACCGTGACGCTGGTCGAACTCGCCTGGGCCACGGCGCCCGGCGACCCCAATGCCGAGGAGGCGGAGCAGGGGAGCCTGGCGCTGTGAGGGCGGCGCGCGCCGCCTCCGGCCGCCTATTTTGATTTGCGGCCTAGCCCCATGGATTTGGCGAGTTTCGAGCGGGTCGCGGAATAGTTTGGCGCCACCATCGGGTAGTTGGAAGGCAGGTTCCACTTCTTGCGATACTGGTCCGGCGTCAGGCCATAGTTCGTCTCGATATGCCGTTTCAGCGATTTGAAACGCTTGCCGTCCTCCAGGCAGATGATGAAATCGGGGGTGACGGATTTCTTCACGGGGACGGCATATCGGATCTCGTCTGGGCCACCATCGGCAGCGCCATCCGAAATATTGCGAATCGACGCGTGGATTTTCCCGATGAAGTCAGGCAGTTCGGCGGCGGGAATCGGGTTGTTCGAGACATAGGACGAGACAATATCGGCGGCTATCAAAATAACGGGATCGATATGCTTTCCATTTCCGGCGTATGTGCTGGCACCGCCGGTGACTTCACCAGGTGTTTCTTCGAAAATTCCTCCGGCCCGGACTATGGTTGGTCTGACATAAGGCTTCTTCAAAAGGCTTCTCCTTGACGAGCATGGGCTGGCGGTTGCAGCTGCCGGACCATAGTTGTGGGAAAATTTCACACGTGTCAACTGGCGTGAAACTCGCCCCGGGATGATTTCGGCCAAGTCGAAGCATCGTTCCCCGTCTGGATGCGGCCAACCGGAACTGACGCAACAGAAGGGCCGCCGATGTCGCTTCTTTGGCGGGTGCCCTTGTGGAAGCATTTCCCACAAGCTATTTTCGGCAGGAATTTCCGAGGGATGGATGACCGATTTCACGATTGGCAAGTGAAGGACGACGATGAGCAAATCGGCGGGACAATATCTGGATGCCGCAGGGGTCCAGAACGCGTTGAACCGGGTTCTTCGCCCTTTGGTGCGGCTTGCCATCAAATGTGGCGTAACCTTTCCGGCCTTCGTCGATCTGCTGCGCCAGCTCTACGTCAATGTGGCGGAGCATGAATTCGCCTTGCCGGACAAGCAGCAGACCGACTCCAGGGTCAGCCTGCTGACGGGTGTCCACCGGAAGGAAGTCAGCCGGCTGAGAGGGGCGGGCGCTCCGGTGCGGGTGGTGCCCGATGCCGTTTCCAGGACGAGCGCCATCGTCGCGCGCTGGCTCGCCGATCCGCAGTTCGTCGACGCCAAGGGCGTGCCGTTACCGCTGGCGCGGACAAGCGAGGCGGGAGAGCCGTCCTTTGCCGGCCTGGTGGAATCGGTGACCCGCGATCTCAGGCCACGCGCGGTTCTCGACGACTGGCTCGACCGGAAGCTGGTCGAAATCGACGGCAAGGACCGGATCGTGCTGATGGAAGGGGCAATGGTGCCGCGCGGCGACGGCGAGGTCCGGCTCTACTATTTTGCCCGCAATCTCGGGGATCACGCGGCGGCCTCGGTCGACAACGTCCTGGCCGACGCGCCGCCCTTCCTCGAGCGCGCCGTCCACTATGACGGGCTGTCGGAAGAGCTGGCCAGGTCGCTCGAGGCCTACAGCCGCGAGATCGCGGTCGAAACGCTGCTGCGCCTGAACAAATACGCAAACCAGGCCATTCAAAGCGATCCAGGCGGCACCAGCCGGTGGAACTGGGGTGTCTATATCCTCACCTCCGACGGCACGTCGCTGGTTGCCGAGGAAAAGCCTGAAAACAAGGGTGCCGGCGGAGAGACGGCATGAGCGGGAGACCGACCAGACGGGATTTCCTAACGCTCGCAGCCGCCGTGCCGGCGGTGTTATTCAGTCTGCTTGCGCGGGCGACCGAACCGTCGAAAGACCAGGGCATTGGCGGCACCGGCTGGACGGCAGGGACCGACGGCGACCAGGGCATCGGCGGCACCGGCATCGTCGGAACGATCCAGCGCTTCGGCAGCATTTTCGTCAACGGCGTGCGGGTTCAGTACCAGCCCGACGTGCCGGTCTGGATCGACGGCGTCCGCCTCGCCCCGGACAGCCTCAAGATCGGGCATGTCGTGCGCGTCGCGGTGGTGCAACAGGCCGATCGCATCGTGACCTCAGCCATCCATGTCACCAGTGAGGTGGTCGGACCGGTCGAGCGCAAGACCGCCGGCTCGATGCGGGTGCTGGGACAGCAGGTCGACACCAGCCAGCTAGCGGAGGGATTGACGGTCGGGGTAGGCGATATCGTGGCCGTCCACGGCATTCGCCGGCCCGACGGGAAAATCGTCGCCAGCCTGGTGGAGGCCAGGCCGCACCAGCAGACCTATCAGCTTCGCGGCCTGGCGGTGGTGCGCTCAGGTGCGTTGCAGGTCGGGCAGCTCAAGATCGGCCCCGGATCGTCGCCGCTGGCAAATCGGCGCGTTCAGCTGACCCTCACCAAGGCCAAGGGCGGATACAAAGTGGTGCATCTGGAAGCGGAAGCGCCGGTGCCGCAGGCCAATGTCGCCGATGTTCTTTACGAGACGTTTTTGCAGCGCCGCGGACAGCGGCTGGAATCGGGTCTTGGCGTCGCCGTCGACAATCAGAACGGCGATGAGAAATCGACTGGTGTCGTCAGGGCATTTATCGAGGTCGGGTTCGATCGCGAGGGCAATATTGTGTCGGCGTCGCGTGGTCGCGGTGCCGGCGGGCCAAACCGCTCCGGCATGCCCGGGCCCAAGTCACCCGGTCTGCCTGGTCAGCCTCCTGGGCCGGGCGGGCCGGACGCGCCCGGCGGTGGTCCGGGCGGCCCCGGTGGGCCGGGTGGACCTGGCGGTCCCGGTGGGCCTGGTGGACCTGGCGGGCCTTAGAGCCTTCATCGTTTCCCGGAAGCCGCGCATCGCGTCGTCATCCCTGGGCGAAGCAGGAGCGCAGTTCCGTCGCGAAGACCCTGGGATCCATTCCGTGACCTTAGCCGTGGCGTGCAGCGGAGCAGAATTCTGCACCGTGGCGAGGCTTCGAAGTCGCGGCATGGATCCTGGGGGCTGCGCCGCGTCGCTGCGCTCCTTACTCCGCCCCAGGATGACGAAGCGATTGATGTGCCAGCGTGTGGAGGGAGCGGTAATCCGGCCGGTCCGTCCTTTGCGATAGACGGGACCGGCCGGCACAGCCGTACGGGGCTCGTTGGGTAGGGGTATGAGCTTTTTTGGTACGGCTGCTTTCCGCGGACCATGCGGGGGGCGGACGGTCCGCTGAATCCTATGGAATGTCTTGGCTTCCTTTCCTCTTACAGTCGCTGACTGACTCAATGTGTGGGAAAATAACCCACAAGTCAACCGCGCGTACTTGACGTGGGTAAATTTCCCACGTAGATAGATTGGCACTCCCGGGAAAGCCATTTGCGAAGCCTCCGGGGCCTCGATCGGAACAAAGGCAAACGATCCGAAAGGATGCGGCTTTGACCGCCACGGATTTTGTTGCCTCCGGATTGATTGATTTCGGTGAAGCAACCTCAGAGGTAAGCCATTGAAAAAACTGTATATTGATGCGTCCCTGCCGTTTCGCTGGGGGCCGCATCCGCCAGTGGGCATCCCGCGCGTCGAAACGGCGCTCATTCGCCAGGCGCTTCGATGGAAGGGCTCGCCGGTCGGCTTCTTCATCGTCGACGCATGGGGGCAGGGTCAGAGGCTCGATGAAACCGAACTTCGCTATCTGAAGCGGCTTGTCGACGGTGATCTGCCGCAGCCGGTTGGCGGCGAGGGCAGCTCGTATCTGGCGCGGCTGTGGAAAGTGCTGTCGATCATGCGGGAGGCGCCCTTCGCCTGCGGGCGCGAGTTCGATCGCGTGGCGGCGATCTTCCTCTCGGGTTCCGAGAAGCGGCGCGGGCTCAAGTTCCAACTGTCCAAGACGGCCATCCGGCTTTTCAAGATCGTGAAGTCGGCGCTCCGCCCAAGCAGGCTCGATACCGGAGATCCGCTGAAAGACGAAAACGTCATCTGCTTTCTGTCCAGTGCGAGCGTGCACGAGTTCGCCGCCAAGAAGCTCACGGGAAAAGCCAAAAGCGGCATCTTCACCTTGATGCACGACCTCATTCCGATCGACTTCCCGCAATTCGTCGGTCCGCATCACGCGCGCGGTTTTGTCCGCAACACGGCATGGCAGCTGGAAAATGCGCAGCTGCTCGTCTGCGTGTCGAAATACACCGCCGACAGGGTGAAGTGTCATGCGAAAGCCTCCGGCCTGCGCCGGATTCCCCAGGTCGCGGTTGCATCGCCCGGCGCCTTCCTGAGGGAAAGCGTCACCGACCGGGAGATGTCCGTCGTAAAGCAAAACCGGAACCGCAAATTCGTCCTCTACTGCTCGACGATCGAGATCCGGAAAAACCACATCCTTCTGCTCAAGGTCTGGCACCGGCTTTTGCCGCTGCTGGGGGACAGGCTGCCGACGCTCGTGCTGTGCGGCCGGTGGGGCTGGATGTATGAAGAGCTTACCGCCTTCATGGCTGAGCATCCCGAGCTTGCCGAGCATGTCCAGTTCCGCTCCAACCTCAGCGACCGGGAACTGGCGGAACTCTACCGGGACGCCGAATTCAGCGTCTATCCCTCGGCGGTCGAAGGCTGGGGCCTGGGGGCGGCCGAGTGCCTCGATTTCGGGCTGCCGGTGCTGATCTCGGACGCGCCGTCGCTGACAGAGGCGACGCAGGGCCTGATGCCGACCATCCCCGCGCGTGACGTCGAAGGCTGGTGTGCCGCAATCGCCAAGGCCTGCACCGATCCGGTGTGGCTCGCCGAATTGCGCCACACCATCACGACGCGATACCGCCCGATCCGCGAGCGCGCGTTTTTCGCGACCATTGTCGACCATGTCGCGGCTATTGACCATGTCGCGGAAGTCGACCATGCCGCAGAACTTGACCCCGTCGCAGAGACCGCTTCAGACGATCCGACGCCCAGGATTTACGGGCCGCATCCGGTGCTGGCCGGGCCGGCCAGACAGGCCGGCGCATTGGTAGCCGATCAACCCGTTTTTCGCAGGGCGTAATGGGAAGCATCGTGAACATGTCGACGCTTGGCGGAGCGCGGGAGCGGCTCGGCATTGATGCCGTCCGGGTGATGGGGACGCCGCGATCCGGCACCAATCTCGCCAAGCATCTCGTCGAACGTTACCTCGAAATCCCGGTCGTCTTCGATCAGGGATTCTGGAAACACGGAATCTTCCCGGCGCTCATGAGCGGGCGCGAGGTCGACCATGGGGGCTTGCCCATTGTCGTCATGAGCAAGGATCCGGTCACACAGATCCTGTCATGGTTCCGCCTTGCCAGGAACGACACGATTTTCAAGCCGAACGGGAATCTCGGCTCGTTCCTCGAGCAACCGTTCGAAGTCAGGCAGGATTTCACCGAGCCCAAGCGCATGGAATACAGGTTCCGCTCGCCGGCCGATTACTGGAACCAGTTCTATTTCGCCATGGATGCGCTTCGCCGCACCGGCGCGCCTGTGCATTTCGTCGCCTATGAGCAGCTTGTCGCGGCGCCGGCCACGTCGCTTTATCTGATCTCTGATTTCCTCGGCTGTGTCAGTCCTTTCGACGTTCGCAGCGAGGTGGCGATTCCCAGGCACAAACTCGGCGCGAGTAATGACTTTGATCCCGCCGAAAGCGCGACGAATGAAAAGGCCTTCGATCCGGCGCGCGCCGAGCTGACATCGGCGCTGGTCAGGATCGGCTGGCGCAACGCGAGCACCATCCTGCGCGCCATCGACGACGATGTGCTCGATGCAACAGGACGGGCCGGGTTTCGTGAGACGTGCCGCGAGGCGGTTGGCCCGGCCGCGATGCTGAGGTCGCTGGTGGGGTTTTGGTAAGGGCTTGTTGCACCGCGGTGCCACATAGCTGGACCATGTCCCCGATGGCGCTGACGCCGGGTGGATCGTCAGCCTGACGTGACTCGTATCGTGGTGGCCGCCTTCGGCTGGTCGCCGACGGCAAAGACGGCGCTCGCCTCGCTGACGATGGAGACGTGGTCGCGCGCGGCCTTGCCGGCGGCGGCGCCGTCGCCACGCAGGATTGCGGTGACGATGGCGTCATGCTCCTGCCAGGATTTGGCCAGGCGTCCGGCCAGCCTGAACTGGGCGCGGCGGAAGGGCGCCAGCCGGCTGCGCGTCGTCGCGGTCAGCTCTTGGATGTGCGTGCTGTGAGCGCCGCGATAGAGCCGGCTGTGGAACTCGGTGTTGAAGTATTCATAGTCTTCCTCGGCGCCCAGCCGCACCAGCCGCGCCGAGGCCTGGTGCTCGGCCTCGAGCGCGCGGCGCTCGCTGCCGGTCATGCGCTCGGCGCAGAAGCGCGCGCATATGCCTTCCAGCTCGGCCATGCTTTCGAACATCGAGGTGAGATGCTCCTGGGTGACGACGGCGACGATGGCGCCCCTGTTGGGCCGCCTTTCGACCAGGCCCATCGCGCTGAGCTGGCCGAGCGCCTCGCGCACCGGCGTGCGTGACACCTCGAAGCGGGCGGCCAGCGAAACCTCGTCGAGTTTCTCGCCCGGACGCAGCACGCCGGTGACGATGCGGTCGCCGATCGCCCTCACCATCTGATCGACGGTCGTGCCCGACCGGATCAAGCCGCGCTTTCCCGACAAATCCGCTTCGCCTCCCGTGCTCCGGCGTCCCAAGCCATGAAATCCAGCGGCCATACGGCGCGATCCCGACTCAGGCCGTATCCTCTATGCCTATGTTTTAATCTGTCTGTCAAATTGGCTGTTTTCAAGGCATAAAGTGCATGCAATTGCCTCCCGCTTGTGCACGCATCATTGCATCATCGATTGATTTTATTGACTAAATTTCAAAATTTGAACTGGCACGACGATTGCATGCACTTTCTTGAGAAGGCGTTAACCGACCCGGAAAGGGTCCTACAGGGGAGCATTCACATGACCGACAGATTCATGCTTAGCCGCCGCCAGTTGCTCAAGACCTCCGCCGCTGGAACGGCACTCGGCCTTGCCTCGGCGGCCTTTCCCATCAGCAGAGCCTTTGCCGCCACCGCCACCGTCGGCTTCATCTATGTCGGGCCAAAGGACGACTATGGCTACAACCAGGCGCATGCCGAAGGTGCGGCGGCGCTGAAGGGCATCGAGGGCATCACCGTCGTCGAGGAGGAGAATGTCCCCGAAACGGTCGATGTCCAGAAGACGATGGAATCGATGATCAATCTCGATGGCGCCTCGCTGATCTTCCCGACCTCGTTCGGCTATTTCGACCCTCACATGCTGGCCATGTGCGCGAAATTCCCCGACGTGCAGTTCCGCCACTGCGGCGGTATGTGGGACAAGGCCAAGCATCCGATGAATGCCGGTTCCTATTTCGGCTATATCGGCATGGGCCAGTATTTGAACGGCGTCGTCGCCGGCCACACCTCGAAGACCAAGAAGCTTGGCTTCGTCGCCGCCAAGCCGATCCCGCAGGTACTGCTCAACATCAACTCGTTCCTGCTCGGCGCGCGCTCGGTCGATCCGGCCATCACCTGCCAGGTCATCTTCACCGGCGAATGGTCGCTGGCAGTGAAGGAGGCGGAGGCCACCAATGCGCTGGTCGACCAGGGCGCCGACGTCATCACCTGCCATGTCGACAGCCCGAAAGTGGTGGTCGAGACGGCGGCCGGGCGCGGCGCCTTCGTCTGCGGCTATCACGCCAACCAGAGCCCGCTGGCGCCGGAAAAATACCTGACCGGCGCCGAGTGGAACTGGGCCAAGGTCTACAAGATGTTCGTCGACGACCTCGTCGCCGGCACGCCGCTGCCCAACTTCACCCGCGGCGGCCTGGCCGACGGCTTCGTCAAGATGAGCCCGCTCGGCCCCGCCGTCGGCGAGCCGGCGCGCAAGCAGTTCGACGCCACGCTGGCCGAAATGATGAAGGGTGGCTTCTCCGTCATCAAGGGGCCGCTGAAGAGCAACAAGGGCGCTGTCGTCGCCACCGCCGGCCAGGCCTTCGTCGAGACCGCCATCGAGCTCGAAAGCATGGACTATCTCGTCGAGGGCGTCGTCGGTTCGACTGCCTGATCCGAGGGGGAGCGGGGTGATGACGGATACGGTGACAGGAGCCGGCGTGCCGGCACTCTTCGGCGCCAGGGTCTATCCCTCGGCGCTGGAATGGATCGCGCGGCGGGCGGAGGCTTTCGTCATTCCGCTGGCGGCGCTGATCGTCGGCATGGCGCTGTTCAGCCTGTTCATTGCGCTTGTCGGCAAGTCGCCGGTCCTGCTCTACGAGACCATGTGGCGGGGCGGTTTCGGCTCCTGGTTCTCCATCCAGAACTCGCTGTCGCGCGCAGCACCGCTGCTTCTGTCGGCGCTGTGCGTGGCGCTGCCGGCGCGGCTTGGCCTTGTCGTCATCGGCGGCGAGGGCGCCATCGTGCTCGGCGGTGTTGCCGCCGCTGCCATAGGCGTGGCGCTGAGCGGCGCGCCTTCGCCAATCGTCATTCTTGCCATGGGCGTGGCGGGCCTGGCCGCCGGCGGCATCTGGATCGGTGCCGTCGGCGCGCTGCGCCACTACCGGGCCGTCAACGAAACCATCTCCAGCCTGCTGATGGCCTACATCGCCATCGCGCTGATGAACCAGCTGGTGGAGGGGCCGCTGCGCGACCCGGCCTCGCTCAACAAGCCGTCGACGCAGCCGCTGGCGGACATCTACCGCATCGGCAACATACCGGGCATGGACGTGCATTGGGGGCTGGTGGTCGGCGTCGTTGCCTGCATTCTCTCCTGGGTGCTCATCGAAAAGACCCGCTGGGGTTTCGCCGCCCGCATCGCCGGCGGCAATGTGCGCGCCGCGCAGGTGCAGGGGCTGGCCGTTGGGCCGCTCATTGTCGGCTTCACCGCGCTGGCCGGCGGTTTTGCCGGGCTTGCCGGTATGCTGGAGGTCGCCGCCGTGCAAGGCAGCGCCAATGCCTCGCTCGCCGCCGGTTATGGCTACACCGGCATCCTCGTCGCCTTCCTGGCCCGCCACAATCCGCTGGCCATCATTCCGGTCGCCATCCTGCTCGGCGGCATCGACGCGTCCGGCGGGCTGATCCAGCGCCGCCTCGACCTGCCCGATGCCACCGTGCTGGTGTTGCAGGGCATGATCTTCATCGTCATCCTGTTCAGCGAAACCTTTTATGGCCGCTTCAAGGCCTTCAATCCCGATTTGTGGAAGAGGCCCGATCTCTTGAAGGGGACTGCCTGATGGACGCGACCGAGATCGGCCTCTGGGGCGTGCCGCTGGCCATTCTGGGTGGCGCCATCCGTGTGTCGACGCCCTTCATCTTCGTCTCGCTGGGCGAGGCGATCACCGAGCGTTCCGGCCGCATCAATCTGGGGCTCGAAGGCACGCTCGTCTTCGGCGCCATGACAGCCTATGCGGTGGCGGTGATGACCAACTCGCCCTGGCTCGGCCTGCTTGCCGCCGCCTTCGCCGGCCTGTGCTTCGGCCTGTTCCATGGCTGGATCTGCAAATTCCCGAAGGTGAACGACATCGCCATCGGCATCGCGCTGATGCTGTTCGGCTCGGGGCTGGCCTTCTTCTTCGGCAAGCCGTTCATCAAGCCGAAGGCGCCCAATCTGCCGGCCATTCCCTTCGGCGGCTGGTCCGACATACCGCAGGTGCAGGCAGCACTCGACGTCAACGTGCTGTTCCTGATCGGGGCGGTGCTTTCGGTCATCCTATGGTGGGCCTTCCGCAACACCCGGGCCGGGCTGATCGTGCGCGTCGTCGGCGACAGTTCGGATGCGGCGCGCGCCATGGGCCTCAACCCCGACACGGTGCGGCTCGCCGCCACCGGCGTCGGCGGCGCGCTGGCCGGCATCGGCGGCGCCTATCTGTCGCTTTACTATCCCGGCAGTTGGACCGAACGCATCTCGTCGGGCCAGGGCCTGATGGCGGTGGCGCTGGTCATCTTCGCGCGCTGGAACCCGCTCGGCTGCTTTGCCGCCGCCCTGCTGTTCGGCGGAGCGGGCGCGCTTGGTCCGGCGCTGCAATCGGTCGGCGTCACGCAGGGCTACTATTTGTTCTACGCCGCGCCCTACATCCTCACCCTTATCATCATGATCGCCACCTCGTCGCCGACACGATCGCTTGCCGGTGCGCCAGGCGAATTGTCGATCACCAAATGACTGGCACCAAATGACTGGAGTTTTGCCGATGAACGCCAGAGCCGAATTCACCCAGCACACGATCGATGCCGAGCCTTATCCGTGGCCCTACAATGGCGACCTGCGACCCGACAACACGGCGCTGATCATCATCGACATGCAGACCGATTTCTGCGGGCCGGGCGGCTATGTCGACCATATGGGCTACGATCTGTCGCTGGTGCGGGCGCCGATCGAACCGATCAAGGCGGTGCTGTCTGCGATGCGCGCGAAAGGCTACACCATCATCCACACGCGCGAGGGGCATCGTCCCGATCTCGCCGACCTGCCGGCCAACAAGCGCTGGCGCTCGCGCCGCATCAATGCCGGCATCGGCGACCCCGGCCCGTGCGGACGCATCCTGGTGCGCGGCGAGCCGGGCTGGGACATCATCCCCGACCTCTATCCGATCGAGGGCGAGCCGATCATCGACAAGCCCGGCAAGGGCTCGTTCTGCGCCACCGATCTGGAGCTGATCCTCAACCAGCGCGGCATCGAGAACATCGTTCTCACCGGCATCACCACGGATGTCTGCGTGCACACCACCATGCGCGAGGCCAATGACCGCGGCTATGAATGCATGATGCTGGAGGATTGCTGCGGCGCGACCGACCACGGCAACCATCTGGCGGCGATCAAGATGATCAAGATGCAGGGCGGCGTCTTCGGCACGGTGTCGAATTCGAAGGCGCTCGTCGCGCAACTGCCGTGAGGGGGCCACGATGAGCGACAGGAAAGCGGTCGGCGTCGAAACCATTGGGATGACCATGCGCTTCGGCGGCTTCACGGCGCTGGACGCCGTGTCGGTGAAGGTGCCGGCGGGCTCGTTCCACGCGCTGCTCGGCGAGAACGGCGCCGGCAAGTCGACGCTGGTCAAATGCATGATGGGTTTTTATCACCCGACGTCAGGCGACATCCTCGTCGATGGCCGCGAGGTGACGATCGCCAGTCCGCGCGACGCCTCGGCGCTCGGGCTCGGCATGGTCTACCAGCACTTTACCCTCGTCCCCTCGCTGACCGGTGCGGAAAACCTCGTCATCTCGCGCGAAAAAGTTCCCGGTGTCATCGACTGGCGCAAGGAGCGCGGAGAGCTTGCCGTGTTCATGGAGCGCATGCCTTTCAAGCTGCCGCTCGACGTCAAGGTGGCGGAGCTCGCGGCCGGCGAGAAGCAGAAGCTCGAAATCATCAAGCAGCTCTATCTCGGCCGCTCCTTCCTGGTGCTGGACGAGCCGACCTCGGTGCTGACGCCGGGCGAGGCGCAGGAGGTGCTGGGCCTGGTGCGCGATATGACCAAGGCCGGCGACCTCACCGTGCTGATGATCTCGCACAAATTCCATGAGGTGACCGCCTTCGCCGACGATGTCAGCGTGCTGCGCAAGGGCAGACTGACGGGAACCGGACGCGTCGCCGATCTCGACCACAAGGCGATGGCGGCGATGATGATCGGCGACCAGCCGATCGCTGCCCTCGACAGCCGCGCAGCACCCAGGGCCGATGCCGAGATCGTGCTCAAGGTCAAATCGCTGAAGGCGCCGGATCGCACCGGGCTGAAGTTGATCCGCATCGAGGATCTCGGCGTGCGCTCGGGCGAGATCGTCGGAATTGCCGGCATTTCCGGCAATGGCCAGAAGGAGTTCCTGGAGGTGTTGGCCGGCCAGCGGCCGCGCGACGCCGGCGAGGTGCTTGTGCGCGGCTCCGCCTATGCGGCGACGCGCGCCGAGGCGCGTGCGCTCAATGTGCGGCTCATTCCCGAGGAGCCGCTGAAGAATGCCTGCGCGCCGAAAATGACGGTGGCCGAGAACATCTCCTTCCGCACCTTCGACATGGACGGCAACGGCAAGCCCGTGAGCTGGATCAATGCCAGCGCCATCCGCGCCTTCAGCGCCAGGCTGGTCGAGCAGTTCAAGGTCAAGACCGCATCGCTGTCATCGCCCATCGCCTCGCTGTCGGGCGGCAATGTGCAGCGTGCGGTGCTGGCGCGCGAGCTGACCGGCGAGGTCGACCTGCTGATCGTCTCCAATCCCTGCTTCGGCCTCGATTTCTCGGCCGTCGCTGAAATCCGCGCCCGCATCATGAAGGCGCGCAATGCGGGGGCCGCCGTGCTGTTGATGTCGGAGGACCTCGACGAGCTCTTGGAACTGTCGGACCGCATCTTCGTCATGTCGGACGGCGTGCTGGTCTACGAGACGCCGATCGCGCAAGCGAGCGTGCAGATCATCGGCGAGCATATGGCGGGACATCATTGATGGCGGAAATCGATGCGCAGCCGTTCGCCTTTGCCTTCAAGCCGCAGACGATGGCGCTGGTCGTCATCGACATGCAGCGCGACTTCGCCGAGCCCGGCGGCTTCGGCGCCAGCCTCGGCAATGATGTCAGCCGGGTTACGGCGATCGTGCCGACGGTGAAGAAATTGATCGAAGGGTTCCGCGCCGCCGGCCTGCCGGTAATCCACACGATGGAGTGCCACCGCGCCGATCTATCCGACCTGCCGCCGGCCAAGCGCAATCGCGGCAATCCGTCGATCCGCATCGGCGATGTCGGGCCGATGGGCCGCGTGCTGATATCAGGCGAACCGGGTACAGCGATCCTCGACGAACTCAAGCCGCTGCCGGGCGAGATCGTCATCGAGAAGCCGGGCAAGGGGGCCTTCTATGCGACCAGCTTCGGTGACGAACTGAAGCGGATCGGTGCGCAGCAGCTGGTTTTCGCCGGCGTCACCACCGAGGTCTGCGTGCAGACGACGATGCGCGAGGCCAACGATCGCGGCTATGAGTGCCTGTTGGCCGAAGATGCCACGGAAAGCTATTTCCCCGAATTCAAGGCGGCGGCCATCGCCATGATCCGCGCGCAAGGCGCCATCGTCGGCTGGACGGCGACGACCGACCAGGTGCTGCAGGGACTTGCCGATGGCTAATCTGAGTTTTGCAGGCCTCGTCGGTGGCGGCTGGCGCGACCTGGCGTTCGAGCCTTTTCGCGAGGGCATCACCGTGCACTGGCTGTTGAAGGGCGGACCGGTCGAGCCGTCGGTGGCGATCCTCGACTACCGGGCGGGCGCCGGCGTACCGCGCCACCGCCATGTCGGACTTGAAACCATCGTCGTGCTCGAGGGCACGCAGAGCGACGAGAGTGGCGACTATCCCTCCGGCAGCGTCATCCTGAATCCGGTCGGCACCGAGCATTCGGTGTGGACCAAGGACGGCTGCGTCGTGCTGATCCAGTGGGACTTGCCGGTGATCATTCTGGGGGAGGCCAAATGAGCGAGATCCGCTTCGACATCGGCAGTCTGCATGCGGCCTATGCGGCTGGTGTCAGTGTCGCCGCCATGGTCGATGCCGTGCATGAGCGCATTGCGGCGGCCGACGATCCCGGCATCTTCATTCATCTGGCCGGCAAGGCGGAGATGCTGGCGCAGGCGCAAAAGCTCGGACCGTTCGATCCGGTGGCCAGGCCGCTGTGGGGCGTGCCGTTCGCGGTCAAGGACAACATCGATGTCGCCGGCATGCCGACCACCGCCGCCTGCGCCGAATATGCCTATGTGCCGGAGACGGACGCCACCGTGGTGGCGCGGCTGAAGGCCGCCGGCGCGCTGGTGGTCGGCAAGACCAATCTCGACCAGTTCGCCACCGGCCTTGTCGGCGTGCGCACGCCCTATCCGATCCCGAGGAACGCCGTCGATGCCAGCCTGGTGCCAGGCGGCTCCTCGTCGGGGTCGGCGGTGGCGACGGCGCGCGGCATCGTTTCGTTCGCGCTCGGCACCGATACGGCCGGCTCCGGCCGCATCCCCGCCGGGCTCAACAACATTGTCGGGCTGAAGCCGACGGTCGGCGCGCTGTCGGCCGCCGGCGTGGTGCCGGCCTGCCGCACGCTCGACTGCGTCTCGGTGTTCGGGCTCACCATCGACGACGCTTATGCGGTGTTCTCCGTCGCGGCGGCCAAGGACCCGGCCGATGCCTATTCGCGAACCGTGAAGGTGCCGGCGCTGGCCGCCCGCCCGCCTGTGCTGAGCGTCGGCGTGCCGGCGAAGGCGGACCTGCAATTCTTCGGCGATGCCTCGATGCAGACGGGCTTCGAGGTGGCGCTTGGCCTGCTGGAAAAGCTCGGCTGCCGGCTGGTCGAAATCCCGTTCGGCGATTTCTATGCCACGGCCAATCTGCTCTATGAAGGCGCCTGGGTGGCCGAACGCTACGCCGCGATCCGCGATTTCATGGATGCCAATGAAGCTGCCATGCATCCGGTGACACGCAAGATCATCGGCGGCGCGCGCGGCCTGTCGGCGGCCGATGCCTTCAAGGGCCTCTATGCGCTGCAGGCCTACAAGGCCAGGCTCGCGCCGGTCATTGCTTCGGTCGACCTGTTCTGCGTGCCGACCGCGCCGACGCATTATGCGCTGGACGCCGTGCTCGCCGATCCGATCACCACCAACAGCCGGCTCGGCACCTACACCAATTTCGTCAATCTGCTCGACATGTGCGGCATCGCCGTGCCGACCGGCGAGCGCGATGACGGGCTGCCGATGAGCGTGACCTTGCTCGCCATGGCCGGCAGGGATTGGCTGACGGCGGCACTTGCCCGCGACATCCATGCCGCGAGCGGCCTGCCGCTTGGCGCAACCGGCTGGGCGCAGCCGGGCAGCGCACCGCTTGACGAGCGCGCGCCGGACGGGATGATCGATCTCGTGGTTGTCGGCGCGCATCTGTCGGGCATGCCGCTCAACGGCCAGCTCACCCAGCTCGGCGCGCGGTTTTCGCGAGCGGCAAGAACATCCACCGCCTACAGGCTCTATGCGCTGGCCGGCCAGTCCGTGCCCAAGCCCGGCCTGATCCGCGTTGCCGAGGGCGGCGCCGCCGTCGAGGTCGAGGTCTGGCGGCTGTCGGCCGACGCCTTCGGCCGCTTCGTCGCCGCCATCCCGCCGCCGCTCGGCATCGGCACCGTCGAGCTTGAGGACGGCAGTTCGGCCAAGGGCTTCCTGGCCGAAACCGTTGGGCTCAGCGGTGCCTCCGACATCTCGTCCTTCGGCGGTTGGCGCCGGTTTGTCGAGCGCGGCGAGGCGGAGCAGGGTGGACAGCGAGCGAAGAGAGCGGTGCCGGGCTGAGCGTCGGCAAAGGCCGGTCAGCCCGCCGACGCGATGCCGGCATGGTGGCTGCCCAATTGCCAGAGGGGCAAGGGGAAGCGGCTATGCTGTACCTCGAGCAGGCGAAAACCCGCCGCGCCGATCAGGTGCAACGGATCGCGGTTGAGGTGGCAGCCGCCGGCGATCGATCCCCACAGCCGGTTCAGGCGCTCCTGCCACCGGCGGCAACGCGGCCCCTCGGCCTGGCCGTGTTCGATGAAGATCAGCCGGCCCGTCGGCTTCAGGATGCGGCGGATTTCGCTGAGCGCCGCCTCGGCGTCGGGAATGGTGCAGAAGGCATAGGTGACGACGACCGTGTCGGCGATGCCGTCGGCCAAGGGCAGGCTTTCGCCGCCGGCGCGGATGCATTCGACGGCAAACGGCATGGCACGGCTCTTCGGCGCGGCGAGGCCGAGCATGGTGCCGTCGGGATCGATGCCGATCAGCTGCTGTACTCTCGCGGCATCGTAATAGGGAAGGTTGAGGCCCGAGCCGAAGCCGACCTCGACGACGACACCTTCGGCCCTCGGGATGACGCGCCTGCGCATCTGCGTGAATGCGCCGGCCGAACAGCCGGCATGGACGAAATAGGGTGCGACGCAGCGCGCATACCAGGAGAGGCAGGTCTGGCACATGGTTCAACCTCCATGCCCGGTGCTGGCAGGGGCGGCGCCCATGGCATGAGGTGCGTGGTGGCTTGATGTATTGACCGGTGACATTTCTCGCTCCAAGGGAGTTGATCGGGCCCGATCGCCCGACTTCGCGGGGATGGATAGAAGGCCGGCGTCCCCTCAACGTCCTCTCGAATCCCTTGCGGCCGCGTGCGGATCGATGGAGCGGATACAACTCAGACTTCTGGGTTTTCCGGAGTTCCGGCTGAACGGGCAGCCGATAGAGCTCGCTCTGCGCAAGGCGGCGGCGCTGGTCATCTACCTCGCCGAGGCCGGCGGACCGGTGGCGCGCGACGTCGCCGCCACGCTGCTGTGGCCCGAAGCCGACGCGGAGGCCGCCCGCGCGCGCCTGCGGCGCACGCTCTACAAGATACGCGTCGCCTTCGGCGAGGAGGTCATTTCAGCCAGCGCGGCATCGCTCATCCTGCGCCCGGCGCTCCTGGTCGAGGCCGATGCCATCGCCTTCGATCATGCCTGCGATGCCGGGCAACTCGACGAGGCCGCCGGCCTCTACACCGGCGACTATCTCGCCGGCTTCTCGCTGCCGGATTGTCCCGAATTCGAGGAATGGGTGTTCTTCCGCCGCGAGGCCTTGCGCAGCCGGCTGGTGCAGACGCTGGAGCGGCTGGTGGAAGCCAGGATCGCCGGGGGCGATGCGCGCGGCGCTGTAGTCCACGCGACCCGCCTTGCCGCCCTCGATCCCTTGAGCGAAAGCGCACACCGCCATTTGATCCGCGCCCATCTGGCGGCTGGCGACCGGGCGGCGGCCGAGCGCCAGGGCGAGACCTGTGTGCGGCTGCTGCGCGACGAACTCGGCGTGGCGCCGGACCCCGCCACGCTTGCTCTGCTGCGCGTGTCCAATGCCGAACCGGAGATGCCCAGAACCCGCTATGTCGCCGTGGACGGCATCCATATCGCCTACCAGACCATAGGCAGCGGCCCTGCCGATATCGTGCTTGTTCCCGGCTTCATCTCGCATGTCGAGCGCATCTGGGAAGACCGGAGCTGCCGCGCATGGCTCAACGCTGTGTCGCGGCTCGGCCGGCTGATCCTGTTCGACCGGCGCGGCATGGGCCTGTCCGACCGCGTCGGCGCCCGCCCGACCGTCGAGGCCACCGCGCGCGACATACTGGCGGTGATGGACGCCGCCGGCAGCCGCCGCGCCGTGCTGGTCGGCGCCTCGGAGGGCGGGCCGGGCTGCATCCGCTTTGCCGTCGACCACCCCGACCGCCTGAGCGGCCTGGTTCTCTGGGGCTCGCTCGCCAAGGGCAGCCACGCGCCCGACTATCCCTTCGCGCTGACCTCGGCGCAATACGACATCTGGCAGCAGCGCCTGCTCGCCGGCTGGGGCGGCCCTGCCGAAATCGAAACCTTCGCGCCGAGCGTCGCCTCCGACCGCCAGGCGCGCGCCTGGTGGGCCGGCCTGCTCCGAGCCGCCTCCAGCCCCGGCGCCGTCGCCGGCCTGCTGCAGGCGCTGCGCGACGCCGACGTGCGCCCGCTGCTGTCAAAAGTCAGGGCGCCGACGCTGGTGCTGCATCGCACCGGCGACCGCGCGGTGCGCATCGAAGCCGGGCGGTATCTGGCGGCGCGGATACCGGGGGCGCGGTTTGTCGAGGTGGAGGGGGAGGATCACTGGTTCTGGGTGGGGGAGCAGGGGGCGCTGCTGGACGGGATTGGGGGATGACGAGCGGACGGTGAGGCCGGCCCCGCTCCCGCGCGCGCCGGTCAGAACCGGCGCTGGTCACGGCCGAGCTTGCGAGGCCGGCCGCCGTGCTGGTCGACGTCAATGACACGTCGTCGCGTTCCTCAGTGCCTCCGCACGGGAAGGCTCGGGCAATGCCGCAATCCGCCGTACGGAAGCATAGAACCTTGGATAATCGCCTGAGCACAAATCATACAGGCGAAGGAACGCCGGAACCTGTTCGCCGTAGACGGACGTCGCGGCGAGCTTTGCGTTGTTGATGGGGTTGTTGAACCAGGCATCGTATCCGCGATATCCGGCCCAGCGCCTGTCGCGCATTTGCCGGTAGCGCACCCGCAGCCTGTCGATCGCGGCTGTTTTGGCGGCAGCCATCTGCTGCGAGGTGCGGGGGCTGGCATAGACCTGCCTCAACTCCTCCCGCGTTTTCGCTATCAGTCCGAGAAAATCCGCTTTGCGCTGGCGATCGATTTCATAACTGCGCAGTCCGGCGCGATTGCCGGTGGCGCGCAGCCATTTCCTCACCCCGGTGGTTTCGACGGCGACCGCGAAAGCCTCGTTGAACGCGGAGTCGCCGTTCACATAGATTTCCTGATGCGCCAGTTCATGGAAGATGAGGCCTGCGAGATATATGGCGTCCTGACGCAGCATGGTGCTGAGCAGCGGGTCGCTGAACCAGCCCAGCGTGGAATAGGCAGTGACGCCCGAGACGTAGACGTCCAGCCCTTGTCGCTGCAGTTCGGCGGCACTTTCAACCGCGGATTTCTGGGAAAAGTAGCCCCGGTACGGAACGCAGCCGAAGACCGGAAAGCACCATGTCCGTGGCGTGAGCGAGAATTGCGGCGCGGCAAAAACGGCAAAGGTCACATTGTCCCGGCCGATGTCGACATAGCTGCGGTAGCTGCTGTTATCGGGGAGCGCCAGTTCATCCGTGGCAAAGCGACGTATGGCGCTCGCCGACGTCAACTTCGTGCGCAATGCCACAGGCGTCGAGGGATCGTGGATGAGCTTTCCGACATTTTTCCGCGCGGCCATGATCTGCACATGGCCCTCCAGCGACTGCGCATAGTAGGAGACGCTGGTGCAGCCGGCCACGCCGGACGCCATCACCACGGCGGCAAGCAATCGAAAAAAGCGCTTCACAGCTTGCCCACCGCCTGCTCGTCGTCCATGGCGCGAATGCCCCATCTGCCCTCGTGTCAGGCGGACCGATTTTCGTCAAGACCTGGCAGCAGGTCGGACTTTCGAATTGGCAGGACTGGCAAGGCGGCCATTCGCGACCTTCGCGCCGGACCGCCGACCGCCAGGCGCGCGCCTGGTCGGCGGGCCTGATGCGCAACGCCGATGTCCGGCCGCTGCTGTCAAAAGTCAGGGTGCCGACGCTGGTGTTGCATCGCAGGGGTGACCGGGCGGTGCGGGTGGAGGCTGGGCGGTATCTGACGGCAAGGATAGCGGGGGCACGGTTTGTCGAGGCGACCTAAAGAGTTCAGTGTCATCACTTTCGTCGGCGCGCGCCGATCTCTGGCTTTTCTAGGATACCACCGCTGTAACCACCGGGTCGTTTCTCTCGGTGCTCGTCGCCTCCTCCCTGATCGCAAACGCGTCCTTGAGTACCTGCAACTTCGCAACGAAAATATTGAAATCCGTAATTGATTCCGAAGGCTCACCGTCCAGTCCGAACTCGACTGTCAGCGCCAACATCTCATCGCGGATCGCCTTGGCATCCAACGAATGATCAAGGCCATCTTCAATCCGCTCAAAAAGAAATAGCCCTTGCTCGTGAGTCGCACCGTTAGGATGATCTTGCAAAAAGATCTTGCGTTGCTGCTCGATCAACGCTTTCACCCTGTGACGCAATCTCTCCTCATCGGCTGAGCGACGCTTGCGGTTGATCCCGCGAAAAAGGACCTTCATGTCGTCGAGAAAAGTCTTGATGGCTTGCTCAAGCCCTGGGCTTTGGCCCTGCGCCTCACAAAGCCCAACGATGGCACGTGCCAAGCCGATTTTGTCAATATGACCGCCATGAGCGGCAGCGGTGGTGGCCAGCGCATCGAACATACCGGCCGTAGGCCCAAGATGGCCAGAAACTTCTTCCTGCACAAGGACAATGGGGTTACCATCACGGAACTCGGCGACCTCCTCAAAATAGCGATTGGCCGCCGCCACCGCGAGCGGAAGCGGAAGAAGGTCTTCTGGCTCTTCCATACGATGGCTGCCATCGTTGATGATATCGAACTTAGCAAACTGCATAACGTAGTCGGGATTTATTAGCCGTCGCGTTGCCTTGTCTTCTTTGCGCAACCGCTCGGCAACCTCGTTCCCTTTTTTGTCGGAGTCGAGCAGAATGATTACTGATGGAGCGTCGCTGTCTCGGCCGCGGATCAAGTACAACATGTATGGGACATGATCGGCAGAGCCGCACGGAACCAACACGATCCGGTTGAGATCAAGCAATTCAGCTTCGCTAGAGACCCCACGACGCTGGACCGCTCGTGATAGCCCGGCGAGTAAGACTTGATCAGCAACACCTTCGACCAAAAGATTGCAGGCGCCGATAAAAGCCGTCTCGCCAACATAGGAGCCAAATGCGGATCGCAAAGGCTCGTAGTGATTTTGTGAAGCGTTCTTTATGACGCGCGTTCCGTCCGAACCTTTTCCCTTCTGCAAGACGCGAATTCGCTCGGCACGGTTCTTGTCGAGGAGGAACGGAGAGTGCGTCACGTAAACGACTTGTACCGGCCGGGCGTCACCGTCCGGCTCAGCGAAGCCCCGGAAGATCTTGAGCAAGTCCTGTTGTGCCTCAGCAGAGAGATACGCGTCGGGCTCGTCCATGAGCAGAATTTCAGAGCGATCGGGGTCCGGTTTGTGGGTCTGTGATTGAATGAAGTAGGATAGAAAATACTTGAGTCCCGCGCTTCTCTCATCGAATGTATACTGGGTACCGGTGCGGTCGCGGATAGTAAAGACTAGGTCGGATTCTAGTGCCGTTACTCTCAGTTGAAAGTCACGATCTTGCACCCAATATTTGGGGAAATTAAGTCTCTTCTCTAGCTGGCTATTGATGCTCTCAGTCAGCGCTGTTACGTGACCGTTCTCGCCGGCTTCGATAAACTGAGCTAGTTCGACAAGACGCTCTGGTTCGACGTTCGCCAACTGTAGTAGCAGTTTGCGCGCGAGTTCATAGGACCGTTTCAACTCTTCCTGTGCAGCAGGACTCTCGTCCATTTTAGAAATGATCGGAACGATTTTCTTTGCTGCGTTGGGCAGTTCCTTGGCAAAGCGTTCAGAGTCGCCCGCCCAGACACCTTGAAGAATTCTGGTGATGGCGAGGGACTGCCTGCGTGCATACCGATCGTGCACAGGATGGCTCTGCGCCTCGACCAGCTCGGAGGTCGGCAACGCTCCAGGTAGCGCTACGTCGGACTGGATTGTAAAGACCTTGGGGAGATACGCCTTGCCGAAGCTCTGTGCTTCGTCATTCAATAGCTGCTCGCGCTGATACCCACCGATTCCGTCTGGAAAATACAGATCAAGGCGATTGGGTCCCTCTCGGAACATCAGAAAGGAGTCAAAAGTCTCAGGTGCTCCAGAGACCTCCGCTCTGATCTTCGTCACCTCGTCACTGGTGACATCGGACCAGGCGACACCCAAGTGCGGCCAAAATTCGTTGCCCCGCTCGACATTGAAGAAATCACAGTAACGGCACAGATCCTGATGCCTGAAACCGTCGCCTGAAATGGCCTTGCTGATCGCTCCGAGCAGGTGGCTTTTGCCGGATTCGTTGGCACCCACGATTGTAGTGATCCGCGCATCGATCGGCACTTCGATGTAGGGATACCAAAGCGGTCCAGTCATCTCCCAAGGTCGAGCCTTTGCATCGCGGTGCGCTTTACGATGATGATCGTAATTGAACGACTTATAGAAGCGTGCGAATACTTTCCCCAGTTTCATCTTCTGCCCCTTCCCCTCGTCAAAGTTATATAGAGAAGCAGCTGATGCGCCAGAGGAAAATCGCTCCGATACGTGCGAGCAGACTTAGCTGTGGTTTCTACGTCCGATGGGGGTCAACAGTCACCGTCCTCTCTACCGCTTCTACGCAATCCGCAAATAAGCCGCCATGACGAATACGATTAATCCGAACAATATCCGCCTTGCCGCCCACGGGGATTTGCAGGATGGTCAGCAGGGTCGTCAGCACCGTAAGGGGGATAAGGATGTCCAAGACCAAACTTGTAAGTGCCAGAGACTACTTCGAGGAAGTCGTAACGCCGGCGTTTAATCTATACTTTGCGAGTGCGGCCAATTTCCAGACCATCTATGCGATGACGACGAGCTTATATCATTTCCACGAATGGATGTGGCACTATCACAAGGCACAGCTCCAAACGACCTATGGCGTGACATCTGCCGGGGGTTTATGGCACAACGTCGTTGAGCAGAATGTCAATGAAGCGGGCTTCATTCGAGATCTTAACAACGCTTCGAAACACGTTGAACTGCTACCGCGCGGAAGGAACCCTCCGTCAACGCCCATGCACCACAGCGCAAACACCGTGATCATGACCTCTGGGTGGGGGCAGGGTAGTTATGGGGCGGGACCATATGGCGGCACGTCAACCGTGAGGATGCAGGCCGGGAGGAAGAACATCCCGCTCGATGCGATCGCCAAGCGCGTCTACAAGTATTGGAAGAAGATGCTAGATCAAGTGGACCCACCGCCAAAAAGGGCGAGGGTCAAGAAGGAAAAGCAGCCGGTGATATCGCTTACCACCGTTTCCAGTCCGAACGCTAATTCCTAAGACCCGCTGTTGATCAGATTCACTACACCCCCCCTACCGCTCCTCCACAATCCGCAAATAAGCCGCCGTCACGAACAGCACGATCAACCCAAACAAAATCCGCCGTGCCCCCTCCGGCATCTGCAAAATCGTCAGCAGCGTCGTCAGCACGGTCAGGATCAGGGCGCCGATGATGGTGCCGGTGTAGCCGCCGCGGCCGCCGAAGATCGAGGTGCCACCGATGACGGCGGCGGCCACCGAGGGCAGCACCAGGGGTTCGGCGAGTGACAGGGACGGGGCCTTGATCAGGCCGATATAGAGCAGGCCGGTGATGCCGGCGAGCAGGCTCGAGGTGACGTAGAGCGCGGTGATGACCTGCCAGTATTGCACGCCCGACAGGCGGGTTGCGCGTTCATTGTCGCCGACGGCGTAGAGCAGGCGGCCGAAGCCGGTGCGGGCCAGCGTGAAGACGATGAGTGCTGCCAGCGGCACGTAGAGCAGAAGCGCGTTGGGGAAGCTGAAACCGATGCCTGCATCGGTCAGCCATTGGCGCGCCGTCTCCGAAGGCATCCATGCGTCCGGCAGGCGGGTGACGCCGGTGCCGAGCCAGGCGAGGAAGTCGGGGATTTTGGCACCCGAGGCGATCACGGTGCGCTGGTAGACCTGCAGGCAGCCGGTGCCGATCAGGCTGGTGCCCAGCGTCATGATCAGCGGGTGGACGCGGAAGACGCCGACGCCGATGCCGTTGACGAGGCCGATCAGTACCGCCGGCATCATCGCCAGCAGGAAGGCCACCGCCGGGTCCTGGCTGACGATTTGCGTGGCCATGATGAAGGCGCTCATCGTCGCCACCGTGCCGACCGACAGGTCGATGCCGCCGGTCAGCATGGTCATGGTCTGGCAGCCGGCGAGGATCGCCAGCGGAATGGCGAATTTGATGGTGTTGCCGATCCAGCGCTCGTTGACGATGCCGGGGCGCAGGATCTGCAGGATCACCACCAGGATGACGAGCAGGATGATCAGCGGGACGAGCGGCCGGTCGGCCATGAAGCGTTTTATGCGGCGGCCGAAGGGGACGGGGGTGATCGCGGTGGTGCTCATGGGGTTTGCCCGATGTTCTGGGAGGGCAGCGCTCTACGGCGCCCCCCTCTGTCCTGCCGGACATCTCCCCCTCTAGGGGGGAGATCGGATGGCACGATGGCTTTCGCCAATTGTCTACGTTGCAAGAAGGAGTGAGGCATTGAAGCTGCCAATCTCCCCCCTTGAGGGGGAGATGTCCGGTAGGACAGAGGGGGGCCTCGTAGAGCGCTACTCTCGCTCATTGCCGCCCCCGCATCGTAATGAACGCACCGAACATCACCACCGCCACCATGATGGCGCCTTCGATGATGGCGGTGACGTTGGGGTCGATGGCGAGCAGGGTCAGGTCGGTGCGCACCAGGCGCAGCACGAAGACGGCGACGATGGGGCCGAGCAGGCCGCCCTTGCCGCCGCCGAGCGCGACGCCGCCCAGCACCACGGCGGCGACGCTGGCTAGGAGATAGGGGCCGGGGATGGGGGCGCCGATGCCGGTGCTCATGGTCAGCGCCAGCCCGCCGAAGGCGGCGAACAGGCCCGATAGCGCATAGGCGATGATGCGAGTGCGCTTGACCGGCACGCCTGAGCGGAACGCCGCCAGTTCGCTGGAGCCGATGGCGTAGATGGAGAGGCCGAGGCGCGCGCGCCTGAGCGGTATCCAGATCACGCAGAGGCAGACGACCAGCACCAGCAGCGCCTTCGGGACCCAGGCGTCGACGGCGTCGGGCAGGCCGGGGATCGGCACGGTGCCCGAGATCAGCGCCTTCAGCCATTCGGCCGCACCGCCGCCCGGCGCGTCGAGCACCAGCAGGGCAGCCCCTTGCAGCACGAACAGCATGGCGAGGGTGACGACGATGTCGGGCACGCGGGTGACGACGATGAGCAGGCCGTTGAGCGCGCCAAGGACAAGACCCATGGCGAGCACGAAGGGCACGACGAACAGCGCGTATTCTTCCGAAGCGCCCGCCATCATCGAGGCCGCGGTGACGCTGGTCAGCGCCATCATGGCGGCGACCGACAGGTCGATGCCGCCGGCGATGACGACGACCGTTTGGGCTGCGACGGCGAAAGCGTAGGGCAGAACGGCGCGGGCGAGCGAGCCGAAATCGCCGCTGCCATAGCCGGGCTGGATGATCCTGGTGGCGATGAACAGCACGATCAGGAGAGCAAACAGGCCGATGACCCAGCCCTGGCGGCGCAGGAAATGGCTCATGGCTTCGTCCCCAAGGCGTCGGAAGAGGGCGCATCGGAGGCGGTCGGGTCGGCCAAAATCCCGATATCGGCCTTGGCGCCGCGCGGCAGACCGTAGGCGGCGCGCATCAGCGCCGGCTCGTCGGCCTCCTCCACGGCGAAAATGTCGACCAGGCGGCCGCCGAAGATGACGATGACGCGGTCGCAGACGCGCTGCACCTCTTCCAGTTCCGAGGTGTAGAACAGCACCGACTTGCCGTGGCCGGCGAGCTCGCGCAGGAGCTTGTAGATCTCCTGCTTGGTGCCGACATCGATGCCGCGCGTCGGATCGAAGCACAGTATGGTGCGGGCATCCGCCGCGATCCAGCGGGCGATCGTCACCTTCTGCTGGTTGCCGCCGGACAGGCGCTGCACCTCGCCTTGCGCGCGCGTGTCGATCTGCAGCCGCTCGATGGCGCTGAGCACGGTGGCGCGCTCGCGACGCATGGGAATAGGCCCCCAGTTGCGCAGGGCGGCGCTGAAGGGCAGCGCGATGTTTTCACGGACCGAGCGCTGCATGGCGAGCGCCTCGGACCGGTCGCCCGGCACATAGGCAATGCCGGCACGGATGGCGTCGATCGGGTGCGAAAATTTCACCTCAGAGCCGTCAACCTCGATCGTGCCGCCCGAGGGGCGGATCGAACCGGCGAGCGCCGCGAACAGCTCATCCTGGCCCTGGCCTTCGAGCGCGACGACGCCGGCGACTTCGCCATCCCTGAGATCGAAGGAGACGTCGTTGAGCTTGCTGCCGACGCGCAGATTGTGCACGGCGAGCCGCGGCCGGGCAGGGGCGGGCGCCGCCTTCTCGGCGGCGCTGCGCGCGGCGACATGGGTTTTCACGATGCGGGTGCCGAGCATCAGCTCGACGATCTTTTCCTCGACGCCCGGCACGATGTCGACGACGCCGACGGTCTCGCCGTCGCGCAGCACGGTGGCGCGGTCGCACAGCGCCGAGATTTCGACGAAACGGTGCGAGATAAAAATCACAGCGCGCCCCGAATCGCCCTGCCGGCGCACCACTTCCAGCACTTTTTCGGCGAGGTTGGCGGGCAGGGCCGCCGTCATCTCGTCGAGCAGCAGCACGTCAGGCTCGACGGCGAGTGCGCGGGCGAGGTCCAGTACGCGCAGCACGGCCAGCGGAATGTCGCGCGCGGTGTCGCGCAGGTCGAGGTCGGCAATGCCGAGTTCGCGCACCCAGGCGCGGAACGGCTCGACCGGCGTGCCGGTGAGCCTGAGATTGGAGAGCACATCGAGATCGGGAATCAGCGACGGCTCCTGGTAGACGGGCAGCAGGCCCGCGCGGCGCGCGGCGGCGGGCGAGCGTATGTCGCGCGCCTCGCCGCGGATCAGGATGTGCCCGGCATTGGCCGAAATCGCCCCGGTCAGGATCTTCACCAGCGTCGACTTGCCGGCGCCATTGGCGCCCATCAGCGCGTGGACTTCGCCGGGTAGCACGGAGAGCGACGCGTTGCGAAGTGCTGCAACCGCGCCGTAGTTTTTGGCGACGCCGGTGGCGTCGAGGAGGGGGCTGGTGGTCAAATCGTTTGGGTCTCGGGTCAATCTGTTCAAATATTTCTAGAGCAAACTGGCTGATGGTTGGCGCTTTACGAGGCCCCCCTCTGTCCTGCCGGACATCTCCCCCTCAAGGGGGGAGATTAGACGTCGTCTCAGCTTTCGCCAATTTTCGACGTTGCAAGAAGAGAGCCGGCGCCGCGACTGCCGATCTCCCCCCTTGAGGGGGAGATGTCCGGCAGGACAGAGGGGGGTAGAGCGCTGACCTACAATGGCGAGGACGGCAACCGTCCTCGCCATGCAATTCAATTCCTTACTCCCCCGGCCCCTTGCAGGCCACGATCTGGTCCTTCGTGTACGTCGTCCACTCCGGGATCGAGATCGAGACCGGCCATTCGGGGCTGAGCGACGGGTCGGCGGCGGCCTTCAGCTTGGCCTTGCCTTCGTCGGTGGCGTTTTCCCAGAGCTGCGGCTGCACCAGCACGGTCTGCTGCGCCGGCTTCTTGCCGTCAAGGATCTGCAGCGCCAGCGTCACACCCGCACCACCGATCGAACCGGGGTTGGTGACCGCGGCGCCGACCAGGCCCTTGACCGAGCTCAGCTGGCCGACGAAGCCGGCATTGTCGGCACCGACGATCGGCACCAGCGGCGCCTGCGATTCCACCAGCGCGTCGACGATGACGTTGTCGATGCCGGACGTCCAGATGCCGTTGATCGGCGTTCCGGTCGACAGGAAGGAGAGGATCTGCTGCTTGGCCTGGTCCTGCTGCCAGCCGGTGAAGACCTCCTGCGCCACCTTCACGTCGGGGAATTCGGCCAGCGCCTTCTTGAAGCCTTTGTCGCGATCGCTGTCGGCCGAGGCACCGGCGGCGCCGCGCATATAAAACACCTCGCCCTTGCCGCCCATCTGGCCGAACAGCCATTTGGCGCCGAGATAGGCATATTCCTCCTGGTTGTTGGAGATGATGTAGGCCGACGGCTCGGTGACCGCCTGGTCGACGGCGACGACGACGATGCCGGCCTTGGTGGCTTCCTCCAGGCCTGCCTTGATGCCGGCCGGATCGGCGGGGTTGACGACGATGGCGTCGACCTTGGCGCTGATCAAATTGCGGATGTCTTCCAGCTGGCCGGCGGCGTCGGTGTTGCGGTGGGCGATGTTGAGTTTTGCCACCTCGCCGGAAGCCAGCGCCTGCGCCTTCATGGCGCACACCATCTCCTCGCGCCAGCCATTGCCCTGCACGGTGTTGGAAATGCCGATCGTGTATTTGCCAGCGGCGGACGAGACGCCCACCGAGGCCAGCAAGGCGGCACCCGCCAGCAGCGGGACCATGGTCAGGATTTTCTTCATTTCAGACTTCCTCCACATTGTTTTTCAGTTTCAATTCCAAGTCGTTGAAACGCGTCGCTCAGAAAGAGATTCAGGCGGCCCGCTCAACTCGTTGTCCTCCACACGTCGTTGCCGACATGTTTTCCCTAGGCATGTCGTTGCCCCAAAACCGCTGGGCACTTTTGGGCGACATGCTTTTTCCCTCACTTGACGTAGGGCCGCAGAACGTCGCGAGCGAGCAGGAAACCGCGCTTGACCTGCTCGTCGCTGCCTTCAAACCGCCTGTCTTCGTGTTCGATGATGACCGATCCGTCATAGCCGGCGCGGTAGAGGCCGGAGAAGAAGCCGCTCCAGTCGACATCGCCCAGCCCCGGCATGCGCGGCACCTGCCAGCCTATCCCAGCCGAGAGGATTCCGCGCTCGTACAAACCATCATGATCAATCATCAAATCCTTGGCGTGGACATGCAGCATGTAAGGGCCGAACTCCCTGATGAAGCGGGCCTGGTCGATCATCTGCCAGACCAGGTGCGAGGGATCGAAATTCATGCCGACATCGCCGCCCCAGGTTTCGAGGATGCGACGCCAGACCTGCGGCGAATAGGCGATGTTGTGCCCGCCCGGCCATTCGTCATAGCTGAAGATCATCGGGCAATTCTCGAAGGCAAGCTTGATGCCGTGGCCGCGCGCAAAAGCGACGATTTCGGGCCAGACTTTCAGCGCGTCCTGCCAGTTGACGTCGACGGTCTTCGAGGCATCGCCGCCGCAGAAAGTGTTGACGACGGGCACGCCCATATTGGCGGCCAGCACGATGACCTTCTTGAGATGGCCGATGACTGCTTCGCGGTGCGCGGCATCGGGATGCAGCGGGTTGGGATAGTAGCCGAGGCCGGAGACTGCGAGTTTCTTCCCCGCCAACTTGGCGGCGATTTCCTTGGCCTGCGCGGGGGAGGTGGAAGCGGCGTCGATGTGGCTGGTGCCGGCGTAGCGTCGCGTCGCGCCGGACGTTTTTGGCCAGCAGGCGATTTCCAGCGCCTCGAAACCAGCGGAGCTTGCCCAGTTCGCAACCTCGCCAAGCGGCGTCTCCGCGAAGGGCGCGGTGAGCAGTCCAAGTTTCATGTTGCCTCCCCAGAGCTCTTCATCGTTTCGTGGAAACGCTGACGAGCTCTCCCTTTGCTTTCGCGCAATTCCGGACGGAAAACCGTTTCACACTTTTCCTGGAATTGCTTCTGTCGTGTCTTCACGGCCATGTTCATAATGCCGATTGTTTGGATCGTTTCAACCTTGCGATCTCATCTTGTTCCAGACTGTGCCGGACGGCCGCCATCGGATCGTCCGAAAGCAGCTCATCAAGCGCCGATATGACGGTCGCGCGGAATGTCTCGTTCGCGGCGAGGCCGGGGTCGAAAATCGTATCGATCGCCAGGATGGCGGAAGTCAGCGCCGGCGCATCGCGGCCTATTGCGTCGGCGATATCGGCGACCTTGCCGGCATAGGGGTCCGACACCGGCCAGCGTTTGCCGAAGCGCGCCGCGGCCTGGATGAGATAGGCCATCCAGCCGGCGACGGGCACTGACAGCAGACCGATGCTCTGGTTCTGGCTCAAGCGGTCGCGGATCGGGTTGAGCAGGCGCTGGACGATCTTTTGCGAACCGTCGGTGGCGATCTGGTGGTTGCGGTGGCGGATCGCCGTGTTCTTCAAGCGGCCGAGGCTCTGCTCGACATAGGCCGATGGATCCATGCCGGGCACCGGGATCAGCGTCGGCAGCGTCTCCTCGACCAGCATGCGCCTGATGAAGGCCGACAGCAGCGGGTCGGCGATGGCATCGAAAGTGTGTTCGAGCCCGGCAAGCACGCCGAGCGTGGCGAGCGTCGTCTGGGCGCCGTTCAGCACCCGCATCTTGAGATGCTCGAACGGCGTGACGTCGTCGACGAAGGTGGCGCCGACAAGATCCCAGCGCGGCATGCGGCCGGCGAATTTCTGCTCGATCACCCATTGCCGGAACGGCTCGCAGACGGCAACGGCGCCATCACGGTAGCCGAACCATTGCTCGACGCTGTCGAGGTCATCTTGCGTCACCGCCGGCGCGATGCGGTCGACCATGGCGGAGGGGAAGGCGGCGTTGCCCGCGATCCACTCGGCCAAACCATTGCCGCGCCGTTCGGCAAAGCTCCGCACGGCGGTTTCCAGGATGGTGCCGTTGGTCGGGATGTTGTCGCAGGAGAGCAGCGTCAGCTTCCGGCCATGCGTGGCCCGGCGCAATTCCAGCGCCCGCGCGAGAATGCCTGGCACGCTGCGCGGCGCTTGCGGGTTGGCAAGATCATGGACGATGTCGGGATGGTCGAGATCGAGCACGCCGCTCGACGGGATGTGGCAATAGCCTTTCTCGGTCACCGTCATCGTCACCAGTTCGATGTCGGATGAGGAGAGCACGCCGAGCGCCGGTGCGGCACTTGCCTGGCTGTCCACCACCTTCACGATGCTGCCGATGATACGCGCCTCGATGTGGCTGTTTTCACGGATCAGCCTTGTATAGAGGCCGCCCTGCCGGCCGAGCGTGTCGGCAAGGGTGGGCGGGCGGATGTTGATGCCGACAACGCCCCAGCGGTCGAACTGGCGCGCGAGCAGATCGTCGGTGTATTCGGCCTGGTGGCAGCGATGGAAGGCGCCGACGCCGAGATGCGCCATGCCGGGCGCGAGTGTTTTCCGGTCATAGGCCGGTGTCTGGACAGCGGCCGGAAGCCGGTCCAGCAAGGCTGGCCCAAGCGTTTCCGACGATGCCGAAGCCGCGTTCACCGACTGTTCCTGATCGATCACGGCGCCGGTCATCGGGCCGGCCGCGTCGGAGAGCAGGAAGACGGCAAGGTTGGCGATATCGTCCGGCTTGAGCAACCTGCCGAAAGGCTGCGCGGCGTTGGCGGCCTCGAGCCAGCCCGGGCCGTGGCCCAGCGTTTCGGCCTGCATCAGGCGTTCGGCCGGCGTGTCGGTCCAGCCGACATTGATGCCGTTGACGCGGATGCGGTCGAAGCGGTGGGCGTTGGCGGCGTTCTTGGTCAGCGTCGCCAGCGCGCCCTTGGTGGCGGAGTAGACGGCGAGTTCCGGCGAGCCGCAATGGGCGTTGATCGACAGGATGTTGACGATGGCGCCGGGCTCCCCGCGCTTCCGCATGTCGGCGATCGCCGCCTGCATCAGGAAGAACGGCGCGCGCGCGTTGACGGCGAACAGCGAGGCCCAGTCGTCGAGACTGGCATCGAGGAAGGAGGCGCGGTCGGTCAGCCCGGCGGCGTTGACGAGGCCATCGATACGGCCGAAGCGGTCAATGCAGGCTTGCGCCAGAAGGGCAGGGGTTTGCGGGTCTCCAAGGTCGGCGGCGATGAAGGTGGTCGGCGTGCCGATGGCCGACAGTTCCGCCGCCACGGCGTCGCCGCGTTTGCCATCGCGTCCGGTGATCACCAATCCCTCAGCGCCGGCGCGCGCGAGCGTCTCGGCGATGGCGCGGCCGATGCCTTGCGTCGCGCCGGTGACCAGCACCACCTTGCCTTGCAGATGAAGCTCCATTCCTCCTCCCGGAACAAAGTTTCTATTTTTTGAAATATGGAACGGCAATTCCCGATAGTCAATTGTGCCAGCAGCACCTCATGTGCCGCGGCGCGCGGCGACGCCTTGGACCAGAGCCATGCCGACGGCGAGCGACGCCGCCAGCGAGCGGAAGCCGGCGAAGTCGGATTCCACCACTTCCAGCCAGCTGTCCGACAACGGGATCAGCGGGCTGAAGGTGCTGTCGGTGATGGTGACGATGCGGGCCTTGCGCTCATGCGCCACGGCGACCAGGTCGGGCGTGATCGAATTGTAGGGACTGAACGAGACGGCCAGCACAGCGTCTCGGTCGCCGATGCAGCCGACCTGGTCGAGCGCGGAGGAGCCGACATTGTCGACCAGCACGTTGCGCACGCCTTGCTGCGACAGCGTCAGCGACAGATAGGCGGTGACCGGGAAGGCGCGCTTGGAGCCGATGACGTAGATCAGGTCGGCCGCCGCCAGCAGCGTTACCATCTTCTCGAAACGCTCAACGTCGAAGCCCGCCTCGATGCGGCCGAGCGAGGCCTGCGAAGCGCCGACCATGCCGTGCAGGAAATGCATGGCGGCATTGGGCTCCGCCTCGGTGCGCGGCTCGCCGCGCGCTTCCGGCCATGAGCCTTTGACGTGTTCCTTGAACAGGCCCTGGAAATCGGAAAAGCCGGAATAGCCGAAGATCTGGGCAAAGCGCACCAGCGTCGAGGGCTGCACGCCGGCCTGCGCGGCCACCTGCGCGATGGTGCCGAGCGCAACATCGCTCGGATGCTGCCACATGAAGATCGCCACCTGGCGCAGCCGCTTGGGGAAATGCACCGTGCCGGAGGACAGCACCGCGCGCAGTTCCTCATAGGTCTGCGGCTGGATATAGCCCAGCGCGGCAAGAGAGCGCCCGCGTTTGCGCGTCGCCGCCTCGTCGCTGAGAGATCGTCCCGATGATTTGCCCGCCCCACTCATAGTCTCAGGCTAGCGCGGCACAATCGTATTACAATATGGAAATTGGAAATTGTGTTCGAAAGTGGTAGCCGAGCTTGACGCTTGGCGCGTCGCCAATGATCGGCTCGGAGGAGAAAACATGGTCTACGCAACATCGGATGGGTCGGCGGGCAAGCGCCTGAGGGTCGGCATGGTCGGTGGCGGCCGCAATGCCTTCATAGGTGCGGTGCATCGGCTGGCCATGCGCCTTGACGACCAGATCGTGCTGGTGGCCGGCGCGCTGTCGTCCGATCCTGAAAATGCCGCCGCCTCCGCCGCCGAGATCGGCATCGCGCCCGAGCGCAGCTATGCCGACTATCCCGTGATGGCGCAGACGGAAGCCGCGCGGCCTGATGGCATCGAGGCGGTTGTCATCGTTACGCCCAACCATCTGCACGCGCCGATCGCCACCGCCTTTCTCGAGGCCGGCATCGACGTGATCTGCGACAAGCCGCTGTCGACCACGCTCAGCGATGCCGAAGCGCTGGTGACGCTGGCGCGCGCCAAAAACCGACGCTTCGTCGTCACGCTGAACAACACCGGCTACGCCATGGTGCGCCAGGCGCGCGAAATGGTGATGGCGGGTGAGCTTGGCCGGATCGTGTCCGTGCATGGCGCCTATATCCAGGACTGGCTGACCAAACCGATCGACGCCGAGGGCCAGAAGCAGGCGGAATGGCGCACCGATCCGGCACGCGCCGGGCAGTCGGCGGTGCTGGCCGATATCGGCGTGCACGCCTTCAATCTGGCGAGCTATATTTCGGGTTGCGAGGCCGAGGCGGTGTCGGCGGACCTGTTCACCGCCGTGCCGGGACGCCGGCTCGACGACAATGCGCATGTGATGATGCGCTGGACCAGTGGCGCGCGCGGCACGATCCTGGCCAGCCAGACCTCGCCCGGCCACTACAATGACCTCTCTGTGCGCATCTATGGCGACAGAGCCGGGCTCGAATGGTCGGGCGGCCGGCCGGAGGAACTGCGCTTCTCGCCCTACGGCGAGGAAACCCGCACGCTGGTGCGCGGCGGCCATGGTTCGACGGCGGAGGCCCGGCGCGTGTCGCGCATGCCGGCGGCGCATCCGGAAGGCTATATCGAGGCCTTCGCCAATTTCTACCGCGACGCCGCGGATATCATTCGAGCGCATCGCTCTGGTGGGGCGGTGGATGCAGCGCGCGCGGCGCAGGTGCCGGATGTGGTGGATGGCGCGCGCGGGGTGAAGTTCGTCGCGGCGGCGGTGGAGTCGAATGCGGCGGGCGGGGCGTGGATGGCGGCTAGGTTTGGGTGAAACTGAGTGGGGGGTGGCGCTACCTTATGCGATTGCCCTGACTGCAGTTGCGGCAGCGAACCGATCCGCATTGATCCCGGCGACCGCCAGCCGTGCCTCCACCGCCGCCGCGATCGACAGCACGTCCTCATCGGCGAAGCGCCGCCCGACGATCTGCAGGCCGACCGGCAATCCGTCTTCCGCGAACCCGGCGGGCAGCGACAGCGCCGGCAGTTGCGGCAGCATGTTGAAGGGGCAGGTCAGGTCCAGGCCCTTGAAGCGGCCATCGGGCAGCGTCGCCACATAGTCGTCGTCGGTCTCGCTCACGAGTGGTGCCGTGATGGCGCAGGTCGGGCACAGCAAGGCATCGTAGCGCTCGAAAAGCCGCGCCATGTCCCGCCACATCGCGGTGCGCAGCAGTTCCACCCGCTTGTAGGCGGTCGCGTTCATCGCCAGCCCGCGTTCGATCATCGAGACCACCGACGGATCCATATGGTGGCGATGACCGGCAAGCTCGTCGCCGAAGAAGGCCGACATGAAGACGCACCAGAGATCGAACCATTCGTCATTGACGGCGCGCGTCCAGCCGATCGGCACCTCGTCGACGATGGCGCCGGCTTTGCGCATCTCGGTGACGGCTTGCCGGATGACGGCTTCAACCTGCGGCTGGATCTGGTAATAGCCAAGGTCGAGCGACAGCGCGAAGCGCTTGCCTTCGAGCTTTTCCATCCGCGCCGCCGAGCCATCAAAACCGATCGGCAGCGAGGTGATGTCCTCGTCGCTGCCGCCCGCAGTCGCCTGCATGAAGGCGACCGCGTCGGCGACGTTGCGTGCCAGCGGCCCGAAATGCGAGATGTTGTCGAAGACGCTGGGCAGGATGGTCATCGGGATGCGGCCGAGGCTTGGCTTCAGCCCGACGACGCCACAGAAGGCGGCGGGGATGCGCACCGAGCCGCCCATGTCGGTGCCCTCGGCGAATGGCACCACGCCCGTTGCCACCGCCACCCCCGCCCCTCCGGAGGAGCCGCCACTGGTGCGCTGCGGGTTCCAGGGGTTGCGGGTCACGCCCCAGCGCGGGCTGTTGGTGAAGGAGGAAAAGGCGAATTCCGGCGTCGTCGTCTTGCCGATCAGGATTGCGCCGGCCGCTTGCAGGCGGCGCACGCACAGCGCCGTCTCTTCGGGCACCCAATCGCCCTTCGTCCAGGAGCCCAGCGTCGTCAAATCGCCTGATGTCGGCGTCAGGTCCTTGGCCGCGAATGGCACGCCAAGGAGCGGCCCGGTCGCATCGCCGCGTGCTACGGCACGGTCGGCCAGGCGGGCGGCCTCCAGCGCCTGCTCCTCGCGGATCACGGCAAAGGCGTTGAGCCTGTCGCCGACAGCCTTGGCGCGGCGGATGGACTCGGCAACCACGGTCTGCGCACTGAAGGCGCCCATGCGGATGCCGTCGGCGATCGCGTTGGCGGTCAGATCCAGCGGATGGGTCATGGCTCGGGTCTCCGGAGGTGAATTCATGTCGGGCGGCTTTGGTTTTCGCAAAGAAATGGAAAGCATGCTTGCTCGGGGGTGGCGGACCTGCACAATCTCACCTGAACTGGAAGAGAGGCCCCGCCGTTTCCATGAAATCCGCCGACAAAGGCTCGCATCCGTCCTTCGATGCCTGGAATGCCGGCCTTGGTGCCGCGGCCGCCGCCATCGGCTCGCGCGGATTTCCCGATGCGCTGGCGGCGGCGCTGCGGCTGCTGGCGCCCTTCCAGATGATGAACGGTTTTCTCTATTCGCCGGATGGCCGCGCCTTCGACCTCTACAATGAGAAGATCGTCGCAGAGCGCTCGATCATCGTCGACCGCTACCTTGCCGGCGCCTATGTGCTGGACCCGTTCTACGACGCCGTTCGCGGCGATGGCAGCGAACGCATGATCGTGATGCGGGAGTTGGCGCCCGACGATTTCGCGCACACCGAATATTATCGGCGGCACTACGCCACCACCGAGATCGGCGACGAGATCGGTTTCGTGCTGAAGCTGGAGAACGGTTTTGCCGGCGTGCTGTCGCTGTCGCGGACCGGTGCGGCGCCGGTCTTCGCCGAGGACGAACTCGAGCGCCTGAGGTCTGCCGCTCCAATCGTCTGCGCGCTCTCGGCGCGGCACTGGTATCATGTTCCCGGCCTCTCGCTCGATATCAAGAACGCCGCGCCGGCGGCGCGGATCGAGCACCCACTGCTGACACGCCGCGAGCTCGAGATCGTCACGCTGATCCTCAAGGGACATTCCAACCTCTCGCTCGCCGCCGTCCTGTCGCTGTCGCCCAACACGGTAAAAGTCCATCGCCGGCAGATCTATTCGAAGCTTGCCATTTCCAGCCAGGCCGAACTCTTCCGGCTGTTTTTGGCCTAGGCCCAAACGCAATGAATCGCTCGGCACCGGTGAGTTATGAATCGCACTTTCGGGCCGGGAGTGACCAATGAGTAGCTCGCAGATGGAACGATATGTCTGGGCCTCTATCCTGTATTACGCCGTGGCCGTGGTTGCCTCGGTGCTTCTTCTCGCCGCGGTCATGAGCGATCTCGGTGTTCTCTGGAGCATGCTTGCCCTATTTGGCTACGTTGCGTTGATCGTATCTCTTCAGATATGGCGACGCAGAAGACATCCGCGAAGTATCTATCAACTAGAATTGGCCAAACGTGATGCCGGCTTTTCCGATTCCTAACAACGAGATGGAGCGGCGGCCTGCACCGATGTGAGAAGGCCGCCGCTCGTCCCTACTCGGCGAAATCCATCTCGGGCGGTGCGACCTGGAAGAAGCTCGTGAGGTAGGCGAGGTAGACGATGCCGACCGCCAGCCAGACCAGGCCGAGCACCTTGGCGTTCTCGTCGAGATTCCACAGCAGGAAGAGGTCGCAGACCGCGGCGAGCGCCGGGACGACCAGTCCGATCAGCACGCCGAGCGGACGCACCTGCTGGTCGCGCTTGAGGTAGAGCGCGATCACCGAGACGTTGACGGCGGTGAAGGCGAGGAAGGCGCCGAAATTGATGAAGGATGTCGAGGTGGTGACGTCCATCGTCAGCGCCGCGAGCCCGACCACGCCGACCAGGATCAAATTGAGGATCGGCGTGTGCCATTTCGGATGCAGATTGCCGAAGAAGGAGACCGGCAGCACGGTGTCGCGACCCATGGCGTAGAGCAGCCGGCCGACGCTGGCCTGCGCGGCAAGGCCGGAGGTGAACTGCGCCACGACCAGCGTCGCCAGGAAGATGCTGACGAACAGGTCGCCGCCGATTGCCTTGGCGATTTCGGTGGCGGCGGCGTCGACCGATACGAAGTCCATGCCGGGATGGGCGAGCTGCGTGATGTAGGCCGAGGCGATGAAGATCACGCCACCGGCAAGCGCGATGATCAGGATCGCCTTCGGCATGGTGCGCCTGGGATCCCTGGTCTCCTCGGTCAGCGTCGACACCGCGTCGAAGCCGAGGAAGGAATAGGCGGCGATGGCCGCACCCGCGACCGAGGCCGAGAACGGCACGCCGGTCTTGAAGAAGGGCGTGACCGAGACGAGGCCGCCGGGGCCGTTCAGCGCCACGACATAGCGGGCGGCCAGAAACAGGAAGGCGACAAGCACGCCGAGCTGCACCAGCATCAGGATGAAGTTGACGCGGTTGGCGAAGGCGATGCCGACGACATTGACCAGGGTCGTCACCGCGATGAAGCCGACGATCCACAGCCAGGTCGGAACCGCGGGGAAGGCCGAGGCGAGATAGGCGGCACCGATCAGCCAGATCACCATCGGCAGGAAGAAATAATCGAGCAGCACCGCCCAGCCGACGAGGAAGCCGATGCTGGGGCTGATCGAGCGGCGGGCATAGGTATAGGCCGAGCCGGCAACGGGATAGACGCGCGCCATGACGCCGTAGCTGATGGCGGTGAGCAGGATGGCAGCCGCCGCCACGAGATAGGCCATGGCGGTGGTGCCCTGGCTGGCCGCGGCCAGCGCGCCAAAGGTGCCGAAGACGATCATCGGCGTCATATAGGCCAGGCCGAAGAGCACGACGGACCAGAGTCCGAGCGCGCGGTCGAGTTTGATTGTGTCTTGCATTGTTCCGCCTCCGGAAAGGATTGTTTCCGATGCTTTTTCGGATGCCGGCTGGCGCCTGGAGATCAGGCGTTTGCGAAGGCGCTCCGGTTGCATTTCTCGAAGTTGAGGCGGAGCATGACTTAGCCGGCGCAAGGCGGCCATAACCCCAAGGGATTATGCGGAGTGGTGAGAGGAGGCGGCGTTTGGATGGCTATGGATCGATTGAAGAATGGGCGTCACCCTACGTGATTGCCCCGCCGAAGACGCTACAGCAGCCGTAGCCGCTGGTCGATCAACTGGAACAACCGCTCATCATCCACCTCGGTGATGACGTGGATCGGCTTGCCGTTGCCAACGCCGTTTTCCACCGCCCGCGTGCGGCCGTAGGCGCCGGCCTGATCGCAGTCGACCTCGATCACCGCGTCAACGCCCTTGAACAAAGTCGGGTCGATCAGGAACGCCGTCACGCAGGGGTCGTGCAAAGCGGGATCGCCGCTGCCGTAGCGGCGCATCATGGCGATGGCGGTCTGCATGATCGGGCTGGCGTCGCGCTCGAGCTGGTCGAAGCGCGCCTTGGTCAGCGTCGCGTGGCGGGTTACGTCGAGGCCGAACATGGTCATCGGGATGCCGGATGACAGCACCACTTGCGCGGCATGCGGATCGATCCAGATGTTGAATTCGGCGTCGGTCGCGGTGTTGCCCGGGCTGAAGGCGGCACCACCCATGAAGACGATGGCCTTGATCTTGGTCGCGATGGACGGCTCCTTGATCAGCGCCAGCGCGATGTTGGTCATCGGGCCGATCGGGCAGAGCGTGATCTCACCCGGTTCGCGCAGGATGGCGTCGATGATGAAATCGACGGCATGCCGGCTCTCAGCCTCATGCGTGGCATCTGGCATGCCGAGGTCGCCAAGGCCGTCGGTGCCGTGCACCGAGGCGCCGCGCTGCACGCGCGGCAGGATGATCGGCCTGCTGCAGCCGGCGTAAACCGGAATGTCCTGGCGGCTGGCCATGGCGGTGATGCGCAGCGCATTGCGGGTGGTCAGCGGCAGCGAGACGTTGCCGATGACCGTCGTGATGCCGACGACCTCGATCTCGCCGGGCGAGGCAAAGGCCAGAAGCAGCGCGATGGCGTCGTCGACGCCGGGGTCGCAATCGATGATGATTTTGCCCTTGGCCATGCCTGTTAAGTCCATTCTCTTTGTGTGGGTCAAAGGGGCCACCCTTTGAGGATGGCTCCTTCGTTGAGGAGCGCCGCAGCGCTTATTTCAGCAGTTCGTTGGTGTAATATTTCGAGGCGGGGAGGACTTCCTTGATCTGGTCGGTGTCCTTCAGCGCCTGGGCGATCGGCAGCCAGTTCTTGTCTTCCTGCATCATGTAGCCGGTGTCGCCCTTCATCAGGGCTGCGGTCAGCTTCCAGCCGGAGAGGTTGTAGGCAAGGCTGCCGCCTTCCGGATACGCCTTGGTGAACATTTTCGCTGCCTCGTCGGGATGATCGGCGGCCCATTCGGTTGCCTTGATGGTGGCGCGCATCCATTTCTTGGCGATGTCGCCGTGGTCGGCCAGATAGGCGGTCGACGCCGTGTAGGTCCAGACCGGCACGTCGGGCGCGCCGGCGGCCGTGCCGACGAGGCTGGTCGGGTCCTTCTTCAAGGTCTCCTGCACCTGCGGCACCAGATAGTTTTCCGTGTTGGTGGCGATGTCGATCTTGCCGGCGAGCAGCAGATTGGTGTCGGAATCCTGCGCGATGATCAGTTTGACGTCGTCCTCGGTCAGCTTGGCGGCCTTGAGCACGAATGGCATCATCGCCTTTGTCCAGGAGTCGGTGTAGATGGCGATCGACTTGCCCTTCAGATTGTCGAGCGAGAGCGGCTCGCCGGGGCGGCCGAACAGGCCCCAATTGTTGCTCTTGGTGTAGAGGCCGATCGAGGTGATGGGGATGCCCTGGGCCGCGCCGAAGACGACGTCGGTGGTGGCCTCGAAGCCGATCTCGGCCTGGCCGACGGCGAGCAGCCGGGCCGTGGTCTGCGAGTCCGGCGGGAAGATGACATCGACCTTGATGCCTTCGGCCTCGTAGAAGCCTTTCTGCTGGGCGACCAGCGTCGGGATCAGTTCGAAGTCGGCGCTCGCCCAGTCATAGACGAAGCGGACTGTGGTGAGGCCGGCGGCGCTGGCCGGAGCCACGCCGAAGGCGGTGCCGAGGGCGAGCAGGCCAACGGTTGCCGAGATCATCCTTGTGTAAGCACTGTGCATTGCATTCCCCTTTTTGGTTGTTGTCGACTGGTTGAAAATTGGTGGGATTTCAGGCGGTGGCGCTGGCCTGCGCCGGCTTCCATTGCGCCCAGGCCGGTGCGGTGGAGCGGGAGCGCCAAGGCGTCATCAGCACTTCGAGCCCGAAGACGAGCAGGAACGAGCCGACGCCGATGACGGTGAGAAGCAGCATGGCGGCGTAGACGCCGGCCGTGTTCATCTGCGCGTTGGCGGTGAGCAGATAGGTGCCGAGGCCCTGTTTGGAGGACGCCGTCCATTCGCCGATGACGGCGCCGGTCACCGCATAGGTGGCGCCGATCTTGAGGCCGGAAAACAGCGGGCCGATACAGGCCGGTAGCTTGACGATGGCGAAGGTGCGCAAGGACCCGCCGCCCATCAGGCGGGCGAGGTTCAGCATATCGCGGTCGACCGAGGCGAGACCGTCGAGCACGTTGACGACGACCGGGAAGAACACGATCCAGGCGACGATGATCAGCTTGGGCATCAGGCCGAAGCCGAAGATGATGACCAGAGGGGCGGCGATGGCGACGATCGGCACCGCCTGCGAAATGATCAAGGCCGGCATGACCAGCCTTTGCACGACACGGATCTGACCCATGGCGAGCGCAAGCACGAAGCCAATCAGCGCGCCGATGACATAGCCGATCGCGGTTTCATAGAGCGTCTGGCCGGTAAGCACCGACAGCCGCGGCCAGTTGTCGAACAGCGTCTGGAATGCCTGGGCCGGCGGCGGGATGACATAGGCGGGAAGTCCGGAGACCCAGACCAGCACCTGCCAGGTGACCAGGATCAGCACCATGGCCACGACCCAGATCAAGAACGGCCCCGCTGCTGCCCCAAACCGTGTGTTCATTCGAGTGGTCCCCGTGCGCTTCAGTGATAGAGGTGCTGCATGATCTGCCGCTTCAGGCCGACAAAAATGTCGGTCGTCAGCACTTCCAGCGGCCGGGGCCTGGGCAGGTCGACGGTGAGGATTTCGGCGATGCGGCCGGGGCGCGGCGTCATCACCACGATGCGGTCGGCGAGATAGATCGCTTCGTCGACATCATGGGTGACGAACAGGACGGTGCGCTTGAGATCGCGCCAGAGCTGTAGCAGCCATTGCTGCATGCCGAGCCGCGTCTGCGCGTCCAGCGCACCGAACGGCTCGTCGAGCAGCATCACCTGGCGGCCGGCGGCGATGGTGCGCATCATGGCGACGCGCTGGCGCATGCCTCCCGACAGCGCGTGCGGATAATGGTTGAGGAAGTCGCCGAGGCCGTAGCGGCTGGCGAGCTCGGCGGCCTCGACGCGGTCCCGCGCGGTGGCGCCGCGCGTCAGCGACGCTGCCAGCGTGATGTTGCCGAGCACGGTGCGCCAGGGCAGCATCAGATCCTTCTGCAGCATGTAGCCGACCTGGCCCGGCCGGTTGGAGACATCGTGGCCGTCGAGCACGATCTTTCCCGACGTCGCCTTGAGCAGACCCGAAACGACGTTGAACAGCGTGCTCTTACCGCAGCCGGAGGCGCCCAAGATGCAGACGAATTCGCCGTCCGAGATGTCGAGGCTGACATCGCTGAGAGCAGTGACGGAACCGAAGCGGACGTTGAGATTCTCGATTGATAGCTTTGTCGGAGCGAATTGCTGCGATCCGACCGCGCCGGGTGACTTCAACACCTCCGGCATTCAGCAATCCTCGCGAAGCAGGCTGGCTCGAAAGTGCATAGATCCTCCCGTCCGGCGTCACACAAGCCTGCGCCGGGCAGGCCTGCTCATCGCCAGAAAACAGCGTTGAATTAACGTAGGTAAACGTTTACCTAGATGTTTTCCGACTGGTTGTCAAATCGACGGCAGAGGCTGTGGATGACGCGACCTGTTTGTTGGGATCGCGATCCATGCTAGTCGCGTGGCGATGTAGCGATGGCGGCTAACAACAGGCCATTGTTCGTCGAGTGGCGAGGGACTGTGGCAACAACGATCAAGGATATCGCCTGGCGGGCTGGCGTGACGGCGGCAACGGTCTCAAAGGTCCTCAACCGGAAAGACCAGTCAATCGGCGAGCAGACCCGCGAAAAGATCTGGTCGCTGGTCAAGGAACTCAACTACACGCCGAACTCGATTGCCCGCTCGCTGATCACCCGCAGCTCGCGCGTCATCGGCGTCATTGTGCCGGACATCCTCAACGCCTATTTCACCGAGCTGGTGCGCGCCTGCGACCAGGCCGCGCGCGAGCGCGGCTATTCGACGATCCTGTGCAATTCGGACTCCGATCCAGAAAAGGAGGCGGCGCATCTGACCTTCCTTGCCAGCCACGGCGTCGATGGCATCGTGCTGGCCGCGAGCGACCTTATTCCGGAGGTCGACCTTTTGGAGCGGCTCAGGATTCCGGTGGTCTCGATGGACCGGGAAATTCCGGACCTCGATTGCCTGGCCGCGCGCATCGATACGGATTACGAGCAGGGTGCTTTCCTGTCGGCGCGTCATTTGATCGAGGCCGGACACACACGCATCGCCTTTGTCAGCGGCAATCCCTTGGCCTCGAACACCAAAATCAGGCGGGCGGGGTACGAGCGGGCGCATCGCGAGGCCGGGCTGCCGGTCGATCCCGACCTGATCGA
This sequence comes from Mesorhizobium loti, assembly GCA_002356515.1. Lineage (NCBI taxonomy): Bacteria > Pseudomonadati > Pseudomonadota > Alphaproteobacteria > Hyphomicrobiales > Phyllobacteriaceae > Mesorhizobium > Mesorhizobium loti. The sequence goes on along the minus strand of AP017605.1, from coordinate 1,647,611 downwards.
GTGCGGCGCGTTCAACCATAGGTTCGGGCTGGTGGCCACCCGCACGCTGCTCGACCGCACCAGCTTCTCGGCCATGTGCTGCATGAGCGATATGCTGGCGATGGGGGCTACGGTGGCGCTGCGCGAACGCGGCTTGAGCGTTCCCGAGGACTGCGCGGTGATGGGCTTCGACAACATCTACATCGCGCCGCTGCTGGTGCGGCCTCTGTCGACGATCGAACGGCGTATTTCCGAGGCCGGCGCCCTGGCGATCGGCGCGCTCATCGATTTTCTCGACGACCCCTCACATCCGCGCCGGACGGTGCTGATGGAACCGACGGTGATCCTGCGCGAGACGACGTAGTCAGCCGGCAGGTTCGCCGCGTCCCTCGGTCGACGCCCCGTTTTTCGAATGAGACAGCGCGGCGCTGCCTCAGCGGTTCGGAAGCTACTTTCTGCATTTGCGCGAATATTGAGAGATGACTCGCCAAGGCGAAGGCGACGGCAGCGGATTCCGCATCCTGTTCGCTCTCGATGCCATCGAGATTGCCCCTATCTGTCTGTTCGAGCATGATCTTTCCGAAATCAGCCCATCTTGTCGGTAGTCCGATAGCTAAAATTTTTTGGAATTACTTTGAACAGACTTTTGGATTCAAATGGATTCGGGTCTCGTTCGAGCATATACTCTCCATGCTAAACAAAGGGGGAGACGATGGCTCGAATTCGGCGAAACGTCTGGAGTCTTGCGCAGCCCTGGGATCCTGTTTTGCTGTGGTATGCTCGTGGCGTGCAGGCCCTTAAGGCGCGGCCGTTCCCGGACGTCACCAGTTGGCGATATCTTGCCGCTATCCATGGTATCGAAGAACAGATCTGGCGTGAGTTCGGCTGGCTCAAGCCTGCCGAGCAATTGCCGCAGACGCCTGAATTCAAGAACCAGGATCAAGGCCAGTGTCAGCATCACGGCTGGTATTTCGTTCCCTGGCACCGCGGCTATCTCGCGGCTTTTGAAGCCATTGTCCGCGCTGCCATCGCGAAATTGCCCGGCGCGCCGGCGGACTGGGCGCTGCCTTACTGGGACTACAACAGCAAGGCCGTCGCCAATCCCCGCGCTCTTCCTGAAGCCTTCGCAAAGAACGTCTGGCCCGATGGCGGCGACAATCCGCTGTTTGACAAACGACGCTACGGCCGCGGCGACGGCGTGGTGGTCATCCGGCCACAGGACGTGGATACCAAGACCGCGCTGACCGATGGGCAGTTCGAGGGCGTAACCAACGGTTCACCCGGCTTTGGCGGTGTGCGCACACCGTTCCAGCATGACGCCGATCGCGATCATGAAGGCTGGCTCGAGCAGGTGCCGCATGATGTGGTGCACGGGCGAGTGGGCGGAAGCCAGGCCGGTCAAGATCCAAACGACTGGCGTTTCGCGGGCCTCATGTCGATGCCGGAGACGGCAGGGCTCGATCCCATCTTCTGGCTGCACCATGCCAATATCGACCGTCTGTGGGAGGTCTGGCGCAAGCGTGACGCACGTCACAAGAACCCGACCCTCTCTTCATGGCTCAACGGCCCGGCCGGGCGGCACAAGTTCATTCTTCCGCAGCCCGATGGAACCCGCAAACGATTTGCACCGAAAGATATGCTCGACACAACCGCACCAGGGCTCAATTATGTCTATGAAGACACCAGTGATCCCTTTGCCGGGCAACAGCGCCTCAGCATTAGACTGAGAACGTTGAGTGCGATGATACCAGGCGCCCAAGGAGTTGCAGGTCCGGAGGTCAGTTCCGTGGCGAAAAAGCCCATCGTCGAATTGCTTGGCGCCAACGCCAAGGCCGTCACGCTCTCCAACGCGCCGACGTCAACGACAATCAAGGTCGACAAGCCGACCGCCCGCAAAGTCACCAACAGCTTCAAGCTGAACGAGTTCGCGGCACGGTCTGTCCCCGAACCGGACCGCGTGTTTCTCAACCTCGAGAACATCACCAGCGACAACAACGCCGCCGTGTTCGACGTCTATGTCGGGCTGCCAGAAGGCGCCGACCCGGCGGCGCATCCCGATAATCTGGCAGGGGTGGTGTCGCTGTTTGGAGCGCGCGCCGCGACGAACATGGCCAAACCGCATGGCGGTTCGGGAATGACGAAAGTATTGGAGATCACCGATACGATCGACCGGCTGCATCTGTCCGGCAATGCCGACCTCAGCAACTTGTCCGTGCTGTTCGTGCCGGTGAGTTCGGTCGGAGCGGGAGGGGTCTCGATCAAGCGCGTGAGCATCTATCGTCAGTCGAGCTGATGCTGAGACAATGGTTACAGGCACGGGGTTTCGGCCCGCTCGGGCTTCTGCTCTGGAGCGTCAGCCTGTGTGCATGGCTGCTGATTGTTGGGGGTGACCGGCTTCATCTCGCGCTGCCGCTGCTGTGCGGGGGACCGCCCAACGCCATAATTCCTCAAGGCGTGTTCGCTCTCGACTTCGCGATACAAACAGTCGGCTGGCCGGCGCTTGCTGGTGGATCGGTGCTGATGGTGGTCGCGATGATGGCGCCGGCGCTCGCCGGACCGTTCCTGCATTTGTGGTATCGCTCCTTGTCACGGCATCGCTGGCGAGCGATCCTGCTCTTCATCGCCGGCTACCTGTCGATCTGGACGGTCGTCTGTGTGTTCCTGATCTTGACGGCCTACCTCCTGCACGGCTCGACCGGCTCGGAACTGGGCGCCGGGCTGGTGGTTGCCGCGGCAGGCCTGGCCTGGCAGGTCAGTCCGGCACGGGCACGTTGCCTTGCCCGATGTCACTTGCGTCCACGGCTGTCGATCTTCGGCGCCGCGGCGTTCACCGATCCGCTGCTGTTCGGCCTCACCTTGGCCTGCTGGTGCGTGGCGACCTGCTGGGCCTTGATGCTTTTACCGCTCTGCCTTGCCGATGCCCATTTGCCGTTGATGGCGGCGGGCGCGCTTCTCGTCGCCATCGAACGGACCAGGCAACCAAGGCCCGGCCGATCGGGTCTGGTCTTTCGATAGGATTGAACCGCCTTGATCCAGCGATGATCGATGGAAGGAAACTGGCGCCGGCGATCACCCGGCATCCAGTTGCCTCGCCAAGTCAGCCAGCATCGGGCGCTGGCCCGCAAGGATCTTGACCTCGGCCTCGGACAGGCTGAACCAGCCGGCCCTGTCGACCTCGGGAAATTCTTTCATCGACCCGGACCGCGGCGGCCATTCCATCGTGAAACTGTTGCTCTTGATGGCGGCGACATCGATCTCGGCTCTGGCCTCGACGGACCAGGCGATGACGATCTTGCCACCCGGTTGCTTGTAGGCGCCGAGGCGCGTGAAGGGGCCGTCGACGGTGATGCCGAGTTCTTCCCCGGTCTCGCGCTGTGCAGCCGCCAGTTCGTCCTCGCCCTCGTCGACGAGGCCTTTCGGGATCGACCAGGCGCCATCGTCCTTCTTCGCCCAGAAGGGGCCGCCGGGATGAACCAGAAGCACCTGGATATCCCCATCGTTTCGACGATAAATCAGCAGGCCCGCACTGCGTTTTGCCATTTTTGCATGTCCGTTTGCGGTGCTGGTGCGAGTCGGCCGATTCTGCAGGGATCATGGTGCCGAACTTGCACCGGGAAATTGCGACGCTATGTCAGATGCATCCGGATTGCACCTCACCCGCGAGTTCGGCAATCTGTTAGCGTCGTTTCTGGGGCGAGTCGAAAATCAGTTGGGGCATCGGGAATGCAACTCGGTCTGATCGGCTACTACAGCGATTTCGTGGTCTATCCCTTAGTGATCGCCCTGTTGGGGGTGGCCGGGCTGATCGAGGCCGGGGAAGAGAGCGCGCCGGAATGGATCGGCACGGTGCTGATCTGTCTCGTTCTGTGGACGTTGATCGAATATGTCCTGCACCGCTTCGTCCTGCATCATGTGCCCTACATCAGGGATCTGCACGACCGTCACCATGTCGAGGAGCGCAGTCCGGTCGGCACGCCGACCTGGCTGAGCCTCGGCGTGCATGCGTTGATCGCATTGCCCGTCTGGCTGCTCTCGGATTTCGCGACCGCCAGCGCGGTCGGTTGCGGGCTGATGCTGGGCTATCTCTGGTATATCTCAGTCCACCACATGATCCATCACTGGCATCCCGCCCATCCCAGCTATCTCTACACGCTCAAACGCCGCCACGCGGTGCACCACCATATCGACGACAACGCCAATTTCGGCGTGACGTCGCTTTTGTGGGACCGGGTTTTTGGTACAGCGCGGCTTTGAGGGCAGGGCAGTAGGGCAGTAGGGCAGTAGGGCAGTAGGGCAGTAGGGCAGTAGGGCAGTAGGGCAGTAGGGCAGCCGTTCAGCGCCGCTTGCCGCGACCGGCGGGGGACTTCGCTCCGCGCGGCCCGCTCTGCACCGGCGTGTTGTGCTGGTTTTCATCGGACAGTTTGCGCCAGCGGGCAAGGCGCTCGGGATCGAGCGTGCCGGCCTTGATGGCCGCCTGCACCGCGCAGCCCGGTTCGTGCACATGCGTGCAGTCGCGGAATTTGCACAGCGGTGCCAGCTCGGTGATCTCGGCAAACAGCGTGTCGATGCCGTAGCCGACGTCGCTGACCTGCAGCGTGCGCATGCCCGGCGTGTCGATCACCCAGCCGCCGCCGGCAATGGCATGCAGCGACCGCGCCGTGGTGGTGTGGCGTCCCTTGGCGTCGTGTTCGCGAATGGCTCCGGTCTGCTGCGGCGATTGCTGCGCCGATCCGGCCAGCGTATTGACCAGTGTCGATTTGCCGACGCCGGAGGAGCCGATCAGCGCCACCGTCTGCCCCGTGCCGCACCAAGCGGCCAGCGCGGTCGTGGCGCCCGATATGCGCGGGTTCAGCATCACCACGGCCAATCCGCGCTGCAGCGCGGCGGCTTGGCGTTGGTACGCCTCGGCGTCTTCGGCCGTGTCGGCCTTGGTCAGCAGGATCACCGGTGTCGTTCCGGCCTCGTTGGCCAGCGCCAGATAGCGCTCGAGCCGGGCGATGTTGAAATCGGCATTGCAGGAGGTGACGATGAACAGCGTGTCGACATTGGCCGCGGCCAGCTGCGGCACCCGGCCACCCTGGGTGCGGCGTTCCAGCACCGTCTTGCGCGTCAGGCGGCGGCGCAAGAGGTGACTATGCGGCTCGACCAGCACCCAGTCGCCAACGGCGTAGTCGCCAGTGTTGGCCTGCGGCGCCAGCGTCAGGTCGATTTGTCCCGTCTGGGACAGGCCGCTCAGGCGGTCACGATGCACCATGGCAATGCGGACCGGGATGAGGTTTGCCTCGCCCGGTTCAAGCTGATCGCCGAAAAACTCCGACCATCCAAGGCCGGCAAGCGATAGGGACGGGGCGGGGGAGGAGGCCGTCACGGCTTCGACCAAGGGTACGGCGTCGTAGGCATCGGACAGTATCTCTGGCAAAAGAGGGGAGGCGCGGACCTCTCGACAGGCGATCCACCCGAGCCGTTGTATGGGCGGCATGGCGGGATTTGGCAAGCATTTCACGGCGAGAGGGCCGGGCTCACCCGTCAGCGACCTCGATTGTCGCGATGATCACCAGGCGAGCCTCAGGACAAGAAGCGGCTCGCGAGGTCGGAGTCCGCATTTTCTTGACAAGCCGCGCTGGCCGGATGTTACTGCCGCCAGCCGCTTGGGCTGGGGGACTTTGCCGTGAAGAAGACGTATCTGAAGCCGGTGCTGGTGAAGCGCGAAATGCTGTCCGCCGTGACCGCCGCGCCTGCCACGTCCGGGCGTTGATCCGGAAGCCGTAGGGCGAGGGGGCTGACGCTTCCCGCGCTCACAATTCCTTTTCCGCCAGTTCCCTGAATTCGTCGGGCACGGAGCGCGCCGCTTCCAGCGCCACGGTGCCGTAGCCGACGGCCTGTTTGCCGAAGCGTTCGCGGATCTTGTCGATGGCGCGGTCGGCGCCGAAGCGGGCGAGGCCTTGTCTGCTGCCGGGGCGACGCTTCTCGTCGGCGAGGCCAAGCGGCAGATCGAGCTGCAGCTCGACACTTTCCTCGAGATGCGAGACCGAGATCGCCAGCAGCGAGATCGTCTTCTCTCCGGGATGGTCGGCGAGCACGCCGCGCACCAGGTCGCCAGCGATTTCGGCCAGCATGGTCGTCGCCGAAATCGGCTGATCCAGCGTGATCGACCGCGTCACGGCGCTGAGATCGGCAAAGCGCACGCGCACCGTCACCGTGCGGCCGGGCCGCGCCTTGGCGCGCAGCCGGCTGGCGACGCGGTCGGCCAGATGCAGCAAGGTCGGCACGATCACCCGCGCCACGGCCGGCTTCTGCCCAAGCGCCGATTGCGCGCCGGCCGAATGCGCCCGCCGCCTGGTCTCCAGTTTTCTCGGGTCGCGGTTCCATGACAGGGCGGCGAGCTTTTCGCCGGCGGCGGGCCCGAGCAGCCTGGTCAGTGCGCCGCTATGCGTCCTCGCCAATTGGCCGATGGTCTCGACGCCGATCTCGGCCAGCCGCGCTTTGGTCGCCGGCCCGACGCCCCACATCAGGCCGACCGGCAAATCGTGCAGGAAGGCGAGCTCCGTGCCGGGATCGACCACCACCAACCCGTCGGGCTTGGCGACCTGCGAGGCGATCTTGGCCAGATGCTTGGTGCGGGCCACGCCGATCGAGATCGGCAGGCCGAGTTCGGCCCGCACGCGGCGGCGGATGGCCGTGGCGATCTCCTGTGGCGAGCCGAACAGATGGGTGCAGCCGGCGACATCGGCAAAGGCCTCGTCGATGGAAATGCGTTCGACCACCGGCGTGAAATCGTCGAGCACCTTTATCGCCGCGTCGCCCAGGCGCTGGTAGTGGCTGAAATTGCCGCCGACGAAGATCAGCTGCGGGCAAAGCTCGCGTGCCTTGCGCCCCGGCATGCCGCCGCGCACGCCGAAGGCGCGCGCTTCATAGGAAGCCGCCAGCACCACGCCGCCGCCGACAGCGATCGGCTTGCCGCGCAGCGACGGGTCGAGCAGCTGCTCGACCGAGGCATAGAAGGCATCGAGATCGGCATGCAGGATGGTGGCTGTCGTTTCCATCCGGCTGCATATCCACGGTTGCTGATGGATTAGAACGAATAGAGAACATAACGCGTACAGGTGTCAAGCGGTATGTCCGCGTTCGGCTGTATCATCTGCGCTCTTCCCGCGAAAACTGCACAGCCAAATGTCGGATCGCGGTTTTCAACAACGTCCTAGGGACGGGCAACGAGGCAGCCAGCATACGCCTGAGTGCGTAAGGAGGACGACATGACCGACCACATCATCGCGCCATACCCGGAGTGGTTTGAAGCGCACAAATCGCATCTCGGGAAAGAAAAGGCGTCGACGCGCCAGCGTCAGCAGCTCGCGGCGGACCGGCGGGCATTGCCGTGGCTGCGGATCGAGAAGCCCTACGTTTTCGATACGACCCAGGGACGGAAATCGCTGGCCGATCTCTTCGCCGGCCGCAGCCAGCTGATCATCTATCACTTCATGTTTCCGCCCAATGCGGACTATCGCTGTACCGGCTGTTCATTCCTTTGCGACCACATCGACGCTGCCAACCAGCATCTCAGGCATCACGACGTCTCCCTGGTCGTCTGCGCGCGCGCTCCTCTGGCCGAGCTCATGGATTTCAAGGCGCGGATGAACTGGCAGTTCGACTGGGTTTCGTCGTTCGGCAGCGATTTCAATTTCGACTTCCAGGTGTCGTTCACCGAGGACCAGATCAGTTCGGGCAAGGTGCTCTTCAATTTTGAAGAGGTCGCGATGACAGGCAGGGATCGCGGTGGCGCGACCGTTTTCTACCGGGATGACGACGGCAAGATCTATTGCACTTTCCAGGTGCGGAGCCGGGGCGGCGAGAACCTGATCGGGACCTACAGCTATCTCGACCTCACGCCCATCGGCCGCAATGAAAACGGGCCATCGCATACGCTGGGCGATTGGGTCCGCCTTCACGATGAGTATGATGATCGCTGATGATCCGCCGCGCAGTTGGGCAAAGCCCACCTCGGGGCATCTTTCAGAACTTCGGTGATCAAGCGTTCGCCAGATGCTCCGCCCGCAGCGCCGCCTTGATCCGCTCCAGCGCCGGTTCGCCGCCGGCCGCCAGCTCGTCGGCGATGCGGGCGAGCTGATCGTCGGCCTTGCGGTGCTTGCTACCCCAGGCGCCGAGCGTGGCCAGCACCGGCAAAAGGTCGATGCCGGCCTCCGTCAGCCGGTAGATCGCCTTCAGCCCGTGGCTCGGGTCGTCGCTGCGGGAGAGGATGCCTTCGTCCTGCAGCGTCTGCAGCCGCTCGGCCAGCGTGCGCGAGGAAATGCCTTCATCCGACTGCAGGAACTCGCGAAAATGCTTTTTCCCGGCGAAGACCAGGTCGCGGATGATGAGCAGCGTCCAGCGGTCGCCGAGCAGTTCCAGCGACAGGCTGATGGGGCAACCGGATCTTTCGCGCGTCGACATGTCTATGGTTCCATTTTTAAATCACTTTACTCTTGACATCATTTTTCCCACACGTCAATGGTTCCAAAAGTAAACCAATTCCCCTTGAACCGGACAAACGAGGAGACGACGATGAAAAAGCTGATCCTGCAGATGCAGATGTCGGTCGACGGTTTTGTCGGCGCGAATGACGACCATCGCTGGCAGCTCTGGGAATGGGGCGACAACATCGGCTGGGACGAGGACCTAAAGCGCGATTTCAACATCGTCTTCGCCGGCATCGATACCATCCTGCTCAGCCGCAAGATGGCCGAGGAGGGCTATCTCACCCATTGGGGTAACGCGGCGAAGAAGTTTCCCCACGACCCGTTCTACGCCTTCGCCCAGCGTATCGTGGAGGCCCGGAAGGTGGTGCCGAGCGACAGGCTGAAGGCTTCGCGATGGGAACGCACGACGGTGGTGAGCGGCGACCTGCCGCGCGAAGTCGAGGCGCTGAAGGCGCGCGAGGGGGCGGATATCGCCGTCTTCGGCGGCGCCGGCTTCGCCTCCTCCTTGACCGCCGCCGGGCTGGTCGACGAGTTCCAGCTGTTCGTCAACCCGGCGGTGCTGGGCGCTGGCCGCCGCATCTTCGACCAGGGCGGTTTTCAGAACCTCCGGCTGCTCGGCTCGAAGGCCTATGGCTGCGGCATGGTGGTCAACCGCTACGCTCCGGCGAGGTGAGGGCGAGGCGCTGCCCGGCTCATTGGCTTGCGCCTGTCGGCCAATAGCGAGGGCTGGCGATCCTTCACACCCCCCTCTGGCCTGCCGGCCATCTCCCCCGCAAGGGGGGAGATCAGATGTCACCTCTGCTTTCGCTAATCTCCAGCGTTGAAGAAAGGCCGCGTCAGGTGAAGTTGCCAATCTCCCCCCTTGCGGGCCTGTTGCGTAATTGGCTGGTTGTGATTCTCTGAGACATAAGCTCGGAGGACGAACCGATGGCGGTGAAGCGGACAGGTCAGTTGAGTCTGGTGGAGGGATTTCTGGGCGACAAGCTGTCTGGTGGCTCCTCGCCGCTCGACCGGTTGTCTGGCCTTGTGAAGTGGTACCGCTTCGAGAAGCTGCTTAACCCTCTGCGCGATGGCGGACCGGGTCGGGCGGCTTGGCCGCCGCTGGTGCTGTTCAAGGCACTGCTGCTGCAATCGCTTTATGGGCTGTCGGATCGCGAACTTGAGGAGGCGCTCGGCGACCGGCTGTCGTTCCGGCGTTTTGCCGGGCTTGGGTTGGGAGAGAGCATTCCCGACCACACGGTGCTCTCGCGCTTTCGCAATCTGCTTGTCGGTGAAGGGCTGCTAGAGAAGCTGTTTGGCGAACTCGACCGGCAGCTGGAGAAGGCCGGCGTGATCCTGAAGCGCGGCACGATGCTGGATGCAACGCTGATCGATGCAGTCTCAGCGCCGCCGACAGCTGAGCGGCCTTCGAAAGATGCGGACGCCCGTGTCACCACGCGGCAGGGCAAGGGCGGTTTCACTTTTGGCTACAAGGCCCATGTCGGCGTGGATGAGGGCTCTGGCATCATCCGCACGGTGATCACCACACCGGCCAACGTCAACGACACGGTGATGGCCGATGACTTGATCCGCAGCGACGAGAAGACGGTGTGGGCCGATGCCGCCTACGACACGCACGCCCGGCGTGCCCGGCTCAAGGCCGAGGGCAAGAAGGTGCGCATCGCGCGCCGCCCCAACAAGCATCATCCGGAGCTGCCGTTGCGGCTCAAACGCTACAATCGCCTCATCGCCAGGCGTCGGGCGGCGGTGGAGACCACCTTCGCCACGCTCAAGAACCGCATGAAGCTGACCGCGATCCGCTATGTCGGACTGGCCAAGGCGTCCGCCCAAGTGACGATGGCGGCGATCGCCTTCAACATGCGCCGATGGGCCGCCATCACGGGATAGGTGCGCCTGCAGTCCGGCCGTACGGGCCGAACCGCCACCTCAACCCCTCAAAACCAGACTCCAATCCACAAGCGCAAGCAACAACCCGCTGCATTCCACTCCCGTCCGCGCACTCCCGAAACTGCGCAACAGGCCCCTTGCGGGGGAGATGTCCGGTAGGACAGAGGGGGTGCTGTCCCGCCGGCCTTGGCCTTCAGAGGCGAGCCATCCAAAAAAACAGCGCAGCCACGTATCCTTTTGATCAGCCCATTCGTCTCTGGCTTGGAAGGTCGCTATCCGCGATCCGTAACCCCAGGAGAGCATCATGGCGAGCATTGAGAGCGAAGCAAACAGGAACCACTACGCGGCGATCGCCGCCAATGCGGGCAAGATGTCCAGCCCGCAGGCGTTCGTCGAGTTCAACGATGCCAGTTGGACGGCGCTGACCGGCGAACCCGGCGGCGTCGATTATATCGAGGTCGATGCCGGCGGCGTGCCCGCGCTATGGATCGTGCCGAAGGGCGCTGACGAGCGGCGCGTGCTGTTTTATGCGCATGGCGGCGGCTTCCTCGGCGGCTCGATCTACACGCATCGCAAGCTGGTCGGCCATCTGGCCAAGGCCGTCGGCTGCCGGGCCTTGCTCTATGGCTATCCCCTGGCGAACCAAGGCAAGTATCCGGCCCAGCTCGAGGCGGCGATGGCAGCCTGGAACTGGCTCGTCGACCAGGGTTTCGATACCAGGCTTATTGCGCTGGCCGCAGATTCCTGCGGCGCGGTGTTGACCTATGGCGTCCTGCAGCGGCTGCGCGCGCAAGGTCGACCGCTGCCGGCCGCCACGCTGATGATGTCCGGCTGGTTCGACATGGCGCTGACCGCTGCCAGCTACGAAACCAACCGCGAAAAGGATCCCTTCTTCGCCAAGGGGGGTGTCGACTGGCTGGTGACCAACTTCATCGGCGACCGCGACCGGCTCGATTCGGAGGTCAGCCCGCTCTATGCCGATTTGAGCGGCTTTCCGCCCGTCTTCCTGCAGGTCGGCGCCGACGAGACGCTGGTCGACGAAAGCCGCATGTTCGCCGAACGCGCGCGGCAGGCTGGCGTCGAGGCGCGTCTCGACGTCTTCGACGACATGCTGCACTCCTTCCAGATGATGGCCGGCAAGGCGCCGGAAGCCGACGATGCGATCGGCCGCTTCGCCGCCTGGGTGCGGCCGAGGTTGGGCCTGCCGGATGCTGGCGACAATGTCGCCGACAACAGGGCGGCGTGACAATGGGCCGGCTTGTGGATGCGCGGCGCTTGCGCGATGCTGTGGCAACGCCGAGCCACGTGCTGTGATGAACCAGCAGATCCGCAATTCCCCTGAAACGAGGCAAGGCATGGAGCTGCGCCTCGATCCCGAAGGCCTGTTCGACCTGCGCTACAGGGCGTTCCTGGAGACGGTCTCGCATTTGCGCGTCCGCCTGCACCGCTATTGCGCGCGCATGACCGGCTCGGCGCTCGACGGTGAAGACATCATGCAGGAGGCTTTGTTCGAGGCCTATCGCAAGATCGGGCTGCTCGACGATGCGCAGGCCTTGCGACCGTGGCTGTTCCGCATCGCTCACAATCGCTGCATCGACTTCATCCGCAACCGCCGCACGCGGCTCAAGGCCGAGGCAGGCTATGCCGGGGATGAGATCGTGCTGCCCGTCGAACCCGCCGGCCCGGGTGCCGGCCGCGCCATCGAGCGGCTGGTGGTGCACTTGCCGCCGAAGGAGCGCGCCTGCGTGCTGCTCAAGGATGTCTTCGACCATTCGCTCGACGAGATCGCCGACCTGGTCGGCTCGACAACCGGTGGCGTCAAATCGGCGCTCAATCGCGGCCGCGCCAAGCTCGCCGCTCTACCGGCGCAGCCGGCCGCGGCACCCGCACACGATCCCGAACTGGAGCGGCTGCTCGGCCGCTATGTCGAACTCTTCAATGCCAGGGACTGGGACGGGGTGCGGGCGCTGACCAGCGCCGATGCCCGGCTGCGGGTTTCGGACTGCTACAATGGCCTGCTCTCCCGCTCGCCCTATTTCGTCGAATATGAGCGCGGCGAGCCCTGGCGCATGCGGCCAGATGCGATCGAAGGGGAGGCGGTACTGGTCGTCGACAGGCGGCGTGGCGGGGAATGGCGGCCGGCCTATCTCGTGCGGATACATGCGCAGGGCGGTGTCATCGATCGCATCGCCGACTATTATGCGTGCCCCTGGATCCTGGACATGATCGCCGCCGACGGCTGATGGATTTGTCTGGCGGCGTCCTCTTTCACCAAGTTCGCGGCCGCCAGAACAATATCGGCCACTTCGCGCGGTTATCTGGCGAGGAAATCGGTGATGAGCTTGACCGTGGCGTCCGGGTTTTCCTCCATGATCCAATGACCGGATGCGGGCACGATGGCGCCGGTCACGTCCGACGCGACGAAGCGCAGGGTGTCGGCCTGTGTCGTGCCTGCCGATTTCTCCGCGCCGACTGCCAGCACCGGCATGGGCAATTTGCCGCCGGTGGCAAGCATTGCCTGGTTGTCGATGGCGTCCTGGTCGAATGCCTTGAACTGCTCGAAGGCGTCATGCATGGCATGCGGCCGCGCATAGAGTTTCGCGTAGTGGACGCGCGTCGCCTCGTCGATCTTCTTCGGGTCGGCCGACAGTTCGTTGTAGAAGCGGTCGAGATAGATGCGCTCGCGGCCAGCGACCAGCCGCTCCATGTCGGGGCCGCGGAAGTTGAAGTGCCAGAGCAGCGGGCTTTGCTTGATCTTGTCCCAGTCGCCTATGCCCGGCAGCGGTGCGTCGATGACGACCCATTTCGTGATGCGCTTGGGATATTGCGCGGCCAGCGCATAGCCGACCATGTTGCCGATGTCGTGCGTCACCAGGTCGGCCTTGTCGATCTTCAGCGCGTCCATCACGCCAGCGATGTCGGCCGCCTGGCTCTTCTTGGTGTAGCCGCTGTCCGGATGCGCCGAAAGGCCCATGCCGCGCAGATCCGGCACGATCACCGTGTGATCCTTCATCAGCTTTATCGCCGCCTGTGCCCACATGTCGCCGGTATCGGCGAAGCCGTGCAGCAGCACGACAGCCGGTCCTTGTCCGCCAACGCGCACATAAAGCTTGGTGCCGTTGGTCTCGATCGACTGCGTCTTGAAGCCGGTCGGAAACGGGGTCACGCGCGCGGAGGCCGGAGCGGCGAGTGACAGCAGACCAAGCACGATAACCAAGGAACGAAACATGATGCATTACCCCGAGCTTTTATTCTGCCGCCGCCATATCGCGGCCTTTTCGACTATGGCACCATGCCCTTGATTTCGTTAGGCGTCGGTCGCCTGATTGTGAATTCGGGAAAACCGAACAATGTTGAAGCTCGAATCCGCCGCCGCCTTTGTCGCCGTCGCGGAATCCGGTTCGATCACCGAAGCGGCCAGGCGCATGAACCTGTCCAAGTCCGTCATCAGCGAGCGGCTGTCGGAGCTCGAGCGCAGCCTTGGCGCAAGGCTGCTGGACCGCACCACCCGCAAGCTCTCCATCACCGAAGCGGGGCGCGGTTTTTACGAGCGCGCCAAGCGCATCATGCAGGAGGTGACCGATGCCCGCGCCGAGATCGCCGAACATCGCGGCGACCTCGCTGGACCGCTCAGAATATCGGCGCCGACCAGTTTCGGCATCCTCCATCTCGGCCCGGCGCTCTACGGCTTCCTGGCCAGGCACCCGGGGATCGAACTGACGCTTGATGTCGACGACCGTTTCGTCAACGTGGTGGCCGATGGCTACGATGCCATTGTGCGTCACGGGCCGGTCGTCGATGACGGACCTGTCATCGTCAGGAAGCTGGCTTCCAGCCGTCGCTTCCTCGTGGCCTCACCGGACTATATCGAGCGCTTCGGACTGCCGGCAAACACCGACGAGCTGAAACGCCACAAGGGCATCATCTATTCCATCCGGGGTGCCGCCGACTGGCGGTTCAAGATTTCGCGGCGGCTGGTGACGATCCGCCCGGAAACCGCGCTGCGCGTCAACAATGGGATTTTGATGCGCGACGCAGCACTTGCCGGCCTCGGCCTGGCGCTGCTCCCCGCCTACTTCATCCGGACCGAGATCGCCGACAAGCGGTTGACGGTCGTCGATGTCGGTGCCGAGCCTGAAGGGGCCAGCCTCTATATCGCCTGTCCCGAGGACAGGCGCGGATCCGCCAAACTGCGCGCACTTACCGCATGGCTACGCAATGCCTTTGGCGATCCGCCCTATTGGGAGGCGTGAGCCGGCACTCACTTCGCGTCGTGAAAAATGATGCCGAGCGTGTGGCGTATGCCTGAGCGCAGGCGGCTGACGCCGTGGCGCAGATTGACGCGGTAATTGCCCCTGGTTCCCTTCACCGGCCGGTTGTGGACGGCGAAGGCCACCGCGTCGCCCTGGCGCAACGGCACCACCTCGACCCGGCTCTGCATGCGCGGCCGCTGCTCGGTCAGCGCGAATTCGCCACCGGTGAAATCCTCACCCGGCTCGGAGAGCAGGATCGCCACCTGCAGGGGAAAGGCGAGGTCGCCATAGAGATCCTGGTGCAGGCAGTTGAAGTCGCCGGGCACATATTGCAGCAGAAGCGGCGTCGGCCTGACCTGGCCGGCTTCATGGCACTGGTCGAGAAACTCGGCATGCGTCGCGGGGTAGCGCAGGGCGATGCCCATGCGCTCGTTCCAGCGATTGGCGACCTCGGCCAGCCGGGGATAAAGCGCGCTGCGCAGGCCGCCGATGAGGTCCGGCAAGGGATAGCGGAAGTAGCGGTATTCGCCTTTGCCGAAACCGTGCCTGGCCATGTGGACATGGCTGCGGAAATGCTGCTCCTGGGGGTAGAGGCCGGCGATCCGCCGGCACTCTTCGGGGGAAAGCAGCTTTTGCATCACCGCGCAGCCGAAACCGTCGAGTTCGGCGGCCAGCGCCGGCCACTCGTAAGCGCCGACGCGTGTCTCGGCGGCTTCCACCGCAGATGCGGCAACCCTGGCATGGGCGTTCATATCTGGGCCTCCTTATCCAGCAAGGCGCGCTTGCGCTCGATGCCCCAGCGGTAGCCCGACAGCGTGCCGTCGGTTCGGACAACGCGGTGGCAGGGAATGCCGAGCGCGATGGCGTTGGCGGCGCAGGCGGTCGCCACGGCACGAGCGCCGCTCGGTTGGCCAAGGTGCCGGGCAAGCGCGGTGTAGGTGATGGTGGCGCCGCAGGGGATGGCGCGCAACACCTCCCACACACGTTGCTGGAACGGCGTGCCGTGGTGCATGTCGAGCGGCAGGTCGAGGCCTGCGCCGGGGGTTTCGATGAAGCGGGCTATCGCCGCGAGATCGTCACACAGGGCGGCCTTGTCTTCGACCAGCACCTTGCCGGGGAAGCGGCTGGCGAGATCCTGCTCCAGCGCTTCGGCGTCGGAGCCGATCAGGATGGCGCAGACGCCGATATGGCTGCGCGCCGCCAGGATTTTACCTATCGCGGATTGGCCGATGGCGTAGGTGATGGTGTTGAGGGCGGCTGCCTTTGGGGCTGTCGCCGGCATGTGGGTTTGCATGAGGTTCATTGTCTCACTCCTTGTTGTGACTGAACCCTAGCCAGATGCAGGCCGCCTCTCACTCCGATGCTTGCTTTCAAATTCAGGATTTGTGTTTGAACGACGCGAAGGTAGGTGCTCTACGGCGCCCCCCTCTGTCCTGCCGGACATCTCCCCCACAGGTGGGGAAATTGGCGGCTTTGGCGCCCCGCTCTTCCCGCGAAGTTGAAAATTTGCGAAGGCCGCGATGATAGCGATCTCCCCCTCGTGGGGGAGGATGTCCGGCAGGACAGAGGGGGCGCCGTAGGGTGCCGAGCGTGCCTATGCGACACGCGTGACGGTGGCCTCACCCAGCAGGAACACCTCCCCACTCACCAGCCGCAATTCAACCTCACCCGTCGCGGTGCGGCTCCACTCGGCCTTGCCACCATCGACCAGCTCACCGATTGCGGCCAAGACCTGCGACTTCGCGTCGATGGCGGCACCGTTGGCGATCTGGCTGTTCGCACCGGCGGCGGAAGACCTTGCCATCGTGCGCATCACCGGTCCTCGTCAGGCCCGCGAGGACCGGTAGGTCTTCGCCGACCCTCCGGCCTCGCGGTGGAGCAGCGCGCGCTTGCGCTCGGCGCCCCAGGCATAGCCGGACAGGGCGCCGTCCTTCCGGATCACGCGGTGGCAGGGAATGGCGACCGCATGGGCGTTGGCGGCGCAGGCGGCGGCGATGGCGCGGGTTGCCTTCGGCGTGCCGATGCGCTCGGCGATCTCGGCATAGGACACCGTGCCGCCGACCGGGATATCGCGCAGCGCCTGCCAGACGCGCTGCTGGAAGGCGGTGCCGCGCACGTCGAGCGGCAGGTCGAGACCGAGCTGTGGGGCCTCGGCAAAGCCGACGACGCGGGCGACCAGCGCCTCATAGTCGCGGTCGCCGCCGATCAGCCGCGCCTTGGGGAAACGGTCCTGCAGGTCGCGCACCAGCGCGTCCGGATCGTCGCCGAGCAGGATCGAGGCGACGCCCTTGCGGCTCGACGCGACCAGTATGGCGCCGAGCGTGGTCTCGCCGACGGCGAAGCGTATGTCCTCGTTGGCGCCACCGGCGCGGTAGCGCGTCGGCGTCATGCCGAGCATGCCGGTGGACTTCTCGTAGAAGCGCCCGCTCGAATTGAAGCCGGCATCGTAGATCGCCGCCGTCACGCTGGCGCCGTCCTCGAGGCCCTGGCGGACTCGGGCGGCGCGGTGCGCCGCGGCATAGTCTTTCGGCGTCAGCCCGGTGATCGCCTTGAAGACGCGGTGGAAATAGCCGGCGCTGCGGCCGGCGGCACCAGCCAGTTCGGCGAGCGAGGGCTCTTCCTCGCTGTGTTCGATCCTGCGGCAGGCATCGGCGACCATGGCGGCATTGCCGGCCTCGAGCGAGGGGCCATCCGGCTTGCAGCGCCGGCAGGCGCGGAAGCCGGTCGCCTTCGCCTGAGCCAGCGTGTCGTGCAGCTGGACATTGGCGGGGTTGGCGCGCCGCGACGGGCAGGAAGGCCGGCAATAGACGCCGGTCGTCGCCACCGAATACCAGAATGCGCCGTCCGCCGATTTATCGCGCACGACGATGCGCGCCCAACGCGGGTCATCAGTGACCGGCAGCGGAGTGGATTTCAGGTCTCTGGCCAGGGTGATGAACATGGCCGCATTGAAGCCGTCGGAAGCCGGCCCCGCCACCCGTTTCCTGCCAACTGTCAGGATGCCTCGCACGGGCTCTTCCCAGATTGGGAAAACTCCCTCTTGTTCCCAAATTGGGAAGTTGCTATATCGAGACATGCAGATCATCGCCAAGAAAGCGCTGAAGGATTTTTGGGCCAAACACAATCAGGCCGAAGCTCCTTTGACGGCTTGGTATGTGGCTGTCAGCAATGCTGACTGGAAGACTCCGACAGATATCAAGGATGCGTTTGGAACGACAGTCGATTTCGTGGGTGACAATCGTGTCATTTTCGACATTGGCGGCAACAAGTACCGCTTGATTGTCCACGTGGCCTACAAATTTCACCGGGTCCTGATCAAATTCGTCGGAACACACAAAGAGTATGACAAGATTGATCCGGAGAAGGTGTGATGGAGAATATTCGACCCATTAAGAACGAAGCCGATTATGATTGGGCGATCGTCGAAATCACCAAATATTTCGAGCATGAGCCGGAGGTCGGCTCTCTCGATGGTGACCGCTTCGATGTTCTCGCAACGCTGATCGAGGCTTACGAGGATAAGCACTACCCGATCGAAGCGCCCGATCCCGTTGAAGCCATTCAGTCGCACATGCAACTGTTCAGCCTGTCGCGAAAGGCTCTGGCTGAGGTGATCGGGTCATCACCTCGGGCAACCGAGGTGCTGAACAGAAAGCGGGCCCTTACCGTGGATATGATCTTCAAGCTGAACAAGGAATGGAACATTCCTGCCGAAGTCCTCGTGCAACCCTATCACCTTGCGAATGATAGGGAGCGCAAGCGCGCCTGAGCCGCCGCCAGGCCGACAAGGCAAATGCGCACTGGGCGCTCCTATGCAGCGCGTTTAGGCTCGACCGCGAACGGGCTGAGCCCGAGCCAGGTCTGCATCTTCTTGCCGATCGCCTGGTCGCCGGTCAGGGAAACCTTCGCGCCGGCCTTCTCGACGGTCAGCAATCCCATCCAGATCGCCGTCATCGTGTGCAGGTCGGTCGAGACGTAGAGATCGACATCGAAGCCCGGATCGTACCAGCACAGGTCGACCTCGCCGTGCTTTTCGACGATCAGCCACCATGACCGTTTGGACGCCGGCAGGTCCTGATACAGGAATTGTATCACCGTGCGTCCTTCGGGGAGCGGCGAGGGGTTCAGATTGCGCCGCATGTCCCACATCAGCAGCGACGGATCGAGGTTCTTGAGCGACAGCCGGGACTCGACCCATTTCTGCCCCCAGAAACCCATCGCCTCGACGACGGGGCGCAAATCGCGGCCAGCCTCGGTCAGCTGGTAGTCGAAGATCCCCTTCTCGCCCTGAACCTCCTTACGCTCGACGATCCCGGCCAGCTCGAGCTCCTTCAGCCGTTGCGACAGAAGGGTCGGCGACATTTTGGGCACGCCGCGGCGCAGATCGTTGAAGCGGGTCGAACCGGCCACCAATTCGCGCATCAGCACCATCGTCCAGCGGGTGCACAGCACCTCGGCGGCCATCGATAGCGGACAGAACTGCTTGTATCCGTGCTGGCTCATGATTGGCGTTCCTCCCTCGAAGTTGGGCCGAACATTAGGCCTTCATGAATGAAGCGGCCAGTACGGAAACTGTACCACCCCAGTACAGATCGCGGACTGGTTGGCGAGGGCCCTGCCATGCGAGCCCTTTGGCCGGTTGCACGGGATACCCCTGTGCGCCGCAACCAGGAGACGACCATGACTGCTTACGTTATCGCCGACATCAAGATGAAGGACCCGAAATGGGTGCCGGAATACGCGGCCTCGGTGCACGACATCGTCCACAAGCATGGCGGCAAATATCTGTCGCGCAGCGGCAATGTGAAGACGCTTGAAGGCAAGCCGCTCGACACCACGCTGATCGCCTTGATGGCGTTCCCGTCGGAAGCGGCTGCGCGCGCCTTTACCAATGATCCGTCCTATGCGCCTTTCGTTTCGGCCCGTCAGGACGGCAGCGACAGCCGCTTCCAGCTGATCGACGACACCGATCTGGCCGGAACGATCCCGTATCTGCCGAAGGGATGATCCCTCCCGGCAGGCGTCACACCGGGATCTCCAAGCAACAACAGTCACAGCGCTTGCCTGCTGGGCCGCCGTATTTCCGGCGGCCGGCCAGCTGTGCTTTTCAAGAAGAATGGAATGGATATGAAATCAAACTTTCGCAACAGGCTGGTCATGGCGGGGGCCATGCTGGCCGTCTGCGCCACCGTCGCACAGGCGCATCAGGAAGCGGCTGAAGCCGCGTCCGGTCCCAATCCACTGGCCGACAAGGTGCGGGCCGCCAACAGCCGGTTTCTCGACGTCAAGGCGGCGACAGAAGAGGGCTATGCGCCCATTCCCTGCGCCAGCGGCATCACCGGCGGCGCCATGGGCATCCACTACGTCAACGGCCAGTATCTGAAGGACGACAAGATCGACATCGCCCGTCCCGAAGCAGTGATGTACGAGCCGATGGCCGACGGCACGCTGAAGCTCGTGGCGGTCGAATACATCACCTCCAAAGGCCCGGCGTCGCTGGGTGGACAGCTGTTCAACTTCAACAGCGCCCCCAACCGCTACGGCCTGGGTGAATTCTACGAACTGCATGTCTGGGCCTGGAAGGGCAACCCGGCCGGCACGTTCGCCGACATGAACCCGAAAGTGTCGTGCGAACACGCGATGGCGCCGAGCCAGTAACCGGCAAGGCCAGGCGGCGCGAATGCCGCCTGGCTCTCCCAAAGGGCAATGGAGGGACGGTCTGCCCCGGCTTCAGCCTGGTCCGGTCATTGCGACGCCGGTTCGGGCAGCGGCAGTCCTATCACGGTGGCGTCGCGGCTCGCCTGCGGCAGAACGAAACGGCCCGTCAGGTACCAGAGCACGGACACGACAAGGATCGAAAGGTAGCCGTCAACGGCATAGTGCCAGCCGGTGTAGACCGAGCCGAACAGGATGAGTGCTGCAAAGGACCAGCCGGCGACGGCCCAGCGGCGGCCGAAACCGCTCAGGAAGAACGCGTTGAGCGTAGCGAAGGCGACATGCATGCTTGGCATGGCGGAGATGCCGCCGCCCAGTTCGGGGCGGCCGCTTGCGTAGGCCGTGAGCAGATAGCTGGCATAGGTGTGGACCGGCGCGGCGTAGTCGTTCCGCGTCAGCGCGTCCTGCAATGCGGCAAACCGGTCGCCGCCGTAGAACTGGTCATGAAATATCGGGCCGGCGGATGACAGCGCCATGGCCAGGACGGTGCCGCACAGGATCGTGGTCAGCGCCAACGTCCAGAGGTAACGTAAACGCCCTGCCGGGTTGTTCCAGAACGCGACGAACAGCAAGGTGCCGAACCATTGAACGTGCCAGCCATATCCGTAGCCGAGGAAAATGACCGCCGAGACGGGTTCGGGAATGACGCTGTGCGCCCATATCCAGGGATCGGCGCCATGCAGCCCAAGATCAAGCTCCGCCAGCATGCGGTCGGCATAGAATGGAACGATCTCCGGGATGGCGATCTTGAAGGTGGTGAAGGCGGTGATGCCGAGAAAGAACAGAAGGATCACCGGTGCGGCGCCCAGCCAGCGCTGCCTGAGCATATCGAGCATGAACCGTGTCGGGCTATGCCTAGCAAATGTCAGCGCCAACAGGCCGAGGCCGGCGGCAAGGAGCGTGGGCAGGAAGAAGATGAAGGGCTGGGCGTAGGATTGCGCCAGGTGCAGATAGCGGCTGGGCTGCAGGCAAAGCGCGGCCAGGGCGTAAGCCAGGCACAAGGCAGTCAGCAGCCAGCCGCTCCTGGTTGCAGCGATGTCCAGGTCAAAAATGGCAAGCGAGCGGCTTTCGCCGTCCCGCTGCCCGGTATGCGCACTCATTGAGAAAACCCGCCAGCCGCCCAAAGCATTATTAGGGGTATTTCGCAGATTAAGTATTACTATTCAGTTACACTTTGGGTTTGAAAAAAATTACAGATATTAGACAATTATGATTATTCCTTTTTCATCAAGGATTCGTTGACGAAGGCGTGATCGTTAAATGTATAAGTATTGATGACAGCGGAGTCACCTCCGAACGCCCCGAAAGGTTGCCGGGTTTCGGCCGCAGTCGAAGCGGGCCATCGCCTGGCCGGCGATGGCCCCTGCAAAATCAGGCGGCCTTGATCAGGCCGAGCTGGGTCAGCGCCGCGACGCCGTCGTCGAGACCGATCTCCTCGACGATCCGGCCGTCGATCACCTTCAGCACGGTGGTGCCGGTGAAGCGCATGGCGCGGCCGGTGGCGGCGGGCAGCGAGCCGGCGAGGAAATCGCCGAAGGCCGGCCCGGAATGCGTGCCGCCGCCCTCCCACTGGCCGACGACATAATCGCCCTCGGCGATGAGATCGGCGGTGGCCCAGAAGTTGAGGTCCGGGAAGGCGGCGCGGAAGTCGGTCATGAAGGCCTTGATGTCGTCGCGGCCCCGGCGCGGCTCGTGCAGGGAATATTTGAGCAGCATGTCGGGTGCGGCGATGTCGTCGACGACGGACAGATCGCAGGTTTCACCCCAGAAGTCGGTGAACCATCTGACGACGACGGCCTTGTTGTCTTCCTGTTTGGTCATTGGGAGCATCCTTTTGTGTTTGGCGGGGGCATCGGTGTCGCCGATGACCTGAGCCATCCCTAGGGCGATCGGGGACGCGCAAAACTCCGGTTCTTGCTGGCCAATCGAAAGACGGGGAGGGCGTCGACGTCGATAAACAGACCGGATGGATTGTTTTTACCCGTGTTCAGGTCTATCTCGTGGGGCTCTCCAGGGCTGCGTCAGTGCCGACCCGATCGCCTATTCGGGATTATCGTCCTCGGCAGAGCTTGCGCCCAATCCCCGCGAGACAACCGGGCGGGTTCCCTACAGCTATTCGACCGCCGTCGACTGGAAACAATTCAGCAGCGTCATCGTCGACCCCGTCGTCATCTATCGCGGCGCCGACGGGCAGTTCGGCAAGATGCCGGCAGGCGACCGGGCGGCGATCGCCAGCTATATGCAGGATCGCTTCACCGAAAGGCTGAAGAGCCGCTTCACGCTCACCAGCCAGGCGGGACCGAACACTTTGCGGGTGCGGCTGACGCTGACCGGTGCCAAGGCCAACACGCCGGTTCTCGGCACGCTTTCGCGCTTCGACATCGCCGGCGGCGTCTACAACACCGTGCAGACCGCCCGCGACCGCGAAGGCTCGCTGACCGGCTCCGTCCTCTACGCCGTCGAGATCTTCGACGCCGGAACCAACCGCCTGCTGAAGGCTTTCGTCACCAAGCAATATCCGAGCCCGGTCAACATCAAGGCCAGCATGCAACCGCTGGCCGCCGCGCAGGCCGGTGTCGATAGGGGAGCGGATGCGCTTGTCGCGCAGCTGAAGTGACGGCCTCCGCGGCCTCTTTTCAACGGCGATTGCCGACCCAAAACCAACAGGAGAGCCTGGCCATGGAGGCCATTTCAATTGCCTGGTTCTTCATCTGGCAGCTCTGGTTGACGGCCTTGAGCCTCATCGAAGGACATCCAATGCATCGTGTGATTTTTCGGACACTTATCCTCGTGGGCGCGCTTGCGCTGCTCGGCTGCGAGCGAAACAGCCCTTTCGCCAAGCCGGAGCAGCCGGCCAAGTCCTCCACGCATCTGGTATGGTCGCGGTGATCTGCCGGCCCTAATCGCGTCGCATCAAAGTGGAAATAGGCGACGCGCCTAAGTCGTTGTTTTCATGCATGTCGTTTTCCCCAAATCGAGGTCACTTTTGGGACATGCGTCAGGCGACGGCAGCGATCTTCGCTGACCTGCTAGTCCTCGGTCTTGCCGGCCTTGGCGCGCGCGGCCGCGTCGGTCATTTCGCGCGGGGTCGGCTTGCCGGCAGGCGTTCCGCCTTTGGCGATTTGGGCGATCTCGCGGCGGAGCTCCTCGGCGCGCCGGATCTGCGCCGGCGTATCGCCGGCGCTGGGGGGCTGGTCGGTTGTTCCTGGTTTCTTCGCCATCTCGGGCAACTCCTTTGCTATGGCCGGGACCCGAGCAACCGAAGCGGATCACTTGGGCCTTTTCGCCACCGTGGCGGCCGTCGCCTTTTTCGTCACCACCGCGATCGTCGCGCGAAGATCTGCGGCGTGGTTGGCAAAGGCCATGTCGGGCTTGCGCGCCGCCATGGCCGCCATGCGCGGCGGCTTGGCGCCTCGACGTTGCGCCTTTGCCTGCTTGGCTTGCGTCAGCCGGTCGATCGCCTGCCGCAGATTGCCGTTGCCGACGTTCAAGTTCTGCAGCGCTCCATCAGCGGCCTTTGTACCCCCGAACCAGGTGCGTTGCCACCATTGTCGCGACGACGGCTCGTACCAGCTGAGATAGCCGCCCTTCAGCACCTGCCTTGGCTCCTTTATCGCACCGGTATAGCTGTAGCGGACACCGGCAGAGGCCACCGGGTCGAGATAGTGGGGCGTGTAGAAGTCGGACACCGTGATGCCGTTCACCGTGTAGGCGAACTGCTCCGCCTCGCAGGGATCGCAGACCTCGACGAGGAACTTGACGCGGCCTTGCGTGGCGACCGGAGACTGCCCGGCCACCATTCGCCGACCGAAGGGATCGCCCAGCATTTCGAGGAGTTCATGGCTTGCCGTCAGGTGCCAGCCCTCTGAAAACTGGACCAGCGAATAAGGCTGCCCATGTTGGTCCTCATGGTAGCCGGCCGCATTGGGATCGCCGATATCGTCCTTGATGATGATCGGCCAGTAGTCGAGCGGCATGTCTTCAAGCTTCTCAAATGCCGAGACGTCAGCCTGAATTCCCCATATCGGACCAAAATCCCGCGTCACCTGCTTCTGCAGGGCGCCCGCGACCGCGACCAATTCCGAATTCTTGATGCTGGATTCGTCCGAAACCAGCGCGACATGTCTTGTCAACATGGCAATGCCTCTCCCAGGTTAGTTTCGTTCAAATGATCCGAGGTAACTTCGAGATGGATTGCTGTTCGCAAGCAAACACATCTCGCGCCAGCCCGGCCAACCGCGCCAAGCTGGGTCATGCTCGCCTCTATCCAAGGTGTGCTTTGTGATTTCCCCGCCAGCAGTTTTGTTTTACACTTTGAGTTGCTCTGCTGGCCCTGTGAAAATAAACCTGACAGCTATTTTTTTCAACTAAAGAAAATTTTACTTAGGCGCGTGGCCGTACCGCTCTTTTCCTAACACCCAACGAACCCATCAAGTGGCTGCCGGAGCAGGATGATTTTGATGTCCGTAACCGCAGAGCCTTCCGATTCGAACGCGAATATTGGGTTCTGCGGATTGCTTCAGAGTATCAAGATTGCTTTTGCGAAAACTTGACACTCAGAATCTTGATTTACGATTGCTGACGATCGGTGGGGTGAGTTCCGGCGATCAGGCCCCTGCCTGCGGGAAGCATGTCGCTGCCCCGGACCGGCTACCCGTTTTCCCCTCCGGATGATCTTTGGCCACGACAGCCGTCTGCCTCGCAACGGTAACGGTTTCTTCTCTGGTTTTGCCGCAGATTGCCCGCGGGTGGAGCAGGCGAAAACAGACGATGGCGCGTCAAGGCAAGAAAAGTCGCAGTGGAGCGTTTTGGGGCACGGCCCTGGAGCGCGCCCATCTTGGTGTCTGGGACTGGGATCTTCGCACCGGCGACTGCTTCTATTCGGCGACCTGGGCGCGGATGCTGGGCTACGAGGAAAATGAACTCGCCAACACCAGCGACCTTTGGCTGCAACTGACCCATCCCGACGACCGCGAACGGGCGCTGGCCAGCGGCGACCGCCACATTGCCGGGCTGACCGATGCCATCGAGACGGAACTGCGGCTGAAGCACAAGCAGGGCCACTGGGTGTGGGTGCTCGACCGCGGCGGTATCGTCGAGCGCGGCGCGGACGGGCAGCCGCTCAGGCTGATGGGCGTGCAGACCGACATTTCGAAGCAAAAGGCGGCCGAAGCCGCGCTCGAACAGGTCACCATGCGTTTCCGCCTGGCGCTCGCCGCCAGCGGCACCGGCATCTGGCACTACGACATCGCCACCCACAAGAGCTATTGGGACGCGCGCACCAGGGAGATGTTCGGGCTCGTCGCCGATGCCGACGAGGTGCCGGCCGACCTCTGGCACAGTTTTCTGCACCCCGAGGATAAGGAAGCCACCGAGCGCGCCCACCAGCCGGCACCCGGCTCGAATGGCGTTACCGCCTCGCAATACCGCATCATCAAGCGCGACGGCGAAATCCGCCACATCGAATCGCTGGTGCGCTACGTCGCCGCCGCGGGTGCTGCCGGCCAGATCCTCGGCACGGTGCGCGACATCACCGAGGACAAGCTGCGCGAACAGGAGCTCGCCTTCGCCGCCCGCCACGACGCGCTGACCGGCCTGTGGAACCGCACGGCCTTCGACAGGCTGCTTGCCGACCATATCGCCACGGGTGTGCCGCTGGCGGTGTTCTATGTCGATCTCGACTACTTCAAGGCGCTCAACGACTTCGCCGGCCATGCCGCCGGCGATCTGGCGCTGAAGAGCGTGGCGGCCGGCATTGGCCGCTGCCTGCCGCCAGCGGCGCATGCGGCACGACTCGGCGGCGACGAATTTGCCTTGCTGGTGCCGCATTGCGACGCGGCGCAGGCCGAGCTGCTGGCCGGCGCCATACTGGCGGCCGTGCGCGGCGCCGATCTCGGCCTTGCCGCGGCCGCGCGGCGGCTTGCGGCAAGCATCGGCATCGCCATCGTCAACGACCGGGCCACCACGGTCGCCGACGCGCTGGCCTGCGCCGACGACGCCTGCTACGCGGCCAAGGCCGCCGGGCGAGACCGCTTCGCGATGTTTTCGGCCGAGGCCAATTCGGGCGGCCTCAACGCGGCGCGGCTCGCCGCCGACACCGTCGACGCCATGGAGGACGGCCGGCTGAAGCTGTTCGGCCAGGAGATCCACCGGCTTGGTCGCCCCTGGCAGGAAAGCCGCCATGTCGAGGTGCTGGCGCGGCTTGTCGGGCGTAGTGGCAAGCTGATCCCGCCCAGCGAGTTCATCCCGGCGGCGGAGCGCTTCGGCATTGCCGCCAGGCTCGACCGCTGGATCATCCGCACCGCGCTCTCGCGGCATGGCGCGGCGATGAAGTCCGGCGCGCTCACGCTCGGCTTCAACCTGTCGGCACAGACGCTGAGCGATCCGGGGCTGTGGGACTTCGTCGACAGCATCATCGAGCAAACCGGGGCGCCGCATTCCTGTATCGGCTTCGAAATCACCGAAACAGCCGCCGTCACCAATTTCGACGCCGCAGAGACATTCGTGCGCAAGGCGCGCGAGCGGCGCTGCAAGGTCAGCCTCGACGATTTCGGCGCCGGCATGAGCTCGTTCGAATATCTCAGGCGCTTTCCGGTCGATGCCATCAAGATCGACGGCTCCTTCATCGAGCACATCGCCGAGAGCCGCTTCGACCGCGAGATCGTTTCCGCCATATCAGGCATTGCCCGCAGCGTCGGCTGCGGCGTCGTGGCCGAGAAGATCGAACAAGCCGAGACGCTCGGCATCCTGCAAGCGATGGGCGTCGATTTCGGTCAGGGGTTTCTCTTGCACCGGCCTGAGCCGCTGGAGCAGATCGTGGCGCGTGCGACCGGGCCGGCAGACGGAGTTCAGGCCCGCAAGGCGTCCTGATGCATGTCCCCCAAAAGTGCGTAGCGGTTTTGGGATAAGGACATGCATCAAGTAAAATGCATGTCCCCCAAAAGTGCGTAGCGGTTTTGGGATAAGGACATGCATCAAGCAAAATGCATGTCCCCCAAAAGTGCGTAGCGGTTTTGGGATAAGGACATGCACAGGGCAAAGACTTGAAGCGCGTCGACGCGCTTCAATCAGGCAGGGTGCCGCGCCGTCGCTTGCGGAAAGTCCAGCACCCCGGCCTCGGGCCGCCTGTATTGTGCCTCCGCCACCATTTCGATCAGCAGGTCGAGAGCCTCGCATGCCGCGCGGCTCGTCTCGTCACCGCCGCGCAGATAGTGATAGGCGCGTTCGAGATGGATGCGGGCGGCTGAAAAATCGCTGGTCAATGGTCCCTCCATGATCCCGCCCTAATGTATCTTGGCCGGCCTGGCAGAATGTGGGGTAAATATCCACAGGCGCTTTTTAATCAAATGCCACCGGAGTGAACGAAGGCACGGCAGGTCAATCTGCCGACAAGGCAAGATCCTTGCCTGTCCAATTGTTCCCGAATGACACGTCCTTGCGATTTTCAGCCGGGAGCCGCAGGCCGAATATTATTAGAGGGAAAATTTCCAGGGCTACTTGAATGTGACGCGGATATAGAATTACTGTCAGTACAATAATCGAAGAATTCTTGCTGCGTTCAAACCACTGCAGGTGGCGCATGAGCAATGCCGTCGAATTCGATCCTGGTCCGCCCGCGGCTTTTGCCCAGCACTTCGCCAGCGTGCCCGACTACGCCCCCTTCAAGAACTTCTTCTGGTATGATTGGGGGCCGGTCTTCTATCGGGGCAGGCTGGATGGGTCGGCGCGGGTTCTGTGCATCGCATCCGATCCCGGGGCGACCGAAAGGGTGGCGCTGAGGACATTGGTCGGCGATGCCGGCCAGCGGGTCCAGGGCTTTCTTGCCAAGCTTGGGCTGGTCCGGTCCTATCTCTGCCTCAATGCCTTCGCCTACGCGCTGATCCCAAGTCAGAGCGCCGGCGGTGACGATATCCTTGACGAGCCGGCGCATCTGGCGTGGCGCAACGCGCTGTTCGACATGGCAAAGGGGCCGCAAGTGCAGGCGGTTATCGCTTTCGGCGCGCAGGCCCAGCGCGCTGTCGCCAAATGGCCCGGCAAGGCTGGAACCCAGGTGTTCAAGCTTCCCCATCCCAGCAGCCACGATCCGCAGGTTCTTGCGAACGCCTGGCGGGCGGCGATCGTCACGCTGCGCGGCATCGTCACCGCCGACGCCGGCGGCAATGCCACCGGGGCAAACTATGGCGCGCAACTGGTCGAGGCCGACTATGCGGTGATCCCGCGACGCGACCTGCCGTTCGGGGTTCCCGCCTTCATGGGCGACGACCGCTGGCTGCGGGCGATGGCGCCGCCGCAGTTCGCCAGCGTCAGCCGGCCTCAGCCCGACGACCGGCATACGCTGATCTGGAAGGCGCCGAAGTCGAATTAGACCGATTGAGAAATTGAATCGTCGAACAGGTCTAACCATATGTTTTTGTGGGGTTTCGACCTTTCCTGACGAATTGCTCCGTGGCGCGATCCGCCGGCGTTAGTCCGCTATCGCGCCTTCGCCGGGTTTGAAGAACAGGGGGGTTCCATGCAAGCCAGCAAACGTGCCTATCGCGGACGCGTCGTGCAGATGGACGCGGCATTCACCGTGATTGCCGACGCGATCATCTGGATCGAGGCCAACCGTATTATCGCCGTGACGGATGCCTCGGTCGCGCCACCACCGGGCTTCGAACATCTGTCGCCGGTGGTGACCGGCGGCACGTTCTTTCCTGGCCTGATCGAGCTTCACAATCATCTCGCCTACGACATACTGAAACTGTGGGCGGTGCCGAAGCTCTACAAGAACCGGGGTGCATGGCAAGGCAAGCCCGAATACCAGACGCTGGTCACCGAGCCGATGAAGGTGCTTGGCAAGGCACCGGGCGTCGCACCGGCGATCGCGCGGTTCACCGAGGCAAAGTGCCTGGTCGGCGGCACCACCACCTCGCAAGGGCTGACCCTGTTCAGCGCCGCCGGTATCAAGCGCAAATATCGCGGCCTGGTGCGCAATGTCGAGGAGAGCCTGGACGCCAACCTGCCGGATGCGCAGGCGCAGATCCCCGATTTCGCGGCCGACAAGAAGGACATTTTCCTGAACTATCTGAAGACGCACAAATGCATGCTGCTGCATCTCAGCGAGGGAATCGACGCCAGCGCCCGCAAGCATTTCCTCGACCTCAAGATCGGGCCGGACGAATGGGCGATCGCGCCGTCCCTGACCGGCATTCACTGCAACGCCCTGAAACGCGAGGATTTCGACCGGCTGGCGCAGGCCGGCGCCGGCATGGTGTGGTCGCCGCTGTCCAACCTGATGCTCTACGGCCAGACCGCCGACATCGCGGCGGCAAAGGCCGCGGGGCTGCGCATCGGCATCGGCTCGGACTGGTCGCCGACAGGCAGCAAGAACCTGCTGCACGAGATGAAAGTGGTCTGGCAATACAGCCAGACCACTGGCGGGCTCTTCAGCCAGCGCGACATCGTCGCCATGGCGACGATCAACGCGGCGGGCCTGCTGCGCTGGGATCGCTATCTCGGCTCGATCGAGGCCGGAAAATATGCCGACCTGATGCTGGTGCGGGGCAATGGCGGCGATCCTTATGCCAGCCTCTTGGCGGCCGACGAGACCAGGATCGACCTTGTCGTGATCGACGGCGTCCCGCGCTACGCCACATCGGCACTGGCAGCGGGGTTTTCAGCCACCGCCGAGGAGATTTCCTTCGCCGGCGAGAAACGCCTGATCAATCTCGACGACGCTTCGGCGGACGAGGTGGTTGCCGGGCTCGGGCTGGGGAAAGCGCAGGCACTGCTTGCGGAGGCCATGGGCAATCTTGCTGGGGCCGCCGAGCGCGCCATCGCGTTCGAACGCATGTCGCCGACCTTGCGGGCGCGGGCCATGCCCCGCCAGGCGCAGTGGACGCTCGTCCTCGACCAGGACGAGCCGCACGACCTCAATCTTCGGCCGCGCTTCAGCGACGAGGCGCACATGCCGTCGCTGGTCCGGCTGTCGGCTGCTGCAAAGCCGCTCACGGCGATTGCGCCGGCGACGCTGAAGCCGCAGAAGCTCGATCCGCTGACGGTCGCCGGCGATCCCGACTATTATCCCTCGCTGCAGGCGCAGATGAACATTCCGGCGGGGATCAAGCAGGGCCTGCACGGCTGAGTCCTGTCAGCAGTCTCGAGGTTGGGCTCTTTGCCGCGCGATCCTTCGAGGGCTAGGGTGGATTTTTGAGGGTGGCACCCGATGATTGTCCAGGCCTGCATCAATGGCGCGCGTCCGCGCGATTTCCACCCGAAGCTTCCGCTGACCGCGCAGGCGATGGCCAGCGATGCGGCGGCCTGCGTCGCCGCCGGTGCCGCCGAACTGCACATCCATCCGCGCGGTGCGGACGGGCGCGAAAACCTGGCCGCCGTCGACGCGACGGTGCTCGCCGTGCGCCTGATCTGCCCGGGCACGCTGGTCGGCGTGTCGACCGGCGCCTGGATCGAGAATGATGTTGCGCGGACCCGCGCGGCGATCGCCGGCTGGCGCGAGCTGCCGGACTACGCCTCCGTCAACCTCTCCGAGGCCGACGCGCCCGCCGTGATGGAGTTGTTGCGCCAGCGCGGCGTCGGCATCGAGGCCGGGCTTGCCACAACAGTCGATGCCGAGCGCTTCGTGGCGCTTGCCGACCACAACTGGGTGCTGCGCATCCTGATCGAGATCGACATACAGGATTTGTCCAAGGCGCTCGACGAGGCGCACGGCATCGCCGCCGTGCTCGAACGCGCCGAAATGCGGCGGCCGATCCTGCTGCACGGCGCCGACGCCACCGTCTGGCCGTTCGTGGAGCTGGCGCACCAAAAGCGCTGGTCGACGCGGGTCGGGTTGGAGGACGGCGGGACGCTGGCCGATGGAACGATGGCCAAGGACAATGCGGAGATCGTGGCTGCTGCGGCGGCGGTCTTCCGCTCCGCGCACGTCGGCTGAACGGCCGTCCACCTCAGTCCTGCCCGTCGGTTGGAGCCGTCCATGTGCGAAGGATGTGCTTCTGGATCTTGCCGGATGCGGTGCGCGGCAGCGCTTCGGTGAGCAGGAACTCCTTGGGCACCTTGTAGCGGGCGATGCGAGTGCCGCAATAGCTTGCCAGATCGGCCGGATCGACAACGCATCCGGGTTTCGCCACGACGAAGGCGCGCCCGACTTCGCCCCAGCGCGCGTCGGCGACGCCGATCACGGCGGCTTCGGCGATGCCGGGATGGTCGAGCAGCACGGTTTCGATTTCGACGGGATACACGTTCTCGCCGCCGGAGATGAACATGTCCTTGCGACGGTCGACGAGGGTGACGAAGCCTTCCTCGTCGCGCCGCGCGATGTCGCCGGTGCGGAACCAGCCATCGGCGGTGAAGGCGCGCTGCGTCTCCTCCGGCCGGTTCCAGTAGCCTGGCGTGATCGAGGGGCCGGACAGCCAGATCTCACCTGGCTCGCCGGCGGCGACGTCGCGGCCATCGTCGTCGACGAGGCGCAGGCCGATCATCGGCGC
The DNA here is from genome assembly GCA_002356515.1 of Mesorhizobium loti. NCBI lineage: Bacteria > Pseudomonadati > Pseudomonadota > Alphaproteobacteria > Hyphomicrobiales > Phyllobacteriaceae > Mesorhizobium > Mesorhizobium loti. Next base: position 1,615,817 of record AP017605.1, on the reverse strand, counting down.
AGGCAGGCCGGCCGAGCCTGCCTTGCCGGCGATGCGGTCGGCCTCGACCGGCATGCCAAGCACGGTGCCTGCCTCGGTCATGCCGAAGCCGTCGGCCATGCGGACGCCTTGCGCCAGCCACCAGTTGATTTCGGCGGCCGGGTTGGGCGCGCCGCCGGTGAAAATGGCGGTGAGCGAGGTCCAGCGCGACGGGGCGAAGTCGGGGTGCTCGCGCAGCATCCTGGCCATTTGCGGAACGCAGAAATAGTGGGTGACGCCAAGGGTGGGATCGGCGAGGCGCCGGTTAGTTGCGCCGGCGTCGAAGCCGGGCGAGATCAGCACCGTGCCGCCCTGGAGCAGCGGCGGACGCAGATTGGTGATGAGGCCGATGACATGGAACATCGGCGCGTCGCAGAGGAAGATGCTGGCATTGCCGACCCGCCCCAGCACGCCGAAATTGACCGCCGTGGCCAGCGCATTGCGTTCGCTGACGATGACCCCCTTTGGCCGGCCTGACGTGCCTGACGTGTAGAGGATGATCGATGGCGCATCGCCGGCGGGCAGGGGACAGCGCGGCGCCGGCGCCTGTGCCTCCACCGCCACCGCGAAGGCGGCGACATCGACAGGCTTGCACCCCTTGGGCAACGCCGTCTGCAGGGCGGCGTCATGCAGCAGCAGTGCCGGATCGCAATCGGCAAGGATCGCCTGCTGTTCGGCACTGGCGAGCCGCCAGTTGACCGGCACGAAGATGGCGCCGAGCCGCATTGCGGCCTGCTGCAGGATCAGGAGGTCGGCGCTGTTGCGGGCCAGCGTGGCGATCCGTTGCCCAGGCTTGACGCCGTAGCCGGTTTCGAGAACGCCGACGGCGCGCTGGATGGCCTCGTCAAGCGCGCGATAGGTCCAGCGCCGGCCGGATGCCAGGTCGACACAAGCGAGACGATCCGGTTGCGCCCTGGCGTGCAGGGCCACGGGATCGGGCGTTGTCCAGGCCGGCATTCGCATCTCCTCCCAGATTGCGGCAGTCGTTTATAGCGTCATCTGGCCTTGTCGTAGGCGCCGAGGCCCGGCTTGTAGCTCTTTTCGTCGATGAACTGGCGGATGCCCTCCTTGCGGCCCGAATTGTCGTGGAAGTTGGCCGCCTCCTGGGCGCGGACGAGATAGTCCTCGGCGTTGTCGTAGGTCATCTCGGCGACGCGTCTGATGGCGTCCTTCGTCGCCTTCAGCGCAATCGGGTTCTTCTTCAGCAAGGTGTTCGCGATCTCGGTGACGCGCGCCTTCAGATCGGCCAGCGGCAGGCTTTCATTGACCAGCTTCCAGGCGGCGGCCTTCCTGCCGTCGATCAGTTCGCCGGTCAGCGCGTGGTACATGGCGTCACGCATCGACAGGAGATCGACCACCACCTTGGTGGCGCCGCCGCCGGGCAGGATGCCCCAGTTGATCTCGGACAAAGCGAACTGCGCCTCGTCGGCGGCAAAGGCGAGGTCGCAGGCGAAGAGCGGGCCATAGCCGCCGCCGAAACACCAGCCATTGACCATGGCGATGGTCGGCTTGCTGTACCAGCGCAGGCGCCGCCACCAGCCATAGGCTTCCGCCTGCGCCTTGCGGACGGCGCCGAGACCCTTGGCTTCGGTCTCGCGAAAATACTCCTTGAGGTCCATGCCGGCCGACCAGGCGCTGCCTTCGCCCGACAGCACGAGCACGCCGACATCGTCGCGGAACTCGAGCTCGTCGAGGACCTCCATCATGCGCCGGTTGAGCGTCGGGTTCATGCAATTGCGCTTGTCCGGCCGGTTGAAGCGCACCCAGGCGATGCCGTTCTCGACATCGAAGGCAACGGTCTCGTCGGTCATGGTCGGTGTCCTCCCGTTCCATTTTGGAAATTGCTATGAAGTATAGCTATCTTGATTGCTATGTCGCATAGTCTTTTTCACTTGACAAGGGCCGGCATCGCGGCGATCGGTTGGCATGGACGAAACCCAGCCTCATACCGGGCCGGAGATGATGTCCGACGACGCGCTCGATGCGCAGATCGGCTACAATCTCAAGCGCGCCTCGGCTTTCGCGCTCAATGATTTCGCGGTCGAACTGACCGATGCGGGCCTGCGCCCGGTCACCTATGGCATGCTGGCGCTGATCGATGAGCGGCCAGGCATCCGCGCCGCGGAACTGTGCCGCCTGCTCGGCATGAAGAGCGCCAACATGGCGCCGCTGCTGGCCGAACTGGAAGAGCGCGGGCTGGTCGAGCGCGACGATCATGCCGAGGACAGGCGCGTGCGGGTGCTGACCCTGACGCCGACGGCCAGACAGGCGATGCCGGGCTGGCGGCGACAGGTTCGCCGGCACGAGGACCGGTTTTTGCATCGGCTTACGAAAAAGGAGCGGGCGACGCTGCTGCGCCTGCTGCGCCTGATCTGGACGGAGGAAGATTGAGGGCAGTCTAGCCGGCTTGCCCGTCCGGCCATGCAAGCCGCAGCAGCAGCGCGGCGAGCGCGATCGCTGGCGGGATGATGAAACACCAGACATTGGCGTAGGCATAGCCGAGCGCGGCGGCCGCGCAGCCGGCGGCGAAGACGGCGACCGCCGCCGCCATGCGCCGCAGGCGGGCGACGAGCGCCGCGCGGGCCTCCGGGGCCGGGCCGCCGATGAGATCGGCGAGGTCGATCATGATCTGGGTGGTGGTGCCGGTCATCAGCGTCGAGGGCGGGGCGGCCGCCAGATGGACCCGGTGGACGGCGTTCTGGATCGCCATGGCGGCGACTAGCACCATGCCGGTGACGATGGCGGCCGCGCTGTCGCCGCTGGCGAAGGGGCCAAAGCGGATCGCCAGCACCGCGCCGATGACGAGCAGCGCCAGCTTGGTCGCCAGCAGCACCCCGAGCGCCTGATGTCCGCGCCGGCGCAAATGCTCGCCGGCCAGCCGGGTCAGGATGACGACGATGCAGAACACCGGCAGCGCCAGCAGCTTCGCGAGCACGCCCGAAATGCCGAGCACCAGCGAGGCGCCGAGGGTGACGAAGTTCCCCGTCACATGCGCGGTGAACAGGCCCTGCAGCGCCAGAAAGCCGGCCGTGTCGACATAGCCGCCATTGAGGCTGAGCAGCAGCGGCAGTGAAGGTTTCATGGTGTCGTCGCTGGAACCAGGAAACGGTCGGGCGCCAGCGCCGCGGCGGTGACGCCGAGGGCCGTGACGTCGCCGGGCAGGGGCTCGCCGCGCATCAGCGCCGCGCTCAGCCTGGCCAAGGTCAGCGATACCTGAAAACCGTAGCCGCCCTGACCGCCGAGCCAGAAGAAGCCGGGCAGGCGCGGGTCGAAACCGGCGACCGGCGTGCGGTCGGGCGCGAAGGTGCGCAGGCCCGCCCAAGGCGTCGACGGCCGGCCGATGCGCATCGACGTCGCCTGCTCGATGCGGTCGACGGCGATGGCGACGTCGATGTCTTCCGGATACGCGTCGCAAGGCTCGGAGTCGGTCTCGTCGGCAAGCGAGCCGATCAGCCTGCCGGCGTCGGGCTTGAAGTAGAACTGTTCGTGCAGGTCGACCACCAGCGGCCAGCCGGCGATGTTGGTGCCCGCAGGCGGATCGAACAGGAAGGCGGTGCGTCGCTTGGGCTGGAAGCCGAGGCCGGAGAGCCCGGCGAGGCCAGCGACGACATCGACCCAGGCGCCGGCGGCGTTGACGACGATGTCGGCTGAATGGACACCGGCGGTCGTTTCCACTCGCAAACCGCTGCCGTTTGGCGCGATGGCGCGGACTTCCTCGCCGGTGCGGATGGTGCCGCCGCTGGCCTTCAGCGCCGAGGCGCTGGCCGCCAGCATCTTGTCCGTGTCGACATCCACCGCGTCCGGCTCATAGACGCCGCCGCAGCTGGCCTCTGCGGCAATGACCGGGACCAGCGCGTGCAGCTCTGCCGCCGACAGGCGCCGCACGCTGGGCACCAGCGCCTGCAATTCGCCTGCCAGCCGGTCTATTGCCGCACCGTCGTCAGCCCAGCCGACATGCAGCGCGCCGCGCCGATGGGCAGCAAAGCCGCCATCGATGATCGCCTGTCGGCTGGCCAGCGTCAGGGCCCGCACCAGCCGGTTCCCATAGGTCTCGGTGAACAAAGCGGCGGAGCGGCCGCTGGCGTGGTAGCCGAGATGCGGCTCGCGCTCGATGACGATGACTTCGGCCCAGTCTCGCACGGCCGCCGCAAGCGACAAGCCGGCAATGCCACCACCGATGACGACGATTTTTTGGGGAGGATTCGACTGCATCCGTCAGTCGTAAAAATGATTTCGTATCCAGTCAAACGGCGCGACCTGTCCTCGGTTGTTTGCGCGGCCATATCTTCCCGTAGAGCGGGAAGAAATGGCACGACAGTGCGGCGAGGGCAGCGCTGGCTGCGACGATCGGCAGCATCCTCTACAAGGCCACGGTCCGCCCCAATCCTCGCCGAACCGCCTCGCGATAAGCAAGGTCCCCCGTCACCAGGTCTTCCATCGCGACACCCATGGCCTTGTAGACGGTGACCTGGTCGGCGCCGGTCCTTCCCGGCCGCAGCCCAAGCAGCATCTCGCCAAGCTCGGTCCCGGTTTGCGGATCGATGCCATCGAGTTCGCAAGAGCCGACCGGAGTAGGCGCGAAGGCGTCCCTGGTCTCGACGAACAGGCTGGCCCGGCGGACGAGCTCAACCGGCAATTCGCCGCCGGGCGGCGCGACGCCCACCGACGAGACATGCGTGCCGGGCCGCACCCATTCGGCCGAAATCACCGGCTGGTAGGAATGCGTTGCCAGGCACACGACATCCGACGAGCGCACCGCGGCCTCTAGATCGCTGACGGCGACGACGCCCGGATGCCGTGCTGCCAGTGCCTGCGCGTCCGCGAACGCTTTCGAGACGACGCGGATTTCGGTGAAGTCCCGCACCAGCGGCAGGAGGTGCAAATGCTGGCCGGCCTGCACGCCGGCGCCGACCACCGTCGCGACCCTGGCATCGCGGCGGGCGAGTTCGCGCACCGAGAGCACGGCAGAGCCGGAGGTGCGCGCGGCGGTGATGTAGGTGCCGTCCATGACGCAGACCGGCATGCCCGTTTGCGGGTCGAACAAATGGATGGTGGCGAGATGGCTGGGGATGGCCCGGGCGATGTTGCCTTCGAACACGTTGACGATCTTCACCGTCAGATGCATGCCCGCCGCCCAGGCCGGCATCGCCAGCGAATAGCCGGCCTGCGGAATGTCGAGCTGCGGCCGCGCCGGATTGACGATCTTGCCGCCGGACAATGCCTTGAAGCCCTCTGCCAGCACATCGAGCAGCTGGCGCGGGTCGATGCATGTTTTCACCTCGGTTTCGCTCAGGATGAGCACGGCTGTGTCGCCCTTGGTCTGGGCGCTGCGGGTGGTCGGTGTGGCTGACATCATGGGATTTGCCTTGGTCGAGTTGCGTTGCCCGTCAACGGTATTGCCACTCGACAGCGTGATGAAATATGCTGTTTTCACGATTTTGGCGTGATAGTCGCGCTATATGTCGCCAGAAAGTGTGAATCCGGAATGGACGATCTCGACCGTATCGACCGCTCGCTGTTGCGCTTGCTGCAAGAGGATGGCCGCCGCACCACGCTCGATCTGGCCCGCCGCGTCGGCCTGTCGCCGACCGGAGCGGCGCAACGCATCAAGCGGCTGTTCGCCGAAGGCTTCATCCGGGCGGTGCGGGCCGTTCTCGACCCGGCCCGGATCGGGCAGGCACAGCTGGTCTTCATCGAAGTGCGGCTCGACCATACGGCGCCGCATGTCTTCGACCGCTTCGCCGAGGCGGTTGTGCGGGCGCCCGAGATCATCGAATGTCACATGGTGGTCGGCGGCTTCGATTATCTGGTCAAGGCGCGCATCGCCGACATGACGATGTTCCAGGATTTCCTGCAGCGGGTGATCCTGCCGCTGCCCGGCGTCAGGGAGACGCATACCTACGCCTCGATCGCCAATGTGAAGCCGGACGCGTTGCTGCCGATCTAGACCGGCGGCCGTTCCCCTGCATCCAGCAGCCATTGCCGCACGGCTTGCGTCGGCTCGGGATGGCGCTGCTTTCTCGGCATCACGACATGGAAATCCTGCGCGCCGCGCATTTCGCCGCTGACCGGCTGGACCAGCCTCCCGGCGACGAGGTCGGCGGCGACGAGGAAGCGGCTGGCCAGCGCTATGCCCTGGCCGGCGATGGCGGCGTCGATGGCGAGGCTGGTCTGGTTGAAGCGCATGCGTTTCAGTTCGGCGGTCATCCTCAGGCCGACGGCCTTTTCCATGAATTCCGGCCACAGATTGTGCGCATCGTGCAGCAGGACGTGATGCTGGATTTCGGCCGCCGCGATTTCGGTCGCGCCGGCCGGCAGCAGGGCCGGGCTGCAGATGGCGATGATCTGCTGGGGAAACAACAGGTCGACGATCAGGCCGGCGCCGAAGGGCGGGCGGCCTTGCCGCACAGCAATGTCGACGCCGTCGGCCTGGAAACTCGACAGGCTCTCGCTGGCCAGCACGCGCAGGTCGACCAGCGGATTGTCGGCCATGAAGTCCTGCAACCGGGGGATCAGCCATTTGGTGGCAAAACTCGGCGTCACGCTGATCGTCAGCCGTGCCGGCTCGGGGCGCAACAGCAAGGTCGCCTCCGAGATCAGGTCGAAGGCGCGGCGGATGTTGGGCACATAGGCGCGGCCCTGATCGGTCAGCGCCAGGCCGCGTGGCAGCCGCTCGAACAGTTTCGTGCCGAGATGGGTCTCCAGGCCGCGAATGTGCTGGGCCACCGCACCCTGGGTCACGTTCAGCTCCTCCGCGGCGATGCGGAAGTTGAGATGGCGCGCCGAAGCCTCGAAGGCGCGCAGCGCATTCAATGGCGGCAGACTCAGGAAGGCTTCAGGCATGCAGGAGTTTTTCTACTGGTTGATTTCAGGCATTCTGGTTCGAACCGAGCGGAAAAACCAGCTATATCGGCGCCCACAACCCGAAATCACCGCTTGTGGTGCCCGCCAAACCGAAGAGGAAACCCGATGAGTGTAGAAAAAGTGGCTGTTGTCGTGGCCGGTGGCAGCGGCATGGGCGCGGCGGCGGCCAAGCGGCTCGCGGCGGACGGCTTCAAGGTCGCCATCCTGTCGTCCTCCGGCAAGGGCGAGGCGTTGGCCAAGGAGTTGGGCGGGCTCGGCGTCACCGGCTCCAACCAGTCGAACGATGATCTCCAGCGCCTCGCCGACCTGACGCTGGAGCGCTATGGCCGCATCGACGTGCTGGTCAACAGCGGTGGCCACGGGCCGCGCGCGCCGATCCTGGAAATCACGGACGAGCAGTGGCGTACCGGCATGGATGTCTATCTGATGAACGTCATCCGGCCGGTGCGCATCGTGGCGCCGCAAATGGTCAAGCAGAAGGGTGGGGCCATCATCAACATCTCGACGGCCTGGGTGGCCGAGCCGAACGCGATGTTTCCGACCTCGGCCGTGTTCCGCGCCGGATTGACCGCCTACACCAAGATCTTCTCCAACACCTACGCCGCCGACAATGTGCGCATGAACAATGTGCTGCCCGGCTGGATCGACAGCCTGCCGGCCACCGAAGAGCGCCGCGACAACGTGCCGATGCAGCGCTATGGCACAATGGAGGAGGTCGCGGCGACGATTGCGTTCCTGGCTTCGGAGGGTGCAGGCTATATCACCGGCCAGAACATCCGCGTGGACGGGGGTGTTATTCGGGCGTTGTGAGGCGTCGATCAGGCTTGGGTTCCTCGCCCCCACGGAAGTGGGGGAGAGGTGGCCGCGAAGCGGCCGGAGAGGGGGCCTTCGTAGAGCAAAAGACGTTGCTCAGAAAGTTTAGGCCACGATCGCGCCAGTCCCCCGCTCCGTCTCGGCTTCGCCCAGCCACCTCTCCCCCGCAAGCGGGGGCGAGGAACCAGGTTCTGTGAGGCGCCGCCAATCTCGCGACCCACGCGCAGTTCTTTCAATCATTTCTTGAAACCGGCAGCGGCCGTTTCATGGTTTGATGGCGCCGGCCAAGAGGGGAGGCGTCATTGACCGACTTCATCGGACTGCCGAAAGCCGAAGTGCACATCCATATCGAGGGCTGTTTCGAGGCCGACGATGTGATCGCGAACTGCGAGGAGGCCGGCATTCCGCTGCGTGCGCCGCGCGACAGGCTTTTCGAAGCCCATGACCTCAAGAGCTTCCTCGAAATGCTCGATTGGTTGTGCGGGACTTTTCGCACGCGCGAGCAGCTCGCCACGACCGCTTACAAGTTCGCGCAGCGCATGGGCCGAAGCGGCGTGCGTTACGCCGACGTCATCGTCAATCCGACGCATTGGCCGCATTGGCACAAAGACATTCGGGGGATGACCGACGCGTTCGACGCGGGGTTCGCGGCCGCCGAGCAGGATGGGCACCCGCCGGTCGGACTTTGCGTCAGCCTGCTGCGCACCCAGTCGGCGGCTGAAGCGATCGAGCTGGTGGAGTTGCTGAGCGACATCCGGCACAAGCGCGTCGTCGCCCTTTCGATCGACGGCAACGAAGCGGCCGCCGGCCGCACCGGCCCTCGCTTCGCCGAGGCATTTCGCCGTGCCGGCGCGGCAGGTCTGCGGCGCACCGTTCACGCAGGCGAGTCGAGTGGCCCGGAAGGTGTTCGCGACGCCATCGAACTGCTGGGCGCCGACCGCATCGACCACGGCGTGCGGGCGATCGAGGACCCGGACCTCGTCGACTTGCTGGCGCAGCGGCAGATTCCGCTCGGCGTCTGCCCGGTCTCCAATCTGGCGCTCGGTGTCTATCCCTCGCTTGCGCAACATCCGCTCGATGCCTTGCGCAAGGCCGGTGTCCCGGTCTCGATCAACACCGACGATCCGTCGCTGCTTAACACCACGCTTGAAGCCTCCTACGCCGCTTGCGCCGAGACTTTCGCCTGGGGCGACGAAACCATCCGCCAGCTCGCCGCGACATCGGTGCAGGCGAGCTATGCCGACCCGGCGCTGAAGGCGCGGATCCTGGCCGATCTGGCGGCCTGGCGGACCTGACAGATTACGCGGTCAGGGCTTCCGGCTGTTCGAAAAGCGCATGGAGCTCGCAGACCGGCATTGGACGGCCAAACAACCAGCCCTGGACATCCGTGCAGCCATTCTCCCTGACCAGCCTGTACTGGTCCTCGGTCTCGACGCCTTCGGCGGTTGTCGTCATGCCGAGCGTGGTGCCGAGTTCGGCGACGGCCTTGACGATTGCCCGGCTTTCGCTGCTCTCGCACATCAGGCTGACGAAGCTGCGGTCGATCTTGATGCGGTTGAACGGGAACGATCTGAGATAGCTCAGCGAGGAATAGCCGGTGCCGAAATCGTCCATGGCTATGGAGATGCCGAGGTCGCGCAGGCTGTGCAGCGTGTTTAGCGTGTTTTCGTTGTTCGCCAGCAGCACCGATTCGGTGATCTCCAGCTCGAGCCGCGACGGCAGCAACTCCGACGCCGCGAGCGCCGAGGCAACCTGAAGCGACAGCCCCTGCTGTTTAAACTGGGCCGGCGAGAGATTGACCGCGACCTTGACGGGCAGGGGCCATTTCGCGGCGTCGGTACAGGCACGCCGCAGGATCCACTCGCCAAGCGCATCGATGTCGCCCGTCTCCTCGGCCAGTTGGATGAACTCCAACGGCGGCAGCAGGCCGAGGCGCGGATGGTTCCATCGCACCAGCGCTTCGAAGCCTGTGAGTTGCGAGGTCTTTGCGTCGTGCAGCGGTTGATAGTGCAGGACGAACTGTTCCTTTTTCACGCCGAGCGCCAGTTCGGATTCGAGTTGGCGCCGCTCCTGCAGTCTCGCGTCCATTCCTGGCTCGAACGACCTGCAGGTCCCGCGGCCTTCCATCTTGGCCTTGTACAAGGCGAGGTCGGCGTTGCGGATAAGGGTTTCCGAATTTTGCCCGTCGTCGGGGAAGACGGCGATGCCTATGCTGCCGCCGATGTTGATCTTGTGACCCTGGATGGAGAATTCGTCGGACAGGGCATGAATGACGCGGCTTGCCAGCCCGCCGGCCTCGTCATTGCCGTCGAGCAGAAGCTGAAGGATGACGAACTCGTCCCCGCCAATTCTCGCCACCATGGCGGTTTCGCCGGCATGGTGTTTCAACCGCTTCGCCACCGCACCAAGCAACTCGTCGCCGACCGGATGGCCGAGCGTGTCGTTGACCGGTTTGAAACGATCGAGATCGACGCAATGGACAGCCAGCTTCTCGCTGTCCCTGAGGCTTCTCAAGGCCTCGTCCATAGTTTCTGCCAGGAGGCCTCGGTTGGGCAGGCCGGTGAGAATGTCATGCGTGGCCAGGTGCTGGATCTCGGCGGTGCGTTCCTCGACCCGCCGCTCCAGGGTCTCGGCAGCCTCGACCTGCATCGTCATCGTCCGCCCGATCGCATACCAGCAGGCCAGCGCCAGCAGCGTGACCACCGCGACCGCTGCATAGCCGGCCAACTCGAATTGACGCACGGACTGGACGTCCAGATTGCTGTCGAACCGGCTGTTGGGAAAACCGGCCCAGAGACGCCATGCGCTCCTGGGATCGTTGAGCGAGAGCGGGATGACTTCGGAATAGATCAGATTGGGGTCGGCCGCGGTGAAGGCATGGGAGTCCGCCGCCAGGGCCGTCGACATCTTGTGCTGGTCGGATTCGAAACCGTAGCCTGAATTGACGATGACATAGTCGCTGCTCGGCAACAGTTTGCGCAGCGCCGAGGTGAGCATGATCGCCGAGACGGAGCCGCGCAGGCTGCCATCCCCGCCGAAGACCGGGACGGAAAGGATGAAACCTGAGCGATCGGCGTCATTGCCGGTATGGATGAAATCGGTGTTGTCGCAGGTGATGAGCTCCTTCGTGCCGATAATGGGCACATTCAACCCGTCAATGGCGCTCGAATTCGGATAGTTCGTCTTCAGCCAGGCGAGTTGTTTGGCCAGTTCGTGGTACTCATAGGTCTCGATCTCCTCGGGAGGGCGGACCAGGGCATTCTGGTCCAATTTTCCGGGCTTCGCGTCGGCGGAGGCCTCGGATCTCGCCTTGGCATTCACGATCAGTTGGTCGAATTGGAGGATCGGCTCCTCGAGCTTGCCGGTCACCGCATCGAAGCGGTCCGGATTGAAATCCAGCGGCAAGAAGTAAACCTCGGAAATGGAGACGTTGTTGGCGAGGTTGTTGTAGATCTGCTGGATTGTCGCGCGGCCTTCGTCGCCCAGATTGGTGCCATGCCGGTCGAGGTTTTGGACGCTAGGCAGATAGGTCAAGGTCCGGACATTTTCATAGACGGCCCGCAAGGCGTCTTCGACGGTCTTCGCCGTTGCCCTGGAGGCTGCCTGGGAATTCTCGAGATAGCGTTCCTTGGCCAGCGCGAAGTTTCGCTGGGCATCGATATGCAACGCCGCCAGCGTCGCCGCGCCGGTCAACAGGATCACAACAAATCCGGCCGCTCGCCTGAATGCGTTCATCTGCGTCCACCCTCGAGTGGCAAGGGATACCGCAAGGCGGTTTAGGAAGCGCTAATGGAATAGGTCTTTTCTTCACGACTCCCGCGTGCACGCGCGCACCAGATCCGGCAGAAACGAGACACCTTCTTTTCGCCGGCGGGCAGGCCGGGGCGAGCAAGGCGCATGGGGCTCAGTTCGCTGGCACCGCCTGCTGGTCGGCATCGGTAAGCGTACCCAGGAAGACGACGATATCGTCGATCTCGGCATCGGTCAGCGCGGGCTTGTCGCCGGGTTTCTTGCCGTTGAAGGGCGGATCCTGATTCAAGTTTCCCCAGTAAGCCCTTGGCAGGTCGTCATATTGCCTGACCGTGCCGTCGGCATTCCTGGGGTACCAATGGCCTGGATCGGTGTCGCGGCTGGCGTAGAAGGCGACCGCATCACGCAGCGTGTGGAAGGCGCCGTTGTGGAAGAAGCTCTTGCGCATCGCCACGTTGCGCAGCGTCGGCGTCTTGAACAGGCCGCAATATTCAGTCCGTCCCTTGAAATCAGTGCGCAGCGGGCCGCACAGGCCGAGATCGACATAGGCGGGATCGGCATTGGCGGGAATCGCCGCATTGCGCGGCACGGCGATGGCGATCAGGCCGAAATCGGTGAATTGTGGCGGCTCGCCGTCATTGGCCGGTTCGCTGAGATGGCAGCTGGCGCAATTGCCTTTTGTTTCGTCCTCGAACAGCGCACGGCCGCGCAGTTCCTGCGCTGTCAGCTCAGCCTTGCCGGCGAGGAAGGCGTCGTAGCGGCTGGAATAGGGATAGAAATCAGGCGCGCTCTGCTCGAACGTGCCGAGCGCCTCAGCGGCGGCGTCGAAGGCATCGCTCGCGTGGTCGAACACGTCGTCGCCGAAGGCTGCCTTGAACTCGCCGGCATAGGCTGATTTGCGCAAGGCGGCGGCGACGGCGGCCTCATCCTTGTTGGCCATCTCGAAGGGCGAGAGCAGGGGGATTTTCGCCTGGTCCTTGCCATGGTCGGCGCGGCCGTCCCAGGTCAAGCCGCCGGTCGGACCATTGTCGATACTCTCGTCGCCCTCGTCCTCGGAATCGTAGAAATGCTCGGTGAAGGCGGGCGCCGCCTGGAGGTAGCGCAGCGACGGCACGGCGCGCACGCCCGGCCTGTCGAGTTTCGGCCCGCCCATCTCGACCGGCGAGGCCGAGACCGGGCCAAAGGCATGGTGCGGATCATGGCAGGACGAGCAGGCCTGTTTGCCGGAGGCGGAAAGCGCCGGGTCGAAGAACATTCTTTTGCCAAGCGCGGTCAGGGCCTGCGCCCGGGCGAAGGCGTCGGCGCGCGAAAGCGGGCCGGGGTGGACGCCATCCGGTGCCGCCGTGTTTGCTGGCGCGGCGAAGCTTACCACCGATGCCGCGGCGATCATTGCCGCCCGGCTCTTCCATCGTCGCGTTGCCATGCCTGCAGTCCGTTTTCGATCCGCAACTAAGTACCCTGTGCAACGGATTCATGACCCAGCCCGGCGTTCACGAAACCGTGTTCGATGGGTCGGCAAATGTCACAAAGGTGACAAGGCACGGAAGTAGCTCCATTCGTGCGTTTTCGTTGCCCATGCGTGTCGTCCTCCAGCCATCCCCCAGCCACGAGGCATCTTCCCATGACCAGGTCCTTTCTCTCCCTTTGCCTCGCCTCCACCGCCCTGGCGTCGGTCGCCGGCACGGCCAACGCCGCCCCTCCCGGCTACGACAAGATCGACACGGTCGTCGTCATCTATGCCGAGAACCGCAGCTTCGATAATCTCTATGGCGGCTTTCCCGGCGCCAATGGGCTGGCCAATGTCTCGGCCGACCAGGCGCGCCAGCTCGACCGCGACGGCAAGCCGCTTTCAGAACTGCCGCCGGCCTGGGGCGGGCTGACCGCCAAAGGGGTGACGCCCGTGGTGACCGAGGCGCAGTCGGCGCATCTCGCCAATGCCAGCTTCGCCATCGACGACGCCAGCGGCTTCAACGAGAAAACATCGGTCATCACGCGCGACCTCTGGCATCGCTTCTACCAGGAGCAGATGCAGATCGACGGCGGCAAGAATGACAAATTCGCCGCCTGGGCCGATTCCGGCGGGCTGGTGATGGGCCATTATGACGGCTCCGGCCTGCCGATGTGGGCGGTGGCGAAGAAATACGTTCTGGCCGACAATTTCTTCCAGGGTGCCTTTGGCGGCTCCTTCCTCAACCACATCATGCTGGCCTGCGCCTGCGTGCCGGTCTATCCGCATGCCGACACCAGCCCGGTGAAGGGCCAGATCGCCGTCGTCGAGGCCGATGGCAAGACGCTGAAGGTCGCCGACAATTCGCCGGCCTCGGCACTTGGCGGTGCGCCGAAATTCGTCAATGACGGTGCCATCACGCCCGACTTCTACGCCGTCAACACCATGCAGCCGCCGTACCAGCCGAGCGCCAACAAACCGGTCGAGGGCGGCGACAAGGCGCTGGCCGACCCGACGCAGCCGACGACGCTGCCGCCGCAGCACGACATCACCATCGGCGACCTGCTGTCGCTGAAGGGGATCGACTGGGCCTGGTATGCCGGCGCCTGGCAGGCAACGCTCGACGGCAAGAACGCGACGCCGGTGCCGAACTTCCAGTTCCACCACCAGCCGTTCAACTATTTCGCCGCCTATGCGCCGGGCACCGCCGCGCGCACCGCGCATCTCAGGGATGGCGGCCTGGACGGCACCGAGTTCATCAAGGCGATCGACGACGGCAAGCTGCCTTCTGTCAGCTTCTACAAGCCGCAAGGCAATCTCAACGAGCACAGCGGCTATGCCGACGTGACATCGGGCGACCAGCATCTGGCCGACCTCGTCGCGCATCTGGAGAAGAGCCCGCAATGGAGCCACATGCTGGTGGTCGTCACCTATGACGAGAATGGCGGCTACTGGGACCACGTCGCGCCGCCCAAGGCCGACCGCTGGGGGCCGGGCAACCGCATCCCGACCTTCATCATCTCGCCCTATGCGAAAATGGGCACGGTCGACCACACGCAATATGACACGACGTCGATCCTGCGCTTCATCACCGCGCGCTACGACCTGCCGGTGCTCTCCGGCATCGTCGCCCGCGACAAGGCGCTGGCCGCCAATGGCGAGTCGCCGATGGGGGATTTGTCAGCCGCGCTTGATCTGACCCGCTAACCGCCTGACCTGCGGATCAACTCGCGGCCGATCGGCTTCGGCGTCTCGCTGCGCAGTACCAGCGCCGTGGTGACCGCGCCATGGCGCGCCACGGCGTCGACGATGGTTTCAAGGTGGGCGGGCGAGGGCACGACCACTTTCAGGATGAAGCAGTCCTCGCCGGTCAGCCGGTGCACCTCGGTAATCTCGGGCATTTCGGCGAACTGTTTCAGGCAGGGGCGGATGTGCTCATGCGTGGTGCGGACGCGGATGATGGCCATCATGCCGAGGCCCAGCGCCGCCGGATCGATCACCGCGGTGTAGCCGGCGATGATGCCGCGCTCCTCCAGCCGTTTCACGCGCTCGGAGGTCGCCGGCTGCGACAGGCCGACCCGCCGGCCAAGCTCGGATATGCCGATGCGGCCGTTCTCCTGCAGGGCCTCGACAATGGCGATGTCGGTCGGGTCGAGCGGCGCGCGCTCATCGCTGGTCTTCATGGTCACCTTGAATCCATCGGCAAGGACGTGATTTTTCCGATGGTTTCCCATTCTCCACGCCAACGCAACACGCCACCATGCGCCATCAATCGATAGGAGCAAGGCGACATGACGCATTTCATCATCCTGCCGGGGAGCGGCGGTTCCGGTCCGGCGCATTGGCAATCGCGCTGGGAAAGCGCCAATCCGGCGATGCGGCGCTTCCAGCCCACAAGCTGGGACCTGCCCGATTTCACCGACTGGCTGGCTGCGCTGGAGGCTGCCGTGATCGCGGCGCCGGAGCCGCCGGTGCTGGTCGCGCACAGCCTGTCCTGCCTGCTGATCGCGCATTGGCAGAAGATTTCGCAAAGGCCGGTCAAGGCTGCCTTGCTGGTCGCCGTTCCCGATCCAGCGTCGGCGGTCTTTCCCGGGTATGGCATGGCTTTCGCCGGAATTCCGCAGGGCAAGCTGCGCTTTGCCTCGCTGGTGGTGACCAGCACCGACGACCCTTATGGCTCGCAGGAGTATGCGCAGGCGCGGGCGACGCAATGGGGCAGCCGCCTGGCCGTCATCGGGCCGTTCGGCCACATCAATGCCGATAGCGGCCTGGGTGGCTGGCCTGAAGGTTTGGCGCTGCTCGACGGGCTGGTTTCCGAGGCATGAACGGGATGGCGTTTCAGCCGCCATTCACAAGGGCAAGAATGAGTTTTTGCAGATTGCCGCCCTGGCCGAGTTCGACACGGTCGAAATCGCGGCTGGCCTGCCGTTGCGCCTGCGAGAGTGCGGACAGGCGTTTGGTCATTTCGGCGCGGATCTTGCTGCATTTGGGGTCGTCGGCAACCGTCAGGCCGACGGTCGCCGCCTCGATCTTGCGCACCATGTCGACAATGCTCGCGCCATGCACCTTTTCATGGGCACTGACGCCGGCAAGAAAAACCTCCCAGTTCTTCTGGATGGCCGGCGGCAAGGGCGAAGAGGGGCTGGGCAAGGTGTAGGTGATGATCAGTTTCGGCTTCGCCGACACCAGCACGCAGGCGCCGGCCCGCGCCTGATAGTCCCTGGTCCAGGTCAGCTTGAAATTGGTGTGGGCGATGGCGCGGGCAACGCCGACATTCGGCCCGTTCTCGCCGATCGAGCGGTAGAGCTCCGGCCCCGACTGGCCTGAAATTGCGTAGGTTTCGACCTTTTCGACCGGCTTCCACTGCGCATGGGCGGCCACGGGCAAAGTAACCAGGGCCGCCATCAAAACACCCAGACGAACGCAGGCTCTCAACACCGCTCTCTCCAAACCCGGACCACGCGACCTTGCCGCAACGGCCAATGTCACGGGATCGCTTTTCCTATATGCTGCCGACGGGTGCTGCAATTGTCGGAGGGGAAGTCATGAAAGTTCGCTATCTCGTCGTCGCCGGGGCCGTGGCAGTATTGCAGGCCGCGCAGCCGGCCTTTGCCGCGTCCTGCGGCGGCTGGAGCGCCAAGATGGAGGAAGACGAAGGCGGCAAGGTGCTGACCGCCTCGGTCTGCGGCGGACCGAAGGGCGATGCGTATCTGATGCTGACCTGTTTCGGCACGCCGGTGCTGAGCTACGATCTGGGCGCCAGCGGCCAGCAGACGGAGCCCGGCGTCAGCGGCGCGTTCGACTTCAAGGCCGACGGCAAGACCGTGACCAAGGCGCTGCAGCTGGAGGAAATGTACGGTTATTTCGTGGTCGATCTGGCCAAGGCCGATCCACTGCTCGACCTGTTGCGTTCGAAGGGCGACGTGTCGGTCAGTGCGGCGAAATACGGTGCGGTCAGCTTTCCGCTGAGGGGATCGAGCGGGGCCATCGGCAAGGTGCTGGCGCAGTGCGGCAAGGCGAAGCCTGCGGGTGAAGCGGATTAGGGGGCTACCTGCCCCTTCGTCATCCTAGGGCGGAGCAAGGAGCGAAGCGACGCGGCGCAGACCCTAGGATCCATGCCGTGAAGTCTGCCGGAAAATGCAGCGGAACCAGGATGTTATCCCGACGCATTGCAGTTGTTCTACGACACGGGTGGTAGTGCTTTATCCTGATCCGCTTTGGATCGTCATAGGCGTCGCGGCATGGATTCTAGGGTCTCCGCGACGGAGCTGCGCCCCTGCTTCGCCCTAGGATGACGAAGGGAGGGGATGCTGTTGCTGCAGCACCCCACCCAGCCGCACCGTAGCCGCCCTTAACTCCTCATCCGAAAACCCGGAAAACCCCAGCACCAGCCCATGCTTCGGCGCTCCGTCAATGAACATCGCGGACAATCCCCGCGCACCGACGCCCGCCGCTTTTGCCGCCTCGACGATCGCCGTGTCCGGTCCGCCGCCCTTCAACATCGCCATCAAATGCAGCCCCTGTTCGGGCACCGTCACATCGAGCCTATCACCGCAATGCGCCTCGAGGCCCGAGACCAGCACGTCGCGCGCGGCTTGTACCCGGCGGCGCACGCGCCTGAGATGGGCGGCGAAATGGCCTTCGTTCAAAAGATCGGTGAGCGCGCCTTCGGCCAGTGTCGAGGGGTAACGGTCGGAGCGCGCCCGGACCGCCATGACGGCGTCGAGCAGCGGTTCCGGCACCACGACATAGCCGATGCGCAGGCCGGGAAAGAGCACCTTGGAGAAGGTGCCGAGATAGGCGACGCGGTTGGCGCCATCCATGCCCTGCAGCGAGGTCAGCGGCGGACCGGCATAGCGGAACTCGCTGTCGTAATCGTCCTCGATGATCCAGGCATCGTTGCGCCGCGCCCAGTCGAGCAGGGCGAGGCGCCGGCGCATCGTCATCGTCACGCCGAGCGGATATTGGTGCGAGGGCGTGACATAGGCCGCGCGTGCCCTGGGACACAGGTGCTCGCCGATTTCGGGATCGAGCCCCTCGGTGTCGACCGGCACGGCGACAATCCCGGCGCCGCTGCCGGCCAGCACGGCGTGCGCAATGGGATAACAGGGATTTTCGATCCACACGGCGTCACCGGGGCGCAGTGCCGCGCGCGTCAGCAGGTCGAGCCCTTGCTGCGTGCCCGAGGTCAGCACGATCTGGCCGGCGTCGCAACGCACGCCGCGCGCGGTCCTGAGATAGGTGGCAATCGCGGTGCGCAGCGGAAGGCCGCCGCGCGGATCGCCATAGCGGAAATGTTCGGGGCCGGGGCGGGCGAGGTGACGCGACAGCAGGATGCGGAACAGGTTCAGCGTGCGCGGGTCGGACACCGCGACGCCAAGGCCGCAAGGCAGCGAGGTGGCGGCATCGATCTCGGGCGGACGCGCCTTGGCCAGCGTTGTCGGCAGATATGGCACGTCGCGCGCGACGAAGGTGCCGGCGCCGACCTTGGCGACAGCAAAGCCTTCCGAGATCAGCATTTCGAAACAGGCGACGGCCGCCGAGCGCGACAGGCCGAAGCGTTGCGCAAGGTCGCGGGTGGTCGGCAGCTTGGCGCCGGCGGCCAGCGCGCCGGTCTCGATCAGCCGCCTGAGCGCCGCGTAAAGCTCGCGGCTGCGCGGGCCGTCGCCGGGCAGAACCGGGATCAGCGCCGACCAATCCGGCAGATTGGTCTGAATTTTGTTGCTCTGATTGGTTCTTTTCTCGACCAATGTCATGGCGCATGGTTGCCAGACAACAACCGAGGACGCAAGCCGTGAACGACGTCGCCGCCAGCTTTCCGACCACCAGCCGCAACCGGGTCAAGCGCCTGCATGAGCGCGGCAGCTACGACCATGCGGCCGTCTTCGCGGTGCTGGATGCCGGGCTGCTCTGCCACGTCGCCTACACGCTCGACGGCCAGCCCTATTGCACGCCGACCATCCACTGGCGCGAGGGCGACATGCTCTACTGGCACGGCTCGTCCGCCAGCCGCATGCTGCGCCAGCTGCGCGGCGGCACGCCGGCCTGTCTCACCGTTTCACATCTCGACGGGCTGGTGCTGGCGCGCACCGGCTTCAACCATTCCGCCAACTACCGCTCGGCGATGTGCTTTGGCACGGCGCGGATCGTCGACGAGCCGGAAGAGAAGATGAAGGCGCTGGCCGGTGTGGTCGACCGCTTCTATCCCGGCCGTAGCGAGACCTTGCGGCCGATCTCGGCGCAGGAGGCCAAGGCGACGATGGTGACCGGCATGCGCATCGAGGAGGCGTCGGCCAAGGTACGCGCCAAGGGCGTTGCCGACGACGAGGAGGATTACGGCCATCCGGTCTGGGCCGGCGTCATCCCAGTGCGGACAGTGATTGGCGCGGCCGAGCTCTGCCCGAGGCTGTTGCCCGGCATCGAGCGGCCGGAGAACCTGGCTGGATATGCCGAGGGTGAGAGGCTGGACGCGGCGTTGATGCAGGCGCAGCGGGTTTATGAGGGCGAGGTGTAGCTGGCGCCTCTCCTTCTCCCCTTGTGGGCCTGTTGCGTAATTGGCTGGTTGTGATTCTCTGAGACATAAGCTCGGAGGACGAACCGATGGCGGTGAAGCGGACAGGTCAGTTGAGTCTGGTGGAGGGATTTCTGGGCGACAAGCTGTCTGGTGGCTCCTCGCCGCTCGACCGGTTGTCTGGCCTTGTGAAGTGGTACCGCTTCGAGAAGCTGCTTAACCCTCTGCGCGATGGCGGACCGGGTCGGGCGGCTTGGCCGCCGCTGGTGCTGTTCAAGGCACTGCTGCTGCAATCGCTTTATGGGCTGTCGGATCGCGAACTTGAGGAGGCGCTCGGCGACCGGCTGTCGTTCCGGCGTTTTGCCGGGCTTGGGCTGGGAGAGAGCATTCCCGACCACACGGTGCTCTCGCGCTTTCGCAATCTGCTTGTCGGTGAAGGGCTGCTGGAGAAGCTGTTTGGCGAACTCGACCGGCAGCTGGAGAAGGCCGGCGTGATCCTGAAGCGCGGCACGATGCTGGATGCAACGCTGATCGATGCAGTCTCAGCGCCGCCGACAGCTGAGCGGCCTTCGAAAGATGCGGACGCCCGTGTCACCACGCGGCAGGGCAAGGGCGGTTTCACTTTTGGCTACAAGGCCCATGTCGGCGTGGATGAGGGCTCTGGCATCATCCGCACGGTGATCACCACACCGGCCAACGTCAACGACACGGTGATGGCCGATGACTTGATCCGCAGCGACGAGAAGACGGTGTGGGCCGATGCCGCCTACGACACGCACGCCCGGCGTGCCCGGCTCAAGGCCGAGGGCAAGAAGGTGCGCATCGCGCGCCGCCCCAACAAGCATCATCCGGAGCTGCCGTTGCGGCTCAAACGCTACAATCGCCTCATCGCCAGGCGTCGGGCGGCGGTGGAGACCACCTTCGCCACGCTCAAGAACCGCATGAAGCTGACCGCGATCCGCTATGTCGGACTGGCCAAGGCGTCCGCCCAAGTGACGATGGCGGCGATCGCCTTCAACATGCGCCGATGGGCCGCCATCACGGGATAGGTGCGCCTGCAGTCCGGCCGTACGGGCCGAACCGCCACCTCAACCCCTCAAAACCAGACTCCAATCCACAAGCGCAAGCAACAACCCGCTGCATTCCACTCCCGTCCGCGCACTCCCGAAACTGCGCAACAGGCCCCTTGTGGGAGAAGGTGGCCTCGCGAAGCGAGGTCGGATGAGGGGTGCTCCAGGGAATACAGACGTCTCACTCCGCTGGAACACCCCTCAACCGTCTCGGCGCTGCGCGCCGATCCACCTTCTCCCACAAGGGGAGAAGGGAGAGCGCACCCTTGCCGCTGCCGGCGCAGTAGGATCGGTATTGACAAGCCGCCCGCCCGCTCTGTTCTGTCGCGTCCATGATTTACGACCGTTCCCAGCTCGAAGACGCGTTCCGGGCGAAGTCCCGGCTCAAATTCCTGTTCTTCTGGGGACATCAGCCCTCCAAGGACGGCAGCATCACCGCGTCCTGTTTCAGCCAATGGTGGCCAGCCCCCTTTGTCGTGGCTGGCCGCAGCTATCCGACCGCCGAACATTGGATGATGGGCGAGAAGGCCCGGCTGTTCGGCGATGATGAGACGGCGGCGCAGATCCTGCGGGCGGGAAGCCCCAAGCAGGCGAAGCAGTTTGGCCGGCAGGTGCGCGGTTTCGACGAATCCAGATGGGACGCCGAGAAGCGGCGCATCGTCGGCGAGGGGAGTTTTGAGAAATTCCGGCAGAATGCCGCCCTTCGCGCATATCTGCTTTCGACCGGCGAGCAGGTCCTGGTCGAGGCGAGCCCCGTCGACCGTGTGTGGGGCATCGGACTGGCCGCCGACGACAAGAAAGCGGCGAACCCGCTTTTGTGGCGCGGCGAGAACCTGCTGGGGTTTGCGCTGATGCAGGCACGGGACCGGCTGCGTTGAAGCTGGCTCCCGCCAGCTACGGTGCATTTCCAGCGAAGGGCCTGAAGGCTCTGGTGAAGGGCAACCCGTTGAATGTGTGGGTGCAGCAGGAACAGGATGGTTCCATATGCTCGACCCGCAAGTCAGGATCGACGCGCGCAAGGCGGTTGTCATCGTCGACATAGAGGCCGCTATAGTAGGAACTTTCGCCGACCCTGATGAACGGCTTCCTTTCGGCCTCGCTGCGCGCGACCATCCAGAAGATGGGGTCGGCGCGGTCCAGGCGTGCCACCGCCTCGCTGTGGACCGCCGCCCAATCGTCGCCGAGATGCGACAGCAGGAATTTGAACAGCGGCGTGTAATCCAGACCACGCTGGTGTCCGCCATGCATCGAACCCCGGTTGGTCCGGTCTTCCCGGCCTGTGTTTCGCGACCATCTGTAATCGCCGCCACGGTCATGAAGAACCAGGCGGGTTCGGGTGTTCACTTTGCGGTAGAGCGGTTCCCTGGCATGCATGCCGGCCCTCTTGTGAGATGGTGGATACGGACATGATTGCAGCCGATCGCGTCCGGCTCAAGTGGTACGTTGCCCCGGCCACCGCCTCGCGCTATCTCGGCACCCATGATCACCTTCCGCACGGCGCAAGCCTCCGATCTTCCCGCTATCGTCGCCATGCTCGCCGACGATCCGCTTGGCGTCGGCCGCGAAGATGCCTCTCTGCCGCTGGCGCAAGGCTATCTCGATGCCTTCAACGCCATCGACGCCGATCCCAACCAGTTGCTGGCGGTGGCCGTCGACGGAGCCGAGGTGATCGGCACGTTGCAGATCACCTTTCTTGCCGGGCTGTCGCGCAAGGGCGCATGGCGCGGGCAGATCGAGGCGGTGCGGGTCGCGAGCCACCGGCGCTCGGGTGGCATCGGCCGGCTGATGTTCGAATGGGCGATCGAGCAATGCCGGGCACGCGGCTGCAGCCTTGTGCAGTTGACCACCGACAAGGGACGGACGGACGCGCACCGCTTCTATGACAGCCTTGGCTTCACCGGCAGCCATATTGGTTACAAGAAAGCACTGTAGGCGTTCCGCCCAGGCGACGACTGGCGTATAGCGCAAGGGCTTCAGGCACTATTCAAATTGCCTGATAAAGCGGATATAGGTCAGCTACATTGACCTATATAAAATCGTCCGGGGAGGCGTGACTTGACCCTTATGAACCTTTTGGCTTCGCGCTCGTCGCGCATGAAAGCCTCCGAAATCCGCGAGCTGTTGAAGCTGCTCGACCAGCCGGACATCATCTCGTTCGCCGGCGGCATTCCCGATCCCTCGCTGTTTCCGGCCGAGGCCATCCGCGATGCCTATGCCGAGGTGCTGGGCGGCGCGGAGGCGGGGGCGGCGCTGCAGTACCAGGTCTCGGAAGGTTATCTGCCGCTGCGGCGGTGGCTGGCCGGGCAGATGGGCAAGCTCGGCGTTGCCTGCGACGAGGCCAATATCTTCATCACCTCCGGTTCGCAGCAGGCGCTGGATTATCTGGGAAAACTGTTCCTGTCGCCCGGCGACACCGCGCTGGTGACATGGCCGACCTATCTTGGCGCGCTGCAGGCCTTCAACGCCTATGAGCCGCGCTATGACCGGCTGCGGCCCGAAGGCGGCAACATGACGCCCGACGCCTATCGCGCGGCGGCAGCGGCGAATGGCGGCAAGGTCAAGTTCGCCTATCTGGTGCCCGATTTCGCCAACCCGACCGGCAACACGCTCGACCAAAAGCAGCGAGAGGCGGTGCTCGATCTTGCCGGCGAACTCGACATCGCCGTCATCGAGGACGCCGCCTACCGCGCGCTGCGTTATGACGGCGAGGGCGTGCCGCCGATCCTGGCGCTCGATTGCGCGCGCTCCGGCGGTATCGACAAGGCGCGCACGCTCTATTGCGGTTCGTTCTCGAAAATCCTGTCGCCGGGCATGCGCGTGGGCTGGGTCTGCGCGCCGCGCCATGTGGTGGAAAAACTGGTGCTGATGAAGCAGGCGTCCGACCTGCACAGCCCGTCGATCAACCAGCTGGTGATGCATCGCGTCGCCGAATCCGTGTTCGACGGCCAGGTCAACAAACTGATCGGCGCCTATCGCGAGCGCCGCGACGGCCTGCTGGGCGCGCTCGAAGCCAACATGCCTGACGGCGTGACCTGGAGCCGCCCGGAAGGCGGCATGTTCGTCTGGGCGACGCTGCCGGAAGGGGCTGACGCCACCGCGCTTTTGGCACGGTCGGTGAAGGAGGCCCGCGTCGCCTTCGTGCCCGGCAACGCTTTTTACGCCGACGGCACCGGCCGTAACACGCTGCGGCTGTCCTTCACGCTGGCGGACCGGCGCGCCGTGACCGAGGGCATTCCACGGCTGGCTGCGCTGCTGAAGGGGTAAGGTCGGCGCCAGGGCTGGTGTCCCTATGCCGCCACGTTCAAGAGCTGCCTGAGATTGGAAAGCCTGACGCGCGCCAGCTCGCGTAGCGATTTCTGCGACCCTTCCTCGCCGGTCTCGACAACGAAGACCAATGTCTTGAAGTCGAGCATGAACTCGTCGATGGCTGCGGCAACCTCTTGCGATTTGCCCTTGAATCGGCGCAGCAAGGCGTTGGCTTCGTCGATGCCATCGCCGCCGGCGCTATCGAGCAGTGCTTCCAGCCTCTGAAAACTGTCCAATTCAAGTCCTCCCGACCGCGCCACAAAACTCGGCCAGCAGTGGAAGGTTCCAGTGGAACGTGGTCCCGCGAAAAGAAATCGCTGTTACGGGTTGAATTCCGTGGAATTGAACGAGCCGCCGGCATTCTTTTGTTTCGGGTGGAACCTCTGCGGTCGATAACAGTTGTCACCACGTCTGATCCCCCGTCAGACATCTGAAAGTTGGAAATCAGCTTTCCAAAAGCCCGCCGGAATCCCCCCTCCCGGCGGGCTTTCGTTTGCAAGGTGAGGGTCGGCGGCCGGACTTGCGGTGGATGGTGCGTTGCGTCGCCAGATTGGTGGCCCCGATGTGTGGCCGCGCTTCTACTTGCGGTCGGGACCACGGGTCTTCCTAAAATATCATCTGTTGCTTATGTTTCGTCAGCGCAGGCTGCCGCGACCTTGCTGACGGGTGCAACGGAGCAGAATTCTGGACCGAGGCAACGCTCCGGAGTCCCGGCATGGATCCTATGGTCTGCGCTGCGTCGCTGCGCTGCGTCGCTGCGCTCATTGCTCCGCCATAGGATTGTTTGAGAAGGATCGGGTAGTTTGGCGGCCGGGACTGCGGCCCATCACAGCCAGCAGTCCCGGCCGCAGGCGACCGCCCTTAGGACCGGGTAACACCCGACGTCATCATGGTCCCTGCCGTCTTTGTCCGCCATCGCTTGGAGAGTTGATTGGCCGCTGGCTCGCGCCACGCCCGCAAACAATCCGAAGCCCGACAAGGATACCACCAGCATGGCCTTCTTGCACCAACAACCGCAAATGTGCCTCGGCTTCGACATCGCCAAGGACACCGTCACCGCCGCCGACGGGACTACCACCGGCACCATCCTCAATCAGCGCAGAGCTGTCCGTGCTTTCCTGAAGAGCTACAAACACATCGACCTTGTCGTGTGCGAGCCGACAGGCGGCCATGAAAGCCTACTGCTCGAAGAGTGCCTGCGCGCCGGCATTGCCTGCCATCGCGCCGACACGCTCAAGGTCAAGAGCTACATCCGCTCCTTCGGTACGCACGGCAAGAGCGATGCCATCGATGCCGCGATGTTGAGAGCCTACGGTCGTGAACGCTGGGCAAAACTGTCCCTTTGGCAGGCGCCCGATGCCGATGAGACCAGCCTGCGCGCGCTGGTTCGCCGCCGCCAGGAACTCATCACCATCAAGGTCGCAGAGAAGAACCGTGCCAAGGCACCTGGCGGCCGCAAGCTCGCGACCTCTTTCGAGGCCGTGATCAAAGTCGTCGAGCGCCAACTCCAAATCATCGATGCCGAGATCCGCGAACTGATCGCCAACAGCAGCGCCCTTAAGCATCGAGCCGCCATCTGCACGGCCATGGACAGTCTCGGCCCGATCGTGGCGGCCAAGCTCTTGGCTATCCTGCCCGAACTCGGCTCCATGACACGCCGCAAAGCTGCAGCCCTTGCTGGCCTTGCACCACACCCAAACGACAGCGGACAAAAGCAAGGCTACCGCAAAATCCGTGGCGGACGCCCTGATGTTAGAACCGCACTGTTCATGCCGGCCCTGCGCGCCGCAGCTGGAAAGGGCGAATTCGCACCCTTCTACAAACGCCTCGTCACCAACGGAAAAAAGCCGATGGTGGCAATCGCTGCCGTCATGCGAAAGATCATCGTTACCCTAAATGCAAGACTAAGGGACGCCGCCATTTCTCAGAGTTGATGACGAAACGGTTGATGTCTGCGCCTATCGCGGAGGTATGCTGGAAGCGATTTCGAAACAGACCTTAAGCGGCTTTTCATCAATCTCGTATTCTCGTATACGAGATTGATCCGAGCAGCCCGAGAATCCGTATGAACCCATTGCCTGAAGCCGTGCCGTTTTTCAGCCAGTGGGAATCGCCTGATATGACGCTGGCCGTGCTTGCCGATGGCGCCGAGGCCGCGCTGCGGCGGGATCCGTTGTGGCAGGGTTCAGGCGCGGAGAGCCTCGACGAATATGCGGCCTGGGCCGCCAACATCTGCGGCATGGCGTGCCTGAAAATGATCCTGGCGACGCGCGGCGAGATCGTGCCGACGATCGAACTGGCCAGGCGCTGCACCGGATATGGCGGCTATGTCGTCAATGAAAACTCAATCAAGGGCCTGATCTACGCGCCCTTCGTCGCCTTCGTGAAGGCGGAATTCGGCCTGGAGGCGCAGGTGATGACCAATGTCGCGACAGCGGACATTCCCGCGATGCTTGGCCGGTCGCGCTTCTTCATCGCTTCGGTCAGCAGTTCGATCCGCTGGCCCGAGCGCGAGCCGCCGTCGAAGGGTGGCCATCTGGTGCTGGTGACGGCGGCGTCGGACGAGGGTTTTCGCTTTCACAACCCATCCGGCCATACCCGCGCCACACAGGCAAACGCAGTGTTGGCGCCAGCCGATTTCGATCGTTTCTTTGCCAATCGCGGCATTGCCGTCACCATTTGATTTCGAGGGATTTCAATGACTGAAAAGACAAGGGTCGCCATCCTCTATGGCGGGCGTTCGGCCGAGCATGACGTCTCGCGGCTGTCGGCCGCCAATGTGCTGAAGGCGATCGACCGGACGCGCTACGAGGTGGTGCCGATCGCCATCACCAGAGACGGCAAGTGGCTGCTGCAACAGTCGTCCGAGGCTGGCGCCGACGGCGCAGGGGCTGCCGTGTCGGAGGATGGCGTGGAGGTCGCCCTGCTGCCGGGCGGCAAGGGCCGGCTGGTGGCGGCGTCGCAGGGCGGCGCGCAGCTTGACCCCGTCGATGTCGTCTTTCCCGTGCTGCACGGGCCGTTCGGCGAGGACGGTTCGGTGCAAGGCTATGCCGAGGTCGCCGATGTCGCCTATGTCGGCTGCGGCATCCTGGCTTCCGCCGCCGCCATGGACAAGGATGTCGCCAAGCGCCTGCTGCGCGAGGCGGGGCTAGGCGTTGCCCGCTCGGTCACCGTAATGAGAGGCAATGTCGGTTCGTTCCAGGAGATTGCCGGGGCGCTCGGGCTGCCTTTCTTCGCCAAGCCGGCGCGCCAGGGTTCGTCCTTCGGGGTGAGCAAGGTGCATGACAGGGACGGCTTCGAGCAGGCCGTCGAAACGGCTTTGCGCTATGACAGCAAGGCGCTGATCGAAGAGTTCGTCGACGGCCGCGAGATCGAGTGCTCGGTGCTGGAGCGGGCCGACGGCTCGCTCACCGTGTCGCCGCCCGGCGAAATCATTCCGGCCGACAAGCATGGCTTCTACACCTACGAGGCGAAGTATTTCGACGCCGACGGCGCGGTGGTCAAGGTGCCCGCCGATGTCCCGGCCGATGTCGCCGACAGGGCCAAGGAGATGGCAGTGCGGGCCTTCCGGGCGCTCGGCTGCGAGGCCATGGCGCGCGTCGACTTCTTCCTGCGCGCTGACGGTTCGCTGCTGGTCAACGAGGTCAACACGCTGCCCGGCTTCACCGACATCTCTATGTACGCCAAGGCGCTGGCGGCGGCCGGCATCGGCTACAGCACGGTGATCGACGTACTGATCGAGCACGCGCTGGCGAGGCATGCGGCGGGGTGACCGGCGCTGTGCAGCGTCACGCCAGGGTTGCCGCCGGCCGTGGAACGTGACTCCGACGGGCGGATAAAATCACTTCTCTCCATTTCCTCGGTCCGCAGGGAACATACTGACCCGCCCGGAATTGAAGGGTAACCAGCGGCCTGCCGGCGAAGGTTGCACGCCGGCTCAATATATCGGACCATGGCCGCCGGCAGGGGGAGACATCAATTGGTGGCCAATCGTCGAAACGGGACGGCGTCTCCAGCGCATGGGCTGGACGACATTCTTGCGGCCGCCGCGCCACACCCGCGAACCGCCTTGCCCAATGTGGCGACCACCGTCACGACGGTGGCGGCGCTCTATTTCGGGCGCGAGGTTTTCCTGCCGATCGCCATCGCGCTGCTTTTGACCTTCGCGCTGGCGCCGCTGGTCTCGGCGCTCAAACGGATCGGCATTCCCCGCATCGCCGCCGTCATCGCCAGCGTACTCGGCGCATTCGCGGCCCTTGCGCTGTTCAGCTTCGTTGTCGCCACGCAGGTGAGCGAACTGGCGCAGAACATTCCGGTCTATCAGACCAACATCCTGGCGAAGATCCGCTCGCTCAAGCAAACCGGCGTCGGGGGCGGGATCATCGCCAGATTGAGCAACGTCGTCGAGCGTGTCGGCCAGGAGATCGACAGGCAGGACGCCACGCTGCCGGCCGCCACGCCCGACAAGCCGCCGCGCGAGCCGGTGCCCGTCGAGATCGTTGCGCGTGAAAGGCCGCTCGAAGTCCTGCAGAACATCGTCGGTCCGCTGATCAGCCCGCTCGGATCGGCGGGTCTGATCATCATCGTCGTCATCTTCATGCTGCTCGAGCGGGAGGATTTGCGCGACCGCTTCATCCGGCTTGTCGGCTATGGCGACCTTCACCGCACCACCGAGGCGCTCCGCGATGCCGGCAAGCGCGTCGGCCGCTACCTGCTCATGCAATTGGTGGTCAACATCGTCTACGCCATACCCATTGCGATCGGGCTGTGGATCCTCGGCATTCCCAATGCCTTGCTGTGGGGGCTGCTGGCGCTGGCGCTGCGGTTCGTTCCCTATATCGGCCCGGCCATCGGCATGCTTCTGCCTCTGTTCCTGGCGCTGGCCGTGGCGCCGGGCTGGTCGCTCGTGTTGTGGACGGCGGCCCTGTTCGTGGTGATGGAACTGGTCACCGGCAATGTCGTCGAACCCTGGCTCTACGGCTCGCGAACCGGACTGTCGCCGCTGGCGATCATCGTCGCGGCGATCTTCTGGACATGGCTGTGGGGTCCGCTCGGGCTGGTGCTGTCGACGCCGCTCACCGTCTGCCTGGTGGTGCTGGGCAGGCACGTGCCGCAGTTCGAATTCCTCGATGTGCTGTTCGGCAACGAGCCGGTGCTGGAACCGCATGCGCGCCTCTACCAGCGGCTGCTGGCCGGCGATCCGGACGAAGCCACCGATCATGCCGAGGAGATGCTCGAGGAAAAATATCTGGTCGACTTCTACGACAAGGTGGCCATTCCGGCGCTTCTGCTGGGCGAGCGCGACCGTGTGCGCGGCGTCATGGGCGACCAGCAGCGACGGCAGGTGGCGGCCAGCGCGCTGGCGCTGGTGGCCAATCTCGAAGACGATGCGAAGGAGGAAGCAGCCGAGGACGAAAGCCCGCACGTGGCCGGGGAAGCAGGCGAGCCCGGCGATGCTGCCACCAAGGACGAGGTCGAGCTGCCCGACGGCACGGGTATGTCGGTGCTTTGCGCCGGCGGGCGAGGGGAGCTCGACGATGCCGCCGCGGCGATGCTGGCGCAGGTGCTGGAAGTCCAGGGGGCGACCGCGTCGAGGGCGGGCTTTGCCGACATGGAACCCGCCAGCATCCGCGGGCTTCAGCTCGAAGCCATCGAGACGGTGGTGGTCGGCTTCCTCAACCGCGATTCCGTCAAGCACGCCCGCTTCCTGGTCCGCCGGCTGAAGCGGGCGAAGGCAGCACTTCGGGTGGGCATCGTGTTCTGGTCGGAGACCGGCAACGACGACAAGGAAGCGGCGGCCAAACTGGCGCATGACATCAACGCCGATTTCGTCGCGCATGGCATGGTCGACGCCGTGACGGGCGCGCTGTCGACCGAGCCGCCGGTTGCCCTCAAACTCGTCGCCAAACGCCGCATGCGCCGGCAGCGGGCTGCGCCGAGGAAGGTGGCGGCTGCGGCGGCGGGTTAGGGGCGAAACCTGATCCCTGCGAGTGCGCTGGTGGGGATGCGTTTCACCGAAGACGTCCGGCGCAAGGTCCCGTCCGACTTCAGAAGCCGATATTCCGATCTTTGTTGCGCATTCGGCGCTTTTGCCCTTGATGTCGAGTTCGGCAGGACGAGAACTCATGATGCATGACGATCAGGTGAATATCGACATCGATATCGCCCGCCAGATGATCCGCGATCAGTTTCCCCAGTATCGTCATGAGGACATCACCCCGGTTGGATCGTCGGGAACCGTCAACGCCATCTTCCGCATTGGCTCAAGGAGCGCCGCGCGGTTCCCGCTGCGGGCGATGAAGCCGGCCGAATGCGCCGATATGCTTCGGTCGGAGGCCGCTGCCATGGTCGAGATCGGAGAACATTGCCTGTTTCCGACGCCGCAACCGATTGGGCTCGGCGAGCCCGGTCCTCGATATCCGATGCCATGGGCATTGCAGACGTGGATCGAAGGCGAGGTTGCCACGCCACACGGGCTCAGTGGATCGACGATTTTCGCCCTTGACCTTGCACACCTCGTGGCATCGTTGCGCCAGGCGGACACACGGGGCCGACGCTTCGACGGGCAAGGACGTGGTGGACATCTCCCCGATCATGACGATTGGATGGCTGTTTGCTTTGAAAACAGCGAGGGCCTTCTTGATGTGGCGCGACTGCGCGATCTGTGGGCCCGGTTCCGGGAGTTGCCCGCCGCTGGGCCTGTCGTGATGAGTCATAAGGACCTTATCCCGCCAAACCTTCTCGTGCGGGGCGAGCGTCTTGTCGGAGTGCTTGATGGCGGCAGTTTCGGACCAGCCGATCCATCGCTGGATCTGGTGGTCGCGTGGCATCTTCTCGACCACGAGCGAAGGGCGACCTTTCGGAGCGGCCTTCAAGTCGAGGACCTCTTGTGGAAGCGCGGTGCTGCCTGGGCATTCCAGCAGGCCATGGGTCTCGTCTGGTATTACCGTCGCACCAACCCCGCCATGAGTGCGCTGGGGCGCAGCACGCTCTCTCGCATTCTCGACGATCCTGACATCTGAGCCCTGGTTGTCGGCGCGCACCGGGCACGCCGCGGCCATGCTGGGCGCTCTACATCACAGTGAAGCGGCAACTGGCCACCAGGCTCTCGCCAGGGCCGAGCACCGACAATCCGTTCCACTTGTCGACCGAACCGCGGTTGTGGGCATCCACGACATGACTGACGGGCTCGAAACAGACGAAGTCGCTCGCCTGCGATGGCGAATAGATGAGATAGAAGCTGAGGGCCGGGGATGCTTCGATCCTGAGGCCGCGATTTTGCTCTGGCCAACATAGGGAAGCGACGCCGGCCCAGCCGGCAAAGGCATTGTTGATCCAACCGCTGGGCAAGGCTGTCGGCGTGGCGAAATCCCAATCGGGACGGGTTGCGACAGCCTCGAACCTGTCGGGGAGATGGCTGGGCAGTTCGAGGCAAACCTCTGACGCCGGGGCGTGAAGTGTTGTCCGGGCCGTTCTTGGCAACCACGGATGGATGCCAAGCCCGAACGGCAGCCTGACCGGCGCCCTGTTGAGGACCTGAAGCCGCAGATCGAGCGCCTGTTCGGTCAGGGCGTAAGCCACCTCGGCGCGATACCGATATGGACCGGGCCCTTCGCTGATGAGCGACAGCCTGGCTTTGTCCGGCATTAAGGAGTCGACATCCCATGCGCTTGAAAATCCATTGCCGTGGATGGGAAAGGGCTCGCCGGCAAGGTTTGGGAGCAATTCGTGGAATGTGTTGTCGAAGGTGAAGCCGCCGCCCGAGATGCGATTTGACCATGGCACGAGCAGGTTGCAGGCGAGATCGAACGGGTTCGTGCTGCCGCCGTCAGGCCACGGCCTGAACAGCGGCGTGCGGCCATGGTCGAACCGCGCCAGACCGGCGCCAAGCGACGGAACGATTTCGGCGGACAGGTCGCCGTTTCGAATTTCAATTGTCCGGGTCATCGAAACTCAGATGGGATCGGCACTGGCAGCGGGGACCGGCTGTTGGTGGCGGCCCTTGCGCGCGACAGCGAGAAGGTCGTTCGAGGCGATGCCGATCAGCGCTTTCATCTGGTCGTGCGCGTCGTCGACCCTGCGCATGCGGATTGCTTCCAGCACATCGCCATGGGCGCTGAGCGTCTGCTGATAGTTGGCGGTGGCCGATGTGGTCAGTCGGAAAGAGAAGCTGAGCGCGGCTGCCAGCATGTTGCCGAGATTGGCGAAAACCGGGTTGCGGCTGGCGCGTAGGATGGCGGTATGAAAGCGGACATCGGCATCGAGACAGGCCGCGAGGTCGTCCTCCGGCGCAATGCGCATGGCCTCATAGGCGGCTTCGATCACCGCGAGGTCGCCCGAGGTCGCCATCCTGGCCGCAAGCTGGGCGGCGGCCGGCTCGATGACCAGCCGCGCCTCGATCAAGCCGCGGACAAAATCGAGATCAGGCTCGATATCGCGCATCCATTCGAGAACCTGCGCATCGAGCCTGTTCCATTCGCTCGACGCGCGCACACGCGTGCCGGCCCGCTTGCGCGCCTCGATCAGTCCCTTGGCCGAAAGCGTCAGCAGCGCATCGCGAAGCGCTGTCCGGCTGGCGCCGTAGATGACGCACAGTTCAGCCTCCGTCGGCAGCACCGCGTGCTGCGCGTAGGTGCCGGCGAGAATGCGCTGCCCGAGATCGCGTGCGATGCGATCCTTCAGGGACAAGGTGGCGCCATCCCTGGCAGGAAGGTCCTGCTTGCCTTGATCGATTGCAGCGGTCGCCGCGTCCATCGTCATGTCCTGTTCAAGTGGTACTCGGCAATGACCACAGCAAGGATCAGCAGTGAGCCTTTTGCAAGCAATTGATAGAAGGTTGGCACGGACGTCAGTATCATTCCGTTGTTGAGCACGCCAATGATGGCGACGCCGAGCAGGGCGCCGACAATCGTGCCCTTGCCGCCCTGCAAGGCGCAGCCACCCAGCACGGCCGCCGTGATGGCCTCGAGTTCCAGGCCCTGGGATCCGGATACGGGCTGACCCGAACCGGTACGGGCGGCCAGCAGGATCCCGGCCAATCCGGCGGCAACGCCACTCATGATGTAGATGCCGACGCGGTAGCGGTTGATGTTGATGCCGGAGAAGCGGGCGACAACCGGATTGCCGCCGAGTGCATAGATGTTGCGGCCGACAATCGAACGCGCGAGGAAGAGGTGGAATGCGATTGCCGTCAGCACCAGAATCCAGACCAGCAGGGGCAGGCCGAGGATGCGTCCGATGCCGATGAACCGGAACGTGTCGCTGAAGATGGCGATCGACTGGCCGTCGGACATGATGAAGGCGATGCCGCGAAAGATCGCCATGGTGCCGAGCGTGGCAATGACCGCGTTGACCCGCCCGTAGGTGATGATGATGCCGTTGACGAGACCGGCAAGACCGCCAAGCACCAGGCCGGCAACGATGCCGGCCGCCGGCGACCCGGTCGCCTGGATGGCCATTGCCGTCGAGACCGTGGTCAGACCGACAGTGGCGCCGACGGCGATATCGAGACCGCCGCCGACGATGACCACGGTCTGGCTCATCGCCAGCACGCCCAGAATGGTGATGCCGAGACCGATGTTGAGCAGGTTTCGGCTGGAGAAGAACACATCGCCGCGCAGCGAGCCGAAGATGACAACGAGAATGGCGAGCGCCACCAGAAGGCTGATGTTGTGAACGCCAAGGCGCTCCACAAGCCGCGTGGAAACGCCCCTGGCGTCGGTCTGCGCTTTCGATGCGCGAAGCTCGAGGCTGTTCATTGAATATGGTCTCCGGGCGCTGGTGCGGATTGCGGCATGGCGTGTTTGAGGATCGTCGCCTCGTCGATGCCGGGGCGGGCAAGTTCTGCCGTGATGCGGCCTCCCGCCATGACAAGAATCCTGTCGGCGAGACCGATCAGTTCCGGCATTTCCGAGGAAATCAGGATGATGCCGATGCCGCTTGCCGCGAGTTCATCGATCAGCCGATAGATTTCCGCCTTGGCGCCGATGTCGATGCCGCGCGTCGGTTCGTCTAGGATGAGCAGCATCGGCTGCCGGGCGAGCCAGCGCGCCAGAACGACCTTCTGCTGATTGCCGCCCGACAGTTTCGAAACCTGCTCGTCGAGGTTGGGTGCCTTGATCGACATCTTGGCCGCCAGCGGCGAGACAATCTCCAGCGCCTTGCGCCGGTTGAAGAAGCCGAAGCTCGACGTCTTGTCGGGCACGCAAAGCGCTGCGTTTTCGAGAATGCTTCGGAACAAGAGCAACGCCTCGTGCTTGCGGTCTTCGGGAGCAAAGCCGATGCCCGCGACGATCGCCGCATGCGGACTGTTGGGGAGAACGGGCACGCCGTTCATGGCTATGGTGCCGGCGATGCGCCGGTCGTAGCCGACAATCGCCTTTGCCAGTTCGGAGCGGCCCGCACCCATGAGGCCGGCAATGCCGAGCACTTCGCCGCGACGAACCCTGAGGCTGACATCGCTGACACGGTCGGTGGTCAACCCCGCCACCTCCAGCAATTGTTCCCCGGACCGCCAGCTCTCGCGGGTGAACAGATCGGCGATGTCGCGGCCGACCATGAGCTTGGCGATGGTCTGCTCGCTGGCGCCGGCCGCCGGCGAATCGTCGACCAGCCTGCCGTCGCGCAACACGACAATACGGTCGGCAAGGTCGATGACCTCGTTCAGCCGGTGCGAGATGTAGATGATCGACGTGCCGTCCTCGCGCAGCCGGCGGATGACGGAAAACAGGCGCCGCGCTTCATCATCGGTCAGCGACGAGGTCGGCTCGTCGAAGGCGATCAGCCGGCCGCCGGCACGGATGGCGCGCATGATCTCGATCATCTGGCGTTGCGCCGGGCCGAGCGTGGCGCAGAGCTGGCGTGGTCGCATGTCCTGCTGCATGCCGAAGGTCGCAAGCACCCGGTTGGTCTGCTCCTCCAGCTTGCGCCAGTCGAGCAGGACGCCTGCCAGGCGGGGCAATTCGCCGACGAAAATGTTCTCGGCCACCGTCAGGTTCGGAACGATCTCCGGCTCCTGATGGATGACGCGTATTCCGGCCCGGTGGCTGTCGCGCGGTTCGCCGAAAACGATCGGCGTGGAACCGTACCGCACGGTGCCGGTGTCCGGTCCGAACACACCCTCGAGAATGCGCATCATCGTCGATTTGCCGGCCCCGTTCTCGCCGACCAGAGCGAGCACCTCGCCTGGCCGGAAGGCGATCGAAACGTTGTCGAGCGCCTGCACGACGCCGAAGCGTTTCGATATGCCGTCGAGCGAGAAGAAGTCCGATTGCGTCAAGGCTCACTCCCAAGGATCGATCGTGTTCGGTGGCATGGCAGCCAGCGAACCTGCAACTGGAAGCGTCATGCGCCCCTGAGGACGCATGACGCAGGTCCGGCTCAGTGGCAGAGCTTGGCCTTGTAGTCCGATGCAAAATTGTCGGCGGTGATGTATTCCGGGTCGGTGAAGGACTGAACGGGCAGCT
Source organism: Mesorhizobium loti (assembly GCA_002356515.1). Taxonomy (NCBI): domain Bacteria; kingdom Pseudomonadati; phylum Pseudomonadota; class Alphaproteobacteria; order Hyphomicrobiales; family Phyllobacteriaceae; genus Mesorhizobium; species Mesorhizobium loti. The sequence goes on along the minus strand of AP017605.1, from coordinate 1,580,573 downwards.
TCGTTCCGTCCTTGATCGAGGCCAGCAGGATCTTCACCGCCAGCGCCCCATGGTTCGCCGAGTTGAGCCACATCGTACCACGGAATGCCGAAGGCTTGCCTGATCCGAAGGCTTCGCAGGCGCGGCTGCCGTCAATGCCGATGCCCATGCCCTGGTCCGCGCCATAGCCGGCGTTTTCCAGCGCTCGCGACGCACCCAGCACGCCGTCATCGTTGCAGGAATAGAAGATCCAGTTGGTGACGCCGGGATTGGCGGTCAATGTGGTGGTCATGACGTCGATGGCGTTGACCATCGTGTTGTCATAGGGGACGCGAAGGATGTTTGCCGGCTTGAAATCGGGCACCGCCTTCAGGAACGCTTCCTCGGCACCCTTGTTGCGCTGCATGCAGGTGTCGGCCTTGCGGTCCTCGATCGAGGCGATACGCACCTCCTTGCCAGCCCAGCCACCGGCCTTGTAGAGCTTGGCCAGTTCTTCGCCCACCCGCGCACCGATATTGTAGGCATTCATGCCGACATAGGGGACCTGGGTGCCGTCCTGGTAGTAGATATCGTCATCGACGGCCACCAGGGGGATTTTCGCCGCCTTGGCCTTCTCGGCGATGACCGGTCCGAGCGCCTTGTCGGGAACGACGATGGCGATGCCCTTGACGCCGTCGCCGACCATCGTGTCGAAGGTGGTGATCGTCAGATTGGAGTCGAACTGGACGTCTTGCGACACGAAGGTGGCGCCGGCCGCCTCGGCCGCTTTCTTGGCGCCGCCGACTTCGGCGACGAACCATGGATGCTCGCCCATCTTGTTGATGTAGCCGATCTTGATGTCGTCGGCGCTTGCCGCGCCGGCCATCAGTCCGGCAGCCAGTATCGCCAATGTTGCCAGAGCCTTTGTCGTCGTTTTCATGTGGATCCTCCCTGCTTGGTTGTCAGTCGTGGTAGAGAACCGAGCGTCCACCATCGATGGTGATCGTCTCGGCATTGATGAACGGCGCTTCGTCCGAAGCGAGGAAAACCGCCGTCATTGCAACTTCGTCCGGCCGGCCAATGCGCTTGGGCGGATGAAGGTCGTAGGCCCGCCGCTTCTCCTCGGCCGGGTCTGGAAAGGTGTTCCAATAGGCTTGCGCGATCGGCGTCTCGATGTAGCCGGGGGCGATCGCGTTCACGCGGATGCCGCGCGCCGCATATTCGATGCCGAGCGAGCGGGTCAGGCCGACAAGCGCATGCTTGGCGACCGGATAGGGGAATGTGTGGGGAATGATCTTGAAGGCGTGGCAGCTGGCTATGTTGACGATCGACCCCGAACCCTTCGCCAGCATCGTCGGCAACACCGCCCTGGCGCAGAACCACGCGGCCTCAAGGTCGAGCCTGAGACAGCGGTCCCATTCCTCGTCCGGCATCAGCAAAGGTTCGTGGAAGACGTTGGCGCCGGCATTGTTGACGAGAACGTCGACGCCGCCATAGGCCGCGATCGTCTTGGCCACCATGTCGGCCACCGCCGCTTTGTCGGTGACATCGGTTTCGACGAAAAGGGCATCAGTGCCCTTGGCACGCAATTCGTCGGCGAGCGCCTTGCCGGTTGTTGCGTTGAGCTCGGCAATCACGGTCCTTGCTCCTTGCAGCGCAAAGGCCCGGGCGGTGGCGGCGCCGATGCCCTGGCCGGCGCCGGTGACGATTGCGGTCTTTCCCTGAAGCCTGCCTGTCATGGCGCTCACCAATCGACCACGGTGCCGTCGGGCATGACGGCGTTGCGGGCATGCAGCACTTCCTGCTTGAAGGGGTGGCGCGCGATGACATCTTCATTCACGGTGACGCCAAGGCCCGGCAGATCGGGCACGTCCCAGCGGCCGGGTTTGCGATCGATCGGCCAGGTGACGACGTCGTCGTACCAGGCGACCGCGCCCGACATCTCCTCCTGGATGATGACGTTCGGCGTCGATATGCCGAAGTGAAGCGCCGCGACGCCGGCGATCGGGCCGAGAGGGTTGTGTGGCGCGAGGCCGATGCCGGCGGTTTCCGCCAGAGCCGCGATCTTCTTGGTCTCGAGCAGACCGCCGGTATGGCAGATATCGGGCTGGGCAATGTTGAACGCACGCGCCGCGATCGACTGCGTGAACTCGCGGCGTCCGATCAGCCGCTCGCCGGACGCGATGGGGACCGCCGATCGCGCGGTGATATGCGCCAGGCCGGCGACATCCTCGGGCGGCACCGGCTCTTCGGCGAACATGATGCGGGCCGGTTCGATCGCCTTGAGATAGTCCATCGCCGCGTTGACGGAGGCCGGGCGTCCGTGGAAGTCGACCATGATGTCGATATCGGGACCAACGGCCTCGCGCAGCGCGCCAACCATATTGGCGACGGAGTCGACCGCCTTCGCCGGCGAGACATAGTGGGTGTAGGGAATGCAGACGACCTTGACCGCGTCGTAGCCCGCCTGGGTGACGATGCGTCCGCGTTCGACGATCGTGTCCACCGACCCGCTCTCATAGACCGCCTTCATGTCGCCGAGGCCGAGATGCGTGTAGGTGCGCAGATGGTCGCGGACCTTGCCGCCGAGAAGCCGCCAGACCGGAACGCCCAGCGACTTGCCCAGAATGTCCCAGAGCGCGATCTCGATGCCGCTGACGGCCGACATTCCCTCGACGCCGAGGCGCCAGAAACCGTGGCGCGTCAGGATCTGGTAGCACTGCTCCACATTGCGCGGATCCTGCCCGATGAGCAGTGCCTCAAGATCCTGAAGCGCGCCGACGACGGCACGCGTCTTCCATTCCAGCGTTGCCTCACCCCAGCCGAACAGACCGGGCTCATCGGTTTCGACCCGAACGAAAACCCAGTTGCGCATTTCCGCATTGCAGACGAGCGCCTTGATGGCCGTAATTTTCATAGATGCTCCCAGACGCGTCGTCTTTTTTAACATTATTATGTATGATTTATTATGAAACATATGAGCAAGTCAAGCGTGGCATCGGGTTGCACCGGCTTCGCGTCATACCTAAGCGGACATCTTGTCGAAGAGCATTCCGTTCAGAACTCGCGGATGGAAGGATCGGCGCGTCGCGCATACTGAGTAACCCGACATCCTCCCGATAGCGGTCGCGTACGCTCGCATCCGACGCGGGACTAGAATAGGCTGCAACGAAGCTGCTTGATCGACCGGGGAGGGCGCAGGCAAGTATGGAGCGACGGCTTACCGCGATTCTTGCTGCCGATGTGGTTGGCTATAGCCGCCTCATGGGCGAGGACGAGGTCGGCACGCTCGAACGGTTGAAGGGTTGCCGTCGCGAACTGGTCGACCCTGCGATCAAGGAATTCCACGGCCGCATTATCAAGCTCATGGGCGACGGCGCGCTCGTCGAGTTCGCCAGCGTTGTCGATGCCGTCCAGTGTGCTGCCATGATCCAACGCCGGATGGCCGATCGCAACAAGGGCGCCACTGATGCCCGACAGATCCGGTTTCGCATCGGCGTCAATCTCGGCGACGTCATCGTCGAGGAAAATGACATCTACGGCGATGGCGTCAACATCGCCGCGCGACTGGAGTCGATGGCCGAGCCGGGGGGTGTATGTATCTCGGGCACGGCGTTCGATCACGCGCTGCACAAGGTTGATGTCGGCTTTGCCAGTCTTGGCGAGCAGCGGCTCAAGAACATCGCTGATCCGGTTCGCGCCTATCGGCTGCTGCTGGATCCCGCAGCATCGGGAAAGGTCACAGCCGCGCCACACCGGCCGGGATCGCGCGTCATGATCCTGACCGGCGCCGCCGTCCTGGCGATTGCCGCGATTGCCGGCATTTTCGCATGGCAGAAGTTCTCGATGCCATCGCGGCCATCGGTTGCCGTGCTGCCGTTTGCAAACCTCGGTGGCGATCCAGGCCAGGACTATTTCGCTGACGGCATCACCGAGGATCTGATCACCGACCTCACCAAGCTTTCCGGTCTGGACGTCATCGCGCGCAACTCGGTGTTTGCCTATAAGGACAAGCCCGCAGCGCTGACGGACGTCGCGCGCGACCTTGGCGTCCGCTACGTCGTTGAGGGCAGCGTCCGCCGCACCGGCGAGCAGATCCGCCTCAATGCCCAGCTCGTCGATACGGCAACGGGTGAGAATCTGTGGGCCAACCGGTTCGACCGTGGCATGGCCGGCGTGTTTGCCGTCCAGGAAGAGATGAGCGGGGAGATCGCCAAGGCGCTCGGTATCCAGGCTTCGGCAGCGGAAAGCGAGCGCATGGCGCGCCCGCCCACCGAAAACCTCGAAGCCTACGACTTCTACCTTCGGGCCGAGCAGACGGCACGGACCGGCCGGCGCGACGGGCTGCGGGAGGCGCTCACGCTCTATGACAAGGCGGAGGAGCTCGACCCCGCTTTTGCCGAAGCCTTCGCGGCGGATGCAAGCATGACAGTCTATATCTGGCGCGAATCGTTCAACGACATCATGCAGAGCGCGCCCGCGCGCAAGCGCGCCTATGAGAAGGCAAGCCGTGCGCTGCAGCTCGACCCGGACCTTTCGTCGCCTTATGCGATTCTCGGCGTCATGCAGGTCGTGGACCGTCGCTACGAGGAAGCCATCGCTTCGGCCGAGCGCGCCGTCGCGCTCGGCCCCGGAGATGCCGAGACACAGATCGCGCGGGGATATGTCCAGCTGTTTGCCGGCAATCATGCCGAGGCAGCCGTTGCCGTCGAGACGGCGCTCAGGCTCGATCCCAACCTTTCCCCCATCAACCGGCAAATTGCCGGTCTGGTCTTTCTCATTCAAGGCAACACCGACAAGGCGATCGAGGCGCTCGAACGCGCCCGCGACGAGGCGCCGTCAGTTGGAGATTTCAGGATTGACCTCGCTGCGGCCTACGCCCGCGCCGGCCGTTTGCCCGATGCAAGAGCGGCGGTCGCCGAGGGACTACGTTCCACGTCGACAGCTGGGTCCGATTCATTGTCTGCATATCGGCTCAACGGTGCCCAATACCGTAACCCGCGCGATTTGGCTCTCATCATCGACGCGTTGCAGCAGGCGGGCTTGCCCGAATGGCCGTTCGGCTTCACCGGCGACGAACACAACCGCTTGAAGGGCGAGGAGATCGCCTCGCTGGTGCTGGGCCATACGCTGCAGGGCCAGCTTGAACCCGGTCTGCAACCAGCCTTCCTCCAGATCGGGAGCGACGGCAAGGCTGCCTTCCGCTCCACGACGCGGCTGGTCACCGAGACTGTCCGTGTGGATGGCGACCTTTTGTGCGAGCTGAGCGAGAATATGTTCGGGCGCCCGGACTGCGGACCCGTCTATAAACGTCGTGACGATGGAGGCGGCGGCTATTCCTTCGTCAACTCAAGCAAGGTGTTCCACTTCGCGGTGATTCAGTAGATGCACGCGTCTCAGTGAAAGCGGCTGCTTACGCTCGCGTCCGACGCGGGACTGGAATAGGCTGCAGCGAAGCCGCGTGATCGACCGGGAGGGCGCAGGCAGGTATGGAGCGACGGCTTACCGCAATCCTTGCTGCCGATGTGGTTGGCTATAGCCGCCTCATGGGCGAGGACGAGGTCGGTACGCTCGAACGGTTGAAAAGTTGCCGTCGCGAACTGGTCGACCCAGCGATCAAGGAATTCCACGGTCGCATGGTCAAACTCATGGGCGACGGCGCGCTGGTCGAGTTCGCGAGTGTCGTCGATGCCGTCCAGTGTGCTGCCATGATCCAGCGTCGGATGGCCGATCGCAACAAAGGCACCGGTGATGCCCGGCTGATCCGGTTTCGCATCGGCGTCAATCTCGGCGACGTCATCGTCGAGGAAAATGACATCTACGGCGATGGCGTCAACATCGCCGCGCGCCTCGAGGCTATGGCCGAGCCTGGGGGTATTTGCATCTCGGGCACGGCATTCGACCACGCGGTGCACAAGGTGGATGTCGGCTTTGCCAGTCTTGGCGAGCAGCGCCTCAAGAACATCGCTGATCCGGTTCGCGCGTATCGGCTGCTGCTGGATCCCGCAGCATCGGGAAAGGTCACAGCCGCGCCACACCGGCCGGGATCGCGCGTCATGATCCTGGCAGGCGCCGCGGCTCTGGCATTTGCCGTGCTTGCCGGCATTTTTGCGTGGCAGAAGTTCTCGGTGTCGTCGCGGCCATCGGTTGCTGTGCTGCCGTTTGCAAATCTCGGCGGCGATCCAGGCCAGGATTATTTCGCTGACGGCATCACCGAGGATCTGATCACCGACCTCACCAAACTTTCCGGCCTCGATGTCATCGCCCGCAACTCGGTGTTCGCCTACAAGAACAAGCCTGCAGCGCTGGCGGACGTCGCGCGCGACCTTGGCGTCCGCTACGTCGTCGAGGGGAGCGTGCGCCGCACCGGCGAGCGGATCCGCCTCAATGCCCAGCTCGTCGATACGGCAACGGGTGAGAATCTGTGGGCAAACCGGTTCGACCGTGGCATGGCCGGCGTGTTTGCCGTCCAGGAAGAGATGAGCGGGGAGATCGCCAAGGCGCTCGGTATCCAGGCTTCGGCAGCGGAGAGCGAGCGCATGGCGCGCCCGCCGACCGAAAACCTCGAAGCCTACGATTACTATCTCCAAGCCGAGACGGCGTCACGCAGCGTCCTGCAGGCCGGGCTGCGGGAGGCGCTTGCGCTCTATGAAAAGGCGGAGGGGCTCGACTCCGCTTTTGCCGAAGCCTTTGCGGCCGACGCGCGCACGACCGTCTATATCTGGCGCGAGGCCTTAAACGACATCATCCAGAGCGCGCCAGCACAAAAGAGAGCCTATGAGAAGGCAAGCCGAGCTTTGGAACTCGAACCGGACCTTTCATCGCCCTATGCAATTCTCGGTATCATGCAGGTCGTGAATCGCCGCTACGAAGATGCGATTGCCTCTGCCAAGAAGGCTGTTTCAATCGGTCCGGGCGATGCAGAGGCGCAAGCAGCCCTTGGATATGTTCAGTTATGCGCCGGCAATTATACCGAGGCAGCCGCAGCGGTCGAGACAGCGCTCAGGCTCGACCCCAACCTTTCACCCATCAACCGGGAAGCTGCCGGGCTGGTTTTTCTTCTGCAGGGGAATGTCGAGAAAGCGATCGAGACTCTCGAACGCGCACGCGACGATGCGCCCACGGTTGGCAACTTTCGGTTTACGCTCGCTGCGGCGTATGTCCGCGGCGGCCGTCTACCGGATGCGAAAGCCGAAATCGCAGCTGGGCTCCACCTCGTAGCAGGGTCCAGCTACGTGGACTCTTTGGCTGGGTGGCAGATGACTCATGCACATTTCCGGAACCCGCAGGATCTGGCGATCCTCGTCAACGCACTGCGCCAGGCAGGCCTACCCCAATGGCGCTATGGCTTTACCCCGGACGAGCACGACCAGTTGAAGGGTGCTGAGATCGAGTCCCTCGTCATTGGCCATACATTGCAAGGCCAGATCGAACCCGGCCTGCAACCAGCCTTCCTTCAGATCGGGAGCGACGGCAAGGCGGCCTTCCGCACGACGACGCGGCTGGTCACCGAGACCGTCTACGTCGATGGCGAACTCTTGTGCGAGCAGAGCGAGAACCTGTTCGGGCGCCCCGACTGCGGTCCTGTCTACAGACGCAATGACACTGCCGGCACAGGCTACTCCTATGCCAATACAAGCAAGGTGTTTCACTTCACGGTCGTCCAGTAGGACGAACCTGGTCTCAGTGATACTTGTCGAGCTCCAAATTGGCTGCGACCTTCGGCCAGTTGGCATCGGCTTTCGGTATGTTTTCAGCCGCATGCGCGGCGAAATCGTCCGCATTGCCGACGTCGTAGATCAGGTAGAGTTTGCCGTCGATAATCTTGAATGCTTCCGGATCGACATTGACCGTGACCCCACCGCCGACGACTTCGCCAGCACAGTAGCCGCCATATTGAGGAGCGTACTTGACCGGTTCGCTCATGAACATTTCCTGGTGTTTCTTGCTGGCGAAATGCCAAGGTGTCCCCAGCCATTCATAAGTGAATTCTTCGGAGCCCTTCACGGCCTTGCCGTCAGTGAAGTAAGCGACCGTGTCGTAGCCCATGATCGCCACACCGCCGAAATAGCCGGTGTTTACCGAGTCGTCGGCCCAGGCCGATCCCGCGCCGGCGACCGCAGCTACCGTGACCAGGGCAGCCCCCAAATTCCGAACCAGTCGTGACTTGATCATCGTGCTCATCTGCATCCTCCTTTAATCGTGGATCTCCGCGCACTTCGCCGCGTTCACCTCGCCAAGGATTTTGGTTTGGCAGGTAGCACCGTGGCGTTTGAACAGCCGTATGATATCCGTATTGCCCTTCCAGAATGCGCGCGTTGTCGGCATGTAACCATGACCCTCGGGATGGTTCACATCGGCGCCTTTCGCAATCAGGAATTCGGCCAGTTCTAGGTGGTTTTCCTCGCCGGCCACCAACAACGGCGTAGCTCCCGCCTTGTTGGCGGCATCGTCGAGTACCGCGCCTTTTTCCAGCAGCAACTTGGCGATCGGCAGGCTGCCGGAGAAGGCCGCCGCATGAAGTGGGGTGAAGCCGCCCGAGTTGCGCGCCATGACGTCGGCACCTTTGCCAAGCAGGAGTTCAGCGATTTCCAGCTGGTTGTCGAGCGCTGCAGCGATGAGGAGGGTTGCCTGGTCGCGTGCCCGGCTGTCGACATCGGCACCACTCGCGAGGGCTCGCTCGACACCTGCTTTGTCGCCGGCGGCTATGGCGTCAAACAGCGTATTGCCCGCCGCAGCATTGGTCGCGGCAAACGCCAACACGATAAGTGTCAACAGTCCACGCATCACTATCAATATCACGTGCGAGGATGGCGTACAAGTTCGGCAGGGCGGTGCCTGCCGCGGCGGTAGTCGCCCTCGGGACAATCCTCGGCACGCTAGACATCGCCGGTGTCGACCATGTGGAACCGATCGAGCTCTTCGTGGCTGCGCAAATCGCCGGCGCTGGACCTGCGCTACTCCGTTGGGCTGTAGGTTAGCGATTGCTAATTCTCTTGGAAAAATGCAGCCTAGCCTCGAGGCTCGAAAGGCCACTCCCGGGGCGGGACCATGCAGGAAGGGTACGCGGCACAGCAACTGGTGCAGAAGCCATGACACGCGCCCAGTTGGCCGGCGTCATCCTGGGCTTGTCGCTGGTCGCGGCGCTTACCATCGTCCGGGCGAGCGACCCGCAACCGTTGCGGCTCGCCCGCGAAGCGACGTTCGACCAGTATCAGAGGCTGGCACCTCGCAGGTTCGAGTCGATGCCCGTCCGCGTGGTCGACATCGACGAGGCCTCCTTGCGGCAGTTCGGGCAGTGGCCATGGCCCAGGGATCGCATGGCGGCTCTGGTCGACAAACTGACGGAGCTTGGTGCGGCAGCCATCGCATTCGACATCGTTTTCGCCGAGCCCGATCGTCTGTCGCCTCGCACTGTCGTCCGCGCCGTGCCAGGCGTCGATCCTGCCTTGCTCGATCGCTTGCCCGACAATGACGAAATCTTCGCCCAATCGATCGCCGGCAAGCCGGTTATCCTGGGTTACGGCATCTCCAACGAAGGGGACTATCGGCCGCAAGTGAAGGCCGGCATTGCCTTTATAGGCGAGAGCCCGGTCGATGCTCCTCCCCATATCAGGGCAGCCACACCGCTGCGGCCGCAGCTTGAGGCCAATGCCGCCGGCATCGGACATATCAGCCTCAACCCGGGCAGATCGACCGCCGTGGTGAGGGCAGCTCCACTCTTTCTGACGGATGGCGAGCAGCTCTATCCCGGTCTTGCCCTCGAAGCCATAAGGGTAGCGCAGGGCGCCTCCACCTACCTCATTGCCGGCGCGCCGGACCGGCAGGGCATAATGACCTCCGTCAAGATCGGCGACTTCGTTATCCCGGTGACCTCGGCCGGCGAACTCTGGCTCTATGTCAGTCCCGACAAGGCGGAACGGTATGTCTCGGCGAAGAACGTGCTCGCACCCGGCGGCGTCTCGCCCGAAACAAAGGCCGCGATCGAAGGCAGCATCGTGTTTGTCGGCACTTCCGCCGCCGGGCTGCAGGATATTCGTGTCACGGCGCTCGGTGAGAACGTGCCGGGCGTCTCGCTCCATGCGCAGATGGTTGAACAGATACTGTCCGGCCACTATCTGTCGCGGCCCGACTGGGCAAACGGGCTGGAAATAGCGTCGATCGCGACGCTGGGCAGCCTTCTGGTGATCCTCACGATTTTCGTAAGCCCCGCGATTGCGCTCGCCTGCGGCCTGGCGATCACCGGCCTGGCACTGGTCGCATCATGGTTTGCCTTTTCGCTCGCTGGACTGCTGTTCGACCCGTTTGCGCCGATCGTCATGGGCTCGATCACGCATTTCGCGACAACCTCTTTCCGCTTCCTGGTGACCGACCGGGAGCGGCGCGCGATCCGGCGGGCCTTCGGCCAATATTTGTCGCCATCGCTTCTCTACCGCATCGAGCACACGCGCAACGCACTTCGTCTTGGCGGAGACGACCGCGAGCTGACCGTGATGTTTGTCGACGTGCGAAACTTCACCCAGATCAGCGAAAGACTGCCGCCCACCGCCGTCGTGGGGTTTCTGAACACGCTTCTCGACGCGCTCAGCCGTCATGTCACCGCCAATGAAGGCACGCTCGACAAGTTCATCGGCGATTCGATCATGGCCTTTTGGAATGCCCCCATCGATGTCGCGGATCATCCCGCGAAGGCCGTTCGCGCGGCATTGGCCATGCGCGAGACGATTGCCCGCCTCAACGAGAGCGATGCATTCGGTTTCGGGGCCGAGCAGACGGTCCGCATCGGTATCGGGATCCATACCGGCGTCGCCTGCGTCGGCAACATGGGGGCGGAGTCGCGATTCAACTATTCGGCCGTTGGCGATGCGGTGAACGTCGCCGCGCGTATCGAGACAGCGTGCAAGATGGTGAATTTCGACATCCTCGCGTCCGACGACACAGTCCGATCGCTGGCAGGCTGGGCCGTGCTCGACGCGGGATCGCTGGAGCTCAAGGGAAAGAGCGCGAGGACGAAAATCAACGCCGTCGTCGGCGATGAAAATGTTGCCTCGTCGCCGGATTTTGCGGAGTTGCGGCTTCTCCACGGCAAGCTCGTCGAGGCGTTGCATTCGCGCTCGCCACGCAGCCGAAAGATCATCGCGGCGGCCAAAGCCACGGCCGCGGGCCTGCCGGCGGGCTTGCAGGACTTCTATGGCCGGATATCGCGCCGACCGGATGACTTTCTTGCCAAACGGGCGGGAGCGACGGTGGAAGCGAATGCCGGATATGCGGAACAACAATTCGGCTCCGATTCCTGACCGTCGAATACCGGACGCGCCAAGACAAAAGTGCGGCTATCCCCTGCCATGGCCATTGCCGTGGCCTCTCCCGGGATTGCTTGGGTCGTGATGACCCGGATCATTTCCATTGCCGTTGTTGCCGTCATCCGTGTCGCCTGGCGGATCCGGCGGGCTCGGCGGGCTCGGCGGGCTTGGCGGGCTCGGCGGATCGGGTGTGCCCGGACTGGGTGGGCCGGGCGGATTGGGCGCCGGTGAGGTTCGCTGCCGCTGCGGCGCGGTGCCCTCACGCTGACTGGAGGCGGTAAGCCCGCAACCGGTCGCGCCAAAGCCGCCCGAAAGCTGCTGATTGCCGGTCAGAAACGGCAATGCCCGCGCGGTGCCGAGTCTGGTGAGCACGGATTGATTGACCTTGACGACGTCGGTCATTGCGCCTGATGGCGTCGCGACCACACAATCGCAGCGCCGCTTCAGTTCCCTGCATCCGCCGCCGTTGCAGAATCGGGCCGCCCCCTTCAGGAGCACGACGGCGGTTGTGCCGTTGGGCGCGATGTGGACATCGAATGCTGTTCCCCGCACGCCTATTGTGCCTGCTGGCGTCACGATCTGGTAGGCGGACGAAGGCGAGCTTCCGCTTATCCAGCGAAACGTTCCCTTGGCCGCGCGCACGGTAAGGTTCTTCACCGAATTCTCACCGCTGAAGACGTACTTGTCGATGACGACGGAAGAACCCCACCCCACCGCCAGCTTGGTGCCATCCAGGAACACGAACTGGCCAAGCCCGGTATTGGATGTCTTGATACGTTCGTCCCGATGAACGGGTGCGCTGACCACAAGCGGTCCGGTCGCGCCGGTAACGGCAGTCTTGATCACGACTGCCTGGCCCACTGTTTCGGCGGCCATCATCGGTGTCGTATTGTTGAGCGTCGCGGCAAGCGCGACAATAACAGCCCATCTAAAGGACGGCATGGCATCCCCCGCGATGCTTTCATTAGTGAATTCTTAATTATCACATGCTTACGTTGGGGAATACATCAATTTGAATGGGATATCGCGTTCGCTCAGGCGCCCGCAATCGGCCTTTCGGTCGAGCGGCTCCGGATATCCGTTCCCCGCCCGTCTCGGCCACCGGCAGGGGCCTGCCCATCCCGACGGGGTCAGGATAACTATCTGTTTTCTAGGCATGTTTTTTCGAAACCGGTTCATGCCATTAGCGTCCATGCTCCTAGCGCGCTACCGATCGACCATCGCCATGCCGCGCTCGCCATAGCGGGACCGGAGATTTTACCTGGCGCCTCGTCGACCCTGAGATCATCGGTCCGGAACAGAAGCGGCTCGTTAGAAACGACCACTGCGAGCATGCTCTCGGCTTCCAGGTGGGATGCTGAAACGGATGCTATGAAAATTGGCCCTCAAGGGCCGAAAGCGGCCAGTAGGCGGCGCCTGCTAGGGAACGAACGACATTCCGCATTCAATGCCGCGCCTTGATGCCTCTGGCATCTCGCAGCGGCGCGATGTGGTTTTCTGATCCCGATGGTCCTCGACGAAAGGCTCCGATCCAAGGCATCCAATGGCGAGTTGAAACGTTGAGGCCGACGCCAGATGGCTTTGAATTGGATCAGCCAACGACTGGCGCAATTTTGGAGACTTAAAATGAATATTCCCAAAGGTGCGACAGTTGCAGTAGCTGATGGAGAGAAACTCAACCTGTTTCGCAACTCCGGAGACGAAGCCAACCCGAAGCTGACGGCCTCGGCGGTTGAAGACGTGGCAAATGAGAACAAGCGGTCCGGCGCCCGTCATCAGAGCAGTTCCGCCAATCCCGACAACAGTCAGATCGAAGAAGACAGTTTCGCGGCAGGAACTGCCGGGTTGCTCAACCGACAAGTTCTGGACGGACGAATCGCCAACCTGATTGTCATCGCCGCTCCGCGAACCCTGGGGGAACTTCGCAAGCACTATCACCAGCAACTATCGGCCGTGCTTGTAGGCGAAATCGCCAAGGATCTCACAGGTCATTCCGCGCGGGAGGTAGAAACGGCAATTGCTGGCGCCTAGATGGATTTGCATGCAGCCGCTCGCGATCTGGCCGGGGCACGTCCTATTCGACCCGCTGGATACGGCCCTTGTTCAGGCGGAAGACACCATTCTTAAGCCTTGCCTCTCAAAGTCGGTTTGGAGTTCATCCCAGGTGCCCAGATACGCTCCACAATCATCGCAAAAAATCGGGGTGTCTGGATCAGCGTTGGCGGGAATTCTCAGCCGTATGGTGAGGCAGGTATGGGCACTCCAGCTTATGGTCGAGGAATTTTGGAGGCGTTTGCTCTAGCCTTTGCAGAGGGGCAGTGGATACGGCTAGGCCTTGCCGATTTCAAACGGATCTAGGCACCTTCGGGTTCGAGGCCATCGCTTATGGCATGGTCGATGCCGCGACGCGCGCGCGGTCGAACGATCCTCAAGCTCATCGCCAAACGGCGCCGGTCGGAGCGGCGATAGGGGTAACTCAAGCCCGCCGGAACACTATGTTCAGCCAATGCGTTTCATGATCCTGCAAGGGACGATTTTTATTGGAGGCTGAACATGCACAGCTTCGAAATGGTCGATCTGCTTTACGTGGTCGAGGCCTGCAGGCACGATCGAGTGGTCGGAAATTTTGTCTCGATGGCTGAGGGCGTCGAAGAGTTGCGGGTGCTGACCGGCGATTTCGTGTCACCGGACGACGTCGTGGCAAACGCCCTTTCCACGGTAGCGCTTGCGCGAGGCTGCTCGGTGTTGTTCGACGAACAGGCGGGTGCTGAAATCCACTTTGACGTCCTGACAGCTAAATCCTAGCGGCCTTGCCCCAGCAAATGCGGTCGGAACTCCAATAGCTGCACTGATCCGCCTCCATGCCGCGAGGTGGCCATCGCTCAGTCGGTTCATCGGCCCTATCATAGAAACGCCCGCCACGTGGATGTGGCGGGCGGTGCGATGGGTACAAGGTCAGGTCAGGATAAGGACGATCTTCAACGTGTCCGGATCGACGATGACGATCCGACCATCGGCCAATACGAAATACTCGTAGCTTTCGTAGGCCGGCACGATCTTGACGATGCGCGCGGGCAGACGATGCAACCGGATTTTGTGCCGGGGAACCTCGATGCCGACCGAAATGTCGAAATCGACATTCGACACCGGCTCGACCCTGGTCTCCTTGATGACCTGGGTGATCTGGGTTTTCTGTTCGACAGTCACGTTGCTGATGGAAGCAGTCGACCCCTGATCAGTCTGTGTTGAGGTCTTGCCCTGGGCCTGCTGATCGGTGGTCGCACCTGCTTTGCCCTGGGCCTGCTGGTCCGTCTGGACCTTGGCCTTGCCCTGGGCCTGCTGGTCGGTCTGGACCTTGGCCTTGCCCTGGGCCTGCTCGTCGGTCTGGACCTTGGGCTTGCCTTGAGCCTGCTGGTCCGTCTGGGCCTTTGCCTTGCCCTGGGCCTGCTCGCCCATCTTCATCTTTGAGCCTTTTTGACAATTAGCCGCGCCGGCCGCGCAATTGGCGTCACCGCCCGACTGGGTTTCAGCTGGCTGTGTCTGGGCAACCGCGGCACCGCATCCGATGCCGAGCGCGAGCATGCTGGTGATCAGAATATGCTTCATGGGAGGTCTCCTCGAAAGCATCAGTCCCTTCGCAGGATAAACCTCGACGAAAAAACTTCGTTCCAGGCGAATTGGCAAAAAGCGGCAGTCGGAAATTTGAAGGAACAACCCACATCCGACGGCGTTACGGCGGGAGCCCTTGCTGCGCTGCGAAATGATCTCAATCGCCCAGCGAAAGGGCTTGCAAAGGAAAGGAGACAATCATGAGGATGCATCTTATCACTGCCGCGGCAGGACTTTTGCTTCTCGCTGGCGTTGGCGCTGCCGCCGCTCAGGATGTGGTCATCCAGCCTGAGCAGGAAACGGTGATCAAGGAGTATGTGCACAAGCAACCGCTGGCTTCCGTCAAGCTTCCAGGGGTTGAGCTCAATGTCGGCACGGCTCTGCCCGATACCGTCGAACTTCATGAAGTTCCCAACGTCAAATACCGCTACGTCGTGGTCGACAACCAAACTGTTGTGGTTGATCCTCACACACGCAAGATCGTCAAGATCATTCAGTGATCCAAGGTCATCCAAGCCCGCCGCTTCGCGGTGGCGGGCTCTTGCCGGCAGTCAAATTCCGAGACCGCCTGATGAAGCTGGATGATCTTGGCGCCGATCGACCGCTTCGGGTCGGTGCGTAGCGGCGCTAGTTGGCCGGAAATGGAACCCAGTGCGGCGCTACCGATCCACCATCGCCATGCCGCGCTCGCCATAGCGTGGGCCGGAGATTTTTCCTGGCGCCAGCGCCTCGTCGAGTGCTGCCATTTCGGCGGCGTCGAGTTTCAGGGAGGCGGCGGCGATGTTCTCCTCCAGATATTGTCTGCGCTTGGTGCCGGGGATCGGCACGATGTCAATGCCAAAGCCGTTGCCCTTGCCAAGCAGCCAGGCCAGCGCGATCTGTCCAGGCTTGACGCCGCGGGCCGTTGCGATGTCGCGCACCTTGGTGGCCGCTTCGACATTGGCGTCGTAATTCTCGCCCTGGTAGCGCGGGTCGTTGCGGCGGTAGTCGCTCTCGGGATAATCCTCGGCACGCTTGACGTCGCCGGTGAGAAAGCCGCGGCCGAGGGGTGAGAAGGGCACCAGTCCGATGCCGAGCTTTTTGAGCAGCGGGATGATCTCGGGCTCCAGGTTGCGCTCCCACAGCGAATATTCGCTCTGCAGCGCCGAGACCGGAAAGACGGCATGCGCGCGGCTTATGTTGGCGCTACCTGCCTCCGACAGTCCGAAGAAACGCACCTTGCCTTGCGCGACCAGTTCGCCGACGGTGCCGGCGACATCCTCCATCGGCACATCAGGGTCGACGCGGTGCTGGTAGAGCAGGTCGATATGGTCGGTGGCGAGCCGGCGGAGCGAGGCTTCGACAACCTCTCTGATGTGCTCGGGTCGGCTGTCGACGCCGCCGACCTGCTTGCTGTTTTCGATGCGGAAGCCGAATTTGGTGGCGATCGTCACCTGGTCGCGCTTGCCCTTCAGCGCCCGACCGAGCAGTGCCTCGTTGGTGTGCGGGCCATAGACCTCGGCGGTATCGAGGAAGGTGCAGCCCAGTTCGATGGCGCGGTGCAGCGTGGCGATGGATTCAGCCTCGTCGGCCGGACCGTAGGACTGGCTCATGCCCATGCAGCCGAGACCGATGGCCGAGACGTGCAGCCCCTGGCTGCCGAGTTTTCGTGTGGCGAGGGTCATTGTGGAGGCTCCGATTGGGGTTTTGCCGCACCATATAGAGCGCGCGCTCAATTCCCAAAGGTGTTCGGAGCTGTCTCAATCGACTGTGATCGGGCGACTGTGATCGGGCCGCTGTGATGGGGCGACTGCGATCGGGCGAATGTGACCGAGGCGCGAGCTGCCGGTCCCCGGCCGGAAAGCGCTCCTTCACGTGTTGGAAGCGGCGCAGCGGTTAGGAGCCGCGTCAGAGCGGCACTACTGGATCGAGACCGGCTGTGAGAAGGTGGGCGCGCTGATCGCAGGTTCCTCAGCATCAATGCCATTTCCTGGCAGCGCCAACCCATTGCTCAAGGCGTCGAATTCGATTGCCGCGCCAAGCAGCTGGGCAGCCTGGAGAACCAGATACTCTATGTCCTCGAGGGCGACGTTCTCGGCCAGATTCCGGACCCTGACCTGTTCGGCCGTCGCCGTGATGTTGATGATGCCTGCCGTCTTGAATGCCCTCTCGGCCGCTGAATTGACGTCATCGCGCAGGCGCGTGGAGTAATCGTACCGCATCGAAACCTCCCAAAGGGAACGGTTTTCTGTTCAGCTTGGAGCATGCGCCCGGCGCGCCGGCATGGCAAGTGAAAATTTCATAATATCCAAATAAAATCAGTTAGTTAGGGTAGTTACAGGAATGTGTTTCAGGCGTTCGATACGCATCATGAGTTTGATGCGGGGAGCGCTCACTGGCCGGTCTTGACGCGTAATGAGCGCTATCCTAATTATAAGCCAAATGAGTTAGATACTAACTCACTGTATTTTTAGTCCTGAGCGAGGAGCGCGCACATGGCTGAACTCGAACGCCCCGAACGACTGCAGATCATGCTCACCACAGACGAATTGGCGGCGCTGGAAAACTGGCGCTTCGAAAGGCGCATGCCAAGCCGCTCGGCGGCGGTCAGGGAACTGCTGCGGCGCGGTCTTTCCTCGGACGGATTCCTGACGGCCGAGCAAGGCGTCAAGTCGCAGGAGTTCGGCGTGCTGCCTGACGCCGAAGGCGCGAAGCCGGCCGGCCGATGAGGCGTTCGGCATGATGCGCTGCCTCATCGCGCGTCGCCCGCAGCAATTTTTCCCCGGGCGATTGCCTTGAGCCGCCAGCGCGCTAGCTAATGGTGATGGCGGAATTCCGGGCGGCGATGACCGATACCAAGGGCAGTAACAGGCTGGACATGCTCGCCGACGGACGGCTCGCGGCGATTGTCGATTCGTCTTTCGATGCCATCATCAGCAAGGATCTGAACAGCATCATCACCAGCTGGAACCTGGCAGCCGAGCGCATGTTCGGGTACAGCGCCGACGAGGCGGTGGGCCAGTCCATCCTCATGCTCATCCCCGATCACCTCAAGGGCGAGGAGACCGAGATCATCCGCAGGGTTCGCGCCGGCGAGCGGGTGGCGAGCTATGAGACGACGCGAAGGCGCAAGGACGGCGCGCTTATTTCCGTCTCGCTGACGGTTTCGCCGATCAAGAACGCCAATGGCGAGATCGTCGGCGCCTCGAAGATCGCCCGCGACATTTCCGCCGCCAAGGAGAGCGAGCGCCGCATCAGGCTCTTGATGCGGGAGGTCAACCATCGCGTCAAGAACCAGTTCGCGGTCATCCTGTCGATGGTCAGGGAAACGAGCAAGCGCTCCAGCGACCCGCGTGAGTTCGAGGAACTGATCCGCGCCCGCATCATGGCGCTGTCGCGCTCGCACGACCTGCTCGTCACCTCGGAATGGGCCGGCGCCAGCCTGTTCGACCTGATCCAGGAACATTTGAAGCCGTTCGGCCGCGAGGAGCAGATCCTGCTCTCGGGTCCGGTCCTGACGCTGCAGTCGAATGCCGTGCAGAATCTCGGCATGGCCTTCCATGAGCTCGGCACGAACTCGTCCAAATATGGCGCATTGGGCAGCGAAGACGGCCGGGTCGAGATCACCTGGACGATCGGTTCCGGCGCCCAGGGTGCCAGCGTCCAAGGGGCCGGCGCCCGGAGTGCAGGTGCCCAGGGTTCTGGCGGGCGTGAATTCCAGATGCTCTGGACCGAAACATCCACGCCTCGTCCGGGCAGCAACGGCGATGAGATCACACGCAAGGGGTTCGGCACTGTCGTCCTGCAGCGGGTGGCGCCGCAGTCGCTGGGCGGTTCAGCCGAACTGGAGCGCTCGCCCGGCCGTCTCCACTGGCGCCTCAGCGCGCCGCTGGCATCGATTATCGTGCCGCAAGCCGGCGTCGATGCCGATGCCGACGCCGCGCCGGGTTTTGGCATCTGAATGCCCCCCCGTGGGGCGGCGGGTTTTCCGCCGCCCCCGGCTTACCAGTCACCGATGATGCGGGAGATGCCTTTCGGCATCGACTTCTCCAAGGGTGAAGCTCTGGAAGCCCGGCATGAGCTGCCATATGGCTGCAAGGCCTATGATCAGATAGGCCAGGCGGGCCAGCATGGCGCCCCCAAGGGCTGTGCCGATTACGTCATAGCCGGTCACACCCATGGACAGCCAGTTGAGACCGCCAAGGATGATGAGAGCGAGCGTGACGAGGTTCATGATGCGCATAAACGCCTCCTGATGTTGCCTGACAAAAAGACGCCTGCAAAAAAACGCTCGCCGTTTCAGACGGTTCCGTCGATCACGAAATTGTGAACGATGGTTGCAGTCCGTGAATGCGGCTCGACCTACTCGACCAGTATGTGTGCCTCGCGCGCCGCCTCGATGAAAGCCTCCCTGGCGATATCGGCAGGCACCTCGCCGCTTGTCGCGCGGCGGCAGGCGCGCAACGCGGATTGATGTTTGAGGCTGCCGGCGTCGCGCCAGTGTGTCGTCAGCAATTCGATGGCCTGCTGTGTGTTGGACAAGTTGCGGGTGGCACCGGCCACACCGACCGAAACCACCACGGGTTTGGAAAACCAAGCGGTTTGCATTGGAACCTCGACTGCGTGAGGACAATAACGCCCGCGTCAGCGCACGGTTCCATCTCTGCCGGCCACTGTCGCGCGAGGCTGAGGGGAGCTGTCGGCGGCGAAGGCATCCGATGGTCCCGCGGGCTGCGGGCGCCGGTCCGTTCGATCGGAACCGGCTTGATGGAACATTAGTCATCTCTAATAGTTGTTGTTGTCAGCAGGGCAGGGGCATCCCCTGCTGAAGATCGGGTCTCCGATCGGCTCGCGCACCTCTGGCCGAGATCGCGAGCTTTGCCGGCCCGACTTGGGGCGGCCCGGCGCACACTTCGTTGGGAAAGCAGTGCGCCGGGCCTAACCGGCGTGGGGCTGCTGCCGGCTGATCATTATATGCGGTACCGCTAATATAACTGAAGCATTCAAATGAAGGAGGTGAGAGCCATCGATGACTGAAAAGCCGGCCACAACCTATGTCGTGAGCGTCTTTGAAAAACCGATGTGGCGTACGGTCCTGACCACGAAGGACAAAACCAAGGCTTTCGCCCTGGCGAAAGAGATTGGCGACAAGGTGCGGGTCGAGGAGATCACGCCGAAGCCAAAGGAGCGTTGAGGCGCCCGCCAGGGAAGCCTCGGAACATAGGTGGCGGCAAGTCCCGCGATCCCTAGGGGCGCCCGTCGCCGCCGTGAATGGGGCGGCGGGTCAGCCAAGCCTTCATCCATATATTGCGATTGACTAAAGTAATGGAACATCCAATGGACGATACCGGAACCAAAGCGGTTACGTCAGACCTTTGCATGGAGCCACCTAAGACCTTGGTCCCAATAGGAAAAGCCCGCCACAGGAGCGACCTGCGGCGGGCTTTTCAAGTGGCTACATCCCGAAGGAATCGACCGCTTGTGGTTGTACTGTGAACCAAGTTGCCGCGTTGGCCTATGGTGTGATCGCGGAAGCCGGGCCCGTGACCCGGACCACAAATACGGTGGGCGCCTGCGAGGCGGCTATCCCTCAGGCAATTCGCACGCGTTTATTCAGTGGGTATTCGACAGAAAGGAAGATTTGGAATCCAGCGATCTGATTTTTCTGGTTCCCGCTCATGGGCTCGAACCACGATTCACGCCTTCAAAGGGCGCTGTCCTACCATTAGACGAAGCGGGAGAAGCTCGGATGGTTATGCCGTTAGTACGGCGAGGCGTCAATTCGGGAAGTTGTTGACCGGTTCGTCGCAGCGGTAGACCGGGCAGTGTCCGTCGCGGGCCGGGATATAGGCCGACATCGGCACTTCCGGCCAGTCGCATTCATTGCCGAACTGCCTGACATAGCGGTCATAGGTGTTCGGGCCGGTGGTCAGCACCACGGCGCGATGGCTCTGGATCATGGCCTGGATCCCAGCACAGCTCATGCTGCGGCTGTCGGGACGGGCCTCGGCCAGCCCGGGCGCCGCAAGCACGGTGGCCAGGGTCATCGACAGGATTCGAAGGCGAGCGGACATGACGGTTTCTCTTGGTTTTGATTCAGCCTCATTGTTCCACAAAACCCACCACCTGTCCGCCGGTTCCGTGATGGGCCGCGCATTGCGCAGGGCGAGACGCAACCAAACCACGCGTCGCGCATTGCTGGGCATGGACGGCAGGAAGCCCGACGAAACGCCGCAATGGTGGCCCGGAGACGAGGGCCGCGAAGCCATGTGCTGTTCCTTCTGCGGCGGCCGCGACCACCGCTACGAGGCGTGCCCGCAAAGGACCGAACCGCCTGTTGCTCCGGCCGAAGGGGGCGAGGGGGACATGACCCGGGCACCGGACAGTTAGGACCGTTTCCACGGCGCCTCCGCTACGCATAGCGGCCGGAGGTGTCACGCCGCCGGGAGAAGGCGGCCAGCCTTTTTTGCCGCCACCTTTTGGGCCGTCAGGCGTTGTCCCCGCGAAGGAAGGCCGCCGCGGGCGGCATGCAAGGAAAGGAGGCCGAGATGAAACCTCTCGCCATCGCGTCCCTGATGCTGGCCCTGGCCGGGCCGGCCGCGGCGCAGACGGAGCAGAACCCGGCCCAGCAGGTCGACAACTGCCGGGTCGAGACGGATCAAGGCGACAAGCAGCAGTCCGGCGGCGGCAATCTGAGCGAAAAGCTCAACGATTGCGGCGGGGTGCTGAAGCCGCCGGCCACCGGCGATCAGGGCATGGCCGCGCCAGCGCCCGACCAAGGCAAGACACCGGTGATCAAGCCCGGCGAAGTGCCGGCCCAGCCGCCCAGGCAATAGAGGATCCAAACAACAGAGACGCAAGATGGCGCCGGCCGGCGGTCTCGATCAGCGGACCAGCAGGCCGGCGTGATCGCACAGCGCCGTGAAAGCCTCCTGTGCCTGAGCCGCGCCGTCCTTGTTTTCCAGCGCCGCCTCGATCTTTTCGCGCGCCGCCTGGTAGAAGGGGCCGCGGCTGGCATGCGGCCAGTCGATCAGGATTTCGCTGGCGTCCTGAAGGGTCGCCACCTCGCGGATCGTGTCGGAGCCATGCGGCTTGACCCGCACCGGAGTAGATAGCATCACATCGGCCATTGTCTTTCCCGCTCCTGGGTTTTCCGCTACCGGGCTTTTCCCGCTATTGGAGGATGTGGGCTTCGCGTGCGGCGTCGATCATCGCCCGCATCGCCTTTTCCGGCGGCGTCCAGCCGTCCAGTGCATCGCGACAGCAGCGCAGCGCCGCCTGGTATCGCCGGCCTCGGCCGGCCGGCCAGTCGCCGAGGCATTCCAGCCCCTCTCAGGCGCTGCGCACAACGCGCTCTCGCTCGGGGGCAAATTTCAGGCGGATCGGTCGGGGGAACATCTTGTCGTTCAACGGAAGTCTCCGTGGCATGTCGCCCCAGGAGCGAACAGCGGTTGTGAAACAACGCACTCGCAAGGGGCGCCGGATAACGTCGCCGGCAGGGGAGGGTTCCAGGCCCGAAAAGATCAATTTTCAATCGTGAGCGACGGCGTCCGACAAAGGCCTCGGCGGCGGCGGAACGGCGTCTTCCGGGATGGGCCGGTCATGCTCGAACTGTTCGGTGCCGGGCAAGGCATGCAGCCAGGTCTCGCGGCGGCTGGTCCACAATTCATATTGCGGCTCCAGGTCGGTTGGCGCGACGTCGAGGCTGCCAAGCATTACCTCGACCTCATCATCGCCGATCCAGGCGACGCGGCCGCCGCAGGTCGGGCAGAAGCTGCGCGTGCCGTAGCTGGCGACTTCGCCCGATGTTTCGAAGGCGTCGCGCGGCCAGATGGCGAAGGCCGAATAGACCGAGCCGCCCGCCTTGCGGCAGTCCTTGCAGTGGCAGAGGCCGACCCGCGTCGGCTGGCCTGTGACGACGAAATGCACGCCGCCGCACAGGCAACTGCCGGTCCTGCGTGTGGTGTCGGACATGATCGCGGCCCTCCCTCGGTCTGGCTCTCGTCAGTCTGGCACGCTACGGGCCGGGCGGGACAGAGGCTCATCTGCCATTTCGTTGGCCAGAAACCAGGAAAGATGTCCTGTTCGTGGTGCCGCCGAGCCCGGCTGGCAAACACCAACCGGGCTGACGCGGCCCGCAGCATCCATCAACGCCATAATGGCGAAATGGTTGCGGCTCGCGGCTTCTATCCGCGCGCGGCCATGTGGTTGTCGAGCTTCTTGCGCGACGGGCCGTAGCGCTTGATGATGGTCTGAGCTTCGCTCTGCGGGATGCCGTATTTGCGCGCGAAGGCGGCGACCTCATAGGTCTCCTCGCTCGAAACCAGCTTGCGGTCCTGCTTGATCTTGGATTTGTCGTCGGGCATGGCGTGCCTCGCTTTCTGTCAGCCGCACGGTCGTGCGGACATCGCTATATAGGATGCCACGATCAGACATAACAGCGATCGGCGGTACTGGTTCCATGGCGGGCGTCGGATGAGGCCCGGCCGACGCGGATCGCAAGCCGCCTGTCAGGCCGAATGGGCCAGGCCGGCGCCGTGCTGGCCGGTTTCGGCGCAATCGGCGCAAGGCGCGCTGGCGCCAGGACAGCCGCGCTGGTGGGTGCCGGCGGGACAGCAAAGGCCGTTTGAGCTTGTCCAGCGCGGGCATTGGAAAACCTGCCCGGTGCCGCCGCAGCCATTGCACTCGAGGACCGTAGACCGGACCATATAGGACATCGTCCCGAACTTGACGCTCGCGCCCAAAACCCAACCCACCCCAATAGCTGCACAGGACGGACCTGTGCATTAGCCCCAGCTTACGGTATCACGTTGCTGGTTACGGACAAGTTTCAGGATCATTAATTGTTCGTGAACGCCCCGGCGGGCGCCTTGGCGTCAGGCCGGCGTCAGCCGCCTGGCGGCGAGGTACATGAGCGCCGGGGCGGCCTGGCAGCGATCCCGGCCGGCCGCCTCGACCTCGTCGAACAGCGCGTCGAGATGGGGGACGAGCATCTCCCGGCAGTCCAGTTCATAGGCGGCGCTCATTGCCGGATGCTGCGGCGCGCCGATGGTCAAGGTTTTGGCCATGTTTGATTCCCTCCCCGTGGGCGGGGGCGATCATACCATCAGCCGGCAAACCGAATAATCCGATTTCGCCGGCGCGGGAGCGCCGCGCCGACAGCGCCAAGGCGCAAGCCAAGGCAAGCGAACGGATTTCGGGCAGGGATCATGCTCTTGCTTCAAAAAGCTCGACGACGTTGCCGGACGGATCCTCGCAAAGGATCTGGCGGCCGCCGGGGCCGTCGACAATCTCGTTGCGGAACGGCACGCCGGCCTCGCGCATCCGGACGATGAGCGCCGCGAGGTCCTCCACCTCCAGCACGATGCGGTTCCATCCGCCCGGTTCCGGCGTCCTGCCATCCGGCATCGGTCTCGCCGCCGACGCCGTCGGGCCGGCAAGCCAGAACGTCAGGTCGTCGCGCCTCAGGATGGCCATCGCCGGACCGAACTGCTGCCGCAGCACGAAGCCGAGATGCCTGGTGTAGAATGCTATCGCCAACTCGACATCGCTGACGAGATACCGGACCGTCGCCATAGGCTTGCTCTCCTCACAAACTGATCAAGCGCCCCTTGTGAAGGTAGCTTTCGGGGCAGGCCGCGGCAAGGTTGGAGCCCCGGCCACGGCGTCCTGTGAGCGCCGGACCGGTGCCGAGATCCAGCGCGGCATGGCTTTCGTGCAAAAATTTCAGACCGGTGTCGGAACTGCGCGGGGTCGCTCGTCCTTGGGTCGACATCCATTGCAAACCCTGGAGAGACAGCATGCCGGATATCACTCAATCGCCGTGGCAGACCGCGGCCCTGCTCATCGCCCGCCTGATCTTCGCCGCCGTCTTCCTGATGGCGGTGACCTTCAAGTTCATGGGCATGGGTGCCACCGCAGGCTTCATCGCCGCCGCCGGCTTTCCTTTCCCGCTCTTCCTTGCCTGGTGCGCGGCGATCCTGGAGGTGGCGCTGGTGCTGTGTTTCCTGAGCGGCGCCTTCTTCACCCAGGCGGCTCTCGTCGCGGCTGCCTATGTGCTGTTCCTGGGCTTTGCCTTCCACGGCCCCAGCCACTGGGCCGGCAACCAGGCCGAGTTCGGCTTCTTCGTCGACCATTTTTCGTTCCTGGCCGGACTGCTGTTCGCCGCCGTGCACGGGCCGGGACGGACGCTGACGCTGAATCTGGGCTGGCCTGGCAGGGCGTAGCGACAGCGTCGGGCCCGAGCCAGGCGACCTTTGTAGCCAGGCCGGGCCGAAGGCCGGCTAGCGGCCCTGCAGGACTTTGATCACCTTGCTGCTGTCAGCCGATGGCGACGAAAGATTGCGGTAGTCGGCATAGGTTATGCGTCCTCTGGCGACGGCATTCCAAAGGCGATTGCAGAATGTTGCCGGCAGGCGTTCCAGGCTGACATTGGCGACGTCAGCGAGGGTTTTTCTCTCGGCCAGCGGCAGTGTCGCCTGGTCGGCAATGCATTCCCTGGTGACTTTGGCCTTGATCGCCGGGCTGCCGCTGAGGACTGCCTGGGCGTTGTTGAACTCGCCCTCGCTGACGGTTGTGCAGCCGGCGAGCATGACGGCGCCAAGCAACAAGGCGCCAAAGCGCGGTTCAAATCTCATGTGTCCCCCCAAGAAATCACCAGGCAGCAATCAGCCGCAACCAAGCAAAACTTGGTGACATCGGCAAGACATTCGATACATCACGCCGACGAATAGTGTTGGGCCAATGGTTTGACTTGCAGGGAATTTCTACCTCGACCAGGATCGGGACATGCTCGGCGAGGGCGATGAGGTCCGTGCCAGGCTGCTAATGCAGTCTGGCCGGGCCGAATGACGCCAGCGCCTCCAGCCCTTTGTCGATCAACCACAGACGGGAAGGCGGGGTGCGGCCGCGTGCCGTCAGCAACAGCTGATGCACCGGCTGGCCAAGCAGCCAACGCCGCATCTGGTGGATTTTCACTTCGTCCACATAGCCCCAGAAGGCGCGCTCGGTGGTGTCGTTCTCGAACACGAATTTTGCACCGGTCTGCATGAAGTTGGCGAGCTGCAGCGAGGCGCTGATCGACGGTGCGGCAAGCCATTTCTCCAGCATCGCCTCCAGATCGAGATCGAGACAGGCGGTGCCGCAAATCCAGCTGTCGGCTTCCTCCTCATCAGGATCTTCCTGAAGGGCCCGCGACCAAGCGCCGGCAAACAGCGCCCGGATCGCAGCCGGTTCATGCGCCGGCCACTCCAGCCACTTACCCCTCTTCAAACGCTCGGCAATGATCGGTGGTTCGGTGCCAGTCCATTGCCGCTCAAGGACAGCCTGCTCGAGGATGCGCGGCAAAAAGTGCTTGTAGTCATCAAGATCGCCGACGGTCGTCATGGCGTAACCGGCATAAGGGCCGATTTGCTCGCCGGTCAATTCTCGCAACGGGGCGGAGCTCAGCGTCTTCAGCAGCGCGACGGGATCGCGCAATGGCGAGGCGTGCATGGCATGCGGCCGCGGATAAGGTGCAAACGCCGCGTAGCAATCGTCGATCAGGCGCTGAAGCTGGTCGTCGGGTTGCATAGGAGGCGGAATGTTCCGGGCATTTGGCGGTTATAGGCGAAGGCACATGAAAACGGATAGGCACAAAAAATTCTACACACAGTGCTGGCCGGCCTCAAATGCTCGAAAGCTCCAGGCCTCACAGCTGATCGTTGTAAGGCTCCTTCATCTGGCCGACCATGCGCGCCAGTTTCGAGAAGGACGGCATGTCGGCCTCGGGCTGGCACTGGTTGGCGAGTTCCAGCAGCCGGATCGGGAAATTGACGGCGTCGCGGCTTGACGCCGACATGCCATTGGATCGCTCCTCACCGGTTTCGCTGGCTTCGGCCTTGCGCAGCGCGATGTCGATCTCCTCCGATGTCAGCACCCCCTTGCGAACCAGCACGTGGTTGATCGATGCGACGGCCATCAGCAGACCTTCGAGTTGCAGGTTGGCGACGTTCATGGCGATTGTTCCCTCCATTGACCAAAGCTAAAACGCGCCAGCGGCGTTTCCGATCCGGTGCGCAAGCCAATTTGGCCGGCTCGCGGGCGTCTTGCCCGTCGGTCGCGAGCCTCGCCGCGATGCCTTGCGTGCGAAAAGAGACTATGATCGCCAGGGCCGGGTGCGAAGCAGGGAGGTCGTTTTGCGTCTTGTACCAGCCTTTGGTTTTGCCGTGGCGATGACGACGGCCGCGTCCGCCGACATGGCGATGAACTTCGAATGGGGTCCGACGGTCAAGTGTTTTGATCCGAAGTCGCCGCCGATCACGCTTTCCGGCGTTCCCGCCGGGACGAAGACGCTGGCGTTCAAGATGGTCGATACGGACGCGCCCGACTTCAAGCATGGCGGCGGCACCGTGGTCTTCGGCGGCCAGAAAACCTTGCCCTATGGAGCGTTCAGCTATCGCGGACCCTGTCCACCCAGGCCGCATATGTACGAGATATCGGTGAAGGCGCTCGATGGCAGCGGCAAAACCATCGCGACGGCAAAAGCGCGAAGACGCTTTCCGTAACGCTATCGAGCAATGGCGTGGACGAAGCCGGATTCCACCTTTCGGGACCGTGTTCTATTCCTGCGTCAGGCGCTCGCCATATTCGCGCCACACCGCCTTGACCTCCAGGCTGCCGAGGCGAGGGATGGACGGATCGCCGCAATCTATGGCCACGGCGCTGATGTCGTAGTTAGGGTAGGCGTTGGCGACGAAACGGATCGCGTCGCCAAGCGAGTTCACGCGGATGATCGGATCAGCCTGGCCCTGACCGGTGCTGCGCACACCGGAAACCGAGGCTGGAGCATGCCGCATCCTGAACACGGATGCCATGGCCGGTCTGTCCATCGTCCTCTCCTAAAAGGCCGTGCGACGCGAATCATTCCATGAGCTTCTTCTGATGATCCCACAGCTGCCGGCCGATGAAAAGCCGGCTAGCCAATGCGGGTTTCGGGCCGGCGGTGGTGCTGCTGCGGTTGTCGGGTGAGGGCAGTCGTGCTATCATTTTACCCATGGTGCTGATTTGCGCCGATGACCCGCCGCGAGGCGGGTTTTTGTTTTTTAGCGCGCTCCCGGAGCGATGCCGATTGCGTCTTCGCCTTGGCGCGGGAAGATGGGATAGGAATATTTTCTCAGAAAATCGTTGACCGGGTGAGGGCAGCCATGCTACATATTTGTCCATGGTGCTGATTTGCGCCAACGACCCGCCGCCGAGGTGGGTTTTGTGTTTCTGGCGCCTTGTCAGCCAATCCGCCCGGCCGCCAACTTATACGTTGGCGGGACAGCGCCCCCCTCTGTCCTGCCGGACATCTCCCCCACAAGGGGGGAGATCAGCCGTTATCTCGGCTTTCGCTAATTGCCGACGTTGCAGGAAAAGCGCTGCCGCCAAAGCTGCCAATCTCCCCACCTGTGGGGGAGATGTCCGGCAGGACAGAGGGGGGCGTCGTAGAGCGCTGCCTTCATCTGACGATCCACTCCGCGAGAAACTCTGATGCCCACACGCTACGCCACAATCATCACCGACGATGACGGCGCCGAAATCGTCAGCGCCATTGGCGCGTTCGAGGGGGCAGCGCCGCAGCCGCGTCTGGGCCGGGTCGAGTTGGTCGCGCCCGGCGTGCTGATCGGCATGGTGCGGGACGCGGCCGGTGGCTTTGGTTTTCCGCAAGCCGGCATCGGCGGCCAGGCCATCGGTCTCGTCTTGGCGCGGCTCAAGGCGCAGGCCAGCGTGGCAAAACGCGCTGGTGCCGCGAAACCTGCCGCGGCGGCAAAGCCGAAGCGCGCCAAGCGGGCGAAGAAAAAAATCCGATCGAGGAAGCCGGCCGGATCGATGCCGAAGGCGGGCAGGGCGGCCAGCGAAGTCGCTGCAGAGACGATGGACCAGGTCGATGGCTGATGACACCGCCGAGAGGCCGACGCGCGGCAAGGCGAGGCCAGCAAGGCGCAAGCCCGCCGCCAGTTCGGCGGCTGCGCAAAAACCCCGTCCCAAGCGGACGAAGAAGACGCTGGGCGATGATTTTCTTGCCGCCGTGCGTGCGGACTTCCGCGCGTATGGCGCCGGCGTCATCGCCGAGGTGCGGGCCGACAAGCCGGACCAGTATCTGAAGATCGTGCTGTCCGTCTTGCCCAAAGATTTCGATGGCGCCATCAACCATCTGGATGCCCTGAGCGATGAAGAGATCCGCAGCCGTATCCGCAGCCTCGAAGCCATCGTCAAACCGTTCCTCGAAGAGCCCGCCGATCACCGCGAAGACGGAATATCTGGCGCTGCTGGCGGAGCTTGACCGCCGCAGACGCACAAACCAGCTGGCGGCGTATAAGCCCTATGAGCGCCAGGCCGAATTTCACGCGGCAGGGGCGGTCAACCGCGAAAGGCTGTTCATGGCCGGCAACCAGCTCGGCAAGACAAGGGCCGGCGGCGCGGAATGGGCGATGCATCTCACCGGCCGCTATCCCCAGTGGTGGCAAGGCAAGGTTTTCGACACGCCGGTGCGGCTGTGGGCCGCCGGCGTGACCGGCGAGGGCACGCGTGACAACCCGCAGCGCGTGCTGGTCGG
The DNA here is from genome assembly GCA_002356515.1 of Mesorhizobium loti. Lineage (NCBI taxonomy): Bacteria > Pseudomonadati > Pseudomonadota > Alphaproteobacteria > Hyphomicrobiales > Phyllobacteriaceae > Mesorhizobium > Mesorhizobium loti. The sequence continues at coordinate 1,551,146 of AP017605.1, read as the reverse complement.
CCCGCCGCAGCAGCAGGCGGCCTGGGGCACCGGCATGATCCCGGCGGATGCCATTGTCGACACCATCATGGGCCGCGGCGCGCCGGGCGCGCTCGACAGCGTCGTGGTGCGCCATGGCGGCGGCGGCGACGTGCAGGCCGGCGAGAGCGTGCTGTCGTTCAAGAGCTTCGAGAAGGGCCGCGAGAAATGGCAGGGCGAGACGCTGCACGGCGTCTGGTTCGACGAGGAACCGCCACTCGACATCTATTCCGAAGGCCTGACCCGCACCAACGCGACGGGCGGGATTACGATCGTCACCTTCACGCCGCTGCTTGGCATGAGCGATGTGGTGCTGCTGTTTTTGTCGGCGGGGGAGGTGGAAAAGTTGGCGAAGGGGTGAACCGCCGCGAAACCATGATTTGCAATGCCGCTTTTGCAGCAACCGGTGGTCGAGTAGCGTCCGGCGCGACGTTTGAGGTCTGACATGCGCCAAATCGCAAAACTGCTCCTGCTCTCTGCCCTGCTTTCAGCCTGCACCGGAAGCGGCGATTGGCGCGCCGATGCAATCACCGCCGCCGAAGGCAAGATGCGCAGTCTGGTGAGCGATCCTTCCGCCACATTCTCACATGTCCAGCTTACCGGCGACAGTTCGTCCGGCCAGACCTGCGGCGTCATCACCGCCAAGGTTGGCACCTTCACCAAGGAGGCGCGCTTCATCGTCTATATCGACAACACCGCCGGTCCGTTTGTCGAGCCGGGCATGGGCCAGTCCATGTCTCGGGCCGACTTCGACTGGGCCTGGAAGAATGATTGTCTGAACGAGGGGTATAAGAGCTAAGCGGGTCTGGTAACTCGGGTTCTGAACTTATTCACTCCGTCTCCCGCGCCACCATCCGATCGAGGTTTTCGTTCAGCCGCCTGAGCAAACCCAGCAGCGTCGCCACTTCATCTTCGCCGAAACCTGCCAGCGCCCGTTCCGAGCCTTCATGCAGCGCCTCGCGCGCGGCGGGCCACACCAGGACTTGCTCAAGCAGCGCCGCCCCCGTGACGTTCGCATCGGCTGATCAGGTCTGAGCGTCAAAAAAGCTGATTGAAGTCGAATCAGGGGTATTGGCTGCCCGCAAGCTGTCTGGCGCGGGCCTTGGGATCGGTCGCTTTCCGGGTGAGCGGTTGGCACCATATCCTTTCGTCGCCCGAAATTGGATTGAACCAGACATTGCATACCTTGTTCGGTGTGTCCGGGGCACAAACTTTGTGTTGGTACCCGTGGAGATCGTACATCTGCAGGTCTGCTTACTTGTATCGTATGGAACGTTCGACTGGCATGCTGATGCACTGGCTGCAATGGCCACAACGATTGCTATGCGGATCATGTATCTCCCCCGAGTCATCAGCTACTTCGCATTGATGAACAGTATTATCAATGGCAATAGCTCGTCACGGCAGGTAATTAGGACAGGCTAATATGTCCCGTCACGTCACCTTCATGACCATCGACGATGCCGCGCATTATTCGGTGCAAGAGCGCGCGGCGATCGTCGCCGCCTATCCAGCGCATGAGCGCGAGGCGCGCGCCCGGGGCATTCCGGTGCTGGGTTCTGGCCGCATCTTTCCGGTGGCCGAGGCGCTGATTGCCTGCGAGCCGTTCCGGCTGCCGCGCTACTGGCCGCGCATCGGCGCGCTCGATTTCGGCTGGGACCACCCTTCCGCCGCCGTCGAGCTTGCCTGGGATACGGAGGCCGATGTCGTCTATGTCACCAAGGCAGTGCGGGCCTCGCAGCAGACGCCGGCCATGCAGACGCTGACCCTGAAACCCTGGGGCGAATGGCTGCCCTTCGCCTGGCCGCGCGACGGCCGTCGTGAAACGCTGGAAGGGGCGGGTGTGGCGCTCGCCAAACAATATGCCGCGTACGGGCTGAACATGCTGTCGCGCCACGCGCAATTTGCCGACGGTTCGGTCTCGGTCGAAGCAGGGTTGATGGAGATGCTCGACCGCATGCAATCCGGCCGCTTCAAGGTGTTTTCGACGCTCGCCGACTGGTTCGAGGAGTTTCGCCTCTACCATCGCAAGGACGGCCAGGTTGTAAAACTGCGCGACGACCTGATGGCGGCGACCCGCTATGGCGTGATGATGCTGCGCGAGGCGGTGGTCGATCCGGCGGAGTTCAAGGCGGCGCGGCGGCCGGCGGGGCAGAGCGATCCGCTGGGGGCGTTTCGGTAACTTCCACTTCGTCATTCTCGGGCTTGACCCGAGAATCCATGCCGCGACATCGGCCGAGGCGTGCTGCCGAACAGAATTCTGCACCGCAGCGGCGCTTTGAATCGCGGCATGGGTCCCTTGGGCTGCGGAGCAGCTCCAGGGGTCTGCGCCGCGTCGCTTCGCTCCTTGCTCCGCTCGTGGGATGACGAACGCAAGAGGCGCCTGGCCGCGCCTGTAGTCCGCAACACCGGCCGATCCCTCCAAGAACGTCGATTCACAAGACCGCGACAACCAGCATGCGTGCGATCCGGCCGTGCCGTGATCGCCGGCGCCGCGCGCCCTTTGTTCAAAGCCAATTCGAGCAGGAACCCGGCAATGGTCCACGTCATCCCGCTTTCCATCGCCAAGCGCCGGCTCGATACCGGCAACGCGCCGCAATACCCGCAGGGATCGCCAATCGGCGGCGCCATGCAAGGGCTGGGCGATCACCTTTCCGCTGTCGCCGAGCGCTACCAGCAGATGAAGGACCAGCAGGAAGCGTTCGACGCCGAGCTGGCCCGCCGCCGGTTCAACGGCCAGATCGCGCAGGCGGAAGACGAGGTGACGGCCAACGCGCCGGCCGACGGCAGCGGCCTGCATGAAGCCATGTATGGCCAGGTCGATCCGTACAGCGGCCGGGTGGTGAAGACCGGGCTGTTCGACAAGCTGTTCGCCGCTGCCTTGCCCGGCATGCCCGAGAGCCAGCGCGCCGCCTTCGCCAGGCAGAAAGAAGCGTTGCGTCAAACCGGCGGGCTGCGCATGGCGGCGCGGCAGCTTCAGCGACGCAGGGATTATGAGCAGGCCGAGGTCGACACAGCGCTGAAGACCAGCGCCATCGCCATCGGCAACGCCAACCCCGACGACCACGTCACCTTCGAAGCGGCCCGCCAGCAGGGTCTCGACCTGATCGACAAGATGGGGCTCGACCCGGGGATCAGGCAGCAGAAGGCGAAGGACTGGTTCGGCACCGCCGCCAAGGCGCGGTTCGAGGCCCTGATCGCCAAGGACCCGAAGCGCGCGCTGGAGATGTTCGGGGCGGGGGGACTAGGAGAGTCTTCAGGGGGCGATGCCTCCGGCGCCTCTCCGATCGCCTGGGTTCTTGCCTCAGGCAGCTCGAAGGCCGCTGCCGCGACCGGCGATCGCGTTGGCAAGCTCACGCCAGACCAGCGAGTGGCTCAGGCTTTCGGGGACGACATTCCGCCTGAAGATCGGCCGGCCCTGGCCGAGCAAGCCTGGGCCGCCGACGCCGCCCGGCAAGTCGAAATGCGCAGCGGCATCAACCTGGCCGAACTGAACGCGCCGGCCGCCATCAGGGAGACAGGTAGCTATTCAGGGCCGACTTTCACGCCAGAGCAGTTCGTGGCGCTCTACGGCTCGACGGAAGGGATCAGGCGTTTTCAGGCTTTCAATCAAGCGCTTGATGTCAGTCGCCAATTCTACGGCATGCGCACGATGTCTAACGACGCCGTGCAGGCGATGGTCAGAGCGTCTGCCCCCAAGGCCGATAGCGCGACGCCGGAAGAGGACCGGGCGCGTCATGAGGCCATAGTCACGGCCGCCGACCTCACCCTCAAGGAGAGGCAGGGCGATCCCGGCGGCTATGTCCGCAAGACGTTCGCGAATCTCGATGCGGCTTGGAACAATCTTTCGACGCCGGAAGACTATCAGACGGCGATTATCGGCTCGATCGCCGCACAGCAGCAGTTGGGCTTCGAGAGGATACAACCGCTGCCCAATTCTGTGGCGGGAGGCGTCGTCGACGGACTCAAAAACGGGACCAAACCGCAAGATCACACCCTAAACAACATCTTTGCTGCGCTCCCTACCGAAGCTGCCCAAGAGGCAATTCTAGACCACCTAATTCGGACAAGTCCAACTCAGACAGAGAGAAGCCTAGCTGATCGAACACGTCGCGATTGGGTAGTCGATCCCAAGATGCTGCTCGATTTGCGCAAAGCGGCCGAGTTGGGTCTGCGGGACTCGAATGTAGAAGTGACGAACTACATTCCTACGCTTCAAGACAGGATCGGCAGATTTGCCGCCGGCGATAGCAAGCCAGGCAGCGTGCGTCAGAATTTGACGGTGAAGCTGCTTGGCTCTGCAGGAGGTGGCGAGGAAGGCTTTTCGCTATCCGACCTCACTCCCCTAGGGGCTGTATTCGCGGCTGATAAGGCTGGTATCTCCGCCAGATATGGCAATTACGGCGACATGTTTCTCAATGCCGCAGGAGCATTGCCCACCGATCGCCTGGCGTCTGTCGGCCTGAGCCAAGCAGGCAAAATTGTTAGGCCGTTGGCTAAGGAGCTTGGGCTCGTCTTGAAGCGGCCCGACGACCTCGCTGACGGGGCCGAGGCGCTTGTTCGCGGAAGCAGCGGCAAGCTCGCCGACTCGACGGAGGACGTTCTTTCTGAAGGAGCGGACTTCTACAAAAGCGTAGACGATTTAAGCGATGCTGGGTCCGAACTTCCCTCTGGCAGCTTCTCGATTTCAGATTGGACAGCCTATCCGGCAATGATCCCGAAGCCAGAAGGGCCATTCAGATTGTTAGAGGGCACAGAGTACAAGGCGGCTAGAAAAGCGGCCCACAAAGCCAACCGCGTTATCCGCCGCAAGCTAGGGCTTGCCGGCAAATCCGTTGATGTGCATGAAATCAAGCCAGTGAAGTTTGGCGGTAGCCCGACGGACATCTCTAACAAGATCATCCTGCCACGCGACGTTCATCGAAAACAGGTTACGCCATGGTGGGAGCAGTTAAAGAAAGACCTAGGAGGATAGCGATGGGATATAGTTTAACCGAAGGAGAGCTTGATCCGCCGGCTGAAGCCTCGCTGGTCGACGGCCTGTCCGCACGCCTGGGAGTCGCGCTGCCCAAGGATTACACCGACTTCCTCAAGGAGCATAATGGAGGTGAAGGTTTCATCGGCGATAGCTATATTGTTCTCTTTAAAGCCGAAGAATTGGTGCAATTCAACATAGAGTATGAGGTTGAAAAGTATGCGCCGGGCATCCTCCTATTCGGATCGAACGGAGCGGGTGAAGGCTATGGCTTTGACACTGACGATGCGGCCATGCCAATCGTGCAGATACCATTCATTGGTATGGATCGGCGATACGCTGACATCGTTGCGCGTGACCTCGCCGATCTATTTGCTCGGTTGGAAGAGGACTTAGAATGAGCAACCAAAATGAATATTCGCGCCCCAAGGGCATGGAGCTGTTTGAGATTACACCGATTATCGTCGGGGGCGATCCAGTCAGTTTGGAGAACAAGACCTGGTTGACCAGACAAGAGCACTTTGAAGCCGTGCGCTACTGGAATCAAGCTATCGAAATTCAGCGTAAGGCGGCGCTGGAGAAAGCGGCGCGGGCGGACGAGTAGGATGCGGCTATTGTGAGGTTCGGGACTGAGTTTGGAAAATAGTGCACTGTCACCGTAACTCGAAATTCAGCGTAAGGCGGCGCTGGAGAAGGCGGCGCGGGCGGACGAGTAGGATGCGGCTATTGCGAGGTTCGGGATTGAGACTGGGGACTGATACTGGAAATTAGTGCACTGTCACCGTAATTCTGGAATCGTTAGGCATTCCGTTTGCTGTGGTCGAGCCTTACGAACAGTAACGGGATCGCGCCTTTGTTGTCGCGGCGACGCAACGCTGACCGGTCTCTCCAGTGAAGTTTGGCGGTAGTCCGATCGACACCTCCTACAAAGATCGTTCTGCCTCGCGAAGTTTATAGACAACAGGCTACGCCGTGGTGGAATGAGTTGCTGAAGGACCTGGGAGGAGATCAGTGGGATATAGTTTGACTGAGGGCCAGTTCGACGCGCCGGCTGAATCCACAGTCGTCGATGGCCTGTCCGCGCGCTTGGGCGTCGTGCTGCCCAAGGACTACGCCGACTTCCTCAAAGAGCATAATGGCGGCGAAGGTTTCATCGGCGACAACTATATTATTTTTTTTAAAGCCGAAGAGTTGGCTGATTTCAATCGAGAATACGAGGTTGAAAAATATGCGCCAGGCATCCTGTTGTTTGCGTCAAACGGAGGAGGGGAAGCCTATGGCTTCGACACCCACGATGTGGAAATGCCAATCGTGCGCATCCCGTTTATATTTATGGAACGGCAATCCGCCGAGACGATAGCGCGAGACCTCGCCGATCTATTTGCCACACTGGAGGACTTGAAATGAGCGTACAAGATACGGCTTCTCGCTCCAAGGGCATGGAACTGTTCGAGATCAAACCGATTGCGGTTGGCGGCGATCCAGTCAGTTTGGAGAACAAGATCTGGTTGACCAGACAAGAGCATTTTGAAGTGGTGCGCTTCTGGAATCGAACTATCGAAATTCAGCGTAAGGCGGCGCTGGAGAAGGCGGCGCGGGCGGATCGTTAGGGCGCGGCAATTGCGGTGATGTGCATTTTAACGACTGTGTCTATGTGATTGGAGTGAGGTTCGGACTGAGATCTGGGAAATAGTGCACTGTCACCGTAATTCTCCGCCCCGAAAACCGCGCCGAGATCGATTGCCAGCTCGACCAGTGAATTTCCAACATTCTTGAGTTCCGGACCTGGTTGGTTTCGCCCGAGTCGCCAAACCCACGATATCGCGCTGCCTCTTTCAGAATGAGGCGTATGATGATCCGTTAGGTTTCGACAGCAAGGGAGGAACAAATGCCAATCGGAGCAGCGGTGGAGTACCTGCATAAGTTGCGCAGAGAGGCGATCCATGCGGAAGCGGGCAACGTGAAAGGGATTACGCGTCATTTGCAGCTGAACATTGGGAAGTCGCGCGACCTTTTGGAAACGACCGGGGCAACGGATGCAGCTCTGGCTCACCTGCTGGAGGCAGGCAACGCGCTCATTTGGGAACTCGCGCCTATTTCAAAACAAACTGCCGCGCTGAGGAAGGACAAGATTTCTGGCTTAAGGCACGCCTTTGAAACGGCGTTAAACATGGCCATTGAGGAAGTCAGGAAGGCGAAGCCAAAAGCCTAGACTGGCACGGCCTCTGAACCGCCTTCGAGGGGCGGGACGCCTACCGGTTCGTCATCCTCGGGCTTGACCGCCTTGACCAGGGGATCCATTCCGCGACATCTGTCGACGAACGGAGTTGCGGTGACAGTGCACTCATTCTCTGATGCGACTCCGCTTCTCGAAGTCCGCTATTGCTTCAGGACGATCGAACGGAAGCAGTGCACTGTCACCGCAATTTTGGCCAGGAAAGGCATCAAGTAGGAATTTTTTCCTGCAACCCATTGACCGTGTGAGGGCAGCAATGGTACATTTTGCCTATGGTGCTGATTTGCGCCAGCGACCCGCCCTTGAGGCGGGTTTTGTTTTTGCGCGATGGTCGGTGCGGATCCCGCGATGATTGCGAAGGAAGGCGGCGCCTCCGCATCGTCGCAACGCCTTGATGTGACGGAATGGATTCCTTGGGCTTGCAGAGCGGTTCCAGGGGGCTGCGCTGCTAGCTTCGCCCTGGAATGACGAAGTTGGGATCACCGGCGCTTTCCCTCGCTTGACGATGAACTTCGCTTCCTGCGGAGGAAAGTCCATCCATGACCGCTTGCATCGTTCCCGCCACTTTGCGCGATCTCTCCTACATCGCCGCCAACCTGCGCCCCGAGGACCGTGCCGAGATCGACTGCCAGCTCGACCATTGGTCGCCGGCGCTGCTGGCGCTCACCGCGTTGCAGGGGTTTGCCTATGTGGCGGAGCTCGACGGCAATCCGGAGGCCGGGTTCGGCGCGGCCGAGCAGCGGAGCGGGCTGTGGATCGCCTGGAGCTGGGGCACGCGCCGGATGAAGCGCTGCGTGCCCAGGATTACAGAGTTCTTTCATACCGTGCTGGGGCCTCAGGTTGCCGCTCGCGGCGCCTGGCGGGTCGAGGCCCGCGCCCTGGCCGCCAATGATCTGGCGTTGCGCTGGCTTGGCCGGCTGGGCGCCACGCAACGCTGCCTGCTGCCGGGCTACGGCCGCAACGGCGAAGATTTCTTCCTCTACGACTGGACAAGAGAAGGCTGGAACCATGTGTCTGTTTCAAAAACCACCGGAACTGAAGCCATTGCCGCCGGCGCCGACGATCAAGGACGAAGATGTCAAGGCGCGCGAGGCGGCATTGCGGGCTGAGCTCGAACAGCGCCAGGGCACGCAGAGCACCGTCAAGACCGACCTCGCGCCGTCGAGCCTCACCGGCCAGCGCCGCGTGCTCCTGGGGCTTTGACCATGACAGCGATGAAGCGCAGCTTTCGCCGGCGCGTGCTGGACTGGTGGTACTGGCGCCGGCACGCGCGGCTGGTGAAGAAGCGGAGCGGGTGATGCTGCCAATCTCCCCCTTGTGGGGGTTGAGGAGCGGTCCGCGCAGCGGACGGAAAGCCAATTGCTTGGCTTTCCGAGCAACGAAAGCCCGGCAGGGCAGAGGGGGCGCTGTCCCGCCGACCTATCAGTCCTTCCTTTTTCGCCCTCCAGGACTGAATTCGATGGAAGCCTGAGAGGCTGGCGATCCTTCGCGCTCCCCATTTCCAATCGAAACACCCTGCCTGACAGAACATGAAAATGGTTGCAGGCCGAGGGACAACGCCCCCCTCGGTCCTGCCGGCTTTCGTTGCTCGGAAAGCCAAGCAATTGGCTTCCCGTCCGCTGCGCGGACCGCTCCTCAACCCCCACTTGGGGGGAGATTGGCAGCTTCGGCGCCGCGCGCCATTGTCAATCCCTTTCCCACATCCCAGCGAGGCACCCATGACCGATTCCCGCGCCCGCGATATCCTGTCCCGCCAGTCCGAGCTCGAGACCGAGCGCAGCCAGTATGAGGCTGTGTGGGAGCAGGTGGCGGAGTTCTGCGACCCCGACGCGCCCGATGTCTGGAGCGGGCGCCGAAGCGGCGGGCCGGACTCGCAGGCCGAGCGGCAGGAGCGGCGCGGCAGCCGCGTCTACGCCAACACCATCAATTCGGCCGCCAATCGGCTGGCCGCCGGGCTGGAAAGCCTGATCATCCCGCAGTCGGAAAAATGGCATGGCCTGTCGACGGCGGCGATGAACGACGAGGAGACCGACGAGGAGAAGGAATGGGCGGAAGGCTTGCGCGACTTCCTGTTCTCGCTGCGCTATTCCGCCAATTCGAACTTTGTGCCGGCCACGCAAGCCTGCCTGCGCAATGTCGTGCGCTATGGCCCGGCCTATCTCTATGCCGAGGAAGGGTTCGGCAACACGCTGATCCACTATGCCTCGATCCCCGTGGTCGAGGGCTATCTCAGCCGCAACCGCTGGGGCCAGGTCGACATCTTCCATCGCCGCTACGAGCGCACGGCGCGGCAGGCGGCGCAGCTGCTCGGCTATGAAAAACTGCCGGCGCGCATCAAGGTGCTGGTCGACGATCCGGTCAAATGCGAGAGCAAGATCTCGCTGGTCCAGTGCATCCAGCCGCGCGACGAGCGCAGGATGTATCGGCTGGGCGATCAGTACCAGTATCTCGACACGGCGTTCGCCTCCTACCACGTCATCGAGGACGAGGAGGAGATTGTCAGGGAAAGCGGGTTCCGCACCTTTCCGGTGTCGACCTTCAACTGGCGTCGCTATGAGGGCGATCCCTATGGCATCTCGCCGGCCATCGAGGCGCTGACGACCGTGCGCGAGGAAAACGCCGTGCGCCGCTCCGGCTTGCGCGCGCTGCAGCAGATCACCGATCCGGCGACCGCCTCGAAGGCCAGGCTCGACTATGTGCCGGTGCTCAATCCCGGCGAGAATTATCCCGGGCTGATCGACGACAATGGCCGGCCGCTGATCGCGCCCATCACCACCGGGCAGAACCCGACCTATGCCTTCAACTACGCGCAGAGCCGCGCCGACGAGATCCGCGACATGATGTTCGTCAACCTGTTCCAGACGCTGGTGCAGAACCCGCAGATGACGGCGACGGAAGCGCTGATCCGCCAGGAAGAGAAGGGCGCGCTGCTCGGGCCCTCCGGCTCGATCATCCAGGCGGGCTTCGCCACCAATCTCGAGCGCGAGCTCGGCATTCTGGTGGACAAGGGGCTCTATGACGAGGACAGCCGCTTCGTGCCGCCGGAGAGCCTGGCCGGCAAGACGGTGCGGCCGACCTTCACCGGTCCGCTCGACGTGCTGCGGCGCTCGGCCGAGGCGCGCGACACCATCCAGGTGGTGACGACGGCCATGCAGATGGCGCAGTTCGATCCGGGCGTCATGGACAATATCGACAGCGACGAGGCGATCAAGATCGTGCAGAGCGCCGGCCGCAGCCCGCAGCGCATCTTTCGCCGCAAGGAAGAGGTCGACGGTCTGCGCGATGCCCGCGCCAAAGCGCAGCAGGCGCAGGCCGGCATGGCGGCGATCGCCAGCGCGGGCAAGGCGGCCAAGGATGCGGTGCCGGCGGCGGTGCAGGCGCGCGACAGCGGCCTGCTCGACGGCCTGCAGAACATGCTGCAGGGCGCGGGTGGCGGGCAGGGCGCCCAGGCCGGGCAAGCCACACCGGGCGGCCAGGCGCCGGCGGGGGGCGGCGCATGAGCGGCAAACGCTTCGCCCGCGCCAGCCAGGCCGGCGGTCCGGCCAAGGCGCGCGACGCGCTGACCAAGGCCTATCTGCGCGTCTTCTCCGGCGAGGACGGCGAGATGGTGCTGGCCGACCTCGCGGCGACCGTCGGCTACTACCGCCGGCCGTCCTATGGCGAGTGGATGGCGCGGACCCGGACGCCCGAAGGCTTCGAACTGCACAGCGCGCTCAGCAATGCCCGAGCCGAAGTGGTGCAGCACATTATGGGGTTCCTGACCCTGGACGAAACGCAGCTGGCGGCGCTGGAGAAAGCGGCGCGGGCTGAGGGCTAGGTGAGTGACGCGAGGCGGTGAAGCCGCCAATCTCCCCCCCCGCGAAGTCGGGTTCTCCAAATTTCCCAATAAAAATAAATGTTTAGCGCATTCAAATTTGATCTCGCTTGCGGGTTTGTGCAGCGTAATATGGAACGGAGCGGCAACTTGCAGACATTTTGTGTACAAAATTCGTACAGCGAATCCGGCTTCGTTCTCGAAGTGACATCGGCTCGCCTGTCCACGACCTTCCGTCGGGAAGGCCAACCCCTCATCCTGCCGCATCATAATTACTGCACAGCATGGTCGTACTACAGCACTTGTATTGCGGGTTGCTCTGAGGCAGTGTCCGGCCAGTTGGGGAGGGGTGCTTCGCTTTGGCATTTACGTTTGGCGCACATCCATGACCAGACCTGAGGGCCTTCCCGATTTCGGCAATCCGCCACTGGACGAAGTGGTGCTGGGGGTCCAGTTCGCCCGGCATCCTGGCTACAGCGACCTTTTCGCGTGGCGCGTCCGTGAAGAATTCAAATCGGAATTTCCAAACTACGCTGAGGTGCCGCGGCTCGATCCTCGCTTCGAGGTCTTCGGCGGCGCGGAAACCATGGCGAACTTCCAGATATCGTTCCAAAGCACCGAACCGAGTAAACGGTATTGGTTCATCGCCGATGACGACAGCCATCTACTGCAGTTCCAGGACGACCGTTTTCTCCTCAATTGGAGAAGGCGCGCCAGCCGGGCCTATCCGCGTTTTGAAGCTATTTCAGCGATGTTCGACGGCTTTCTTACAAGGCTTGCGGCCAAGTTCGACAGTGACCGGTCACCCCTTGTGATCAACCAGGCAGAGATATCCTACATAAACGCCATACCCTTGACCGACGGCACTCGGATGTCTGACTGGCTTAGCATCGTTCAGCCGACGGGCTTGAATATCGAACAGCTCAACGCCAATTTCTCGGAAGTGGTCTTTTCACCTGATGGAAAGGACCCAGTTGCTAGAATGCACTACGAGGTTAGTCTTCATAGTACGCGAGAGGTCAAACGGGCGATTCGTCTTGGGATCACTTACCGAGGGGCGCCAAGTCAGAAAGATGTCTCAGGGGTCAAAAATTTCTTTGCGGACGGTCGTGTAAAAATTATCAATCGGTTCTGCGATCTAACTACCGAACAGGCGCATAAGGTATGGCAACGAAAGCAATGACAAATTCGTCAGCCTCAGTTTACTCGATCCAACCTCATCGGCGCGGCAGAGAGAGCGACTGGGCTGTTCACCGCCTTATCGTTCAAAACCCCGACTACGCTTGGTCCGACGCGGTGATAGGTAAGCTCGAGGAACTGATGCGACTGCCGAAGGGCTGGGATGGTTACTCCGGCAGGTCCGTTGACTTCAGTATCGCTTATTTTGCAGCAAATCTGTTGCAGGCGATCTATGTGCCTGGGGCTCCTTGCCCGAGTTTGGTGCCTGGTTCGGACGGCACCTTGCAGATTGAATGGCATAGCGCCGGCCTTGATATCGAACTGGACATCTTAGGCGCCAACAAAGTCGAATGCGTGATGGCCGACATTAATACGGGCGACGAGGAAGAAGCGAAGCTCACCGTTGATTTCAAGATCGTGAGGGTATGGATCGACGAAATGGCAAAGCGAGCTGCTGATGCTGTCCCCGCCGCCGCGTGATGACGACGGCGATGTGATCCCGCACGATCATGCGGAGATTCTCCCCGGGGACACTCTCATTCGCCGGGTTAATCCGATTCACCATGTCGTTTCGGATGACAACCGGAATTGTCGGCGTCTGTCATCAAAACTCATGAAACCGCAGGGCGGTGGCATGTCTGTCGACCACGAGCGGTCGATCTTGGAAGAAGGTAAGGATCCTGTCGCCTTTGTCCGAACGCCGGTCTATGTCGCTGCTGTACAATTCCAAGCGCAAGCTGCTCGGGCAGCAGCGCTAAGGGTCGGCTATGACCCTATCGAAGGTAATGCCTTTCACTGCGAAGTTTGGGGCGCCGCTCCGCGAGCTGACAAATTTACTGGTGCTCAAGAGAAAACCTTGCTGAACACCTGCGGATGGTACATCCCGATAGAAGGCGTCGAAATCCGGTAGACCACCCCGCTTGTCGGATGTTGGCATAGCGGAGCCGAACGCATGGTGCACAGTTACAGTAATTCCTAGAATTTGCTCAGATCCACAGTGATGCGCATCGGGCTGGTTTTGACGTCCGGCGGCCAACATCGCTGGACTGATCTTGAAAGTTGCCGGGCCGCTGCTGCCGCCGCTTCGGACTGCGGTTCATAAGACACGACGGCGACCGACTTGACCTTGCCGACTTTGTCCAGGGTCACTTCGAACGTGGCTTTGATGTGATTTTCGACGGCGTCACCCGGCAGGACCAGGCAATCGCTGATCTTCTCAATGTTGATGGCGTCTTTGGCGTGTGCGGAGACTGAACAAGCCACCAGCAGTGAGGCTATTAGAAGTCGCATCGTCATCCCCTTGGAGAGGAGACGATAGCGTCGAAATGCTTTGAGGGTAAGGGTAGCACCAGCTTTTCAGACCTTGGTGCTGCCCTCAACCCCCTGCCGGGACCTTCTCCCCGTGACGGGGAGAAGGCGGCTAACGGTCAATAATTGCCGTTGTAGTAGCGGTCGTCGCAGGGCGCGGTGTAGATGCGGCCGTAGCGGTCCTGGTAGCGGCACATCTCGTCGCCGCGGCGCTGCGGGGTGGTGGCCGAGCCGACGACGGCGCCGAGCAGGGCGCCGCTCGCCGCGCCGATGACCGTGCTCTTGGTGTTGCCGCCGATCGCCTGGCCGACGAGGGCGCCGCCGGCGCCGCCGATGAGCGCGCCGGTGGTGGCCCGCTGCTGGCCCTCGGTCTGCGACTGGCAGCCGGCAAGTGCCGCGGTCATCAGCACGGCGGCCATGGCTTTGTGAAAGGTCATGCGAGGTCTCCCTTAAAGGTCTGAAATCCCTATCGATCGTCCCGTGCGGTCGCATTGCGGCGGAACGGGGGCACGAGCGCTCACGATATAAGACATGGTTTCTCGGGGGTTGATGGACCGGGAGGCCAAAACATCTCTTTCGAACAAGGGGCTAGCTCTCGTCCCTATCAAAATGATTCAGCCTGTGGCGGCTCGGCCGAAGCCGAGCCTGGCCGCCCCCGCGCGCCGTGCGCACCCCTTCTCGTCTCATCGAAAAATGGAGAAATGTAATGACCCGAGGTCTTCCCCGGACGCTTGTCCGCGCCGCCGCCCGCGAGGCCGGCCTTGCCCCGCCCAAGCTCGGCCTGAAGGCCGTGACCACGGGGCAGGGCGGTGCTTTCCGTACCGTCTTCACCTTTGCCGGCATGCAGGTGCCGGTGACCGACGCGCTGGCCTATGCCGCCCAGAAAATCTTCGATTTCGCCGACGGCAAGGTGCGCATCAAGGGCGGGACGGCGCGGCTGCAGTTCGCCGTGCCGACCACCCGCGCCTCGACCATCAACGACAATGCGGCGCTGACATGGTCGCTGGGCTCGGCGGCGGCGTCGAGTGCGACGCTGGCCGGAACCATGGTCAACGTGCTGGCCTCGACGGCGCGCACGCTGGACGGCGCCGGCGCGGCGCTCTCGACGGCCTCGACCGCCGACATCGCCGCCGCGGCGACGCTGGATGGCACGGCGACGCCGGTCGATCTCTATCTCAACCTGGCCTTTGCCGCCGGCACGGATATCGACGCCGACGGGACGATCGCCGTGACCGGCACGATCACGCTGCTCTGGGAGAACTGGGGGGATAACGTCTGAGGTTTTCCCTTCTCCCCTTGTGGGAGAAGGTGGCCGAGCGAAGCTCGGTCGGATGAGCGGTGTTCCAGCTTGGCGCAGCCTCATCCAAATCGGCGACACGATCGCTGACGTCTCATTTCTTCCAGCACCCCTCATCCGTCTCGGCGCTGCGCGCCGATCCACCTTCTCCCACAAGGGGAGAAGGAGAAAAGAAGGAACACATCACATGACAGATCTGGCAGACGCCGGGTCCGTGGCGGCGCGTGCGCAGCCGGCGGGCAACCCAGTACGGCCACCGGCCAACGGGGACAACGGGTCCGCCCCGGCGGCCGGCAAAAGTTGGTTTGACGGTCTTTCCGAAGGCAACCGCAAGCTCGCTGAAACCAAGGGCTGGACCAAGCCTGAAAGCCTCGACAGGGTTTTCACATCCTATGCGGAGCTGGAGCGTCAGCAGGGTGAGAGCCTGCGCGTTCCCGGGCCGGATGCATCGCGGGAAGACTGGGAGCGTTTTCACGCCCGGCTGCCCGAGACCATGCGTCCGGTCACCTCGTCCGAGAAGGTCGAATACCGCCGGCCGGAAGGGCTGCCTGAAAACTTCGCCTATTCGGACGAGCTCGCCAATGCGTCCAAGGGTTGGGCGGTCGAAGCGGGTGCAAGCCCGAAGATCGCACAGGCCTACCACGACAAGTTCGTCGGCTACATGGCCGAGCAGGCCGCGCGCCAAGAGATCGCGCTCGCCCGCTCGGTGGAAGCTACCCATGACGACCTTGTCCGGGACTGGGGGCCGACCGACAGCGACGGCTTTCGCCAGAAGCTCGAGGTCGCCAACCGGGCGATGAAGAAGCTCGGCCTCGTCGACGCCTACAAGGCGAAGGGCATCCTTCTGCCTGACGGGGCGCTGACCGATCCGCAGATCGCCAAGGCCTTCCACGCCATTGGCGAGGCGATGTTCCGGGAAGACACGATCGACGGCGGCGCCGGGCGCAGCGGAGGCAATCCGTTCAAGCGCAACGCCGCCGGCGAACGCAACCTGACGGCCATTTCAGCCCTCGTCAAAAGCGACCCCGCCCGCGCAAGGCGGCTGGCTCGGGAGGCCGGGGAGAACCCGGACCGCTGGATGCCCAACAATCCGCTCTGAGCTGTGTCGATATTCAGGTGATCCCGGCCTGCAAACGATGGCTTTCTGTGCTTCCGGTGCTCACGGACCCAAATGTCCGCTCCGCTCCGGTTCTCGAAAGCCATCATTTTCGGCTCGGCCTGACCTGAATCTCAACACACCTTCACCACCAAACCCAAACCTGAAGGAAGACAAAAATGGCAGATGCCTACACCCGCATCGCGGACGCGATCGTTCCGTCCGTCTATGCGCAATATGCTTTCGAAGAACATGTGCAGTCGCTCGAAATCTACCAGGCCGGAATCCTGTTTTCCGACCCGGCGATCTCGTCGAAACTGTCGATGGGCGGCCGCTCCGTCGACATGCCCGGCTGGAAGGACCTCGGCAACGACCCGTCCGAGCCGGTCAACGACGATCCGGCCGATTCCATCGAGATGAAGAAGGTCGGCTCGCGCCGCGAGGTTGCCGCCCGCAACGTCCGCGCCCAGGCGTGGGGCGTTCCGGACCTGACCTCGATCCTGGCGGGCGACGATCCGCAGAAGCTGATCGTCAAGCGACAGACCGAGTACTGGCAGCGCGCCAACAAGCTCACCCTGCTCGGCATCCTGAAAGGCGTCGTCGCCGACAACATCGCCAATGACGGCGGCGATCTGGTGCGCACCACGGGCGCCTCCATCGTCGACACCGACATCATCGAGGCCGCCTATCTGATGGGCGACCGCGCCGACAAGTTCAAGACGATCTGGATGCACTCCAAGCAGATGAAGGCGCTGAAGCTCGCCGACCTCATCGACTATGTGCCGTCTTCCGAACAGGGCGGGCCGCTGATCCCCTATTACATGGGGCTGCGCGCCGTCGTCGACGACGACATTCCGGTGACGGCGGGCGTCTATACCGCCTTCATGTTCAAGGACAAGGCGATCCTGTGGAACGAGCTGCCGGTCAACACCGAAGGCGGGCCCCTTGAGTTCGACCGCAAGCCGCGCCAGGGCCATGGCGGCGGCGTTACCGAAATGGTCGGCCGCCGGCATTTCGTGCCGCACGTTCCCGGCACCCGCTTCCTTGACGCCTCCTCGGCCGGCGAATTCGCCACCGACGCCGAGCTCGCGCTGGCGGCGAACTGGGACCGCACCGCGTCGAGCGTCAAGAACATGACGTTCATCGCGCTGAAGACCACCGAGGCCTGACCAGGCCGAGGGGCGAGAGGGCGGGGGCGATGAGCTCCCGCCGGCTCTTGAGGCAAGAAAGCCGTCTGCCCGGCGAGGAAACGAACCGATCCAATACTCGCTCCGAGAAGCCGCGAGATTGATACTTACCAGAAACGACCAACAGAATCCGGCGCACTGTGATCTCCTTGCTACAGCGGGGCGATGAAATCCCGGATAGGTTGTGGCAGATTTGGCTCGTGGGAAAATTCCATGAAATCGCTCTTGCTGGCTTCCGTCTTTGGCTTCGGGCTGTGCGCCCCTGCGCTCGCAGCCGATCTGGCTGCGCCGGTGGTAACGCCGGATTGGACCTGGCAGGGCGCCTATGCCGGTGTCTTTGGCGCTGGAACGCTCGATCATTACAAAATCACGGAGCCAGGCTTCGCCGGCACTTCTACTCACAGTGTCGGCTCGGCAACCATCGGCGGCTTTACCGGCTATAATTTCCAGTCCAGCAACATCGTCTATGGTGTTGAAGGCGAACTTGGCTACCGCTTCAAGAAGTCGACCTTCCACGACGTTCCCGGCGCAGGGATACTGGATGTATCGACCGGCCTGTTTGGGTCGTTGAAGGGGCGAGTTGGCATGGATATGGGGACCTATCTGCCATTCGTCACCGCTGGCGTGACTGCGGCGCAGTTGAAGACGTTCTATCCCCCTTTCTCGGCCGAAGCAGATGCAACTCTTGTCGGCGGCATCGTCGGCGCCGGTGTCGATGTTGCGCTGACCCACAACGTCTTCCTGCGCGGCGAGTATGATTTCTCGTTCTTCGGCAAGAAGAACCTGGAATATTGCGGCCCTGGGTGCCAGCTGGACCATACGGTGCAGACGCATGATTTCAGGGTCGGTGTCGCCCTGAAGTTCTAGGCTTCCACCAAGCTCGGCAGTTTTCGGCGCGTCAGGTCTTCTTCGGCGCGTTCCAATATGGATATTCGCCGGGCGGGCAACGCCCCATGGCCGGCATCGGCTTCCCCGACACCGCCTCCTCAGGCGAATTCGCCCCAGATGCAGCATTTGCGCTGGCGGCAACCGGGATCGCACGCTCGTCGAGTGTCAAGACCATGACGTTCATCGTGCTAGAGACCGCCGGGGCCTGATCAAGAGAGGGGCAAAGCGAAGCCTCTCCCCTCGTAACTATATCGATTTGTCGTCCTAGGCTTAACTGTTTGCTTCTCGCGGGCGGCTAGATTGCCGATCTACTGCGGCGCGGATCTTGTAATGAACTGGTTCCTCCTTGCCATCACGATAGGCCTTGTCCTCTCGGCGCCGTTCCAATTGTACGGAGGCCATCTTCTCGGAGAGGAAATCGAGGCTGACCCTCCAAAGGGCAATTCGGTGTATTCGATGCTCTATTCAATTTCGACCTGGGCAAAGTATGGCGCCCTCAAACGTCAGGCTGACCGCGGCGATTGTTTCGCATGGTGGTGCTTGCTTTCGTTCGGCTTGCAGCTGGTATGGTGTGCCCTCGTCGTTTTGGCGATGTTCTCCAGCCCGATCTGGCGGAAGTGGCTGGTCGGATAGGTCGAACTCGCTCGCAGGCTAGAGCTTTGTCTCTCCGAATGTTGATTCTGCTTGGCGTGATTGGCTGGTTTGGGGCAGACTGACCGGAGAGCCACTCAGCCGTTCCGATATCAAAAGCAGCGATCTGTCCCATGCGCCTGTTGGCCACAATTCTGTTCCTGCTTTCCATCGTGGCGCCTGCCATTGCCGGCAAGATTTCCGAACCTGGCAAGGGTGTAACGCTGTCCTACAACAGCAGTTTGTGGTCGGCGACGCTCGACGACAAGGACATCGTCCTGTCCTGCATGGGTGAGACTTGTGGCGACGATTGCGATGTGGTCCTGACAATGACCCCCACAGGTCTGACCTCGCACGAATTCTTCGATCGATTCCGAAACGAGATAAACAAGAATACTATCGTCAAGGCGTCCCAGTCCGGTCTGGATCCCGTTGTCGTCGACAAACCGGCCAACGTCACGGTAGCCGGAAAGGAAGTCTCTATCTCTTCTGTCCGTCTCAAGCTTTTGGGCTCGCACGCGCGGCAGTGGATGATGGTCGAAGAGGCATCGTTCGGGGTGGTCACGCTAACCTGCAATAGCAGCGAGGATGAATACGAGATCGCCAGAAAGACGTGGTTGGATCTGGTGAAGGGCATTGTCGGTGGCTCTAATCTCACTTCGCAATGAAGGAACGCAGAGGCGTTGAAACTGCCGATCTTCCCCCGGGATCGGGGGGGTTGGCCGCTCCATTGGCGGACCAAATCATTCACTCGAAAATTCCCCAAGCCGCTTCGCAAGCGGCTTTTTTCATGCCTGGAGATAATCATGACCCTTGCTCGACCCGTATGGACGAGGCGCTGAGCCATGGCCATCACCCCGCTCGATATCGCCAACATGGCGCTGGCCGTGCTCGACGAGGCGCCGATCGACAGTCTCGATCAGGACGTCAAGGCAGCGCGCCTCTTGAATCTGCATTTCGACCTGACATGCGAAGCCGAACTGACCAAATATGCCTGGGTGTTCGCCATCCTGCGCGCGTCGGTGATCGGTAGCGATACCGGTTCCGGCGATTGTACGTTGAACTGGGCCTATGAGCTTCCCGCCGACTGCCTGCGGCCGCTGCCCTTGACCCACAATGGCGAACCGGATGGCGTGCCGATCTCGTGGCGCCAGGAGGCGGGTCTGATCTATTCGGACCAGCCGGGTCCATTGACCATCCGCTATGTCGCCAACCTCACCGATCCCAACGACTGGGACGCGCTGTTCACCGAAGTGCTGGTGGCGGCACTCGCCATCAAGGTCGCGCATCCGCTGACCCACAAATCGGGCATGATCGACATTGCCCGCTCGGCCTATGACCGCGCGCTGGATGCGGCGCTCAACGCCAACGCCATCCAGCGCGGCGGCCGCTTCTACTCCGCCTCCTGGTCCAGCCAGCGCGGCGACAGCAGGATGGTCCGCTGATGACGACGCTCTATCCCGTCCAGGACGTTTTCACGCGTGGCGAAATCAGTCCGCGCTTGCATGCCCGCGCGTCGCTCGATTTCTATCGGGCGGCACTCGCCCGATGCGAGAACTTCCTTACGCTGCCGCATGGCGGCATCCGCAAGCGCGGTGGAACCTACTTCGTCGGCGAGGTGAAGATTTCGGCCAAGAAGACACGACTGATCCCGTTCATCTTCTCGGCCGACCAGGCCTACGCGCTCGAATTCGGCGACCTCTATATCCGTGTCTACGCCTATGGTGCGCGCGTCGGCACGGTGGAGGTCGCCTCGCCCTATCTGGAAGCGGACCTGTTCGACCTCCAATATGTGCAGTCCGCTGACCAGATGTGGATCTGCCACAAGAACTATCCGCCGAAGGTGCTGACGCGCACCGCGCACACCACCTGGTCGCTGGCGGACTTCAACTTTCTTGATGGCCCCTATGACGAAATCAACACCACGCCGACGACGCTGACGCCGGCGAACACTGGTCACGCCACGCCGAAGATGACCTCCGCCACCGCCCCGAGTGGGACTGTCACCGACAATGGCACGGGTACAACGAGCTGGAGGGCGTTTGATCGGGCAATCACCAGCACTGTCGCTGTGTCGTCGGGCAGCAGCGGGTTTCTTCAGTACCAATTCCCTGCAGGCCAAGGAAAGGCAGTGAACGCTTACTGGATCGGCGCGCCGGAAGATGCCGCCAAGTGGGGCGACACGCCGACACAATGGAAACTGTCAGGTTCAAACAATGGCGTGGATTACGTCACGCTGGACAGCAGGGCGTCGGAACGGGGCTGGTCCGGCTCGGAAGTGCGCTTTTATGATTTCCAGAACCAGACGACCTACGAATACTACAAATTCGATTTCTCCGGTGGCGGAGGCGACGACGCCGCCAATACCTCGATCTCAGAAGTTGCGCTGGCCGAGAACGGCGACCTGATGACGCCCTTCGACCTTACCGCGTCCAGCACCGCCGGCATCAATGATGGTGCCGGCTTTCAGACAACCGATGTCGGCCGATCAATCCGATTGCTCGGTGGCGACAATGTTTGGCGCTGGGCCAAGATCACAAGCCGTACCAGCACGACAGTGGTCAAGGTCAGGCTCTATGGCCACGCCTTGCCCGACCTCTCGCCAATCACACGCTGGCGGCTGGGTACATTCGTGCCTGGCAAGTATGTCGAGAGCGGATCGCTTTACGAAGAGAGGCTGGCCTTCAGCCGGAAATTCTCGGTCTATGCCTCGGCCACCGGCGACTTCGACAATTTCGCGCTGGGCGAGAAGGACGATGATGCGCTGGAATTCGTCCAGGCCGGCGGCGGCCAGGCCAACGACATCCAGTGGATCGCGGAATCGGACGGCGCCTTGATGATCGGCACCTCAGGCGGTGTGCGCGCGCTTTCGGGCTCGGGCATCGACGAGGCGCTGACGCCGTCTTCGTTCAAGAACCGGCGCTCGCGCACCTTCGGCTGTGCCCGCATCCGCCCGGTCGATGCCGGCCAGTCGTTTCTCTATGTCACGCGCTCGCGCAAATCGATCGCCGAGCTGACGCAGACGGCGCAGAGCCGTTTCACCTCGGACGATGTCGGACAGATTTCCGAGCACATCCCCAAGCAAGGCGTGGTCGAGCTCGCCTTCCAGACCGACCCCGATCCTTTGCTGTGGTTCCCGCTCGATAATGGCGAGTTGGGCGGTTACACCCACCAGCCATCCCAGGAAGTCAGAGGCATGCACCGGCATCGCCTGGGCGGCAGCTTCACCGGGGTAAACTGGGCAATTGTCGAAAGTGCCGCTGTGACTCCCGGTCAGGACGGCAATGACGACCTCTGGCTGGTCGTCAAGCGCACCATCGGTGGCGTGACCAGGCGCTATATCGAGGTCAAGACCGCGCCGTTCGAATATGGTGCCGTCGCCGATGCCTTCGAGGTCGATTGCGGCCTGACCTATACGGGCGCCGCGGTGGCCACGGTGGGCGGGGCGGCGCATCTTGCCGGCCAGTCCGTCGACCTGCTGGCCGACGGCAAGGTCTACCATGGCCTCACCGTGAGCGGCGGTGGCACGGTGACGCTGCCGGGCGGCTCGACTGCCGCCAAATGGCAGCTTGGCCTGCCCTATGCGGCGGGCGCCGACACGCTGGAGCTCGATGTCGGCGGCAAGGACGGCTCCATCATCGGCCGCCGCAAGAAGGTAGCGAAAGCAATCCTGTCGCTGCTCGAGACCGACACTACGGGGCTCGAGGTGCAGTCCTTCATGCGCGGCCGCTGGGAGCCGGTGCGCATGCCCTCGATCGTCGCACCCGACGGCGGGGCGACGCTGTTCACTGGCAATGTCGAGGTGCCGATCGACGACAGCTGGGAAGGGCAGGGCCGGGTGCGTATCCGCCACGTCAACCCGACGCCCTGCACGATCCGGGCGTTCACGCCGGTGTTTGATGCCGAGCCGTAGGGCGCGGCGCTGACGCTGATGATCTCCCCCTCAAGGGGGGAGATCCACTTCGCCGGGCCACTCTCCAAAAAGGACATCCAATGACATTCCCCCATGCCGAAACCCTCGGCAGGGTGCGGACGGCTGCCGAATTCGCGGCCGTCATCGCTCTGCTCGACACCGATCTCAGCGACGCGCTCGCCCGCAAAAGCGCACTGGCTGAGGCCGAGGACCGCGCGGTCTTCGGCGATGGCGACTTGGCCGCCGCGCGTGTGGCGCTCCACGACTGCAAAGACCAGATTGCGCTTCTCGAAAAAGCCATCGACGCCGCCGGCAAGCGCCGCGCGGAGGCGGCGCTAAGCGAAGCCCGCGCCGACATCGCAGCACTTGGCGAGGAGATCAAGGCCAGGGCAGCCCTGCTTGGCGAGCGCTGGCGCGGCGTGCATCGGCTGGTCGAGCAGCTGCGCCAGGAACTGTTCGAGGCCGATGCGCTCGCCCGCGGCATCGCCACCGCCAATGGCCTGTTCGATGCCGCCGGCGTCCGCGAGCTGAAGGTGAACCTGACCACCATCCGCCGCGCCGCCATGGCCGGCGCTCGGGCCACCCCGCCCGCCCGGCTCAGCCGGCCGGCGCTGCAGGCCGACAGGCTGCTTTTGTCCTTCCTGACCCCCGGCGGCGCGCTCGACCCACGCCCGCCGCTCGGCGCGCCGGTGGACGGCGTCAAAAGCAAATTCATTCCCGCAAGCTTTAGCGAACGAGGCTGACGATGTGCACACTCGCCCTTATCGGGACCGCCCTGTCGGTCGGCGGCGCGCTGGTCGAAGGCCAGCAATCGAAGCAGATGGCCGACTATCAGGCCAAGGCCTACGAGCAGCAGGCGCAGGCCGAGGCGCAAAGTGCCGCCTTCGAGCAGAGCCAGGAGCGCCACAAGCAGGATCTGCTGCAGGCCCAGGCGCGTGCCCAGGTCGGCGCCTCCGGTGTCGGCATATCAGGCTCGCCGACCGAGGTGCTGGCGGCCAATGCCAGGCAGGGCCAGATGGACCTCGACGCGATCCAGTACGGCTCGAAGCTGCGGCAGAACAACCTCAACAGCCAGGCCGCCATTTCGCGCTTCTCGGGCAAGCAGGCGGTGACGGCGTCGATCTTCAACGCCGGCAGCGCACTCGTTGGCGGCCTCTCCAAAATCTACGACCCGACGAAGGCTGTGACCCTCGGCGGTTCGGCATTTTCGCCTCGGGCAAGCGCCGCCATAGCCGGCGGCTATTCGGGACTCTACTAAATGGTCCACGTCATCCCCCTTTCCATCGCCCAGCGCCGGCTCGATACCGGCAACGCGCCGCAATACCCCCAGGGCTCGCCGATCGGCGGCGCCATGCAGGGTTTTGGCGATCACCTTTCCGCTGTCGCCGAGCGCTATCAGCAGATGAAGGACCAGCAGGAGGCGTTCGACGCCGAGATCGCACGTCGCCAGTTCGACGCCCAGATCGCGCAGGCCGAAGACGAGGTGACGGCGAATGCGCCGGCCGACGGTGCCGGCTTGCATGACGCCATGTACGGCCAGGTCGATCCGTACACCGGCCGGGTGGCGAAGACCGGGCTGTTCGACAAGCTGTTTGCCGCCGCCTTGCCAAACATGCCCGAGAGCCAGCGCGCCACTTTCGCCGGGCAGAAGGAAGCGCTGCGTCAAACCGGCGCGCTGCGCATGGCGGCACGGCAGCTTCAGCGGCGCGACGACTATGAGTTGGCCGAGTGGACCAAGGTCGACACCATGTCGACGAGCGCCATCGCCCAAAGCGACCCGAACGACACCGCGAACTTCGAGGCGATCCGGCAGAGCGGGTCCGACCTGATCGCCAAGATCGGCAACCCGCTTGCCCGGCAAGCGGCGGAAGCCGCCTGGCGCACCAACACGGCCAAGGCGCTGGTCCAGGCGATGATCGCCCAGGACCCGAAGCGGGCCGCCGAGATGCTGGGCGCGGCGCAGGGCCGGACGAAGGACGATGCCGTCGTTGGTGGCTCCAGTGCCTCGGACAGTGCAAACGCGGCGGCCGCGAAAGGCGATCGCGTTGGAACGCACACGCCAGATGAAGCCGTGGCGCAGGCGTTCGGCGGAAGCGACTCGACGACGCCGGAAAACAAGACAGCCATCCCACTCGACGCCATCACCTATCTGAAGCCAGGCGATGTTGCGGCGCTGAAGGACCAGGCCAACAGCGCCACCGCAGCCCAACTGATCGGTGCGCGTGCAAGGGTCCTGCTTGCGGAGCAGAACGCACCGGCCGTCATCGCTGCCACTGGCAAATATCCCGAGGAGGAGCCGACCGCTCAGGATTTCGTCAATATCTACGGAGCCGAGGATGGCCCGCAGCATTTCGACCTGTTCAGGACAACGGCCGGCGTCGCCAAGTCTTTCTTCGACATGTATCGGGCGCCGAACCAGGCAATACATGCCGAGCTTCGGGATTTCGAACCAGGCCCCGATGGCTCGCCGGAAGAGCGTGAACGGTACGAAGTAAGAGCCGGCGCTGCCCAGTTGATCCTGGGCGCCCGCGACGCCGATCCCGCTAGCTCTGTCGGCCAATTGTTCCCGGGGCAGGCTCCGGACTGGAGCAAGGTTTCAACGCCCCAGGATTTCCAGGCCGCTGTCACCTGGACCAGGGCTGCCCAACAGCAGATGGGTTTCGACAGAAAACTGCCATTGCCATGGGCTGTCGCAGACCAAGAAGCCAAGCAATACATCGACCCAAGCGCACCGTTCAGTAAGCGTTTTGCGAGGGCGAGTTCGATTGTCCTGGCGATCCGCGACCCGGGTGTGCGCAAAGCGACGGCCGAACAGTTTTCTCTGGCGGCGGAAGCCCAATGGCGAGCCAGGGCCGCCCAAGATCCAAACATGACGCCAGAGTTGTTGGAAGCTCAGCTTACGGCGCTCAGGGAAGGGCTGGCTTGGATTGGAGAACACCCGGCTCAGGCTCAGTACAGCACCATGTCGTCGTTGCAGCAGTTCGGCATGGCATTCGGGGATATCGGTCGGACCATGGCCAAGGGCGCGACCGCTGGCGGGGCGGACGCGCTCGTCGCCGGGATGGCGCCATCGGAGTCCGGGGAGAGCTATGACGAACGTCTTGGCCGTGAGCAGGCCGAGACAGAGGATGCCGAGGATCGGGCCGGGCTCGCCGGTTGGGTGGCGGAGGGCCTAGGCGCCGGCTTGTCGGGATATGGCGCCGCCAAGGGCCTGTTCGGTCTGCTGGGCCGGGCAGGGGTTGGCGCGGCGGCGGAGAGTGGCCTGACCGGTCTTGGCGCTCGAACCGCAGTCGGGGCCGCGACTGGCGGCGCTTATGGTGGTGCATACGCATATAATACAGGCGAGAGCGTTCCCTGGGGGATTGCCAATGGCGCGCTGTGGGGCGCTGGCGGCAATGTCCTTGCCGAAGGGCTCAGCGTGATTGGCAGGCAGGTGATGGCGAAAATCACCAAGCGGTTCGCCGATCCCTCCGAACCACGCGCTTTTCCAGAAGCCGCCGACACCGCCACAAATCAGCAAATCGTGGATACTAGCCCCCCAGAGCCTCCTGTAGAGTTAGGTACATCGAATAGCGAGACTAACAGCGGTTTAATCGGCGAGACACCTGCTGGGCACGACATACACGTATACCATATGCGCAAGTGGAATGCTGCTCAACGAGAAGCAGCGGCCCTGAAAGCCCAACGACTGAGCGACAGTGACGCCTCGGTGAACCGTAACTCCGTTCGGGATTCAAAGTCAGCTCGCCGCAGGTATATTGAGGCTGGTAATGAGGTTGCGCCCGATGAAGATGTAGATCACGTTCGAGATCTGCAGTTAAATGGTTCGGAGGAATTATCCAATTTGGCCGCCTTGGACAGAAGCGTTAACCGCAGTTTTGGGCCTCAGATTAAGAACCGAATCAAGAATCTGCCCCATGGGGCGAAAATCAACAAAGTGACGATTGGAGACCGCTAGTGTTCGAGACATTCCGACGAATTTTTCCCATGGACGATGAGCGGATGCCTGGGGTTAGCAACCTTCCGCTGGATACAAAAGTGGCTGGATTGAATGAATTGCTGGCAAGGTTCGGTGGCGCCTCGTTCAAACATGGTCTGTACCGAATCATCCGTGCACCAGAAGTGGCGGATTGGAATGCCCGTGTCTGCCTGGGTTTCCCTAAATTCGCTGGGCGCATCACCTGCTTTGGTTATGATTGGCAAGGAACGGCATTTGCCACTGACGCGTGGCGGCTGGAGCAAGGAGAGCCAGGCGTGGTGATGTTCGAGCCGGGCACCGGACAGGCCCTGCAGATACCGGCTAATGTTCGAACTTTCCACGAGGTCGAACTGATACAGGACGAAGACGCTGCGTTGGCCGCAAACATATTCGCCGATTGGCGCAGAGCTGGTGGCGCTGAGCCGTCCTATGACCAATGCATAGGTTACAAGAAGCCACTGTTCCTAAATGGCAAAGACGAAATTGACAACCTGGAATTGTCGGATATTGAGATCTACTGGCATCTGATGGGCCAAATCTTGATCCAGACCAAAGACTTGCCGCAGGGAAGTCCTGTTCGATTCAATCTTAGCTGAGAAAGAGTGCGGTGCAGGCCCTGTTGAGCTTCGGGTCGGAAGAGATGAGCGATGCAATTCCTGATCTGACGAGCGTCACGCGCCTGCCTCCGGCTAGTGTTGGCACTGGCAACGACGACCTCGATTCCGCCCGGATCGAAGCGCGCCAATATCTCGAATTCTACGCATGGGTGTTGTCCATCAAGGGCGAGTATCTCGGATATGGCGCCGAAGGCATTATCTATATTTTTCTGTTTGAGATTGAGCCGGGAAGGCCAGACGTGCCGGAATGGATTTGGGTGATCGTGGGCGATGTGCCGCCGACATATATCCCGGCCGACGACACCAGGACCACGTTTGAGGCGCTGGATGGCTATATCGGCGCCCTTGAAGATTGGGTCGAAGCTGCACGCCACGGGAAGTCCGTGGCGAAATTGATACCAGTCAATGTCGACGCGACTCCCGCCAACGCCGAAATGCTGGCCGGTCGCCTCAAATTTCTCGACGAGAAGATCTTGCCGGAACTCACAAGATAATACACACGATTCGTGCGACGACTTCGGCAGCCCCGAAGCAAGAGCCTGGGTGCGCAATTATCGAGAAGACGAATAATCGCTGCCAGCCGCACAGCGGCTAAGACGCCAATATCAACTATTGGTTCTGGTATCGCGCCATTCAAGGCGCGAACGCTCGCGCGACGAGAAAAGCGAAAATAAACGATAGCCGCCGGCTAAGTTGGCTGGCTCGCCCGTTCCATCCACCCATCGCCAGCCATCAACCAACCCGAAATCCTCAAGCCTCGCTTTCGCGGGGCTTTTTTCATGGAGCAAGCCTTATGGCCCGACCTGCAACTGCCGCCGTTCGCCTGTTGACCGGTGAGCGCGAACCCGTGCGCTTGGCGACCACGGCCAATATTTCTTTATCTGGCCTCCAGACGATTGACGGCGTGCTGACGGAAGCCGGTGACCGCGTGCTGGTCAAGAACCAGACGAACGCCACCCAGAACGGCATCTACACGGCAAGCGAGGGCCAGTGGTTCCGCGCCGCTGACGCGCGGACCTCGCGCACGATGCAGAAGGGCACCACGGTCCACACTCAGGCCGGATCGACCAATGCCGCCAAGGTCTTTTCATTCCAGACCGATGAGCCGGTGATCGGCATCGATGCCATCGCATTGGGGTTTTATCTGTCCGACAACGCGTTGGGCGATGCGCAGGTGGCGGCGACGGCTGCGGCCGGCAGCGCTTCCGCCGCCGCCGGATCGGCCACTGCCGCATCGACCAGCGCGACCAATGCCGCGACCTCCGCAACGAATGCCGGCAACTCGGCCACCGCCGCGTCGGGCTCGGCCTCCGCAGCCGCCACCAGCGCGACCAACGCCGGCAATGCGGCCACGGCCGCGGCCGGCTCGGCATCGAGCGCGGCGACATCGGCAACCAATGCGGGGAATTCAGCGACCGCCGCCGCCGGCTCGGCTTCGGTCGCGGCCGCGTCGGCGGCTACGATCAACCTTCCGGCGCCGGTCGCCAACACCTTCCTTAAGCGGAATGCCGGCAATACGGCCTATGTGCCCATAGCCGCAATCGATGGTGCCGACGTGTCTTACACACAAGGTGGGACAAGTTCGTTGGCGCGTACAATGCAGGATCGCGCCCGGGAGAGGGTATCTGTTCTCGATTTCACAGGCGTTGATCCTACGGGCGTTTCAGACAGCCGTGCCGGCATCGTCGCGGCTGACGCTGCTGCAGCAGCTTTGGGCAAAGCTCTCTATTTCCCAAAGGGCAATTATCTGGTCTCTGCCGCGATCACACCGTCGTCGTTTGCTTGCTGGTTCGGAGAAAGCAAAGCCAAGGTCACACTCACCACGACCTCGGCGACTGCCGATCTTCTGACTATTTCGAACGGCTCGTTCACTCTGGATCGGATTTCCTTCGGGACTAACATCACCCGAACGGCGGGCAGCTATATCAATATTTCGGCCAACGTCGTTTCGATTACAAACTTCAATATGACCGGAACGTTTCAGGGGATCTTTCTCTCGGCGGCTGTTTCAACAATTTTCGTGGCCAACGGCAACATCAGCACAGCTAACGTCTCTAGCATCGGTATCCGGCTTCATGGCGGTGTTGCAGTTGAGATCGCTAATATGATCGTGGTGTGGAACGGTGTGGCCCATCCATTTGCCTGTCTCTATATCGACAACGGAGGGGACTACAGCTTCACCAATTGCCAGTTCCTCGCTGGGACCAATGGCGCGCAAATCACCCCGGCAGCCGGCCAATCCGTTGCCTATTGCCGCTTCACCAATTGCTGGTTCGATACCTCTTTGGGCGCGGGTCTTTCCATTACCCCAACGAGCACGGGCACGATTACGAGTTGCGATTTCGTACAATGCTGGTTCAGCACTTCAGGAACTCACGGAGTCCAGATGGCGCCTGGCGCAAGCGCCTCGGTGACAAATGTCAATTTTGCAAACTGCTTTATGCTTAACAATGGTTCGAGCGGGGTTACACTCACTGGTGCAGTGATCTCTGATTGTAGCTTCGTCAACAACACCATCAACGGCCCGGGTGCTGCTGCCGGGTTTTCATTGAATTCTGGTGTGGTTCGCGCACGCCTTCAAGGCAACCGCCTTGGTGGTCTGTTGTATGGCATTTTCTCCGATGGCACGCCGACAGACGCGATGATTTACGACAACTCGTTTGTGGGCTGTACGAACAAGATAGCTGGAGCTTGGCTAGGCAACACGCGCATCGAACGAAATGCGGGCTACAACCCGGTTGGCGCGGCAGGCATCACACCAGGAGCTTCCCCCTACACCTATACGGCTGGCGCGTCACCGGAGACAGTTTACACTTCCGCGACCACATCAATCACAGCGGCCACCCAAGGTGGCGTATCGATACTGCCGGCCGCGCTGGGCGCCAATGTCCCCCTTTGTATCCAGCTTGAACCAAACGAGGCAGTCGCGATCACCTATACCGGCACGTTGACCGCCAGGAAGATGGTACATTAGCGTCTCTACGTTGCCGCTTCGCGTAGCCAACGCGCGCTTTCGGCCTGTAAGCTAGCGTCCTTATCGAGATCAATCGGCCTGATGTCTGCTAGGGGCATTAACTTGGGGATCGGATCGCGCCGGGCTAGGTCGCGATCAATAGCAGAATGCACTATCTCGATGTGCGTGGCCCATTCCCGTACCTGTCGGGCGGTGTCGCGCCATGTTGGTAGTGAGATGCTTGCCGCTTCAGTCCAAAGTCTGCGGGCTTCGTCATTGTCCAGCATTTTTCTTGCCGCCGCTGCGATCCGATCGGGGCGTTTGGGCTCGATGCGAATTTGACCCAACGGTTGCAGCCGTCTCGTGCTTGGCATGACGTCGCTCACGATTACGGGGATGCCGGCGTAAAGGCTTTCAACTGGCGGGATGCCATAGCCTTCAAGAGTGCTGGCCAAAATGGTAGCGCGAGCGGTGGATAGGATCTGTGCCAACTGTTCGTCTGAGGCGGCCGGATAGTGCGAGAACTGAGGATACCTCTCTTTAGCCGCCTCGATCGCTGGTCCGAGGGATGCGTTACCGTGATCCACCAACTTGCCTACCAACACTAAGTCGACTTCGACGCCTTCGTCCCAGAGGTCTTCGAAGGCCATCAGGACATCGCTTTGGCGCTTTCGCGCTTCGATCGATCCGAGGCATACGAAGGTTTTTCGGCTCGGGTGGAAAGTTTGTTTCTCAACGGAAAGGCCGTCGGCGCCAAGATGAAGGATTGGCAGTGGCCAGGGCCTTCGTAGCCGACCGGCAATCTCGTAGGCTTCCTTGGTCTCCTGGCTGATGTGAGCGGTGTAGGCCATCGAAAAGACCAGGTTGAAATATGGCTCGAATGGCGTCCTGTCAGTGATACCAAAGTCCTTGGGATGTATCCATGGGAAAAGGTCATAGACAATAGCGAAGGAGCGCGACGGGTGGCGCTCAATGCGCTTTTTGTAGAACGCGCAACGTGCATGATCCCAGAACAATTCAGGGATCAGGACATAGGCTTCGTCGCCGATGAGAGTGCCTGGGGCCGCTGCTATCGATCTTGCCGCACGGTCTGCTTTTTCGGCAGTTGTTGCATTTGAATTGTCTAGGACAGCCGCCAAGGCTTCGGGTGTCAGGACCCGCAAATTGTTCGCCGCTTTGTCAAAATAGCATGCCGTCAACCCGTCCGTCCAATGGCGGAAAATGGCGCGAATAGTGCGCTGGATGCCGGTTCCGATAGGGTTTGAAACAAATTCGCTGATGTCGGCGTAGATCATGGTCCACGTTAAGCACGGCCGGCGCCACTCCGCAATTCAGATAAAGGCTTGGACCACTCCCGATAGCTGGTAGACAGCTGTCACCTCGCAGGTTAGACCGAATCTATATGCGTTCGAGGGCTCATGGTGGGAATGAGGTATGTCGCTGGCGTAAGCTGGCCACGGAGCGGCCATCATCTGATGGAGCGGCTTGTCCAAAATTATTTTGGTGAGAGCTTCAGGTATTGCTTCTTCTACCGAGACGATCCGGCCTGCTGCCACACTTTCCCGTGCACTCAGTCTGGTGTCAATTTCACAAAATACCATGACTTCGAACTGTCTGGACGTATTGTCGAGGGCGTTCCTTATTTGGTCCAATACCGCGCGCTTACGCCCGCCACAATCTCTGACTTCGAGCTCTATCTGCGAGACGACGGCGATGTAGGCGAGGATACCGTCGAAAGTTTCCGAGCCTTTGCTCGCTACAAAGCCGACGGCTGGGCAGCGTTCATGGCGAAGTGGGTGGACGCACCGTTCCCGACCGAGCGCCTTCTCGTGCGGTACGAGGATCTGGTCTCAGACGCTCACGGCGTCCTGCGTTCGACCATCCCGTTTTTTGCACCAGGCGAGGTGCTGGATGAAGAGCGTCTGGGCCATGTCATTGAAACCGAGCACCATGTGGACGTCAGCAAGCAAGACGGTGTAAAATGGCGCCTTAACGCTGGCGTTAAGGCGTTTCGGAAACCTGAGAGTTTCCGCTTCTATGACGCCAGCTTTTTCAGTGAGTTGGAGGCTTATGCCGACGAAAAGCGTTGGCAAATAGCAGCCGCCGAGGTGGCTGATGCGGCGCACAATTGGCGGCGTCCGTCTTCCGCAATTCAATTTTTGCGATCTTCGGCCTCGAGGTTGAGGCGCCTGATTTCGTAAGATTGCGACTCCACCCGCGACTAGCCCATCCTGACGCCAGTTCGCGTTCCCTAGGCTCATTCGCCAGAATCCGGGGCCTGACCTAGAGTCACCGGTCCCTACATAATCGCGGCATCAGCATCGCGCTGACTTCTCGGCGCTCCTTGGCTTCAGCCTCAACCAACCCCATCCGGAAGGAACTCCCATGGACCGCAACTTTGCGCGGGCGCTTTCGCTCGTCTTGAAATCCGAGGGCGGCTGGTCGGACAATCCGGCCGATCCGGGCGGCGCCACGATGAAGGGTGTCACCCTCGCGAACTTTCGCCGCTATGTGAAGGCCGATGCCAGCAAGGCCGATCTGCGCAAGATCGGCGATGATCAGGTCGCGACCGTCTATCGGCGGTTCTATTGGGATGCCGTGCTCGGCGCCGAATTGCCTGACGGTGTCGACTATGCCGTGTTCGATTTCGCGGTGAACAGCGGACCGGGCAGGGCGGCAAAATACCTGCAGGCAAGCGTCGGCGTCCCGCAGGATGGGCGCATCGGTCCGGCGACGCTCGCGGCGGCCAGGGCAAGGCCGGCCGGCGTCGTCATCGACCAGCTTTGCGATGCACGGCTGGCGTTTCTCAAGCGATTGTCGACATGGGCAACATTCGGGCGCGGCTGGTCCGACCGGGTCAGGTCGGTGCGGGCTGAGGCCTTGCTGATGTCGGACCCGGCGACAGTATCAGCGCCGGTAAAGCCTGCCATGCCCGCGCCGGTTCCGCGACCAGGCCCGCAACCGCCCGAGGTTGAGACGCCCGGCGGCAACGCGCCGGCGGCCGAGCCGGCGTCGCCGGCACTGAGTGGCTCCGCAATTCCGGTTGCCGCTAGGGCAGGGGGTGTCATCGCCGCCTGCCTGCTCTTCGTCTACGCCGCCTGGCACCACATTGCCGTCGTTCTGCAAGGGATCTTCTGATCATGGCCACCATCACCCAACCGACCATCCGCCCGACCAACAAGCTGACGGCCGCGACCATCGCCGCCGCGGCCGTTTCGGTCTCCGGCGTCTTCGTGCGCAATCTCTGGCCGTCCTGGTACGACGCCGAGACATGGGCGACGCTTCTGCCGATCGCTGTCTTCGCCATCGGCTATCTGGTCAAGGATGAGCCAAACCAATGAGCGCGCTGCTGTCCTTCGTGCTCGGCAATCCGACCCTTCTCGGCATCGGCGCGGCCGCCCTGGCGGCATTCGGCTGGGGTGTTCGCCAGCGGCTTGCCGGCGAACGCAGCGAACGTGCCCGGCAGGCCGCCGCCGAGGCCGCGGCGCACGACATCGCCGACCAGGTCCAGAACGATATCGGCGCGCTGCCGGCCGCCACCGCGCGAAAGGAGCTCAAATCATGGGCAAGGGATTGATGTTTGTGTCCGTCATGGCCGCGATGGTCGGCTGCACGACCGTCAAGGGCGGGTTCTGCGCGGTATCCAGCCCGCTGCGTCTGTCGGCGGCTGCGGTCGATGCGCTGTCGGACGCCGAGGTCAAGGCGCTGCTGGCGCACAACCGCAAGGGCGAGAAACTGTGCGGGTGGAAGCCATGATCGTCGTCGCATTTCCCCTGGACACGGCCATGCTGCTTGGCGGGCTGGTCATTTTCGGCACCGGATCGGCCTTCGGCTTCCTCATGGCGAGGGCGATGAAATGATGCACGACATCTTTGACCTGCTCGGCATCAAGGGACCGGTCGTCGTCGCCGGTCTGGCCGGCGGTGTCCTGCGCGCTTTGTCGCGGCACCGCTACAAGCTGCGCGAAATGGTGGCGTCACCGATCTGCGGCGCGCTTGCCGCGGCCTATCTGACGCTGCCCGTGGTCCAGTATGCCCGCGCCACGGGCCTGCCGCTGGCTAGTGACGACACGACGACGCTGGCGGCGGCGTTTCTCATCGGCGTCTGCGCGATGTGGATTTCGGATATTCTGTTCGAGGTGATCGTGCGGAAATTCAGGCCGGCGACGGAAGACTGAAAGGCCGCAGAAGCGGGCTTCCGTATTGCTGATGGTTGCTTCGTTATCTTCCCGGCATGCTACGCGGCGCGAACGCGCTGATGGCCGTGGCGGCCTTTGGTCCCGATATATGTGCCTCTCAATGGAATCTGGTTTTGAAGACACGAAAGACTTCGCACCAGAGGCGGAAATCGGCCAGTCGCCCGGCGAAGTGTGCTTCCATGGCACAGTAGGCCGCCGCGGTCTGCGCTTCCGGCCCATAAAGTTCGATTGCGGCAATCACTGCGTCGTTAGGATCGGCAAAATCTGAAAGCCTCAGCGCCGCGCCATTGTCTGTCCGGAGCATCGAGCAACACCTTCTGTTCAGCGCCTTCATGCCGCATATGTGGCGCAAATCACGTCACCTGCGGCCCAGCGGCTTGGTTGCTAGAGGGGACTGGCAGCGGAAGGCCACTGGGCCTGACCGGCAGGGCCTTGAGAATGGCAGCGCCGACTGGCGAAGATGTATGCACCCCTGCTCATATCAGCGAAACATGCGAACGAAGGAAGAGGGCAAGGCGCGCTGGCTCTGGCCAGCGGGCTTTTCGTGTTGGGGCACTTTCGCCCGCAGTCTGCTTTGTCGCGTCTCCGGGAACACCAGCATTGGGGCGGGCCAATTTGCTTCGGAAGCCCCCACGCCTTTGTTGGGGGCGGAATGGAGCGCCAATCGAATGATGCGCTGGCCTCCCGTATCATTGCAAAATAGATGGCCGGCATCATTGGGGAAACCGAACTGATTTCGGTCGCCAGGTAACCACGTTAAACTAATCGCTCGTGGATCGCGCGTCGCCGGCATTCGGAACTGAAACGGGCTTCGCAGCTTCTGTCTGAGCGAAGCTTAATGAGGCAGGCCTAATGTTCAGTGACAAGGAAACCCGATTTTTAGAAGCTGGGCTGTTCATGGCGGTGCCGCTCTCAATCCTGATCGCGGTCTTGGTGGTTAGCGTTACGTTTGACTGGTTTGGATGACAGATTGCACGCAGCGGGGCGCGATCGACGGCCAGTATTCTTCACATGCATTCCTGACTGCGAAGGCATCCAGGTGAGGAGCAATCAACGTTCTATCGAGGTGAAGGCACTATCAACTGCCCTTCGGACGCTCGCCGCCTTCTTGGTCGGCGTGTCTGCCATGTGGATTTCGGATATTTTGTTCGAGGTGATCGTGCGGAAGTTCAGGCCAGCCCCCGGAGCAATAGCTCCAGGCTTTGCCCGGCGTCGAAATCCGTACCGGATAGCTCGGTCGACCCAAAGCCCGCCTCGGCTCACGCCGGGGCGGGCTTTTTTGCGTTTGTGGCTCCTGACCGGCCGCTGCTATATCCCGGAGCAAGGCTGCCGAACTCGCGGCGGCATTGATCGAGCCTGGGCTTACGGATGCAGATTGAACGATATGACGGGGACCGCGAAATATTGCTGCCGCTGTTTACCCTTGCCGACGATTCTCCCACGCAGGTTTCCAGCTATATCGACAAGGGCGAGGTGCTGGTTGCGCGGGATGGCAACAGGATCGTCGGCCATGTGCAGCTCATCGAGACAGGCGAGGGCGGTGTCTTCGAGCTCAAGAGCCTGGCAGTCCGCCCGGCAAGGCAGAGCGAGGGGTTGGGGCGTGCCCTCGTCGCGGCGGCAATCACCCGCTGCCGCGAGCGCAACGGCCGGCGCCTGATCGTTTCGACCGCGGCGGCCGATATCGGCAATCTGCGATTTTACCAGAGACAGGGCTTTCGGATGTTTCGCATCGTGCAGGATGCGTTCGGGCCATCGACCGGTTACCCCGAAGGCTTGGCTGTGAACGGCATTCCGCTGCGCGACCAGGTGGTCTTCGAACGCGACCTCGGCGCGGATTGAGGGGATCGTCCGCCCGCTCCAGCTTCGGGACCCTAGCAGACCATCCAATAGCCCGCTCCGGTTCGCCGGGGCGGGCTATTTGCGTTTCTGACCTAGGCCAGGATGTTGACGGCGCGGGCCGCGACCAGTGCGATCGTCAGCAGCGAGATCATCGCCTC
Source organism: Mesorhizobium loti (assembly GCA_002356515.1). Taxonomy (NCBI): domain Bacteria; kingdom Pseudomonadati; phylum Pseudomonadota; class Alphaproteobacteria; order Hyphomicrobiales; family Phyllobacteriaceae; genus Mesorhizobium; species Mesorhizobium loti. The sequence continues at coordinate 1,514,861 of AP017605.1, read as the reverse complement.
AGCCATCATCAAAAGCTTGGCGCGCTGGGAAAGCGGCAAGGTGTCGGTCGGCGAAAACGCCGTCGCATTGGTGAAAGCGAGGAAGAAATAGTCGACGAAGCCTGGCAGCCAGTCGCGGATCTCGCGGTCGTTCAAGGTCATTTGCGGGAACAGGAAATCGGATTGGGCGCGTTTGACGAGGCCGCAGGTCGGCGGTCCGCCGCGGTCGGTGCTCCAGAACCACAAGGCAAAGACGATGACATTGGTGACCCAGATGTTGAGCGCGTCGATCAGCAGCGTCTGGCCGCTGGACCCGGCATGGCCCGCCAGCAAGGCGCGCACCAGGAACACCAGCGAACCGCAATTCATGATGCTGACGACACCGGTCATCACCAGCGCCGTCCTGCGGATCACGACGCGAAACCGGCCGACCAGATACCAGTGCTCCTGCTCGACCGCCTTCTGGGTGGCGACCTGCGTCCAGGCGGTGGCGACAGACAGAGGCACGAGCAGGGCGGCCTCCAGCGCCGGCGCCAGCCAGCGGGGCCCAAACGAGAGATCGTTGATCACCAGGAGCTGCAAACAGATAATGACGAGGACGGCCGCACGCGCCAGCCAGAAGTCGAGCGCGCGGTGGTGGATGACGGCATGCTGGTGACGCATCGAATATCCGGGATGTTCAGATAGGATCAGATGGGCAGGCTGTTCTGCCGGGGAGGGGCAACGGAGCGCCGAAACTCCCGCTCAATCTTGGTCTTGCAATGGCCTGCAAGTATACTTTTTCGTAAGCTTTGAGGTTGGGGCTGTTCGGCAAACCGGACGATGTGGTTTAAGCGCCGCATGGTGGGAATAGACGACTCCATGGATGGTTGGGCGCCGGCGGGGCTGACTGCCACCGGTCTCGACTCGTCATCGGTATGGCCCAGCCTGCTTCGCCATCCCTGGTATTTGCTCGCGCTGTTGTGCCTGGTGCAGATCGTGTGCTGGACGGTGGTGCCGGCACTGATCGACCCCGCGCCGCCCGGCGATGTGGTGGAAGGGTTCATGTGGGGCCGCGAATGGGTGCTTTTGACCTACAAGCACCCGCAGCTTCCCGGCTGGCTGCTCGAAACCAGCCATCTTCTGACCGGATCATTCCACTGGCCGCAATATTTGCTCGCTCAGCTGACGATTTCGTCGACCTTCGTCCTGGTCTATCTGCTGGCCAGAGACATGCTCGGACAAAGCCGGGCGCTGGCTGCCGTGCTTTTGATGCCGTCGGTCTATTTCTTCGGCTGGCCGACCCCGCAATTCAATCACGACTATGCGCAGATGCCGTTCTGGGCGGCCATATGCTGGCTGCTTTGGCGCGCCGGTCGTGGTGGCGGGCCTGGCTGGTGGCTGGCACTCGGACTGGTGTCGGGCGTCGGGCTCTATGCCAAGTTCTCCACCGGCCTGCTGCTCGCCTTCGGCGCGCTCTGGCTGCTGTACGACGCGCGCGCGCGCAGCCGGCTGGCGACGCCTTGGCCGTGGCTCGGCTTTGCCGTTTTTCTAGCGGTGGCTGCGCCGTTGGCCATCGCGCTCTACCGCATCGACTTCTTGCCATTGACCTATTTTGCCGACCGTGACGCGTGGGTAACCGAACACCGCGCGCGCCTCTACTATATCGGCGTCCAGCTGGCCGGGCTCTCCGGCTTTCTCCTGGTGCTGGCGATATCGAGGCTGCTGCGGCGCTCGCCCGCTCCCGAAGCTCCCGTCGAACGCGGCATTCTGGTCTATCTCGTGTGGATGGGGCTTGGGCCGGCGACCCTGATCATGGTGGCCTCGTTGTTCACCGGCACCGGCGAGTCCTGGGGGGCGCCGATGTACAATCTTGTTAGTGTCACGGTGCTTGCCTTTCTCGGCCACCGGCTCGGCGCCATCGAGATGCGAAGGCTGGCTATCTGTGCCTTCCTTTGCATCGTTACCATGTCGGGCGCCTATGCGACCCTCCGCTGGACGGGCTGCAATGTGCGGGGGCGCCTGGACGCCGTCTGCTGGCCGGCGCAGCCGATCTCGGACGAGGCCGAGGCGGTCTGGCATGCGGCCGCGCCTGGCCGGCTCGACATTGTCGGCGGCGATACCCAATTGGCCATGCTCGCGGGCCTCAATGCCTATGACAAGCCGTCGATCTTCACCGACCTCGATACCCGGTTCGCGCCCTGGATCACCAGGCAGCGGTTGCGCGACCACGGCATGCTGATGGTTTGGCCGGGTCGTGGCGTGCCGCCGCAACTGCGGGCATGGCTGGTCAACCTCCCGGTCAAGACCGTTCTTTTCAACTGGTCGCGCACGGCGCCGCCCGTGCCAATCAGCTTTGCCGCCATTCCGCCCGGCACGCGGTATCTGCCGCTTGACGCCGACAGCCGGACCCGGCATCCGCGCAACTGAAGCGGTTCGATCCCTTGGCCGCGTCGTAATATCGTTCGCGCATGGCCGCGTTCGTCTCCATGCGACTGGACGAAGCAGGCGACAATGCCCATTTATTGGGAAATCCAATTTTGTCTGCGCAATTCCGGACGGGAAACCGCTACACAAATGGAATTGCCTTTTGAGGAGACGTGACATGGCGACTTCGATCGAACGCGCAGTGCTTGCCGGTGGTTGTTTCTGGGGCATGCAGGATCTGATACGGCGCTACCCCGGTGTCATCTCCACCCGTGTCGGCTATAGCGGCGGCGATGTACCCAACGCCACCTATCGCAACCACGGCACCCATGCCGAAGCCATCGAGATCAATTTCGATCCGGCCGTGATCAGCTATCGCACGCTGCTGGAGCGCTTTTTCCAAATCCACGATCCGACGACGCGCAACCGTCAGGGCAACGACGTTGGGATGAGCTACCGGTCGGCGATCTACTATACGAGCGACGAGCAAAAGCGCGTCGCCGAAGACACCATCGCCGATGTCGATGCTTCCGGCCTGTGGCCCGGCAAGGTCGTCACGGAAGTCGCGCCGGCGGGTGCCTTCTGGGAGGCCGAACCAGAGCACCAGGATTATCTGGAGAAATATCCCAACGGCTATACCTGCCATTTCGTCAGGCCGGGCTGGAAGCTGCCGGTGCGCGAGAAGGCCGTCTCGTAAGGTTTGCGGATCGCTTTCCAGAAGCAAGGCGGCATAACTCCTGTGACCGCGTGAATGCCAACTGTCAGTCGCCGCTTGGCGATTGACAGTTGGTGGCGTTGCTGGCCAACTGCGTATGCTGATTTGCTTCAGGAGATACGCATGAAGAAAATCTATGAGAAGCCACTTCTGGTGAGAGGCGGGCGGCTTTCCGACGTCACCGCCACGGTGCCGTCTTCGATTGTCAAGGCTCCCTGACCGACGGACTTATTTTGCAAACCCGGCCAGGCCTGCCTGATGAGGCTGGCTTGCCGTTCGAATGTCCCTCGACGGGGGTCGGCATGGTTTGCGCCTTGAACGGCCGGTGCTTTTGAGCCCGCAGACCAGGTCGGGCCGGCTTTCCGCGGTGTTCGTGCTCGACATAACCCCTTACACCGGGCCGCTGTTGTCAGGATGGCTTGAAGCAGGCCATCTGATTGACGCGATTGTGGTGCCGGGAATCCGCCAACGCCAAAAACATTTCAGCGTCAGCAATTTTCGCCGAGGGCTGAGACGAAGATTGCTGCTCAAACGCTATATCGGCAACACGCCGGCAAGGCTGATCGAATTTGGCCGGCCCTATGATTGGGGCACACTCGCCAGCCAGTTGTCGGAGACCAAGGCCGATGTGTTGATCTGCTTCGCGTTTCCAGCACTGATACCACAGGATTTGCTCGGCACCTTTGCCAAGGGCGGCCTCAATCTTCACCCGGCACTGTTGCCCAACTACCGGGGTCCGCATCCTCTCCACCGCCTGGCTGTGGACGGCCAGCACGCCGTTCATGGCGGTGTGACGCTGCACAAGATGTCCGCCGATTTCGATGATGGCGACATTCTCGGGCAGGTGTCGTTTTCCGAAGCAGACTGGGTGTCGCTGCAGACCCTGACCGACAGCGTGGCGAGGGCGATGCGCGCGCTGGTGAGTGAGGTGGCTCCCGCCTACTGTAAAGGCAGCCTTTCGGGAATGCGGCAGCCGGCCGGTGATTTCGTCTGGGCGCGGCTGAAGGCGGCCCACACGATGATATCGCCTGAGATGTCGATCGAGCATGTTGCCCTGATGTGGCATGTGCTGGGCACTGTTCCAGGCATCTATCTGGATGTCGCCGGGCACAAGGTCAGGCTGGGGTTCCAGATCAGGCGGCTCGGTCCGCCGACCGGACATGTGCCAGTCAGACGATGGGGGAGCGTGGAGTTCGATCTTGCCGACGGCAGGGTCCGGTATCTCACCTATAGCCGCCTGCTCAAACGGCTCGTGAAACTGCACGCCACGTTCGCGCGCGCTCCAGTCAGAAAGTCGCCCCCTGAAATCCGGCTTTTCGGCAAGGTGGAAGACGGGCAAGCGTGAGAGTTGGCGCAGTGCGTTGAAAAAAACGGCTTCCCCTTCGGTTCGAATGGTGCTTTAACGCGCCCATCCACAGGGGTGCTCCGTACGGTCGGGGCTGAGACGGGGGCGGCAAGCCCACAGACCCTAGAAGCTGATCTGGGTAATACCAGCGGAGCGAGGCGGGCTATGTTTTCAGGCGCACAGATTTCCTTATACCCCATGGCTGACGATTTCGTCGGCGTCATCCTGGGCGCGCTCGGCGCGCTCGATCCCTACCGGGACAGGCTCAGGATAGAGACCGACGACATCTCGACCTTGCTGGTGGGGCCGCCCGAAGTGTTGTTCCCGGCGCTGCGCGACCTGTTCGTGGCGGCGGCGCGGAGCGGCAAGCATTGCGTGCTGTCGGCCGCCATTTCGCGCGGCTGCCCGGGCGAGCCGGACGATCCGATCTGCCGCTCCGATGCGTTTGGCGGACCTGTCGGGCCGCTCGGCCCGCGCAAGGAAGCCGCCATCAGCGCGGTGCGCAATGCTGCCGCCACCGGCCAGCCGGCGGCGGCGCAATTCTCGCTCTATGTGATGGGCACCGGCGACCATATGGACGAGATCTATGGCTGCATCGATTTCCTGAAGCAGTCCGGCGTCTACGATCGCTCCAAGAACTTCTGCACCAAGTTGCGCGGCGATACCGGTGCGGTCTTTTCTGCGCTGAACGAGGCTTTCTGCCGCTTCGGGCCGGGCGCCGGCCACGTAACCCTCGACGTCACGGTTTCGGCCAACAGCCCGTCGGCTGTCTAAAACCAGGTGCGCTTCCGCGCGCCGTCAAAGGTTATGCCCGTGGTCTCATCATCAGTCGTGTCGCGCCCGCTCGCGGGTTCCCTTGCCAAGGCCGTACCAGCCGTCATCTCGGTCGGGTTGCTGCTTGTGGGGTGGGAGCTCTACGCCACCTATTCCGGTATCAAGCCGACGATTTTGCCGGCGCCCTCACGTGTCTTCGAGCAGGCGATGCTCAATCGCGAGGCGCTGATCGACAACGCCATTCCCACCATCCGCGCCACGCTGATCGGCTTTGCCTGCTCGCTCGGCGCCGCCTTCGCGCTGTCGATGCTGGTCGACTTCTTCCAGCCGCTGCGGCGTGCGCTGTTTCCCGTCTTCATCGTCAGCCAGACCTTGCCGCTGGTGGCGATCGCGCCGCTGGTGGTGCTGTGGTTCGGCTTCGGGCTGGGGCCGAAGATCATGCTGGTGGCGCTGGTCACCTTCTTCCCGATGCTGGTGGCCCTGGTGCAGGGCTATGAGGCGACCGAGATCGAGATCGGCCAGATGCTGCGCGCCATGGGGGCAGGGCGCTGGCGTGTCTTCGTGCTGGCGCGGCTGCCTTCGGCGCTGCCCTATTTCTTCGCCGGCCTGCGGATCTCCATCACCTATGCCGTGGTCGGCGCCATCTTCGCCGAATATGCCGGCGCGGCGAAGGGGCTGGGCATCTACATGCTCAACGCCAAGAACAATTTCCGCCCCGATCTGGTGCTCGCCGCTGTCGGCGTCAGTGCCGCGCTGACGCTGATCCTGTTCGGGCTGACGGCGTTGCTGCAGCGCCTCGCCATGCCCTGGGAACGGGCCGGCCGGCAGCCGGCAGGGAAGGGGGCGCAGGGATGAGCCGGCTCGAATTGCGGTGTGTACGCAAAGCGTTTGGCGGGCTCGACGTGCTCGCCGACATTTCGCTCAGCGTCGGTGCCGGCGAATTCGTCTCGATCCTTGGGCCTTCAGGCGCCGGCAAGTCGACGCTGTTCCAGCTCCTGACGGGTGCCGAGCATGGCGAGGGCGAGATGTTGTTCGACGGCGCGTCGCTCGACGATCATGGCAGGCATTTTGCCTTCATGCCGCAGCGCGACGCGCTGATGCCGTGGCGGCGCATCCTCGACAACGCGACGCTTGGGCTCGAAGTGCAAGGCATCAGGCGGAAGGCGGCGCGGGCGCGCGTCGCCCCGCTGTTTGCCGAGTTCGGGCTTGCTGGTTTCGAGCGGCATTTTCCGGCACAGCTTTCGGGCGGCATGCGCCAGCGCGCGGCGCTTTTGCGCACGGTGGTGCAGGAGCGCGACATGCTTTTGCTCGACGAGCCGTTCGGCGCGCTCGACGCGCTGACCCGCGCGGCCATGCAGCGCTGGCTCGAGCAGATGTGGCGGTACCATCGCTGGACGGCGCTGCTGATCACCCACGATGTGCGCGAGGCCGTGTTCCTGTCCGACCGTATCTACGTGCTGTCGGCGCGTCCGGCCCGTGTGTTGCGTGAAATCAGAGTGCCGTTGCCGCGCCCGCGCGATCCGACCGGCGCCGCCGCGCAACAAGCCAGCGCACTCGAGGCCGAGATCCTCGACATTTTGCTCAACCCGCAACCATCCAAAGGACATGACCATGACTGACCTGACGCGTCGGCAGGCCTTGCTGCTCACCCTCGCCAGCGGATTTCCACTGATCGCCGGATCGAACCGCTCCTTCGCGGCAACACAAAAAGTCACCGTCGCGCTGGACTGGACGGTCAACACCAACCACATCGGGCTGTTCGTCGCCCGCGACAAGGGTTTTTACCGCGAGGCCGGCCTCGAGGTCGACATCCTGCCCTACAGCGACACCGGCGCCGGCACGCTGGTCGCCAACCGCGTCGCCGATTTCGGCATCAACGGCACGATCAGCCTGTTCACCCAGAAGACCGCCGGCGCCGATTTGAAGGCCGCCTATGCCGTGGTGCAGTCCGAAACCGGCCGCGTGGTTTTCAATGCGGCGCGCAGCGAGATCAAAAGCCCGAAGGACCTTGACGGCCTGACCTATGGCGGTTTCGGCAGCGCCTGGGAAAACGCGCTGATCTCGACCATCATCCGCCATGATGGCGGCAAGGGCAAATTCGAGACGGTGACGCTCGGCACCTCCGCCTATGAAGCGCTGGCCAATGGTTCGGTCGACTTTACGCTCGAGGTCTCGACCTGGGAGGGCGTCGAAGCCGAACTCAAAGGCGTCAAGCAGCGCAGCTTTATTTATGCCGATTACGGCGTGCCCGACGAGCACACGACGCTGATCTCGTCGAGCGAAGCCTATCTGCAGGCAAACCCGGCATTGGCTTCAGCCTTTATCCAGGCAACACGGCGCGGCTATCAGTTCTGCGTCGATCATCCCGGGGAAGCCGCCGCGCTGCTGATCGCCGCCAACAAGGATGCCTTGACCAATCCGGCGTTGATCGAGGCCTCGCTGAAGGCGCTGATCGACGGCCACTATCTGCGCGCGGCAAACGGCGCCATCGGCACGATGGATCCGGCCAAGATGGACGCGATCGGCGACTATCTCTTCACCGCCGGCATTCTGCGCGACGCTGATGGCAAGGTTCTGACGCAGCGTCCTGATTTTGCGAGGTATTTCAGCAATTCAACGTTGGGGTAGGGCGCGCCGGTCTGCCTTTCGAGCCTTGGGGGAATGGCCGGCCAGCCAAAGGGGCTCGCCTGGCGTGAAGGCTTCCCATCGCCCAAGGCTCTCCAACACGTCATCTGGCAGCGCTCCCGAATCCTGTCTCTATTTCGCCCCGAGGCTCAGCGCTTTCTTGCGGTCAGCCTCGGCGCGCTTGTGGTTGCCCGTGGCTTCCCATGCCTTGCTTCGCGCGTTGTAGGCGGTGGCGAAATCCGGTTCGAGCTTTATCGCCTGGCTCAAATCGGCGATGGCGCCGTCATAGTCCGCCCTGCTGGTCCTGATCATGCCTCGGCCCAAATAGGCAAAGGGATTCTTGCGATCGAGGCTGAGTGCCTTTTCGAAATCGCGCAACGCCGCGACGTCCTCATGTCTGCCCATCCATATGAGACCCCGATTGGCGTAGACCTTCGCATCGGTGGGATTGAGACTGATGGCCCTCTCGTAGTCCGCGAGAGCCCCATTGTCGTCCCCCTGGAAGCCGCGGTTCTGGCCGCGGTCGTAGTAGGTCTCGGCAAGATCCGGATTGAGCGCGATCGCCTGGCTGTAATCGGCGACCGCATGAGCGTAATCGCCCTTGGCCTCCCAGGCCGTGGCACGGGCGAGATAGGCGTCGTGGAATGCGGGAAAGAATGAAATCGCCTTGCCAAACTGGGCTATGGCACCATCATAGTCGTTCTTTCCATACAGCGCTCGACCCTTGTTGAAGGTTTGCGCAGCCAGCGAAGTCCAACTCGGCTGGGTCGCTTGCTCGCTGGCCCGGCCAGCGGCTTGGCCTGACATCTTCGATGCATTGGCTTCGTCTCTTGCAATCATGGCCAACTTGCGACCCTTGCGGGCGAGGGCCATCTTTGGATTGAGCTTCAGCGCCTGGTCCATGTCGGCGACCGCCGGATCGTAGTCGCCCTTGGTGAACCAGACAGTGCCACGCGCAAAATAAGCCGGCGCATATTGCGGGTTGAGTTCGATCACGCGGCTGTAGTCGGCGATGGCACGATCCAGTTCGTTCTTGTTTGTCCACGCGACGGCGCGGCCGATGTAGGCGTCTGAATAGCCGGGATAGCGTCTGATCACCTCGCCGAAGTCGGCGATGGCTGCGTCGTACATACCCTTCTCGACAAGCGACAAACCGCGGCCGACATAGGCCGAGGCTTTTCTTGGATCGAGCGTAATCGCCTTGCTGTATTCGGCGATGGCGCGATCGAATTTGCCCTTGTCGTAGAAGGCGTTGCCGCGGTCGACGAAAGCCTTGAGGTTCTTCGGGTCCGAGCCGACGGCGTCCTGCGCGGCACCACCTTCTGCCAGGGCAGCTACCGTCGCTTTGCGTGCAACCATATAGTCTGGATTGCTGGGGCTGAGCTTTATGGCTCGATCGAAGTCGTCAATCGCCTTCGAATAGTCCTTGCCGTCGGCCCACGCCATGCCGCGCCCGTAATAGCTGGCATCATCCTTCGGATCGATCCCGATCGCCACCGAATAGGCAGCGATTGCGCTTGCTGCGTCGCCCTTGGCATGCTGAGCCATACCTTTGCAGTAAAATGCGTCGCGCGCCTTTGGATCGAGTGCGGCGGCTCGGTCGCAGTCGGCGAGAGCGCCATCGATGTCGCCAAGGGTGATCTTGGCGAGGCCCCGGCGAAAATGCGCCGGGGCAAAATTGGGGGCGCGTTCGATGACCTTGCCGTAGTCGGCGATCGCCTGCTGGTAGGCACGTTTGGCGGCCCAGGCCTTGCCGCGGCCGAAATAGGCGAACCGGTTGTTCGGATCGAGCGCGATCGCGTGGTTGTAGGCGCCGATCGCCTGATCGTACTTGCCCATGTCCAGGAAGGCATCACCACCAAGGATCGCTTCCAGGGCCTGCGGGTCGGTCGCCTCCAAGGTTCTCGCGGCCAGCGTGTCCTGCGTGGCCGTCAGATCGGGAACGATGGCTGGCGGCGCCGGCTGTTGCGTGTCCGGCAATGATGGCGGTTTGCCGTGGTTACCCGCAACCTGTTCACTACAGCCTCCCGCCCATTTTGGATCGAGTTCGGCGGCACGGCGGCAATCCGCCGCTGCACCGACCGTATCGCCCTTCAGCGTCCTGGCGCCGGCCCGGCTGAAATAGGCTTCGGCGCTCTCGGGATCCAGGCTGATCGCCTTGTCGAGATCGAGAAGTGCGCCGTCGACGCCATATTTTGCGAGCCGCGCCTCGGCGCGCTCGAGCAGGATTTTTGCGGCTGCCGGGTTCTTCCCTGCGGCAACCGACGGAGCTGTTTGGCCCGGGGCGTGTTCGCTGCAAGAGCCTGCACGCTTCGGATCGAGTTCGATGGCGCGCCGGCAGTCGGTGGCGGCAGTGGCGTAATTTCCCTGGGATGCCTCGGCAAGCGCCCGGTCGTAGAAGGCCTCGGCGTTGTACGGATCCAGCTGGATCGCAAAGCTGAATGAATCTATCGCGCCTGCGACGTCGCCTTGCACCTGCTGTTCCAGTCCCCGTTTGAGATTCCAGGCAACGAGTTCGGAGTGGTCCTCTTTGGGGTATAGTTGCAGCGGTTCGTACACCGGGGACGCGGCAGGCTTGGGCGTCTGCGGCACGGCCGGCGCCTTCGCGCCCACCGGCCCTGTGTCGCAGCCACCTGCCTTTTTCGGATCGAGCTCGACGGCCTTTCGGCAATCGGCGGCCGCGCCGGTGGCGTCGCCGCTGCGGGTGCGCACCAGGGAGCGACCGAAATAGGCCCTGGCATAGTTCGCATCAAGAGCGATCGCTCTGTCGAAATCGGCTATGGCGCGATCGCCGTTGCCTTTGCTTGCCCACGCTACGGCCCGGTAATAGTAACCGTCGATACCAGCGGCATCCAGTTCGATTGCCTTGCTGGTGTCGGAAATCGCGCGAATCCAATCGTTCTTGCCAAGCCAGGCGGCACCGCGGCCGGCATAGGCGTCGGCGTTATTTGGATCGAGGCCCAGCGCAACGTCATAATCGGCGATGGCGGGATCGAATTCGCCCGTGGCGGCGCGGGCAATGCCGCGGTTGATATGGGCGATCGCGTCCTGCGGATCGATGCGGATCGCCTCGTCATATTCGGCGACGGCGCGCACCAGGTCGTTCTTCCTGTCCCAGGCGATCCCGAGGCCGGCATGCGCCTTGCCGTTGCCTGGATCGGCCTCGATCGCCTGCTGAAAATCGAGAATGGCCGCATCGGTCTTGCCTTTGCGCAGGAAGGCGGCGCCGCGGCTGGAATAAGCATCGCTGGACGATGGTTCCAGGCTGATGGCGACGTTGAAATCCGCGATAGCCCGGTCGTTGTCTCCCTTGTCGTACCAATCGGCTCCGCGGTTGAAGTATGGCGAGGCCTGTTTTGGATCGAGCGCAATCGCCTCACTGTAGTCCGCGATCGCCCGATCCTGATCCTGCCTGTCGTCCCAGCCGACCCCTCGATAGAAGTAGGCCATGACGCGGATGCGCGTCATCTCCCTGGTGTCCTCGGCAATCGGCGTGCAGGCGGCGATGCGCTTGTCCGGCTCGATGTCCTTGCCGATGCAGGTGGCATAATCCTTCTCTGCCGCGAGCGCCGATACGTTGAAGGCGAGAATGACCGCGAGCCCAGCCAACAGCCAGCTGGGCGAAACCTTCCTCGGCACAGGCAATCGGATCGCGGCGGCTGGCAGCCGCGCACCATTCCAGCTCGCCATATTGCTGGTCCTCCCCCCGAAAAACCTTGGTCCGCCTCAGCGGTAATCTTTGTATTGTTCCTTATTTGTTCCAAAAATGCAAGCATAAATTGCAGACCCGCTTCCAACAGTGTCCAAACCTGAGCCTGTGCCTGACGTAGGCCCGATTTCGCGCCGATCCGATCTTGCCGGTTAACCCCCCGGCAATGGTTGCGTGCAATGGTCCTTCCGAGGGATCATCGGGGTGCTTGCGTTGCTCACGTCAAAAAGTGAAGCGTTTTCGCATAGTAATGAGGGCGGATTTTTCTCCGCCGCGCGAAGGCATGACATACTGGTCGACCTGCGCGAGGGCTTCTTTCGCCTTTGTGCCCTGGCCTGCGCGGGGCTGTTCGTCTATCGCGGCGTGTCTCAGCTCGTGGACGACCCGACCCGGCTCAACGCCGCGCTGGTGGCGATTTCCGAGATACTCACTTTCACCTGGCTGCTTCTGTCGCGGCGTCCGGTGACGCGTGACTGGAACCTGCTTACGGTCATCGTCTCCGTGACCGCTAGTTTCGGTGTCGCGTTGGTCAGCCTTCAGCCTGGCATAGCGCTTGTTCCGGTCTATGTCGCCGCGCCGCTGCAGTTTGTTGCGCTGTTGTTTGTCATCTGGGGCAAGATATCGCTTGGCCGTTCCTTTGCGATCCTGCCTGGCAATCGCGGCGTGATGACGGGTGGCGCCTACCGGATTGTGCGGCATCCGATCTATGCCGGCTACCTTGCCGGCCATGTGCTCTATCTGTTGTCGGCCTTTTCCTTCCACAACCTCGCGGTGTATGCGGTCATCACCTATATGCAGCTGTATCGTATCCTGCGCGAGGAGGCCCTGCTGGCCGCCGCGCCGGAGTATCGCGCTTACATGGAACGTGTGCGCTACAGGCTGTTCTACCGGATATTCTGAGGGCATCTGGCTTGGGATTGGCTAACAGCGCTTCCCAAAGCGCCAACTGGATCGTTTGCTTTGACATAGGTCGCCGCTGGGCTGGTCACCCCCCAGGTTGCCGGCAGGTACGGCCATCAGTGTTTGACGGCCTTTGGAATCCGATGCCTTTGATCGGTGATTGACGGCCGATCTTCGCGCTATGCACCAAGCAGTGAGGCCTGCCAGCAACGGGGAGTCGGCGGCCCTCAAAAATCGTTTTTATTCATGCATTTGCACGTATGTCGATGATGTATATGTTTCAGGAAAAATATTTTCTACATATGTAGTATAATTTTATTACGCTTATAGTTTCTGTATTTTTTACATAGATACCATTAGCTGCACAGGCATCCGTCGATCTGAAACTGAAGCTCGTCTGTTGCGTAGTTGCGACAGCAATCGGCTGTACGCCGACTGCCTTAGCGCAACGACAACAGGAGAGTGTTATGGCTTTTACCATCAGAACAGTCGCCAGTGTGTTGGCGGGTAGTGCAATGATCGTCGTTCTTTCCATGCCGGCAAGCTCAGCCGGGCTCGGTGTCGGTGCCTCGGTTGGCGGTAGCGGCGGTGTCAATGCCGGCGTCGGTGCCTCCATTGGCGGCAGCGGTGGGATCAACGCCGGAGCCGGGGCCAATATCGGCGGCTCGAACGGCGTCAGCGCCGGACTCGGCGCATCCGCGGGCGGCAGCGACGGCATCAACGCCGGCGCCGGCGCCAATGTCGGCGGTACGGGCGGCGTTACCGCCGGGCTCGGTGCATCCGTTGGCGACAGCAACGGCATCAATGCCGAGGTGGGCGCAAATATTGGCGATTCGACCGGCGTCGCCGCCGGGCTCAACGCCAATGTTGGCGACACGAGCGGCGTGGGCGTGAGTGCCAATCCGAGCAATCTCTCAAACCCCAGCAATCCGAACAATCCCAAGCTGCAGGGCATCGTTGCCGACATGTCGAACAGCCAGGTGGCGCGCATGAAGAAGCGCTGTGTCGACGTGCTCAGCAGCGAAGGCGCCTATGACCGCGATCTGCGTCAGCTCTGCCTGCTGATCGCCCGTCGCTGACGCCAGAGTGCCAGGAATGGAAGTGCAGAACCAGCCGTGAGGCTTTGACAGCACTCTCCTGGCCTCCGACCGGTCGGAAAGCCCGCCATTTCGGCGGGCTTTCTGCTGTGGAGCGTGTTCATAACTTTGAGGAGGGCGGTTCTCAGGCTTCCAGGCGAAGAACGTCTCCGCCAAGGCAACATCTCCCCAATGGGTCCTGTTGTCTTGAATTGGCCGGTACGCCGGTAACTATACCACGGGTTGCTCTCCGAATTTTAGCAACCAATGATAGAGGCTCGGGTTGGTGAGACAGCCGGTTTTGAAGTCCGGTTTTGTTCGAGACAACCCAAGGGAGAGAGCCATGTTTGGCATCACGAAAAGACTTTCCACAATCCTCGCGGGCGGCGCAGTCGTGGCCGCTCTATGCATGCCGGCCCTCGCTGCCGGAATCGGCGTTGGCGCCGGCGCTTCGGTCGGCGGCAGTGGCGGTGTCAATGCCGGCGCCGGTGCTTCAGTCGGCGGGGGCAATGGCGTCAATGGCGGCGCCGGGGCATCGATCGGCGGCGGCACTGGTGCCGATGCGGGCGTTGGAGCAAGCATTGGCGGCAGCGGCGGCGGCACAGCAGGACTCGGTGCTACGGTTGGCGGTCAAAATGGTGTCGGTGCGGGTGTCGGTGTTGGCACCGGCGTCGCGGGCATTGGTGGGGCAAAGCCCAGCAGTCTGTCAAATCCCAGCCTGTCAGGCGTCGTCGCCGACATGTCAGACAGCCAGGTGGCGCGGATGAAGAAGCGCTGCGCCGATGTGCTGGCCAGCTCAGGCGGCTACGACCGCGACCTGCGGCAACTGTGCCTGATGATCTCGCGCCGCTGAGGCGGTAAACGTCATGAGGCCCGCTGCCGCGAGGTGGCGGGCCTTTTTTCATTTTGCCGGCGAATATTCTCCGTGCGCCCATCTCATTGTGATCCGGCGGAACGGTACGCCCGCTCGAACGTTCTCGTCTTCGAAACACCGCATGTGACGGTGCTCAAACCGGCGCATCAGCGCCTACGGGAGCGGGAACCATGAGCTTAGGCACCATACTCATCATCATTCTTGTCATTGCGCTGCTTGGCGGCTTCAGCGGGCTCGGCGGCGGACCATTCTATGGAACCGGCTACTATGGCGGCGGCGGACTCGGGCTTGTGCTGCTGATCCTCATCGTCCTTGTCGTGCTAGGGCGGATCTAGATGCCAGCAAAGCTTCGCGCAATCGCGATCTCGTGACCGCGTCGAGGCCGGGGCGCACCGGATCGTGATGGAAGCAAGCCGGCTTGTGATCCGAAATCCGGCGCGAATCTCGTATATTGATTTCGGTCCACACCCCCCGTGGAAACAAGAGGAGAGGGTCCCACCCCTTCATCCTCCTCCAAGGCCCGCTCCGGTATCCGGAGCGGGCTTTTGCGTTGAAGCCGAGGGAGCCGGCTTGCGTCGAGACAGTTGAGTTTGCGGAAGGCTGCCCAATGCCCGCAACACTCAGAACGACACCCTGCGAAATTCGCGATGATCTTTACATTCTGCGGCGGATGGTGGCGGCTCGTGGCCATATCGAGACCATCCAGGGCATAGATGCGTTGATCGGCATCGCCGAAGCAGAGGCGATCAAGGTCATCCGCCGCATCGATCGCGCGGCCTGAACGGAATTGGATCAGGATCGAGGCGCTGGCGGGAAGGCAGGCCTCCTGGTAGCGGCTCTTACGCCGCCCGCGGCACCCGTGAGGTGAACGTTGCCCGGGTGACCGAGACGCTGGTGCCGTCGTTGTCGCTGATGACTTCCACCTTGGCTTCGAGCTGTTTCACCAGCGCCTCCACGATGGCTGTTCCAAGGCCGGTGGCCGGTACGTCGTTGGCGATCTTGCCGACGCCATTGTCCGAAACCGTCAGTTTCCAGTCGCTGCCCGCGGTCTCGTAGCTCACCTGGATCCGAGCACCGTCCTTTTCCTTGGGGAAGGCATATTTGATGGCGTTGAGCACCAGTTCGGTGACGATCAGTCCGAGGCTGACTGCCTTCTGCGAATCCATCCTGCCGGCTTCGGTCGTAACGGTGACTTCGATCGGCTGGGCCTCGCCAACCATCGAAGTGGCGAGGCTGCCGCACAGTTTCGAAAGGTAGGAGCCGACATCGATCTCGTCGATGCCGACCGAGGTGTGGAGATGGCGCTGCACTTCGGCCACGGACAGGACGCGTTGATGGGCGTCCTTGAGATGCTGGCGCGTCTCTTCCGAAGTGACCGAGCGCGCCTTCAGCAGCAGGATGCTGGCGATGATCTGCAGGCTGTTGGCAACCCGGTGCTCCATCTCGCGCAGCAGCACGTCCTTTTGGTGGAGCAGATCCTCGGTGCGCTTGAGCAGTTCCTCTTTCTCTCTCTCGATCACCCGACGGGCGGTGATATCGTTGAAGGCGAGAAGGATGGTGATCGCTGAACTGTGGTCGTAAAGCACCTTGCGGGCATTGAGCAGCATGGTGCGGCGGCCGATCCGCGGGAAATCATGCTCGACCTCGAAGCCGTCCATGGCGGTCTTCTCGGGAATGATCGTCTCCAGCAGCAGGCGAAGGGCCGGAATATCCCACTGGCCGTCGCCGAGCGCGTAGAGCAGCGAGCCCTGGGTTTGCGCGGGGTCGACTTCGAATGTCTTGTAGAAGGAGCGGCTGGCGGCCAGCACGCGAAATTTCTCATCGAGGACCAGGAACGGCTCGGTGATCGTGTTGACGATCGCCTGCGCCAGCGTCTGCGCATCCTCGATATTCGCGATGGGTTGAAACATGGGCAAAAGCCAGACGAGCGGCGTTCTGCCGCTCTGAGGATTGACGTTACACCTTTGCCGCGCCGTTGTCGCGAAGTGAATCGCCGGCCACGATGACGTGATGTCCCGTATGGTCACTGAAAAGGCGGGCACTCGGCCCGCCTTCGTCCAGCTGTTCATCCAGGCCTTAGCCCAAATCGCGGTGCGTCAGTTCGCGCCGCCGAGCTGCTTGGTCATCTTGCAGAAATCGTCATGCGACTTGGCGATGGCCTTGTCGCCGCATTCCTTCGTCATGCCTGCGCGGTCTTCTTCCTTCATGGCCATCCAGGCGGTCTTGAATTCCTTTTCGGACTTCATGGTCTTCATGCCGGAGTCCGTATAGAAGGGCGCCATCTTTTCAGGATTGTCGAGCGCGGAGGTGCCACTGGCAGCGGCCAGCGCCGAACCGGTCATCATTGCAAGCGCCATCGCGCCCATCGTGAGCATCTTGAAGTTCATGGGGAATTCCTTTCGTAGAGGTCATTGGAATAAACGACCTGCAGATAAACGGGTTCGAGAGAAATCCGTTCCTATATGTGAATATAAATTAAAATCATTTTTTATTTTCTCGACCCAGCCAAGGCGGCCGGCTACTCCATGTCCGGCACGTCACCACTGACAAAAAGCGTGGTCGGCGGTCCGTAGTCGCCAAGTGTCGGGTCGGCATCCCGGCTCCAGGCGATGACGCCGACATGTTTTGCCGCCAGAGCCCTTGCGGTGCGTATGGCGCGGTCCTCGCTCTGCTGGTCGGCTGGGCCGAAGGCCGGAAACAATTCACCGTCCTCGCCGCGATCGAACGCGACCACGACGATCAGCTTCGGATTTTTATGCTCTGTTGAATGGGACATGGTGCTCCTTCGACGGGAGCCTATCACACTGTCGGGACCCACTGCGGGCTTTCTAACCTGTCTTGGTATCGCATTGACATGAGGTTTATGGCCATATATTGAACAGGACTATACAGGTTCACTGAACAGGTATGAATATGAAGCGGCGCGCGGTTCAACTGTCTCCCGGCACGGGCAAGCCCGAGCAGATCGCGACCGTTCTGGAGCATGAAATCCGCTCCGGCGTGCTCGGCTTCGGCGACCGCCTGCAAAGCGAGAACGAGCTCGTCCAGCGTTTCTCCGTCAGCCGAAACACGGTCCGCAAGGGCCTCGAGGAACTGTCCAGCCGCGGGCTGATCACCACCAAGGTCGGCATCGGCTCCTTCGTCACCTTCGATGGCAAGCCGGTTGACGATTCGATCGGCTGGTCACGGGCGCTCGCCAATGCCGGCGCCAATGCCGAGACCAGGACGTTGCGGCTGGAGGTCATCGAAGACGCCGATCTCGCTGCCTTGCTGGAGATCGAAAGCCCGTTCTTCATCGCCGTCGACCGGGTGCGCACCAATGCCAGCGACGGCCATGCGATCTCCATCGAGCGCAGCCGCCTGCCGTTGTCGCCGGAGCTGGAGGATGTGCCGCTGCGCGGCCTGCGCGAAGGCTCGCTGCACCAGACGCTGCGTGGCGCCGGCCTCATCCCCGACCATGGCGAGGAATGGGTCGGCATCGAGATGCTCAACGCCGAGGATGCGGCGATCCTCGGTTGCCCGCAAGGCACGCCGTTCCTGCGCGGCCGCCGGCTGACGCGTGCGGCCGACGACCGGCCGATCGAATATGTCACCAGCCTGCTCAATCCCGCGCATTTCGCGCTGCATATGAGGTTCTGAGCGATGCCGGACAATCTCACTCTTGACCGCGCAATGGGTGCGCTTGTCGGCGGAGCGCTGGGAGATGCGCTCGGCATGCCGACGCAGCTTCTGTCGCCGGCCCGAATTGCCGAACTCTACGGCCATGTCGAGGATTTCATCGCGCCCTTCGCCGACCATCCGGTGTCGAAGGGCCTTGTGGCCGGCACCATCACCGACGATACCGAACAGGCGCTGCTGCTCGGCCGCATTCTGGTTGTTTCAGGCGAGCGCTTCGATCATGCGCGCTGGGTCAACGCGCTGCTCGACTGGGAGCGCGAGGTGAAGGCGCGCGGCAGCTACGATCTGCTGGGTCCTTCGACCAAGCGTGCCATCGACGCCATCAACAATGGCGTGCCGGCCGAGGAAGCGGGGCGCAGCGGCGACACCAATGGGGCGGCGATGCGCATCGCGCCGGTCGGCATCATGATGCCGCTGGAGCCGCTCGATGCATTCGTCGCCAAGGTGGCGGAGACCTGCCGGGCAACGCACAACACCTCGATCGCCATAGCCTCGGCCGCAGCGGTTGCGGCCGCCGTCAGCCGCGGCGTTGCCGGGGGTGACTGGCGCGCCGCCTCCGACAGTGCCATTGCCGCGGCGCGGCAAGGGGCGACGCTTGGCCATTGGGTGACCGGCGGCGACATCGCCGCGCGGATCGTCTGGGCGCAGGACCTGGTGCGCGGCAAGGTGACGAGAGATGCGATCCGGCTGATCACCGATCTGGTCGGCACCGGCGTCGCCAGCCAGGAATCGGTTCCGGCGGCCTTCGCGGTGCTGGAAGTCGCCGGCGGTGACCCCTGGCAAGCAGCTGTTATCAGCGCCAATCTCGGCGGCGACACCGACACGATCGGCGCCATCGCTGCCGGCATGGCCGGCGCCTGCACGGGCTTTTCACGGTTGCCTGGCGATCGCGTAGCCGGCCTCAAAGGCATCGACATGGCGGAGGTTCAGGCGTTGGCCGCCGATCTTGTGGCGACACGGATCTCCAAGGGCCGCCCTGACAAGACCGACTTAGGCAAGACTGGCCCAGACAAGGACGCGGCGGTATGAGCGGGCGTCTCGTCCATATCGGCAGCGCGGTGGTCGACTATGTCTACCGCATCGACGCCTTGCCGGCGCCGGGCACCGAGAAGACGGCATCGAGCTTTGCCCAGGTCGCCGGCGGCGGCTTCAACATGATGGTGGCGGCCAGCCGCACCGGCATGAAGGTGGTGTTCGGCGGTCAGCTCGGCAGCGGGCCGAATGGCGATTTCCTGCGCGCCGCCTTCGCTGCCGAGGGCATCGAGACGCTGACGCCGCCATCGCCTGCGATGGACAGCGGCAATTGCGTCGCCATGATCTCGAGCGACGCCGAACGCACTTTCGTCTCGTGGCCGGGCGCGGAGAGCATTCTCACCCTCGACATGATGGCACCCGTGGCGGTAGCGCCGGGTGATTGGGTGTTCACCTCAGGCTATACGCTGAGCTATGCGGGCAGCCGCGACGCGCTCACCGATTGGATCGAGGCGCTGCCAGCAAACATTCCTTTCGTCTTCGACCCGACGCCGGTCATTTCAGACATTCCGCGCCCCGTCCTGTCGCGGGTGCTTGCCCGCACCGCATGGCTGAGCTGCAACGCGGCGGAAGCCGCCGAAATTGCCGGTCAGGGCGATGTCGAGAGCCTCGCGGCGCGGCTGCTTGCCGCGCATTGTCCGCAAGCGGCCGGTGTCGTCATCCGCTCCGCCGCCAAGGGATGCCATATCAGGCTGGCCGACGGCACGGCGCAGACCGTCGCCGGGTTCAAAGTCGATGCCGTCGACACCAACGGCGCCGGAGACACCCATATCGGCGCTTTCGTCAGCGCGCTGGCGCGGGGCGTGCAGCCTTTTGAAGCGGCGCGCTACGCCAATGCGGCGGCCGCCATTTCGGTCACCCGCCATGGCGGTTCATCGGCGCCCAGCCATGCCGAAATCCAGACTTTCCTGAGCCAGGCCGCCGCGACCGGCGCGCCGGGCCAGAACCAGAAGGCCCATCAGACAGCCTGACAAGCCCCGCCAAGCGGGCAAACAAAGAGAGGAACCAACATGCGCATGCCAAGACTGACTGCTCTCTTGACGGCGACCGCCGTCTTCACCACCGCACTCACGCTGGCCGCTAGTGCCGCCGAAGTGCATGTGCTCAACTGGAAAGGCTACGGCGCCGACGAACCCTGGGCCGTAGCGGCTTTCGAAAAGGCGACCGGCAACAAGGTCGTCAACGACTTCTTCAATTCCGAACAGGAAATGCTGACCAAGATCCGGACCAATCCCGGCCTCTACGACGTGGTCATGATCAACGCCGCCTTCAACGACCAGGCGATGGCCGAAAAGCTGATCCAGCCGATTGATGTGTCGAAGCTGCCGAACTATGCCGACATCAGCAAGGACAAGGCCGGCTCGCCGATGCTCGACCATGACGGCAAGGTCTATGGCGTGCCGTGGGTGTGGGGCCTGACCGCGCTCGCCATCAACGAAAAGTCCTTCGACAAGCCGCCGACATCGATCGCCGAAATGTGGGATCCCGCGCATAAGGGCCGTGTCGTCATCCGCGACGACGCCGTCGAGGCGGTGCAGTTCGGTGCCATCGCCACCGGCCAGAACATCAACGACATCAAGGATATGGATGCGGTCAAGACGAAGCTCACCTCGCTGATGCCGCAGATCAAGACCTTCTGGAGCTCGGAGAACGACTGGAACCAGATGGTCGCCTCCAACCAGATCGACATCGGCACCTACTGGAGCGGTTCGGCCGACCGTGCCAAGACGCATTTCAAGCTGCCGGTTTCGCTTGTCATCCCGCAGGAGGGCGCCGTCGCCTGGCTGGATGCCTTCTCCATTCCGGTCGGCTCCAAGAACGTCGAGGGTGCGCAAGCCTTCATCAACTACATGATCGACCCGAAATTCTATGTCGAATGGGTCACCAAGGTCGGCGCTCCCGTCTCGGCCAACACCAAGGCGGTGGAAGCGCTGCCCGAGGACGCCTTCAACCGCAAGGTGATGGGCGATCCCGAGGTCGCCAAGCGCATCCAGTTCCAGGCGCCGATCACCGACGCCCAGCGCGAGGCCTATCTGGCGCTGTGGCAGCAGCTCAAGGTCGACGTGAAATAAAGCTCACGTCCGAACCAGCCGGCGGTTCGCGCCGGCTGGTCCTTCAATCCTGGGGAGGAGGGTCTCATGGCAGTGGAGGGAGCGACCGCATCGCGCAGCGGACTGAGATCGGCTCTGCCGCTGTTGGCGCCGGCCTATCTCTGGCTGACAGTGGCGATCTTCCTGCCGCTTTCGGCCATGGTTTTCTTCTCCTTCATGACCGATCTGCCGCTGTCGGGAAAGCCTTGGGCTTTCACGCTTGGCAACTACGCCGCCTTCTTCTCGCAGGGCCTTTATCTGACGCTGCTGCTCGCCTCGCTGCGGCTTGGGCTAGAGGTGACTTTGTGGTGCGTCGTCATCGGCTATCCCGGCGCCTATGTGCTCGCCAAGGTGCTGAAGGGACGCAGTCGCGAGGCGATTTTTCTCCTCGTCATCTTGCCCTTCTGGTCGAACGGACTGGTGCGCATCTTTTCCTGGGCGATGGTTTTGCGCGAGGGCGGTATCCTCGATACGGCGCTCAACGCCGTGCTGCCGTTCAAGATCAACATCGATCTCATGTATTCCTACCCAGCCGTCATCATCGGCCTGGTGCACTCCTACGTGCCCTATATGGTGCTGACCTGCTATCTCACCTTGCAGGCGATCGACGACTCGCTGATCGAGGCCGGGCGCTCGCTCGGCGCCTCGCGGCTGCAGATGCTGAAGCGGGTGATCATCCCGCTGTCGATGCCGGGACTGGTGGCGGGAGCAGCGCTGATCTTCGTGCCGGTCGTCGGCTCGTTCATGGAGCCGCGCATTCTTGGTGGGCGCACCGGCACCTTCTACGGCACTGTGATCGAGGACCAGTTCGTCGCCGTGTTCAATTGGCCGCTGGGAGCCGCGCTGTCCTTCATCCTGCTGGCCGTCGTGCTGGTCATCCTGGCGGTCGCCTCACCAGTGCTGCGGAGGGCCGGGTGATGATGACGACCCGCATCCTCGAATGGTTTGGCCGCCTCTACATCTTCCTGCTGCTCGCCTTCCTTTATCTGCCGATCATCATCATGGCGCTGATGTCGTTCAACGTCTCGCCCTTCTACCAATTGCCGTTCGAGTGGACGACGGAATGGTACGCCTCGCTGTGGCAGAACGACCAGCTGATATCGGCGACCTGGAATAGCCTGGAGATCGCTGTCATCACCACGATCATCAGCGTGGTGCTGGGCTCGGCGGCTTCGCTGGCCCTTTACCGCTATGAATTCCGCGGCAAGAAAGTGCTGCAGGCGCTGCTGTTTCCGCCGATCGCCATTCCGTGGCTGATCACCGGCACGGCGATGCTTATCTTCTTCTTCGGCGTCGGCATCGGGCGCGGCCTGTTCGCCATCCTGCTTGGCCATGTCGCGCTGGCGCTACCCTATGTCATCGTCGTCGTCTCGGCCCGCCTGCAGACCTTCGCGCCGGAACTGGAAGAGGCGGCGCGCTCGCTCGGTGCCAACCAATGGCAGGTCACAATGCGGGTCACGCTGCCCTGGATCATGCCGGGCGTCATCGCCGGCGGACTGTTTGCGTTTGCCGTGTCGTTCGACCAGTTCGTCGTCTCCTACTTCCTGTCGACGCCCGGCCAGACGACGCTGCCGGTCGAAATCTACGCCGCGATCCGCAAGGGTTTTACGCCCGAGATCAACGCGGTCTCGACCATCATCATTGTCGTGTCGATGGCGCTGATGCTGCTGACGGCGCGGTTCTTCAAATTCGGCGGAGAGAAATAATGGCCGGCGTGCAGGTATCCAACGTCTCCCGCAGCTTTGGCGCGCACAAGGCGCTGGACGATGTCTCCATCGATTTCGCCGATGGTGGGTTCTACGCGCTGCTCGGACCATCAGGCAGCGGCAAGACCACGCTGCTGCGCCAGATCGCAGGTTTCGATTTTCCCGATACCGGCAGCATTTCCATCGGTGGCGAGAGCGTCGAGCGCGTGCCGGTCGAAAAGCGGCGCATCGGCATGGTGTTCCAGAACTACGCGCTGTTTCCGAATATGAGCGTCGCCGACAATGTTGCCTTCGGCCTGTCGGTGCGCGGTGAGGCCAAGGCGGTGATCGCAGCGGAAGTGCAGCGCGCGCTCGACCTCGTGCAATTGGGCAAGCTCGGCGGCCGCCGGCCGCACCAGCTCTCCGGTGGCCAGCGCCAGCGCGTCGCGCTGGCGCGCGCCATCGTCACCAAGCCGCGCGTGCTGTTGCTCGACGAGCCATTGGGCGCACTCGACAAGGCGCTGCGCGTCGACATGCAGATCGAGCTCAAGCGCATCCAGCGCGAGATCGGCATCACCACCATCTTCGTCACCCACGACCAGGAAGAGGCGCTGACGATGAGCGATCGCATCGGCATCCTGCGCGACGGCAGGATGGTGCAGGAGGGGCCGCCGGAGGAAATCTACGACCGGCCGAAAAGCGAATTCGCCGCGACCTTCCTCGGCGACGCCAACATCTTTCGCGGCGACTCGACGGGTAATGGCATCAGGCTGCCCGATGGCACGGCAATCGCTGCTGAGGTGGGTGACCGGCTTGCCGCCGGTGCCAAGGCGAGCTGTGCCGTGCGGCCGGAGCGCATTCGGATCGCCACGGATGGCGGAGCCTCCGACGCGACCAATGCGAACATGCTGAAGGGGCAGGTTTCCAAACGCATCTTCGCCGGCAACAACAGCACCTATTTCGTCGAGCGCGCCGGCCAGACGCTGAAGGTCATTGTGCAGAACACCGGCGCGGACAGGC
This sequence comes from Mesorhizobium loti, assembly GCA_002356515.1. NCBI lineage: Bacteria > Pseudomonadati > Pseudomonadota > Alphaproteobacteria > Hyphomicrobiales > Phyllobacteriaceae > Mesorhizobium > Mesorhizobium loti. The sequence continues at coordinate 1,490,953 of AP017605.1, read as the reverse complement.
TGGCCGAGGGGCAGGATGTGGTGCTGCGCTGGTCGCCGGAAAGTACGGTGTTGATTGCTGCGAGCTGATCCTCGTTCTGGCTCTTGCCAGATAGCAGGCAATGAGGAACAGCATAGCCGGGCATAAGCCCGGAGTTTTCCGATGACACTGGAATTGACCGCGCAGGACCGATCCATGCTCGATGGCGAGCAAGGCCTGTCGGCCGCCGCCGCCATGAAAATCCTCGTCGCCTTTTCCAACGCGATCGGCGCACAGGGCCTGCTCGACATCACGGGCGCTCATATCGATGGCTGCCTCTATCACGGCAAGGCCGGGCTCGATTTCGTCGAACGGCTGGTCGAGGGCGGCGGCCGCGTGCAGGTGCCGACGACGCTGAATGTCGGCTCGTTCGACCTCATCCATCCCGGCATGGTGAAGATGCCGGCGGCCGATGAGGTGCCCGCGCGGCGGCTGATGAAGGCGCATATGGAACTGGGCTGCCAGGCGACCTTTACTTGCGCGCCCTACCAGACACGCTTCCGGCCTGAATTCGGCCAGCAGATCGCCTGGGGCGAATCCAACGCCATCGTCTTCGCCAATTCGGTGATCGGCGCGCGCACCAACCGCTATGGCGATTTCATCGATTTGTGCTGCGCCATGACCGGACGCGCGCCGGCCTGGGGTCTGCATCTCAGCGAAAACCGTCGTGGCCGCATCCTGTTCGAACTGGCCATTCCTGACGCGGAGCCGAGCGACAGCCTGTTCGTGGGCGTCGGGCTGATCATCGGGCAAGCCAGCGGCGACCGCATTCCGGTCATATCAGGCTTGCCGCAGCCGCGTGACGAGGATCAGCTGAAGGCACTGGGCGCGGCGGCGGCGACGACGGGTGCCGTGGCGCTGTTCCATGCGGTCGGCATCACGCCGGAGGCCAGCACGCCAGACGAGGCGTTCCACGGCCACGCACCGGAAGAGACGATCCGCATCACCCAGGCAGACATCGATCATGCGCTGTCCAGATTGTCCGGAGTGGCTGACGGGGCGCCGCTGGCGGCCGTGTCGCTGGGCACGCCGCATTTCTCGCACGAGGAATGGATGCGCCTGTTGCCGCTGCTGCGCGAGGCAGCACCTGGCAAGGGCATCCCGATCTATGTCAACACCGGACGCGCGACGCTGACGCGGCTGCAGGAGGAAGGGGCGTTGGCCGGCATGGAGGCTTTCGGCCTGATCCCTGTCGCCGACACCTGCACCTATGTCACCTCCATCCTCGAGCGGCTCGACGGCGTGGTGATGACCAATTCCGGCAAATGGGCACATTACGCGCCGGGCAATATCGGCGTGACCGTCGCCTTCGCCGACATGAAGGATTGCATCCGCTCCGCCGCGGTCGGGCATGTCGTGCGGAGTGCCTCATGACGCGGTCGGCAGAACGATCCGGCAGCTTCCAGCTGGTCGGCGAGGCCGAAGGCCAGGCGCTGGTGTTTTCGCAGCCGCTCAGCTTCTGGGGCGGCATCGATGCCGAGACCGGCGAGATCATTGACCATTCGCATCCGGGCCTTGGCCAGAATGTCGCCGGCATGATTCTCGTCATGCCGAGTGGGCGAGGGTCGTCGTCCTCGTCCTCGGTTCTGGCAGAAGCGATCCGTAGGGGGACAGCGCCGGCGGGTATCTTGATGGAGCGTCCTGACCCGATCCTGGCGGTGGGCGCCATCGTTGCCGAGTTTCTTTATGGGATCAGCATGCCGCTGGTGGTCTGCGATGTTGCCGGACTTGTTTCCGGCGACAGGGTAGCGATCGGCGCTGGCGCGGACGGCCGGGCGATCGTCAGAGCTAAAACAGAAAGCTAGCCGCTCAGATCTCCGGGATATTCTCCTTGAAGATCACCTGCAGCCTCGGCTGGTGCAGTTCATAGGGCAGCCCCCGGACCGCATGGGTCAGCGTGTTGAGCGCTTCACGGGCCTCGACGCGCGGGTTCTGGTCGATGACCGCGTCGAGCGTGCCGTCGAGCAGAAGATCCTTGGTGCCGTCCGTCACTTCATGGCCGAGGAAGACCATGGATTGCGCGCGGCCGCGCTCCTTGAGGGCGCGGGCGATGCCGGTGTTGCCGGCGCCGACATTGTAGATCGCGGCAAGGTCGGGGTGCCGGTCCAGAAGCGCTGACGCCTCCAAATAGGCCTTTTCGCGGTCGTCGAGCATTTCACGCATCTCGACGATCTCGAGATTGGGGGATTCCTCGGTCAATATGTGCCGGAACCCCATCTCGCGCTCCTCATGGCCGCGATAGGAGAGCGAGCCGGCGAACAGCGCCACCTTGCCGGGGCGTTCCGGCCCCATGAAGCGGTTGAGCAGATAGCCGGCCAGTCGGCCCGCGGCGCGGTTGTCGATGCCGATATAGGCCACCCTCGGCACATGCAGGATGTCGGAGGCGATGGTCACCACCTTGACGTCGTTGGCCGACAGCGAGCGGAGCGCCTCACGCACCGTCGGATGGTCGAGCGCGATGACGCCGACGCCTTGCGTCTGTCCACGCAAATCCTGCAGCAGGCGGGCGAGCCGGTCGGGATTGAAGCCTTCTATGGTGGCGATGTGGACGTCGAGATCCGGTCGCGCCAAAGCCTGCGCCTCGATGTGCCGGTGCAGCATCTTGATGAAGGAATTGGTGCCGGCCGGCAGCGCGAAGTCGAGCCGAATGACGTCGCCGTGCAAAGCGCGCGGCGGCACCCCGTTCGGGCCTTCGGCGATGTAGCCGAGGCGCTGCGCCATTTCGAGCACGATCTCGCGCGTGCGTGCCCTGACCCCAGGGCGGTTGTTGAGCACGCGGTCGACGGTGGCGGCGGAAACGCCGGCTTCCCGGGCTATGTCGGTCAGGGTGGAACGCACCGTCTTTCATCTCCTCAACGCATCAGGATCACGTAATGCCGGCAGCCGGCCCGATGGCCACGACTCCTCGCCATCGGCGATTCTGATGGGAAATGATGTATCCGGCCTTGGCCGAAGCGCAAGCCGTCGGGCTAAATCAGCTCGCCCGGCACGGCTGTTCCGGAACGGGAAGACACATTTCCCATCAAATCGAGGCATCTGGAGCGGTATATGGACCCTGGCATGACGCATTTCCCCGCCTCATTGCGATGTTGTGAGGTATTTTGATTATTTATGATGTTGACAGCCTTCCCATCCTGCCGTCAATATCCCTCATGGGCTCGTGGAGGAAACATTGAGCCCTGAGGGAGGAATTCCAATGTCTGATCTGATCCGCATATCGCGGCGCCGGTTGCTGGCGTCCGGAGGAAAGGCGGCGGCGTTCGTGGCCGCGGCCGGCATCGCACCGCAATTCATTCGTCCCGGCCGCGCCTTTGCGGCCGACGCGCTGGCACCGGGCATGATCGGCGGCCCGACCGGCTTCGAGGGCGCCGAGCGTTACCAGTATGGCGCCGACACGCCGGAAGGCCGCGCCATCGAGGCGGCCAAGGCGCTGAAGGGCGCCGGCAAGGCGCCGGCCAAGATCGTGCTCGGCCTGTCGGACGGTTCGATCGGCCAGCTGACGCAACCTTTCCCGGCCGGCGCGCCGTCGATCAAGGAACTCTGGGAAAAGGAGACCGGCATTCCGATCGAGATCGTCGGCCTGCCGAACGGCCAGGAATTCACCAAGACGATGCAGGACATCTCCACCAAGGGTGGGGCCTATGACATCTATTCCACCGAATGGAACCGCCTTGGCGATCTCGCCGAAACCGGCGGCATTGCCAAGCTCGACGACTTCGTCGCCCAGTACAAGCCCGAATGGGACGATCCCAAGACCGGCTATGTCGACGGCGCCAAGGGCGTGTCGCTGCTCAACAAATATCGCGGCTCGAACTATGGCGTGTCGCTGGACGGCGACTTCCAGACCTGGGTCTACCGCACAGATTTGTTCGGTGACGCAGCCGAGCAGAAGGCCTTCAAGGACAAATACGGCTACGATCTGGCGCCGCCCAAGACCTGGAAGCAGCACGGCGACATTGCCGCCTTCTTCCAGCGTCCCGACAAGGGCCTGTTCGGCTCGACCGATTTGCGCAACCAGGGTTGGGGCTACACCAACTGGTACCAACGCTATGTCTCCATGGCCTCGCCCAACCAGTTCCTGTTCGGCGACGACGGCAAGCCGCTGATCAATTCCGAACACGGCATCGCCGCCACCAACGAATATGTCGGCTCACTTGTCCATCATTCGCCGGACGCGATCTCGTGGGGTTGGCCGGAGCAGTACGGCAATTTCGCCAAGGGCGGTGCGGCGATGACCTGCGCCTTCTCCAACCTGCCGAAATTCCTCGACAATGCCGGCAACAAGGATTCCCAGGTCACCGGCAAGATCGGCTCGATGCTGCCGCCTGGCCGCGAGATCGACGGCAAGCTGATCAGCCGCTCGGTGCTGTGGTTCTCGCTGACCGGCATGGTCTCGTCGCAGTCAAAAAACCAGGAGGTGGCCTACCTCCTGCTGCAATGGCTGGGCTCGGCCCGCATCTATGCCTGGATGAGCGCCAATCCCGGCGGCTATCTCGATCCGTTCCGGCTTTCGGATTTCTCCGATCCGCTGGTGCGCCAGACCTATCATGCCTACCACATGGATGTGGTGCGCGAGACGGTTGCCCGCACGGTGCCGACCATCAACTATCCCGGCGCCACCGCCTTCCACAATGCGCTCGACGAAAACCTCATGGCCTCGCTGACCAAGGCCAAGACCGCAGAACAGGCGATGGCCGACACCGAGGCCGAGTGGAAGAAGATCGCCCGGCGCATCGGTGAGGACAAACTGCTCGAAGCCATCAGAACCAACAAGGAGGCCTGGCCGACCGTTCTCGACCCGATCAGCTGATCCGTCTCCCTGGATCAGAGCCGGAGGGGAGGGGCGAAGCTCTTCCCCTTCGTCAGCAACGCGACCAGCAAAGCAGCCAGATGAAGCGTTCCGTTCCTTTCGAGATATTCCGCTATGCCGCGATCCTCGCGGCGATGGCGGTGACGCTGGTGCCGATCCTGTGGATGGTGTCGATGGCCCTCAAGCCGATCGCCGAATGGTCGGCGACGGGTGCTGAGCTGACATGGTGGCCGAAGAACCCGACGCTCAGCAATTTCCGCTTCGTGTTCGGCGAATCCACCAATAGCCTGATCGTGGCGCTCGACCGCACGGCGCTGAAACCGATCCTGTCGTCGCTGCTGTCGGCGGTATTCGGCACCGCCATCGCCATGTCGGCGGGCACGGCGGCGGCCTACGGGCTGTCGCGTTTCGGCTCCGGCCAGAACCTGCCGCTGGCGCTGATCCAGTTGCGGCTGTTTCCGCCGATGGCGGTGATGATCCCTGTCATGATCATGTGGGCCTTCCTGAACTTCACCGACAGCTGGTGGGGCCTGGCGCTGATCTACGGCATCGTCACTCTGCCGTTCGCCTTCTGGCTGATGAAGACCTTCTTCGACGACATGCCGCGCGAGATCGAGGAAGCAGCACTTGTCGAGGGCTGTTCGCGGCTGCGCGTCTTCACCCGCATCACGCTGCCGATGATGCGCGCGCCGCTCGCCAGTGCCGCCCTGTTCGTCTTCATCCTCAACTGGTCGGACTATCTGATCGCGCTGCTTTTGACGACGCGCGAATGGGTGACCATCCCCGTTTACATGGCCTCGCTGTCGTCCTCGATGACCGGCCAGCTCTATGGCGCCAAGGCGGCGCTCGGCCTGATCGCCGCCGTCCCTCCGGTCATCATGGGCATCGCCATCCAACGCCATCTGGTGCGCGGGCTGACTTTTGGGGCGCTCAAGCAATGAGCGCGGTGACCGTGACTGGTTCGGAGGACGACATGGGCGCCGCGCTTGCGAAGCCCGCCCTGCGCGACGAAGGCGCCCGGCTGGGCTTCCGGCTGACGCTGCCGGCGCAGGTCCTGGTGCTGTTCATTTCGGCCTTTCCACTTCTGATGCAGCTCTACATCAGCGTCACCGACTGGTCGCCGCTTTCGGGTCTCGGCTGGTGGAATGCCTGGGAGATGTGGAACAGTTTCGCCAACTACACCGATCTCGCCGCCGATGCCCGCTTCTGGAGCGCACTGAAGCGCACGGCGATCGTCATGCTCGTCTGCGTGCCGGCGGAGTTCCTGCTGGGCCTCGCGCTGGCGACGCTGTTCGCCGACGATTTTCCGGGCAAGCGCATCTTCTATTCGATCCTGCTGATGCCGATGATGGTGGTGCCGGCGGTGGCCGGCTACATGTTCTTTATGCTGTTCCAGTCTGGCGGCCCAGTGAACGACATCCTGTCTTCGCTTACCGGTTCTCCCGTCACCATCGCCTGGCTGTCGGACCCAACCCTGGCGCTTATCGCGGTGATGATCGCCGACATCTGGCAGTGGACGCCGCTGATGTTCCTGATCCTGCTGGCCGGCCTGGTCGGCGTGCCGGAGGACCAGATCAAGGCGGCGACCTTGCTCGGCGCCAATCCGTGGCAGCGCTTCGTCACCATCGTGCTGCCGAAGATGAAGACCATCATCATCATCGCGCTGGCGATCCGGGTAATCGAGAACTTCAAGATCTTCGACACGCTCTATATCATGACCGGCGGCGGTCCCGGCGTCGCCACAGAAACGATCTCCGTCTACATCTACAAGGTCACCACGCAAGACCTGATCTGGGGCTATGTGGCGGCGATCGCGCTGGCCATCCTGATCGTGCTCTCCATCGTTGCCGTGTTCGCCATGAAGCGCATGGCGCGGGCGAGGGAGGTTGCGGCATGAGCGCCATCCAGCTGCGTAACCTCACCAAGACATTCGGCGACTTCACCGCACTGAAGACCATGGACCTCGACATAGCGGATGGCGAGTTCATGGCGCTGCTCGGGCCGTCCGGCTGCGGCAAGTCGACGACGATGAACATGATCGCCGGCATGGAAGAGCCGACCAGCGGCAGGATCCTGTTTGGCGAACGCGACATGGCCGGCGTGCCGATGGGCCGGCGCGGCGTCGGCTTCGTCTTCCAGAACTATGCCATCTTCACCCATATGAGCGTACGCCAGAACCTTGCCTACGGGCCGAAGATGCGCGGTGCGGCGAAAGCCGAGATCGACCGCCGCGTCGGCGCCATCGCCGAGCTGCTGCAACTGACGCTGCTGCTCGACCGCAAGGCCGACCGGCTGTCGGTCAACGTCTTGCAGCGCGTGGCGATCGGCCGCTCGGCGATCATGGAGCCGGCGATCTTCCTGCTCGATGAGCCGCTGTCCAATGTCGACGCGGCATTCCGGGCTGTCATGCGCACCGAACTGAAACAGCTGCAGCGCCAGTTCAAGCAGACCATGGTCTACGTCACCCACGACCAGCTCGAAGCCATGACCATGGCCGACCGCATCGCCGTCATGGACCATGGCGTGCTGCAACAGGTCGGCACGCCGCTCGAAGTCTACAACAATCCGGCCAATGTCTTCGTCGCCCGCTTCATCGGCGCGCCCGGCATGAACCTGCTCAAGGGCAAACCGGCGGAAAGTGATCGTGGGCTGGTCGTCGATCTCGGCCCGCTGGGCATCACGCCGCCGCTGCCGGATGGACTGGCGGCGACCTTGCGGGGCGCACGCGGCGATGTGCTTTACGGCTTCCGGCCGGAGCAAGTGGCGCTGGCGCAAGATGGGCGCGGGCTTGCCATGCCTGTCACTTTCGTCGAGCGCATTGGTGCGCGCACCATTGTCCATCTCGGCCAGGGCGAGGGCGCTGTCAAAGCGGTCTTTGACAATGATGTCGGGCTCTCGATCGGGCAAACCGCGGTCGTCGCGCCCGCGGCATCGTCCGTGCGCATTTTCGACGCCGCCAGCGGCCTTGCGATGAGGGTGGGTTGAGCCATGGCCGACATCGTCTTTCGCAATGTCACCAAGCGCTACGGCAAGACGCTCGCCGTCGACGATGCGTCGTTCACGGTCAACGACAACGAGTTCTTCTGCTTCTTCGGGCCGCCGCTGTCGGGCAAGTCGACGATCCTGCGCCTGGTGCTCGGGCTGGAGAGCCCGGACGCCGGCGAAATCCTTATCGGCGGCAGACCGGTCAACGCGATGTCGCCGGCCGAGCGCAATGTGGCGATGGTGTTCCAGAACCTCGCGCTGTTCCCGCATATGAGCGCGCTCGACAATGTGCGCTTTCCGCTGGTCGAACGCGGCGTTGCCGAGCTCCAGATCAAAAAGCGGGTCGCCGACGTCGCGGCCAAGCTGCATATCGGCCACATCCTGCACAAGCCGCCGGCGCAGCTTTCGGGCGGCGAGCGCCAGCGTGTGGCGATCGCGCGTGCGCTGGTGCGCGACCCCAACGCCTATCTGATGGACGATCCGATCTCGGCGCTCGATGCGCGGCTGCGCGAGGAAACGCGTGTCGAGCTGAAGCGCATCCAGCGCGAATTGGGCAAGACGCTGATCTATGTCACCCACGACCAGGAAGAGGCGATGTCGATCGCCGACCGCATCGCCATCCTGGAGAATGGCAGGATCAGGCAGATCGGCGCGCCGGCCGAGATCTATGATCGTCCGGCCAGCACCTATGTGGCGCGGCTGCTCGGCTCGCCTGTCATGAACATCCTCAAATCGGCGCGCGGTGAGGGCGGCGTCGAGGCGGCCGAAGGCACGATCCTGATTGCGGATCGCGCGGTTCCCGCCGATGCCGTCGAGATCGGGCTGAGGCCGGAGGATATCAAGGTCAGGCCGTGGCCCATTGATGGAAAAGAGGATGGCGGCCAGGGCCGCCCGGCGCGGGTGTTCGAGGTCGAGCCGCTCGGCGGCTACACCGTCGTGACACTCGCCGCCGGGCATGCGCGGCTGAAGGCGCTGCTGCGCGGCCAGCCCGACATCAGGCCCGATGCGATGGTGGCGATATCATGCGAGCCGGCCCGCGTGCATTATTTCGGACAGAGCGGAGGCGCGCTGGCACGATGACTGCGGCCGCGAGGACAGAATTTCGGGAGGAAGACATGGCAGGCAAAGGCTTCGAGCCGGACGTTAAGGTCCGCACGAAGGAATACAGGATCGGTTGCGTCGGCGCCGGCATGATCATGGCCGAGTGCCATCTCGCTGCTTACAAGGAGGCTGGGTTCCCGGTGGTGGCGATCGCCTCACGCACCAAGGCCAATGCTCAGAAGGTCGCCACGCGCTGGGGCATCCCGACCGTGCATGATACGCCGGAACAACTGATCGAGGACGAGACTGTCGAGATCATCGACCTTGCCTTTCCGCCCGACCTGCAGCCGGCGCTGATCCGCCATGCGCTGAAACAGAAGCACATCAAGGCGATCCTGGCGCAGAAGCCCTTGGCGCTGTCGGTCGAGGAAGCCGTGAAGCTGCGCGACGAGGCGGCGAAGGCCGGCAAGATCCTCTCGGTCAACCAGAACATGCGCTACGACCAGTCGATGCGCGTCCTGAAGCAGATCATGGACAGCGGCGCGTTGGGCGACATCGTCTTCGCGCAGATCGACATGCACGCCATCCCGCACTGGCAGACCTTCCTTCAGGGCTACGACCGGCTGACGCTTGCCAATATGAGCGTGCACCATCTCGACGTGCTGCGCTTCCTGTTCGGTGATCCCGATGAGATCACAACACTCACGCGCAAAGACCCGCGCACGACATTCGACCATTCCGACGGCATCACCGTGTCGACGCTGCGTTTCCCGTCCGGCGTGCTTGCCGTATCGCTGGAGGATGTCTGGTCCGGCCCGCGCCAGGAGGGATACAAGGACGACCAGCACATCAACTGGCGCGTCGACGGCACCAAGGGCGTCGCCAAGGGCACGATCGGCTGGCCGACGGGTGCTGCCTCCACGCTGACCTATGCTTCGGCCGAGACCACCGGCGGCGAGTGGGTGACCCCTAGCTGGGAGAAGATGTGGTTCCCGCATGCCTTCATCGGCGTCATGGAGCAGCTGCAGCATGCGGTGAAGACCGGCACGCCGCCGGCGCTCTCCGTCGCCGACAACGTCAAGACCATGGCGCTGGTCGAAGCGGGCTACCGCTCGATGGCATCGGGGCGCACGGTCAAGCTTTCCGAAATCACTATCTGATCACCGCAACTGGAAACACCAGACAACTGAATCGCTTACAGGGAGGAATTCACACCATGATGCAGGCAGGTATTTTCACGGGCTATTTCCCGTACGGCCTCGAAGAGACGGCGAAGAAGATCCGCGGCCTCGGTTTCAACACGGTGCAGCTCGACTTGCACTTTAGGGATGTCGACCTGTCGGCCGGGCAGATCACCAAGGACAAGGCGAAGAAGGTGCGCGACGTCTTCCGCGACCACAATCTGCCGGTCTGCTGCGTGTCGGGCTACACCAACATCATCCATCCCGACAAGGCCGAGCGTGACAGGCGCGTCGGCTATCTAAAGGAGATCATCCGCAACGCCCGCCATTTCGGCTCGCCTTACGTGATCTCGGAGACCGGCACCTACAACACCGAGTCCGACTGGGTGCATCACCCCAAGAACAAGACCGAGGAAGGGTTCGAGGAATGCCGCAAGGTGATCGCGGACCTCGCCCAGACGGCCTATGACCACGGTGCGGTGTTCCTGCTCGAGACCTACGTCAACAACGTCGTCGGCTCGGTCGAGGAAACGGTGAAGATGTTCGCGCAGGTCGACCATCCCGGCCTTGGCCTGCTTATGGATCCGACCAACTATTTCGAGACCCACAACATCGACAGGATGGACCAGATCCTGAACCAGGTGTTCGACACGCTGACCGACAAGATCAAGATCGCGCACGCCAAGGACGTCAAGCGCTCGGGTGACGACAAGTCCGAGAAGCATGCCGATATCGGCGACGCCGATGCGATGGAAAGCCACACCTTCCGCGGTGTCGGCGAGATCGAACTGCCGGCGCCGGGCCTCGGCGCGCTGAACTACGATCTCTACCTCAAGCGGCTGGCGGAAAAGCACCCGAACATCCCGGTCATCATCGAGCATCTGTCGGAAGACGACGTGCCGCGCGCCAAAAAATTCCTCGACGGGAAGTTCCGCGCCAACGGGCTTTGAGATGCGGTGGCGCTGCCTTTGAAAGGCGGCGCCGGCACTTGCACGACACGAAGTGGAGGAAACAAGATGTTGAAATTCGCTTGGAAATTGGCGGCCGCCGCAACGGTGCTCGCTGGCGTGGCGCTTGGTTCGGCCGCGCAGGCGCAGGACGGCCAGAAGACGTTTTACCTGCTGTCGCATGGCGGACCTTCCGATGCCTTCTGGATCGACTGGAACGCCGGTGCCACCAAGGCCTGCGACCAGCTCAAGGTGACCTGCAAGATCTCCTTCAGCGGCGGCGACATGGCGGCGCAGAAGGAGGCCTTCAATTCAGCATTGGCGGCCAAGCCCGACGGCATCGCCACCACCTCGGCGCAGCCGGGTCTGTGGACCGAGGAAGTGAAGGCGGCGAAGGCCGCCGGCATTCCGATCGTGTTCTTCAACACCGACGATCCAGCGACGGGCCGCCAGGCCTATGTCGGCGCCGACCTCAAGGAGGCCGGCGCGATCTGGGCGAAATATCTCGTCGACCACAAGATGGTGAAGCAGGGCGACAAGGTGTTCCTGCCAGTCGAGGTTCCCGGCGCCAGCTATCAGCAGCTGGAAACCGAAGGCATTGCCAGCGTTTTCGATCCGTTGGGGATCAAATATGACGTCGTCGATTGCGGCACCGATCCGGCTGGCATCATCGCCAAGATGACCGACTATATGGTCGCCAACAATCCGCCGGCGATCATTGCGCTGGGCGATTCCGTGGCGGCCAGCGTCAAGCGGGTGTTCGACGGCGCCAGCGTGCCGGCCGGCAAGATCCCGGTCGTCGGCTGGGGCAACTCCAAGGAGACGGCGCAGGCCGTCAAGGACGGCTTCGTCAACGCCGCCGCCTGGCAGTATCCGTCGGCGCAAGGCTTCATGCCGGTGGCGCTGCTCGGGCTTGCTGCTTCGGGCGAACCGATTGGCTATGACATTCACACGTTCGGTCTCTACGACGCCTCGAGCGTCGACCCGATCCTGAAGCTTTACGACAAGAAGTGAGAAAAGCAGCGCCCGCTGTGAAAGCGGCGGGCGTCTTTCAAGCATGGTTCAAACAGTCATGACGATCGCCGCAGAAGACGAGATGCCTGTCGGGAAACGCAGATCGAGCCTGATACGCTCGCCGCAATTCTCCTCGCTCGTCATCCTCATTGTCCTGCTGGCTGTGTTCGCCATCGCCGACCGCAATTTCCTGTCGCCGCTCAACATCTCCAACATGATGGCGTTCCTGCCCGAGCTCGGCATCATCGCGCTCGGCATGACGCTGCTTTTGACGGCGGGCGAATTCGATCTCTCCGTCGGCGCGGTGTTCGGCCTGGCGCCGGTGGTGGTGATGCTTCTGGTGCAGAACGCCGGCTGGGATATCGGCGTCGCCCTTCTGGCCGGCCTTCTCCTTTGCATCGCGATCGGCGCGATCAACGGGCTGATCGTCACCAAGATCGGCATCTCGTCCTTCCTGGTGACGCTGTCGATGCTGCTCGTCGTGCGCGGCGCGGCCCTCTACATCACGCAAGGGTTTCCGCTGAAATCCTGGGACCAGCCCGGCTTTTTCGTGACGCTGCTTGCAGGCAGCTTCAATGTCGGTTCGTTCCGCTTCTACACCTCGCTGTGGTGGTTCATCGGCCTGTCGCTGTTTGCCATCTACATCCTGCGCTACGCCAAGCTCGGCAACTGGATCAGCGCCATCGGCAGCAATCGCAACGCGGCGGTGGCGCGCGGCGTGCCGGCGGACGCCGTCAAGATCTGGTTGTTCATCGCGACCTCGGTGCTGGCCGGGCTTGCCGGCATGATCAGCGCCTTCCGCATATCGGCCGCTTCACCGGTGGCCGGCACCGGCTACGAGCTGGAAGTGATCGCCATGGTGGTGGTCGGCGGCACGGCGCTAACCGGCGGGCGCGGCACCATCCTCGGCACCATTGTCGGCGCGCTGATGCTGCGCGCCATCCGCAACGGCATCGTGCTGATCGGTGTGCCGGGGCTCGCCTACAACATCTTCGTCGGCCTCATCATCCTGGCCATGCTCATCCTGCACGCTCTGCTGCAGAAGAACGCCGCAAGGAGCTGACGATGGAAGTGCTGCGGCTGCAGAATTTGCAGAAATCCTTCGGCAGCGTGCGTGCGCTGAAGAATGCCTCGCTGACACTCAGGGAAGGCGAAGTGGTGGCGCTGCTCGGCGACAATGGCGCCGGCAAATCGACGCTGATCAAGGCGATCTCGGGCGTGGTCCCCATCGACCGGGGCGACATCTTTGTGCGCGGCGAAAAAGTTTCGATCCGCTCGACCCGCGATGCGATGGACCTCGGCATCGAGACCATCCACCAGGACACGTCGCTGGCGCCGGATCTTAGCATCGCCCGCAATCTTTTCCTCGGCCGCGAGCCGGTCAATTTCGGCTGGCTCGGCGTGTTCGCGCCGCTCGATCTGGCGAAGTTGCGCAAGGCTGCTTCCGAACTGCTCAAGCGTGTCGGCATCTCGAAGAAGCTCGACGCCGATGCGCTGGTCTCGACGCTGTCGGGCGGCGAGCGCCAGTCGATCGCCATTTCGCGCGCCATGCAGTTCGCCGCCAAGGTGATCATCCTCGACGAGCCGACAAACAATCTCGGCGTCGAGGAAACCCATGGCGTGCTGCGCTTCGTCAAGGAGGTGCGCGATGCCGGCCATTCGGTGCTGCTCATCACCCACAACATCCATCACGTGTTTCAGGTCGCCGACCGCATCATCGTCATGCGCCGCGGCGAGATCGTCGCCGAGCAGATCGTCGCCGACACCGACCTCCTAACCGTGGAAAGCATCATCACCGGCGCCGATATGTCGGCCTTGCTCAAGGAGGCGAGGGCAAAGTGAAGGGCGTCGCATGGTAGAGCTTTACGGCAAGACGCTTTCGCGACGGCAAGTGGCGGAGCGCTCCGGCATGCTGTCTCAATTCGCCGGCGTGCGGTTGATGACGCTTGGCGATGGCGTAGAACGCGGCATCCGCATGCTGGAGTTCCGCACCGGCTCCGGCCTGCGCTTCACCGCGCTGGTCGACCGGGCGCTTGATATCTCTGACTGTGACTTCAAGGGCCAGGCGATCGGCTGGCATTCGCCGAGCGGTTTTCGCCATCCCGGCCTGCACGACTATGAGGGGGAGAGCGGGCTCGCCTGGGCGCGCTCCTTTTCCGGTCTGCTCGTCACCTGCGGCCTCGACCACATATTGGGCCGCGAAGAGGTGCCTGCCGAAAACTACAACTACCCCAGCAAGAAGACCGTCACCCATGCGCTGCACGGCCGCGTCGGCACCATCCCGGCGCGGCTGACCGGCTACGGCGAGCGCTGGGATGGCGACCGCTGCGTGCTGTGGGCCGAAGGCATCGTCCAGCAGGCGGCGGTGTTCGGCGAAGATCTGCATCTCATCCGTCGCATCGAGGCCGATGTCGGCGGCAACGAGATCCGGCTCTCCGACCGTGTCGTCAATCACGGCTTCAACCGTACGCCGCATATGTATTTCTATCACATCAATGTCAGCCATCCCTTGCTCGACCAGGGCTCGCGCTATCTGGCGCCGATCCGCGACGTGGTGTGGGCCGGCCATGCCGGCGAGCGCTATGAGGCGCAGAAGGTCGGCTACCGCACGGCGCCGGCGCCGCAGCTGGGGTTCAGCGAGCAGGTCTGGCAGCACGAGATGGCCGCCGACGATAAAGGCCAAGTGCCGGTGGCAGTGGTCAACGACCGGCTCGGCCTCGGCTTCGAAGTGGTGACGCGCAAGGATCAACTGCCCTGCGCCTATCAGTGGCAGAATTTCCAGGCCGGGCAGTATGCGCTGGGCATAGAGCCCTCGACCCATCATGTGCTCGGCGATCTCGCCGCGCGTGACCGCGGCGAGATGATCTGGCTGGAGCATGGCGAAGCCCGGGCCTACGATGCGGTGTTTCGTGTCCTCGATGGCGCCGGGGAGATTGCGGCGGCGGAAGGCAGGATCGGCGCGATCGCCAGGCAGCCGGAGCAGGATTATCCCAGGCCGTCGGGAAATTTTCCGAGATTGGGGGCATGATGCGACAGGAATGCTCCGGCTGGCGGGCCGGAAACCGGAGGTCGGTGTGATGGGCAAAAAACGCGACTATAGCCTGGTCGGCGAGAGCACGCGGGCCGCGATCGAGACTGGCCTGGCCTCGGCTGAGTGGTACCACACCGACGTGCCGCGCAAGGCGATGAAGGAGCTGATGCAGCGCTCCGACGGCCCGGCGATCCGCGACACCATCATCTGGATAGCTGTCATTGTCGGTTCGGCCGCCGGCATCGTCTGGTTCTGGGGCACGTGGTGGGTGGTGCCGTTCCTGTTCGTCTATGGCGTGCTCTACGGCTCGTCGAGCGACTCGCGCTGGCACGAATGCGGCCACGGCACGGCTTTCCGCACGCGCTGGATGAACGATGTCGTCTACCACATTGCCTCCTTCATGCTGATGCGCAATCCCGTGCAGTGGCGCTGGAGCCATGCTCGCCACCACACCGACACCATCATCGTCGGCCGCGACGCCGAGATCGCGGTCATGCGCCCGCCCGACCTGTTGAAGGCGGCACTGGCCTTCACCGGCATTCTCGACTTCCGCTATTCGCTGCCGACGCTGGTACGCCAGGCCTTTGGCACGCTGTCGGACGAGGAGAAGAGCTACATCCCGGAAATGGAACAGCACAAGGCGGTGATCGCCGCCCGCTGGCACGTCGCCATCTATGTCGTCACGATCGCTATCGCGGTCGCGCTGGGATCATGGATCCCGCTGGTGCTGATCGGCCTGCCGCGCCTTTACGGCACCTGGCACATGGTGACGACCGGCTTGCTGCAGCATATCGGGCTGGCCGACAATGTGGTCGACCACCGGCTCAACACCCGCACGGTCTACATGAACCCGATCAGCCGGTTCATCTACTGGAACATGAACTACCATGTCGAACACCACATGTTCCCGATGGTGCCGTATCACGCGCTGCCCAGGCTGCACGAGCTGATCAAGCACGACCTGCCGGAGCCGAACCCGTCCATGTGGCATGCCTATCGCGAGGTCTGGCCGGTGCTGCTGCGGCAGCTGAA
This sequence comes from Mesorhizobium loti, assembly GCA_002356515.1. Classification (NCBI taxonomy): domain Bacteria; kingdom Pseudomonadati; phylum Pseudomonadota; class Alphaproteobacteria; order Hyphomicrobiales; family Phyllobacteriaceae; genus Mesorhizobium; species Mesorhizobium loti. The sequence goes on along the minus strand of AP017605.1, from coordinate 1,474,894 downwards.
ATACGAGGATTTTTATCTCAAGCGCGAATTGCCGCCGACGGCCAGGCCCTATCGCGGCGAGTTCCACGAGGTCGATATGTCGGCTGCGGCCGAATAGCTGAGGAGACCGATATGGCCGATTGGGTTGAAGCGTGCGCGGTGGACGATGTGGAGGAAGAGGACGTCATCCGCTTCGACCATGGCGGCCGGACTTTCGCGGTCTACCGCTCGCCCGATGACGAGTTCTTCGCCACAGACGGCTATTGCACGCATGAGAAGGCGCATCTGGCCGACGGGCTGGTGATGGACGACATCATCGAATGCCCCAAGCACAATGGCCGCTTCAACTACAAGACCGGCCAGGCCAAGGGCGCGCCAGTCTGCGTCAATCTCGCGACCTATCCGGTGAAGGTCGAGGCCGGTAAGGTGATGATCCAGATCTGACGCGGCAACCGATCCAGCATCACAGAGGGGACGTTTTAATGAGCCGAAAGAGACCGACCGTCGCCGATCTGCGCGCGATGAAGGGCAAGCGCCAGCTTACCATGCTGCGCGTGCTCAACCTGGACGAGGCGGAGGCCGCCGAACGGGCAGGGGTCGACATCGTCTCGGTGCCGCCCGAACTGGTGCTCAACCCTCAGTATCGCGATGCCGCGCCCAGCCTGTTCACCATGCCGGGCGAAAACTTCTTCGAGATCGGCACGGCGGATGATTTCGTGCGCTGGGCCTTCCGGCTCTACAAGGCAAGCGCCGACGCGGTCTATTGCAGCGCCGGTTATGCGACGATCAAGCGCATGGCGGACGATGCCATCCCCGTCATCGGCCATGTCGGCCTCATTCCCTCCCGCGCCACCTGGACCGGCGGCTTCAAGGCGGTCGGCAAGACTGCCGACACCGCCTTGGAGGTTTTCGAGGCGGTGAAGCAGCTGGAAGCTGCGGGCGCCGTCGGCGCCGAGATCGAGGTGGTGCCGGTCGAGGTCGCCAAGGCAATTTCGGAGCGGACCTCGCTGATCATGCTGTCGATGGGGGCGGGCACCGGCTGCGACGCGCAATATCTGTTCGCCGACGACATCCTTGGCCAGAACCGGGGCCACATGCCGCGCCACTCCAAGGTCTACCGCAACTTCGCCGCCGAGTATGACCGGCTGCAGGCGGAGCGGGTGGCGGCTTTCTCGGAATATGTCGCCGACGTCAACAGCGGCGCCTATCCCGAGGACAGGCACGTTGTGCACATGGAGCCGGCCGAGCTCAGTCTGTTCCTGAAAAGGGTAGGCGCAAAGAGCTGACTATTTCGGTTTCTTTGTCGACTGTCGAAGCGCCTCGCCACGCTCCGTCGGCGAGCATGGCGTGAAGCACCTCGGCGTCGGCTCCCAGCGGCCGGTCGTCCTTCAGCATCGATACATGCGCGCGCACTGCTGCATAGATCGCGCCGGTGCGTGGTGCCAGCGTCAACCCTTCACGCAGGTCGACGGCCTGGGCGGCGGCCATCAGCTCGAAGGCGATCAGCCGCCGCCACAGCGCGATCATCCCGGCGCATTTCGAGACGGCGAGGAGCGACTGGGTCGCGTGGTCCTCGACGCCTTCCGAAACCGGGAGAAAATCGAGCATCACCGGATTGGCCTTGTGGCGGATGGCGGCCAGGATCGATGTTGCCGTCTTCTGCAGCGGCACGAAACCGGCCGATGCGCCACCGATGGGCGACAGATATTTGCTCAGCCCATTGCGGCCCGAACCGGTGAGCTGGATGAAGCGGGCGACGCTCGCGGCGGCGCATTGCGCGATCGCCAGGCTGAGCGTCTCGAAAGCAAGCGAAAGTGCCGCCGTGTGGAAGTTGCCGGTCGACATCACCAATTCGTCGTCACCGAGCACCAGCGGGTTGTCGGCGGCCGCGTTGAGTTCGATCTCGACGGCGCGTTTTGCCTGACCGATCGCCTCGATCAGCGCGCCGTGGATCGACGGCATGCAGCGGATCGACAGCGGGTCCTGCAAGGTGGTGGGCGCCGGCATCTCGTCGCGGGCGAGAAGGTCGTGCAAGGCTTTCGCCGCTTCCTGCTGTCCGGCGGCCGGCCGCGCCATCTGCAGGCGCGGATCGAGGATGGTGCGGTTGGCGCCAAAGCCTTCCATGGTCAGCGCGCCGGCCTGCTGCTGCTGGGCCAGCGCCGACAGCGCATCCGCTATCGCAAGGGCGCCGCTGCCGGAGGAGACCGCCGAGGCGTTGATCAGGGACAGTCCATCTTTCGGCGCCAGGCTGATCGGGGCGAGGCGGGCCATCATCAGCGCCTTGGCCGCCGGCATGCGGCGGCCCTGGTAATCGGCTTCGCCTTCGCCGATCAGCAGACGGGCAAGCGCGGTCATCAGCACGAGGTCGCCGGCGCCGATCGAGCCGAGCGAAGGCATCACCGGATGGACGCCGGCATTGAGCGCATCGACCAGAGCAGTGAACACGGCGGGCGACAGGCCGGAGCCGCCGGCCGACAGCATCGAGGCGCGGGCGACCATGGTGGCCCGCACGGTCTCGACCGGCAGGGTTTCGCCGACCGCTCCGCTGCGGCCCTCAAGCAACTGACGTTGGAAGGCGCTGGCGTCGCCTTCGACTGAGGTGCCGAGATTGGCGCCAAGCCCGGTGTTGAGGCCGTAGATCTGCTGACCGGAGGCGGCGGCCTGGTCGAGCACCTTTCGCGCCTTGTCCAGCCTGCCGATGATTTCGGGTCCGATCTCCACCTTGCGCGTTTCGCGGGCCACAGCAGCGACATCGCTGACACTGACACCGGCTCCGGTAAGGACGAGCGCGCTCATGCGAAACGCAGCCTCTGGCCGATGCCCTTTTCGCCTGCCTTGGCCAGCATCGCCTTGCCCAACGCAATGTCGGACAGTGATAGGCCGCGATGCCAGAACAGGATGGTCTCGTCGTCGCTCTGTCTGCCCGGCCTGAGACCGGCGGCGATCTGGCCGAGTTCGGCATGCAGCGTCGTTTCGCTCAACCGGCCGGTCTCGACATGGGCGCGCAGCGAGCCGAACTTGCCGCCCTTGCACTGGCCCCAGTCGTCGACGACCATCTTCTGCATGATGTCGGTCAGCGACAGCTCCACCGCGCTCATCGTGCCATAGGGCATGACCAGCGCGCCGGGCTTGATCCATTCGGTCTTGAGCAGCGGCTGCGGCTCCGGCAGACGCGAGGCCTCGACGACGATGTCGGCGCCCTTGACGCAGCTCTCCCAGTCGGCCACTGCCGTAACCTTCTTGCCGAGATCAGCGGAGAGCTTGGCGGCAAAGCCGTCGCGGCTTTCCGGGCGGCGCGAATGGACGCGGATCTCTTCGAAATCGAAGAGATGGTCGAGCAGCCGGACATTCCAATAGGCGGTTCCGCGCGCGCCGATATGGGCCAGCACCTTGGAATTCTTCCTTGCCAGATGCTTGGCGCCGATGGCGGTGACGGCGCCGGTGCGCATATCGGTGATGACGGTGGCGTCGAGAATGGCGCGCGGTGTGCCGGTGCGCGGGTCGAACAGATTGAGGATGCCGAATTCCGAGGGCAGGCCGTGCAGATAGTTGTCGACATAGTCACCGACGATTTTCACGCCCGCCGTGTCGAGCGGCGCCACATAGCCGCGCAGCACGTTGAAATGGCCGTGGAAGGACGGATCCGGTTCGAGGTGAACGCGCGGCTCGATCACCGTCTGGCCTTTGCCCTGGGCGACAAGACCAGCCTCGACAGCGGCGATGATTTCGCCATCGGTCATATCCAGCGCTTCGATGTCGAGGGCATTGAGATAATCGATATAGATGGGCTTCATTTTATGCGCGTACTTTCCTCGGTCACCCCGCTCATCCCATAGCAGGCCGCGGCGTGACACGAAAGTTTGTTGCGCTGTGTCTGGACGCTGCCGGCTAAATGCTGTTCAAACCAGACCGACATGACTGCCATTCCCGACACCGAAGCCTTACCCGAAACGGCCACCAATGCGCGGCGCGTGGCACTGATCGTGGCCATCGCCTTCTTCATGCAGCTGCTGGATTCGACGATCATCTCGACCTCGCTGCCGCAGATGGGCCAGTCCTTCGGCGTGCCGGCGGTGGCGATGAGCATCGGCATCACCGTCTATATGCTGACCATGGCGGTGTTCGTGCCGCTTTCGGGCTGGCTCGCCGACCGCTTCGGCGCGCGCAACATCTTCCTCGTGGCGATCGCGCTGTTCACGCTGGCCTCGCTCGCCTGCGGCTTCTCCGGGAATTTGACCCAATTCGTCGCCGCGCGCGCCGTGCAGGGGCTGGGCAGCGCGCTGATGACGCCGGTCGGACGCATTCTCGTCCTGCGCAACGCCTCGAAATCCGAACTGCTAAACGCCACCGCGCTGATCACATGGCCGGCATTGTTCGCGCCCGTCGTCGGGCCGGTGCTCGGCGGCTTCATCACCACCTATCTGTCCTGGCACTGGAATTTCTTCATCAACATCCCGCTTGGGCTGATCGGGCTGGCGCTGGTCGCCCGCTTCATCCCGGGCGATCGCGAGGCTGATCCCAAGCCGTTGGACTGGCCGGGGTTTTTCCTGACCTCGCTCGGGCTCGCCTGCCTGCTCTACGGCCTCGAGCGCATCGCGCATCCCGAGGATGGCATGCTGCCGACCGTGGCGCTGATCGCGGCGGGCATCGTTGTCGGCTGGCTGGCGGTGCGGCATCTCCGGCGCGCTCCGCATCCGCTGCTCGACCTTTCCTCGTTCAAGGTGCTGACCTTCGCCATCTCGACACTTGCCGCCGGCACCATCTTCCGGGTGGCGATCAACGCCACGCCGTTCCTGCTGCCGCTTTTGTTCCAGGTCGGTTTCGGCCTCTCGCCCGTCGATGCCGGCCTGATGATCCTGGCCTATTTCCTCGGCAATCTCGGCATGAAGACGGTGACGACGCCAACGCTGCGGCGGTTCGGGTTCCGCTCGGTGATGGTGGTCAACGGCATCATCGCTTCGGCCTCGATCATGGCTTGCGGGGCGATCTCGCCGCAAACACCGCAGGCGCTGGTCGTGGCGCTGATGCTGATCGCCGGCCTGTCGCGCTCGATGCAGTTTACCGCGCTCAACACGCTGGCCTTCGCCGATATCGATGCGGCGCAGCGCAGTTCGGCGGCGACGCTATCCTCGATGCTGCAGCAGGTGGCGATGCTGTTCGGCGTTGCCGTGGCGGCGGCGATCCTCAATCTGTCGCAGATCGCAAGAGCCCAGCCTGCGCTCGACCTCGTCGATTTTCGAATCGCCTTTTTCGTCATCGGCGCCATCGGGCTGGTCGCGGCGCTGCGTTTTCTGGTGCTGCCGCCCGGCGCCGGTGCCGAGGTTTCCGGTCACGCGCCGGGGAGCTGAAAATCGGATTTATTTGGCTGGTGCGGAGATTAATTCCGCCTCATCCTTTCGCCTTGATGCAGCGCTTTCGCGAATGGCTGCGTTGGTGCAATCAATTGCCAAAAACGCAGGAGTTTCCGAGCATTGCGCCAGTTTCGGCAATCGATGCGTCCACTCGGCAAATATCGGCACAAGACCGCATTCTGAACGCGGATTCATTTGACGAACCGGCGCCGAGCCGATTAGCCTTTGCTTTCGGGATGGCAGCGCTGCCATCGGGGCGAATGCAGACATGAACGCGATTGGCTGGCCAAATCTCAGGAGCCTGAATCAGGAAGGCATTGTCTTTGCCATTGCGGTGGTGCTGTTCGTTGCCGCTGCCATAGGCCTGCCGGGCTTCATCGATCCTAACAACCTCGTCGCCATTGTCCGCTCGGTGTCGGTGCTGGGCATATTGGCGCTCGGCATGGCGGTCGTCATCATCGGGCGCGGCATCGACCTGTCGGCGGTGGCGATCATGGCGATGTCGGTCGCCTGGTATCTGCAACTGCTCAACACCGGGACCTCGGACGGACTGGCCTTCGCCTATGTGCTGGCAGGCGTGCTGGCCATCGGGCTGCTCAACGGCTTTCTCGTCGCCTATGCCGATGTGCCGGCGATTTTCGTGACGCTCGCCACCGGCTCCTTCGTCTTCGGCTATGTGCGCTCGCAACTGATCACGCAGGATGCCGTGCCGGTGCCGCAGGGCCATTGGGTCGAGCTGCTCGGCGGCCTGCGCTTCCTCGACATCCCGATCGAGGTGTTCGTCTTCGCAGGTCTTGCCTTCCTGTTCTTCCTGTTCCTGCGCTACACCAAATGGGGCCGCTACATCTATTTCGCCGGCGACAATCCGGTGGCCGCCCGCAACATCGGCATTCCGGTGCGGCCGATGCTGGTGCTGCGCTATATGCTTTCGGCCTTCGTCGCCCTGATCGCCGGCCTGCTGACGGCGGCCAGCTTGCATTCGATCAACACGCGCGTCGTCAATTCGACGCTGCTCTACGACATCGTGCTGGTGGCGGTGATCGGCGGCATCGGCCTGTCGGGCGGGCGGGGCGGGGTGCGCAATGTGCTGGTCGGGGCGGCGCTGATCGGCATCCTGCTCAACGCCATGACCATCATCGACATTCCGCTGCTCTACCAGAACCTGATCAAGGCGGCGATCCTGTTAGGCGCCATCATCGTCGACGGCATCATCAATCCGCGCGACGAGCAGACCGCGCAGCAGGGCGACATTTAGAGCAGATGGGCTAGCCCATCTTGCTCGGGGTACCCGGCGCGATCGCGACGATCGGCCGGCAATGAAAACCGAACCAGAGGACGTGACATGAAACTGATCAGAACTCTCATGGCCGCCGCGACGGCGCTCGCCGTTACCGCCTTCGTGGCGCCGACCTTCGCCGCCGATGATCCGGGCCCGGCCGCCTATGCACAGGCGCTCAAGGGCAAGCGCGTCATGCTGGTGCCGCTGGCGATGGGCTTCGACCTGGCGCAAGGCTGGGCGCATTACCTGAAGAAGGAGGTCGACGCCTGGGGCGGCACGTTCGAGACGCGCGATCCGAACTGGGTGGTCGATGCCGGCGCGCAGGCGATCACCGACGCGATCTCGTCGGACACCAGGCCCGACGTGCTGATCATCCACGCACCGGACCTCAACTCCTATTCCAAGCTGATGAAGAAAGCGCAGGCCGCCGGAACTTACGTGCTTTTGGTCGACAATCCCGCCAACTTCCCGGCCGACGCCTTTGTCGGCAGCGACTGGGACCGGCTCGGCCAGCTCGAGGCCGAAGCGGCGATCAAGGGCTGCGGTGAAAACTCGTCGAAGAAGATCGGCCTGGTGCAGGGCGACCAGGCGAACTCGTCCAGCCTCTATCAATATGCCGGCATCATGAAAGTGCTGGACAAGCATCCCGACTTCAAGGTGGTGGCCAAGCCCGACGCCAACTGGGATGCGACGACCTCGCGCAACGTGACGACGACGATGCTGCAGCAGAACCCGGACATCTGCTCGATCATCGATTTCTGGGATGGTGACGCCACCGGCGCATCGGCCGCTATCCGCGACGCCAAGCTCGACGGCAAGGTGTTCCTGGTCACCACCGGCGGCGGCGAGAAGGCGGCCGACTGCGACAAGCTGGCCGACGGCACCTATGGCGCGGTCGTCATGACAGAGCTAGCCCGCCAGTCGGGCGACATGAACGCCATCATCAAGTTCCTGCTGCAGAGCGGCCAGCCGGCCGGCACCTCGCACACCTACATCTACACGCTGGAGAAGGCGACGACCAAGGCCGACCTCAAGCCCGACAGCTGCTGGGACCTGAAGGCTCTGCAGGCCGAGGCGGCGGCGAAGTAGGCCCAATGGACAAATGAAAGCGTGGCGGCGGATATCCGCCGCCATCATTTTCGGCTCGACCACCAAACCGTGTGAGGCGGCATGCATATCACCACCGTTCTGGCTTTTGTGGCTGTGACATTTGTCGCTGTTGCGACTCCCGGTCCAGACGTGATCCTGGCGCTTGTCAACGGCTCGCGCTTCGGCATGCGTCGCGCCTTCGCTGGCATGGTCGGGGTGCTGATTTCAGACCTGATCCTGATCGTTGCGGTTGCAGCTGGGCTGGGCGTGCTTCTGGCCGCCTCGGAATTCTGGTTCTCGGTGCTGAAATATGTCGGTGCTGCCTATCTGGCCTGGCTTGGCATCAAGATGCTCCGTTCCCGCGAGACCCTGGCGTCCATGGCGCAACGGACGCAATCCGATCCGGAGCGGTCGGCGCTGGCGATCGGGCTGAGGAGCATGGTCGTCGCGATCACCAATCCGAAGGCCTATCTGTTTTTCTCGGCGTTGCTGCCGCAGTTTGTCGATCCGGCTCAGCCGCAGCTCCAGCAGTTTGCTGTCCTGACGCTGGCGTTTTCGGTTACCGAGCTGGCGATCATGATCGGCTATGCGCTGGTTGGCGCGCGTGGAGTACGGCTCATCCGGTCCCGCTATGCGCACTGGCTGGAGCGGGTCTGCGGTGGGGCGCTGCTGGCTTCGGCTTTCTCGCTGGCGCTCGCCAGGCGCGGTTCGAATTGATCACCCTCGTGCATATCAAGGCGTTCTTCCATGTCCCTTCGTGAACGCCTCCAGTCATGGCGCTACAATCTCGTGCCCGACCATCTGGTCGGCGAGATCCTGACCAAACGCTGGACCGACAACGCCATTCCGTTCCTGGCGCTGGTGGTGACATTGGCGACTTTCGGCTCGGTCATTCCCGGCTTCTTCAAGCTGAACGCGCTGCAGGAATCGACCCGCCAGCTCGGCGAATTCTCCATGGTCGTCACCGGCATGACGGTGGTGATGCTGGGCGGCGGCATCGATCTGTCGGTCGGCTCGATCTTCGCGCTGTCCTGCTTCTCCGCCGTCTATGTCTTCTTCATCCTCGAACAGTCGATCTGGCTGGCGCTAGCCGCCTCGCTCGCCACCGGCCTGATCTTCGGCGCCATCAATGGCTATCTCGTCGGCTACTTGCGCTTGCGCGCCTTTCTCACCACGCTGGTCACCTTCATCTTCGGCCGGGCGCTGTTCGATATCCTCGTCACCACCTATGCCGCCGATGTGCAGCTATCGACAGCCACCTCGGATGTGTTGGATTTCATCGGTGACAGCACCTTCTGGGGCCTGTCGGTCTCGGTGTGGTTGGCGATTATCCTCGCCATCGTCACCCATATCGCGCTGACGCGTTCGCGGCCGGGATGGCATGTGCTGGCGGTCGGCGGTTCCCGGCGCTCGGCGCACAATGCCGGCATCCGCGTGCGCCGTACCGTGTTCATGACCTATGTCTTCTCCGGCTTCTGCGCTTCGATCGGCGGCTTCCTCATCGCTTGCCGGCTGAGCGGGGCAGGGCCGGGCACGGGCCTCAACCTGGAAATCATGGCGCTGACGGCAGCGGTGGTTGGTGGCGTCAGCCTCGGCGGCGGGCGCGGCTCGGTGATCAAGGGGCTGATGGGCGCCATCATCGTCTTGACCATGACCAACGGGCTGATCCGGCTGGGCTACGGCACCGGCACCAATCAGATGGTGCTCGGCATCATGCTGGCGGTGGCGGTGACCATCGACATTCGCTGGCTGAAGAACCGCCACAAGGTGCTGAACGAGGTCTATGTCGCGCCGGTCTATCTCAAGATGGGCGAGACACAGTCGGCTGTGCCGGGCTCCGGCACGCCTTACGCACTCGACAACCGGCTGTCGGCTGCCGACCATATCGGACTCGGCGAGCTGGAAGGACCCGAGGACGTCATCCTCGACCGCGACGACCATCTTTATTGCGGCACGCGCCATGGCGAGATCGTGCGTTTCTTCGCGCCGGATTATGTGAAATCGGAAGTGTTCGCCCACATCGGCGGCTTCCCGCTGGGTCTGGCCTTTGACAAATCGGGCAATCTGATCAGCTGCGTCGGCGCCATGGGGCTCTACTCCGTCTCGCCGGAGCGCGAGGTGAAGCGTCTGTCGGCGGAGACGTCGCGCTCCTGGACCTCGATCGTCGACGATGCGCGGCTGGGCGACCCCAATGACTGCGACATCGCGCCGGACGGGCGCATCTATTTCACGGATTCGACCAAGCGCTATGACGCCCACGATTGGGCGCTGGATTCGATCGAGAACCGAGCCACCGGCCGGCTGCTGGTCTATGATCCCAAGGACGGCTCGACCAAGACGCTGCTCGACGGCTATCGCTACACCAACGGCGTGTGCATGGCGCATGATGGCAAGTCGCTGTTCTTCGCCGAAAGCTGGGCCTGCCGGGTGCACCGCTACTGGCTGGAGGGATCGAAGGCCGGCACCGCCGAATGCGTCATCCGCGACATGCCGGGCTATCCCGACAACATCAACCGGGCGTCGGACGGCAATTACTGGATGGCGTGGCTCGGCATGCGCACACCGAGCTTCGATCTCTCGCTGCGCCACCCCGACATGCGCAAGCGCATGACGCGCCGGCTGCCGCAAGACGAGTGGCTGTTTCCCAACATCAACACCGGCGGTGTGGTGAAATTCACGGAGAAGGGCGGCATTGTCGAGGCGATGGGCGACCTCTCCGGCGGCGCGCATCCTATGGTCACCTCGATGCGCGAGCACAAGGGATATCTCTTCGTCGGCGGCATCCTGAACAACCGCATCGGCCGCTACAAGATAGCAAGTGCCAACCCGACCTGGACCAGCCCGGCTTCCTATTGGGGAGCGAAATCATGATCCTCGATCCGATCCTGGACATGTTTCGCGGCAAGGCGGTCACCATCCCGCCGCTCGACGGCGCTTTCCGGCCCAACACGCGACTCGATGACGCGCCGGCGTTTGCCGAGCTGACTGAGCCGGACAATCTGGTTGTTTCAGGAAGCGGGCTGCTCGCCTCAAGCGGCAACGCCGTCTATGCGCTTGCTGCGGGAAGCGAACCCAAGGTGATCGAGACCTTTCCGTCGCCCATCACGGCGCTGGCACTGTCGCCATCGGATGACCTGACTGTGGCGCTCGAAAGCGGCAAGCTGCTGATATCCGGCAAGGAAATTTCGCTGCCGACGGATGTGCGTTGCATCACGGCACTTGCCTATGCCGATGATGGCACGCTCTGGCTGGCCAATGGTTCGGCTGAGCACGCGCCATCGCAATGGGCCGCCGACTTGATGAAGAAGGGCGCGTCCGGTTCGCTGTGGCGATGTGGCCCGGGAGCAATCGGATTCCAGAAAGTTGCCGGCGACATCGCGTTCCCCAACGGTCTCCACCCGGCAGGCGAGGGCGTTCTGGTGAGCGAAAGCTGGCGCCATCAATTGGTGCGCTTCGGCGCAGACGGCAATCGCGCCACGGTGCTGACGCATCTGCCCGGCTATCCCGCGCGGCTGTCGCCGGCCACGGATGGCGGGGCGTGGCTGGCGCTGTTCGCGCCGCGCAACCGGCTGATCGAATTCGTGCTGCAGGAGACGCACTACCGCCAGGACATGATCGACCAGGTGCCGGCGACCTATTGGATCGCGCCGGCGCTCGCCTCCAACCGCAGTTTTTTGGAACCGCTGCAATGCGGCGGCATCCGCACCATGGGCATCCACAAGCCGTGGTCGCCGAGCCGGTCCTACGGATTGGTGGTCAGGCTCGACGCAAAGATGCAGCCACAGTTCAGCCTGCACAGCCGCGCCAACGGCACGCGCCACGGCATCTGCAGCGTCGCCGAAAAGGGCGGCCGGCTGCTCGTTGCTTCCAAGGGTGGCGACTGCGTGCTGACTGTCGACCTCGCTTCGGGAGGTTTTTTTTGATGGAACCGATCGTTCGCCTCGAAAACGTCACCAAAAACTATCGCGGCGTGCCCGCGGTCAAGAATGTCAGCTTCGACCTGCGCAAGGGCGAGATCCACGCGCTGCTCGGTGAGAATGGCGCCGGCAAATCGACCCTGACCAAGATCATCGCCGGCGTGGTCGATGCCACATCCGGCAAGATGTTCCACAAGGGGCGCGAGATCGCCTACGCCTCGCCGCATGCGGCTCTCGAAGCCGGCATCGCCATGGTGTTCCAGGAAACCAGCCTGGTGCCGTCGATGACCGTGGCGCAGAACCTCTATCTCGGTACTGAAAAATTCCTCAACCGGCTGCGCGGCACGTATATTTCAGCACAGCAGTTCCTGCAGTCGCTGAATTTCCCGGTCGATCCGAACGCCATGGTGGCGACGCTGGGCGCGGCCAAGCGGCAGATGGTCGAGATCGCGCGCGCGGTGCACCACAATGCTGAGATCATCATCTTCGACGAGCCGACGGCGACGCTGACGCCGGAGGAAAAGCGCCACTTCTTCGCGCTGATCCGGAGGCTGAAGGCGGGTGGCGTCTCGATCGTCTTCATCAGCCACGCGCTGGAAGAGGCGCTTGCCATTGCCGACCGCATCACCATTTTGCGCGACGGCGAGCTGGTGATCACCGACGACACGTCGGCCTTCGATCGCGACAAGATTGTCGCCGCCATGGTCGGTCGCACTTTGTCGGGGCAGATCTACCGCCAACGCGACGAGGCCAGGCTGCGCAAGGCCGGCAAGAAGGTGCTGTCGGTGCAGGACATTTCGATGAGCAATGTCGTGCGCAACAATTCCTTCTCGATCTTCGAGGGCCAGATCACCGGTGTGTTCGGTCTCATCGGCTCCGGCCGCACCGAGACCTTCAAGATCGTGTCCGGCATCTACAAGCGCGATTTTTTGCGCGGTGGCGCGATCGAGCTGGACGACAGGCCGGTGCGCTATCTCGTGCCGAGCGAAGCCGTTGCCGACGGCATCGTCTACGTCACCGAGGATCGCAAGAGCGAAGGGATTTTCGAGACGATGGGCATTGCCGAGAACCTGTTCGGCGGGCTCTTGGCCGCCGGCCGCGAAAAGGCCTGGGTGATCAATGCGCAGGAGATGCGGACACTCTCAGCCGAATGGACAAAGACGCTGAACATCAAGGCGATCAACGACAATGCCCGCGTGGTCGAGCTTTCCGGCGGCAACCAGCAGAAAGTGGTGATCGGCAAGGGGCTGGTGCAGCGGCCGCGCATCGTCATCTTCGACGAGCCGACGCGCGGCGTCGATGTCGGCGCCATTGCCGAGATTCACCAGATCATCAACCGGCTGGCCGACGAGGGGCTCGCCGCCGTCGTCATCTCGTCCTACCTGCCGGAGATCATGAACCTGTCGGATCGGATTTTGGTCTGCCGGCAAGGGCGTATCGTCGAGGAGTTTTCGCCGGCGGAGGCGACGGAGGAGAAGATCATGTACGCGGCGGTGCATTAGATTCAGGTGAGGCCAAATGGCGGCTTCCTGCGCTTCCCCGTTCTACTGCGTCGCAGTAGAACTGAGCTCACGTACCAAAAGTACGCTCCGCTCCGGTTCTCGGAACCCACCATTTTCGACTCGGCCTGACCTGAATCTCCACGCCAGCGCTGGAAAAAGTGAATCGGGCGAGGGGATTAGCCGAGATTGCTTAGGACCTGATTCAATTCACGCTACGGTTCAACGAAGGAAAACACCATGACCACCACAAGACTCCTCAGCGACGCCGAGGTCGAAAAAATCCCGGCGGTCAAGGCCGTGTTCGATGACATCAGGGCGACGCGCAAATCGGATTTCGTCAACAATTTCTGGCGCGGGCTGGCCAATGATCCGGCGTCGCTGAAGCGGGTGTGGGAACAGCTCAAGGCGGTGATGGTCGCGGATAGCGCCATCGATCCGCTGACCAAGGAGATGATCTACATCGCGGTGTCGACAGCCAATGGCTGTTCCTACTGTGTCCACTCGCATACGGCCGCCGCCCGGGCCAAGGGCATGACCGACGTGCAGCATGGCGAGCTGGTGTCGATCATCGGGCTCGCTGGCCAGACCAACCATCTGGTGACAGCGATGCAGATCCCGGTCGATCCGCAATTCGAGGTGAAGTGAGCCTGACTTCTGTCGCGTGTCACAGGATTGTGAGCGCGGCCGATGCGCCGACTAACAGCAGCAAGTGTCTGAAATATCTTCAATTTCCGCGCTTCGGCGATCTTCGCTGATACTCTTCGTCGGCAGCTGTTCGCATTTGCACAATTTATCCCAGCGGCTGTTAAGGAAGTGACATGGAACGGCACTAAGGAAGCCCCATGCGATGCCGCTCGCCTGGGGGCGCGGCTCGCATGGTGGAGCCGGCATGAAAATCGTTCAGATCACAGACACCCATTTCAGCCCGACCAAGCCGCACTTCAACGGCAATTGGGAGCCGCTCGCCGCCTGGATCGCGCAGAGCGGCGCCGACCTTGTCATCCATACCGGCGACCTCAGCGTCGACGGTGCCGACAAGGACGACGACATCGCCTTCTGCATGGATTTGATGCGGGAAATCTCCGCGCCGATGCAGCTGGTGCCCGGCAATCACGATGTCGGCCATCTCCCCGGCTCGCTGCAGCCGGTCAATGCCGGACGCCTTGAGCGCTGGCGCCGGCTGGTCGGCCCTGATTACTGGATGGAGGACACTGGCAACTGGCGCCTCATCGGGCTCGACAGCCTGTTGATGGGGTTTGACGATGCCGAGGACGAGGCGCAGTTCGAATGGCTGCGGAGCGTGCTGGAAAGTCGCGGCGGCCGGCGCGTTGCGCTCTTCGCCCACAAACCGCTGTTTATCGATGAACCCGGTGAGGGCGATACCGGCTACTGGAGCGTCAGGCCGGCGCAGCGGCGGCGCCTCTATGATCTGATCGCGGCTCACGACGTCGCGCTGTTCGCAAGCGGTCATTTGCACCGGGCATGGCAAGGCCATTACGAAAACACCTCGCTGGTCTGGGGTCCGTCGGCGGCCTTCGTGGTCGGCGACATGGAGCGCGACATGCCGGGAGAGCGGCTGCTTGGCGCTGTGATTCATCGATTCGGCGACACGGTCGCCAGCGAGATCGTCGCCATCCCCGGCATGACCACCTACGTCCTCGACGATGTGGTGGCCGATGTCTATCCGCACGAGGCGCACAAGGTTCGCAAGCGGGTCGCGTCATGAGCGCGCTGTCGCTTCGCGGCCTGAAGAAATCCTTCGGCGGCAATGCCATCCTGAATGGCGTCAGCCTTGATGTCGAAGCCGGTGAGTTCATCGCGCTCGTCGGCCCCTCCGGATGCGGCAAGAGCACCTTGCTGCGCATTCTGGCGGGGCTCGACCATGCCGACAGCGGCGACATCTTCGTCGACGGGAGGGACATGTCGCCGGTTGCCGCGGCCGACCGCAACATCGCCATGGTGTTCCAGTCCTACGCGCTCTACCCGCATTTGACGGCGGGACAGAACATCGCCGTGCCGCTCGCCATGAAGCGGCTGAGCCGGTCGCAGCGCCTGCCGCTGGTCGGCTCGCTGCTGCCCGGCCAGAAGGAGATCCGCACCGGTATTTCACGCGATGTCCGCGAGATGGCGGGTTTGCTCAAGATCGACCATCTGCTCGACCGAAAGCCGGGGCAGATGTCGGGCGGCCAGCGGCAGCGTGTGGCGCTGGCGCGAGCGATGGTGCGCCAGCCCAGCATCTTTCTCATGGACGAGCCGCTGTCCAACCTCGATGCCAATCTGCGCGTCCATGCCCGAGGCGAGATCGTCGAGCTGCACCGCCGCGCCGGCGTGCCGACGCTCTATGTGACGCACGATCAGGCCGAGGCGCTTTCGATGGCCGACCGCGTGGCGGTGATGATCGGCGGCAATCTGCTGCAGCTCGCAGCACCCGAAATGATCTACAACGACCCCGCTCATATCGAGGTCGCGCGTTTCGTCGGCCAGCCGAGGATCAACATCATCCAGGCGCAGGCCGAAAACGGCCGCGTCGGCTTCGAAGGCATCCGGCTGGCTTTGCTGGAGAAAGTGGCAAACGGCCCGGTCAGCCTCGGCATCCGGCCTGAATTCGTCAAACTGTCCCCCAGCGGGCGCAGCGGCCTTGCCGGGCGGATCGAGCGCCTCGAATTCCTCGGTTCGGAGGTCATCGCCCATTGCCGTCTCGACGCCTCCGGCGACAGCGTCGTCGCCAAGCTGGCGCCGCAAGAGGCAAGGGACCTGATCGCCGGAATGAAGGTGGGTGTCCTTCTGGCCCCCGAACAGGCGATGGTCTTCGGACCGGAAGGAAAGCGGCTGCGCATCGCGGCGGGCGCTCGGCAGGAGCCGGCCTATGTCTAGCGTCGCGCTGGCGGGCAATGTCCCGAGCGCCGCGGCACTGCGCGCGCGCAGCGAGGATCGGACCGCCTGGCTGCTGGCGGCGCCGGCCATCCTGCTGTTGCTGCTGTTCGTGCTGTTGCCGGTGGCGGCCGTCATCTTTCTCGGCTTCACCGATTTCGAACTCGGCTACGGCAAGTTCCGCTTTGTCGGCTTCGAGAATTACGCGCATCTCCTGAACGACCGCACCTTCCGCCGGTCGCTATGGAACACATCGGTCTACACGGCGATTGTCGCGCCGGTCTCGATCGTGCTTGGCCTGGGGGTTGCCCTGCTGATCGAAGGCGAGGGGCGGGCGCGCGGCTTTTTCCGCACCGTTTATTTCCTGCCCGTCGCCTCGCTGATCGTCGCCATGGCGACGGTCTGGCAATACATCTTCCACCCGACGATCGGGCCGCTCAACGCGCTGCTTTCGCTTGCCGGCATTCCCGGCCCGAACTGGCTCGGCGCGTCGAACACCGTGCTTTACAGCCTGTCGATCATCGGCGTCTGGCAGTCGGTCGGCTTCAACATGGTGCTGTTCCTGGCCGGCCTGACGGCGATCCCGCGCGAGCTCTATGCCGCCGCGCACGTCGATGGCGCGAAATCGGCGCTCGACCGGTTCTTCCTCGTCACCTGGCCGATGCTCGGACCGACGACGCTGTTCGTCGTCACCATCAGCATCACCAATGCGGTGAAGGTCTTCGAGACGGTGAAAATGCTGACCGACGGCGGGCCCAACAAGGCGTCGGAAGTGCTGCTTTTCACCATCTACCAGGAAGGGTTCGTCTATCTGCGCGTCGGCTACGCCTCGGCAATGACCGTCGTCTTCCTGGCGATCCTGGTCGTGCTGATGCTTCTGCAATACCGCGTGCTCGACCGGCGGGTGCACTACACATGACAGGCATTCCGGCTGGCCGCATCATCCGCTTCGCGCTGCTTTCGCTCGGCGCGCTGATGATCCTTGCGCCCTACATCTTCATGATCTCGACAGCGGGCAAGACGCAGAGCGACATCTTCACCTCGTCGCTGACGCTCATCCCGCAGCATTTCTACTTCGCCGAGAATTTCGCCAAGGCGTTTGCCAAGGTGCCGATGGCGACGCTTTTGTGGAACGGCGTCGTCGTCTGCGGCCTGATCTTCTTCTTCCAAGTGGTGGTCGCCATCCCTTGCGCCTATGCGATGGCCAAACTGAAGTTCCGCGCCGCGCGGCTGATGATGGTGCTGGTCATGCTCGGCCTCTTGGTGCCGATCCATGCGACGGCGCTGCCGCTCTATGTCGCCTTCGACCGGATGTCGCTCTTGAACAGCTACACCTCGCTGGTCGCGCCCTTCACCATATCGGTGTTCGCGATCTTCATGTTCCTGCAGTTCTTCCGCGCCATGCCCGATGATCTGCTGCACGCGGCACGGCTCGACGGCATGTCCGAACTCGGCATCGTGGCGCGCGTCATCGTGCCCAATGCCTGGCCGGCGGTCACCGCCTTCGCGATCTTTTCCGTCGTCGCGCACTGGAACGACCTCTACTGGCCGCTGATCGTCGTCAGCAAGCAGGCCTACGCCACGCCGCCGCTTGGCCTGATGTATTTCCGCGCCGCCGAGGCCGGCGACGACTACGGCGCGCTAATGGCCGCCACGCTGATCATCACCCTTCCACTCGTCGCCGCCTTCCTGCTCGCGCAGAAACGCTTCGTCGAAGGCATCACCATGACCGGTCTCAAAGGCTGATCTGCCTACAACCAATTGGGCCAACAAGGAGCACTAGCAATGAAGCATTTTTCCAGGATTTTCGCCGCAGCGGCGGTGTCGCTGGCGGCAGCCCTTCCGGCCTATGCCGAAACGACACTGACGGTTCACTACCCGATGCCGGGCTTCTTCAAGAACGTGATGGACACGATCTCGAAGAAGTTCATGGAGGAAAATCCCGACATCAAGATCCAGTTCGCCAGCCCGTCGGCGACCTATGAGGAAGGCATCCAGACCATTCTTCGCCAGGCCGGCACCGACGAGATGCCCGACATCACCTTCATCGGCCTCAACCGCCTGCGCATGCTCAATGAACGCGACGTCGCCGTCGATCTCGGCCCGCTGGTCAAGAAGGAAGGCAATATGGCGGAGCTCGGCTTCTCCGACACGATCCTGAAGCTGGCGCAGGTCAACGGCAAGCAGGTCGGCCTCGCCTTCGCCACCTCCAATCCGATCATGTATTACAATGCCGACCTGGTGAAGGCGGCCGGCGGCGATCCGGACAATCCGCCCAAGACCTGGGACGAGGTGATCGCGCTCGGCGGCAAGATCAAGGCGCTCGGCAATGGCGTCGACGGCATCGACTTCCGCTGGCAGGGCGATGACTGGATGTTCTCGGCGCTGCTGTTCGGCGCCGGCGGCAAGATGCTGAACGAGGACGAAAGCAAGGTCGCCTTCAATGGGCCGGAAGGCGAGAAGGCTGTGGAGATCCTCGAGCGGATGGTGAAGGAGGGCGGTATGCCGGTGTTCACCAAGCCGGCAGGCGAGCAGGCCTTCGCGGCCGGCAAGGTCGGTTTCGAATTCCAAACCACAGGTGCGCTGGTCAACACGATCAAGAATGTCGGTGACAAATTCACGCTGCGCACAGCGAAAATCCCGTTGATCGATCCGGTCAACGGCCATCTGCCGACCGGCGGCAATGCCGTCGTCATCCTGACCAAGGACGAGGCCAAGCAGGAGGCCGCCTGGAAGTTCGCGAAATTCGCCGCCGGTCCCTATGGCGCTTCCGTCGTCGTGCCGGGCACCGGCTATGTCCCCAACAACGAGCTGGCGGCGAAATCGTCAGACTATCTCGGCGATTTCTACAAGAAGAACCCGCTGTTCCAGGCCGGGCTCAGCCAGATGCCGCTGATGGTTCCGTGGTATGCCTTCCCGGGAACCAATGGTGTCAAGGTAACGCGGACGATCGTCGACAATCTGTCGCGCATCGTCGACCTGTCGGCCTCGCCCAAGGAAGCGCTGACGGATGCTGCCAGCGACGTCGAGGGCATGCTGCCGACGCAGTGAGGGCTTGTGGCGCCTTCTTCCTTCTCCCCTTGTGGGCCTGTTGCGCAGTTTCGGGAGTGCGCGGACGGGAGTGGAATGCAGCGGGTTGTTGCTTGCGCTTGTGGATTGGAGTCTGGTTTTGAGGGGTTGAGGTGGCGGTTCGGCCCGTACGGCCGGACTGCAGGCGCACCTATCCCGTGATGGCGGCCCATCGGCGCATGTTGAAGGCGATCGCCGCCATCGTCACTTGGGCGGACGCCTTGGCCAGTCCGACATAGCGGATCGCGGTCAGCTTCATGCGGTTCTTGAGCGTGGCGAAGGTGGTCTCCACCGCCGCCCGACGCCTGGCGATGAGGCGATTGTAGCGTTTGAGCCGCAACGGCAGCTCCGGATGATGCTTGTTGGGGCGGCGCGCGATGCGCACCTTCTTGCCCTCGGCCTTGAGCCGGGCACGCCGGGCGTGCGTGTCGTAGGCGGCATCGGCCCACACCGTCTTCTCGTCGCTGCGGATCAAGTCATCGGCCATCACCGTGTCGTTGACGTTGGCCGGTGTGGTGATCACCGTGCGGATGATGCCAGAGCCCTCATCCACGCCGACATGGGCCTTGTAGCCAAAAGTGAAACCGCCCTTGCCCTGCCGCGTGGTGACACGGGCGTCCGCATCTTTCGAAGGCCGCTCAGCTGTCGGCGGCGCTGAGACTGCATCGATCAGCGTTGCATCCAGCATCGTGCCGCGCTTCAGGATCACGCCGGCCTTCTCCAGCTGCCGGTCGAGTTCGCCAAACAGCTTCTCTAGCAGCCCTTCACCGACAAGCAGATTGCGAAAGCGCGAGAGCACCGTGTGGTCGGGAATGCTCTCTCCCAACCCAAGCCCGGCAAAACGCCGGAACGACAGCCGGTCGCCGAGCGCCTCCTCAAGTTCGCGATCCGACAGCCCATAAAGCGATTGCAGCAGCAGTGCCTTGAACAGCACCAGCGGCGGCCAAGCCGCCCGACCCGGTCCGTCATCGCGCAGAGGGTTAAGCAGCTTCTCGAAGCGGTACCACTTCACAAGGCCAGACAACCGGTCGAGCGGCGAGGAGCCACCCGACAGCTTGTCGCCCAGAAATCCCTCCACCAGACTCAACTGACCTGTCCGCTTCACCGCCATCGGTTCGTCCTCCGAGCTTATGTCTCAGAGAATCACAACCAGCCAATTACGCAACAGGCCCCTTGTGGGAGAAGGTGGATCGGCGCGCAGCGCCGAGACGGATGAGGGGTGTTCCAGCGGAGTGAGACGTCGGTGTTCCCTGGAACACCCCTTGTGTCTCTCGAATCATGCAGGATCGGGCTGACGGGTGACCCGGGTCATGACCGGATCACCCGTTGCGGCGGAAGCCCGTACACCCCTTGGCATAAGCCCGTGGATGAGCAAGGAACTCCGACCGCATCTTCCACAGCCCGAACGGTTGCTAGGGTTCGACCCCGCACCAGCAAGGAAGGGATCAGAAGATGACACAAATTGCACTGCATGTCGGCATCGATGTGGCCAAGGAGCGACTGGACGTGGCCATTCGGGAAACAGGGGAGTTGTTCGCAGTCGACAATGACGAAGCCGGTTATGCGGCATTGGTCGAGCGTCTGTCGGGTCGGGCGATCGCCGCCGTCGGCCTTGAGGCGAGCGGCGGCTATGAGCGGGCTGTGCTCAAGGCGCTGTGGCAGAAAGGCCTGCCGGTGCGTCGCATCAATCCGCACAGGCTGCGCCAATTCGCACGGGCGGCCGGCGTCAACGCCAAGAACGATCGCCTCGATGCACGTGTGATCGCCCGTTTCCTTGCGACGTTGCCGGTGCATCCGGTGGAGTTTGATCCAAGTCTGGAGTTGGTGATCGAACTGGTCACCGCGCGGCGCCAGCTCCAAGCCGAGCTCAGCCGTGTCAACAACCAGCTCGAACACGTGCGCGATGCCGCTCTCAAGCGCCTGGCCAAGCGGCGAGCGACCCGGCTCAGTGCCGACATCCTGTTGCTCGACAAACGCATCGCCCAAGCCATCGCGGCCGACCATGCCCTGGCACGGCGCGACCGCCTGCTGCGTTCAACTCCCAGTGTCGGCCCGGTCCTGAGTGCCACACTGATCGCACAGCTGCCTGAACTGGGCCGCTTGTCCAACCGGCGGATTGCCGCCCTTGTCGGGCTCGCCCCCTACGACCACGACAGCGGCAAGCTCAAAGGCAAGCGATGTATCTGGGGTGGCCGCGAGCCGGTCCGCAACGTCCTCTATATGGCCGCGCTCAGCGCCGGAGTGCATAATCCCGTCTTCGCCGCTTTCCGCCAGCGCCTGCGAGCGAAAGGCAAGGTGGCAAAGGTCGCCATCGTTGCCGTCATGCGCAAGCTGATCACAACCCTCAACGCCATGATCCGGGACGACAAACCTTGGAACCCGGCTTGCGTCTGAAACACGGTTGCTCATCCGACCTCGCTTCGCGAGTCCACCGCCCTGGGGCGAGCCACGGGTCTCGCCCCGTCCTTCGGACCCCACAAGGGGAGAAGGAAGAAGCTGCGCTAGACCGGCCTGTAAACCTTCTCGGCCGTGTTCCAGAAGATATCGGCCTCGGCGGCGGCACCATGCCTGGCCACCGCATCGCGGTGCGCCTTGATCAGTTCGGCGTGGCTGGTCCACAGCTTCTCGATCGGGAAGTTCGAACCGAACATCAGATGGTCCGAGCCCAGAATGTCGATCGCATTGTCGACGATATAGGCGATCAACGCCGGGTCGTTACGGTGGACGAAGGTGCCGAGACCGGACAGCTTGGCGTAGAAATTCGGCGCGGCTGAGAGCGTGCGCAGGCCGGCCTTCCAGGCCTCGGTGGTTTCCGGCTCCATGCCGGTCAGCATGCCGGCATGGGTTAGGATGAAATTGGTTTGCGGATTCTCGCCGACCAGCGCCAGCCCGTCCTTCATCTGGGCGGGGAAGAGCTGCAGGTCGAAGGACAGGCCATAGTCTTTCAACTTGGCGACATTGGCGCGCACCTTGGGGTCGATGACCTGATCCGCCGAGGCGGCGAAGCGAAAGGCCGGTGTTTCGTGCCAGTGGAGTTGCATGCGCACGCCGCGCAGCAGCTTGTATTTCATCAGCCGGTCGATCTGCGGCCTGACATCGTCGACCGTCATGTCGGCATAGCCGACGACGGCGTGCGGCCAGCCGGTCTCGTCAGCCGTCTTCTGCAGGAAGGCGACTTCCTTCTCGAAATCCTCCTTCGCCCAGTTGGTCTGAACATAGACGGCCTTTTCGACGCCCGAGCCTTTCTGGTCTTCGAGGAATTCCCCGATCGGGTAGTCGCGGCGGATCGGCTCGTAGGGGCCGAAGATGCGCGGTACCATCGGCCCGACCAGCCAGGGTTGGTCCTGTTGGCGCCAGATATGGAAATGTGCGTCGATGGCTTTCTGCATCACGAAACCCTTTTCCAGATTGTCGCCGCGGCCGGAGCAGGGCGGGCCAGCGACAGGATGAAATCGGTGAGGCCGGCGAGCGAGGAGCCGTCGACCAGATCGTCCAGCACCGGCAGTATGGCGCGGAGAGCCGCCGTCACTGGGCGGAAGCGCGGGTCGCCGGCCAAAGGTGTGGCCAGCGACAGCCGGAAAGCGCGGGCGCTCAGCCTTCGCATCGCCATCTCCAGCTCGGCATGGTCGCCGCGCTCCAGCGCGTCTGACAGGATGACGACAGCGGCGCCGCGCGCAAAGGACGAAAAGCGCGGCACCGAGAGGAAGGCCAGCAGTGTCGGCCCCATGCGGGTACCGCCGTCCCAGTCGTCGACCTGGGCGGCCGCGCGGGCCAGCGCCTGATCGCGGTCGCGAATGCGGAGCGCCGCGGTGATGCGGGTCAGCCGCGTGCCGAAGGTGAAGATCTCGGCACGGTCGGCGCCTTGCACGGCGGCATGCGCCAGCTTGAGGTAATCGGCGGTATGCAGTTTCATTGAGCCGGAGACGTCGATCAACATCAGCAGCTTGCGCGGCACGGTCTGGCGGCGGCGCAGCAGCGGCGAGGGCACGTCGCCATCGGCGCTGACGATTTCGCGCAATGAGCGGCGCAGGTCGAGCTTGCCACGCGAATGGGTGCGCACGGTGCGGAAGGAGCGGCGGGCGGGCAGCGCGGTCGACAACTTGCGGCGGAAGGCGGTCAGTCTGTCGTCGTCGCGCTGGAAGTCGCGTGTGCTCAACTGCTCCAGGGCCGATGACAGTTCGCCGCCTTCCTGGCTGTGCTCGGCTTCAATCCGCTCGTCGTCGGCGCCGCCATCATCCTTGATGCGGGTCTCCTCGTCGGCGTCGGCTTCGACCACGGCCGAAGTGTTGCCGTAGAAATGGCTCTGGAAATGCGCCTCGAATTCGTCGCGGCGATCGGGTGGGGGCGCAAGCGTTGCGAGCGCAGCCTCGCGGATATCGTTCATCGAGCGCGGTCCGAGCAGGGTCACCGCCTGCATGAAGCCGGAGACCTGCTCGGAAGCGATGGCGAAGGCGTGGCGGCGCAAGAGCCTGGCAAAACCCAGGAATGGCGCGGCGGCTCGGGGTAAGCTTGTTTCCCGCATCATTCCGTGTCGCCCCCCTCTGTCCTGCCGGACATCTCCCCCTCAAGGGGGGAGATTGGCAGCTTTGACGCCTCGCCTGGTTCTGCGACGCTGGAGATTGGCGAAAGCCGAAATAACCGCTGATCTCCCCCCTTGAGGGGGAGATGTCCGGCAGGACAGAGAGGGGTGCTGCCCCGCCAGCGTTGCGGAATGAGGTCCCGGCTCACCCCATCGCCTCCTCGACGATCCGGCCGAGCTCGGGCGCGATGTAGGATAGGTCTTCCTCGTCCTTGATCAATACGCCGATGGCGCGGCGGAAGGCTTCCGGCCACGGGCTGCCGCCTTTTTCCAGAATGGTTGCGGCATTGGCCCATTCGACCGCCTCGGCGATGCCGGGCGGCTTGGCCAGCGGGCGGGCGCGGATGGTCTGCACTGCTGCCGCCACGGCGCGCGCGGTGGCCTCAGCCACATCGCCGGCGCGTAGCATGATGATGGCGGCCTCGCGCTCGGCGTCGGGGTAGCCGATCCAGTGGTAGACGCAGCGCCGGCGCAGCGCTTCGGCGAGTTCGCGCGTGCGGTTGGAGGTCAAGATGACGATCGGTTGTGCCTCGGCACGAATGGTGCCGCGCTCGGGGATGCTGATCTGGAAATCGGAGAGGAATTCCAAGAGCAGCGCCTCGAATTCATGGTCGGAACGGTCGATCTCGTCGACCAGCAGCACGCGTTGCTCCGGC
This sequence comes from Mesorhizobium loti, assembly GCA_002356515.1. NCBI lineage: Bacteria > Pseudomonadati > Pseudomonadota > Alphaproteobacteria > Hyphomicrobiales > Phyllobacteriaceae > Mesorhizobium > Mesorhizobium loti. The sequence goes on along the minus strand of AP017605.1, from coordinate 1,450,602 downwards.
GCCTTCAGCACCTGCAGGAGCGGGCGGGCGATCAGGAAACGGTCGTCATAGATGTCGATCTCGTGCTCGCCGGCATGGCGGATGGCGAGCAACTGGCGCTGGTAATTCCATTCATAGAGCGCATGTGCGGCATCGATACCTTCATAGCACTGCAGCCGCACCAGATCGCGGCCGAGCAGTTCGGCGATTGCCTTGGCCGCTTCGGTCTTGCCGACGCCCGGCGCGCCCTCGAGCAGCAGCGGCTTGCCCAGGCGGATCGCCAGGAAGATGGCGGTGGCCAGGCTGTCGTCGGCCAGATAGCGCGAGGCGGCGAGGTGCTGCGCCACCGCCTCCGGCGAGGTCGCGACAGTCTCGGCGTTCACCTCGGGCATGTCAGTTCGCCGCTTGCGCCTTGAGCGCGCGCAAAATGCGCTCCGGCGTGATCGGCAGCGTGTCGATACGCACGCCGACGGCGTCGAAGACGGCGTTGGCGACGGCTGGGATCTGTGGGTTGGCGCACATTTCGCCCGGCCCCTTGGCGCCATAAGGCCCGTCCGCCGAGGGCCGCTCCAGCACGATGATCTCGGTTTGCGCGAGGTCGCCGGGACCAGGCATCAGATACTGGTTGAAGTCGGTGCCGCCATGGTCGCGGTTGGGGTAATAGGGCTCAGTGGTTTCATAGAGCGCGTGACTGATGCCCATCCAGGAGCCGCCGACGAGCTGCTGTTCGACCATTTTCGGGTTCAGCGCCCGGCCGATCTCGAAGACGTTCTTCACGGTCAGCACGGTCACTTCGCCGGTCTCGTCGTCGACCTCGACTTCGGCCACGGTGCAGGCGTGCGCGTAGCAGGTCGAGGGCTTCATCGCGCCGGTTTCTTTCTCGGGGTAGGAGCGCGGGATCAGGAACATGCCGCGGCCTGAGATCGAGCGGCCGCGCTTGAAATGCGCCGACAAAGCGACATCGTAGATCGAGATCGATTTCTGCGGCGCGCCCTTGACCAGAATGTTGCCCTGGCCGTCGGTCTCGAGGTCGGAGGCGTTGACCTCCAGTTCCTCGGCCGCCACTTCCAGCATCACCTGGCGTGCTTCCCTTGCCGCCTGGATGACGGCATTGCCGGCGCGGTGGGTGCCGCGTGAGGCGAAGGTGCCCATGCAGTGCGGGCCGGTATCGGTGTCGGCGGTGTCGACGACGACGCGGTCGGTGGGCACGCCGATCGTCTCGGCGCAGATCTGCGCCATGATCTGCTTCATGCCCTGGCCGAGATCGACCGAGGACAGCGTCACCATGAAATTGCCGGTCGGCGTCGAATGCACCAGCGCCTGGGTCGGGTCGCCGCCGAGATTCATGCCGGTGGGATAGTTGATCGCGGCAACGCCGCGTCCACGCCGGATCGCCATATCAGGCTCCCTTCTTGTAGGAGGACATCGCCATGAATTTCTCCGCCACCGGCCAGTTGGCGGCGCGCGAGGCTTCCTGCATGCATTCGATCAGTGCCGCCCCTTCGGTGGGCTGGCGATGCGCCTTCATGTCGCCGTCGCGATAGGCGTTGATGAAGCGGAATTCGAGCGGGTCCATGCCGATCAGCCTCGCCAGCTTGTCCATCTGCACCTCCAGCGCGAAGTCGCCGATGGTGACGCCGAAGCCGCGCATGGCCGAGGACGGCGTGCGGTTGGTGTAAACGCAGTAGGTATCGATCCAGACATTGGGAATGGTGTAGGGGCCGGGATAGTGGCCGGCGCCCTTCTGCGCGCCATAGGGCGAGTGGCGCGAATAGGCACCGGCATCGGTGTAGCCGGTGACCTTGCGCGCGACGATGCGGCCGTCCGTCATCACGCCGTCCTTGATGACGACCTTTTCGGCGGCGCGGGGCGAGGAGATCTGCATCTCCTCCTCGCGGCTGTAGATGAAGGAGACCGGCCGGCCAGTGAGCTTGGCGCCGAGGATGGCGATCGGCTCGACGATGACGTCGACCTTGCCGCCAAAACCGCCGCCGACCGTGCCGCCGACGAAATGCAGCTTCGAGCCCGGCATCTGCAGGATGATCGAGGTGTTGTCGAGGGTGAAGAACATCGCCTGCGTGTTGGTGTAGCAGGTGAAGCGGTCGTTGCCTTCCGGCGCCACCACGCAGCCGGTGGTTTCGGTTGGCGCGTGCTCGATCGGCGAGGACTGGTAGCTCTGTTCGAGGATGTGGTCGGCGCCGGCAAAGCCCGCTTCGACATCGCCGAAGCGCACCTTGCGGCATTCGCCGCTGTCATAGAGATAATAGTTCTGGCCATGATATTCGTTGACCAAAGGCGCGCCTGGTTTCAGCGCTTCCTCCATGTCGAAGACGGCCGGCAGCACTTCGTAGTCGACCTTGACCTTGGCGGCGGCTTCCTGGGCGGCACGCTCGGTCTCGGCCAGCACCGCCACCACGGCCTCGCCCTTCCAACGCACCTTGCCGTCGGCCAGCACCGTCTCGTCCTCCGGGCCGATCTGGATCAGGATCAGAATGGTGTAGACATTGTGCGGCACATCCTTGGCGGTCAGCACCTTGACCACGCCCGGATGCTTCTCCGCCTCCGATGTGTCGATTGAGCGGATGCGGGCGTGGTGATGCGGACTGCGCACCATCTTCAGGTGCAGCATGCCGGGGAAGTTGCGGTCGGCGAAATAGGCGGTCTTGCCGGTGACATGGCCAGGCGAATCCGAGCGGGGGCGGGGCTGGCCGATTTCGTGCAGATCGTCCTTGCGGACATCGGCGAAGTAGTTCTTGCGCAGTTCCATTTTTGATCCCTCAGGCCGCGTTCTGCGAATTGGCGCGGGCCGCCGTCAGCACCGCCTGGATGATCGGCTCGTAGCCGGTGCAGCGGCAGATGTTGCCCGACAGTGCCTCCACCACCTCGTCGCGGCTGGGGTTGGGCGTGTGGTCGAGCAGCACCTTGGCGGCCATGATCATGCCCGGCGTGCAGAAGCCGCATTGTGTGGCGAATGTGTCGAGGAAGGCGCGCTGCAAGGGATGCAGGACGCCACTTTCCGACAGTCCCGACGTCGTCGTGATTGTTGTTCCGTTGCAGGTTTCTGCCAGCGTCAGGCAGGACAGCCGGAGCTCACCGTCGATGATGACGGAGCAGGCGCCGCAGGTGCCCTGGTGGCAGCCGCCTTTCGGCGAGGTGTCGCCGATCTTGTCGCGCAAGGCGTTGAGCAGCGTCGTGCCGCTGTCGATGAATTCGGCCTTTTCCGAGCCGTTGAGCGTGAATTGAACCGGGACCTTCGCCATGTTTCCTCCTTGCGCGCCTGTCCGACGGATCGGACAGACGCGCGCCCCCCAACGGGTGATTTCAGGTCAGCAGCAGCCGGCCGAGATGGACCGGCAGGACTTCAGCGCGATACCAGGCGCTGGCGATCGGATCGGTGATGGGCGCGATGCCTTCGGAGGCGGCGGTTAGCGCTGCTGCGATGCCGTTTTGGTCGAGCGACTTTCCCTTGAGCGCCCTTTCCGCCGCCCTGGCACGCATCGGCCGGTCGGCCATGCAGCCGAGCGCGATCCGCGCCGAAGACACGGTGCCGTCGGCAGCCTGTTCCAGAATCGCGGCGATGCTCAGCACCGAGACGCTCTTGGGCTTGACCCGCGACACTTTCAGGAAGCGGAAGCCGTCGGCCTTGGGCAGCGTGAAGCTCACCGACGTGACGATGGCACGGCTGCCATCCCGCCCCGGGAGAAAAGTCTCGATCGGCAATTCGCCGTCCTCGGTGCCGACCGTGGCGTCGAGCGCCAGCAGCGCCACGGCGAAATCGCCATAGGGCGCGGGCGCGAACAGATTGCCGCCGACGGTCGCCATGTTGCGGATCGCTGGGCCGCCGACAGCGCGTGCGGCCTTGGCAAGGATGGCGAGCCCAGGATGACGGGCGATCGCCGCCATGGTCACCGAAGCGCCAATGCGGGCCTTGCCGCCGGCGACTGCAATGGCCGACTGGGCCGGGTCGGTCGACCTGACAAGGCTGGAGACCGAAACATCGCCTTCATTGGCCGCGCGGACCACGAGTGTGCCCCCGCCGAGATAGCGGGTGCCGACCGCCTTCAGCGCCGCGTTGGCGTCTTTTACGGTTGCAAAAGTCTGCAGCGCCAGAGCCATGGCCCGCTCCTTCAGCTCTGGCCGGCAAAATGGCTCTTCAGGGCGTTGAAGCCACCCTGGAAGACGTTGGCGCCCATGCCGGCGGCGATCTTGTCGGCTTCCTCGGGTGCCGCATCGAAGCTGGCGGTCCATTCGGCATAGGTGCGGTCGCCATCGGTGACGCGGCGCAATTGCAGCGTCGCCTTGTGGTTGGTCAGCGGCTGCGGCGTTTCCAGGATGGAATAGCTGACGAGGAAATTGTCATCGGAGAAGTCGAGCAGTTTTTCGCGCAGCCGCGCGCCGGTGATCAGCTCGAAATTGCGCACGCAGCCGATCGTCGAGGCGTCCTTGCCATCCTCGATATGGCTCTCGACCATGCGCGGATGCCAGCCCGGCAGGCCGTTGAAGTCGCGTATGCGCGCCCAGACCTTTTCGACCGGCGCGTCGATGACGCTGGAGATGGTGACTTTTGCCATAGGACGTTCCCTTGCGAATGCGACAGTCGGGCAAGGGTAGGGCGGTGGCCCGAGCGACGCTTATCAATGCGTCTTGCGCGCGTATCAAGGAGTCTGAAAATACGGCCCTGGCGGGCCGGCTCAGGCATTCGCCCGCGCGGCCTCGCGGTAAAGTGTCGGCGGCACGCCGACATGGTCGCGGAAGAAGCGCGAGAAATTGCCCTGCGTGGTGAAGCCGAGATTGCAGGCGACCGAGATCAGCGGCTCCTGCGACCACTGCAGCTGCCGCACCGCTTCCTCCATGCGCAGCGTGTTCCAGTAGACGTTGGGCGTCAGATTGGTCTGTTCCTTGAACAAAGCGAAGAAATGCGGCCGCGACAGGCCGACGCTGCGGGCCACGTCGTCGAAGGAAATGCGCTCGCAGACATTGGCCTTCATCAGCTGGATGGCCTTGCGGACACGGAAATCCTGCATGGTGTTGATGCGGGTGCGCGCCTCCTGCGGCGCCGAGGCATCGGCGGCATCGAGCACCGAATCGATGAAGCGCTCGATCTCGTAATTGGCGACATCGTCGACGCTTTCATTGTCAGTCAGATGGTCGAGCAGGCTGGCGGCGGCCTGGTGCAGCCAGGGCTCCAGCGTGATCGCGGCCTGGGCAAACAGTGGCGCGGAGGAGGGCAGGTCGCGGCGGCGACGCGCCCAGTCAGGATCGATGTAGAAGGCGAGGAACAGGCCCGGCCGGCCGTTCTGCGACAGGACATGGCTATGCGGCTGGAAGGAATTGATGCCGGCGGCGGTGCGGGGCCCGAGCCGGACCGTTTCGCGGCCGATGGTCATCTCGCCGGCGGTGCCTTCGAGCCAGATGATGAGATGCGCCTCGACATGGGCATGGGTGACGAAGTCGCTCGCGACATTCAGGACAGAAACATGTCCGAACCGGCCCCAGTAGAGCCTGATCGCGTCCGTCATGGGTATATCCTCCCGCAGACGACTGGCCTCCCTTCGCCTGCATCGAGGATTGTGCGGCCGGATTCCGGTTTCCGTCAAGATATCGGCTGTTGGCCGGTAGCCATGGCGGACCGCTTCGGCCGATTTTCAGACTGAGCGATAGGTTTCCCCTTCTCCCCGCAAGGGGAGAAGGAAAGGCGCGCCTGAACGTCAGTCGCTGCGCCTGAAATTGCGGATGCGGTCGAACAGCACCGCCAGCAGGATGGCGCCGCCGATGAACACGCCCTGCCAGAAGGCGTTGATGCCAAGCAGGCCAAGGCTGTTGCGGATCACCTCGATGAGGGCCGCACCGACAATGGCGCCGAAGGCGGTGCCGACGCCGCCGGCCAGGTTGGCGCCGCCGATGACGGTGGCGGCGATGACCTGCAATTCCATGCCGGTGCCGAGATTGGTGGTGACGGCGCCCAGCCAGCCGGTCTGGATGATGCCGGCAATGCCCGCCGACAGCGCCGAGATCATGTAAACCGCGACCTTGATCTGCTTCACGGGAACGCCGGTCAGCGTTGCCGCGTGCTCATTGCCGCCAATGGCGAAGATGTGGCGGCCGAATTTGGTCCAACGCAGGATGAAGCCGGTGATGAGCGCCAGCAGGATCATGTAGAGCACGGGATTGGCGATACCAAACACCCAGGCGCCGCCGCCGAGCGCCAGCAACTTGTCGTGGTCCGGCCCGAACTGAAAGACGACCGTGTTGTTGGAGGCGACCATGGCCAGGCTGCGGGCAATCGACAGCATGCCGAGCGTCACCACGAAGGGCGGGAAGCCGAGATAGGCGATCAGAATGCCGTTGAATGCGCCGATGGCGAGCGCGGTGGCGATCGAGGCCAGGATGCCGATTTCGATCGAGTAGCCGGCATGCATGGTAACGGCCAATACCATCGACGACAGGCACAGCACCGAGCCGACCGACAGGTCGATGCCGCCGGTGATGATGACGAAGGTCATGCCGAGCGCGATGATGGCGACGAAGGTGATGTTTCGGGTGATGTTGTAGAGGTTCTTCGACGTCGCGAAGGCGTCGGTGGCGAACGACAGGAAAATGCAGGCGAGGATGACGGCTATCACCACCCAGAAGGTCTGGGTGGAGAACAGCCGCGACAGGAAACTGTGCTGCTTCTGTGCGATCGTCTGGTCAAGGGTGACTGCCATTATCGACCTTTCCTGCCAGCTGCGATACGCGCCAGCCTGGTGAAATTAGCCGCGCTTACGAGACCTGCTCGATGGCGCCAGTGATGAGCCCGGTGACTTCCTCGGGCGAGCTCGAGGCGATTGTCTTGTCGGCGACCTTGCGTCCGCGCCGCATGACGATAACGCGGTCGGCGACGTCGAACACGTCGGGCATGCGGTGGCTGATCAGCACAACCGCGATGCCCTGGTCGCGCAGATGGCGGATCAGGTTGAGCACTTCGGCGACTTGCCGGACCGAGATCGCCGCCGTCGGTTCGTCCATCAGCACGATCTTGGCCTGCGACAGCATGGTGCGGGCGATCGCAACCGCCTGGCGCTGGCCGCCCGACATCTGCTTGACGAGATCGCGCGGGCGGGTCTCGGATTTCAATTCGGCAAAGAGCTGGCCGGCGCGCCTGTACATCGCGGCATAGTCGAGGATGCGGAACGGGCCGACGCCGCGCCGCAGCTCACGGCCGAGATAGACATTGGCGGCGGCCGTCAGATTGTTGCAGAGCGCAAGATCCTGGTGGACGATCTCGATGCCGTGCTGGCGGGCTTCCGCCGGCTTGTTCAGGATCAATTCCTTGCCGTCCATGCGCATGACGCCATGGCTTGGGTGGAAATTGCCGGCGATCATCTTGACCAGTGTCGACTTGCCCGCGCCATTGTCGCCCATCAGGCCGACGACCTGGCCGGGTTCGATCGACAGCGACACGTCGTTGACCGCCTGGATGGCGCCAAAATGCTTCGAGATATTGGTGAGTTCGAGAACCGCCACCAGCCTATAGCCTCCCCATGCCTTGCTGCCTGCCTGTTCCGGCTCGCAGCTCTTACATCGTGCTCCCCATTCCTCCCGGAAGCAACGTTGAGCGGCATTTACGCGAATGCTCGCGCGTGCGTCAATTGTCGAAATAGGCTATTTGTCAGACGAATAGTGACATGCGGTTCCGAAAAATCCGTTTTGTAGGACAAATAGCAATTGACGTTGGCGCCGCGCCGTTATTAGTTGATGGTCGGAGAAAGATACCTGGTCCCAAGCCGTCGTTGCAGCGGGACCGGCGGGAGGTTATCGGCTGTTCCGGCACGTTGCCGGTCCGGTCGCATCTGAAAATGCTTATCGGCCTTGCCCGGCGGCACGAGCGTTGGCTCTGCCATCTCGCATCAGGTCGATTTGTATGGCGGGCACGCCGTGTCCGTCTGTTTCCAAGGGAGGACTGACATGAGGAAAACAGTATTGCTCGCCGCCGTCGCCGCCATGGCGCTGGGCGCCGGGCCGGCTTTGGCCAAGAAGCAGCTCGTCATCGTGGTGAAAGGTCTCGACAATCCATTCTTCGAAGCCATTCATCAGGGCTGCGAGAAATGGAACAAGGAAAACGCCAGCTCGGAATATGAGTGCTTCTACACCGGTCCGGCGTCGACTTCCGATGAGGCCGGCGAGGCACAGATCGTCCAGGATATGCTGAGCAAGGCCGACACGGTGGCGATGGCGATTTCACCGTCCAACGCGCCGCTGATCGCGCAGACGATCAAGACCGCCAATCCGACGATCCCGATCATGACCGTCGACGCCGACCTCAGCAAGGAAGATGCGGCACTTCGCAAAACCTATCTCGGCACCGACAACTATCTGATGGGTCACAAGATCGGCGAGTATATCAAGAAGGGCAAGCCGAATGGCGGCACGATCTGCACCATTGAGGGCAATCCCGCGGCCGACAACATCCTGCGCCGTGCCCAGGGCATGCGCGACGCACTGTCGGGCAAGGAAGGCCTCGCTGCACTTGCCGGTGAAGGCGGCTGGACGGAAGTTGCCGGCTGTCCGGTGTTCACCAATGATGACGGTGCCAAGGGCGTGCAGGCGATGACCGACATCCTCGCCGCCAATCCCAAGCTCGATGCCTTCGGCATCATGGGCGGCTGGCCGCTGTTCGGCGCGCCGCAGCCCTATCGCGATCTGTTCGGGCCGCTCAAGGACCGGATAGCCAAGAACGACTTCGTCATCGGCGCCGCCGACACGATCGGCGACGAAGTAGCGATCGCCAGGGATGGCCTGGTCACCGCGCTGGTCGGCCAGCGGCCCTTCGAAATGGGCTACAAGGCGCCTTCGGTGATGATCGATCTCATCAAGGGCACCAAGGTCGCCGATCCGGTGTTCACCGGTCTCGACGAATGCACCAAGGACACGGTCGACACCTGCATCCAGAAGTAAGCTGATGATTTCGGGGCGCTCGGCAGCGGGCGCCCCTTCCCTTTGAATTCCTGGACAAGACGCTGTGGCGAGGGGCAACGGGCTCCGGCCTTGATGCGTCCGTAGTTTGGATTTCGGCAACGGGATCGGCGCCGTGCAGCTCCGGATCAATCCGGGTGACAGACGGCCGACCTACTGGAACGTGAATGCCGGACGAAAAGGCAAAGAAACAAGCCAGCCGGGCCAAGGCGCAAGCCAACCGCGATCCGGCGGTCGTGCGCAGGGCGGATGCGGTACACTTTCCCGGGTCCAGCGTTCATGTCTCGCTCGCCAGCGAGATTGGTCTGCGGATCGTGCGCGGCGACTATCCGCCCGGCAGCATCCTGCCCAATGAGGCCAAATGGGCCGAAACCTTCAACGTCAGCCGCTCGGCGGTGCGCGAGGCGATCAAGATGCTGATGGCCAAGAGCCTTTTGGCATCACGCCCCAAGATCGGCAGCTGGGTCGAGCCGAAGGAGCGCTGGAACCTGCTCGACCGTGATGTCCTTGCCTGGTACGCGACCGCACCCGACCGCGAAGCCTTCCTGCGCACCGTGCAGGAATTCCGCCACATCATCGAACCGGAAGCCTCCGCCTTTGCCGCCATGCGGCGCAGCGACGAGCAGATGGCCGAGATCAGCCTCGCCTGCCGCGAGATGGGCGAGGCGGCGAACCTGCCGGAACGCATCCGCGCCGACACCCGCTTTCACCTCGCCATCCTGCGGGCCTCGGGCAACGACCTTCTGGTGCCGCTCGGCGTGCTGATCGAGTCCGCACTCGACCATCTCTTCGTCTTCACGACACGCCAGGTCGGCGACCAGAACCGGGCGCAGAAGCTGCACGAGGCGATCGAGAAGAACATCCGCCTGCAGCGGCCGGCGGCCGCGCGCAACGCCGTGCACAAGCTGCTCGCCGACACCGATGAGGGGATTGGAAGCCGGCGGCGGTAAGCCGTCCGGCCGCCAGAGCAATTCCAGGAAAGTGTGAAACTGTTTTCCCGGGAAAGCGCGTAGCGCTTTCCCATGGGAATTGCGTCAAAACAAAGAGTTTGAGCCTTAAATCGTCTGCTTCTTGCCATCCTTGGTCGGCATCAGGTCGACGCCATTCACCTTGGCGATATGCGTTGCCAGCATCGGCACGAACTGCTCGGCTGGACCGGTGGCATGGGCGCCGGCGAAGGAATTCTTGGTGGCGTTGCCTAGCGGGTTGGCGATACCGGCCGCACCCGCCATCGACTCGAGATAGGTCAGGTCCTTGAAGGCGTTGGCGATGGTGAATTTATGGGCGTCGCGGTCGCCTTCCAACGTCCAGCGCATGAAGGTCTGGTAGAAGCCGCAGTCCATGCGGCCGTTGCGGATGACGCTGTCGAAACGCGGTGGCGAGATGCCGACCTTCTCGGCCAGCGCCAGCGCCTCGGAATAGATGGCGGCGTAGCCCAGCGAGATGAAATTGTTGAGGAGTTTCATGCGGTGGCCGTCGCCAGTGTCGCCTATATGGACGATGCGGCCGGCCCAGGTTTCGATCACCGGCTTGACCCGGGCAAAGAGAGCGTCGGGGGCGCCGACCATGGCGTCGAGCGTGCCTTCCCAAGCCTCTTTCGGCGTGCGGCTGAGCGGCGCGTCGACATAGTCGATGCCCAGCGCCTTGAGCTCGGCCGCAAGCGCCATGGTCGAGACCGGATCCGAGGTCGAGCAGTCGACGACGACCGAGCCTTTTTTCAAGCCTTCCTTGAGGCCGCCGGGGCCGCGAATGATGGCTTCCACTTCGCGCGACCCGGTGACGCAGATGAAGACGATGTCGGACGCTGCCGCGACATCGCGCGAGGTGGCGGCTTCCTTGGCGCCCCGGCCCAGCAGATCCTCCGCCGGCTTGCGGTTCTTGCGGCCAAGGAATGTCAGCGGATAGCCCTTGTCGACGATGTTCTTGGCGATGCCGTGCCCCATCAGGCCAAGGCCGATGAAGCCGATCTTTTCGCGCGCGGTGGTGGTGTTCATGTCGTCGTCCTATCCCGGATTATCGATAATTGCACTGGCGTTTTAGCCATATGCGGTTGCAGAAAGCAATATTGTCTGACAATAGACGGTTATTCCAGAGCCTGTAGTGGAGACCAGAATGACGAAGCGGATCATGTTCACCGGCGGCAGCGGCAAGGCTGGGCGTCATGTCGTGCAATATCTTGTCGAGCAGGGCTGCCAGGTGCTCAACATCGACACCAAGCCGCTCGACAATCCCAAGGTGCGCACGCTGATCACCGACATCACCGACAGCGGGCAGGTGTTCAACGCGCTGTCGAGCTATATGGGCCTGCATGAGTTCGATCCCTCGCTGCGCCCGCAGCCGGTGGACGCGGTGGTGCATTTCGCCGCCATCCCGCGCATCATGATCACGCCGGACAATGAGGTGTTCCGCATCAATGCAATGGGCACCTACAATGTCATCGAGGCGGCGGTGAAGCTCGGCATCCGCAAGGTGATCGTCGCCTCCAGTGAGACGACCTATGGCCTGGTCTTCGCCAACGAGCCGCGCGATCCCAAATATTTCCCGCTCGACGAGGAGTATGACGTCGACCCGATGGACAGCTATGCGCTGTCGAAAATCGTCAACGAGAAGACCGCGCGTGCCTTCGCGCAGCGCAACGGCACCGATATCTACGCGCTGCGCATCGGCAATGTCATCGAGCCGCATGAGTATTCGCTGTTCCCGAAATGGTTCGCCGATCCCGGTTTCCGCAAGCGCATCGCCTGGAGCTATATCGATGCGCGCGACCTCGGCCAGATCACGCTGCGCGCCATCGAAAAGGACGGGCTCGGCTACCAGGTGTTCAACGCCGCCAATGACGACACTTCGTCCGACCTGCCGACGGCCGAGCTCCTGAAGCGGTTTTATCCCAACGTGCCGGTCAAGGCAGAACTCGGCGAATACGAGACGCTGCTGTCGAACCGCAAGGCGCGCGACATGCTCGGCTTCCGCCCGGAACATAGTTGGCGCAAATATGTAAAAACTGCTTGAGCAAGCGGCTGAATGAGGCTGGCTTGTGTATAGCGGCGCGCTTTGCGGCCCAAGCGTTCGGTGGTGCTTGACAGCTTCCACAAACCGGCCTTTCTGAAGCATATGCGGGACGCAAAGCCGAACAAGGAAAAACCGCCGAAGAAGCCGGCATCCGGCGAGCGCCAGGCTGGCGTTCGTCGACCCGACGCGGCACGCATTCCCGGCGCCAGCGTGCACACATCGCTGGCCAGCGAAATTGGGCTGCGGATCGTGCGCGGCGATTATCCGCCCGGCACCATCCTGCCCAACGAGGCCAAATGGTCGGAGACCTTCAGCGTCAGCCGCTCGGCGGTACGCGAGGCAATCAAGATGCTGATGGCCAAGAGCCTTTTGGCTTCACGTCCCAAGATCGGCAGCTGGGTCGAGCCGAAAGAACGCTGGAACCTGCTCGACCGCGACGTGCTTGCCTGGTACGCGACATCGCCCGACCGCGAGGTGTTCCTGAAGACGGTGCAGGAATTCCGCCACATCATCGAGCCGGAAGCGACGGCCTTCGCCGCCCTGCGGCGGACCGACGAACAGATGGCCGAGATCAGCCAGGCCTGCCGCGAGATGGGGGAGGCGGCCAGCCTGCAGGAGCGCACGCGCGCCGACACGCGCTTCCACCTTGCCATCCTGCGGGCCTCCGGCAATGACCTTCTGGTGCCGCTCGGCGTGCTGATCGAATCCGCATTCGATCATCTGTTCGCCTATACGACGCGGGCGGTCGACGACCTCAACCATGCGCAGAAGCTGCATGAGGCGATCGAGAAGAACATCCGGCTGCAGCGCCCGGATGCAGCACGCGCTGCGGTGCGGAAATTGCTGGCCAACACCGACCACGTGATCAAATCACGCTAGGCCGCTAATCTTCCTTCTCGCGGCCGAAGACCACGCGCAGTTCATCCTTGGCGTGCTCGAGCACTTGCCTGCGCGCGGCGGGAAGATTCTTGCCGGCGCGATTGATGTAGAAATTCAGCATCGACATGGCTGACTGGAATGGTTCGGCCTTGCGGCGGTGGCTGTGTTCGGCCGACCGCTTGAGCGAGGCGGCGATCTTTTTGGCATCGTCGGATTCGAAGATGTGATCCTCAAGATCCATCGCGTCGCTGTGCTCGATCACCTCGGCTGACCACTTTTTGGCGGCTGTCATGGCTGGGACTCCTTTGCAGGCTTGCTGATCGGAAAACTCCACACGTTGGCGTCGGTTCCCGCCACCTTGTCGCCTCTGGAGCCACGGATTTGCCCGCCGTGGCGCTGCTGTGTACCGAGAATGCGTCGATAGTGGTGCAAACGGCAGCCGGTTTTCGAGACCGCCGACAGGAAACGCCTTTGACCCGAACCGATTTGAGCCGGCCGAGCCCCGGCATCGACAGCTCCTACGCCTGGATGCGGCTGGCCATCTCGATGCTGCTGGCGACGATCGGTGCGGTCGGTATGTGGGCCGTGGTCGTGGTGCTGCCCGCCGTGCAGGCCGAGTTCGGCGTCGACCGCGCCGCGGCATCCATGCCCTACACCGCGACCATGGTGGGCTTCGCCGCCGGCAATGTGCTGGTCGGCCGCGCCATCGACCGCATGGGCTATTGGATTCCGGCGTTGATTTCTTCCGTGGCGCTCTCGGCCGGCCTCCTGCTCGCGGCGTTGTCGACCTCGATCCTGCAATTCACCCTTGCCCAGGGCGTGCTGATCGGTGTCGGCACGTCGGTGATCTTCGGGCCGCTGATCGCCGACATCTCGCACTGGTTCAACCGCCGGCGCGGCGTCGCCGTCACGGCGGCGGCCGCCGGCAACTATCTCGCCGGGGCGCTCTGGCCGACCATCATGCCGACGCTGATCAAGGCGGAAGGCTGGCGCTTCACCTATGCGGCGATCGGCATCTTCTGCCTGGTCACCATGGTGCCGCTGGTGCTGATGTTGCGGCGCGGCGCTCCGGAGGCCGCCGCCGGTTCGCCGGGAAGCCGGTCGGTGCAGCCGATTCCCATGTCGCCGGCGGCGTTGCAGGTGCTGCTGGTCATCGCCGGCCTCGGCTGCTGCGTGGCGATGTCGATGCCGCAGGTGCACATCGTCGCCTATTGCATGGATCTCGGCTACGGCATGGCGCACGGCGCCGACATGCTGTCGATCATGATGGCGGCGGGCGTCGTCAGCCGGCTTGCCTCCGGCTTCATCGCCGATCGCATCGGCGGCGCGAAAACCCTGGTCATCGGCTCGGTGCTGCAATGCCTGTCGCTGCTGTTCTACATCCCGTTCGATGGGCTCGCCTCGCTCTATGTCGTGTCGCTGGTGTTCGGCCTGTCGCAAGGCGGCATCGTGCCTTGCTATGCGATCATCGTGCGCGAATATCTGCCCGCCAAGGAGGCTGGCCAGCGTATCGGCATCGTCATGATGGCAACGATTTTCGGCATGGCGATCGGTGGCTGGATGTCAGGCTGGATCTACGACCTGACGGGTTCCTACGCCGCGGCGTTCCTCAACGGCATCGCCTGGAATTTGCTGAACATATTGGCCGTCGGCCTGTTCATGTGGAAGGCAAGGCAAAGGACTGTCGTGGCAGCCTGAGGAAAGCGGGAGCGTGGCCGCCCGAGGCACCTCGGCTTGACAACGGGCAGGCACTGCGCGACCCCAGAGACCAAGGGGCAACAGGCCGGTGAGATGGCAACAGCTGAGACAATCCTATTGCGGGTGCACTTCGGCCATGCGTACGGGCCTTGGCCTTGATCAAGCCGCGCTCGCGCCGGGGCGGCGGCCGCCCGACCATAGCGGATGTCGCGCGCAAGGCCGGCGTCGGCGCCATCACCGTGTCGCGCGCGCTACGCGAGCCGGAGCGCGTCAGCCAGGATTTGCGCCGCCAGATCCAGGCTGCCGTCGATGAGCTCGGCTATGTGCCGGATCCCAATGCAAGGGCGCTGGCCTCGGCGCGTGCCGAGGTGTTTGGCGTGCTGGTGCCTTCGCTCACCAACAACGTCTTCGCCGAGGTGGTGCGCGGCATCTATGACAGCCTGTCGGACAGTCCGTTCCGCATCCAGCTCGGCAACACGCATTATTCCGGGCTGGAGGAAGAGCGGCTCTTACAAGTGTTCGGTTCGCAGCGGCCGGCAGCACTGATCGTCGCCGGCATCGACCAGACGCCAACCTCGCGGAAACTGCTCGAAAATGCCGGTTGCCCGGTGGTGCAGGTGATGGAGACCGGGCCAGATCCGGTCGACATGCTGGTCGGCTTCTCGCATTTCGATGGCGGCAGGACGGCGACCGAACACCTGATCGAGGCAGGCTACCGGCGGATCGGCTTCATTGGCGCGCGCATGGACCCGCGCTCGCAGCGGCGCCTTGCCGGCTATCGCGCGGCGATGGAGAAGGCCGGCCTGTTCGACCCACGGCTGGTCACCACCACGCCCGTGCTGTCCAGCGTGCCGCTCGGCCGCGAATTGTTCCGCGACGCGCTGGCCAAGATGCCGACGCTCGATGGCGTGTTCTGCAACAATGACGACATCGCGCTCGGCGTGCTGTTCGAGTGCCGTCGGGCCTCGATCGACGTGCCGAAGACGATCGGTATCGTCGGCTTCAACGATCTCGACATGATGCAGGTGGCCTTTCCCTCGATCACCAGCATCCGCACCTACCGCTACGAAATCGGCAGGCGCGCGGTCGCCATGGCGCTGGCGGCGATCGCCGGTGACAGGCCGCAGCAGCGGATCGTCGACCTCGGCTTCGAGCTCATGCGCCGGGAGAGCACGGCGCGCTGAACAGGCTTTCGAGAAGGCCTGCAAATGGCGCTTTACACCACGTCATGGTAGCGCTACCATTTTCCCTGAACGAGTATCGCCACTTAGGCGCTGGGTCTGTTTATTATACATAAGCAACAGCTCACGCTTGTTTATTATGGATAATATGATAAATTTCACCGGCTGAAGGGGACGGCAAAGGGAGGGGGCGCGGAGGTCTTCGGCACCTGGCAGGCGTGACTGGGCAAGGCGGAGGAGCCGCCCAGAAGCGCGAAAATTCCACAAAAACTGAACCGACAAATCAGAACTGCAACTGGGAGGATTATCGATGATCAAGTCACTTGTCGGTGGCATCGTTGCCGCCACTGCATTCGTTATGTTGAGCTCGTCGGCGATTGCCGCAGGCCCTGAAATCGTCAAGGGCCCGGCTGCCGAGCCGGATTGCTTCGCACCCTGGGCTGCGGACACACTGTTCTTCAAGTTTCCCAAGAAGGCCGGCCCATACCGCATTGCGCTCGCCAACGGCTATATCGCAAACACCTGGCGTATCCAGATGGTGCAGACCGCGAAGGCCTATGCGGCGCAGAAGGATGTCGCGGCGAAGCTGAAGGAATTCAAGGTCGTCTCGACCGGCGAAGACGTGCCGGCGCAGATTTCGGCGATCAACAACTTCATTGATTCCGGCTACGACGCGATCGTCGTCAACGCGCAGAACCCGACCGCCTTCGGGCCGGTGATCAAGCGCGCCAAGGAAGCCGGCGTCGTGCTGGTTGCCTTCGATAACATTCTCGACACCAAGGACGCCATCAACGTCAACGTCGACCAGAAGGGTCTTGGCGAACTGTGGGGCAAATGGTTGGTCTCGCATGTGCCGAATGGCGGCAAGGTGCTTGAAGTGCGCGGCGTTGCCGGGACATCGGTCGACACCGACCGCCACAACGGCATCCATGAAGTGCTCGACGCCTCCGGCAAGAAATGGGCGGTCACCGAGGTCGTCGGCAAGTGGGATGACGGCGTTGCGCAAAAGGCTTCGGCCGACGCGATCGCCACCAACGGCCCCTTCGACGGCGTCACGGGACAGGGCGGTGACACCGGCATCGTGCAGGCGATGATCGATGCCAAGCATCCGTTCGTGCCGTTCGGCGGGGAGACCGAGAACGGCTTCCGCAAGTTCTGCGCGGCCCACGCGGCCGACGGGCTGAAATGCTCGTCAGCCGGTACCGGCCCGGCACAGGTGGCGGTTGCCATCAAGACGGCGATCGCAGCGCTTGAAGGCAATGTCGTCCCGCAGTCGGTTAAGCTGCCGCTGGCGATCGTCGAGGATCCGAACTTCAAGGCCGGTCAGGATTTCTTCCCCGACCAGTCCGACAATTTCTTCGTCGGCAATTCCTTCCCGACCTGCGGCATCAATTTCACCGCGCAGGAAATCATGGGCCAGACCAAGGCGGACCAGTAGACTGCACTCCCGGCGCCGTGGGATTCTCTCACGGCGCCGGCCACTCGATATCTCTGGTCGTCAAAGTGCCTCGGGAGGGCCTATGGACGCTGCGGTTCCGCTCTTCCAGATGGAAGGCATATCCAAGCGCTATGGTGGCGTGCGGGCGCTGGAAAAGGCGGAGCTTGTCGTCACATCCGGCAGCATCCACGCCATCCTTGGCGAAAACGGCGCCGGCAAATCGACGCTGATCAAGGTGATGGCGGGCGTTGTCGCGGCCGACGAAGGCCGCATGACGCTGGATGGCCGTGAGGTGACCTTCGCTTCGCCTGCTGCCGCCAACAAGGCAGGCATCGTCTGTATCTTCCAGGAACTGTCGCTGGTTCCCGAACTCAGCGTCGCCGACAACATCGTCATATCAGATCCGCCCAAGCGCTTCGGCATGATCGATCGCAAGGCGCAACGCAGTATCGCGGAGGAAGCGCTTGCCCGCGCGGGCGCGGGCGACATCCACCCGTTGGCGTTGGTCAAGGACTTGCCCTTGTCGCGCCGGCAGATGGTCGAGATCGCCAAGGCGCTCGCCAGAAAGCCGCGTATCCTGATCCTCGACGAGGCGACGTCCGCGCTCACCGCGGCGGATGTCTCGAACATTTTTGGCGTGCTGAAGCGGCTGCGCAGGGAAGGACTGGCGCTGCTCTACATCTCGCATCGCATGAACGAGATCGCGGAACTCGCCGATCAGTGCACGGTGTTCCGCAACGGCCGCAACGTCGCCAGCTACAAGGCCGGCTCGAAGAGCGACAATGAGGTGGTCGAATTGATGATCGGCCGCGAATACAGTCACATCTTCCCGCCCAAGCCTGCGGCAGTGCCGGCTTCAGCCGCACCCAGGCTTGAAGCCCGCAAGCTCTCATGGACTGACCGGCTGCACAATATCTCGTTGACCGTCAGGGCAGGCGAGGTGGTTGGTCTCGGCGGTCTCGACGGCCAGGGACAGCGCGAATTGCTGCTCGCTTTCTTTGGTGTGCTGCGCGGCCTTTCCGGCGAGGTGCTGATCGACGGCAGGCCGGTGACGATCAGCAGTCCCGCCAAGGCGCGGCAGGATGACATCGGCATGGCGCTGATCCCGGAAGACCGCAAGACCGAAGGGTTGATGCTGCCGATGACGGTGCGCGAAAACCTGTCCTTCGCCGCGCTCGACCGGCTGTCCAAAGGCGGCATTATCGACCGCGCCGCCGAGCAGCGGCTGATCGACGACATGGTCGGCCTTCTGGCCATCAAGACGGCGGGTCTCGACATTCCGGTCGGCGCGCTGTCGGGCGGCAACCAGCAGAAGGTGGTTATCGCCAAGTGGCTGATGCGCCAGCCGCGCATCATCCTGCTCAACGACCCGACGCGCGGCATCGATGTCGGCACCAAACAGGAACTCTACCAGCTGATGCGCAAGCTGGCGGATGCCGGTGCGGCGATCCTGTTCTATTCGACCGACTATGACGAGCTGATCGGCTGCTGCGACCGCGTGCTGGTGCTCTATGACGGCGCGGTCAAGCGCGAGCTGGTCGGTGCCGAGATCACCGAGCGGGCGTTGATATCAAGCGCGCTCAACATCCATGGCGAGGAGAGCCCGGTGGGCCTGGGAGCAGACGCGTGAAGGATTGGCGCTATTGGCTGGCCGAGCAGCGCGGAACGCTGCTGGCGTTCGGCATCTTCATCGTCATGTTCGTCATCTACACCTCGAACCATCCGGCCGGCTTCACCGCCAATGTGGTGCAGACGGCGGCGAACAAGGGCGTGCTGCTCGCCTTCGTCGCCATGGCACAGACGCTGGTGGTCATCACCGCCGGCATCGACCTGTCCGTCGGCATGATCTTTCTCCTCACCAACTGCCTGGCCTCCTGGCTGGTGGTGGGCACGCCGATGCAGACGACGCTCGGCGTCATCGCCGTGCTGGCGGTCGGCCTTCTCTGCGGCGCCATCAACGGCGCCATCGTCATCTACGGCCGGCTGCAGCCGATCGTCGCCACCATCGCAACCGGGGCCGTCTATTACGGCATCGGCCTCTTGCTGCGGCCCTTCCCGGGCGGTTCGGTCAATGAGGATCTGGCCGATGCGATGACCGGCCGTGTCTTCGATGTGGTGCCGGCGAGCCTCGTCGTGCTGCTCGCCATCGTGCTGGTGATCTGGGTGCCGTTCAGTCGCTCGGTGCTTGGCCGGGCTGCCTACGCGGCGGGGTCTTCGGAGACGGCCGCCTATATGTCGGGCGTGCCGATAAGGCGCGGCAAATTCGCCGCCTACACGCTGGCCGGGCTGCTGGCCGCGATCGGCGGGCTGTTCCTCACCTTCTTCACCTATACGGGCGATGCGGCCTATGCCAGCGGCAACGCCTACACGCTGTTCTCGATCGCCGCCGTGGTGCTCGGCGGCGTCTCGCTGTTCGGCGGCAAGGGCAGCGCCATCGGCGCCATCTTCGGCGCGCTGGCCTTCCGCACCATCGGCGATCTGTTGTTCGTGTTCGATTTCGATCCGCTCTGGCAGCCGCTGTTCCAGGGCGTTATCCTGCTGGTCGCCGTCAGCCTCGGCGCCTTCGCCCTGTTTCGGGTCCGCAACCGGCTGGAGTGGTTCCTGTGAGCGAAACGACGCCGATGGTTGGGAAGAGCAACGGCGGCATTGCCGGCCGCATGCCGAAATTCATCCGCCGCGCCGACCCGGCGGTGCTGACGGCCTTTGCCTGCATCGTGTTGTTGCTGTTCCTCGGCAGTCTCTATTCCAGAAGCTTCCTGTCGCCTGAATATCTGCTGCAGCAGCTCAAGGTCGCCTCGTTCCTCGGCGTCATCGCCACCGGCATGATGCTGGTCGTGCTGCTCGGCCAGATCGATCTGTCGGTGCCGTGGTCGGTGGCGGCGGGCGCGATGATGGCCTGCGCGGCGGCCGCCTATGGTCCGGCGGGCGTGGTGCTGGCTATCCCGTTCGGCATCTTCTGCGGCGTGCTGATCGGCATCGTCAACGGCATCGGCGTCGCCTATCTGCGCATTCCCTCGATGATCATCACGCTCGCCACCAACGCCGTCGCGCAAGGGCTGATGGTGGTCTACACCGGCGGCTTCTCGCCGCAGGATTCGGCCACCGGCGCCATGCGTTACCTCGCCACCGGCTTTGCCATCCCCGGCGTGCCCAACGCCGTCATCATCTGGGCCCTGATCGGGGCGGCAATGGTGTTCGTGCTGACCCGCACCGGCTTTGGCCGCACGGTCTACGGCATCGGCAACCGCGAGCGCGCCGCCTATCTCTCCGGCATCGACACAAGGCGCGTGGTGATGATCGCCTTCGCCGTCTCCGGTGGGCTCTCCGCCTTTGGTGGTGTGCTTCTGGCCGGTTATGCCTCCAAGGCGGCTCAGTCGATGGGCGATGCCTACCTGCTGCCGTCGATCGCCGCCGTGGTGCTCGGCGGCACCTCGATCTTGGGCGGGCGCGGCTCCTATCTCGGCACCGTCGCCGGCGTCATCCTGATCACGCTGCTGCAATCCATCTTGTCGGTCATGCAGATGCCGGAGGCGGGGCGGCAGATCATCTATGGCGTCGTCATCGTCGCCATGCTGCTGCTCTACGGCCGCGCGCCGGCAAGCCGCTGACAGTGGACGAAGAAGCAGCGAAGGCGCCGACGGGCGCTCCCGGCTCAGTGCCTCCGGCCATCGTCGTGATGGGCGTTGCCGGCTGCGGCAAGTCGGCTGTCGGCATCGCGCTGGCGGCCAAGCTGGACGCCGTCTTCATCGAAGGCGACAGGCTTCATCCGCCGGAGAATGTGGCGCGCATGGCAAGCGGCGAGCCGCTCACCGACCAGTTGCGCGAGGGCTGGCTCGACGCCATCGGTGAGCGCATCGCGGCATCGATCGCCGAAGGGCAAGGTGTGGTCGCGGCCTGTTCCGCTCTGAAGCGCAACTATCGCGAACGCCTGCGGGGCTTTTGCGCCGACATCGTCTTCCTCTATCTGGAGATCGATCCGGCGACGGCGCGTGAGCGGGTCGCCGGCCGCAAGGGCCATTTCATGCCGGCAAGCCTGGTAGACAGCCAGTTCGCCATCCTGGAGCCGCCAGGGAGGGATGAGCGGGCCCTGACAATCGATGCGACGCGTCCGGTTGCCGATGCCGTTACCGACGCGATCCGGCTTCTGGCCAGGTCATGAGCCGGTATCGTCGCCTGTCGTGATATGGTCCGAGGCTTCCGTCAGCCTCCGGCTGCTGGACCAGATCAGCATCTGTTCGGGAAGCAGTTTCAGCGCTTCGAGCAGCCGGTCGCGCTTGAGCAGGATATAGCGTGCCTGCAGCACCATGTCCTTGGCTCCGTCCCGTCCCATCTCCGCTTCAGCCGGCAACAATTCCGGGCTGATGACGGCTCGGTAGTCGCGGAAGGGAACCGTCTCGAAGGTCGACATGGCAAACAGCGCCGCTCTGCCCCTTGCGGCGAAATTCGCCGGCGCCGACGCAAGATGTGTCCAGCCGCTTTCGCCGATCGCGACCTCCGTAAAGGTGGAGCCTGCATGGATGGTGTTGGTCATCAGCACCACACCATTGCGCTTCAGGATCTTCTGGATGCGGATGGTGACCTGATAGGCATCGTCGCGCTCGAAGACGATGCGGCTTTTGAGGTAGCGGTTCTCCACCTTGACCAGCGGCGGGTTCAGGAAACGCAGGCCGAACATCGATTCCGAGATGCCGTGGGAATTGACACTCACCTGATGTGCCTCGATGCCCGCCTCGTGCAGGGCGCGCTTGCCGAAGATGGTCTGGGAGGTGAACTGGTCGCACCAGACGATGGCGCCGTGGCCGCGCTGCAAGGCCGCCTGCAGCCCCTCCTGTCCCTCCAGCCGGATTGTCGGGGCCCATCGGAAGCCGGCAATGTGCGCGGCAAGCTGCAGCCGGCGGCGGTGGCGCGCCGCGAGCAATGCCTCGAACAGCTTGCGCGCGTCGATGCTGCCGCCAAGCACTGCGCGCGTCGCGGCTGCGTAGCCAGGAAATTGCTTGCGCATATGGCGTTTCAGGCGAAGCCTGGACATCCGGTCGCAGATCGACGCCCACCAGCGCACTGGCACTGAAGCCGCGACGAGAAGATAGAAGGCAGCGAGCAGGCTGTCGCGCAAATCCTGGTTCGAGAACCGGCGCACCCTGCCGGGGTGGACGACCTTGCGGCTGAAGAAGCGCACCTCCTCAGCCCGTTCCGGAACGAGAATGTCGGCGATGATTTCACTGCGGAAGGTGGCCGCGGATGGCGGCTTGTGGTTGCGGGATTTTGCGAACCACGACAGCCTCATCGGTCCAGCCTGTTGTCCAAGACCGCTTTACTGCGTTGGCATGGACCGTGCAACCTTGCGACGCCGGGCGCCACGCAGAGGCTCAGATTTGCGAGGACAGCTCGACCGGGAAATCGTCGTTGTCGGCATCGCGCATGGCGGCGAGGCTTCTGTTATCCAGCACCTCGGCGATCGCCTGGCGCACTTCCAGCATCATGTGCCGGACCTGGCAGGTCGCTTCGTCGCAATCCTCGCAGCGCTGGTATTGCGTGCGGCTGGCGCAAGGTATCGGCGCCAGCGGTCCGTCCAGCACGCGAACGACATGGCCGATCTTGATCTCGGAGGCCGGACGGGCGAGCCGATAGCCGCCTTCCTTGCCCTTGCGGCTCAGGACGAAGCCGGCGTTGCGCAATTCACCGAGGATGGCGTCGAGGAATTTCTTCGGGATGTTGTTGGCGACGGCGATGTCGTTGACGAAGGCCAATTGGCCCGCCGGCAGGCCAGACAGATGCACAAGGGCCTTGAGGCCGTATTTGCCTTTTTTTGTCAGCATGCCCGAGTCAACCCTTGAAGCCCCAACCACCCCGCATCTGGCGGCTGTTTGTGTGCAAATAATGACGGTTTCGCCGCGCGATGGCATTTCGCGAAAACAAGACACCAAATGGCACGTTAGGCATAAACGCGTTGATTCTTTGTAACGTTTTGCCGGGATGGCGCCGTATTTGTCATGGCCGATGGCAAAAACGAAGAAAGCCGGCTCATTGCCGGCTTTCCCTTATCTGTTCTTTGTATGCTGTAGCCGTCAGCGGCTGCCATAGGCCTGGTCGAGCAGGCCTCCGGCGGCGAAATGCTCTTTCTGGATCTTGTCCCAGCCGCCGAAGACGTCTTCCACCGTCAGCAGGCGCACGTCCGGGAAATCAGCCTTGTATTTGTCGGCGACGGCTGCGTCACGCACCCGGTTGCCGTTCTGGGCGAGGATGTCCTGGCCTTCGGGCGTGTAGAGGAAGTCGAGATAGGTCTTGGCCAGATCGCGGGTGCCATGCTCGTCGGCGACCTTGTCGACGATCGCCACCGGGAATTCGGCAAGCAGGCTGACCGAAGGCGTGACCTGCTCGAACTTGTCGTCGCCATATTCCTTACGGATGCCGCGCGTCTCGGATTCGAAGGTGATCAGCACGTCGCCGATCTCGCGCTGCACGAAGGTGGTGGTCGCGGCGCGGCCGCCCGTGTCGAAGATCGGCACATTGTTGAACAGCTTGGTGATGAACTCCTTCACCTTGGCGTCATCGCCCTTGAACGCTTCCTTGGCGTAGGCGGTGGCCGCCAGATAGGTGTAGCGCGCATTGCCCGACGTTTTCGGGTTGGGGAAGATCACCTGCACGTCATCGCGCACCAGATCGTTCCAGTCCTTGATGTGCTTGGGGTTGCCGGCGCGGACAAGGAAGGACGGCAGCGAATAGAAGGGCGAGGCGTTGTTGGGAAAGTCCTTCTGCCAGTCGGCGGAGACGAACCCCTTCTTGACCAGGAAATCGACGTCGGTGACCTGATTGAAGGTGACGACATCGGCGCCCAGCCCCTCGGCGATGGCGCGCGCCTGCGCCGAGGTGCCGGCATGCGACTGGTCGACGGTGACGCCCGGATGCCCGGCGACGAAGGCCTTGTTGACCTGAACGAACAGTTCGCGGCCGACGTCATAGGAGGCGTTGAGCAGCTTGTCGGCCGACCAAGCTTGGGAGGATGCGAGGATCAGGCCGGCAACGGTGGCGATGCCGAGGAAAAATCGCTTCATGAAAAAGGCTCCGGATGCAATGCGTTATGGCTCGACCATAGCCGTGGCGCAGGGGGCGGGGCGAGGCATGGGGGGTGGCTCCGCGACCTTGCCGCGAGAAAAGATATGGCCAACAAAACGGTTCCTTAGAATTCTGTTCCAGACTTCGGCCTGCGTTTTTCTGTTGCTTGCCTGGAGCTGCTGTTTGGCATATACATATGGCATATACAAACGGAGGCAGTCATGCCCCAACATCGCCACACAGCAACGCCGCCACCGAAGGAGGCGAAACTGTTCCGCAACAACCGCAGCCAGGCGGTGCGCATTCCTGTCGAATTCGAGCTCCCTGGCGACAAGGTTCTGATCAGCCGTGAAGGCGACCGCCTGATCATTGAGCCGGTCCGCAAACCCGGCCTTGCCGCGCTGCTCGCCCAATGGGCGAAAGAGGCGCCGCTTGGTCCTGAGGACGACTTTCCCGAGATCGACGATGCGCCTGTCGAAGCCGAGGACATTTTTTGATGCGGTTCATGCTGGATACGAACATCATCAGTGACATGATCCGGAACCCGGCCGGCAAGGCTGCCAGTGCAATGGTGCGCGAGGGAGACGCCGCTGTGTGTACCAGCATCGTCGTCGCCTCTGAATTGCGGTATGGCTGCGCCAGGAAAGGCTCGGCCAAGCTGCTCAAGAAGGTCGAGGACCTGCTGGCTGAAATCCCTGTCTTGCCGCTCGATGTGCCGGTGGACGCCGAGTACGGCGCGCTTCGCACCGAGCTGGAGGCCGTTGGCCAACCCATTGGCCACAATGACCTTTTTATTGCCGCTCACGCCTGCGTGTTAGGCGCCATTTTGGTGACGGCCAACATCGGGGAGTTCACCCGGATACGGAAGCTGAAGGTCGAGAACTGGCTGGAATAGCGCCGACCTCGAGATCAGGCCGCCGGAAACAGTTTCCAACGTCCGGGGCGGAACGCCACCCGGCTTTTCTGCGCGGCGGGATGGCCGACCGGCAGCTCGATCTCGACCCGCTGGCGCTCGCCGCCGATTTCAAGCTCGACGCGCCGTGTTCCCGCGACGCGGCGGCTGGCGGCGACCGTGCCGGCGATGCAGCCGCTGCAGCCGTCGAGCAGTTCGACATCGTGCGGACGGAAATAGAGCGTCGCGTCACCCTCGGGCGCATGCGGCGCCGACAGCCCGATCGGGCGATCAGCGAGCCAGATCTCGCCATTCTCGACCTTGACCGGAAGCGAGCTCGATTCGCCAATGAAGCCATAGACGAAAGGCGAGTTTGGCGTGTCGTAGATATCGTCGGCGGTGCCGACCTGCTCGATGCGGCCCTGGCTCATCACCACGACGCGATCGGCAAGCTCCAGCGCCTCTTCCTGGTCGTGGGTAACGAAGACGGTGGTGTGGCCGGTGCGGTCATGGATCTCGCGCAGCCAGCGGCGCAGTTCACGGCGCACCTGCGCATCGAGCGCGCCGAACGGCTCGTCGAGCAGCAGCACCTTGGGTTCGATCGCCATGGCGCGCGCCAGCGCGACACGCTGGCGCTGGCCGCCGGAGAGCTGTGCCGGATAGCGTTTTTCCAGTCCGGAAAGCTGGACGAGATCGAGAAGCTCGGAGGCGCGGCGGCGGATTTCCTGCGCCGGCGGCCGCGAGGACCCATGCCGGACTTTCAGGCCGAAGCCGATATTGTCGGCCACGGTCATGTGCCGGAACAGCGCGTAGTGCTGGAAGACGAAGCCGACATTGCGCTCCTGGATCGACTTCTGCGAGGCGTCCTCGTCGCCGAAGAAGATTTTTCCACGGGTCGGCCGCTCCAGCCCGGCGATCAGCCTGAGCAGCGTCGTCTTGCCGGAGCCGGACGGCCCCAGCAACGCGATCAGCTCGCCCGATTTGATGTCGAGCGACACGTCGTGGAGCGCCGGAAACCGCTCAAACTCCTTGCGTACGTTGGCAACGCGAACTTCCATCAACAGTCCCTTTGTAGTGGATGCATGTCGTTATCCCAAAACCGGTAGCCACTTTTGGGCGACATGCATCTAATGCCCGCGCGTCGCGGCGAGTTCGGCGCCGTAGCGCATCTCGAGCAGTGTTTTCAAGACCAGCGTGACGAGCGCCAGCCCGGCAAGCAATGAGGCGACGGCAAAGGCGCCGACCGCATTGTACTCGTTGTAGAGGATTTCGACATGCAGCGGCATGGTGTTGGTCAGGCCGCGTATATGGCCCGACACCACCGACACCGCGCCGAATTCGCCCATGGCGCGCGCGTTGCACAGGAGCACGCCATAGAGCAGGCCCCATTTGACGTTGGGCAAGGTCACATACCAGAAGGTCTGCCAGCCATTGGCGCCGAGCGAAAGCGCTGCTTCTTCATCGCCATTGCCCTGTTCCTGCATCAGCGGGATCAGCTCGCGGGCGACGAAGGGGAAGGTGACGAAGACGGTGGCGAGCACAATGCCCGGCACGGCGAACAGGATCTGGATGCCATGTCCCTTCAGCCACTCACCGAGCAACCCTTGCGCGCCGAACAGCAGCACATAGACCAGACCAGAAATGACCGGCGAGACCGAGAAGGGCAGGTCGATCAGCGTGGTGAGGAAGGCCTTGCCCTTGAACTCGAACTTGGCGATGGCCCAGGCGGCGGATATGCCGAACACGACATTGAGCGGTACCGAGATCGCAGCGACAAGCAGTGTCAGGTGGATCGCCGAGCGTGCATCCGGTTCGCCCAGCGCTTGCGTATAGGCACTGATGCCTTTCGCCAGCGCCTCGTGGAAGACGATGATCAGCGGCAAAAGCAGGAAGACGCCGAGGAAGACAAAGGCGATCGCCATCAGCACGGCCTGTGCCGGCCGGCTCTCGGTCACTGCCGCTGAGCGGCTCTCATGGTAGGGTTCGTAGGATTTGATTTCGGGATCAGCCATAGCGCTTGCGGCTCCATGTCTGCACGAGATTGACCACCAGAAGCATGACGAACGACAGGGCGAGCATGATCGCCGCGATCGCGGTCGCCGCCGGGTAGTTGTACTCCTCCAGCCGGATGACGATCAAAAGCGGCGCGATCTCGGATTTGTAGGGCAGATTGCCGGCGATGAAGATGACCGAGCCGTATTCACCGACGCCGCGCGCGAAGGCCAGCGAAAAGCCGGTGATGATGGCCGGCGCCAGACCCGGGAACAGCACGCGGGTGATGATCTGGAAGCGGCTGGCGCCAAGCGTGGCGGCGGCTTCCTCAACCTCCTTGTCGATCTCCTCCATGATCGGCTGCACGGTGCGCACGACGAAGGGCAGACCGATGAAGACGAGCGCGACGACGATGCCGAGCGGCGTATAGGCGACCTTGATGCCGAGCGGCATCAGCAATTTGCCGATCCAGCCGTTCGGCGCATAGAGCGTGGTGAGCGCAATGCCGGCAACCGCGGTCGGTAGCGCGAAAGGCAGATCGACCATGGCGTCGACGATGCGGCGGCCGGGAAAGCGATAGCGCACCAGCACCCAGGCGACCAGCGTGCCGAAGACGACATTGACGGCTGCCGCGAGGAAGGCGGTGCCGAAGCTGATTTCCAACGCATTGATGGTGCGGCGGTCGCTGGCGATCGCCCAGAATTCAACCCAGCCGAGCGAGGCCGAGCGCCAGACCAGCCCGGAAAGCGGAATGAGGATGATGAGGGTGAGGTAGGCAAGCGAGAAGCCGAGCGTCAATCCGAAACCCGGAATGACACTCGGCTGCCTGAATCGCCACCCCGCCTGCGCGGGTGCTGTGGTCATGGAGTTCTGGATTGTCCCTTCTTACTCAACCAGACTTTGCCGAAGATGCCCATTCGCGGGCTTCTTCGGCACTGCCGAACCTCACTGGGCCGGCTTATAGATCTGGTCGAATATACCACCGTCGCCGAAATGATAAGGCTGTGCCTTCTTCCAGCCGCCGAAAAGCGGGTCGTCGATGGAGATCAGCTTGATATCGGGGGTCTTGGGCAGATCGGCCGGCGCCACCAGTTCGGGCTTGGCCGGGCGATAGTGGTTCTTGGCGATGATCGTCTGGCCTTCCTTGGAATAGAGCCAGCCGAGATAGGCTTCGGCCACCTTTCGCGTGCCCTTGGCATCGACATTGGCGTCGACGATCGCCACCGGGGGTTCGGCCAGGATCGATGTCGGCGGATAGACGATCTCGAAATTGTCGGCGCCGAATTCATTGAGTGCCAGATAGGCGTCGTTTTCCCAGCCGATCAGCACATCGCCAATGCCCTTTTGCGCGAAGGTGACGGTCGAGCCGCGGGCGCCAGTGTCGAGAACCGGGGCATTGGCATAGAGCTTGCCGACGAATTCCTTGGTCTTGGCTTCGTCGCCGCCATCGTTGGCGTTGGCATAGGCCCAGGCGGCCAGATAGTTCCAGCGGGCGCCGCCTGAGGTCTTCGGGTTGGGCGTGATCACCTGGGTGCCGTCCTTGATGAGGTCGCTCCAGTCATGGATGCCCTTGGGATTGCCCTTGCGCACCAGGAAGATGATGGTCGAGGTGTAAGGCGCTGAATTGTTTTCGAATTTCTTGCGCCAGTCGGGATTGATCTTCTTCGATTTCGAGACGATGGCATTGATGTCACCCTCGAGTGCCAGCGTCACCACATCGGCGTCGAGGCCGTCGATCACGGCACGCGCCTGGGCACCCGATCCGCCATGCGACTGCTGGATGGTGACCGTCTCGCCGGTCTCGGCCTTCCAGTGTGCGGCGAAGGCCTCGTCATAGGCCTTGTAGAGCTCACGCGTCGGATCGTAGGACACGTTGAGGATGGTGGTGTCGGCGAACGCGAAACCGAGCGTGCCGAACTGGACAGATGTGGCGACCAGCGCGCCGAGCAGTTTCCTGAAATGAGGTTTGGTCATTTCTGCCTCCGTTGAACCCGCGCCAAATCTAGCGAATTGATAGAAATTAGATGCATCGAATGTTGCCTTTTTTGCCCTCCTGAAGAAAATCTTGGACGATCTTCCGTCGCATGGGGAAATATTTTCCTCGCTGGCGCTCAGCGCGGATTCGAGGTCTATCTAGAGACGCGCGATGCCGAGGCAAGGTCGTTTCGGGCTTGGTCCGGCAATTACTCGGCGCTCACCGGGAAATCGAAGCGCTGCTTTGGAAAGGGCTCGTGCTCGAGCGTAAAATGCCACCATTCGCGGGCATAGTTCCTGAAACCGCCGGCAAGCATGGCCTCGACAAGCAACTTGCGGTTTGCTGTCGCTTCATTGCCGAGCGGGCGGTGCGCCGTCTCGCTCGTCGGATCGAAACAGTCGAAGCCGGTACCGAAGTCGAGCGTATCGGCGTCGATGGCGCCGCAGGCGGGTTTGGCGACGGATGGACTGCCGATCCGCGCAATCGCGACATCGACTGTCGAGCCGCGCGAATGGGTTGACAGTTCACCGACATAGCCCTTGGCGATGAGGTCGCTACGCCGAACCCTGGGGTACCATTGCGGATCGGGTGGCCCGCCCTCTCGCGTCCACTCGCCCATGTCGGCGACGGCACGGGCGGGGCGGTAGCAGTCGAAGACGACCAGCGTTAGGCCTCGAGCGGCGATTGCCTGCTGGACGCCGGCAAGTGCTTGCGCCGCCTGCAAGGTGAGAATGCAGATCGGTGCGTCGTAGCCATTCACCTTGCGGTGCAGGAAATTGCCCGCGCCGGCGTAGCGGATGTCCTGGCGGATCGACGGGGCGACGTCGGCGAGGCGGACGAAGCCGGCGGGGAGGGGGGCGGTGAGGGCAGGAAGAGGGCTCGCGATTGCTAACGCAAGCGCTGTGAAGAATGCCCCCAACACAAGTCGGTGCGAGGCCCCCCTCTCTGCCCTGCCGGGCATCTCCCCCTCAAGGGGGGAGATTGGCAGTTTCGGCGCTGCCCCCGCCTTTCCAACGTTCGAGATTAGCGAAGGCAAAGAAGCGAATAATCTCCCCCCTTGAGGGGGAGATGGCCGGCAGGCCAGAGAGGGGGGCCTCGCACCGAACCTCAGACGAAAAAGCGCACCACCCTGAATCGCTTGCCGCATCCTATTCGACAAACACCTTCACACTCGCCGCTCGCCCGGCCGCGTCAATCACGGTCAGCGTCGAATAACCGGCGCCGTCCGGTTGCCATGTCGCGGTGCGGCGGCGGTCGAGGCCAACCAGCGGCTTGCCGTTCGCAAGCCAGCGGAACGGCGCACGGCCGCCTTGCAGTTTCAGCACCAGCGGCGTGGCGTCGGCGGAATTGGTGGCGAGGTCGACGCGGGCGCCGTCCGGCGGGAAGATGATCGTCGGCGCGGGTTCGGTTGGTGTCGCCTGCACCAGGCCATCGGCGCCGGCGCCGAAGCGGGCGAGCGTCACCGGCAGGTCCTCGCGCTTGGGGGTGAAGGCGCCTGATGGTTTGCCCGGCAGCGGCACGGTGGCCAGGCCGGAACGGACAAAGCCCTCGAACAGGATGGGAGCGGCTGAGACATAGCCGGAAAGACCCGGCACGGCGCTGGCGTCGGGACGCCCGACCCAGACACCCAGCACATAGCGGCCGTCGAAGCCGACCGACCAGGCGTCGCGGTAGCCGTAGGACGTGCCGGTCTTGTAGGCGATGCCGCGCTGCAAGGCGCCCTCCGGCGGTTTCACCCCCGAGAGGATGTCGATGATCTGCCAGTTCGCCTGGTCGTTGAGGATGGTGGCGGTGGTGCGTTCGGCATTGGCGGGCTCGGTGCCGTCATGCAGCGTGTGCGTCTTGCCGCCATTGGCGAGGCCCGTATAGAGCTGGACGAGGTCGCGCAGTGTGACGCCAACGCCGCCGAGGCCGATGGCCAGGCCGGGCGCTTCGTTGATCGGCAGGATCGGGTTGACGCCGGCCTGGCGGAAGCGCGCCGTCAGCCGCGCCGGGCCGACCGCGTCGAGCACGCGGATCGCCGGCACGTTGAGCGACAGTTGCAGCGCCTGGCGGATCGAGACATCGCCCTGGTAGCCCATGTCGAAATTCTTTGGCCGGTAGCCGCCGAAATCGACCGGGCTGTCCTCGATCAGCGTTTCCTGCGCCACTAGCCCCTGTTCAAAGGCGAGGCCATAGATGAACGGTTTCAGCGTCGAGCCGGGCGACCGGACGATCTTGGTCATGTCGATCCAGCCCGAACGGCTGGCGTCGAAGAAATTGGCCGAGCCGACTTCGCCCAGAATGTCGCCGGTGCGCGAGTCGGCCAGCACCATGGCGACGGACAGACGCGGCCCAAGCTTGGTCGCGGCGTCGCGCGCCACCTGTTCCAGGCCTTCCTGGACGCTTTTGCGGATGGTCAGTTTGAGCGGCTGGCCGGGAACGGCCCTGGGCAGCATCGCATAGGCGGCGTGCGCGGCGAGCGCCGGCAGAGTGCGGCGCAGGCCAGACACATCGTCAAGGGCGGCGCGCGCCGCCTCGCGTTCGCCGATCAGACCCGAGGAAACCATGCGGGTCAGCACGCGGTCGCGGGCGGCGTGGGCGATTTCGAGGTTGCGGTCGGGCCGGCGCTTTTCCGGCAATTGGGGCAAGGCGACGAGCAAAGCGGCTTCGGAAACGGTGAGCCGTTTCGGCTCCTTGCCGAAATAGGCGAGCGAAGCCGCACGCACGCCTTCGAGGTTACCGCCATAGGGGGCCAGCGTGAGATAGCGCTCGAGGATCTCATTCTTCGACAGCCGCCGCTCGATCTGGATGGCGCGCAGCATCTGCTTGATCTTGGAGCCGAGGCTGCGGCTTTCGCGCGGCTCGATGAGGCGGGCAAGCTGCATCGACAGCGTCGAGCCGCCGGAGACGATGTGGCCACTGGTGGCGAACTGGCCGGCAGCGCGGCAAATCGCCAGCACGTCGACGCCCTGATGATCCCAGAAGCGCTTGTCCTCATAGGTGACCAGCATATCGACGAACTGCTTGTCGACCTGGTCGAGCCGGGTTTCGAGCCGCCAGTAGCCATCAGGCGTGGCGAAGGCGCGCAACAGCTGGCCGTCGCGGTCCTGGACTTCGGTGGAGACCGTGAGTTCCGCCGGCAAAGGGGGCGGGAAGGCGCGGTCGAGTTCCCACAGGGTAGCTGTGGCGACCGCCGCAAAACCCACCAGGGAGGCGGCGGCGATACCTGCTCGACGGAGAAATTTTCTGGAGAGCATGGCGCTGCCCCTCATCCGCCTGCCCGTCCTCCGCAGCAGCTGCGCTGCAGCTGCGGAGGGTGGACCGGCACCTTCTCCCCGTTGAACGAGGAGAAGGCAACTGTTGCGGACATCGGCGTGTTCATCTTCGCCAAGGCGCCTTACGGCGCCTTGATCTCCATCATGCCGGTGGCGGTGCGGGCCGAGAATTGCGGCCGGTACATGTCTTCCACCGTTGCCGCCGGATGAGCATAGGTGCCCGGCGTCACGGCGCGCACGACATAGGCGAGCGTCAGATTGTGGTCGTGGTCGCCGTCGGCCGGGTTGAACGCCGCGACGAAACGGTCGTCGCGGAATTCGAGATGGGCGGCGTCGGTCTGTGCCAGCCAGGAGAAGTTCGTCAATTGGGCGCTGGAGACCAGGCCCGGATTGTCGATCTCGAAGCCGGCCGGCAACAGGTCGGTGACCAGCAGGCGCGACGGCCAGCTGTTCTGCTCAGTGACCTTGAGCACGACGACATAGCGTTCGTTCTGGGTTGCCTCCGTTACATTGGCTTCGGTGCCATCGAGCTTGTAGTAGGTGCGGTCGATGGTGAAGCCGTCACCGCCGGCCGGCAAGGGCTGGATCGGCGACGCCACGGTGGTGACGACGGCCTGCAGCGGGGTCTTGCCGGGGTTGGCGATTTCGAGCGGGCTGTCAACGAGCTCGGAACCGTTGACCTGGTTGGAATAGCCGCCCGAATGCGGCGCGCCATTGACGGTCAGCGTGATCGAGTCATTGCCTTCCTTCAGCGCGCGGGCCGCCAGCAGCATCCAGGAATCGTCCTGGGTGCTGGTCCAGCGCACTTCGGCGCGTTCCCTGGTCACCAGCTTGATCAGCTCCGGCACGATCGACGAAACCGGCTTCGATTCCGCCGCCAGCGACAGCATCGCCGCGCCGTCACGCAGCGCCGAGCCGTAATCGGAGCGGTACCAGTCGTAGTCGGTCTGCGACTTGGCGAGCTGCAGCGCGGTCTTGAACGTCGCCTCCGAGCGCTGGGTGTCGCCATAGAGCGCAAGGCTCGCCGCCAGCTGGGCAACGGCCATCGGACTCGAGAAGGCTTCGAGCTGGGTGTCGGCATAGTAGCGCAGATCGCCAATCGAGGCCTTCTTGTTGCGGGCCAGAACGTAGAGGGCGTAGGCGATCTCGCTGCCGCGGTCCTGCACGCTCTGGTCGTAGCCGAGCGAGTTCTGCAGATTGCTCAGCGCCTGGTTCATGGCCAGAGCCGGCACGTCGTATTTCTGCTCGCGCGCCCTGGTCAGGAACTCGCTGACATAGGCATCGAGCCACAGATCGCCGGAACCCGGACCCCACAGGCCGAAGCTGCCGCTCGAGGACTGGTAGCTCAGCACCTTGTAGATGGCATCCTGGATACGGCCATGCAGGTCGGGATCGCTTTCCATGCCGATGCCCGACGCCATCTCGTTGACATAGAGGAGCGGCATGGCGCGGCTGGTCGTCTGTTCGGCGCAACCATAGGGGTAGCGGTCGAGCGTCATCAGCAGTGACGGAACGTCGAAGGCCGCCGCCTGCGAAACGCCGACGCTGACGGAAGCGCCTTCCAGCAGGCTTGCCGCAAGCAGTTCCTTGTCGACGCGCAGCGCGCCGCCATTGCCCTTGAGGTCGACCACAAGGCGCGTGGTGACCGGCAATTGCGCCGGGCGCACCGGCACGTAGAGCGTCTGCTCGACCTTGGTGCCGTCGGCATGCGCCAGCTTGATGGTGAGCGAGGCATTGCCAGGCGTCTTGGCGATCAGCGGCACGGTCAGCGTCTGGCGCTTGCCCTGGGCGAGCGTCAGCTTCTGGGGCAGGGGTTTGTCGCCCGTCGACAGGTCGCCTGTCGTGTCGATCGAGAAGGCATAGTCGCCGGCCGGGCCGTCGGTGTCGGCCACGTCGAGCCGCATGACGGCGGCGTCGCCGGGCGCGAGGAAGCGCGGCAGGCCGGCGGTGATGACGACGGGATCGCGCACGATCACGTCCGACTGGGCATGGCCGACCGCATCCTTGGTCCAGGCGACAGCCATGACGCGCACGGTGCCGTTGAACTGCGGGATGTCGAAGTCGATCCGTGCCTTGCCGTCGGCGTCGAGCTGAACGGGACCGGAGAAGAAGGCGACCAGCTTTTCGGTCGGCGGGCTGCCTTGCGCCTGCATGTTGGCGCCGTCACCGCCGGTCCTGAGCTTGCCGGTGGTGCCGAGCGAGCCATCGATCAGGCGGCCATAGATGTCGCGGATCTCCATGCCCAGCATCCGCTGGCCGAAGAACCAGTTCTCCGGGTCCGGCGCCTTGTAGTTGGTCAGGTTGAGGATGCCGACATCGACGGCGGCGACCATGACATAGGCGTTTGTGCCCGGCTGCACGCCGGCCACGGAAACCGGGATCGACAGCTGCTGGCGCGGCATCGTCTTGTCCGGCGGCGTCAACGTGACGGCGAGCTTCTTGGCGCCCGGATCGACCGTCAGCCATTTCACGCCGATGGCGCGGGCCGGCATGCGCGTCTCCTGCGCATCGCCCGGCCGGAACAGGGTTGCCGTGACATAGGCGCCGGCGCCCCAATCGTCACCGACCGGGATGTCGACGGTGCTGCCGCCGGCAGGCACGGTTGCCGTGATGGTCTTCAAGAGCTTGTCGGAACCGATATTGATCAGAAGTTCGCCGGCAAAATGCGGCGAGACCTTCAGCTTGGCCACTTCGCCCGCGGCATAATTGTCCTTGTCGAGGGCGATTTCCAGGCCGTCAGGCGTTTCGGTGGTGGTCGAGGCGACATACCAGCCGGCGTCGAACTCATAGCTGGTGGCCGGCCCCTCGGGATCGGAGGTCTCGACCTCGAGCCGGTACTGGCCCCAGTCGACCGGCACGGAGACGGTGGCGTCGCCATCGGCGCTGAGGTCGATCTGGCCGTTGGCGATCGACTTGGTCAAGGTGACCGGCTCGTAATTCCAGGAGTTGTTGTTGCGGTACCACTGGTAATTGCGTTCGACCTTGACCAGCGTCCACTGCGCGCCTTTCAGCGCCTCGCGCTTGCCGGACGGATCGACCGCGATCAGGCTGAACTTGGCCGTGCCGCCCTGCGGCACCTCATCATCGGCGAAATCCGGACGGATGCCGATCATATGGCCTTGCGGGCGAATGCTGATGTTGAGCGAGCGCTCGATGGCGCGGCCACCGGTTTCGCGCATGCGCACCGTCACCTTGCCGTTGACCAGCTTGGTGGTCGAGGGCAACTGGTCGACGGTAACAGGGAAGGTCGCCTTGCCGTCATCGCCAACCACCGGCAGGTTGGTCAGCGGCGTGACCGTGGGCTCCGCCGACTGCTCGTCAGCGAGGCCGAAGGAGAAGTTGGGGAAGCGATCCCAGTCGCGCGCCGTCGACAGCGTCAACTCGCCTTCCAGCGCCAGGCCCGCCGCCGGCGCGCCATAGAGGAAACGGCCATCAATGTTGATGTTGGCGGTTTCGCCGCGCTCGATTTCCTGCTTGTCGGCCTTCATGTCGAATTCGATGCGATCCGGCACAAAGTCCTCGACCAGGAACATCTGGCTGGCGACAGCCGGCTGCTTCGGATCGGTGTAGATCGACACCGACCAGGTGCCGCGCATGGCGTTGGGTTCGAGCGGCAGGTCGACGGCGTGGCCGCCGGCCGAAGCGCCGTCGCTGACGATGCGGCGGTCCTCGACGCCATCGGGGCGCGAGAAGATGAAGGTCAGCGGCAGGTTCTCGACCGCCCTGGCGGCGCCATCGCGGGCAAGGGCGGCGACATGGACATCCTCTCCGGCGCGGTAGATGCCGCGTTCGGTCCAGGCATAGACGTCGAGCGCGCCGGGCGCCGCGCGTCCGGTGACGCCGCGGTCGGACAGGTCGAAGCCGGCCTTGGACATGTCGAGGAAGACGAAATCATTGTCGCCCTGCTTGGCCATCAGCACGGCCGGCACCATGCCACCGTCACCGCGCGTCAGGCCGGGATTGAAGACGGCGTGGCCGTCGGCATCCGACGTCGCGGTGCCGAGAACCTCGTTGTTACGGGCAACCAGCGTCAGTTCGGCGCCGGCAATTGGCTTGGCGGAGCCCAGCGAACGGGCAAAGACATTGAGCCCGTCCTGGCCGGTATAGGTCGACAGGCCGATGTCGGAGACGACGAACCACTGTGTGGCCATCTGACCGTAATCGTCGCTCTTGTCGTTGACGGCCTGGGCGGTCAGCACATAGACGCCGGGCTTGCGCTGCGGCAGGGCCTGGTCGACCGGGAAGGAAGTGGTGACCTCCTTGTTGAGCTCGTTGACGATGTCGAGCTGGCCCTGCCAGACCGGTGCGCCCATCTGCTCGGAAATGTTGGAGATGTCGTAACTGTCGAGCTGGTGCAGGAACTGGTAGCCCGACAGAAGCTGCGCCAGCGAACGGTCGCCGATGCGATAGAGCTTCATCTCGGCGGCGTTCATGTTGACGGTAACGACCGGAATGCCGCGGCGCGCGCCGGCCGGCAGCACGAAACTGTCGCCGGTGAAGCGGGCGGACGGGGCGCGGTCCTGTACATAGATCGACAGCACCACGGGAGCGGCGGTCACTTCGCCGATGGCCGCCGGCAAGCCGGCCCGGAAGGTGACATCGTAATGCTGGCCGTGTTCGAGCCCTTCGACGCAGATCTGCTTGTCCTTGGCCTCGACGCCCTTCGGCGGCGCGTTGTCGACGGTCACGAACTGCGCATAGTCGACGCCGGTCTTGACCAGTTCCTCGGAGAATTGCGCGCAGATGCGCGGCGCGCTGGTGTCGGCGTCGACACTGTGGTCGATGACACGGAAACCCTTGCGGGCCTTGAGGTCCGCATAGTCGGCCTGCACGGCCGGCGACGTCACCAGCGCAAGGCTCGCCTCATAGGCCTGCAAGGCTGGGCGGTAGAGATCGCGCTTGTCGAGGCCGGCGCCAAGCAGCGCCAGCACGTCCGCGCGCGTCTTGGTGGTGCGCAAGAGCTTATAGGCGTTGAAAGCGGCCGAAGTGGCGTTCATCGGCAAGGTGGACGCTTCGGAGGTGTTGGCGGCGGGCTGCACGGCCAGCGTTTCACGCGCCAGATTGAGCCAGAGCTGGCCATCGTCGGGCATCACCGAGACCGCGGCCTCGTATTTCTGCATGGCGGAGCGATGGTCGCCCGTCAGCATGGCCTGTTCGGCGGAGCTGATCAGGGCCGCCATGCCTTCGGTCGGTTTGTCAAAGGCCGGGCCAAGCAGCCTGTTGCGGTATTGCTGGGCCTGATCGGCCATCCAGTTGGGGAAGAAGGCGAGTTCCGGCGGGGCGCCGATATCGGGATCGCCGTCGATGTTGACGATCTTGCCGGCGATCGCGCCGCTGAACGGTTTCAGCTGATTGTAGTCGGATTTGAGAAAGCACCATTTGGCCTTGGTGTTGTAGGTAAAGGCGCGGCAGGCCGGATCGCCAAGGCATGTCGTCTTGCACTGGTCGAGGGTGACATTCTGGTCGGATCGGAGATCAAAGCCGAAATAGTCGGAATTGTCCGTCGTTGCGATTCGCCGGGCCTCGGCCGCCTGCGCGACGCTGTTCCAGGCTAAGACGTTGGCCCAGGCGAAGAAGAGAAGGATCAGGATCGACAGACCACGAGCCGCGCGCATTGCCATAACACCCTCCAGACAATTGCAGACGTCCAGGCATGTTCAAGCTTCAGTCAGGCTTGTCAACACAGGACGCGGCAGGGTTCCGCCTGCCAACGGTTTCCTTTCCGGCCGATGACCGGTAGTACCTCCATAGGACAGGGGATCACGCATTCTTGCGGCGACGCAAAAGGTGTGAATTCCAAGCCCGTCCTATTTCAGACAATTGGATTGTGGCCCCTTTACGAGCGCTTCAGAACTTCATTCCAATTTTAGTTTTGTAACCTAGGTTGTCTTAATGCCGGCGCATGAAGAGCAGATGTCAGGGGGGACCGCGCCAGGGCGCGTGCTTCCGCGCACCCTGCTTTTGGCCATGATGTGCGCGACCGCGCTGGTTGCCGAATCACAGCCTGCGGCTGCTTTCGAGCTTTTCGGCATCAAGCTGTGGGGATCGTCCAACGACGAGGACGCCGACATCGTCGATCCGCTGCGCTATGCCGTGACCATCACGGCGCCCGATGCCGACAAGGACCTTATCAAGAAGCTTGAAAACGCCTCGGCGCTGAAAAGCGACGAGGACCGCCCGGTTTCGGGCTCGCTCGGGCTGATGGCCAAGGCGCGCAGCGACCGTGAACAGCTGGTCGCGGCCCTTTACGCCGATGCCCGTTACGAGGGCGTGGTCACCATCACCATCGACGGCAAGCCGATCGACGAATTGCCGCCGGACGCCGAATTCAAGGGGCCGCAGCCCATTCCGGTGGCGATCAATATCGCCGCCGGTCCCAAATTCACGCTTGGCACGATCAGGCTGGAAGGCGACGCGGCGGGGCTGATGAGCGCCGATTATGGCCTGATATCGGGTGGCGACGCCGGGTCCGGCGCGGTGCTCAAGGCCGAGGCGCTGATCGTGCGGACGCTGAAGGAGCAGGGCAGGCCGTTGGCCAAGGTGACCGATCGGCAGATCGTCGCCGACCATGCCACCTCGACGCTCGACGTGACGTTGACGGTCGCCGCCGGGCCGGTCGCCGGCTATGGCGCAACCACGGTGGAAGGCACCGAGAAGGTCGACCGCGACTTCACCGAGTACATGACGGGCTTGAAGCGCGGCAAGCAGTACTCACCGCAGGAGATCAGCGACGCGCGTGACAGGCTGCTGGCGCTGGAGGTCTTCAACAGCGTGACGTTCAAGGAAGCCGACAAGCTCGACGCCGACGGCAACATTCCGATCGGCGTCCAGGTCAGCGAACGCAAGCCGCGCTATTTCGGGCTGGGCGGCACCTTCTCGAATACCGAAGGCCTTGGTCTGGAAGGTTATTGGGGGCACCGCAATCTGTTTGGTCACGCGGAAAAGCTGCGCATCGACGGCGCCATCAGCGGTATCGGCAACAACAATCTGTCCGAGCTGAACTACAATGCCGGCATCATGTTCGAGAAACCCGGCGTGATCGGGCCGGCATCGAAGTTCTTTGCCAGTGTGAAGACCGTGCTCGAGCATCCGGACGCGTACGACCATTTCTCGGTGAAGGGCAGCACCGGCCTGTCTTACGAACTGGACAAGAAGCAGACCGTGTCGGCCGAAGTGGCGCTCGACTATTCCAGGATCACGGATGCCTTCGGCAAGCACACCTATCTGATCGCCAGCATTCCGCTGCAATATGTCTACGACAACAGGGACAGCAGGCTGAACCCGACCAGCGGCTTCCGGGTGCTGGCCTATGCCGAGCCGAGCTACGACATTATGAGTGGTGCTGCCTTCCTCAAGCTGAAGGGCGAGGGATCGGCCTATCAGTCGCTGGATACGGCCTCGAAATTCGTGCTGGCCGAGCGCGTCGCCGCCGGCTCGATCGTCGGCACCGGGCTGGAGAACGTTCCGGCCGACCGGCGTTTCTACTCCGGCGGTGGCGGTTCGGTGCGCGGCTATGCCTATCAGGGCATCGGCCCCAAGGACTTCACCGGCCAGCCGATCGGCGGCCTGTCCTTCTTCGAGACCTCGGTCGAGATGCGTATCGCCGTCACCGACACGATCGGCATCGTGCCGTTCCTCGATGCCGGCACGGTGTCGACCAGGTCGGTTCCCAATTTCTCCGACGTCAAGGTCGGTGCCGGCGTCGGCCTGCGCTACGTGACGCCGTTCGGCCCGCTGCGCATCGATGCCGCCGTGCCGCTCAACCGCGATCCCAGCGATCCGCATTTCGGTATCTATGCCGGCATCGGACAGGCATTCTGACGATGAAAACGGTCTGGCGCATCCTTCGCATTGTCCTCTACACGCTGCTGATCGTCGTCGCGGGCGCGATCGGCGCGTTGGTCGTGCTGACCAAGACCGAGCGCGGACGCGACAATCTCGCCGGCATCATTTCGCGGCTGGCCTCCAACGACGACCGCAAGGTCACCGTCAGCGGCATTGACGGCATCTGGTCGGGCGCGCTCAGCGTCGATCATGTCGTGTTGGAAGACCGGCAGGGCGCCTGGCTGGTGGCGCGCAAGGTGGCCGTCGACTGGTCGCCGCTTTCGCTTTTGTCGAAAAACTTCTCCGCCGACCGCATCGCGGCCGAGCGCATCGAACTGGCACGCCTGCCGGTGGCCGGCACGCACCCGCCGGCGCCGAGTGGCGGCGCGACGACGCTGCCGGTTTCCATCGACATCAGAGAGATCGACCTGCCGGAAATCGCCCTTGGCCAGCAGCTGGCCGGCAGCGGCATCGCCGAACTCGCCGCCAAGGGAATGCTCAAGGCCGATGCCGCGCCGCTGGCGGTTGAGACGACGCTCAACGTCACCCGCCACGACGGCAAGCAAGGCAATGTCGACGCCAAGATCCACTTTGCGCCGGCCGATAACAGGCTCGACCTCGACCTCAAGGCTTCGGAGCCGGCAGGTGGTATCATCGCCAATCTGCTCAAGCTGCCCGACACGCCGCCGGTCGACATAGCCGTCTCCGGCACGGGACCGCTTGCCAACTGGAACGGCATCGCCACATTCATCGTCGACGGCAAGATCGTCACGCAGCTGACGGGCCGTCATCAACTCACCGACAAGGGCAATCACGTCGAGGCCAAGGGCGACGGCGCGTTCGCGCCTTTCCTGCCGGAAAATCTGCGGCCGCTGTTTGCCGGCAAAACCAGCTTCGACGTCGCCGGCACCGCCACGACAGCTGGCGGCATCAGTGTCGACCGGGCCAGCATCGAAAGCGATGCCATACATGGCACCGCGACCGGCATTGCCGACCCGGCCGGCGCCAGCGATCTGTCGGTTGAAATTGCCGCCAAAGGCGCACCTGTGCCGATCACCGTGGGCAATGCAGCACAGCCGATCACGGTGGTTATCCGGAACATCACCGCCCGCGCCTTTGGCGACGGCAAGGCGCCGATCATCGACATCGGTGCCTCGCTGGTTTCGGTGGTGGCGGGCGGCACCCAGCTCAACGATCTTGCGGCGCAGATCCATTCCGACGGCTTCGATATCCAGAGCCGCGCCGGGCCGTTTGCCGTCAAGCTGACGGCGGGTGGCCTGAGGACCGACGTGGCGACGCTGGCGCCGCTGATCACCGGCAAGGTCGACGTCGACCTCGGGGGATCGCTGAGCAAGGACGCCATCACCATCGATCAGGGCACGCTGCGCTCCGATGCGCTCAACGCTTCGCTGACCATGACGGTGGCGCTCGCCGATCTGTCGATGCAGCTCAAGATGAATGCCGACGCCGTGTCGACCGCCTTGCCGCCGCAGATCAGCTCGGTGCTCGGCGAGCGGGTGAAATTCTCGGCCGCCGCGACGCGCGATCCGCAAGGGGCGTTCGCCGCCAATTCGATATCATTGACCTCCGGTTCGCTCAGCGCCAGCGGCACCGCCAGCGCGCAAGGCACCGATATCCAGGCCGACATCAAGGGCACGCTGGGCGATGTTTCGGTGCTGTCGCCGATGGTCGGCGTGCCGGTTGCCGGTGGCGTCGATTTCGCGCTGTCGGCAAGCGGCCCGCGCTCGGCTCCGGATTTCACCGTCTCGGCCGACAGCGACAGCCTGACGGCCTCGGGCCGGACGGTGAAGGCGATCAAGCTGACGGCAAGCGGCAAGGCCGACATAGCCAGCCCTTCGGCCAATGTCTCGCTGACCGGCGCGGTCAACGACCAGCCGCTCGACATCAAGGCGGCGCTGGTGACAAGCGAGGGCAAGCGCTCGATCAACGGGTTCCTGGTCTCGCTCGGCGACAACAAGGTTTCGGGTGACCTGGCGCTCGACGACAAGTTCATGCCGCTCGGCACGTTGACGCTGGCGGCACCGGCAATCGACCAGTTGGCGGCACTCGCCGGCCAGCAGGTGACGGGTGACATCAACGGCACCATCAACTTCGCCAAGGAGGGCGACGCGCCGTCCGTCACCATCGATGCCAAGAGCACCTCGATCGCGCGCGGCGAGGTGACGGCCAAGACGATCGCCGTCAACGCGCTGATCGCCAACTATCTCAAGGCGCCGGCGATTTCGGGCACCATCAAGGCCGACAGCGTCACCTCGGGCGCCACCGAAGTCAGCGGCATCGGCGTCGACCTGAAACGCGACGGAGACTGGACCAATTTCACTGGCGGCGCCACGATTGCAGGCATTCCGGCGACCGCGGCCGGCCGGGTGAAGATCGCCGAGAGCACCACTAGCGTCGAGATCGCCTCGGGCGAAGCGACGGTGCGCGGCATCAAGGCGGCAATCGCTGAACCCTCGACGCTGACC
Source organism: Mesorhizobium loti (assembly GCA_002356515.1). Lineage (NCBI taxonomy): Bacteria > Pseudomonadati > Pseudomonadota > Alphaproteobacteria > Hyphomicrobiales > Phyllobacteriaceae > Mesorhizobium > Mesorhizobium loti. The sequence goes on along the minus strand of AP017605.1, from coordinate 1,407,984 downwards.
ATCGCCAATGGCACGACCAGCATTGACAAGCTGGCGCTCGATATCGGCGGCGGTGCGGTGATGCTGTCTGGGACCGCCGGCCAGACGCTCGATCTTGCGGCGCAGTTTTCCGCGTTGCCGGCGGCTCTAGCCAATAATTTTTCGCCCGGCCTCGATGCCGTGGGTACGCTCGGTGGTACGGCGCAAGTGAAGGGAATGCCGGTTGCTCCGGAGGTTCGGTTCGATGCGCAGCTTGCCGGCGCCGAAACCAGCCAGACCCGCCAGGCCGGGCTCGGGCCACTCGCTGTCGATGCGGCCGGCAGCTATACCTCGGCTGGCGGAGTCGCCCTCGACCATGCGACGCTGACCGGTGACAAGATCTCCGGCACGGCTTCGGGTACCATCAATCCCAACGGCGCCAGCGATTTTGCGCTGGATCTCACCTCATCCGGCCCCAGCCTGCCGCTGACGGTCGGCAGTGCTGAGAGCCCGGTGAAGATCGAGGTCAAGTCCTTGTCGGCAAAGATGGCGGGTGAGAGCACGCAGGCCCGCCTGGATGTCTCCGCCATCCTGCCTTCAGTGACCACCAGCCCGGCCAAGGTGGAGGGGCTTGTCCTGGCACTGCACTCGGATGCGTTCGATCTCAGGAATCGCGCCGGAGCGGTTTCCGGCACGGTGTCGGTGGACAAGGTCGGTCTCGACAATGCCGCCATCGCCCCGCTGATCGCCGGCAAGGTGACGGCCGCGCTGAACGCCCGGCTGACGTCGGACGGCGTCGCCATCGACAGCGGCTCGCTCAAGAGCGATGCGCTCAACAGCCAGGTCGCCGGCCAGGTGTCCCTGCGCGATGGCGCCATCGACCTCAAGCTGAGCGCGGATGCCCCGTCATCGGCCTTGCCGGCGGCGGCGCGCGGCATGCTTGGCGAACGCGCTCAGATCAGCGCCACGCTGAAGCGCGATCCCAACGGCAGTATCAATGTCGATGGGCTGAAGCTGACCTCTGGCGCGCTGACCGCCGGCGGGCAAGCGAGCCTTGCCGACAACAAGCTGGCCGCCGACATCAAGGGCGCGCTGAGCGACATCTCGCTCTTGTCCAAGGACGCCAAGGGCGCCATTGCCTTTGCCCTGAATGCACAGGGGCCGGCCATGGCGCCTGACCTGTCGCTGACGGTCAACAGTGATCGGCTGCTGGTGGCGGAGCGCGAGATCACCGGACTGAAGCTCATCGCCACCGGCAAGGCGGATGCCGCCAACCCGGCGGCGAATGTGCAACTGACCGGCAATGTCGCGGGACAGGCCTTGCAAGGCAGCGCGGTGCTGGCGACGGCGGACGGCAAGAGCGCCATCAACGGCCTGCTGCTGTCGCTGGGCAAGAACAAGATCTCGGGCGATCTGGCGCTTGACGACAAATTCGTGCCTGAGGGCACCATCTCGCTCGACCTGCCCGATATCGGCCCGCTCGCCGCGCTGGCGCTGGAAAAGGCCGAAGGCGACGTGCGCGGTACGATCGCCTTCACCAAGAACGGTGCGGCACCACAGGTCGCCATCAAGGCGGCCACCGGTTCGATCACGCGCGGCGACTTGCAGGCGAAGGCGGTTTCCATCGACGCGCTGATCGCCAACTATCTCGCCGCACCGGTGATCTCGGGCAAGATCCGCGCCGACACTGTCACCTCGGGCGGCACCGTGATCAGCGGCATCGATGTCGATTTGAAGCGCGACGGCGACTGGACCGGCTTTTCCGGTGGCGCCACGGTCAAGGGCATTCCGGCCAAGGCGGCTGGCCGCGTGAAGGTGGCCAACGGCACCACCACCATCGAGCTCGCTTCCGGCCAGGCGACCGTCCAGGGCATCAAGGCGGCCATCGCCCAGGCCTCGACGGTCAGCATCGCCAACGGCACGACAACGCTGGACCGGCTGGTGCTCAACCTTGGCGGCGGCACGGCGACTGTCACCGGCAAGGTCGGGCAGGCGCTCGACATCAATGCGACGCTGGCAAAGGTGCCGATGTCGCTTGCCAACAGTTTCTCGCCTGGTCTCGATGCCGCCGGTTCGATTTCCGGCACGGTGAAGGTGACGGGCGCGCCGGCAAACCCTGCAGTTGCCTTCAACATAGACGCGGCCGGCGTGCAGACGTCGCAAACCCGCGGTGCCGGTGTCGGCGCGGTGAGCGTATCCTCCTCCGGCACCTTTGCCGGCAACAAGCTGACCTTCAACGCCAATGTCAGCGATGGAGGCGGCCTTGGCCTCAAGGGCGGCGGCACGGTGACGACGGCGGGCACGCCGGCGCTGGTGCTCGACTTCAACGGCGCCGTGCCATTCGGCCTGCTCAGCCAGAAGCTTGCCGCGCAGGGCTTGGCGCTGACGGGAACCGCCAATGTCAATGTCCAGGTGCGCGGTCCGGCGACATCGCCCGTCATCGGCGGCAGCGTCAACACTTCCGGTGCGCGGCTCGTCGATGCGCGCTCGGGGCTGGCCGTCAACGATCTCACGGCCGACGTCTCGATCGGCGGCGGCGTCGCCAGGATCAACCGGCTGACCGGAACCTTGTCGACGCGCGGCAGCCTGTCGGCCAGCGGCACGGTCGGCATCAACCCGGCGCAAGGTTTTCCGGCCGACCTCTCGATCAAGCTCACCGACGGGCGCTATACGGATGGACGCGTGGTGACCGCCAATCTCGGCGGCGACCTGACGATCAAGGGGCCGCTGACATCGGCACCGGTGGTTGCCGGCACCGTCAATCTCGCCAAGACCGTTATCACGGTTCCGGATAAATTGCCCGGCTCGCTTTCGGCGCTCGACGTCAAGCACAAGAACGCGCCCGGCGCGGTCAGGGCGCAGGACAAGGCGCTGCGTCCGGCGACGACATCAGGCAAGAGCGGCGGCAGCGGGCTTGCGCTCGACGTCACCGTCAACGCGCCGAACCAGATCTTCATCCAGGGCAGGGGTGTCGATGCCGAACTCGGCGGCTCGCTCAGGCTGACCGGCCCGGCCTCGTCGCCGCAGGCGGTCGGCACCTTCACCCTGCAGCGCGGCCGGCTGTCGATCCTCGGCAAGCGGCTGACCTTCACCGAAGGCACGGTCGGGTTCTCCGGCTCGCTGGTGCCCTACCTCAACCTGACCGCGACCACGACGACGACCAGCGCCACCGTCACCATCGTGGTGTCGGGCGAGGCGACCAATCCGAAATTCACCTTCTCCTCGGTGCCGGCACTGCCCGAGGACGAGGTGCTGGCGCAACTGATCTTTGGGCGGTCGATGTCGAACCTGTCACCGCTGCAGATCGCGCAACTGGCCGAAGCCGCCGCGCAGCTGGCCGGCGTTGGCGGATCGACCTCGCTGCTTGAAAACCTGCGCAGCGCCATCGGCGTCGACGATCTCGACGTGACCACGGACAGCCAGGGCGGCACGGCGGTCTCGGCCGGCAAGTATCTCAACGACCGCACCTATGTGACCATCCAGAAGGGCGACAAGCCGGGTTCGGGCAAGGCGACCATCGACCTCAATGTCGGGCGCGGCGTCAAATTGCGTGGCGAGGCGACGGACGCCGGCGAGGCCAAGGGCGGCATCTTCTACGAAAAGGAATATTGAGGGGCTGGCCCTCACCATGGCCGAGACTGGTGCTGTCGTAACTGGTGTAAATGTTTCAGTTTAATCGCCTTAAAGAGATTTAGGCGAAATCTGGGCGCACTAGCAAATTTGCGTCAAGACTGTCGTTATCACGCGAACCGCCCCCCTTCCAAAGTTGCACATTCGCTAACATGTTCCCATCCCACGCTGTCTTTGACATCATGGCCTGGATGCGGAATGTTAAAAGGCGGAAAGCCAACAATGGGAGTTAAGTCATGACGATCTACAAGAGTAATGGCGATCGCGTTCCGGATCACATCCTGGCCATGGCCGAAGAAGCCAAGGCAGGCAATGTGGACCGCCGCGAATTTCTCGCGATGGCCAGTGTTTTCGGCGCCTCGACGGCCATGGCCTACGGCCTGCTCGGCCTCGCCGATCCGACGCCGGCCAAGGCAGAGGACGTGAAGGGCAAGAAAGGCGGCACGCTGAAGGTCGCGCAATGGATCAAGGATCCGAAGGATCCGCGCAAGGCCGACTGGTCGGAAATCGCGGATGCCGAGCGCCAGGCGCTCGAGCCGCTGGTCAAGTACACCACCGAATACACGTTCCGTCCCTATCTCCTGGAAAGCTGGGACGTCAATGACGACGCCACCGAATACACGCTGCATGTGCGCAAGGGCGTCACCTGGAACAACGGCGATGCGTTCACCGCCGACGATGTCATCTTCAACCTGAAGCGCTGGGCCGACAAGAAAGCCGAAGGCAATTCCATGCCCGGCCGCCTCGGCTCGCTGGTCAAGGACGACAAGCTCGACGAAAGCGCAGTGACCAAGAAGGACGATCATACGGTCGTGCTGAAGCTCACCAAGCCCGACATCGCGCTCATCCCGAACATGTGCGACTATCCCGGTCTCATCGTCCACAAGAGCTTCGATGAGAAGGGCGGCGATTTCAAATCCTGCCCGATCGGCACCGGACCGTTCGAACTCGTCTCCTACGATGTCGGCCAGAAGGTGGTTTATAAGCGCCGTGCCGACGACAAGTGGTGGGACGGCGAGGTGTTCCTCGACGGTATCGAGTTCATCGACTACGGCACCGATCCGGCTGCCATGGTCAGTGCCTTCGAAGCCGGCGAAGTGCACACCAACTTCGAGACCTCGGCCGACTATGTGTCGATCCTCGATGGCATGAACCTGGTGAAGTCGGAAGTGGTGACCGCGGCGACCATCGTCTGCCGCACCAACATCAAGAACAAGCCCTACGACAACCAGAAGGTGCGTCAGGCGCTGCAGCTCGGTGTCGACAACGCCGTCGTTCTCCAGCTTGGCTACGGCAATGCCGGCACTGTCGCCGAGAACCACCATGTCTGCGCCATTCATCCGGAATATTTCGAACTGCCGAAGATCAAGCGCGATCCGGCCAAAGCGAAGGCACTGATGGCGGAAGCCGGCCAGGCGGACTTCGAGCACGAACTGATCACTGTCGATGAGGACTGGCACAAGAACACCGGCGACGCCATTGCCGCGCAATTGCGCGACGCTGGCATCAAGGTGAAGCGCACCGTGCTGCCAGGCTCGACGTTCTGGAACGACTGGACGAAGTATCCGCTGTCGATGACCAACTGGAACATGCGCCCGCTCGGCGTCCAGGTTCTGGCCATCGCCTACCGCACCGGCGAAGCCTGGAACGAGGCGGCCTGGTCGAATCCCGATTGGGATGCCAAGCTCAACGCCGCGCTTTCGGTGGCCGATGCCGCCAAGCGCAAGGAGATGATGAAGGATATCGAGCAGATCCTGCAGGATTCCGGCATCATCATCCAGCCGTACTGGCGCAAACTCTTCAGCCACTCGGTCAAGGCGGTGCAGAACTACAAGATGCATCCGACCTATGAGCACGACTACGGCAAGGTCTGGCTCGACGAGGCCTGATCCGGATCGAAGGGGGAAGGGGCGCCGCCCCTTTCCCCTCGTTCTCTTGCAGCGATCTGAAGCCACGAGTGTGCACTGCAAAAAAATTGCGGACTCCCCGGATAAGGTCATGCAATAAATCAGGCGCTGATTGCATCCGAGGGCCTGTCTGACAGCCAGCCCGCCGGCAACGGTGGACAAGGCGTTGGAGCCGGCTCAAACCCCAACCCCGTCGGCAGGGGGCCGCCATGCTTTCTTTCATTATCAGGCGTCTCGGCACCATGGCATTGACGATGCTGTGCCTGACGATGATCGTCTTCTTCCTGATCAACCTCGAGCCCAATCTGAAGAAGCTGGCGATCAGCCAGACCGAAATGCACACATCGGCCGAGCAGCTCGAGAGCTGGCTGGTCGAGCATGGCTACCGGCAGAATTTCTTTATCCGTTACGGCCAGTGGCTCGGCGTCCTGCCCAAGCAGCCGGTGACCGATCCGGCGACCGGCAAGCCGGCGCAGCGCTTCACCTTCTGCAACGATCCCGTGGTGCCGACTTTCGCCGGCGTCCTGGAAGGCGATTTCGGCTGCTCGACCAAATTCAAGGCGACGGTGGCCTCCAAGCTGTTTCCGGCACTTGGCGCGACCGGCATCCTGATGTTCTGGGTGCTGGCGGTCATGGTTCCGATCTCGCTCCTGATCGGCATCCTGGCCGGCATGCGCGAAGGTTCGCGAACCGACCGGGTGCTATCCGTCGCATCCATCGCCTCGACGGCGACGCCTGAATATGTGTCGGGCGTCATCTTCACCGTCATCTTCGCCTCATGGCTTGGCTGGCTGAACGGGTCGGCGGCGTCCGCCAGCCAAGGCATCACCTTCTACAACTTCACGCTGCCGGTGATGACGCTGGCGATCTACGGCATCGGCTATATCGCGCGCATGACGCGTGCCTCGATGGTCGAGGTCATGACGCAGCAATATATCCGCACCGCCCGCTTGAAGGGCCTCTCCTTCGGCAGTGTGGTGGTCAAGCATGCGTTGCGCAACGCGCTGATCGCGCCTTTCACTGTCATCATGCTGCAGTTCCCCTGGCTGCTCACCGGTGTCGTCATCGTCGAGGTGATGTTCCGCTACCAGGGCTTCGGCTACACGCTGGTCGAAGCTGCCGGCAACAACGACATCGACCTTTTGCTTGGCTGCTCGCTGGTCTCGGTGTTCATCGTCTTGATCACGCAGCTCATTTCCGATGTCGGCTACGCGTTTCTCAATCCGCGTATCAGGGTTCAGTAGGGGACGAAGCGGATGCAGGTCCAATATATCGGCGCCTTTACCATCATCCTCGAAGTGCTTTCGCGCTTCTGGCCGGTGTGGATCGCGCTCGTCATCGTCATGGGGGCGAGCTTCGCCTACAAGAAGAAGCTCGCGCTCTACGGCCAATTGTTCGACAGCGGCGTCGGCATAGCGGGTGTCTTCATCTGCCTGTTCTGGCTGTTCACGGCGATCTTCGCCTCGACCATCTCGCCTTTCGATCCGCTGGCGCAGATCCCCGCCATGAAGGACACGCTGCCCGGCGCCATCGAGCCGCAATCGGGGCTGGTCTATCTGTTCGGCGGCGACAAGCTGGCCCGCGACGTGTTTTCGCGCATGGTCTATGGCAGCCAGATCGTGCTGATCATCGCTCCGGCGGCGACCGGTTTCGCGCTCATGGTCGGCATCACGCTCGGCCTGCCGGCCGGCTATTACGGCGGCAAGATCGACACCGTGCTGTCGTTCCTGGCCAATCTCGTGCTGGCCTTCCCGGTTATCCTGTTGTTCTACCTCCTGGTGACGCCGGGGATCATGGACACGCCGATCCCCTACGCGCTGGCCGGCGTCTTCTTCCTGTTTCCGATCATTTTCTTCTGCGTGCTGTTCTGGACACGCTTCAAGAACCGGCCGGACCGGATCTACATCCTGCTCGGCCTGACGCTGATCATCGGCGGCTGGATCTACCTCGGCCTTGTCTTCGACAGGGACCCGCTGCACATCGTCCACATCGACCCCAACCAGTTGAACATCTTCGTGGCGGTGGTGTTCGCCTCCAGCCCCGGCGTGTTCCGCATCGTGCGCGGCCTGGTGATGGACATCAAGACGCGCGACTATGTGGCGGCGGCGCAGACGCGCGGTGAATCGCCCTGGTACATCATGCTGTGGGAGATCCTGCCCAATGCGCGCGGACCGCTGATCGTCGATGCCTGCCTGCGCATCGGCTACACGACGATCCTGCTCGGCACGCTCGGTTATTTCGGCCTCGGCCTGGCGCCGGAAAGCCCCGACTGGGGCACGGCGATCAAGGATGCCAGCCGGCTGCTGCGTTCCTTCATCCACCCGGCGCTGCCGCCCACGATCGCGCTGATGTCGTTCGTGCTGGGCTTGAACCTGCTCGCCGACTCGCTGCGCGAACAATCGATGAAAGACTGATTGACGGGCTCTGGCCCGCATCTGGTAGAATTTGGATTGGAGCGACCCATGAACGAGGCAGTTCGAAATCCCGGCAAACCGACCCCTGGGCCGATCATCGAGATCGAAAACCTGTCGATCTCCTTTTTTACCCGCAAGGGCGAGATACCGGCCGTCATGGATTTTTCCTGCACGGTCATGCCTGGCGAAGCGATGGGCATTGTCGGTGAATCGGGCTGCGGCAAGTCGACCGTGTCGCTCGGCATCATGCGCGACCTCTCCAACATCGGGAAGATCGTCGGCGGCAAGATCAAGTTCCAGGGCAAGGACATGGGCGAGCTCTCCGACGAGGAGCTGCGCGCCATCCGCGGCAACAAGATCGCCATGATCTACCAGGAGCCGATGGCCAGCCTCAATCCGGCAATGAAGGTCGGCCAGCAGCTGATGGAAGTGCCGCTGATCCATGACAAGGTGTCGAAGGAAGAGGCCTACAAACGCTCGCTCGAAATGGTGCGCGCGGTCAAGCTTCCCGATCCCGAGCGCATGATGCGCTCCTACCCGCATCAGCTCTCCGGCGGCCAGCAGCAGCGTATCGTCATTGCCATGGCGCTGCTGTCGAAGCCGGCGCTGCTTCTGCTTGACGAGCCGACGACGGCGCTCGACGTGACGGTGGAGGCGGGCATCGTCGAACTGGTCAAGGGGCTGGGCGAAAAGTTCGGCACGTCGATGATCTTCGTGTCGCACAATCTCGGCCTCATCCTGGAAACCTGCGACCGCATCACCGTGATGTATTCGGGCGAAGCGGTGGAGACCGGCAAGATCAAGGACGTGTTCGACCGGATGCGCCATCCCTATACGCAAGGGCTGTTCCGTTCGATCCCGCTGCCGGGCGCCGACAAGAACTCGCGGCCGCTGATTGCCATCCCCGGCCAGTTGCCACTGCCGCATGAGCGGCCGAAGGGCTGCAATTTCGGCCCGCGCTGCCACCATTTCGTCGAGGGCGTCTGCAACGCCGCCGAAATCCCGATGATCGAGGTCGCCGGCCATGAGGGGCATTTCTCGCGCTGCGTGCGCTTCAACGAGATCGACTGGGAGGCGCTGCCGCCCGGCGCCAAGAAGGTCAATGAGCGCGTCGTGCCCGGCGCACCGGTGCTCAAGATCGAGGATCTGCGGAAATACTACAAAGTCGGCGGCAGCGAGGTGTTCGGCTCGAGCGAGGGCCGCGTCGTCAAGGCCAACGAGACGATCTCCTTCATGGCGCGCGAATCCGAGACCGTCGCCATCGTCGGTGAATCCGGCTGCGGAAAGTCGACGCTGGCCAAGGTGCTGCTCGGACTAGAGACGGCGAGTTCAGGCACAGTCACGCTGGGCAACAAGCAGATCCAGTCGACCGGCATCGAGAGCCGCAGCGTCGAAACCGTGTCGTCGATCCAGATGGTGTTCCAGAACCCGTTCGACACGCTGAACCCCAGCCATTCGGTCGGCTCGCAGATCATCCGCACGCTTGAGAAATTCAACGTCGGCAAGACGGTCGCCGACCGGCGCAAGCGTATGCTCGAACTGCTCGACCTGGTGAAGCTGCCGCGCGCCTTCGAGACGCGCAAGCCGCGCCAGCTGTCCGGTGGTCAGAAGCAGCGCATCGGCGTGGCGCGCGCCTTTGCCGGCGATGCCAAGGTGGTGGTGGCGGACGAGCCGGTCTCGGCGCTCGACGTGTCGGTGCAGGCGGCGGTGACCGAACTGTTGATGGACATCCAGCGCAAGAACAAGACGACGATGCTGTTCATCAGCCACGATCTGTCGGTCGTGCGCTACATCGCCGACCGCGTCGTCGTCATGTATCTCGGTTACATCGTTGAGCAAGGCACGACCGACCAGATCTTCGCGCCGCCCTATCACCCCTATACCGAGGCGCTGCTGTCGGCGATCCCGATCGCGGACACCAGCGTGGTCAAGAAGCACATTGTGCTGGAAGGCGACATTCCTTCGGCGATGAACCCGCCGTCCGGCTGCCCGTTCCAGACACGCTGCGGCTACAAGAAGCTGGTGCCGGACAATCTGTGCGAGACCAAGGTTCCGCCGGTCAAGCATCTCGGCGACGGCCATATGAGTCTGTGCTGGCTGGCCGACGACGTGCTGGCGAAGATGGAACCGGTGATCAAGTTCGACAAGGAGCATGCGGCCCACGAGGGCGTGCCGGAAGATGCGCACAGCACTGGACTGGGTTCGACAGGAACAGCGCCCAACCGGCCGCGTGGCAAATCGTCGACCGCGGAAGCGGACGCGATCGGCGATGCTGTGGAGCAGAGCCAGGCTGGGATGCGAGCCCGTCGCCACAAAGTAAGCGACGAGTCCTCCGAAACCGGTGTTAAAAAGCCGAAAGATACGACAAGGCGACACTAAACCGGGACGGCGCTAGTTTCCGCATTGCCGTAGCTGCGCGTCGTAGTCGCGGGCCATCTTGTCGGTGGCCCGGGCATAGCCCTGCACGCCGGCGTCGCCACGATTGCCGCGGCCATAGGCGGTCCAGCCGAGATAGTAGGCGAGGTAGAGATTGTAGGTGTCGTTGCGCGCGACGCCGTAGGTATCTGCTGTCTTGGAATGATACCAGCCGACGAAATCGACGGCGTCGGCGAATTTGGTGCGCCGCGCCGCCCAGTTGCCGGTTTCGCGCTGATATTGCGACCAGGTGCCGTCGAGCGCCTGCGAGAAGCCGGTGGCCGACGAGACATGCTTCCACGGAATGAAGCCGAGCAGCTTGGTGCGCGGCGGCCGGGCATTGCTCTTGAAGCCGGATTCCTTGCGCACCGTCGCCATCAGCACCGGCACGGGGACGCCGTATGTCCGAGAGGCGCGTTCGGCCGCCGACTGCCAATTGTCGAACCAGCCATCATTCTGGTCGAAGACGGCACAGACATTGTTGATGTGGCTGGGCGCGGTCGCGCAGGCCGAAAGTGCCAGCAACACGCCAACCGCTACAATTTTACTAAAACTCGACCTACGCATTGGATGAGCAATAGGCCGAAATCATAAAGGGAATCTTGCTGTCGCCGTTAACGCCTCGCCAGCGCGAGCGTTCGGGAAAATGCTATATCGATATTCCGACGCTAAATGTCGCCTTTTATAAAGGCGCGCTGTGAAAATGCCGCCTTGGCTAAAATCACGCCTGTAAACGGCGTATTTCTGACAGCTCGTCCGGCCTGCCGAGGCTTTGATGCCTGGCATGAATGAACCAAGACGCAAGCGCGGCGCCGAGCGCACCAGCAACCGGGGGCCAGCGCCCATCCCACAACTGCCGCAAAGGCGCGTGACCAATCCCTATCCACCGATGGCGTTGCTGTCGCCCGACCAGATCGAGGCGATCCACCAGGCATCGATGCATATATTGGAAAATTTCGGCATCGAGGTGATGAGCCCGAGGGCGCTGTCGCTGTTCGAGAAGGCGGGTGCTGTGGTTGATCACGCCTCGGCGAATGTCCGCATCGATCGTGGCATGGTCGCCGAGGCGCTGAAGACGACGCGGTCCAACTATACGCTGACGCCCCGCAACCCGGCCAACACGATCCATCTTGGCGGCAATACCATCAATTTCACGCTGGTTGCCGGGCCGCCCAATGTGCACGACATGGAGCGTGGCCGCCGCGCCGGCAATTTGCGCGACTATGCCGATCTCACCCGGCTGGCGCAGCATTTCAACTGCGTCCACATGCTCGGCAACCAGGTCTGCGCGCCGGTCGAACTGCCGGCCAATTCGCGCCATCTCGACACCTACTTCACCAATCTGACGCTGACCGACAAGAGTTTCCATGTCTCGGCGATCGGCCGGGGCAGGGCGCTCGACGGCATCGAGATGATGGCGATCGCGCGCGGGCTGACGCTGGACCAGATGCGCGACGATCCGGGTATCGCCACCATCATCTCGGTCAACTCGCCGCGCCGCTTCGACGAGATGATGGCCGAGGGGCTGATGACCATGGCCGAATTCGGCCAGTCGGTGGCGGTGACGCCGTTCACGCTGATGGGGGCGATGAGCCCGGTGACGCTGGCGGGTGCCTTGGCGCAGCAGAATGCCGAGGCGCTGTTCGGCGTCGTGCTGACGCAGCTGGTGCGGCCGGGGGCGCCTGTCATGTATGGCGCCTTCACCTCCAATGTCGACATGAAGTCCGGCGCGCCGGCCTTCGGCACGCCTGAAAACACCAAGGCCAACATTGCGTCGGGGCAATTGGCGCGGCGCTACGGGCTGCCCTACCGGACGACGCCGGGCTCGGCCTCCAACGCGGCGGACGCGCAAGGCGCCTATGAGACGCTGATGGCGCTGTGGGGCGCGGTGCTCGGCCATGGCAACCTCGTCTATCACGCCGCCGGCTGGCAGGAGGGCGGGCTGACGGCGTCGTTCGAAAAATTCATCATCGATGTCGAGATGATCCAGCACATGATGGAGTTCCTGCGGCCGATCGTGGTCGACGAGGCGGAGCTCGCCGTCGAGGCGCTGGGCGCGGTGCCGACCGGCGGCCATTTCTTCGGCGAGCCGCACACGCTGGAGCGCTACGCCACCGCCTTCTACCAGCCGATGCTGTCCAACTGGCAGAATTACGAGGCCTGGCAGGAGGCCGGCGGGCTCGATGCGACAGCGCGCGCGACGCGGCTCTGGAAGAAGGCGCTGGAGGACTATGTCGAGCCGGCGATGGATATCGCCGTGCGCGAAGCGCTGGAGGCCTACGTCGCCAGACGCAAGGAATCGATCGGGCAGGGGGAACCGTGAGTTCTTTAGCGTCGGCGCGCGGCACCCCCCTCTGCCCTGCCGGGCATCTCCCCCGCAAGGGGGGAGATTGGCTGTCGCCCCTACCTCCGCCAATTACCGACGTCGAAAAGGGATCGGCGGCGCAGCCGCTGCTGATCTCCCCCCTTGCGGGGGAGATGGCCGGCAGGCCAGAGGGGGGTGTCTGGCGCTGCCTTTCTGAATCACTTTATCTCTCCAACACACTGAATTAACGAGAAAAACCTCATGAAATCGCATGCAAAGGTCGTGGTCATTGGCGGCGGGGTCGTCGGGTGTTCCGTGCTGTTCCATCTTGCCCGCCATGGCTGGACCGACGTGGTGCTGCTGGAGCGCGACGAGCTGACATCTGGCTCGACCTGGCATGCGGCGGGCGGCATGCACACGATCAATGGCGACCCCAACGTCGCCAAGCTGCAGAAATACACGATCAGCCTCTACAAGGAGATCGAGGAGCTGTCCGGACAGGCAACCGGCGTGCACCTGACCGGCGGCGTGCTGCTCGCCGCGACCGAGGCGCGGCTGGACTGGCTGCGCGGTGTCGTCGCCAAGGGCCGCTATCTCGGCATCGACCTGGAGGTGATCTCGCCGAACGAGGCGGCTGAAATCATGCCGCTGCTCGATCCCAGGCAGTTCGTCGGCGCCGTCCGCAACAAGGAGGATGGCCATCTCGATCCCTCTGGCGTCACCCACGCCTATGCCAAGGCCGCGCGAAAACTCGGCGCCGAGGTCGAGCGCTTCACCAAGGTCGAGGACATTGTGCGGCGGCCCGATGGGCTGTGGCGCGTCATCACCAACAACGGCGAGGTGGTGGCAGAACATGTCGTCAATGCCGGCGGCCTGTGGGCGCGCGAGGTCGGCCGCATGGTCGGGCTGGAACTGCCGGTGCTGGCCATGGAGCACATGTACCTGATCACCGAGGACATGCCGGAAGTCGCCGCCTGGAACGCCAGGACGGGTACGGAGATCATCCACGCCGTCGATTTCGACGGCGAGCTCTATCTGCGCCAGGAACGCGGCGGCATGCTGATGGGCACCTACGAGAAGGCCAACAAGCCGTGGTCGGAACACCAGACACCATGGAATTTCGGCCATGAACTGCTCGAGCCGGACATCGACCGCATCGCGCCGTCGCTCGAAGTCGGCTTCCGCCACTTCCCGGCTTTCCAGCACACCGGCATCAAGCAGATCATCAACGGGCCCTTCACCTTCGCGCCCGACGGCAATCCGCTGGTCGGGCCGGTGCGCGGCCTGCCGGGTTTCTGGGTCGCCTGCGGCGTCATGGCCGGCTTTTCACAGGGCGGCGGCGTCGGGCTGGCGCTGTCCAACTGGATGATCGAGGGCGACCCCGGCGCCGACATCTGGGCCATGGATGTGGCGCGCTACGGCGACTGGGCGACGATGGCCTACACCAACGCCAAGGTGCGCGAAAACTATTCCAGGCGCTTTTCGATCCGCTTCCCCAATGAGGAACTGCCCGCCGGACGGCCGCTGAAGACGACGCCGGTCTACGATCTTCTGTCGGCCAAGGGTGCGCAGTTTGGCGTCGCCTATGGGCTGGAAGTGCCGCTCTGGTATGCGCCGGAAGGCATCAAGGACGAGTTCTCCTGGCGGCGCTCCAGCGATTTCACCCATGTTGCAAGCGAGGTTGCGACGGTCCGCGCCGGCGTCGGCCTGGCGGAGATTTCGAGCTTTGCCAAATACAAGGTGACGGGCGAGGGCGCTGCTGCCTGGCTCGACCGCCTGCTCGCCTGCAAACTGCCGAAACCCGGCCGCATGACGCTGGCGCCGATGCTGAAGGACGACGGCAGGCTGATCGGCGATTTCACGCTGGCCAATCTGGGCGGCGATGGCTGGTTCCTTGCCGGCTCCGGCATTGCCGAGCAGTACCATATGCGTTGGTTCGAGGCGCATCTGCCTGGGGACGGTTCGGTCCAGATCGAGGCGGTGGGCGCGAAACTCACCGGCCTTGCGATCGCGGGGCCGAAGGCGCGGGAGGTGCTGGCCAAGGTCAGTCGCGCCGATGTCTCCAACGCGGCGTTTCCGTTCATGGCGGTGGCGAGGATGGATATCGGCATGGCGCCGTGCCTGGTCGGCCGCGTCAGCTACACCGGCGATCTCGGTTACGAGATCTGGGTGGTGCCCGAATATCAGCGCACGGTCTATCAGGCCGTGATGGCGGCGGGTGAAGAATTCGGTATCGGCCTGTTCGGTTCGCGGGCGCTGAATGCGCTGCGGCTGGAGAAGAATTACGGTTCATGGGGACGCGAATACCGGCCGATCTATGGGCCGCTCGAAGCCGGGCTTGATCGCTTCGTCGCCTATGGCAAGGAGGCGGATTTCATCGGCAAGGCGGCGGCGCTTGCCGAGCGCAAGCAAGGCGGCAAATTGCGGCTGCGTGCCTTCATTGTCGATGCAGACGACGCCGATGTCATCGGCGACGAGCCGATCTGGTTCGGCGGCGCGGTACGCGGCTGGGTGACGTCGGGCGGCTACGCGCATCACTCGAAAAAGTCGGTCGCCATCGGCTATGTGCCGAAGGAGATCGCCGACGAGAGCGACGGCTTCGAAATCGAGCTGCTGGGCAAGCGCCTTGCCGCGCGCATCCAGGCGGCGCCGCTGTTCGATGCCAATTTCGAACGGATGCGAGGGTGAGCGCTCACCCCCGCATGTGGCATCAGGCCTTGCTGCGATTGTCCAGCGCGAAGGCGCCGGCGCCGGCGAAGACCAGATAGAGGAAGATGAAGCAGAAGGAGATCGCCGCGTCGCCGCCATTGTTGGCCGGAAAGAAGTCGCGCGGGTAGTGTGCCATGAAATAGGCGATCGCCATTTCGCCGGCCAGGAGGAACGCGACGGGCCGAGTGAACAGGCCAAGCGCCAGCAGGATGCCGCCGGCGAATTCGAGGATGCCGGCGGTCGCGGTCAGCCCGTTGAGGGCGTGAGGCTCGGCGCTGATGGGGAAGTTGAACAGTTTCTGGCTGCCATGCTCGACAAACTGCAGCGCGGTCATGATGCGCAGCACGCCGAGCGCCTGCGGTCGGTATCGGGAGAGGCCTTCGAAAAGCTTCATCTAAAACTCCATTTTCACCCTCCCGATCCGGCCATAGATTGTTGCCCGGCGATGGACCATTCACTTCCCATGGCGTGTCATCAACAATCGGTGATTGGCAATGTTCACCGGTATGCCCTTTGATATTGTTCTCGCCTGGGTTGCATTTATATCGCTATGGTTGTACAGTATGGACACTCTGAACGTGTGGGTTCCCTTGCCATGAAAAAAGCCGTCATCAGCCTCTTCGCACTCCTTGCAGGTACCAGCTTCGCCATGGCGGAGGACGCCGGCTGCGAGGCCTTCAAATGGCCGGTGACGCGGGAACAGGCGCTGTTTGCCGCGGCGCCCGCCACGCCGGCTGGAGCGGAGCTGGCGGTGGGCGCTGCTGCGGATCTGGCATTGGTCCCGGCGGAGAAAGCTGGTTTTACCCTGCCGCCCGAGCGCGCGCCGGCGGAGGGCACGTTCGGCGCCGTCGCCAGCGTGGAGGTGCCGGCCGAGGGGGCCATTCAGATCAGCCTGTCGGGCGAGGCCTGGATCGATGTCATCCAGGACGGCAAGGCCGTGAAATCGGCCGGCTATAGCGGCGTGAAAACCTGCCCCGGCATCCGCAAGAGCGTACGCTTCAAGCTCGCGGCCGGAGCGGCCACCGTCCAGTTCAGTGGCGCGAAAAAGGCCGAACTCAAGGTCGCGGTGCTGACGCCGGAATGAGCCGACGCCAGCAAGCGTGACATTTGCGACCGGCGCGAACCTTTATCGCGCTGGCGCCAGAAGCGCGAAATACGCGCCTTGCGGATCCTGGCATTGCACGATCCATTGGCCGGTCGGCACGGCCATCGGACCCATCACGAGCTTGCCGCCATTATCGGTGACGCGTTTAGCCGCGGCGTCGATGGCAGCAACGTTGAAGTAGAACAGCCAGACGGGAACGGCGAGCTGCGGCGGTTTGTTCATGATGCCGCCGCCTGATTCAGGACCCGCCTTGAAGGTTTGGTAGACACCCATTTCGCCGATGTCGAAATCGCCTGCGCTGGTCCAGCCTAACTGGCTGGAATAGAAGTCGAACGCAGCCTGCCGGTCCGAGGTATAGAGCTCATGCCAGCCGACATGGCCCGGCGTCGTCGCCGGCAGAGCCGGCTGGTCCGGGAGATTGGGCTGCAGGAACATGAAGGTCGCACCTTGCGGGTCCGCCACGACGGAGAAGCGGCCGACACCAGGGATATCGTCGGGCTGGCGATGTACAGCCCCGCCCGCGGCCTTCACCGCCTCTGTCGAGGCATCGACATCCCTCGTGTGGATATAGCCGACCCAGGCCGGCGGCATACCCATCTTGGCGGCGTCCTCGGGCATCGTCATCAGCCCGCCGACGCCGCGTTCGGCGGAATTTACAACGATGTAGCGCGGCATGCCGGGCGCCTTGTCGAAAGGCTGCGCCGTCCAGCCGACGACCTTGGTGTAGAAGGGCTCGGCGGCGTCGAGGTCTGAAGTCATCAGCTCGTACCAGAAGAAGGGCATCGGGGATTTCGGCATGGTCGGTCTCCTCACGGTTCAGCATCGATCGTTGTCCGATCCACCGCAGGACGATCCTGGAGCCGGACATCCGACAACCGCCCGGACAATAATGACTGTCCATGACATGCGTTCCCCGGTTGCATGCCATGCGGTTTTCGATTTCTGTACGGCAAGGGGGTTGTTCATGCGCCTTATGTCGCTGCCACGCCAGATGTCGCTCACGCCTGAGCTCGTCGCACTGTGCCACAGGGAAGAAGCCGATCCCGGCCCCGACCCGAGCTGGACGGAACTGAAGGACGAGGATTTCCAGGCTCTTTCAATGCGGCTTTCCACGGAAGCGGATGAGGGGCCGCTGTGGGTGTTCGCCTACGGCTCGCTGATCTGGAAGCCGGAATTCGATTCAGTCGAGCGACGGCTCGCCACGGCCTTCGGCTGGCACCGCTCCTTCTGCCTCGACATGGTGCGCTGGCGCGGCAGTGCCGCGCAGCCTGGGCTGATGATGGCGCTCGAACGCGGCGGACGCTGCAACGGGGTGATCTACCGCTTGCCGGAGGGCGAAAAGCCGGCCCAGATCGAAAGGCTGCTGCGCCGCGAGATCAGCGACCATGAGAGCGTCAGCTCGGTCCGGTGGCTGCCGGTGCATACGGCGCAAGGCGAGCTGCGGGCGCTGGGTTTCTGGGTTGGCGTGAAGGGGCGGGGAACGTCACTTGGCCAGCCGCTGGACAGAGTGGCGAGCATCTTGGCCAGAGCCTGCGGCCATATCGGCTCCGGCGCCGAATATCTCTACAACACGGTCAGCCATCTCGAAGCGTTCGGCATCCATGACCGCAATCTGTGGCGGCTGCAGCAACTGGTGGCGGACGAGGTCCGGGCACTCCATGGCCGGCCAGCCGGCGAGGACCATCCACCTCGGCAAGAGCAGGCCATCCACGGCATAACATGAGTGAAAAAATCATGTTTTTATCAAGCCTTTTCAGCGACTTGTGTCGAAAATTGACCAATTGATAAAAAAATAAAACGTGCTAGCCTTCCCCAAAACGAAAACATGGGGAACTGACAATGCCAGAAGGCCAGTTCAAGGAAGGTATCGTCGGCGGGCGGCTTGCCGCCGAGCAGTACGCGGACAATTTCTCCGACCTGCATCCGCCGCTCGATCACCATGAGGCGCTGGTCGAATCCGACCGCTGCTATTTCTGCTACGACGCGCCGTGCATGAATGCGTGCCCGACCTCGATCGACATTCCGCTGTTCATCCGCCAGATCTCGACCGGCAATCCGATCGGCTCGGCCAAAACGATCTTCGACCAGAACATCCTTGGCGGCATGTGCGCCCGCGTCTGCCCGACCGAGACGCTGTGCGAAGAGGTCTGCGTGCGCGAGGTGGCGGAAGGCAAGCCGGTGCAGATCGGCCGCCTGCAGCGCTATGCCACCGATGTCGCCATGGCCGAGAACAAGCAGTTCTATCCGCGCCCGGAGCCGACCGGAAAGACGGTCGCCGTGGTCGGCGCCGGTCCGGCCGGCCTTGCCGCCGCGCATCGGCTCGCCCGCCATGGCCATGACGTGACCATACTGGAGGCGCGGCCGAAGGCTGGCGGGCTCAACGAATACGGCATCGCCGCCTACAAGAGCGTCGACAATTTCGCCCAGGCCGAGGTCGACTATGTCACCGCGATCGGCGGCATCGACATCCAGAACGGCAAGGCGCTCGGCCGCGACTATCAGCTCTCCGACCTGATCCGCAATTACGACGCGGTGTTCCTCGGCATGGGGCTCGGCGGCGTCAATGCGCTGCGCGCCGATGGCGAGGATGCCGCCGGCGTCACCAATGCGGTGGAGTTCATTGCCGAACTGCGCCAGGCCAGCGATCTCGCCGGCCTGCCTGTCGGCCGCCGCGTCGTCGTCATTGGCGGCGGCATGACGGCGATCGACGCCGCCGTGCAGTCGAAACTGCTCGGCGCCGAGGAGGTGACGATCTGCTACCGGCGCGGCCAGGAGCACATGAACGCCTCCGAGTTCGAACAGGATCTGGCCGCCGCCAACGGCGTCACCATCCGCCACTGGCTGCAGCCGAAGCGGGTGATCGCCGAGGCCGGCAAGGTGTCGGGCATCGAACTTGAATACACCTCGCTTAGGGGCGACAAGCTTGCCGGCACGGGCGAGACGCTGACGCTCGTCGCCGACCAGGTGTTCAAGGCGATCGGCCAGAGTTTTGTCCCGGCCGCGCTCAATGGCAGTGGCGCTGCGATCGAACTCGAAGGCGGCCGCATCAAGGTCGATGCGGAAGGGTGCACCTCGCTGGCGAAAGTCTGGGCCGGCGGCGACTGCATCTTTGGCGGCGACGACCTGACCGTCTCGGCCGTGGCGCAAGGGCGGGATGCTGCGGAGAGCATACACAGGAGTCTGACGCAGGGATAAGGATCATGGCCACGGTGGAACCGGGCGTCGCCCGTCACTATGACATATCGGGTCTCGAGCAGCGTATCCTTGACGCGCTTGCCGACACTGGCGTGGACATTGCCCATCTGCGCGCCGGCGATCTCGAAGCGGTCGACGAATTCCACATTGGCGGTATCGCTGCCACCAGGGAACTGCTTGGCCAGATGGGTTTGAAGCCGGGAGCCAGGCTGCTTGATATCGGATCGGGAGTGGGTGGTCCCGCCCGTTTTGCGGCCAACGACGCCGGCGCCGATGTCACCGGTATCGATCTCACCCAAAGCTATGTCGACATCGCGACCAGCCTGTCGAAGCGCACGGGAATGGCCGAGAAGACGCGCTTCGTGCAAGGCAGCGCACTGGACATGCCATTCGCCAACGCCAGCTTCGACGCGGCCATGATCCTGCATGTCGGCATGAACCTTCCCGACAAGAAGAAGCTGATGAGTGAGGCCGCGCGCGTGCTGAGGCCGGGCGGCGTTTTTGCGGTCTACGATGTGATGCGGCTCAAGGCCGGCGCGCTGACCTATCCGCTGCCATGGGCATCGGATGAGACCATGTCCTTCGTCGCCACGCCCGACGACTATCGCTCGGCGGCTACGGCTTCCGGCTTCTCCGTAATCACTGAGCGGCAGCGCGGTGCTTTCGCCGTCGAATTCTTCGCCGCGATACGCGCCCGGATGGCCGCCGCGCAGGCCGAGGGCAAGACGCCGCCGCCCGGCGTCGGCCTTGTCATGGGCGAGGATGCCCGCACCAAGATCGCCAATATCACCGCCGCGCTTGAAGGCGGCATTCTCGCACCCGTCGAACTGCTTCTTCGTCTCGGCTGAAAGGGACCTGTCATGGCAGACCTCCGCAACAATTTCGTCGGCATCAAATCGCCAAATCCGTTCTGGCTGGCCTCGGCGCCGCCGACCGACAAGGCCTACAACGTCATCCGCGCCTTCAAGGCAGGGTGGGGCGGCGTGGTGTGGAAGACGCTTGGCGAGGAAGGCCCGCCGGTGGTCAACGTCAACGGCCCGCGCTACGGCGCGATCTGGGGTGCCGACCGCCGTCTGCTCGGCCTCAACAATATCGAGCTGATCACCGACCGCGACCTGCAGACCAATCTGCGCGAGATGAAGCAGGTCAAGATGGACTGGCCCGACCGCGCGCTCATCGCCTCGATCATGGTTCCCTGCGAAGAGGCAAGCTGGAAAGCCATCCTGCCGCTGGTCGAGGAGACCGGCGCCGACGGCATCGAGCTCAATTTCGGCTGCCCGCACGGCATGTCGGAACGCGGCATGGGCGCGGCCGTCGGCCAGGTGCCGGAATATATCGAAATGGTGGTGCGCTGGTGCAAGCAGTACACGCGCATGCCCGTCATCACCAAGCTGACGCCCAACATCACTGACATCCGCAAGCCCGCGCGGGCTGCTCACGCAGGTGGAACAGATGCGGTGTCGCTGATCAACACCATCAATTCGATCACCGGCGTCGACCTCGACAGTTTCGCGCCGATGCCGACCATCGACGGCAAGGGCTCGCATGGCGGCTATTGCGGCCCGGCGGTGAAGCCGATCGCCATGAACATGGTGGCTGAGATCGCGCGCGATCCCGAAACGCGCGGCCTGCCGATCTCGGGCATTGGCGGCATCACCACCTGGCGCGACGCGGCCGAATTCCTGGCGCTCGGCGCCGGCAATGTGCAGGTCTGCACGGCGGCGATGACCTACGGCTTCAAGATCGTGCAGGAGATGATCGCCGGTCTGGAAAACTGGATGGACGAGAAGGGCCACCGCTCGCTCGACGACATTATCGGCCGCGCCACGCCCAACGTCACCGACTGGCAGTATCTCAACCTCAACTATGTCGCCAAGGCGCGTATCGACCAGGACGCCTGCATCAAATGCGGACGCTGCCACATTGCCTGCGAGGACACCTCGCACCAGGCGATCACCAACATGGTCAATGGCGTGAGACACTTTGAAGTGATCGAGGCCGAGTGCGTCGGCTGCAATCTGTGCGTCAATGTCTGCCCGGTCGACAATTGCATCACCATGGAACCGTTGGCCGCCGGCGCGATGGATGAGCGCACCGGCAAGCCGGTGTCGCCGATCTACGCCAACTGGACCACGCACCCGAACAACCCGATGGCCAAGGTGGCCGCGGAGTAGGGGCTTACTCCAACGCAGGTAGCGCTACTTGGCAGAACTTGGGTTCCTCGCCCCACGAAGTGGGGAGAGGTGGCCCGGCGAAGCCGGGACGGAGAGGGGCCTTCGGGACGACTGGGAACTAGCCCGGGCTCCCTGATCGCCTTTTATCTTGCCGCGCCTGATTCCTCACCGATTCTGATCTCGTAGAGGTCGTCCCCTCTCCGTCCCGGCTTCGCCGGGCCACCTCTCCCCCGCTTCGCGGGGTGCGAGGAACCCAAGTCCTGTGAAGCCATCGCGAACATGTGGATTTCCGCATTCTTCTATTGCAGATAGAAATTATCCACGATAAAAGATATCCATGAATATGAGGTTGGCATTATGAAGCTGGGCGAGGGCGTTGAAGCGGCCATCCACTGCGCGGCCACGCTGGCGAGCGTCGAGGGCAACAGCACCATGCCGGGCGCGGCGCTCGCCGAGGCGTTCGGCCTGTCGCCGAGTTATCTGCTGAAGCATCTCAACATGCTGACCGCGGCGCGCATCCTGGAATCGGTATCGGGGCCGGCCGGCGGCTATCGGCTGGCGCGGCCGGCCGAACGCATCACGCTGCTCGACATCGTCTTGGCCATCGAGGGGCGTGAGCCGGCGTTTCGCTGTGGCGAAATCCGCCGCAACGGTCCGGTCAAGATCGATGCCTCGGCCTATGTCAAACCCTGCGGCATCAATGCCGCGATGCTCAAGGCCGAGCGCGCCTATCGGGCGGCGCTGGCCGAAGTGAAGCTCTCCGACGTCGTGGCGGACTACGCGGCCGAAGGCGATCCGAGATCCTTTGCCGCCAGCTGTGCCTTCGTCGCGCGCCACCAGCGGCCGCAGAAATCCAGTTCAACCCCTTCAAAGCAGATGTGAAAGGACATCAGATGAAACAGAGACTGCAATTTTTCGCCAAGGCTCCCGAGATCATGAAGGCGGTGTCGGCGCTCAACAAGGCGGTCGACGAATGCGGGCTGGAGGTCGGCCTGCTGCACCTGATCAAGCTCAGGGCTTCGCAGATCAATGGCTGTTCCTACTGCGTGGAGATGCACAGCCGCGAGGCGCGGCGCGACGGCGAAACCGAGCAGCGGCTCTATCTCGTCGCGGCCTGGAAGGAATCGCCGTTGTTTTCCGAACGTGAGCGCGCCGCCTTCGCCTGGACGGAGGCGGTGACCCTGATCGCCAACAATGGCGTCTCGGACGAGCTCTATGCCCGCACGCTCGAGTACTTCTCGGAAGAGGAACTGGTCAAGCTGTCCGTCGCGCTCGGCATGATCAACACCTGGAACCGGCTGTGCATTCCGTTCCAGGCCATTCATCCGATGCCAGCCGCCAAGGCAGCCTGATTTTTCTTGCTGCCATGGGAGCGCCGTCGAGGAGGCGGCGCTCCAACTGTTTTCAAGGGGAGTGTTTTATGCCTGCCGATTTACCATCGACCTTGTTGTTTCTCGGCCGCCTGTTGCTCGGCGGCGCCTTCGTCTTCGCCGGCCTGCGCAACATCCAGAACGCGGCTTTCCTCACCGGGCTGATGGCCGCGCGCGGCGTGCCGCAGGCGCGGCTGGCGCTGTGGGCCGGCATTGTGCTCCAGGTCATTGCCGGAGCCCTGGTGATAGCTGCCCTTTGGGTGACACTCGCCTGCGCGGTGCTGGTGCTGTTCCTGATCGCGGCCACGCCGATGTTCCACAATTTCTGGGATCACCAAGGCCCGGACCGCGCGGCGCGCATCAACGGCTTCGTCGGCAATGTCGCGCTGACGGGCGGTTTCCTGGCGCTGATCGCGCAGTCCGTTTAAAGGCTGAGGTCACGCCGCGAACCGCAGGCCACCATCGCAGGTCAGCACCTGGCCGGTCATGAAACCGTTGGAGACGAGGAAGGCTATCGCCGAGGCGACGTCCTCGGCGCGGCCAATCCTGCCCACCGGCGTCTTGCCGGCATATTCGGCAAACACCGCCTGCCGCTGGTCCTCAGGTAAAAAATCCCACCACGGCGTGTCGATGACGCCGGGGGCCACGACGTTGACACGCAGCGGCTTCAGTTCGACAGCCAGGATCGGCGTTACGGTCAGCAGCATGCCGTTGACGGCACCGATGCCGGCGACGCCGGGCATGGTGACCTGAGCTGATACCGCCGAGATGAAGGTGACCGATCCCGATCTGTTGAGCGTCGGCAAGGCGGCCTGCAGGCACGACAATTGCGGCCGCACCTTCTCCTCGACGCCGCTGCCGATATCGGCAAGGTCGAGGGTCTCGAAGGGGCCAAGACCCTTGCCGCCGCTTGCGGCCAGAACGAGGTGGTCGAACGGGCCGAGGCGCTCGAAGAATTGGCGAACTTCGTCCGGCTTCGACGCATCGAATGCGGCCTTGTCGGCGGCGCCGCCAAGGCTTTTCCAGGCGCTGATGAGCTTGTCCTGGTTGCGGCCGGTGATCGTCACCTTCATGCCCGGGCCAAGCAGTTTTCGCGCCGTAGCCAGGCCGATGCCGGACGAGCCGCCGATGATGACTGTGTGTTCGGTTCTGTTGGTCATGAGTGCTGTTCCCTGAATTTTGAAGAGGCCGGGCCGACAAGGTCGATGCTCAGGTTTCGCAGTTGCTGTCTTGCCTTGGCGTCGTAGGCCTGGGCATCGGCGCGGGCTTCGCGCAGGCCGTCGAAGTAGAGGCCGCTTCGGCCTTCGAGCGCGGATGAGGCGGCGAGATTGACGATGGCGTCGGCGCCGGTTTCGACAGAGCTCCATGGCGTCACGCCGGCCTGCCTGACCATGGTGGTGTTCATGTAGCTCGCCGGATGCAGCGCATTGACGGTGACGCCGGTGCCTTTCAGTTCCTCCGCCAGGTCGACGGTGAACAGGATCTGCGCCAGCTTGCTCTGACAGTAGGCGCGCACGCCGCTATAGCCATGGGTCAGCATGACATCGCTGAAGTCGATCGCCTGCTGGCCCGCCGAGGCGACATTGACGATGCGCGCCGGAGCGCTCGCCTTCAGCAGCGGCAGAAGTTCCGAGGCCAGCAGGAAGCCGGCGAGATAGTTGACCGCGAAACGCAGTTCGTAGCCATCGGCGCTGATCTGTCTTTTGGCGCCTGCCGTGCCGATGCCGGCATTGTTGATGAGGATGTCGAGCCGGTCCGTTCGGGCACGCACGGCCTCGGCAAGGCGGCGAATTTCGGCCAGCGAGGCGAGGTCGGCGGCGAAGAACTCGGCTCTGCCGCCGGCGGCCTCGATTTCGGCGACCACGGCCTTGCCACGCGCGGCATCGCGGCCGTGCACCAGCACGCGGGCGCCGGCGGCACCCAGCCTTTGCGCGACGACGCGGCCGACGCCGTCGGTCGAGCCGGTGATGAGGATTGTCTTGTCTTTCAGGTCCATGTCGGGAGCCTCCTGTCTGTTGCTCCAGACGCAAGATGGGACGTCCCACGGATCTCAAACAGTTCAAACTTTATCCTGGTATCAGTACTGCTATAATAGACATCATGGACGCTCCCTCTCATTCCGCTGAAGACAGCCGCCGGCGCGAACTCGGCGCTTTCCTGCGCTCACGCCGCGAAAGGCTGACGCCCTCGGCGACCGGCATCACGACCGGCCTCAGGCGGCGCACGCCAGGCCTGCGCCGCGAGGAGGTGGCGATGATCGCAGGCGTCGGCACCACCTGGTACACCTGGCTGGAGCAGGGCAGGGACGTGCGGCCTTCCGTGGAGGTGCTGACGGCATTGTGCGGGGCGCTGCGCCTCGACGCCGCGGAGAAACGGCATCTCTTCACGCTTGCCGGCCGTCAGCAGCCGGAGCGACGTCGCATTGCGGCTGGAAAGGTCGATGGCCCGTTGCTGCATATGCTGCAAAGCCTGGTGCTGCAGCCTGCCTATGTCGTCGGTCCGCGCTGGGACGTGCTGGCCTGGAATGACGGCGCCGTTGCCATTTTCGGCGATTATGGCCTGTTGGAGGGTGACGCCCGCAACATCATCCACGGCGTGTTCACCGATCCGCACCGGCGGCATCTCTTGGTGGATTGGGAGCAACTGGCGCGCGCAACCCTCGCTGCGTTCCGCGCCGAGAGCGCGAAATATGTCGGCGATCCGGATTTCGAGCGGCTGATCGCGCTGATGATGCGCTCAAGTCCCGAATTCCGGGAATGGTGGCCGCAACGCGACGTCGTGCACCGCTTGTCCGGCATGAAGCATCTGCGCCACCCGATCGCCGGCGCGATGGTGTTCGAGCATATGAGCCTGTCGATCGATGACGGCTCCGATATGAAGCTGATCGTCTACACGCCGCTCGCCGAGCACAACTCGATCGCCAAGCTGCAGAAACTGCTGGACGACCTTCCGGCCGAGCGGCGCAGCGCCTGAGAGGGGTCAGCCCCTCGGCTTCAGCCCCTCAAGAAACAACTGCTCCAGGAACCGTGCCGCGTCCTCGAAGCGGCCGTCGCCGCCACGGTTCGGTCCGAGCACGGCGCGGACCTGGACGTCGAAATCGGCATAGTGCTGCGTCGTTGCCCAGATCGAGAAGATCAGGTGCCAGGGGTCAGTCCGGGCGATCTTGCCGGCACGCATCCAGCCCTTGATGACGGCGGCCTTCTCGTCGACCAGCGTCTTCAGCTCGCCCGCCAGCAGCGGCATGATGCGCGGCGCACCTTGCAGGATTTCATTGGCGAAGAGCCGGCTCTCGCGTGGAAAATCGCGCGCCATTTCGAGCTTGCGCCTGATGTAGCTCCTGAGTTCGGTCATCGGGTCGCCGATGTCGTCGAGTTCGCGCAGCGGCGCCAGCCAGGTGTCGAGCAGGCGCTGCATTAACGTCTCGTGAATGTCTTCCTTGCGGCGGAAGTAATAGAGCAGGTTCGGCTTCGACATGCCGGCGGCTTCGGCGATCTGGTCGATGGTCGAGCCGCGGAAGCCATGGGTTGAGAACACTTCGAGTGCCGCCTCCAGGATAAGTTCTCGCTTTTCCTGCTGGATGCGGGTGCGGCGAGGCGCTTCCGTGCCGGTGTTCACCGTTGCGAACCCTCGTGTTGCCAAATCTCGCATTCAAGGTCATCTGGACCAATTCTCTGGACCAGTTTTTCTCTGGGCTGTGGAACGCACTTCAGGAGCCGCATTTCCGCTAGTAATCCCTTGACCGCCGACAGGGCGGTGCTAACGTTTGTCCAATCGGTCAAAAATTTGCGTAGCATGAAAACGGCGCAAAGACCAAGCGTTGGACGCACCGAAACAGGTTACAAGGGGAAGTCTTGGTCATGTCCAACCGGCTGAAAGTCACGCCGAACGATCTCAGCGCATTCTGGATGCCGTTCACGGCGAACCGGCAGTTCAAGCAGGCGCCACGCATGTTCGTGTCCGCCAAGGACATGCATTACACCACCAGCGACGGCCGCAAGGTGCTGGACGGCACCGCCGGCCTCTGGTGCGTCAATGCCGGCCACTGCCGGCCGAAGATCACCGAGGCGATCCAGCACCAGGCCGCCGAACTCGACTACGCGCCGGCCTTCCAGATGGGCCATCCGATCGTGTTCGAACTGGCGAACCGGCTGGTCGACCTGGCGCCCAAGGGCATGGACCACGTCTTCTTCACCAATTCCGGTTCGGAATCGGTCGAGACCGCGCTGAAGATGGCGATCGCCTATCACCGGGTGAAGGGCGAGGGCTCGCGCACCCGCCTGATCGGCCGCGAGCGCGGCTATCACGGCGTCAATTTCGGCGGCATCTCGGTCGGCGGCATCGTCACCAACCGCAAGATGTTCGGCACGCTGCTCGGCGGCGTCGACCACATGCCGCACACGCATCTGCCGGAGAAGAACGCCTTCTCGAAGGGTGTCCCGGAATATGGCGCGGAGCTCGCCAATGAGCTGGAGCGCATCGTCGCGCTGCACGACGCCTCGACCATCGCCGCAGTCATCGTCGAGCCGGTCGCCGGCTCCACCGGCGTCATCCTGCCGCCCAAGGGCTATCTGCAGAAGCTGCGCGAAATCTGCACCAAGCACGGCATCCTGCTGATCTTCGACGAGGTCATCACCGGCTTCGGCCGTCTCGGCGCGGCGTTCGCCGCCGACTATTTCGGCGTGGTTCCCGACATAATGACCACCGCCAAGGGCGTCTCCAACGGCGTCATCCCGATGGGCGCGGTGTTCGTGAAGAAGGAAATCCACGACGCCTTCATGACCGGCCCCGAGCACATGATCGAGTTCTTCCACGGCTACACCTATTCGGGCAATCCGATCGCCTGCGCGGCGGCCCTCGGCACGCTCGACACCTACAAGGAAGAGGGCCTGCTCACCCGTGGCGAGGAACTGGCGCCCTATTGGGAGGACGCGCTGCATTCGCTGAAGGGCGAGCCGCATGTCATCGACATCAGGAACATCGGCCTGATCGGCGCGATCGAACTGGCGCCGATCGCCGGCAGTCCGACCAAGCGGGCCTTCTCGGCCTTCGTCAAGGCGTTCGAGCGCGGCGCGTTGATCCGCACCACCGGCGACATCATCGCGCTGTCGCCGCCGCTGATCATCACCAAGGGCCAGATCAACGAACTGATCGACCATGTGCGCGATGTATTGAGGTCGATCGACTAGCCTAGTCTATAAATCGGACGGCGTTGGGAACCGCCGTCCGATTTTGAATGAAATGGAAGGACTTTGAATGGCCGCACCCGGCGAGAATCTGCGAATCAATTCAGACCGTTTGTGGGATTCGCTGATGGAAATGGCGAAGATTGGCCCCGGCGTTGCCGGCGGCAACAATCGCCAGACCGTGACCGACGAGGACGGCGAGGGCCGGCATCTGTTCAAGCGCTGGTGCGATGCCGC
This sequence comes from Mesorhizobium loti, assembly GCA_002356515.1. NCBI lineage: Bacteria > Pseudomonadati > Pseudomonadota > Alphaproteobacteria > Hyphomicrobiales > Phyllobacteriaceae > Mesorhizobium > Mesorhizobium loti. The sequence continues at coordinate 1,379,382 of AP017605.1, read as the reverse complement.
CGGGCTCGAAATGGGCGTCGACGAGATGGGCACGATGTTTGCCCGCCGCGAAGGCACTGATCCCAGCCTGCCGCCGGTCTATGTCGGCAGCCATCTCGATACGCAGCCGACCGGCGGCAAATATGACGGCGTGCTCGGCGTTCTTGGCGGCCTGGAGATCGTGCGCTCGCTCAACGATCTCGACATCAAGACAAAACATCCGATCGTCGTCACCAACTGGACCAACGAGGAAGGCGCGCGCTTCGCGCCGGCGATGATGGCGTCGGGCGTGTTCGCCGGCGTGCTCGAACAGGCCGATGTCTACGAGCATACCGACAAGCAGGGCAAGAAATTCGGCGAGGAGCTCGAACGCATCGGCTGGAAAGGCACCGAGAAGGTCGGCGACCGCAAGATCCACGCCTTCTTCGAACTGCATATCGAGCAGGGGCCGATCCTCGAGGACGAAGGCATCGACATTGGCGTCGTCACCCATGGCCAGGGCCTGAAATGGCTGCAGGTGACGCTGACCGGCAAGGAAGCCCATACCGGCTCGACGCCGATGCCCAAGCGCCGCAATGCCGGGCTCGGCATGGCCCGGGTGATCGAGCTGGTGCACGAGATCGCCATGGACTACCAGCCGGACGCGGTCGGCGCGGTCGGCCACATGGAGGTATTTCCCAATTCGCGCAACATCATTGCCGGCCGCACCGTCTTCACCATCGATATCCGCTCGCCCGAGAAGGAAGTGTTGGATGCGATGGACGGCCGCATCCGCGAAGGCATCGACACGATCTGCGAGGCGCTCGACATCCAGTACAAGATCGAGCAGGTCGGCCATTTCGATCCGGTCACCTTCGATGCCGGCTGCGTGAAGGCCATCCGCGACGCCGCCGACCGCCTCGGCTATACCCACCGCAACATCGTCTCGGGGGCCGGCCACGATGCCTGCTGGATCAACCGCGTCGCGCCGACGGCCATGGTGATGTGCCCCTGTGTTGATGGGTTGTCACACAACGAGGCCGAGGAAATCACCAAGGAATGGGCTTCGGCGGGCGCCGACGTGCTGTTCCACGCGGTGGTGGAGACGGCTGTCATCGTGGAGTGAGCTTAGCCATCTAGATTCCAAACGCCGCTCATAAAGAAGCGCGAAGAGAACAAGGGAACACAAAAATGACCAAAGTCATCAAGAACGGCACCGTCGTCACCGCCGACCGCAGCTGGAAGGCCGATGTGCTGTTCAGCCACGGCAAGATCGTCGCCATCGGCTCGGACATGCACGGCGACCATGAGTATGACGCCACCGGCTGCTACGTCATGCCGGGCGGCATCGACCCGCACACCCATCTCGAAATGCCATTCATGGGCACTTATTCGGCCGATGATTTCGAATCCGGTACGCGGGCGGCGCTCGCCGGCGGCACGACGATGGTGGTCGATTTCTGCCTGCCGTCGCCGCAGCAATCGCTGCTGGAGGCCTTGCAGATGTGGGACAACAAGACGTCCAAGGCTGCCTGCGATTATTCCTTCCACATGGCCATCACCTGGTGGGGCAAGCAGGTGTTCGACGAGATGGCCACCGTCGTCGACAAGGGCATTACCTCGTTCAAGCACTTCATGGCCTTAAGGGCGCGCTGATGGTGGACGACGACGAGATGTACGCGTCGTTCCAGCGCTGCGCTGATCTTGGCGCGCTGCCGCTGGTGCATGCGGAGAATGGCGATGTGGTTGCCGCGCTCTCGCAGAAGCTGCTGGCCGCCGGCAACAATGGACCCGAGGGCCATGCCTATTCGCGCCCGCCGGAAGTGGAGGGCGAGGCGACAAATCGCGCCATCATGATCGCCGACATGGCGGGCGTGCCGCTCTATGTCGTGCACGTCTCCTGCGAGCAGAGCCATGAGGCGATCCGCCGGGCACGGCAGAAGGGCATGCGGGTGTTCGGCGAGCCGCTGATCCAGCACCTGACGCTCGATGAGACCGAGTATTTCAACAAGGACTGGGACCATGCGGCGCGCCGCGTGATGAGCCCGCCCTTCCGCAACAAGCTGCACCAGGATTCGCTGTGGGCCGGCCTGCAGGCCGGATCGCTGCAAGTGGTGGCGACCGACCATTGCGCCTTCACCACCAAACAGAAGCGCAACGGTATCGGCGACTTCACCAAGATCCCGAACGGCACTGGCGGCCTCGAGGACCGCTTGCCAATGCTGTGGACCACGGGCGTCAACACAGGCCGGCTGACGATGAACGAGTTCGTCGCGGTGACCTCGACCAACATCGCCAAGATCCTGAACATGTATCCGAAGAAGGGCGCGATCGTCGAAGGCGCGGATGCCGACATCGTCGTCTGGGATCCGAAGCGGAAGAAGACGATCTCGTCGAAGAAGCAGCAGTCTGTCATCGACTACAATGTCTTCGAAGGGTTCGAGGTGACCGGCCTGCCGCGCTTCGTCTTCTCGCGCGGCGAACTGTCGATCGAGGAGGCCGAGGTGAAGGCCAAGCCCGGCCATGGCCAGTTCGTCGGACGCGAGCCGAACGCCGCGGTCAACCGGGCGCTGTCGACGTGGAAAGAAATCACCGCGCCGCGCAAGGTGGAACGGTCAGGCATCCCGGCGACGGGGGTCTAGGCTTGGCGCGTTCCACCGCGCCCATCCTGGTGGTCTTGGCGGCAGTGGCCGGGGGTCCGACGACCGCAGCCGGCGTGCTGGCCGGTTCTTGGGGCAATGATGTCGGTTGTGCCGGCGTGAAGGCCGGCTATCAAGACAGTGATGCCTATATCCTGCTGACCGCGGAAGGCATCGAAACCTATGGCGGTGGTTGCCGGTTCGAACAGCAATTGACCTCAGTGGCGGGTACGCAATCACTGCGTTCGACCTGTTCCGCCGAAGGCGAGGCGGGGACGACGATCGAAACAATTGTGGTCACCAACAAGGGCGAGGATGGTTTCTTCGTCACCATTCCCGGCCTCGAGGAACTGGGGCCGCTGCAATCATGTTCGTGATGTTTTGAGCAATGGGATCTGGGGGATCTGGGGGATGAGTATGCGCGGTTTTGGTTTGTCTGTTGCGATGGTTGTCGTTTTAGCTGCCGGTCAGGCTTTCGCGGCAGGCATCGACCTGTCGAAGCCCTATGGCGACAAATATGGCTGCATCAACCGCAACGGCCAGGAAGTCGCCGCCGATCAGATACTGCTTTTGGCCGACAAGGAATTGATCACCGCCGCCAGCGCCTGCACGTTCACGAAGACGCAAGCGCAGGCTGACGGATCGCTGGTGGTGACGGCGACATGTGAGGCCGAAGGCGAAGACGGACAGGCGCCGACCAATTTCACCATCAAGCGCAGTGCCAAGAACGCCAAGAAGCTGACGATCACCGATGCGGACGGCAACGTCATGGGGGAAGTCTCGCGGTGCAAATGACCGCGATCCCGTCGACCTCAGGCGACCAGCGCATCCAGTTCCGGCAGCAGGACGACGCTTTCCTGTTCGTTGGGATCGGTGCGGGCAATGACGGCCGAGGACGGGGCGTTGCTCAGATTGGCCGGCAGATGCGGCACGCCGGCCGGAATGTAGAAGAGGTCGCCAGCCTTGACGACGATGTGGTGCTCGAGCCGGTCGCCGTACCAGGTATGGACCTCGCCGGAGAGCACGTAGATCGCGGTTTCATGGTTCTCGTGCAGATGCGCCTTGGCGCGGGCGCCGGGCGGCATGGTGAGCACGTGCATGCAGATGCCGGAGGAGCCGACCGACTCGGTGGCGATGCCGGCGAAATAGGTCAAACCCTGCTTGCCTTCATAAGTGCTTTCAGGGCGGATAAGATGACAAGTGGGTTTGGGCGACATCGGGGAACTCCGGGCGTCGATTGAGTGGGACAGGCTTAGTGGGACAGGGTAAGTGGAAAACAACATCGCGATAAAAGCAATCGGATTCCGGCCGGCGCCGCTGTGGCGGGAACAGGCAGGCAACCGCCGATGACAGGGATTTCGCCAGCCGTCGTTGCGGCAAGCAAACTTGGCCTCACCTTCCAGACCAATGACGGGCCGGTCCAGGCGCTGTCCAATGTCGACCTGACGATCGGCAAGGGGGAGTTCGTCTCCTTCATCGGGCCATCGGGCTGCGGCAAGACCACCTTGCTGCGCGTCATCGCCGATCTGGAGAAGCCGACCTCGGGGACGATCTCGGTCAACGGCATGACGCCCGAACAGGCGCGCGAGAAACGAGCCTATGGCTATGTCTTCCAGGCCGCGGCCCTTTTTCCCTGGCGCACCATCGAGCGCAATGTCGGTCTGCCGCTGGAGATCATGGGCCTGTCCAGGGCGGAGCAGGCGGAGCGCATCAAGCGCACGCTCGACCTCGTCAACCTCTCAGGCTTCGAGAAGAAATATCCCTGGCAGCTGTCGGGCGGCATGCAGCAGCGCGCCTCGATCGCCCGCGCGCTGGCCTTCGACGCCGACCTGCTGTTGATGGACGAGCCGTTCGGCGCGCTGGACGAGATCGTGCGCGACCACCTCAACGAGCAATTGCTGGAACTGTGGGCGCGCACCAACAAGACCATCTGCTTCGTCACTCACTCCATTCCGGAAGCCGTGTATCTGTCGACACGCATCGTTGTGATGTCGCCGCGTCCGGGGCGCGTCAGCGACATCATTGAATCGACGCTGCCGAAGGAAAGGCCGCTCGACATCCGCGAGACGCCGGAGTTTTTGGCGATCGCCGCCCGCGTGCGCGACGGCTTGAGGGCAGGGCACAGCTATGATGATTGAGCGCCCTCGCCAGAGAACGCCTCACGCGTTCGTCATCCTAGGGCGGAGCGACGCGACGCGTCGCGCAGACCCTAGGATCCATTCCGTGACGTCGGCCGGAGAGCGCAAGCGGCTGAGAATACATGCCAGCCGGTGCGAGGTGCAGGGGGCCATGTTCTGCACCGTCGCGGCGCGCAGAGGTAACGGCATGGATCCTAGGGTCTGCGCCGCGTCGCTTCGCTCCTTGCTCCGCCCTAGGATGACGAAGTTGTGGTTGGCCGCTCCTTCTACGCAGGACGCTTCCCGCCTGCTCCGCCCTAGGATGACGAAAAGAACGAACGTCGCGGCAGCGAAAACGAAGGCGCTCGGCCTGCGCTTCGCTCCGGCCACCCTCTCCCCGGTGGGGAGAGGAGGGGGCGCTTCCCATGGATAGCTTCCGCGACAAGCTCGTCCCCGTGACCTCCATCCTCGCCGGCGTCGTCGTGCTCTGGTACGTCTTTGCCGTCATCCTCAACGCGCCGTTCCAGCGCGATCTCGACACCCGTGCCAACGAGACGCCCGGCACCGTCGAGTTCATCGGCAAGACGCTGGCGCAGCCGAAGCCGACGCTGCCGGCGCCGCATCAGGTGGCGGTGAACTTCTTCGAGAACACTTTCCTGCGGCCCATCACCTCGAGCCGCAGCCTCGTCTACAATGCCTGGGTGACGCTGTCCTCGACACTGCTCGGCTTTGCCTTCGGCACCGCGCTCGGCATCATCATTGCCGTCGGCATCGTGCATGTGGCGACGCTCGATCGCAGCCTGATGCCGTGGATCATCGCCTCGCAGACCATTCCGATCCTGGCGGTGGCGCCGATGATCATCGTCGTGCTCGCGGCTATCGGCATCACCGGGCTGATCCCGAAGGCTATGATCTCGACCTATCTATCGTTCTTCCCCGTGACGGTCGGCATGGTGAAGGGGCTGCGCTCGCCCGAGATCATGCATCTCGACCTGATGCACACCTACAATGCCAGCCCCTCGCAGACCTTCTGGAAGCTGCGCGTGCCGGCCTCGGTGCCGTTCCTGTTCACCTCGATGAAGGTGGCGGTGGCGGCAAGCCTGGTCGGCGCCATTGTCGGCGAACTGCCGACAGGTGCCGTCGCCGGCATCGGCGCCAAGCTGCTCGCCGGCGCCTATTACAGCCAGTCCATCGACATCTGGTCAACGCTGGTCGCCGGTTCCATCGTCGCGGCACTGCTGGTCATGGTGGTCGGCATTGCCGGGCGCATCGTCGACCGCGCCATGGGCGGGAGGCCGGCATGAACCTGATACGACCTTCCTGGCAAGCGGTGCTGGCGATCGTGCTGTGCGTGATCGCAATCGCGCTCGGCGCGATGTCGAAGCCGGAAGCGGCAGCGCTCGCGGACCCGGCGGCCAGCATCAATTATCCCTATCTCGGAACCAAGGGCTTGATGCTCGGCCTGGCGATCGTTGCTGCGCTGGTTTCGATGATCAGGATTCCGTCGCTTGCCGAGGCCGTCGTGCTGTTCGTCGGCGCCCATCTCGTTGCCTGGCTGCTGATCTCGGGCATTGCCGGTTTCGAAGGCACGGCATTGGCACCGTACTTCCTGCTGCTCACGGCTGCCTGGCTGCTTGGCTGGCGCTGCGTGGCGGTGCTGTCAGGGCTTCGCCCCATGGCGAGTTCGGCCCGGAACGCGCTGCGCCTGATCATTCCCGCCATCTTCGGCGCCTGGATCCTCATCATTTGGGAAGCGGTGACGCGTGGCGCCGGCATTCCCTTCATCCTGCTGCCGCCACCGAGCGCCATCGGCGCGCGCATCGCCAATTCGCTGCCGGTGCTCGGCGCCGATGTGCGGCAGACCATCTTCAAGGCGGTGATCTTCGGTTATGTCGTCGGCAGCGGCGCCGGCTTCATCACCGCGATCCTTGCCGACCGCGTGCCGTTCCTGCGGCGTGGGCTCCTGCCGATCGGCAACATGGTTTCGGCCCTGCCGATCATCGGCGTGGCGCCCATCATGGTGATGTGGTTCGGCTTCGACTGGCAGTCCAAGGCGGCGGTCGTCATCATCATGACGTTCTTCCCGATGCTGGTGAACACGGTCGCAGGCCTTGCCGCCTCCGGCCATATGGAGCGCGACCTGATGCGCACCTATGCGTCGGGCTACTGGCCGACGCTGATCAAGCTCAGGCTGCCGGCGGCGGCTCCCTTCATCTTCAACGCGCTGAAGATCAACTCGACGCTGGCGCTGATCGGCGCCATCGTCGCCGAGTTCTTCGGCACGCCCGTCGTCGGCATGGGCTTCCGCATCTCGACCGAGGTCGGGCGGATGAACATCGACATGGTCTGGGCCGAAATCGCAGTTGCAGCACTTGCGGGTTCGGTCTTTTATGGCGTGGTCGCTCTTGTCGAAAGAGCTGTCACGTTTTGGCATCCCTCTGTCCGTGGTGGATAGGGGCGGTGGGTTTAAGGGTGCTAACTTCAGAGGGTAAAAAGATGAAAAGACTGATTATTCCTGTTCTGGCCGGCGCAATGTCGCTGGCCGCGTTCCAGGCAATGGCCGCCGACAAGGTGACGTTGCAGCTGAAATGGGTCACGCAGGCGCAGTTTGCCGGCTACTATGTCGCCAAGGCCAAGGGTTTCTATGAGGCCGAAGGCCTCGACGTCGATATCAAGCCGGGCGGCCCGGACATCGCGCCCGAGCAGGTCATCGCCGGCGGCGGCGCCGACGTCATCGTCGACTGGATGGGCGGTGCGCTCGCCGCGCGCGAAAAGGGTGTGCCGCTGGTCAACATCGCCCAGCCGTTCAAGAAGGCCGGCATGGAGCTGGTCTGCCCCAAGGACGGCCCGATCAAGACCGAAGCCGACTTCAAGGGTCATACGCTGGGCGTCTGGTTCTTCGGCAACGAATATCCGTTCTATGCCTGGATGAACAAGCTTGGCCTCAAGACCGATGGCGGCCCGGACGGCGTCACGGTTCTCAAGCAGAGCTTCGACGTGCAGCCGCTGATCCAGAAGCAAGCGGATTGCATCTCGGTCATGACCTACAACGAATACTGGCAGCTGATCGACGCCGGCTACAAGCCGGAACAGCTGACCGTCTTCAACTATTCGGCGATGGGTAACGACCTGCTCGAGGACGGGCTCTATGCCTCTGAGGACAAGCTCAAGGACCCGGCCTTCGCCGACAAGATGGTGCGTTTCGTGCGCGCCTCGATGAAGGGCTGGAAATACGCCGTCGACAACAATGACGAGGCTGCCGGCATCGTCATGGACGGCGGCGGCCAGGACGAGAACCACCAGAAGCGCATGATGAGCGAAGTCGCCAAGCTGATCGACAATGCCGACGGCAAGCTCGATCCGGCGACCTATGAGCGTACCGCCAAGGCGCTGCTCGACCAGAAGATCATCACCAAGGAGCCGAAAGGGGCCTACACGACCGCGATCACCGACAAGGCGATCAAGTAAGCCTGGCTGGAATATCTCGATGTTAAGAACGGCGCCTCTGGCTCAGAGGCGCCGTTCCTTTATGGTGTTCATGACGAAGCTGGTTTCGATCGAGGCGACGCATTTCAGCCGCGCGATCTTCTCCTTGATGAAGCGCTCGTATTGTTCCAGGCTGCCCGTCACCACCTTCAGCACATAGTCGCGCGAGCCGGTGACGAGATGGCACTCCAGCACCTCTTCCCAGCCGCGGATCGCGTCCTCGAACATCACAATCTCGTCCTCGTTCTGGCGGCTGAGCCGGATGGTGGCGATGGCGACCATGCTCCAGCCGAAGGCGGCGGGATCGACCAGCGTGGTGTAGCCTTTGATGACGCCGGTCTCCTCCAGCCGCCGCACGCGCCTGAGGCATGGTGACGGCGACAGGCCGATGCGCTCGGCGAGTTCGTTGTTGGTGATGCGGGCGTCGGCCCGCAATTCCCTGAGAATCCTGAGGTCGAAATCGTCAGCTATCTTCTGCTGCATTTTTGCTCTCTCGCGGCAATTTGTTGCCGGCATGCAGCCATGCGAGCCCAAGAATAGCAAGGACTGGCTGATCGGGATCGCATAAATTGCGGCGCGATATCCCTCGAACGCAGGAAAAGGCCATGACCGCGCCACGCCCGTCGAAAACCCATATCGGCAACCACAAGCTCCATCCGGAGACGCTGATGCTGAGCTATGGATTCGATCCGCAGCTTTCGGAAGGCGCGGTCAAGCCGCCAGTCTTTCTCACCTCGACCTTCGTGTTCAAATCGGCAGAAGAGGGGCGCGACTTCTTCGACTACACGTCGGGTCGCAAGGAGCCGCCGAGCGGCACGGCGTCGGGTCTCGTCTATTCGCGCTTCAACCATCCCAACAGCGAGATCGTCGAGGACCGGCTGGCGATCTATGAGGGAACGGACGCCTGCATCCTGTTTTCATCGGGGATGTCGGCGATCGCCACCACACTCCTCGCCTATGCCCGCCCGGGCGATGTCATCCTGCACTCGCAACCGCTCTATGGCGGCACCGAGACGCTGCTGACCCGCACGCTGTCGGGCTTCGGCATCGGCGCCGTCGGCTTTGCCGATGGTGTCGACGAGAAGGCGGTGCGGGCGGCGGCCAACGCCGCGGTAGCGAAGGGGCGTGTTTCGGTCATCCTGATCGAGACGCCGTCAAACCCGACCAACAGCCTGGTCGATATCGCGCTGATGCGGACGATCGCCGACGAGATCGGCGCGCGCCAGGGTTCGACGCCGATCATCGTCTGCGACAACACGCTGCTCGGTCCGGTGTTCCAACGGCCGATCGAACACGGCGCCGATGTCTCCGTCTATTCGCTGACCAAATATGTCGGCGGCCATTCCGACCTGATCGCCGGTGCCGCCATGGGCAGCAAGGCGGTCACCAAGCCGATCAAGGCGCTGCGCGGCGCGATCGGCACGCAGCTCGACCCGCATTCCTGCTGGATGCTCGGCCGTTCACTGGAGACGCTGTCGATCCGCATGGAGCGGGCCAACGACAATGCGCGCCTGGTCGCCGAATTCCTGCGCGATCACGCCAAGGTCGAGAAGGTGCATTATCTGCCCTTCCTCGGCGAGGATACGCCGGCGGGGCGCGCCTATCTCAGGCAATGCAGTGGCGCCGGCTCGACCTTTTCCTTCGACATCAAAGGCGGAGAGAGGGCGGCTTTCGCCTTTCTCAACGCCCTGCAGATCTTCAAGCTGGCAGTGAGCCTCGGCGGCACGGAGTCACTCGCCAGCCATCCGGCAGCCATGACCCATTCCGGCATTCCCTTCGACGTGCGCCAGCGCATCGGCGTGCTCGAAACCACGGTCAGGCTGTCAATCGGTGTCGAGCATCCCGACGATCTGATCGCCGACCTGACGCAGGCGCTGGCGGCGGTCTGACGGCTCTCTTCTCGAAGCTGGAAGGGGCGAGCGATCGCCCCTTTTTGTTTTCCCGGTCACAAAAACGTGTGCAGGGAAACATTGCGCCGCCCAACCGTTGCGTTGGAGCATGCGCGCGTCGGGGGACCGTGACCCATGCGACAGCCAATCGGAGGTTATTCATGCGCACACATTCTTTCCTGCCGGTATTTTCGGCGCTGGCCGTTTCGACCGCTTTCCTGCTCGCATCGCCGGCCATGGCCGAGGTGGTGAAATACAAGGCGACGCTCGATGGCAGCCAGCAGAGTCCGCCCGTCACCACCAAGGGCAAAGGCACCGCCACGCTCACCTTCGACACCACCAAGAAGAAGCTCAGTTGGGACGTCAAATATTCCGGCCTCAGCGGACCGGCGACGGCAGCGCACATTCACGGCCCGGCTGCGATGGGGGCGAGCGCCGCTCCCGTCATCCCCTTCAAGGGCAAGCTTAAGAGCCCGATCAAGGGGTCGGCAACGCTGACGGACGCCCAGGCAGCCGACCTGGCGGCCGGCAACTACTATGTCAACGTCCACACCGCCGCCAACAAGGACGGCGAGATCCGCGGCCAAATCGAGGCAGCGAAATAGCGGAAACCGCTTAGAAAAAGGGGCGGGCGACCGCCCCTTTTTTGTTTGGATCATGCCCTGTCGCGGATTTGCGTCATCGTCCGGGTCGGCGTGATCGCTTCGGGATCGAGCCTGATTTCGACGATGGCCGGCTTCCCGCTGGCCCGGGCACGCTCGAAGGCCGGCGCGAAATCCGCCGTCTTCTCGACCGTCTCCCCATGGCCGCCATAGGCGCGCGCCAGCGACGCGAAGTCGGGATTGCTAAGATCGGTGGCGACGACACGGCCGGGATATTCGCGCTCCTGGTGCATGCGGATGGTACCGTAAATGCCGTTGTTGACGACGATCACGATGATCGGCAGGTCGTATTGCACGGCGGTGGCGAACTCCTGGCCGTTCATCAGGAAGCAGCCGTCGCCGGCGAAGGCGATCACGGTGCGATCCGGATAAAGTGCCTTGGCGGCGACCGCGGCAGGGGTGCCATAACCCATAGAGCCGGAGGTTGGTGCCGCTTGCGTGGCAAAGCGGCGGAAGCGATGGAAGCGGTGCACCCAGGTGGCGTAGTTGCCGGCGCCGTTGGCGAAGATGGTATCGTCCGGCAATACCTGTTCCAGATATGTCATGATCGGGCCCATCTGCACGGCGCCCGGACCCGTCTGCGGCGGTGTCGACCATTCGAGGTAGGCGCTATGCGCTTTCGCCGTCTCGGCTGCCCAGGATGGCGTGCCGGCCGGCTTGCGCTTGGCGAAAGCCTCGACGAAGGCGGCGGGCGAGGCGTTGATCGCCAGCGTCGGCCGGTAGACGCGGCCGAGTTCGCCGGCGTCGGCATGGACATGCACCAGCGCCTGATCGGGATAGGGGCTTTTCAGCAGCGTGTAGTCCGAGGAGGGCATCTCGCCCATGCGGCCGCCGATCAACAGCACGACGTCGGCCGCCTTGATCTGGGCCGCCAGCTTCGGATTGATGCCGATGCCGACATCGCCGGCGTAGTTCGCGTGAAGATGATCAAACAGCATCTGGCGGCGGAAGGAGCAGCCGACGGGGAGCGACCATGCCTCCGATATTGCGCGCATGCGCGCGACGGCCTCCTCATTCCAGCGCGTGCCGCCGAGGATGACGAACGGCCGCTTGGCGCCGGCAAGCAGCCTTTCGAGCGCGTCGAGTTCGGCCCCGCCGGGATAGGTCTCGACCGGCGTGTGGGGAAGCGCTGCCGGCGCCTCGACTTCGCTGGTCAGCATGTCTTCAGGCAGCGAGATGACGACCGGCCCAGGCCGGCCCGACGTCGCCACCGCGAAGGCGCGGGTGACGAATTCGGGGATGCGCGCGGCGTCGTCGATCTCGACCACCCATTTGGCGATGTCGCCGAAGAACCTCTTATAGTCCACCTCCTGGAACGCCTCGCGTTCCTTGGCGTGGCTGGCGACCTGGCCGATGAACAGGATGAGCGGCACCGAATCCTGCATGGCAATGTGGATACCGGCGGAGGCGTTGGTGGCGCCGGGGCCGCGGGTGACGAAGCAGATGCCGGGCTTGCCGGTCAGCCGCCCCTGGCAGTCGGCCATCATCGCGGCGCCGCCTTCCTGGCGGCAGACGATGGTGCGGATCGCCGAGTCGTGCAGCGCGTCGAGCACCGCCAGATAGGATTCGCCCGGCACGCAGAAGATGCGGTCGGTGCCGTTGGCTTCCAGCGCTTCGACGATCAGTTGTCCACCGGTCTTCATTTCCCAAACCTCTCCAGTTCGGCAAGGATTTCTTGCGTGTGTTCGCCAAGGCGCGGCGAGGGGCGTTCATAGACCAGCGGTGTTTCAGACATCACCATCGGCGCGCGTACCGAGGGCAGACGGTTGCCATGGCCGTCGTCGAGGTCGAGCCGCATGCCGCGCGCGATGGTCTGCGGGTCGGCGAACATCTGGCCGATCGTGTTGATCGGGCTCGCCGGCACGCTTGCTGCTTCAAGCTTTGCCAGCAGCGGGTCGCGATCGACCGTGCTCAGCGCCTCGACGATGCGTTCGCGCAGCTTCACCCGGTTGGCGACCCGGGCCGGATTGGTGGCGAAGTCGGGATTGGTCGACAGCTCATCCAATCCGACGGCGGCGCAGAATTTGGCGAACTGACCGTCATTGCCGACCGCCAGGATGATGTGGCCGTCGCGGACCGGCACCACTTCGTAAGGGGCGATGTTCATATGCGCATTGCCCATCTGCACCGGCGACTTGCCGGAGACGAGATAGTTGAGGTTCTGGTTGCCGAGCGCCGAGATCTGGGTGTCGAACAGCGCCATGTCGATATGCTGGCCTTCGCCGGTCCGGTCGGCATGCCGCAACGCGGCCTGGATGGCGATGACCGAATAGAGGCCGGTGAAGATGTCGGAGATGGCGACGCCGGCCTTTTGCGGCTCACGCCCGACTTCGCCGGTGATCGACATCATGCCGGCCATGGCCTGGATGATGAAGTCGTAACCGGCGCGCGGCGCGTAAGGTCCGTCCTGGCCGAAGCCGGTGATCGAGCAATAGACGAGGCGCGGGTTGATCTTGCGCAGGCTGTCATAGTCGAGCCCGTATTTTTTCAATCCGCCGAGCTTGAAGTTCTCGATCAGCACGTCCGACGTGGCGACCAGCCGGCGGATGGTTTCCGCCCCCTCCGGCGTCGAGAAATCGATGGCGATGGAACGCTTGCCGCGATTGCAGGAATGGTAATAGGCGGCCGACAGGTTCTCGCCGTCATGGCTCATGACGAAGGGCGGTCCCCATTTGCGGGTGTCGTCGCCGCCATCTGGGCTTTCGACCTTGATGACATCGGCGCCGAGATCGGCAAGCAATTGCCCGGCCCAGGGCCCGGCAAGGATGCGGGCGAGTTCGACGACGCGGACGCCTTTCAGGGGTGGTTCGGCCATAAATCACCGTGATTGCTGCGAAAGCAGAGCCTCTATCAAGCCGGGCTGCGGCTGTCACGGCCCTTGCGATGGGCCAACGGGCCGGTTCGAAACGGATGCGGGTCGCTATTTCAGCACGCTGTCGGCCCAGGCGGCGAAATCGTCCATGATGATGTCGCGGTTCACCTCGTTCAGGCTTTCGTGGCGAGTGTCGGCGTAAATCTTTGAAACGAGATTCGAAAAGCCCATCCTGCGCATGCGGTTGGCAAGGTGGGTGATGCCTTTGCCATAGTCCGAAGCGGGGTCCTTTTCACCGCCGACGATGGCGACGGGAAGGTCGCGCCGGACGTCGGCGAAGGCGGCATCCTTGCCGCCGTTCAGCGCCATGGAGACCACGTCGCGCCACATCGACACGGAGGCATCCCAGCCGCACAGCGGATCGGCGATGTATTTCGCAACCTCTGCCTCGTCGCGCGACAGCCAGTCGAACAGCGTGCGGTGGTTGGGCACCGCCTTGCCCCAAGCCTGGAAGGTGAGTCTCGGCAGCAGGCGGGAGGGGACATCGGAGCCCAGCCGCATCCGTTCCCAGGCGAGGACGCCGAGCGCCACCTGGCCAAGCAGGCCTTGCGAAAAATTGCCGTTCCAGATCGCGGCGGCACGGACGCGGGGCGAGTGGCTCAGGAGGTAGTTCAGCGCCACCGACGCGCCCATCGAATGGCCGAAAAGGATGACCGGCAGATCAGGGCATTCGCCGGCGATGAGGTCTTGGATGGCATCGACATCGGCGATCACCTTGGCCGAGCCATCCCTATCGGCGAATCTCCCGAGCGGTGCGTCTGGCGCCTTGGTCGCGCCATGACCGCGATGGTCATGGACATAGACGTGGAAGCCGCGCGTAGAGAGAAAATCGGCAAAGCGGGCATAGCGCGCGGCGTGCTCGGCCAGCCCATGATTGATCTGGACGACGGCGCGTGGCTTGCTGTCAGCCTGCTTGACCAGGAGATTGAGATCGGCGCCGGTCGGTGAGCGGACCATGCGTTGCTGATTGAAAGGCACGGCCGCCCTCTCTTCCTCATTTTATCGTTGTTGGTTTTGTTTGCGCTGACGCCGGTTTTGCGTCAATCCACAGCAACTGTTTTTGCGCGACGATCTTTCTTGCCACGGGCCAGCAAAATATCGCAATTCTGACATGGAGACAGCTTCACTCTGTCGCCCACTTTCTCAGCCGGGGATTTCTCATGCGCATTGGTGTCGTTTTCGGATTGGCCATGCTGGCGGCGTCGCTGGCCGGCGTGGCGCATGCCGAGGTCAAGATGAGCGGCACCTTCGTCGCCGACGCCGCCTGTCCGGCAACGCAGGCCATCAAGAACGGCAAGAACCCCGGCAATGTGTCGACCGATGCCGGACAGAGCTACCAGCTGCTTGCCGGCAACAAGGATGCGCCGACGCATTATCTGATCCTGGTGCCGGGCGCCGATCCGGAGCGCCGCTGGGTGAAGGTCACTTGCGGCCATCTGTCGGGCAGCAGTGCCGCGACGGTGCCGGCGGCACCCGGCGGACAAGGCAAGCCCGCCCCATCAGGAAAACCTGAATATGTCTTCGCGCTGAGCTGGCAGCCGGCATTTTGCGAGACCAAGTCGAACAAGACCGAATGCAAGGCGCAGAACCCTGGCGAGTTCGATGCCACCAACTTCACCTTGCATGGGCTTTGGCCGCAGCCGAACGGCAATTTCTATTGCCAGGTAGCGGCAGGCGACAAGGCCAACGACAATCCGGCCCATTGGAAGGACCTGCCGCCGGTCAATCTGGAGGCCGGCACCCGCAAGGAGCTCGATCAGGTGATGCCGGGCACGGCCTCCCAGTTGGAACGGCATGAATGGATCAAGCACGGCACCTGCTATGGCAAGAGCCAGCAGGAGTATTTTTCCGATGCGCTCGGCCTGATGCGGCAGGTCAACGCCTCGCCGGTGCGTGAACTCTTCGCCAAGACCATTGGCGGCAAGCTGACGGCGGACCAGATCCGCGGCGCCTTCGACGCCGCCTTCGGCGCCGGGGCAGGGGATCGCGTGCGGGTATCCTGCGTCATCGATCCTTCGAACGGCCGGCGGCTGATCGGCGAACTGACGCTCGGCCTTGCCGGTCCGATCGGCCCGAACTCTTCGCTCAAGGACCTGCTGCTGGCCTCCGTGCCGACCAACAAGGCCGGTTGCCCGACAGGTACCGTTGACGCGATCGGGTTCCAGTAAGGACGCCGCGGGCTTTCGATACGCCGTCGCGGCTGTCGCCGGCCAGTGAACTGGTGCTATGCTGTCCCGGCATCATTGAACGGGGGCGGCAATGAATGGCATGACAAGCAGCGCGCTGGCGCGGCTGGCCTTCTGGGCCAAGGGCATGGTTTCGATCAACGACGCCCGGATGGAGTGGCCGGGTTTTTCCTACAGCGATGCCGAGTGGGCGCGCATGCGCACGCTGTCCGAGCCGATCGGCGCCTGGACCTACCAGCTGTTCACCATCGTCAACGCGGGGATCTTCATCGCCATCGCCGCGCTCGGCATTTTCGGCGTCTTCCTGCCGCTGGCGACGCTGTTGTTTCCGGTGCCGGCTGAAACCAGCGCGCTGAAGTTTTCGCTGCTTCTGGCCGCTTGCGCCTTCCTCATCATCGGGCTCGGCCTGCCGATCTCGATGCGCCTCTCGGCCATGCTGCTGGGCGGCAAGACGGTGCGCGCGGCGCTGGCCCCCGCTGCCGGCGATGAGGCGCTGGCCGCGAAAGTGTCCTGGCAGATCAACCGCATCATGCTGATCATGTGCGGGCTGCTGGTGCCGGGCATTCTTTTGTTCATCGCCTATGACATCCAGGCCGGGCCGATCATCACGGCGCTGAAATGGCTGGCGATCGCGCTGATGGCGGTCTCGACGCTGACAGGTATTGCGCGACAGAGAAAATCGTAGATCAGAACTGCGCCGACTTCGTCCAGGCAGTGGCGGTGTCGGGCTCGTGGCCGCCCGGCTCGCCGACGACGCGGTCGCGTCCTGTCGACTTCGCCTTGTAGAGCCGCTGGTCGGCAAGCGCGAACAGATCGGCAAGGCAGCGCGTCGTTTCGCTGACGGTTGAAACACCGGCGCTGACGGTCAGCTCGAAACGGCCGGTGACGGCCGATGCCTTGACGGCGTGGCGGATGCTTTCGCCAAACAGCCTGGCGACCGGATGCGGGCGCGAACTCAGGATGGCGAATTCCTCGCCGCCGATCCGGAACACCTGGTCTTCGGCGCTCGCCACTTCGCGAAGCAGGCTTGCGACCGCTTTCAGCACCTTGTCGCCTTCGGCATGGCCGAAACGGTCGTTGATCGACTTGAAATGGTCAACATCGACGATCAGCAGGCTGAGCGGCCTCGCCGTGCGCAGGCTGACCTCGACAGCGGCTTCACCGTCGGCGTCGAAGCGGCCGCGGTGCAGCAGGCCGGTCAGGCCGTCGCGGCCGACATGTTCGACCAGCGCTTCATAGCGTTCGCGATAGGTCAGCGTTTCGAAAATATCGGTCAGCCCGCGCGGCAGCGGAATGTCACGGGCCTCGAACCATTTGAGGTAAGCCACGAGCATGGCGCTGAAGGTCAGCGCCGCCGCCATCTTGGCGAACCAGCCGCCGAAGAAGACCGCGATCGGCGCGCCGGCGACGAAATGCAGCGCTGTGAAGAAACCGGCCTGGTCGAAGGTCAGCACGCAAGCGACGCAAATCAGGATGCGCGCGAATTGCGCCTGGCGCAGGTGCCGGCCAAGCTTTTCATAAAGCAGGATGATCAGGATGGCGTCGATGAACAGCAGGGTCGTGCCCCACACCATCAGCCAGCCCATCTCGTCGATGAAGCCGATGTCGGGAAGCTTGCCGTCGGGGAGCGGTGCGATGACGTGCAGGCGCAAAAGCAGCACCAGCCCGATCATCAACGCATTGCCGAACAGCAGGCCGTAGATGGGCTGGCGCACGGTGGCGGCGTCCTCCTTGATGTAGAGCAGGAGGAGCATCACCAGCTTGCCCGAAAACAGCACCGCCGAGCCCGGCGAGACCAGGCCGAACGGCAAGGCGACATAAAAGACGCTGGCGAGATAGGTTTCCAGGAAATGCATGACGCCGAGCGCGCAGATGAAGACGCCGAGGCCAATGCGCTTGCGGAAGCGGAAAAGCGTCACCATGACGCTGAAGTAGACGACCGCTTCGGCAAGGAGCAGGAAACTGTTCAGCAATGCCGTCGATCCGCTTTCTCTACCGGAATCGCGGCCAGCCAGCGATTCCACCCCGATCCTGTTTTGACGCGGAAGGGTTAACCAGAGATTTCAACGTGCCTCGCGACCGGTGGAAAACTTCGGCGGTCGGCGCACACTTGTCCGTGTGTTCGGCTTGATCTGGCAAAAGCGATTGCCGTTCGCCGCCGCATCGCCTACATAGCGGCCAACCTCCATTCAATTCGACAATCCAGTCAGTTTTCAGGGAAAAGCGCGCGTGGCACGCCAGTTCATCTATCACATGGCCGGCCTCAACAAGGCCTATGGCACCAAGAAGGTGCTCGAGAACATTCATCTGTCCTTCTATCCCGATGCCAAGATCGGCATTCTCGGCCCCAACGGCGCCGGCAAGTCGACGATCCTCAAGATCATGGCCGGCATCGACAAGGAGTGGAGCGGCGAGGCGTGGCTGGCCGAAGGCGCCACCGTCGGCTACCTGGCGCAGGAGCCGGCGCTCGACCCGAAGAAGACGGTGTTCGAGAACATCATGGAAGGCGTCGCCGCCAAGACCGCCATCATCGAACGCTACAACGAACTGATGATGAACTATTCCGACGAGACGGCCGACGAGTCGGCCAAGCTCCAGGACGAGATGGACCGGCTGAACCTGTGGGATCTCGAACAGCAGGTCGAAATGGCGATGGAAGCGCTGGGCTGCCCGCCCAAGGATGCCGATGTCACCAAGCTTTCGGGCGGTGAGCGCCGCCGCGTCGCGCTTTGCCAGCTCCTGCTGCGCCAGCCCGACCTTCTGCTGCTCGACGAACCGACCAACCATCTCGACGCCGAAACCACGGCGTGGCTGGAAAAGCATCTGCGCGCCTATCCCGGCGCCGTGATGATCATCACCCACGATCGCTACTTCCTCGACAACGTCACCGGCTGGATTCTCGAACTCGATCGCGGCCGCGGCATCCCCTATGAGGGCAACTACACCAAATATCTCGAAGCCAAGGCCAAGCGCCTCAAGCAGGAAGGCCGCGAGGACGACGCCCGCCAGCGCGCCATCGGCCGCGAGCGCGAGTGGATCCAGTCGAGCCCGAAGGCCCGCCAGACCAAATCCAAGGCACGTATCCAGGCCTTCCAGGACCTGCTGGATGCAGCCGACAAGCGGCGCCCGAGCGATACCCAGATCGTCATTCCGCACGGTGAGCGGCTCGGCAATGTGGTGATCGAGGTCGACGGCTTGTCGAAGGGCTTTGGCGACACGCTGCTGATCGACGACCTGGAATTCAAGCTGCCGCCGGGCGGCATCGTCGGTGTCATCGGCCCGAACGGCGCCGGCAAGACGACGCTGTTCCGCATGATCACCGGCCAGGAAAAGCCCGATGCCGGCACCATCCGCGTCGGCGAGACGGTCAAGCTCGGCTATGTCGACCAGAGCCGCGATGCGCTTGATCCGTCGAAGACGGTGTGGGAAGAAATCTCGGGCGGCGCCGAAGTGGTCAAGCTCGGCAAGTTCGAGGCCAACACGCGCGCCTATTGCGCATCGTTCAACTTCCGCGGCGGCGACCAGCAGCAGAAGGTCGGCAATCTCTCCGGCGGTCAGCGCAACCGCGTGCACCTGGCCAAGATGCTGAAGACCGGCGGCAATGTGCTGCTGCTCGACGAACCGACCAACGATCTCGATACGGAAACGCTTGCCGCACTCGAAGACGCGCTGGAAAATTTCGGCGGCTGCGCGGTCATCATCTCGCACGATCGCATGTTCCTCGATCGTCTGGCCACGCACATCCTCGCCTTCGAGGGTGACAGCCATGTCGAATGGTTCGAGGGCAATTTCGAGGACTACGAGCAGGACAAGATCCGTCGGCTCGGGCCCGAAGCCGTCAACCCGCACCGCATGACCTACAAGAGGCTGACGCGGTAGGGGACAAACCGGGGCGGCGAATTCTCAAGGCGATATGAGGAGTTCAAATGGCTGACTGGTCCGCCGCCCAATATCTGAAATTCGAGGACGAGCGCACGCGGCCGGCGCGTGATCTCGCAGCGCAAGTGCCGGTCGATTTTCCGCGCCGGGTCGTCGACATAGGTTGCGGGCCCGGCAACTCGACCGAGCTTCTGGTAGAGCGCTGGCCGGATGCGCAGGTGAGCGGCTTCGACACCTCGCCCGACATGATCGAGAAGGCGAGGGCGCGCCTGCCCAATGTCAGCTTCGATCTTGCCGATGCATCGACATGGCAGCCGGCCGAGCCGGTCAATGTGATCTTCGCCAACGCGGTGTTCCAGTGGCTGCCCGAGCATCCGGCAGTCTTCCAGCGGCTGATGGGCTTTCTCGCCCCTGGTGGCGCGCTCGCCATCCAGATGCCGGACAATATGGCTGAGGATTCGCATCGGCTGATGCGGGAAACAGCGGCAGAAGTGCCGTTCGCGGCGAAGATCAAGGATGCGGCGCGCGCGCCGCTGCCGCCGGTGTCGTTCTACTATGACCTCTTGTCGCCGCTCTCCGACCGGCTCGACATCTGGCATACCGTCTACAACCATCCGCTGGCCGATGCCGAGGCGATCGTCGAATGGGTGAAGTCAACGGGGCTGAAGCCGTTCCTTGATCTGCTCGATGCCGACGAGCGCAAAATCTTCCTCGACAGCTACACCGCAAAGATTGCCAAGGCTTATCCGAAGACCGCCAACGGCAAGGTGCTGCTCCGCTTCCCGCGCATCTTCATCGTCGCCAAGCGGGCAGGCTAGGAAAGAATTACCCACTTTGTGTGCGGCCCTTTGCGGCGGCTTGACCCCGTTTCGCCGTCATGCCCAATTCATCGCGTGGGGCTATGATGGCCGCGTGGCAGGGGGAAATGATGAGTTTGAAAAGGTTGCTCTATGGCGGCGGCGTGTGCGCGGCCGCACTTCTGGCGTTCTCGGTTTCGGCGGAAGCCAAGCGGGCGCGCTGCTTCACCACGGATGACGGCTATTTCTCGTGCAGCTATCGCGCGATCGACGATGCCGGCAGCTTCCGCATCTCGGCGCCGGGTTACCCGACCTATGTGCTGGAGATCGACGGGCCGGGCTTTGCCTATGGCTATGTCAATCTCGGCCGCCGCAACGTGCCGTTGCCGGGACAGTTTGTGCGCAGCCGCGACGACGGCGCCTGCTGGAACAACCCGCAGACCAACACCAAGCTGTGCGCCTGGTGAGATCGGATTCAAGCCGGCCAAAACCTTTGGTTTAAGCCGGCGTAAACCGGCCGGATGAGAAAAGTGTTGCGCCGAAGCGTTTCGGCGCCCACATGAAGCCGCAACGCTGCGGATGGGACAGACTGAAACATGCATCGCGTCATCATCAGCGGCATCGGCGCTGAAATTCCTGAAGCTGTCATCACGAATGAAGAACTGGTCGAGAGCTTCAACAGCTGGGTCGACACCGAGAATGCGCGGCGCCAGGGCACCGACGAGCCCTTGCTGCAGAAATCCGACAGCGACTTCATCGTCCATGCCTCGGGCGTGAAATCCCGCCATGTCATCGAGCGCGAAGGCATTCTCGATCCGACCCGCATGACGCCGCGCATTCCGGCGCGGCCGGATGATGCGCTGTCGCTGGAGGCGGAATTCGGCATCGCCTCGGCCAGGAAGGCGCTCGACCATGCCGGGCTTGAACCGTCCCAGATCGACCTGATCATCTGCTCGGCCTCGCATCACCAGCGACCCTATCCGGCGATCGCCATCGAAATGCAGGAGGCGTTGGGGACAAAGGGCGCGGGCTTCGACATGGGGCTCGGTTGTTCGTCCGCGGCGGCTGCGCTGCACATGGCGGTCAATCTGGTGCGCTCGGGCGCGCACAAGCGCATCCTGGTGACGACGCCGGAAATCATCACCGGCCATCTCAATTTCCGCGACCGGCAGACGCATTTCATCTTCGGCGACGCCTCGGTGTCGATGGTGGTGGAGGGACTTGCCCAGGGCGACAAGCGGCCGGGGCGTTTCGAGGTGTTGGACACCCGCCTGTGGACGCAGATGTCGAACAACATCCGCACCAATCTCGGCTACCACACCCGCACCGCCCAGGATGATCCCTACATGATCAATCTCGAAGGCAATCTGATCAAGCAGGTAGGCAACAAGGTGTTCAAGGAAGTCACCGTCGCCGGCCAGAAATTCATCGTTGAGTTCCTGGCCGAGCACGGGCTGACCCCTCAGGCCGTCCGGCGCTTCTGGCTGCATCAGGCCAATGCGCGCATGAATGCGATGATCCTCAAACTGTCCTTCGGCCACGATGTCGATCACGACCGTGCGCCGATGGTGCTGGAGCGGCTCGGCAACACGGCGGGTGCTGGCGCCATCGTCGCACTGTCGGAGAACCATGCCGACATGAAACCTGGCGATTTCGGCTTGATCTGCGCCTTTGGCGCGGGGTATTCGATAGGCGGCGCGCTTATCCGAATGCTCTAAGCGATGTCGCGGTGACGCTGGCCTGAAAGGCCATTCAGACTTTCGTCCGCAGTTCGGCCGCTTCGCGCCCGTTTTCCACTCCCATTCAGCCTGACCTGACCCTCGACACGGCCCGTGTCGGGGCTCGGCTTGAATCGATGCGATCTCGTTTCAGAAAGGAGAGTTTCCAATGGTTGATGCCCGATGCAGTTGCGGCGCTATCACGCTGACGCTTCAAGAACCATCAAAACTGGTTGTCGCCTGCCATTGTCTCGACTGCCAGCGCAGAACCGGCTCACCCTTCGGCGTCGGTGCCTTTTATCCTGCCGACGCCGTCGCCATCTCTGGAACCGCGAAGGAATTCACCCGTGAGGCGGCGAGCGGCGGCAAGGTGCACAACTACTTTTGTTCCAACTGCGGCTCGACGGTCTATTGGAAAGCCGACAGGCTGCCGTCGATGATCGGCGTCGCCGTCGGCGCGCTGGCGGACCCGAACTACCCGCCTCCTGTCCGCTCGGTCTTCGAACAGTCGAAACATGATTGGGTTCAAATTGACGGTGCCGTCGACCATTTTCGGCAAGGCAGCGGGGCGAGAAAATCGGGCTGAGCCGACGTTCCAACGCGCCTTGCCGTGTCAGGCCGGCGTAAAGGGAACCAGCATCGGCACCCGCCGCGCGTAATCGTCATAGGCAGGGCCAAGTTCGCCGCGCAGGAAACGTTCCTCGAGCTTTGCCTTGATGACGATGCCGATGGTGAGCAGTGCGACACCTGCAATGCCCCAGACAGTGCCTTTCGCCGCCATGGTGGCAAGAAGCGCCAGCAGCAATCCTGTGTAGATCGGATGCCGGACCAGCCCATAGGGGCCTGTATCGACCACACGGTGGTCTGCCTTCGCGGTGACCGAGGCCGACCACAGCCTGCCCAGATGGATGCGTGCCCACCACGAGAAGATGAGGCCGATGGCGATCAGGGCGATGCAAACCCAGGCCTCGGCCAGGGTCGGAGTCCACAATCTCAGCCTGCCTTCGTAGCCGTGCGCCGGGACGAACAGCAGGACGGTGCCGGCCAGCCAGAAGATGCGATAGCGGACCTCCGCGCCGATGGTGGCGCGTTTTTGAGCCGGATCAGCCCATACGGCGGCCGCAATCCAGGTGACCATCCAGACGAGCCAAAGCAGCGCGATTGCCGTCGCCGGTCGCATGAGAAACCTCCACGGTGTCTCGCCACCATGAAAGCGATCCGACGCGGCGGCAATGCGGCGCGGCGGGCGTTTCCAGTAAGAAGGTCGTGATCGAATATTTGCCTAGCAAGGGCTTTGAACGCTTGCTGGCAGTTGCCGCGATGGCATGTCGTACGATCCTGCCGCAGCGGTGCGCTGGCCTTCGGGGCAACATCAATGCAAGGATGGAGGCTCCATCGGAGAGGGGTTTGGGGGATGAAAGCTTGTCGTGCAAGGGTTATCGGCACCAGGGCTTTGGTGTTGGCCGCCGCCTGTTCGTTGGTGCTGCCGTTCATTGGGACAACGACTGCGAGGGCCAAATCCGGCGATAGATGGCAAAGCGTTGACGCTGCTGTCCGCGAAGCTAGACGGATGGACAAGGCCGGCATGCGGCCAACGTCGATAGATTGCAAACTCGGCCGAGGACTGCTCATTGTCGTCAAGCTGGAGTATGTGAAGTCAAGGCTTCCCAAGCCGTTTTGGCAGTTTGAGGCCGGCGACGCTGCGCGGATTGCCGAGGCAGAGAAGTTCGCTCGCTCTGTTGATATGCCCAGAACGCAAATCAAGACCTTCCGAAATCCGAGCACAGGCGAAAAGTTCTATTGCGCGATCTGGTCTCGCGAGAAATAGCCGAGAAAAGGCAGTGCGATGCTTCATTCAGTGGGGCCACTGAACATCCACTGCACGCCATAGGCGTCGACCAGCATGCCGAAGCTGCTCCCCCAATATTGCCGCGCCAGGGGCACGGTGATGCGGCCGCCGGCAGCCATGCGGGCGAAGAGTTCACGCATGGCGGCCGGGTCGTCGAATTCCAGCATCATGGCGGAGCCTTTCATCGGCTCCGCATCGTCATTGTCGGAGGCATGGAACAGCACTCCCGGGCCTTCGAAGCGCGCATGCAGGATTTTTCCGCGCATGGCTTCGGTGCGCACCGGCATGTTGTTGTCACCCCAACGCAGCAGGATCGTTGCCCGGCCGAGGCCGCATTGTTCGTAGAAGGCCAGTGCAGGCTCGCAATTGGTGGTGAAGAACAGCGAAGGGGAAAGCCGCATCACATCTTCCCTGTCAGATCAGTGCGCGGCGGCGGTGGCGGCGGCAATGAGCGCATCGCCGGTAAATTGCCTGTCGCCGATGCCCCAGCCGCCGTCGGGCGCGTTGACGATGTTGATCCAGGTGTTTTCGGGCCTGTGCTCGGGCACGCAGAGTTCGGCGACAATCCCGGCGGCCGTGGTGATGAAGGCCTGGCGGGCCTCGACAGAACCAAGGCCGATATTGGGCAATTTCAACTCGACCATGACGACGGGCCGATTGGCGCCGCCGGCATAGATGTGGCGGGACGGCAGGATGTGGACCGTGCCGCCGACAATCGCGTTAAAGAACGAATTGCCGGTGGCGCCGGACGCTTCGATGAGGGCGGCGCTGAGGCGTGGCAGGATCTCGCGCTCTCCGGCCTCGGTCAGGACGCCTTCCGGCGCGGTTACGGTGATGGGCATTTGGTCTCTCCTTGTCCTCGGGCTGCACGGCCTTGCCGGAAGCATCTTCTTCCGGCTTGCCATGTTTCGTATCAATTGTTACGTTATGCGGAGCGAGCAAGTCAACGGGTTTCGTATCGATCACTATGGATAATTTGGAAAAGGCTAGGGGTGGTCGGCCGCGTGCGTTCGATCCGGACCGTGCGCTGGATGCGGCGATGCATCTGTTTTGGGAGCATGGCTATGAGGCGACGTCACTGGCCATGCTGCGCGAGGCGATGGGGCTGACGCCGCCGCAGATCTACAACGCCTTCACCGACAAGGAGACTTTGTTTCGCAAGGCGCTGACGCGCTACCATGAGACGGAGATCGGCTTTGCGCTGGAGGCGCTGAGCGCGGCGGTCTCGACACGGGAGGCGATCCGGCGGCTGCTGCTGGGCGCGGCGGAGGCCTATCCCAGGCCCGGCAAGCCCGGTGGCTGCCTTTTCGTCAGCGGTGCCCTGGCGGCCTCGCCGCAGGCGCAAGCCATTGCGGATGAACTCAAGGCCTATCGCAAGGCGAGTGAGGCGGCGATCGCGGAGCGGCTGGCCAAAGGCCAAGCGGCGGGCGATCTGCCGGAAGGCTTCTCCGTCGAAAGCTTCGCCAAATATATCGCCGGCGTCATGAACGGCATGTCGATCCAGGCGCGGGACGGTGCATCGGTCGAAGAGTTGCGCCTTTTGGCCCAAACCGCTCTTGCGGCCTTGCCGGCCGAAGAGCAAAAACGGGAAGCATGATTCAAGGACGGAACGCCATGCTGGATCTCTTCCCCGAGGCCGAGAAACCGGTCGAAATCATCCCTGCCAAGAAGCTCTCCGCCCTCGCGGCAGCGCTCTATGTCGCGCCAGCGGATCATTTTCAGACAAAACCGGTGGAGGAGTTGCGGCTCGGCTTCGACGGCATTTTGGGCGATTTCCACGCCGGATCGACACGGCGCTCAGGCGGGCGCGAACCCTGGTATCCGCGCGGCACCGAAATGCGCAATGAGCGGCAGCTATCGATCGTGGCTGCCGACGAACTGGCCATCGTCGCCGAGCGGATGGGCCTTCCCCAAATCAAGCCGGAATGGATCGGCGCCAATCTGGTGATCGAAGGCGTGCCGCATCTGTCGATGCTGCCGGCCGGCACGCTGCTGTTCTTCAAGGATGGCGTGACCCTGAAGGTCGACGCCCAGAACGGACCATGCCGCATCGCCGGGCGATCGATCGCCGAAAATGCGGGAATGGCCGATATCGAAGCCGGCGCGCTGCTGTTTCCGAAAGTGGCCAAACGGCTGCGTGGCGTGGTCGCCTGGGTCGAGAAGCCGGGAACGATCAGGGCCGGCGAAGAGATTTCGGCGCGGGTGCCGGAGCAGTGGATTTATCAGGCATAGCCGCGCGTTCTCATCGTGGCCGAAGGGCTACGCCGCCGATGAACGGCGTAGCAGAAGCGCCGGCCTCAGCCCTTGCGGTTCTTCCTGGCGCCTTGCGCCATGACCGACACGTGGTCCCATTTGTCCCAGGTGGCGAGGCGGTTGGCGTATTCCTGGCGGATCATCGGCAGGCCGCCGTCACCGAAGAACACTCTGAGCGGCGGCT
Organism: Mesorhizobium loti; assembly: GCA_002356515.1. Classification (NCBI taxonomy): domain Bacteria; kingdom Pseudomonadati; phylum Pseudomonadota; class Alphaproteobacteria; order Hyphomicrobiales; family Phyllobacteriaceae; genus Mesorhizobium; species Mesorhizobium loti. The sequence continues at coordinate 1,352,893 of AP017605.1, read as the reverse complement.
CGGCGGCGTCGACGATGGCCAGCATTGCCGGGCCGGTGGCTTCGGGATCGCCGGCGACCGAGTTGGCGCGGCGCTCGGCCATCTTGGCGCGGGCGGGCGCATAGGCCTCGATCGGCTTGGACACCTTGGCGGAGGCGCCGGACCAGTCGGTGGAGAAGCCACCGGGCTCGACCAGCGTGACATGGATGCCGAATTCCGCCACCTCGATACTGAGCGACTGGCTGAAGGCTTCCAGCGCCCATTTCGAGGCGTGGTAGAGGCCGAGCGAGGCAAAGGCGTTGACGCCGCCGATCGACGATATCTGGATGATGTGGCCGGACCGCTGGGCGCGCATGATCGGCAGCACGGCCTGGGTGACCCAGAGCGCGCCGAAGACATTGGTTTCGATCTGGTCGCGGGCTTCCTGCTCGCTGACTTCCTCGATGGCGCCGAAATGGCCGTAACCGGCATTGTTGATGACGACGTCGAGCCGGCCAAAACGCTTGTGCGCCTCTGCGACAGCGGCATCGACGGCTTTCTTGTCGGTGACGTCGAGCTTTATCGCGGCGATGTTGTCGCCATACTTCTCGACCAGATCGGCGAGCGTGCCAGCGTCACGGGCTGTCGCGGCAACGCGGTCGCCACGCGCCAAAGCGGCCTCGGCCCAGACGCGGCCAAAACCCTTCGACGATCCGGTGATGAACCAAACCTTGTTTGTCATGATGTGGAATCCTTGCCCCTGCGGGCGTGATTTTGGGTGGAAGCGGAGGCTTCTCCGCTTTCGGGCATATACGGTCTATGGCGCGGTTTTCCAGAGGCGAGGGGAAATCTTTTTGAACAAGAGGCCCTTTGATCAGGGGTAATTCACCTGAGACGACCACGCCGGATCGCCGTGCTTTTGCCAGTAGAGTGCCATCAGCCGGCTGGTGATAGGCCCGATCTTGCCATCGGCGATCGCCGCGCCATCGATCTCCGTCACCGGCATGATGCCGCCGGCGGTTGAGGTGATGAAGACCTCGTCGGCCGCCTTGAGCCCGGCGACGCTGACATCGGCCGCGGTGGCGACAAGACCTTCCTCGCCACAGAGATCGAAGACGGTGCGCCTTGTGATGCCGGGCAGCACGCCGATGGCCGGCGTCGACAGTCTGCCGCCCTTGACGCAGAAGACGTTGAAGCCTGGCCCTTCGGCGACGTTGCCGTTGAAGTCGAGGAGGAGCGCGGTCTCGGCGCCGCGGTCATAGGCATCGTAAAGGCCGCGCACCAGGTCGAGCCAGTGGTAGTTCTTGATTGCCGGATCGATCGAGGCCGGCGGGATGCGCATCTTGTCGCTGATGGCGACGCGCAGGCCGCGTTGCAACTGCTCGGCATTGGCGACCGAGCCGAAGGGCACGGCGAAAGCCATGAAGCGGTTGATCGCCTGGCGCGGATCGCGGCTGAAAGTCGGCGAGGCGCCGCGCGTGCACAGCATCTCGACATAGGCGGCGCGATGGCCGGACAGCGCCACGCAATTGTGCAGGATTTCAGCCACGCCATCCCGGTCGAAGGGGATCGCCATGCGCAGCTTTTCCAGCCCGGCGAAGAAGCGATCGAGATGCAGATCGAGGCGGAAGAAGCGGCCGTCCCAGACATGCACCGTGTCATAGGTGGCGTCGGAATGCAGGAACCCCCAGTCCAGCACCGACACCTTGGCTTGCGACATCGGCAGGTACTGGGCGTCAAGGAAGGCGATGCCATCGGGATAGGCATGCGGGTCGATATGACGGTCGCTGACCATAGGCAGCGGCCTTGAAGCCTGTGTTGCCGTCGTCTGGTCCATCGGGGCCTCCTCGCGCAGGATCATCAGCCTATCGGCGCCGGGTAGAAGGCATAGAGCCAGCTGCCTGGCGCCGTTCGTCCTCCGTGACGGTCTGGCCGATACACTGGATTGGAATTGCCTTATGATCCGATGGCTTGGAATGGGGAGGGGATATGGGCAGGCTCGGGACCATCATCGCAGCCATGGCGATTTTCGCCGCCGCGGGCGAGGCCAGCGCGCAGTGCGTGAAACAAGGCGACGAACTCTGCCAGAACGGCCAGACCTATCGCTGCGAGAAGACCGGCAGCGAACTGACGCCGATCTTCCAGAATGTGCCTTGCGCGGTAAACGTGCCGGCGCAGACGCTGACCGGCACTTGGGTCGGCAGCGGCCACCAGAGCCCGGCGGGTGACGCCGGCGCCGACTGGTCGATCGCCATGACGATCAGGGATGACGGCGCGTCGATCGACTATCCATCCCTCGGCTGCGGCGGATCGCTGTCGCAGACGTCGCGGGACGAGACGTCAGCGGAATTCCACGAGAGCATCACCTACGGCCAGGACAAATGCATCGACGGCGGCGATATCACCGTCCGGTTCTTCAAGGGGAACCTGTCCTGGACCTGGGTCGGCCAGGCCGACGGCCAGCCTTACAATGCGATCGCCGTGCTGACCCGGCAGTAAGACTGTTTGGAAATCCTACTCCGGCGGCCATCTGATGGCGTTTTCTGCGCTTCCCCGTTCTACTGCGTTCGCAGTAGAACTGAGCTCACGGACCCAAATGTCCGCTGCGCTCCGGTTCTCGAAAACACCACCAGCTGACTCACCAGAGCGAATTTCGAAACAGTCTAGGCGGGCTGCGCCTCATTCCTCTTCATCGTCGGCGTCGAGCAGGCGTGTCGCGCGCCAGCGGGTGAGCACGATGTTGGTCTGCTCGATGACGAAGAAGCGGGCGGAGTCGCGGTCATAGCCCTCGGCCAGCAGCTTTTCGTAATCGGTGTGCATGTGGCGGATGTGGGCGATGGTTGCCAGCCACACGGCGATGCCTGGCGGTAAGGTCTTCATATGCACCGCGCCGGCGTCTGTGCGGATCTTCTCCATGTCGGCATAGGGCGCCAGCGGCAGAAGGGCGGTCAGCGCCTTGGCGATGGCGCGGCGGCGGCCGGTTGGTGCTGTCATCGTTCATCGCGTCCTTCGACAGTCGCCTCCGGTATGGCGTCGGTCGAGGCGAAGTAAGGCTTGATGTCGATGACCGGCGTGCCGTCGAGCACGTCGATGGCGTCGAGATCGATGCGCCCGGTGGCGATGTCCAACCCAACGAGCCTTGCCACATGCAGGCCGACCGGGTTCGGCCGGGCAGGGGAGCGCAGGCCGAATACGCCTTTCGCTTCAGCTGCATGGCGCGGTTTCTGCACAATCAGATTCCGCGGCGCGTGATGGAGCCAGGACAGGATGATGACGTGGCTGGCGCGCTCCAGGCTTTGCAGGCCTCTGCGATAGGGCGCGTCGATGGTCAGCACCGCCGGCTGCCCGGTCTCGCGCGCCGTGCGCATGTTTTTCGGGCAGGTCTCCCGTGTTGTCCATGGCGAGGCGATGCGGCCGATGAACACGACGCCGCCATCCGCCGGCATCGTTGCCGGATCCTGTTCCAGCCTCTGCTCGCCTTCGCGTGCCTCGAACATTTCGCGCGGCCCGGTCATTCTGCCCATCTCTGCTTTGGCGTCTGTCATTGTCCCAAGACCGCACCACATTTTTGGGCGGCACGCACCGGAAAATCACGCATGCGGCATTTTCTTGTCCGGAAGCGACATAGCGCTTGCAAGGTTTTGAAAATCGACATAAACATATGTTTATATCTTTTTCAAAGTGAATGCGCTGAAAAGAGTACGCTGATGCATGTCTCGCTCGACACCATGGTGGATACGCTGAAGGCGGCGGCCGAATCCAGCCGCCTGCGCATATTGGCACTGTTGTCGCGCGGCGACCTCACCGTTTCCGATCTTACCGAAATTCTCGGCCAGTCGCAGCCGCGCGTCTCGCGGCATTTGAAGCTGCTGCTCGAGGCCGGGCTGATCGGCCGCTACCAGGAAGGGTCATGGGCCTTCTTCCGCTTGTCGGATACCGACTCCGCGCGTGACTTCGTCATGGGGCTGATTTCCAGCATTCGGGGCGCCGATCCGCAGGTCGAGCGCGATCTCGAGCGGCTGGCCTCGGTCAAGCGCAAGCGTCAGGACCGCGCCACCGAGTATTTTTCCGTGAATGCGGCGAGCTGGGACCATATCCGTTCGCTGCATGTGCCGGACCGCGCGGTCGAGGCGGCGATGTTGAAGCTGGTCGGCAAGCGGCCGTTCCAGTCGATGCTTGATCTCGGCACGGGCACCGGGCGCCTGCTCGAAATCTTCTCGCCGCTCTACCGGCGCGGCGTCGGCATCGACATGTCGCGCGAGATGTTGACCGTGGCGCGCGCCAATCTTGACAAGGCCGGCGTTTCGAACGCGCAGGTGCGGCAGGGCGATATCTTTTCACCGCCGGTCGAGCGCGATGCCTTCGATCTCGTCACCATCCACCAGGTGCTGCACTATCTCGACGATCCGGCCCGCGCCATCCACGAGGCGGCGCGGCTTTTGCGCCCGTCGGGCCGGCTGGTCATCGTCGATTTCGCGCCGCACACGCTGGAATTCCTGCGCGAAGAGCATGCGCATGTCAGGCTCGGCTTTTCCGACCGGCAGATAGGCGAATGGTTCGCCGAGGCAGGTCTTGATCTCGAAGATGCCCAGGAATTCGAGCCGCGCGGCGGCAACGAGGCCAGGCTTACCGTAAAACTCTGGCTTGGCCGCGACCGGCGCCTGCTGATCGCCGATCCCGCCAACGACCAGACCAAAGTGAACTCGATAGGGGAAATCGCCTGATGAACCAGTTCCGCTTTTCCCGCCGCCCCGACATTGGCGACAAGGTCAAGGTTTCCTTCGAATTCTTCCCGCCCAAGAACGATGAGATGGAGGCGCGGCTTTGGGACACCGTCACGCGGTTGGAACCGCTGAAGCCGAAATTCGTCTCGGTGACCTATGGCGCCGGCGGCTCGACGCGTGAGCGCACCGCGCGCACCATCAGCCGCATCCTGAACGAGACCAGCCTGACGCCGGCCGCGCACATGACTTGCGTCGACGCTGCCCGCCATCAGGTCGACGCCGTGATCCAGGAATTCGCCGATATGGGCGTGAAGCGCTTCGTCGCGCTGCGCGGCGATCCGGCGGCCGGCGTCGGCACCGCCTACCGTCCGCATCCGGACGGCTACGCCAATGGCGCCGAACTGGTCGGCGCGATGAAGGACGCCGGCGATTTCGACATTTCGGTCTCTGCCTATCCGGAAAAGCATCCCGAAAGCCCCGATTTCGCCACCGACATCGACATGCTGAAGCGCAAGGTCGACAATGGCGCGACGCGGGCGATCACCCAGTTCTTCTTCGACAATGATCTCTACGAGCGCTATGTCGAGCGCGCGCGCCGGGCCGGCATCTACATCCCGATCGTTCCCGGCATTCTGCCGGTGCACAATTTCACCCAGGTCGCCAATTTCTCGGCACGCTGCGGCGCGCTGGTGCCGGCATGGCTGGCCGAGCGCTTCGACGGCCTGCAGAACGACCCGCAGACGCATGCGCTGGTGGCGTCCGCCGTCGCCGCCGAACAGGTTCTCGATCTGGTCGAGCGCGGCGTGGGCGACTTCCATTTCTACACGATGAACCGTGCCGACCTCGTCTTTGCCATTTGCCACATGATCGGCATCCGCTCGCACGAGGCGGAGGTGGCGGGCTCGGCTGCGGCGTGAGGCAGGGCTGAACAGCAAAAGGCCGGGTAAAAACCCGGCCTTTCGAATTGCTTAGACTATCTGGTGCTGGTCTTCCCCGTCTTGGCGGGTTCAGGGAAGGACGCCCATAATGAGGGCGCCGATGAAAGCAAACGCAGCACAAATCATCAATGCGTTGATCGGCCTCGTGAGTCCCATGACATAGCCTCCTCTTAAAGAGCTATGCCTGAGAGTCTAGGTTCATTTGTGCCACAGGCAAGCGGAAAATGTGCTGCATTGCGACGTGATTGTGAAAATTGCGACCTCGGTTTCGCCGTTAGCCGTTGAAACTCCTGCGCAAAAACCCGCTTCGGACCTGTGAATAAATTGTGGCGGGATGGTGTCGCCAGTATGTCATGGCAGCGCTACCACCGCGAAAGTCGACTTCGACTTTCGCGCCGATACGGAGATTCAATCCAAGTCGTCAGAGCGTCCAATCGGACGAGCGGCGCTCTACCGTCGACCGAACACGCGCCCATCGATCGTGACCAGGCCGAGGCCGATCAGCACCACGCCGCCGATCTCGAACAGTTCCAGTCGCTCTCCCAGGAAAAGAAAACCGAGCAGCATGGCGCTGGCCGGCACGATCAGCGTCACCAGCGAGGCATTGGTGGCACCGGCCGAAGCGACCAGGTTGAAATAGAGGATATAGGCAAAGGCGGTGGAGAGCAGCGCCAATGCCAGCACCGCCGCCCAGACCGGCGGCGACGCCGAAAACAGGCCGGCGGGGCCATGCGCCAGCAGCACGACCGGGATCATGATGATGGTCGAAGCGGTCAGCTGCCCGGTGGCGATGACCGGCGAGGGCACGCCCTTGAAGCGGCGGGCAACCATCAAAGCGATGCCATAGGACAAGGACGCGCCGATCAGTGCGAATTTCGCCCAGACCGGACCGCCGAGCCCGGCGAGCAGGCCGGTACCGATCATGACAGCGGTGCCGGCGACGCCGAGCCCGATGCCGGCGAGCTTGTTCCAGGAGAGCTTCTCGTCCGATGTCATCGCGTTGGCGAGGATCAGCGTCCAAAACGGCGTCGTCGCGTTCAGCACCGAGGCAACACCGGCGCCAAGCTCAGTCTGGCCGGCGAAGATCAGCGAGAAGGGCACGACATTGTTGGTGAAGGCCAGCAGGAAGAACAGGCCGGCATGCGGAAAGGCGAGGCGGAAAGACGGGCCGCGAATGGCCAGGTACAGCTGCAGCGCGATTGCCGCGATGGCGACGCGAAACATCACCAGCACCAGCGGGTGGAGTTCCGCCACCGCGATGCGGGCAAAGAAGAACGAGCCGCCCCAGATCGCGCCAAGCAGCAGCAATTGCCCCCAGTCGGTGAGCGTCATCGGTCCGCGTGGTGCGGATGTCGCGGCTATTGCCATGTCTATCGTCCTCCCCAAGACGGTCCGAATACCAGTCGGTCAGACACAGGGCATATCCGGTTCGGCGACAAGGGCCACCCGAAACCTGATCGCTGGCAAACGATGCTGCCAAAAACTAGAGCCGCTGCGTGAGTGCCGCGAGACACAGAATTGTTTTCATTAGTCGCTAGCTTGGATTAATTGTGCGCAGCCGAGATCGAGGATTCGTCAATGCAGCGATTCGAGAATGCCCGCGAGGCGGCACTGGCGCTTCGTCCGGACGATCCGGTCTATTGCTTCCGCCCGCAGGTGCTGAAGGCCGATGCCAGGCAGTTCATGGGCATGTTCCCCGGCAAGACCGCCTATGCGGTCAAAACCAACGGCGAGCAGATCGTGCTGAAGACCTTGGTCGAGGCCGGCGTCACCGCCTTCGACGTCGCTTCGCCTGGCGAATTCGCCGCCGTGCGGGCGGTCTCCCCCGATGCCGAGATGCTCTACATGCACCCGGTCAAGGCACAGTCCGACATCAAGCTGGCGCTGGAGAAATACGGCATCCGGGTCATCTCGCTCGACCATGAGGACGAGATCACCAAGCTGACGCGGGTGGTGCGGGCACTCGACATCGACCCGGGCTCGATCAGCGTGTTCGTGCGCATCCAGACGAAAGGGTCGGCGGCTTACGAACTGTCGAAGAAGTTCGGCGCCGGGCCGGCCTATGCGGTCGAACTCGCCGAGCGGCTGAACCGCACCGGCTACAAGGTCGGCCTATGTTTCCATGTCGGCAGCCAGATCGAGGATCCCGACACCTATGAGCGGGCGCTGGCCTCGGCCGACTGGGTGCGCAACCGGCTGACCTTCGATATTGCCGGGCTCGATGTCGGCGGCGGCTTTCCGGCGGAATACGGGCACGATCCCAACCGCAAGCTGATCGAGATGCCATCGCTCGGCCAGATCATGTCGCGGTTTTCCGGAGACCTGAAAGAATATCAGTTCGACCAGATGCCGCTGGTGGCCGAGCCGGGCAGGGTGATCGTGGCGCGCTGCCTGTCGCTGATCGTGCGCGTGCTGCTGCGCAAGGGCAAGCGGCTCTACATCAATGACGGCATCTGGGCGTCGCTGTCGGATTCATGGACCGGCAAGATCACGCTGCCGGCGCGCTTTATTCCCGATCCGGCGATCAGGACCCGCAATGGCGATGAAAAGAACATCATGCCGTTCAAGGTCTGCGGCGCGACCTGCGATTCCGTCGACATCCTGTCCAGGCCGTTCTGGCTGCCGGAGACCGTGGACACTGGCGACTGGATCGAGATCGGCCATATCGGCGCCTATTCGCTGTCGCTACGCACGCGCTTCAACGGCTTCTATCCCGACACATTCGTCGAGGTGACGACGCCGTTCGACGAGGGCGACGCGCCGCAGGGCTTTGCCAGCCTGGAGACGATGGCGGACTAGGCCACACCACCGCCGGCCTGGATGTTCTCGCCGGTCAGCCAGCGGGCCTCGTCGCTGGCCAGGAAGACCGCGACATCGGCAACGTCGTGCGGTGCGCCGATCCTGCCGAAAGGCGACATCCCGGCCGCGACGGCGCGATCACGTTCGGGAAGCAGGTCCGTGTCAGTGAAGCCCGGCGACAGCGCATTGACCGTGACGCCACGCGGCCCGAGTTCACGCGAGAGCACGCGGACGAACTGTTCGACGGCGCCCTTGCTGCCGAGGTAGAGCGCCGTCTGTGTGAAGAACATCTTCGTGCCGCCAGTGGAGACAGCGATGATCCGGCCGCCGTCGCGCACCCGGCGCGCTGCTTCCTGAAGCGTGAAGAAGGTGCCCCTGGCATTGGTGCCGAAGACAAGGTCGAAATCGACTTCGGTTGCCTCGGTCAGCGGTTTGATGACGGCGACGCCGACATTGGCGACGACGATGTCGATCGCGCCCAGTTCACTCTCGGTCTGGTCAAAGAGGCGGCGAATATCCGAAACGCTCGATATGTCGGCCTGGAGGGCGAGCGCCTTTCCTCCCTTGCCGACGATGCCGGCTACGACCTCACCGGCGGCTTTCCGGTTGCCGACATAGTTGACGACGACGGCGGCGCCCCGTGCCGCGAGCCCTTCGGCGATGGCCCGGCCGATGCCGCGTGAACTGCCGGTGACGATTGCGGTTTTGCCGTGCAGGGACTGGGACATGATCAATTTCCTTCAACCATTCTGGCCCGCAGATTTGCCTGCAATGGGGCCGACGGCTGAGAGATAGCGTCATGGAATTGATCAGATAATGACATATTATCTGATCAGCTTGTTAATCCATGGATACACAATGCGCGGATCCGAATTCACCGAGCTCAAGGCATTTTCCGCAATCGTCGAAGAGGGCAGTTTCGTCCGTGCCGCCGCAAGGCTGCGTGTCTCGCCGCCGGCGCTCAGCCAGTCCATCCGGCAGCTGGAGGCGCGCGTCGGCGTCAGGCTCCTTAACCGCACGACGCGCAGTGTCTCTGCGACCGCGGCTGGCGACGCGCTTTTTTCGCGCCTTGCTGTCGCCTTTGGTGAACTGGAAAGCGCCATTGCCGACGTCCATGCAGCGCGCGACCGGCCGGCGGGTTCGTTGCGCATCAATGTGCCGCGTGTGGCCGCGACGCGGTTCATCGCGCCGATCCTCGGGGATTTTCAGCGCAGCTATCCCGATATCGCGCTGACCGTCATCGTCGACGACAGGCTGGCCGACATTGTCGGAGGCCGGTTCGATGCAGGAATCCGGCTCGGCGAGCGACTGGAGAAGGACATGGTGGCGGTGAAACTGAGCGAGGATTTGCAGATGGCCGCGGTGGCCGCTCCCGCTTACCTCGAAAACCGGGCCATACCTCGTCATCCGCAGGAACTGCACCAGCACCAGCACCAATGCATCAAATTCGAGTGGCCGGGCGGCGGCAACCTCTATCGATGGGAGTTTGCGCGCGGCAAACGGGCCCTCGAAATCGCCGTCGAAGGCAGCTTGACCGTCAACGATACCGAACTGATGCTCAATGCCGTGCTGGATGGCGTTGGCATTGCCTACATGTTGGAATACCAGGTTCGGCCATGGATCGAGCAAGGCAGGCTGGTCCGTTTCCTGGAAGCCTGGTCGCCCAGCTTTCCCGGCTTTTATCTATACCACCCCAGTTCGCGGCATGTGCCGCCGGCCTTGCGGGCGTTCATCGATTTCATGCGGGAGAGGAGGGTAGGCGGTAGCCGGTAGCGACGGCCTCAAGAATGGCGGCGCGTCACAGCTTCGCCAAAAGCTCCGGCGTCGGCCAGCCGTCCACCGGCAGGCCAAGCCGCATCTGCTCCTTGCGGATGGCTTCGCGGGTGTTGGTGCCCAGAATGCCATCGACCGTGCCGACGTCGTAGCCACGGGCTTCCAGCTTGGTCTGCAGTGCCTTCATCTGCTCGTTGTTGAGGCCTGGTTCGGGGTTGCGCGGGTCAAGCGGCGGCGCGCCGGCGAGGCGCGCGGCGAGATTGGCCGCGGTCAGCGCATAGGTGAAGGACTGGTTCCATTCGAGGTAGACGTCGAAATTGTCGTAGGTGAGGAAGGCCGGTCCCTTGCGGCCCATGGGTAGCGCCAGGCCGGCCTTCAGGCCCTTGTCGACCAGCGGCGAGCCGTCGGAATTGGTGACGCCCCACTGCGCCCACTGGGTCAGCGGCAATTTGTTGGTGCGCCCGGTCTGGTCCCAGGGCATCTCGTCGGGCACCCGCACTTCCTGGATCCAGGGCTCGTCGCGCTTCCAGCCGCGCGACAGCACCTTGCTGGCCGTGGTCATGATCACGTCGGGCACGCTCTTGCGCAGGTCGACCTTGCCGTCGCCGTCACCGTCGACGCCGTGCGTCAGATAATCGGAAGGCAGGATCTGCGTCTGGCCGATCTCGCCGGCCCAGGCGCCAGTGACATCGGCCGGCAGCACGCCGCGATCGATCAGTTCCAGAAGCGGCACCAACTGCTGGCGGAACAGCTGTGGGCGGCGGCAGTCGTGCGAAAGCGTCACCAGCGCGCTCAGCGTGTGGAAATCGCCCTGCACGGCGCCGAAATCGGTCTCCAGCGCCCAGAAGGCGGTGATGACCGGCGCCTGAACACCGAACTGCTGGTCGGCACGGGCGAAGATATCGGCGTATTTCTTCATGTTCGCCGCACCTTGCTTCAGCCGGTAGGCGGAAATCATGCGGTTGGAGAATTCGATGAAGGTCTGGGTGAAGACGCCCTGGGCGCGGTCGCGTGCCAGCGCCCGCTCGTCGAAGGTGGCGTCTTCCAGCGCGTCGAGGCCGACCGCGCCGACACCGGCCGCCTTGGCTTCTGCCGCCACGCCCTGTTTCCAGGTTTCGAAGTCGCCGCCGCATTCCTGCGCCATCGCCGGCAAGGCCGTGGCGCACAGGAATAGCGCCGCGAGGGCTTGAGAACGCAGTCGCATCAGCTTCCTTTCGAAACGAAGAGGGCATTGTCGTGCTTGGCTGGATGCCCAACGCCCTGAATTACCGGCGGTTGCACTCTTTACCGCTGGCTGTGTCGAAAAGCAGGCGGCAGGCCCGGTGTCAACGGTTCTTCTGCCGCAGCCACTTATTCCCTGGGACTTCGCGACGTTGCCCCCCGTTCAACGGAAACTCTGCTGGAGTGATTTGGTCGAGGCGTTGCGGCCGTTGAACCCGGTTCAACGGGAACTCTGCTGGAGTGATTTGGTCGAGGCGTTGCGGCCGTTGAACCCGGTTCAACGGGAACTCTGCCGGAGTGATTTGGTCGAGGCGTTGCGGCCGTTGAACCCGGTTCAACGGGAACTCTGCCGGAGTGATTTGGTCGAGGCGTTGCGGCCGTTGAACATGACGTCAGCGCGTGTTCTGCCGCAGCCACTTATTCCAGGCAGCTTCGCTGCCGTTGAAGACGTTGATGTCTGATTTGCCGGTCAAGCCGGGAACGATGCCGGTTCCGGTGTATTGCCAGAAGGTGAAGGGATGGCTGCCGTATTTTTCGCGGGGGTGGCCGGCGACGGAGCGCAGCCAGTAGGGATAGCCGCGGAAAGTCGACAGATCATTGTCGTCGAAGAAATCGACCGAGGTGTAAATGATTGGCTTCTTGCCGTAGTGGCGCTCGACGATCTGTAGGAAGGTGGTCATCTCGGCGCGCACCGTGGCGGCGTCGGGGCGCAGCCTGCAGGTCGGCGATTTCGGGTTCCATTCCATGTCGAGAACCGGCGGCATGGCCGAGCGGTCGACGGGAACGTTCTGGATGAACCAGCGCGCCTGCTGGGCGGCCGGGGTGCAGAAATAGAAGAAATGATAGGCCGCACGGGGGACACCGGCGGCCTTCGTGCGCGCCCAGTGCTCGTTGAAATACTCGTCGAAACGGTCACCGCCTTCGGTCGCCTTGATGAAGGCGAAGGAAATGCCGCTCGCCTTGGCCGTCGGCCAGTCGACCGAGGTCTGGTACTTGGAAACGTCGGTGCCGTGAACGGCATAGTTCCACGGCGCGCCGCTGTCCCATTCATGCGGCTTGGAATCCTCGAAGCGCGGCGCTCGCACGGCGACCGTCGGGCTGCTGGATGAAGATGGCGACAGCGGCGACAGATCGTCCACGGCCGAGCAGGCGCCAAGCAGCGTCAGCATGAAAAGGGCCGCAAGACGGCGCATCACAACTTCCAAGCCGGAATCAGCCGGTCGCTGATGGGTCTGTGAACCGATGGCCGACGATTGGTCGAGCCCCCTCCAGGCGATCGCCCCACAGCATCGCCCAGTATATCCCTTTTGTGCATGTCGTTGTGCCAAAACCGCTGCGCAGTTTTGGGCGACATGCATCCATGTGATCGCCGATCATGGTTGATAATCCGTTGACGGCGCTCGACAGGCGCCACGATTTTGCGGAAGCATGGCGGCAATTCGATGACATAAGAGGCGGGCGAAAGCCCGGGAGGGCAATAGATGCGCATCGTCGTCAAGATCGTCAAATGGCTGTTTGGCCTGATCGTGCTGGCGGTCGCCGCGCTGTTTGCCTGGCTCTACATCGCGCCGCCCGAATTGATCCGCGTCGGTTCGGGCTATTCGGCCAAGATCGTCTGCTCCAACGTCTTCATCGCCGGGCGCAACGCCAATGAGGTGCTTGCCGTCGACGTGCAGGCGCCAGGACACCCACTGCTGCGGCTGATGCGGGTCTCGGTCGACAAGAACCGGGGGACGGTTTCGGCGGGCCTGCTGGGCTTCCTCGGCAAGAGCGAGGCGGTTTCCCGTGACGGGCTGGGCTGCGCCTCGGTTCCTGACGGCGATGTCGGCAAGGCGCGGCGCACGGCGATCCATGTCGAACCCGCGGCGACCAAGCAGGATGTGCTGTGGCCCGAGGGCGAGCGGGTCGAGGCATCGCAGGATCCGGTGATTGCCAAGCTGCTCGACGATGCGGCGCTGACCGGCACCGGCATGCGTGCGGTGGTCGTGGTCAAAAACGGCCGTGTCGTCGCCGAACGCTATGGCGACGGCTTTTCCGCCAAGACGCCGCTGCTCGGCTGGTCGATGACCAAGACGGTGAACGCCGCCATCATCGGCACGCTGGTCAAGGACGGCAAGATGGCCATCGACAATAAGGGCCTGTTCGCGCCGTGGAAGGCGGACGGCCGCGCGGCGATCAGCCTTGCCGACATGATGGCGATGTCGAGCGGGCTGGAGTTCAACGAGGATTATGGCGACGTCGCCGATGTTACGCGCATGCTCTATCTCGAACCCGACATGGCGGGCTTTGCCGAATCAAAGCCGCTGGCGGGCGAGGTCGGCAAGGTGTTTTCCTATTCGAGCGGCACGGCGGTGATGCTGTCGCGGCTCTGGCAGGACGCGATCGGCGACAAGGCCAAGGCGCTGACATGGCCGCGCAGTGCGCTGTTCGAGCCGCTCGGCATGCACAGCGCCGTGCTCGAAACCGACGAGCAGGGCACGTTCGTCGGTTCATCCTACCTCTACGCCACCGCGCATGACTGGGCGCGCTTCGGCCAGTTCCTACTGCAAGGCGGGGTGTGGAACGGCAACCAGGTGCTGCCGGCGGGCTTCGTCGACTGGATGCGCGAGCCGGCGCCGGCCTCGAAAGTCTACGCCAAGGGCCAGCTGTGGATCGAGGCGCCGGGCGATGAGGACAGTCCCGGCGCCGGCGTCGCCGCCGGCCTGCCCAAGGACACTTATTGGATGGAGGGGCATGACGGACAGACGGTCACCATCATTCCCTCGGAGCAATTGGTGGTGGTGCGGCTGGGGCTGACACCGGCCAAGCTCGGCTATCGCCCGCAGACGATGGTGGGGGCGCTGGTGAAGGCGCTGCATTAGTCCTGCAAATCTTGTCTATGGGGCTGTTGGCAAAGGCTTGGCGCGGTCAACACGCGCCCGTTCGTCGGGCGAATTCATAACCGCCCAAAGATCGTTGCGGCGTTGGACATTCAGCCAGAAGTCCGGGCTGTTGCCAAACACCCGGGCCAGAATGAGTGCGGTAGCGGCCGTCACGTTGCGGCGGTCGTTGCACAATTCGTTGACATGCTTGCGCTGAACGCCCATCGCCTCGGCCAAAGCCGCCTGCGTCAAGCCGAGCGGTTGCATGAATTCCTCGGTGAGAATTTCGCCAACCGTTGCTGGCTTGCGTGCGGTCATCAACATGTTCGCCTCATTTATTTATAGCTGTGGTCGTCGAGATAGATGTCCGACGCTTCACCGCGACCGCCGTCCCAGCGGAGGATCAGTCGCCACTGCTTGTTGACGCGGATCGAATGGAAGCCTTCGAGATTGCCGCGCAACTTCTCGAAATGGTTGCTGGGCGGCACACGCAAATCCTGATCGATCATAGCGTCGTCAATCATCTGGAGTTTGCGGAACAAGCGGCTTTCGAGATCGGACGGAATGTTACGAGAATCAGTATCCTGCACAAAGAAGGCCCGCAGCCATTCGTCCCTAAAGTCGACGATCATCACATGCTTCCAGCATGGAGTTAATGTACCACCCTTGGGGTCACATAACAATGTGCGATGTGATTGATCGTAACATCCATCGCTGCATCGGCGGATGGGGCACCGTCGCAACGACGATATTAGCTGGCGATCTTTATCACCGCCAGCCAGGCATAACCGCGATAAAGCGTGCGGAAACGGAAGGTTGCGCCGGTTCGCCGGGATTCCGATTCCAGGACTTCACGCAACGATTCACGCGGCGTGACGTGGAATTTTTTCAGCCAGCCGCGCAGCATCGCCCGGAACCAGCCCGGCAGGCCTTCCTGCTGGCCGAAATCGACGATGTGCAGCGAGCCGTTGGGGGCGAGCGCCGCCAGTGCCGCCGACACCGTCTTCTCCCATCCGGGGATCATCGACAGCGAATAGGAGACGAAGACGCGGTCGAAACGTTCGATGCCGTAAAGGGAACCCGCATCGAAGTCAGTGGCGTCGCCTCGTGCCAGCGTGACGCGGCTGGACAGGCCTTCACGATCGATCGCCTTGCCGGCGGTCTCCAGCATTTCAGCCGAAATATCCAGGCCGAAGAAGCGGGCGTCGGGATAGCGGCGGGCGGCCAGGATGATGTTGCGGCCGGTGCCGCAGCCGAGTTCCAGCACGGTGCCGCCGGGCGGCACATCAAGCCCATCGATCAGCCGGTCGCGGCCGAGCAGATAGTATTTGCGGGTCAGGTCGTAGATGTGGCGCTGCCAGCGATAGACGCCGTCCATCAGTTCGGCATGGTTGGCCTTGAATTCGGGGCTGGCCGGCAGTTCCGTCGTGCTCATGCGGCGCGCTTCACATAGAGGTGGAAGCCGCCATAGATCGCCGAGCGGTCGCGGGCCGAGAATTCGCGCGACGCCTCGTCCTGATAGTCCCACTGGTCGAGCAGCGAGGTTGAGACACGGCCGGGCAACAGGCTGGGCTCGGCGGCGGTGCGGAAGATGACGCGGGCGCCGGTGGAGGCGGTGCGGCTGATTTCCGACCACAGCGCGTTGAGCTGGTCATCGGTCATCCAGTCCTGCGCATCGAGCAGGATGAAGCGGTCGACGGTGCCCGCATCCTTGCCGGCCAGGAACTCGATCAGATTGGCATGATGGATGGCGACGCGGTCGATGTTGCCGCGGATGGTGTCGTAGTTCTGCTTTTCCAGATAGGCGGGCAGGGCGGCTTCGCCCGGCTCGGGATAGCGACGGGCGAAGGCCTGCCAGGCGAAGTAGTTGTTTTCCAGCGGGAAATCGCAGGCGAGCTTTTCCAGCCGGGCCTTCAGCACGCTGGCCATGGTGCCGTCGCCTGATGTGATCAGCGAATCATACTGCGCCGGCGGAATGCCGAGGCCGAACAGCGAAGCCTTGCGCGACGTCGCCCATTTCAGAAGCTTCTTGTCGAAGACCGGCGCCAGCTCTTCGTTGAAGAAACGGCGCTGTTCGCCGATATTCCTGGCTTCCATCATGCGCGCCGGGTTGACGCCGAAGAACTTCGCCGTGCGGTGACCCATGGCGATGAACAGGCCGAGCAGGCCGGTCTGGTAGAAATTGCGGTCGAAGACGCCGATGCGCCGGCGGCCGCGCCAGTTGCGGCGCTCCCAGTACTGGCGGCTGACCGGATCGAGATGCGGCGCGATGAAACGATCGTAGGCTTGCGAATTATGGCTGGTGTCGGCGGCGCCGAAGAAGCGGAATAGGTCGCCCTGCGAGGGCAGGCGGCGCACCGCCTCCAGCTTCATGCGGTTCAGCGCGACGTGGGCGGTGTTGAGGTCGACGGCGTCGACCCTTGCCGGCGAGCGGGTGAGGTAGGCCAGAATGTTGCAGCCGCCCGAGGCGATGGTGACGACGCGGTGGCCCTGGCCGAGCTGCATGGCCTCCATGTCGACATCGGGGTCTTCCCAGATCTGCGGATAGACGAGGCCGGAAAACAGGAAGGCGAACAGCCGCTCGGAGATGCCGGCTTTGGAAAGCGCGCGGTTCTGGTAGACGGCTTTTCCAACTTCCTTGCCGCGGCGAAAAACCAGATCCGAGGAGACGTCCGTCATGACAAAGTGATTCCCCATTTGCTTTGCCGCAAGCGGGTAGCGCAGCGTCATGACAGGCCGGTGACAGTCGGAGGCATCGATAATTCTACTGCAGCGGTCATCTGGTGCGGCTTTCTGCGCTTCCGGTGCTCACGGACTCCAATGTCCGCTCCGCTCCGGTTCTCGAAAGCCACGCCACCTGACTCGCCGCAGCGAATTCTCGAAGCCTCCTCAGGCGCGTCCAAATCCACCCGGTGTCGGCGTCGTCAGGATCACCGCCTCGCCGGCGTCGAGCACGGTCTGGTCGCAGGCCTTCAGCACCTCGACCGTCCCATCCTTGCGACGTATTTTGGTCGAGCCGACCTCGCCGTCGCCGCCGCCGTCCAATCCTTGCGGCGGGCGGTTGCGGTGCGAGGACAGGATCGCGCATTCCATCTTCTCGAGGAAGCGGATGGTGCGTTTGGTGCCGTCGCCGGCGCTCCATTTGCCCTTGCCGCCGGATCCCTTGCGGATGTGGAAATCCTCCAGCACCACGGGAAAGCGCAGTTCCAGCACTTCCGGATCGGTGAGGCGCGAATTGGTCATATGGGTGTGCACGCCCGACGTGCCGGCAATGCCGCGGCCGGAGTTCATATGGCCGGCCGGCGAGCCGGAGCAGATCGTCTCGTAATACTGGTACTTCTTGTTGCCGAAGGTCAGGTTGTTCATCGTGCCCTGCGCATTGGCCATCGCGCCCATGGCGCCGAACAGCGCGTTGGTGACATGCTGCGAGGTCTCGACATTGCCGGCGACGACGGCGGCGGGGTAGGCGGGCTTCAGCATGCAGCCGTCGGGAATGACGATGTTGATCGGCCTGAGACACCCGGCATTCATCGGAATCATGTCCTCGACCATGACACGGAAGGCGTAGAGGACCGCGGCGCGGGCAACGGGCTCCGGCGCGTTGAAATTGTTCTTCATCACCGGCGACGTGCCGGTGAAGTCGACCGTCGCTTCGCGCTTTTGCCGGTCGACCGATATCTTCACCTTGATCACCTGGCCGGTGTCGGTGGGATATTCATAGGCCGATGTGTCCGGCAACCGCTCGATCACCCGCCGCACGCTTTCGGCAGCATTGTCCTGGACGTGGCCCATATAGGCCTCGACGACATCGAGGCCGAAATGCGCGACCATCTTGCGCAGTTCGGCGACGCCTTTCTCGTTGGCGGCGATCTGCGCCTTGAGGTCGGCAATGTTCTGATGCGGGTTGCGGGCGGGGTAAGGGTGGTCGGTGAGCAGCGCTTGCAGCTCTTTTTCACGGAATTTTCCGCGGTCGACGATGCGGAAATTGTCGAACAGCACACCTTCCTCGTCGACCGTGGTGGCGAGCGGCGTCATCGAGCCGGGGGCGGTGCCGCCGATATCGGCGTGATGGCCGCGCGAGGCCGCCCAGAAAAGGATCTTTTTCTGGGCGTCGTCGAAGACCGGCGTCACCACGGTAATGTCAGGCAGATGCGTGCCGCCATTGTAGGGGGCGTTCAGGGCAAAGACGTCGCCTGGATGGATGTCGCCGGAGTTCAGTCGGATGATGGTTTCGACCGAGCGGTCCATCGAGCCGAGGTGCACCGGCATGTGTGGCGCGTTGGCGACCAGCGCCCCGGTGTAGTCGAAGACGGCACAGGAGAAATCCAGCCTTTCCTTGATGTTGACGGAGTAGGCAGTGTTCTGCAGCGTCACGCCCATCTGCTCGGCGATCGACATGAACAGGTTGTTGAAGACTTCCAGCATCACCGGATCGGCGTCTGTGCCAAGTGCGGCGGCGCGCGCTTTCCTTGCCGTGCGGCGGATCACGACGTGGTTGAGGTTGGTGATTTCGGCTTGCCAGCCCGGCTCGACGACGATGGTCTGGTTGGGTTCGATGATGAGGGCGGGGCCTGCGACCAGATTGGATGGGCGCAGGTTTTCGCGACGATGGATGCCGGCTTCATGCCACCGGCCTTCGGTGTAGATGCGCCGCGTTCCGGAAGCGCCGGCTTCAACCCTTGCCGGTCCGGCGGGCGCATAGGCTTCGGCGCTGCTTTCACCGATTTCGCTGCCCTCGACACCGACCGTCTCGACGATCATCGGCTTGTCGTCATAGACGAAGCCGAATTGCGCCTTGTGGGCGATTTCGAAGTCGCGCTTGGCCTGAAAAATCGAGTCGCTCTCGAAATTCACCGGCAGTGTCGTGTCGGTGCCATCATAGCGGATATGCAGCACCGGCTTAGCGGCAACCGCGTTCTCGGCGATGCCTTGCACTGCCAGCTCGGCGATGACGGCCTTTTTCAAGACGGCGATGAGGGCGTCGATGTCGGTTCTGGACTCTTCGGCCAGCGGCTTGAGCAATGCCTGCTGACGTGAGGCAAAGACCGAGGCCAGGCCGATGCCATAGGCGGAAAGCAGGCCGGAGAAGGGGTGGATCAGCACCGCCTCCATGCCGAGCGCGTCGGCGACCAGGCAGGCGTGCTGGCCGCCGGCACCGCCGAAGCAGTTGAGCAGATATTCGGTGACGTCATAGCCACGCTGCACGGAAATCTTCTTGATGGCATTGGCCATGTTCTCGACAGCGATGGTGACGAAGCCTTCGGCGACAGCTTCCGGTGAGCGGCCGTCGCCGATCTCTGCGGCCAGTGCCGCGAATTTCGTCCGCACGGTCTCGACGTCCAGTGGCTGGTCCTGGCCTGGGCCGAAGATCGCCGGGAAGAAATCCGGCTGCAATTTGCCGAGCATGACGTTGGCGTCGGTGACGGCCAGCGGGCCCCCGCGCCGGTAGGCGGCGGGGCCGGGTTTGGCGCCGGCGGAGTCCGGTCCGGCGCGAAAACGGCCGGCCTCGTAATGCAGGACCGACCCGCCGCCGGCGGCGACGGTGTGGATGCGCATCATCGGCGCGCGGACGCGCACGCCGGCGACTTCGGTGTCGAAGGCGCGCTCATACTCGCCATCGTAATGGGCAACGTCGGTGGAGGTGCCGCCCATGTCGAAGCCGATGACTTTTTCGAAGCCGGCGAGCTTGGCCGTCTCGACCATGCCCACGACGCCGCCAGCCGGACCCGACAGCAGCGCGTCCTTGCCCTGGAACATGTCGGCGGCGGTGAGGCCGCCCGACGACATCATGAACATGAGGCGAGGGGTTTGGTCGCTCTCTTCTTCAGGTGGGGAGATTGGCGCGGCGCCCAGTTCTCCCGCCACCCTTTGCACATAGCGCGACAGGATGGGCGAGAGATAGGCGTCGACCACCGTGGTGTCGCCGCGGCCGACCAGCTTGATCAGCGGCGAGACCTCGTGGCTGACAGAGACTTGGGCGAAACCGATCTTGCGGCAGACCTTTGCCACCGCCTTCTCGTGGTCGGGATATTTCCAGGCATGCATGAAGACGATTGCCACGGCATCGATGCCGTCGGCCTTCGCCTGCTCGATCGCAGGCCGGCACGCGGCGATGTCGAGCAGCCGTTCGACGGAGCCATCGGCGAGCACGCGCTCGTCGATTTCGATGACGCGCTCATAGAGCTGCTCGGGAAGGATGATCTCCTTGGCGAAAATGTCGGGCCGCGCCTGGTAGGCGATCCTGAGCGCATCGCGAAAGCCCTTGGTGATGAGCAGGAGCACGCGGTCGCCCTTGCGCTCAAGAAGCGCGTTGGTGGCGACCGTGGTGCCCATCTTGATGTCGCCGATCCGGCCGGACGGGATCGCGGTGCCCGGTTCGACGCCGAGCAGGTCGCGGATGCCCTGGATGGCGGCATCGGCATAGGCTTCGGGATTCTCCGAAAGCAGCTTGCGTGGATGCAGTTCACCCTGCGGGTCACGGCCGATGACATCGGTGAAGGTGCCGCCGCGATCGATCCAGAAATCCCATTTCGCGGCCATGGCTGAAGTCTCCGGCATTTTCGTTTCCAGCTTTCGTTGTTAATGCGCCAAGGCGTCGGCAGCAACGCATCCCGTTGATGTTACATGCGGAAACGCAACGTTACGAAACTCATGGCCGCGTGGCGCATTTCCTCTGTAACCGTTCACTGCAACGTGAGCGTGTGTTGAAGGAGAGATAGTATGAAAAAGCTCATTTTGGCTTCTGTGTCCGCTCTTGCCCTGCTGGGCGTCGCAGCCTGCAGCGACAGCGGCAAGGGCACTGACACCACCACTACGCAGAGTACCAATCCGCCGGCTGCCGAGCAGCCGATGAAGCCCGCGGCCCCGGCCGACAATTCGACCAAGCCTGCCGAGCCGGCTCCGGCAACGCCTGCTCCTGCGCCCGCGCAGTAGTTTGTAAGCTGTAAAGCATGTCTTGGGAGGAAGGGCCGGCGTCTCGCCGGCCTTTTCTCGTGAGGGCGGACCGACAAGGTGCCTCTGGTTCAAGGGCCTGGCAGCGGCCGTTATTGGCTTGATAGCGGGGACCGGTTGGCTCTATGAAGCGGGCCATGTCGATTTGGGACCGCCTCGGCGAGTTTATCACACGGGTATCATCTTCAGCGACGTCGGGCGTTGCCGACGTTGTCGATGCCGTGCGCACAGTGTTCTCCGGCGACGCGGACCTGCGCCGCCGCGTTGCCTTTTCAGTGGCGATGATCGCGCTCTCGGCCAAGATGGCCAAGGCAGACGGCATCGTCACCCAGGATGAGGTGCGCGCCTTCCAGGAAATATTCGAAGTGCCGCCGAAGGAGACGCGCAACGTTGCGCGGCTGTTCGATCTCGCCCAACGTGACGTGGCCGGTTTCGAAACCTATGCCGAGCGCATGGCGCAACTGTGCGGCTCCGGGCATTCGAACTGCGTGATGCTGGAAGACATACTCGACGGCCTGTTCCACATCGCCAAGGCCGACGGACTGGTGCATGAGCGCGAAGGCATCTTCCTGCACCGTATCGCCGAGATCTTCCGCATCGACGAGGCGCATTACGAATCGATCCTCGCACGCCACGTCAATCTCGGCGCTGGCGACCCCTATGTCGTGCTCGGCATCGAGCGCGGCAAGCCGTTCGAAGAGGTCAGGAAGCGGTACCGCAAGCTGGTTTCCGACAACCATCCCGATCGGCTGATCGCGCGCGGCCTGCCGCAGGAATTCATCAAGATCGCGACGACCAGGGTCGCGGCGATCAACGCCGCTTATGAGATGATCGAGCGGGGCCTGCGGCACGTATGAGCGGTTTCCTGCCCGACGAGCCGAGTGCCGAGGTCAGGGTGTCGCCGAATTTCGGGCCAAGGCGCGATACGCCGAAGCCCGACATGATCGTGCTGCACTATACCGGCATGGCGACAGGTGCCGGAGCGGAAGCCTGGCTGTGCGATCCGGCGAGCGAAGTCTCCTCGCACTATCTCGTCCATGAGAATGGCCACATCGTGCAGATGGTCCGGGAAAGCGACCGCGCCTGGCACGCCGGCAAGAGTTCCTGGTTCGGACGCACCGACATCAACTCCTGCTCGGTCGGCATCGAGATCGTCAATCCGGGACATTCGCTGGGCTATCCCGGCTTCCCCCGGCGCCAGATCGATGCGGTGATCGGCCTGTGCAAGGGGATTGCCAGGCGGCATGCGATCCCCGCCATGCGGGTGCTGGCGCATTCCGACGTAGCACCGGGGCGCAAGATCGATCCGGGCGAGAAGTTCCCTTGGACCGCCCTGTTCAAGGCCGGTGTCGGCCATCTTGTGCCGGCCGCACCCATCAGGCGCGGGACCGCGCTGAAGCCCGGAGACAGCGGTGCCGATGTCGAGGCACTGCAGTCGATGCTCGCGCTCTACGGCTATGGCGTCGAGATATCAGGCATTTTCGACGATCAGACACGGATTGTCGTCGAGGCCTTCCAGCGGCATTTCCGGCCGCGCCTGATCGACGGGCTGGCCGACGGGTCGACCATGCGCACGCTGCAAAAATTGCTTGCCTCGGTGAGCGGCTAGCGCAGGGCAGGGCGTCGCCCAAGTAATCTTTTACCCTGCCAGGTTACAAACTGTCACTCAAAGTGACTTGCCCCGCCTTCATTGGCGCCAAATCGAGCTTCAAAGGGCAATCCGTACAGTTTGTCGGACCTCTAGCCTCCCGGATGTCCTGATATCAATCAAGCAGCGCCACGCGAACATCTTCGCGTGGTCCAGACAGAACAGGATCACATGCAGAAATTGACCGTTGTAACGGCAGCCCTTGCTGCCGGCGTAGTGACTTTTGCCTTCAGCGCGGCTGATGCCGCGACATGGAGCCCCCGGGCCGATCAGGGGCTCGTCGCGGTGACCAAGGGCAAGGCCACTTCAGCCAAAAGCAGCAAGAGCCTGAAGGCAACGGCGAAGCAGGCTTCCGCCAAGGTGGAAAAAGCCAACTGGACCAAGGCGAAGAAATCCTCCGCCAAAAGGCAGATGAGGCGTGGCCGCAAGACCGTCGACATGACGACAACGGCATCGATCGGTCTCAGGAACGTCGCGGCGTCGACGGCAGCGGTGGCCAGCAGCGGCCAGTATTCCGCGATCGTTGCCCGCTATGCGGCAAGCTACGGCGTTCCGGTGTCGCTGGCCAACGCCGTCATCACCATCGAGAGCAACTATCGGCCGAACATGGTCGGCAGCGCCGGCGAGATCGGCCTGATGCAGATCAAGCCAGCAACCGCGCGGATGATGGGCTATAACGGTTCGGCCAAGGGCCTGTTCGATCCCGACACCAACATCAAATACGGCATGAAGTATCTCGCCTTGGCGCAGAACCTTGGCGGTGGCACGACCTGCGGCACGATCCTGAAATACAATGCCGGCCATGCCGCGACGCGGATGAACCCGATCTCGGCCGCCTATTGCAGCAAGGTCAAGGTTCAGATGGCCGCGCTCTGACAGCAAGTTGCGAGAGCCGGCAGACAAGCCGGCTTTTTCGTTTGCGTTTTCCCGGCTGAACCCCTTTATACGCCTTGCCAGCTGGCTGGGCGGCCGCACTCGCAAACGCCGAAAGGCCGCGAGTGAGGAAAGTCCGGGCTCCATGGAGACACGGTGCCGGTTAATGGCCGGCGGGGGCGACCCCAGGGAAAGTGCCACAGAAAGCAAACCGCCACGACTTTGTCGGGGTAAGGGTGAAAGGGTGGGGTAAGAGCCCACCGCGCGACTGGCAACAGGAGCGGCACGGTAAACCCCACCGGGAGCAAAACCGAATAGGGGCGGTGCGAGGGGTAACCCTCGAGGGCTGTTTCCGGCTCACCGTCCGGGTAGGTTGCGTGAGGCGCATGGCAACATGCGCCCAAGATGAATGGCCGCCACGTTCTCGTTCCGCAAGGGGCGAGGGCCATACAGAACCCGGCTTACAGGCCAGCTGGCAGTTTCGTCTGAAAGAGAAATCCTTTGAGATCAGCAGGTTGCGCCCTCTGGCGCGCCTGCCGATGCAAGCCTTTTCGGCTGTTTGCCAATAAGGCATCACGTCCAGCGCCTCAGCCGTTGATCCTGTCCAGCGACGTCTCGATGGCCTTCCAGAGTTCTTCCACCGGTTCACAGCCGACCGAGAGGCGGACAAAGCCTGCGGGAACCGCATCGCCCCGTTTCGAGCGGCGCTCGGCCGAGGTGTGGATGCCGCCGAAGGAGGTCGCGGCCTCGATCAACTGGCAATTGTTGATGAAATCCTCGGCCTTGTCCTCCGAGGCGAGTTCGAAGGAGATGAGGAAGCCGAAGCGTTCCATCTGGACGCGGGCGAGGTTGTGCGACGGGTCGCCATTGAGGCCGGGAAAGCGCAGGCCACGCACCGCGCGATGGTCCTTGAGCCGTTGCGCGATCGTTTCGGCCGATGAGCACATGCGGTCGAAACGCACCTCCAATGTTTCGAGGCCGCGATGCACCAGCCAGGCCTCGAACGGTCCGGGAATGCCGCCGGCCATTGCGCGCCAGTCCGTCACCTTGGTGATGATGTCGGCGTTGCGGCTGGCGACATGGCCAAACAGCACGTCCGAATGGCCGTTGACCGCCTTGGTGTCGGCGGAGACGACGATGTCGGCGCCGAAGTCGAGCGGACGCTGGCCGAACGGCGTCATCGTCGTGTTGTCGACGACAAGGATCCCACCCTGCTCGTGGACAGCCCTGGCAATCGCAGAGATGTCGCAGATGTCCAGCCGCGGATTGGACGGGGTTTCCACGAAGACCAGCGAATAGCCTTCGAAGCCGCCGTCGAGGAAGGTCGGCGTCGGCCTGGTGTCGCAAACTATGCCGAGCGGCTTCAGGAAGCGTTCGGCCATCGCGCGCGTGGCATGATAGCCGTCCGCCGGCAGGAGCACGCGATCGCCCGATTTCAGCAGCGCGAAAAACACCGATGAAATCGCGCCCATTCCAGAGGGAAAACTCACGCATTGCGCATCTTCCAGATGGCCGAGCACATGTTCCACGGCGCGCCATGTCGGGTTGTCGTAGCGGCCATACTGATCGACGCCGGTCTCGACGCCGGGCGTGTGAAAGATCGAAGCCATGGTCAGCGGCAAGGGGATCGGATCGCCGGTGGCGAAATCGCGGCTGCGCAAATGGGACAGTTCGGCGGCGCGTGACTTTGCAGTCTCGGACATGAGCTCGATCCTTGTTATCTGGGCGGAAGACGTCGCTCGACGCTATGCGGGCAGGTGATTTGCGGCAAGCCACCTCTTTTGGGCCAGAGGGCTCTAAACGCTTCGTTAGGCTTAATGGATCATAAAGACGAGACGTGCCGTAACGGCTGCTCGGATTGGTCGCGATGCGCGTGTTTGTGAAGCCCGTTCCCGTTGACGCCCATAGTGCCCCATGATATCCCATTTCGACATCAAAGCCTTCGTTCCGCGTCAGGGTAAAGCGTACGCCAATCGGGCAGCCGCGGCGGCTGCGCGTTTGCCGGTTTTTGCCCGTGTGGGCGAGGCTGATACGGGGCAGGGAACGCGCAGCAGTGGCGCGTGCAAGACAATGAAGAGGGGTGCGGCGGCGCAAGCGGCTGTAACGCGTGATGGACCGGTTTCTGTCGAACACGGTGAGCAGGATCGATGCGAAGGGGCGGGTGTCCGTTCCGGCGCATTTCCGCGCTGTCGTGCAGAAGCGCGGCTATTCGGAACTCTATGCACTGCGTTGTCTCGACCTACCGGCGATGGATGTCGGCGGGCTCGACCTGCTCGACCGCTACGAACAGCGCATTGCGCAGGAAGATCCCTTCCTGCAGACGGCGGACGACATGTCTTTCTTCTGCCATGGCGATGGGACGTTTCTGAAACTCGACCAGGACGGCCGCATCACGATGAGCGATTTCATTCGCGAGCATACCGGCATCTCGGCGGAGGTGGCCTTTGTCGGGCGCGGCAATTTCTTTCAGATCTGGGAGCCGGGACGGCTTGCGGCCTATGGGGCGCAGGCGCGGGCCAGGCTTTTGCAGCTTCGGCAGGGGACGAAGCCTGGGGAGCGACCGGAATGATGGTGGGCCACGGCGATGATACCAACGCCGTTGGCGGATCGGTCCGCCACATTCCGGTCCTCCTTGGCGAAGTGCTCGAGGCGCTGGCGCCGGCGGAGGGCGACATCATCATCGACGGCACTTTCGGCGCCGGCGGCTACACAAAAGCCATTTTGGCGGCCGGGGCTTCCGTTGTGGCGATCGACCGCGATCCCGACGCCATCGCGGCTGGGCGCGATCTGGAGGCGCAATCGGGCGGCAGGCTGAAACTGGTCCAGGCGCCGTTCTCGACGCTGGACGAGCATGTCGAGAGCGCCGATGGCGTCGTGCTCGACATTGGCGTCTCCTCCATGCAACTCGACCAGGCCGAGCGCGGGTTCTCGTTTCGCAGTGACGGGCCGCTCGACATGCGAATGGCGCAGGCTGGCCTGAGCGCCGCCGACGTCGTCAACAGCTTCAAGCCCGGCGATCTTGCCCGTATCTTCGGCTTCCTCGGCGAAGAGCGTCACGCTGGCCGCATCGCCCGCATGATCGAGGCCCGCCGCGAAAAGCGGCCGTTCGAGCGCACGCTGGAACTGGCCGACGCCATCGAGACGCATATCGGCCGCGCTCCGAAGGACAAGATCCATCCGGCCACCCGCGTCTTCCAGGCGCTGCGCATCTACGTCAATGACGAGCTTGGCGAACTGGCCAAGGCGCTGTTCGCGGCCGAACGCGCGCTGAAGCCGGGGGGGCGCCTGGTGGTGGTGACGTTCCATTCGCTGGAAGACCGCATCGTCAAGCGCTTCATCGCCGACCGCGCCGATGTCGCCACCGGTTCGCGTCATCTGCCCGAGGCGCATGCGCGCACCGCGACCTTCCGCAAGGCTGGCGGCGGCGTGACGGCGGGCGATGCCGAGGTCGCGGCTAATCCGCGCGCCCGCTCGGCCAGGCTGCGCGCGGCAATCCGCACCGACGCGCCGGCACGCGCCGGCGACTTTTCGATTTTCGGTCTTCCAAAGCTTCCCGGCATCACTTTGCCGGGGGAGAGGTAAGCACGTGTTCCGTACCAGCGACATTGTCCTGATCGCCGTCATGGTTTCGGCGGCGGCCCTGACCTACAAGACCAAGCGCGAGGCCGAGGACCAGTTGGCGGCGGTGCAGAAGATCCATAACCAGATACGCTATGAGGAGGAGACGATCGACCTGCTCAAGGCCGACTGGAGCCTGCTCACCCAGCCGTCGCGGCTGCAGAAGCTCGCCGAACTCTACAAGTCGCAGCTTGCGCTCGAGCCGGTCAGTGCCCGCCAGATCGTCGGCTTGGGCGACCTGCCGGCCAAGGCCCTGGACATTCAGGACATACTGAAGGGGCGCCAGGACAGCATGGCCGACAGTTCCGACAAGGCGCCGACCGGCGACAAGGATCCCGTCGTGACCGGAGGCATCGCCCAATGATCGGCAAACTGCTGAGGCGCCGCGCCAGGACGGGCGAAGACAGATCGATCGTCGTCGAAGGCGCCCGCAAGGCGACAGGCGGCAAGGGCAAGGCGCGCATCGTGATGACGATGGCGGTGTTCTTCGGCATTTTCTCGACCATTTCAGGGCGATTGGTCTATCTCGGTTTCCAGACACCTGACCTGTCGGGCGGCCCGCAGAGCCGGATCACCGCCTCGCGGCCCGACATTGTCGACCGCAATGGCGAAGTGCTGGCGACCGACATCAAGACGGCGTCGCTGTTTGCCGAGCCGCGCCGCATCGTCGATGCCGACGAGGCGATCGAGAAACTGTCGACCGTGCTGCCCGAGATCGACTACGAGCAGACCTACCACAAGCTCAAGAGCGGCGCCGGCTTCGTCTGGCTGCAGCGGCAGCTGACGCCCAAGCAGCAGGCCGATATCATGCAGCTCGGCATTCCCGGCTTCGGCTTTCGCACCGAGAAGCGCCGTTTCTATCCAAGCGGCGAAACCTCGTCCTACATTGTCGGCCTGACCAACATCGACAATCAGGGCATCTCCGGCATGGAGAAATATATCGACGAGCAGGGCCTGAGCGACCTGCAGGCGTCGGGCCTGGCGGTGGCCAAGGATCTCAAGCCGGTGAAGCTTTCGATCGATCTGCGCATCCAGCATGTGGTGCGCGACGAGATTGCCGCCGGCCTCGAGCGCTACCGTGCCTTGGGTGCCGGCGCCGTCGTGCTCAACGTCAAGACCGGCGAAGTGGTGGCCATGGCCTCGGTGCCGGATTTCGATCCGAACAACCCTTACAATGCACAGGAAAAGGACCGGCTGAACCGGATGTCGGCGGGTCTCTATGAGATGGGCTCGACCTTCAAGAGCTTCACATCGGCCATGGCGCTCGATTCCGGCAAGGCGACGATGAACAGCCGTTTCGACGCTTCGCATCCAATCCGGGTCGGCCACCAGGCCATTCACGATTTCCACGGCAAGAACCGTGTGCTGTCGTTGCCGGAGGTGTTCCTTTATTCGTCCAACATCGGATCGGCCCGCGAGGCCGAGCTGGTCGGCATCGAAGGGCATCGGGAATTCCTGCATCGCCTTGGCATCCTGGAACGGATGCAGACCGAACTGCCGGAAGTCGCCCGCCCGACTGAGCCGAAGGTCTGGAAACAAGTCAATTCGTTCACCATCGCCTTCGGCCACGGCGTGTCGACGACCCCGTTGCAGGCGGCCGTCGGTTGCGCGGCGCTGATGAATGGCGGCTTCTTGATGAATCCGACCTTCCTGGTGCGCACACAGGAAGAAGCGATGGCCACCGCCAAGAGAGTTGTGAGCGAAAAGACGGTCGAGGGCATGCGCTACCTCTATTCGCTCAACGCCGAAAAGGGGTCGGCCAGAAACGCCAGAGTCCCCGGCTACCGCGTTGGCGGCAAGACCGGAACGGCCGAGAAGGTCATCAACGGCCGTTACTCCAAGGACTTGAATTTCAATACTTTCGTCGCCGCCTTCCCGATGGACGACCCGCAATATCTGGTGTTTACGATTGCCGACGCCCCGCACCCGGAAAAGCCGGGGATGACCGACGTCGCGGCCGCGAATGCTGGGGTCATAGCAGGCAATATCATCAGGCGCTCAGCGGCCATGCTTGGCGTGAAACCAGATTTCAGCCATGAAAATGGTGCAACGTTGGTTTCCTATGAGTGATTCTTAGGGCGCGCTGGCGACTGCGCGCTATTTTATTGCGGTGAACGGAACTCGATGAAGCTCAGAGATCTAGCCGGTATCCTGCCAGTCGAAGGAATAGCTTCCGCCGATCTGGAGGTTACCGGAATTTCGTCCGATTCCCGCCAGGTAAAACCGGGCGTCGTCTTTTTTGCGCTCGCCGGCACCAAGGCGGACGGTGCGGCCTATGCTGCCGACGCGGCCAAGCGCGGCGCGCTGGTGATCGTGGCAGGCAAAGGCAGTTCCGTCGCCGGACTGCCGGTTCCAGTGCTGGCGGTCGATGATCCGCGCCTTGCACTGGCGCTGAGCGCTTCCCGTTATTTCGGCAAGCAGCCGCAGACCATGGTCGCGGTGACCGGTACCAGCGGCAAGACCTCGGTCGCCGCCTTCACCAGGCAGATCTGGGAGCAGGCGGGGTACGCCGCGGCTTCGATCGGCACCACCGGCGTGGTGGCGCCCGGCCGCAACGAATACGGCTCGCTGACGACGCCCGATCCGGTGGCGCTGCACCAGTTGCTGCGGGAATTGGCCGATGCCGGCGTAACCCATGCCTCGATGGAGGCTTCCAGCCATGGGCTCGACCAGCGCCGGCTTGACGGGGTAAAACTCGCCGCCGGCGGTTTCACCAATCTCGGCCGCGACCATATGGATTACCATCCGACGGTCGAGGATTATCACCGCGCCAAACTGCGCCTGTTCGACACGCTGCTGCCGAAAGGCGCGCCCGCGGTGATCTTCGCGGACGATCCGTGGTCGGCGCCGACGATCCAGGCGGCACAGGCTGCCGGGCTCAAGGTGCTGACGGTTGGCCGCCATGGTGATTTCCTCACGCTGAAGCGGGTTGAGCACGAGCGCCACCGCCAGCGCGCCGAGGTCGAGGCCGAGGGCGTGCTTTACGAAATCGACCTGCCGCTGGCTGGCGATTTCCAGATTTCGAATGCGCTGGTTTCGGCGGGCCTCGCCATTTCCACGGGAACACCTGTCGCCAAGGCATTGGCCGCATTGGAGAAATTGAAGGGCGCGCCGGGCCGGCTCGACCTCGTCGGCACCACCGCCAGCGGCGCGCCGGTCTATGTCGACTATGCCCACAAGCCCGATGCGCTGGAGAATGTTCTGGCCTCGGTGCGGCCGTTCACCACCGGCCGCGTGATGGTCGTGTTCGGCTGCGGCGGCGACCGCGACCGGGGCAAAAGGCCGATCATGGGCGAGATCGCGACCCGGCTTGCCGATGTCGTTATCGTCACCGACGACAATCCGCGCTCCGAAGTGCCGGAAACCATCCGCGCCGCCATTCTGGCCGCCGCACCTGGCGCCATCGAGATCGGCGACCGGCGCAAGGCGATCCATGAGGCTGTCGCCATGCTTCATGCCGGCGACACGCTGATCGTCGCCGGCAAAGGCCATGAGGAAGGCCAGACGATCGGCTCCGAAACCCTGCATTTCTCCGACCATGAGGAAGTCCGCGCGGCGCTTCGGGAGCGTGCCGCATGAGTTTGCTGTGGACCTCCGAGGCACTGGTTGCCGCCATGGATGGCAGGCCGCTCGGCCCGATGCCCGAGGGCATATCGGGCATTTCGATCGACAGCCGCAGCCTGCAGCCGGGTGATGCCTTCTTCGCCATCAAGGGCGAGGTGATGGACGGTCATGACTTCGTCACCGCTGCTATCAAGGCCGGTGCCGGCGTGCTGGTGGTGGCGGAAGGCAAGCTGCCGTCGCTCGGCCGGCTGACGGCCCCGATCATCGTCGTCGAGGATGTGCTGGCCGCGCTTGAAAAGCTCGGTGTCGCGGCACGCGCCCGCTCCCAGGCCAAGATCATCGCGGTGACGGGTTCGGCCGGCAAGACCACCACCAAGGAAGCGTTGCGCCACGTGCTGTCGGCCGTCGGCAAGGTGCATGCCTCGGCGCAGTCCTTCAACAACCATTGGGGCGTGCCGCTGACGCTGGCGCGCATGCCCGATGATTGCGACTATGCCGTCTTCGAGATCGGCATGAACCATCCCGACGAGATCCGGCCGCTGGTGAAGATGGTGCGGCCGCATGTCGCCATCGTCACCATCATCGCGGCCGCGCATCTCGGCTTCTTCCGCAATCTCGACGAGATCGCCAAGGCCAAGGCCGAGATTTTCGAAGGGCTGGAACCCGAAGGTGCCGCCGTCCTCAATCGCGACGATGCGCGTTTCAAGCTTCTCGACAAGCTGGCGCATGCCGCCGGTGTCGAGCATGTCTACGGCTTCGGCGAGAATGCGCGCTCGACCTTCAAGCTGACCAAATGCGAATTGCATGCCGACCATTCCGACATTGCCGCCCGGATCGGCGGCCATGACATGATCGCCCGTATCGGCGCGCCCGGCCGCCACATGGTGCAGAACGTGCTGGCGGTGCTGGGCGCGGCGCAGTTGGTTGGCGCCGATCTCGACAAGGTGGCAATCTCGCTGAACGATCTCTCGGCCGAGCGCGGTCGTGGCAAGCGCCATGTGCTGCGGCATCCCGGTGGTTCAAGCCATCCGGGCGGCCCGATCACGCTGATCGACGAGAGCTACAACGCCAATCCGGCCTCGATGGCGGCGGCCATGGCGCTGCTCAACGCGACGCCGGTGAAGGGTGAGGGGCGCCGCATCGCCGTGCTTGGCGACATGCTCGAACTCGGCGATCACTCGGCCAAGCTGCATGCCGCGCTGGCCGATCTCATCGTCGGCACCGGCACGCAGACGGTTTTCCTCGGCGGTCCGGAAATGCGGGCGCTGGCGGAAGCGCTGCCTGAAGACATCAAGACGGAATACCGCGCCGGCGTCGAGGAATTGAAGCCGGTGCTGCTTGCCGCGCTGAGGCCGGGCGACGTGGTGATGATCAAATCGTCGAAGGGCATCGGTTTTGCAAAACTGGTCGATGCGCTGCTGGGCAAATACCCGGCTGAAACGACAACCAGCAAACTGACCTAAGTCGGGGGACGAAAGCGCATGTTTACACTGCTGGTCGATTTCGCGGACAAGATCTCGGTCTTCAATGTTTTCCGCTACATCACGTTCCGCACCGGCGGAGCGCTGATCACTTCGGCGCTGATCGTCTTCATCTTCGGGCCGACCATCATCAATTCGCTGCGGCTCAGGCAAGGCAAGGGCCAGCCGATCCGCGCCGACGGACCGCAGACGCATTTCAAGAAGGCCGGCACGCCGACGATGGGTGGGCTGATGATCCTGTCCGGCATCATCGGCTCGTCGCTTCTATGGGCGAACCTGTCGAGCATCTATGTCTGGGTGGTGCTGCTGGTGACGCTGGGCTTCGGCTCGATCGGCTTCTACGACGACTATCTGAAGGTGACGAAACAGTCGCACCTCGGCTTCTCCGGCAAGGCGCGGCTGGGGCTCGAATTCATCATCGCCGGCATCGCCGCCTGGGTGATCATGCATAATGGCCAGGCGCCGTTCTCCTCGTCGCTGACATTCCCCTTCGCCAAGGAATTCATCGTCAACCTCGGCTGGTTCTTCATCCCGTTCTCCTGCTTCGTCATCGTCGGCGCCGGCAATGCGGTGAACCTGACCGACGGCCTCGACGGTCTGGCGATCGTGCCGATCATGATCGCTGCGGCGTCCTTCGGCGTCATCGCCTATCTCTCGGGCAATGCGGTGTTCGCCGAATATCTGCAGATCCATTTCGTTCCCGGCACCGGTGAGCTGGCGGTCGTGCTGGGCGCCGTCATCGGCGCCGGGCTCGGCTTCCTGTGGTTCAATGCGCCGCCGGCGGCGATCTTCATGGGCGACACCGGTTCGCTCGCGATGGGCGGCCTGATCGGCACGGTGGCGGTCGCCACCAAGCACGAGATCGTGCTGGTCATCGTCGGTGGCCTGTTCGTGGTCGAAATCCTGTCGGTCATCATCCAGGTCGGCTACTTCAAGATGACCGGCAAGCGCGTGTTCCTGATGGCGCCGATCCACCATCATTTCGAAAAGCTCGGCTGGACCGAGAGCCAGGTGGTGATCCGTTTCTGGATCATCGCCGTCATCCTGGCGCTGGTCGGCCTGTCCACCTTGAAGCTCAGATAGGGAGACTCCCTTGATCCCCGCTGCATCCTTCGCAGGCAAGCACGTTTCGCTCTTCGGGCTCGGTGGCTCGGGGATCGCGACCGCGCGGGCATTGATCGAGGGTGGGGCGGACGTGCTGGCCTGGGACGACAATCCCGACAGTGTCGCCAAGGCTGCCGCCACCGGCATCGCGACCGCCGATCTGCGCGGCGCCGACTGGGCTAAATTCTCGGCCTTCGTGCTGTCGCCCGGCGTGCCGCTGACGCATCCCAAGCCACACTGGACTGTGGAACTGGCGAAGGGCGCTGGCGTCGAGATCATCGGCGACATCGAGCTGTTCTGCCGCGAACGGACGCTGAGCGCGCCGACGGCTCCCTTCATCGGGATAACCGGCACCAATGGCAAGTCGACGACCACGGCGCTGACGGCGCATATCCTCAAATCGGCCGGCCGCGACACCCAGATGGGCGGCAATATCGGCCGCGCGGTGATGACGCTCGATCCGCCGAAGCCCGATCGCCATTATGTCGTCGAGTGCTCGTCCTACCAGATCGACCTCGCGCCCTCGATCAACCCGACGGCCGGCATCCTGCTCAACCTGACGCCGGACCATCTCGACCGCCACGGCACCATGCAGCACTACGCTTCGATCAAGGAGCGGCTGGTGGCGGGCAGCGAGACGGCAATCATCGGCATCGACGATTCCTGGTGCGCGCAGATCGCCGAGCGGCTGGAGCGGGCAGGGCGGCATGTCATCCGCATTTCCAAGCGGTTGCCGCTGACCGACGGCTATTTCGCCGACGGCACCAATCTGATGGAGGCCGTGCATGGCCGCTACAGCAAGGTCGCCTTCCTCGAGGGCATCGGCTCGCTGCGCGGCCAGCACAATGCGCAGAACGCGCTTGCCGCGGTCGCCGCGTGCCTGAAGGTCGGGCTCGACCTCGGTGAAATCCAGTCCGGGCTCGAGAGTTTTCCGGGCCTCGCCCACCGCATGGAGCAGGTCGGCCGCAAGGACCATGTGCTGTTCGTCAACGATTCCAAGGCGACCAACGCCGATGCGGCGGCACCCGCTTTGTCGAGCTTTCCGCGTATCTACTGGATTGCCGGCGGCCTGCCCAAGGAAGGCGGCATCGAGCCGTTGCGCGGCTTCTTCCCGCGCATCGCCAAGGCCTATCTGATCGGCGAGGCGGCGCCCGCCTTTTCGGCGACGCTGGGCGAGGCGGTGCCTTACGAGATATCGGGCACGCTGGCGGCGGCGGTCGAGCATGCCGCGCATGATGCGGCCAAGGACGACAGCGGCGAGGTGGTGGTGCTGTTGTCGCCGGCCTGCGCCAGTTTCGACCAGTTCAAGAATTTCGAAGTTCGCGGCGAAGCCTTCAGGCAAGCTGCGAGCGCTATAGATGGCGTCAAACCCATCGGAGGGGCACGATAATGCAGAGCCGTCTCGATAAAAGTCCTGTCGCAACCTGGTGGTGGACGATCGATCGCTGGTTCCTGGCGGCGTTCCTGTCGCTGATGGGGCTCGGCATCGTCTTGTCCTTCGCCGCCAGCCCGGCAGTGGCCGAACGCATCGGCCTCGACAGTTTCCACTTCGCCACCAGGCAGATCATCTTCACCGTGCCGGCGCTCGGGGTGATGCTGGCCGTCTCCTTCCTCGATTCCAGGGAGATCCGGCGCATGTCGCTGATCATGCTGTGCCTGATGCTGGTGCTGATGGTGGCGGTGCTCTATGTCGGCGTCGAGGTGAAGGGCGCGCGGCGGTGGGTCTCGCTTGCCGGCCTGTCGATCCAGCCCTCGGAATTCCTGAAGCCGGCCTTCGTCATCATGTGCGCCTGGCTGTTTGCCGAACACAAACGCCAACCCGATATTCCCGGCAATCTGTTCGCCATGCTGCTCCTGGTGCTGGTCGTGTCGCTGCTGGTGGCGCAGCCGGACCTCGGCCAGACCATGCTGACGACCGGCACCTGGGGCATCATGTTCTTCATGGCGGGGCTGCCCTGGCTGTGGATCATCGTTTTGGGTGCCGCCGGCGTCGGCGGCGTCTTCGCCGCCTACACGGTGTTTCCGCACGTGGCACTGCGCATCGACAAGTTCCTCACCGGCGAGGGCGACACGTTCCAGGTCGATATGGGACGCGACGCGCTGATCAATGGCGGCTGGTTCGGCGTGGGCCCGGGCGAGGGCACGGTCAAGCGGGTCATCCCCGACAGCCATGCCGACTTCGTCTTCTCGGTCGCGGGCGAGGAATTCGGGCTGATCATGTGCTTCTTCATCATGTCGATCTTCGCCTTCATCGTGTTGCGCGGCCTCAACACGGCGCTGAAGGAACATGACGATTTCACCCGCTATGCGGTTGGCGGCCTCGTCACGGTCTTCGGCCTGCAGGCCGTCATCAACATGTGCGTCAATCTGCAACTGGTGCCGGCCAAGGGCATGACGCTGCCCTTCATCTCCTATGGCGGCTCCTCGCAGATCGCCATCGCCATCTCGATGGGCATGGTGCTGGCGCTGACGCGCAAGCGGCCGGAAAAGCGCAAGCAGATGGGTTTCGCGCTGCCGCAGCGCGCTTTGCCGGCGGAGTGACATGGCGAGGGGCGTGATCCTTCTCGCGGCAGGCGGAACCGGTGGACATCTGTTTCCGGCCGAAGCGCTGGCGCATGAGCTGAACGGGCGCGGCTGGACGGTGCATCTGGCAACCGACGACCGCGCCGAGCGGTTCGCCGGCCATTTTCCGGCTGCCGCCATCCATCCGATCCAGTCGGCGACGATGGGCTCGAAAAATCCCATCGCCGTGCTTGGCGCCTTCTGGAAAATCTGGCGCGGCGTGCGCCAGGCCTCCGCCATCATCGGCAGGATCAAGCCGGATGCGGTGGTCGGCTTTGGCGGCTATCCGACCTTGCCGCCGCTCTACGCGGCGACGCGGCGCAAGGTGCCGACGCTGATCCATGAGCAGAACGCGGTGATGGGGCGCGCCAACCGGGCACTGGCCGGCCGCGTCGATGCCATCGCCGGCGGCTTCCTGCCGCAGGATACGAGTGCCACCGGTGAAAAGACGGTGACGACAGGCAATCCGGTCCGGCCGGCTGTGCTGGAAGCGGCCAAGACGCCTTACGCGGCGTCGACCGGGGAGGAGCCTTTCCGCCTGCTGGTGTTCGGCGGCAGCCAGGGCGCCCAGTTCTTCTCCGATGCCATGCCGGCGGCCATCGGGCTGCTTTCCGACGCGCAGCGCAAGCGCTTGCTGATCACCCAGCAGGCCCGCGCCGACGACGTGGCGCGGGTGAAGGCGGCCTATGCCGCGCTTGGCGTCGCCGTCGAGGTCTCGCCCTTCTTCACCGACATGGCGGCCCGCATGGCCGCGGCGCATCTGGTGATCTCGCGTTCCGGCGCCTCGACCGTGTCGGAGATCGCCGTCATCGGCCGGCCGGCGCTGCTGGTGCCCTACCCCTATGCGCTTGACCACGACCAGGCGGCGAATGCGGCCGCCCTTGCCGCTGCTGGCGGCGGCGAGGTGCACCCGCAATCGACGCTGTCGCCGGAACGCATCGCAGCCCTCATTGGCGGGCTGATGGACATGCCTGAGCGGCTGTCGGCGATGGCCGCGGGCGCGAAATCGGCCGGCAGGCCGGACGCGGCACGGTTGCTCGCCGATCTCACAGAGGCTATTGCGTCCCAAAAAACCGTTTCGGATTTCAGGAAGGGGACGCACCCATGAAGATGCCG
Organism: Mesorhizobium loti; assembly: GCA_002356515.1. Taxonomy (NCBI): domain Bacteria; kingdom Pseudomonadati; phylum Pseudomonadota; class Alphaproteobacteria; order Hyphomicrobiales; family Phyllobacteriaceae; genus Mesorhizobium; species Mesorhizobium loti. Next base: position 1,315,702 of record AP017605.1, on the reverse strand, counting down.
CAGACCATCGGCCTTGTGCATTTCATCGGCATTGGCGGCATCGGCATGAGCGGCATTGCCGAAGTGCTGCACAATCTTGGCTACAAGGTGCAAGGGTCCGACCAGGCCGACAGCGCCAATGTGCAGCGTTTGCGCGACAAGGGCATCGAATGCTTCGTCGGCCACAAGGCCGAGAATCTCGGCGATGCCGAGGTGGTGGTCGTTTCGACGGCGATCAAGAAATCCAATCCGGAGCTGAAGGCCGCGCGCGAAAAGCTGCTTCCGATCGTGCGCCGCGCCGAGATGCTGGCCGAGTTGATGCGCTTCCGCCAGGCGGTGGCGATCGGCGGCACGCACGGCAAGACGACGACGACCTCGATGGTTGCGACCTTGCTTGAAGCCGGCGGGCTCGATCCGACCGTCATCAATGGCGGCATCATCAACGCCTATGGCACCAATGCGCGCATGGGCGACGGTGAATGGATGGTGGTCGAGGCTGACGAGAGCGACGGCACCTTCCTCAAGCTGCCGGCGGAAATCGCCGTCGTCACCAACATCGATCCCGAACATCTCGACCATTATGGCAGCTTCGACAAGGTGCGCGAGGCGTTCCGCCAGTTCGTCGAGAACGTGCCGTTCTACGGCTTCGGCGTGATGTGCACCGACCATCCGGAAGTGCAGGCGCTGGTCGGCCGCATCGAGGACCGCCGCGTCATCACCTATGGCGAGAATGCGCAGGCCGATGTGCGCTTCACCAACCACCGCATGGCGGGTGCCACCTCCGAGTTCGACGTGGTGATCCGCGACCGCAAGACCGGCAGCCAGAGCACGATTTCAGGCCTGCGCCTGCCGATGCCCGGCCGTCACAATGTCTCCAACGCCACCGCGGCAATCGCCGTCGCGCATGAGCTTGGCCTCTCCGCTGAGGCGATCAAGAAGGGCCTGTCGTCCTTCGCTGGCGTCAAGCGCCGCTTCACCCACACCGGCTCGTGGAACGGCGTCGATGTGTTCGACGACTACGGCCACCATCCGGTCGAGATCTCGGCGGTGCTGAAGGCAGCGCGCAGCGCCACCAAGGGCCGCGTCATCGCCATTGCCCAGCCGCATCGCTTCACCCGGCTGCATGATCTGTTCAACGAGTTCTCGGCCTGCTTCAACGATGCCGACACGGTGATGGTGGCACCGGTCTACGCTGCCGGCGAAGACCCGATCGACGGCGTCACCTCGGACGAGCTGGTGTCGCGCATCCGCGCCGGCGGCCATCGCGACGCGCGCTACATCGAGGGGCCGGCAGCGATCGCGCCGATCATTCGTGATCTCGCCAAGCCCGGTGATTTCGTCGTCTTTCTTGGCGCCGGCAACATCACCCAATGGGCCTATGCTCTGCCAAAGGAGCTTGCCGCCTCATGATGCATGGCCAGGCCCTGATCGACAGACTCGGCGACCGGCTTGCCGGCCTGCGCGGCCGCCTGACGCCAAATGCCGAGATGGACAAGATCACCTGGTTCCGTGCCGGTGGCCTGGCCGAGGTGCTGTTCCAGCCGGCCGACGAGGAAGACCTTGCCGCGTTTCTGCGAGCGGTTCCCGAAGAAATACCTCTCACCGTCGTTGGCGTCGGTTCGAACCTTCTGGTCCGTGACGGCGGCATTCCAGGCTTTGTCATCCGGCTTTCGGCCAAGGGCTTTGGCGAGGCCGAGCTCGTTTCGCCGATCCGGATCAAGGCGGGGGCTGCGACGCCCGACAAACGCGTGGCGGCCCTGGCGCTGGAAGCCGGCATCGGCGGCTTCCATTTCTATCATGGTATTCCAGGCGCCGTCGGTGGCGCGCTGAGGATGAATGCCGGCGCCAATGGCGTCGAGACGCGCGAGCGCGTCGTCGAGGTGCGTGCGCTCGACCGCAAGGGCAATGTCCAGACACTGAGCAATGCCGAGATGGGCTATGCCTATCGCCATTCGGCGGCACCTTCCGGGCTGATCTTCACCTCGGCCGTGTTTGAAGGCTTTGCCGAGGACAAGGCCACGATCAAGGCGGCGATGGACGCGGTGCAGAATCACCGCGAGACCGTGCAGCCGATCCGCGAGAAGACCGGTGGCTCGACCTTCAAGAATCCGGAAGGGACGTCGGCCTGGAAGGAGATCGACAAGGCAGGCTGCCGCGGCCTGATGATCGGTGGCGCGCAGATGTCGCCAATGCACTGCAATTTCATGATCAACACCGGCACCGCGACCGGTTACGACCTCGAATATCTCGGCGAAACGGTGCGCGCACGCGTGCTGGAGCATTCGGGAATCCGGCTGCAATGGGAGATCAAGCGCATCGGCAATTTCCGGCCCGGGCATGCCGTTCAGGAGTTTCTGGGGCAGCTCCTCTAGGTACGCTGATATTCAGGTGATGCCGGCCTGCAAACGACGGCCTTCTCCGCTTCCGGTGCTCACGGACCCGAATGTCCGCTCCGCTCCGGTTCTCGAAGGCCATCGTTTTCGACACGGCCTGACCTGAATATGAGCGTACCTTCGCTGTTCATGAAGTTCATGTGATGCATGAACTTCAACGTGTTCCCAAAATGCGCGAAACCGTTGCCGCAAAGACTCAGCGACACGGTTTTCGCAGCCATTTTCTCACAAAGTGAATCTCTCGGAATCATAAGCACTTGCCAGTGAATCAACTCTCTGATTCTCTGCTCAAAAGCGTTTCCTGATTTGAGTCGTTCGACGCGTTACCCGCGTTTTCCGTCTGGGGGGGCAACCTGCCGGGAGACTCGGACTCAATGTTGCGGAAATCTTGGTTTTTGGTCCGCCGTGAGAGGGGATGACGGGGAATGAAAAGCAAGCATGTGGCCGTCCTGCTGGGAGGTTTTTCGTCCGAGCGGCCCGTGTCCTTGTCTTCCGGAAAGGCCTGTGCCGATGCGCTGGAGAAGGAGGGCTATCAGGTCACCCGCGTCGATGTCGGGCGCGACGTCGGCTCCGTGCTCTCCGAGCTCAAGCCTGACGTTGCCTTCAATGCACTGCACGGTCCTTTTGGCGAGGACGGCACCATTCAGGGCATTCTCGAATATCTCGGTATTCCCTACACCCATTCCGGCGTGCTCGCCTCGGCGCTCGCCATGAACAAGGAGCAGGCGAAGAAGATCGTCAAATCGGTCGGCGTTCCCGTCGCCGAATCGAAGGTCACCAATCGCTTCGCCATCCAGAACAAGCACCCGATGAAGCCGCCCTATGTGATCAAGCCGGTCAATGAGGGGTCGAGCTTCGGTGTCGTCATCGTGTCGGAGGGGCAGTCGCACCCGCCGCAGGTGGTTGGCTCGTCCGAGTGGAAATATGGGGATACCGTCATGGTCGAGCGCTACATCCACGGGCGCGAGCTGACCTGCGCCGTCATGGGCGATGTGGCGCTCGGCGTGTGTGAGATAATTCCGACCGGCCATTCCTTCTACGATTACGATTCAAAATATGTCGCGGGCGGATCAAAACACGAATGCCCCGCAAAAGTTTCACCGAATATTTACCAAAAAATACAGACACTGGCGCTCAAGGCTCACCAAGCTGTCGGCTGTCGGGGCGTTTCCCGGTCGGACTTCCGTTATGACGATCGTCACTCCGAAAATGGCGAGGTTGTATGGCTCGAGGTCAACACTCAGCCGGGCATGACGCCGACGTCTTTGGTGCCTGAAATCGCTGCCCATGCCGGGCATTCGTTTGGTGAGTTGTTGAGTTGGATGGTGGAGGACGCTTCGTGTCTGCGTTGAAATGGGGACAAGGCAAGGGGAAGGGCGCGGCTGGACCGTCGCTGTTCGGCCTGTCATTGTCGTTTGACCATTTCGTGCTGCCGCGCGTGCTTCGCCGCCCGGTGCGCATCCTGGCGCGCCTGGGCGATGGTGAATTCGAAGCGCCGCGCTTCTCCGCCGCGATGATGTCGGCGGTGCTGCTCGCTTCGAGCGGCGCCTATGGCGCCTATCTCGGCGGCCATGCCGACGGCATCATCCAGAGCATCACCGCCCGCACCGGCTTTGCCGTCGATCAGGTCAAGGTGGTCGGCAACCGCCAGACCTCGGAGATCGACATTCTCGACAGGCTCGAGCTCGACGGCTGGACCTCGCTGATCGGCTTCGACGCGGAGGCCGCACGCGAGCGCATCTCCGGCCTGCCATGGATCGAGGTGGCGGCGGTGCGCAAGGTCTATCCGCACACGCTGGAAGTGCGCGTCGAGGAGCGCGAGGCCTTCGCGCTCTGGCAGCAAGGCAATGATCTCTCGGTTATCGAGAAGGATGGCGCCGTCATCGCGCCGTTCTCGGGCGGCAAGCAGGTGATGTTGCCGCTGCTGATCGGCGACGGCGCGCCGGCCAAGGCGCCCGATTTCCTAGCCAAGGTCGAAAAATATCCCGACCTGGCGAGCCGGATCAAGGGCTATATCCGCGTTGGCGATCGGCGATGGGACCTGAAGCTGGACAACGGCATCACCGTCAAGCTGCCCGAGGACGAAGAGGACCAGGCGCTCGCCGAGCTGGTCAAGATGGACAAGGACAAGGGTTTGCTGTCGCGCGACATCGCCGCTGTCGACATGCGTCTGACAGACCGGCTGGTCGTGGAATTGACGCCAGAGGCGGCGACGCAGCGCGAGGCCGCGCTCAACGAGAAGCCGAAGACCCTCAAGCGCAAGTCGGAGACGAAGATATGAGCTGGCTTGGCGGTTCAGGCGATGCCTCGTCGCGCCGGTCCGGCACCCTCACGGTGCTGGATGTCGGCTCGAACAAGGTCTGCTGCATGGTGGCCAAGCTCAAGCCGAACGATGACGGCAAGCTTTTGCGCGGCCGCTCGCATCGGATCCAGGTGATCGGCATCGGCCATCAGAAGTCGCAAGGCGTGAAGTCGGGCGTGGTCGTCGATCTTGATCGGGCCGAACATGCTATCCGTCTGTCCGTCGATGCCGCCGAGCGCATGGCGGGGCTGACGGTCGATTCGCTGATCGTCAACATGACCGCCGGCCGGCTGAAGAGCGAAAGCTTCTCTGCGACCATCAATCTTGGCGGCCACGAGGCGGATGAAGCCGACATCAAGCGCGTGCTCGGCGCCGGCGCCAAGCAGGCGCTCAAGGCCGAGCGCGAGGTAATCCATTCGCTGCCCGTCGGCTTCTCGCTCGATGCAGAACGCGGCGTGCGCGATCCGCGCGGCATGGTCGGCGATGCGCTTGGCGTCGATATGCATGTGCTGACGGGCGATGCGGCGCCGATGCGCAATCTGGAGCTTTCCATCAACCGTTCGCATCTGTCGGTCGAGCGCATGGTGGCGACGCCCTATGCCAGCGGCTTGGCGGCTCTGGTCGACGACGAGCTGGAACTGGGTGCGGCCTGCATCGACATGGGCGGCGGCACGACGACCATCTCGGTGTTTTCGGAAGGCAAGTTCGTCCATGGCGACGCCATCGCTATTGGCGGCAACCACGTCACGCTGGATATGGCCAAGGGGCTCTCGACCTCGCTCGATGCCGCCGAACGGCTGAAGGTGATGCATGGTTCGGCGCTGCCGGGCAGTGCCGACGACCGCGACCTGGTCTCGATTCAGCCGATCGGCGATGATGGCGACGTGCCGCTGCAGATACCGCGTTCGGTGATGACGCGCATCGTGCGCGCCCGCATCGACGAAACGCTCGAATTGTTGCGCGACCGGCTGAACAAGTCCGGCTACGGCAATGCGGTCGGCAAGCGCGTCGTGCTCACCGGCGGCGCCAGCCAACTGGCCGGCCTGCCGGAAGCGGCGCGCCGCATCCTGGGACGCAATGTACGCATCGGCCGCCCGCTCGGCGTGGCCGGCCTGCCCGAAGCGGCGAAGGGGCCGGCCTTCTCGGCCGCCGTCGGGCTTCTGATCTATCCGCAGATGGCGAGTTTCGAGAGCCATCCGGCGAAAGGCATTTCCGGTCTCAGGATGACCGGAACGGGTGGAAAACTGCATCGCATGAGTCAGTGGTTGAGAGACAGTTTCTAATTGACGGGGACAGCCCCATAGGCGGCCGCGGCGGCGAAGCGGCGTGAAAGGCAAAGGACGGAGACAATGACCATCAATCTGCAGAAGCCGGACATCACCGAGCTTAAGCCGCGCATCACCGTGTTCGGTGTCGGCGGCGGCGGCGGCAACGCCGTGAACAACATGATCACCGCCGGTCTGCGCGGTGTCGAGTTCGTCGTGGCCAACACCGACGCGCAGGCGCTGACCATGTCGAAGGCCGACCGGCTGATCCAGCTCGGCGCGCATGTCACCGAGGGGCTCGGTGCCGGATCGCAGCCGGAAGTCGGCCGTGCGGCGGCGGAAGAGTGCATCGACGAGATCATCGACCACCTGTCCAACACCCATATGTGCTTCGTCACCGCCGGCATGGGCGGCGGCACCGGCACCGGTGCTGCTCCGGTCGTTGCCCGCGCCGCGCGCGAAAAGGGCATCCTCACCGTCGGCGTCGTCACCAAGCCGTTCCACTTCGAAGGCCAGCGCCGCATGAAGACGGCCGACATGGGCATTGAGGAACTGCAGAAATGCGTCGATACCCTGATCGTCATCCCCAACCAGAACCTGTTCCGGCTGGCCAATGACAAGACCACCTTCGCCGACGCCTTCGCCATGGCCGACCAGGTGCTCTATTCCGGTGTCGCCTGCATCACCGACCTGATGGTCAAGGAAGGCCTGATCAACCTCGACTTCGCCGACGTGCGTTCGGTGATGCGCGAGATGGGCAAGGCGATGATGGGCACCGGCGAGGCTTCGGGCGAGGGCCGTGCAATGGCCGCCGCCGAGGCTGCGATCGCCAACCCGCTGCTCGACGAGACCTCGATGAAGGGCGCCAAGGGCCTGCTGATCTCGATCACCGGCGGCCGCGACCTGACCCTGTTCGAAGTCGACGAAGCGGCGACCCGTATCCGTGAGGAAGTCGACCAGGACGCCAACATCATCCTGGGCGCCACCTTCGACGAGGAACTCGAAGGCGTCATCCGTGTCTCGGTGGTTGCCACCGGCATCGACAAGTCGGCGGCTGAAATCGCCGCTGCTCCGATCTCGATCCGTACGGCACCGCAGAAGCCGGTCGCCCGTCCGGCCGTGGCCGCGGTGGAAAGCCGCCCGGCACCGGTCCAGCAGCCTGTCTATGAGCCGCGTGCCGCGGATCCGGTCGCCGAGGCCATCCAGCTCGCCGAGGCAAACGCCGCCGCCATGGCGCAGGCTCGTCCGGCTCCTGTCGCTCATGCGGATGATTTCCGTCCGCAGAGCAAGATCTTCCAGGCGCCGCCACAGCAGCCAATGCCGCAGCCGGTCGTCCAGCAGATGCAGCCGGCCCCGCAGCCGCGTGAAATGCTGCGTGAGGTCCAGCAGCCGGTGGCGATGGCACCGCAGCGCATGCCGCGCGTCGAGGACTTTCCGCCGGTCGTCAAGGCCGAGGTCGACGCCAAGAGTCGCCCAGTGGACCACGAGAACAACAGCGGACCGATGGGCCTGTTGAAGCGCCTGACCAACGGCCTGACCCGCCGCGAGGAGGAGCCCGCAAGGCTGCAGCCGGCGCAACCGCGCGAGCCGAAGCTGCGCCAGGCTGCCCCCGAAGTGCGCCGTCTCGCCAGCCAGGACGCCCAGCTCTACGCGCCGCGCCGTGGCCAGCTGGATGACCAGGGCCGCCTGACGCCGCAGACCAGGGCGACTCAGGACGACGATCAGCTGGAGATTCCGGCGTTCCTGCGCCGCCAGGCCAACTGAGCGGTTAACGGACTGTAATAATTGTTAACAGGCAAGCAAGGAATTGCTTGCCTGTTAACGTTTTAAATGCTGCAAAATCAAAAGGTTACAATATCGAGCTCGCTCCGACTTGCGGTTACAAAGGGTAAGAAACCGTGATTTGGAGTCTCCCTGCCGGAACATTATCTTCGCTGCCTACCATAGTCGGTGTGCCGGGATTTCGGGGGAAGTGACCCTGCCTGCCGATTTTCACAAGAGCCGCGCCCTCGGGCTGGAGAAGCGGACCTAGGCATTTCGGGCTTATGGGGATTGTCTTGCACGACTATCAGACGACAGTGAAGACGCGCGCGTCGCTTACCGGCACCGGCGTTCACAGCGGCAAAGAAGTTTCCATCAGTTTCCTGCCCGCGGATGCCGACACCGGCATCGTGTTCCAGCTTGTCAACGGAGACGGGCAGGGCCGCGAGTTCCGCGCCCTGGTTGCCGAGGTCGGCGCCACCGATCTGTGCACCATGCTTGGCGATCCCGCGGGCGAGCACATCGCCACGGTCGAGCACATCATGGCTGCCCTGTTCGGGCTTGGGATCGACAATGTCGTTATCGAGATCGACGGTTCCGAGGTTCCCATCCTCGACGGCAGCGCCATGGCCTTCGTGGAAGCCATCGATCAGGGAGGCATCGAGATGCTGTCGGTCAAGCGGCGCTACATCAGGGTCGTCAAGCCGGTCCGTATCGAGAACGGTGCCTCCTGGGCGGAGTTCAGGCCCTATGACGGCACCCGTTTCGAGATCGAGATCGATTTCGAAAGCCCGGCCATCGGTCGCCAACTGTTTGCCTCCGACCTCAATGCCGATATTTTCCGCCGCGACATTGCGCGGGCTCGCACCTTCGGCTTCATGAAGGATGTCGAGCGGCTGTGGGCCGCCGGCTATGCGCTGGGATCCTCGCTGGAAAATTCGCTGGTGATCGGTGACGACAACCGCGTCATCAATATGGGCGGCCTGCGCTATCCCAACGAATTCGTACGCCACAAGACGCTTGACGCCATGGGCGACCTGGCGCTGGCCGGAGCCCGCTTCATCGGCTGCTTCCGCTCCTATCGCGGCGGCCACAGGATGAATGCCGCCGCGCTGCGGCGCCTGCTGTCGGACCGCACGGCCTTCGAGATTGTCGAGACGACGCGCCGCGAGCGTGGCCGCGCGGCGGAGATGAGCGCCGTCAATGCGCCGCTCTACGCACCCTGGATGATCTGAACTCGCAACGTTTTCGCACTTTGTGGCGCGATGCCTTAGTGTTGCAGGAATGCATCATCGTCCGGCGAAATCACAGGGATGTTCCAGTGCCGCCGCGCCGCCACAAAAATGCGCGATTGCCCGGAGATAGCGTTGCCGGGCAAGGCGGTTATGGTTTATGGCTGCTGCCGTCGATTAGTGCATGTCGCTCAAAAGTGGGGACCAGTTTTGGGACAACAGCATGCAAGAGGCATTAAAATAACGCCGAAAGGGCGCAATCCAATCATGTTCTTCAAGCGAGCCGGTCAATCGAAAGCGCGCCAGCGGTCTGTTATCCTGGCGCTTTCGCTGGTTGTTCCATCGCTCTTTCTGTCGGCCTGCATGTCGTCGGAGAAAGACATCGACCTGTCGACCTATGTCGACCAGACCGAGCCCGCCGACGTTCTCTACAATCAGGGTCTCGCCAATTTGAATGCCGGCCGCCTGGACGAGGCGAGCAAGAAGTTCGACGCCGTCGACCGCCAGCATCCCTATTCGGAATGGGCCCGTAAATCGATGGTGATGGGCGCGTTCGCCGACTATCGAAAGGGCAGCTACGACGACGCGATCTCGTCGGCCAAGCGCTATCTGGCGCTGTATCCGTCCACCGATGACGCGCCTTACGCACAGTACATTATCGGCCTGAGCTACTATCGCCAGATCAAGGATGTGACGCAGGACCAGAAGGAAGCGCGCCAGACCCTGCAGACGATGCAGGATCTGGTCACGCGCTGGCCGACATCGGAATATGTCGACGACGCCAAGGAGAAGATCCGCTTCGCCAACGATCAGCTCGCCGGCAAGGAAATGCAGATCGGCCGCTACTATCTGGAGCGCCGCGAATACATTGCCGCCGTCAAGCGCTTCCGCACCGTGGTGGAGAACTATTCCAATACACGCCATGTCGAGGAAGCGTTGGCCCGCCTGACCGAAAGCTACTACGCGTTGGGGCTGACCTCGGAGGCCCAGACGGCCGCCGCGGTGCTTGGCACGAACTATCCTGACAGCTCATGGTACAAGGATTCCTACAAGCTCCTGCAGAGCAACGGGCTTGCGCCGCGCGAAAATGCCGGATCGTGGATATCCAAGGCCGGGAAGCTGATCACCGGCGCCTGATCCGTAAAGCGCGTCGCAGCGGCGCGCTTTTCGGATTGATCCGATGCTGAAACAAAAAGATAGTGCGGCGCTGCGACTCCGATTGGTCGCGTGCCGCTCCACGGCGGTTCAGTGTGATTTGAAGCGCTGAGCCGTCCCAACTTTTTGTTCTACGCAATTCCGGTGGGAAAAACGCTCCGCACGTTTCCTGGAATTGCCTGAGGTCCGGGTTCTGATGCTTTCCAGACTGTCGATCCGCGATATCGTCCTGATCGAGAAGCTGGATATCGACTTCCAGCCGGGCCTTTCCGTGCTGACCGGCGAAACCGGCGCCGGCAAATCCATCCTGCTCGATGCCCTGTCGCTGGCGCTTGGCGCGCGCGGCGACGCCTCTTTGGTGCGCCATGGCGCGGCGCAAGGCCAGGTGATTGCCGTGTTCGATGTGCCGCGCAACCATCCGGTGCGCGCGCTGCTTGTCGAAAACGCCATCGAGGATGACGGCGACATCATCCTGCGCCGCGTGCAGACGGCGGACGGCCGCACCCGCGTGTTCGTCAATGACCAGCCATCCAGCGTGACCCTGATGCGCGATGTCGGGCGTGCGCTGGTCGAGATCCACGGCCAGCACGACGAGCGCGCCTTGGTCGACCCCGGCGCCCACCGCGACGTGCTCGACGCTTTCGGCGGCCATCTCGGCGCCGTTCGCTCGACCGGGGAGGCCTGGCGGCATTGGCGCGCCGGCGAGCAGGAGCTTACGCGCCACCGCGCCAAGGTGGCGGCCGCCGCGCGCGAGGCCGACTATTTGCGCGCCGCGGTTGCGGAACTCACCAAGCTCGATCCGCAGCCTGGCGAGGAAACGGAACTTGCCGAACTGCGCGCCCATATGATGCGCGCCGAAAAGATCGCGTCCGAAATCCACGACGCGCAGGATGTGCTGTCCGGCCCATCTTCGCCCTTGCCGCAACTCGCCAGTCTGCTGAGACGGCTGCAGCGCAAGGCGACGGAGGCGCCCGGCCTGCTCGAGGATGTGGTCAAGTCACTGGACGAAGCCATGCTGTCGCTCGATGCGGCGCAATCGGGTGTCGAGGCGGCACTTCGCGCAACGGAGTATGACCCGCAGCGGCTGGAGAAGGCGGAGGAGCGGCTGTTTTCGCTGCGCGCGGCGTCGCGCAAACACAGCGTCGCCGTCGACGATCTGGCCCAATTGCGTGACACGATGGTAGCCGATCTCGCCGATCTCGACGCCGGCGAGGAGCGTCTGCATGGGCTGGAAAAGCAGGCCGCCGCGGCACGCGAGGCGTATGACATCGCCGCAGCACAGCTGTCTTCGCTCCGCCACGCGGCGGCGGTCGGCCTGACCAAGGCCGTGATGGCCGAACTGCCGGCGCTCAAGCTCGAACGTGCCGCCTTCATCGTCGAGATGAAGAGCGAGGCCGAGAGCCGCATGGAAGAGGGTATCGACCAGATCGAGTTCTGGGTGCGCACCAATCCCGGCACGCGGCCCGGCCCGATGATGAAGGTGGCGTCCGGCGGCGAGCTGTCGCGCTTCCTCTTGGCGCTGAAAGTGGCGCTGGCCGATCGCGGCTCGGCGCCGACGCTGGTCTTCGACGAAATCGACACCGGTGTCGGTGGCGCCGTGGCGGATGCGATCGGCCAAAGGCTGGCGCGGCTGTCGAAGCGCGTGCAAGTGCTGTCGGTCACCCATGCGCCGCAAGTGGCGGCGCGCGCGGCGACGCATTTCCTGATCTCCAAATCGGGCAGCACGGACCGGGTAGCGACCGGCATTGCCGAGATGGACAGGCCGGCGCGGCAGGAAGAGATCGCCCGCATGCTGGCCGGCGCAACGATCACCGACGAGGCTCGCGCCGCCGCCGAGCGACTGCTGCGCGAAAATACAAACGCGGCATGAGACTATACGGCGTGATGGCCGATTTAGGATATGGCAGCGAGTCAGGATATGGCTCCATCCTGCTGTTCAGGAATGATCTTTTCTGAAAACCGGTTCCCACTTTTCGGGATCATGCTCTATTGTGGCGCGCCACCGTTCGGGGGAGAAAAGCATGGCTGAAAAACCTGTCGATTCGCTCAGCGAAAGCGAGGCTGAAGCCGAGCTGAAGCGCCTTGCGGAGCAGATCGCCGAGCACGATCGGCGCTACCATGCCGAGGACGCGCCGATAATCTCGGACGCCGCCTATGATGCGCTGACGCGGCGCAACCTTGCCATCGAGGAGCGTTTTCCCGATCTGGTGCGCGAGGATTCGCCATCACGCAGGGTCGGCGCGCCGCCTGCCGAGGGTTTCGCCAAGGTGCGCCATGCCGTGCCGATGCTCAGCCTCGCCAAGGCTTATACCGACGAGGATGTCACCGATTTCATCGAGCGCGGCCGGCGCTTCTTCGACCGCGACAAGGACCTCGATATCGCCTTCACCGCCGAGCCGAAGATCGACGGGCTGTCGGCATCGCTGCGCTATGAGAACGGCGTGTTCGTGCAGGGCGCGACGCGCGGCGACGGCGCGGTCGGTGAGGACATCACCGCGAACCTCAGGACCATCGCCGACATTCCCGCCAAGCTGAAAGGATCGGGCTGGCCCGAGACCATCGAGATCCGCGGCGAGGTCTACATGACCTATGCGGAGTTCGAGGCGCTGAAGCAGCGCTCGGCCGCGGCCGGCGGTCAGGATTACGTCAATCCGCGCAACACGGCGGCCGGATCGCTGCGCCAGAAGGACGCCTCCGTTACCGCCAGCCGCAACCTTAAATTCTTCGCCTATGCCTGGGGCTTCACGACCGCGGATCCGGCGCCGACCCAGTACGAATCGGTGCAGAAATTTGCGGATTGGGGGTTCAAGATCAGCCCGTTGATGGTGCGGGCGAAGTCGGCCGAGGAACTGGTCGCGCACTACCATCGGATCGAGGAGCAACGCTCCTCGCTTGGCTATGACATAGATGGCGTCGTCTACAAGGTCGACCAGCTGGAGCTGCAGCGCCGCTGGGGTTTCGTCACCGGCGAGCCGCGCTGGGCCGTCGCCCACAAATTCCCGGCCGAGCAGGCCATGACGACGGTAGAGAAGATCGACATCCAGGTCGGTCGCACCGGCACGCTGGCGCCGGTCGCAAGGCTTGCGCCCGTCACGGTCGGCGGCGTCGTGGTCGAGAACGTCACGCTGCACAATGAGGATTACATCAAGGGTTTCGACAGCAACGGCCTGCCGATCCGCGACAGCATCGACGTGCGCATCGGCGACACGGTGGTGATCCAGCGGGCAGGCGATGTCATTCCGCAGATCGTCAGTGTCGTCATCGACAAGCGTCCGGCTGATGCCGTGCCTTACGAATTCCCGCATAGCTGTCCGGTCTGCGGTTCGCCGGCGACGCGCGAGATCAACGAGAAGACCGGCAAGGAAGATTCGCGCCGGCGCTGCACCGGCGAGCTGATCTGCGCAGCACAGGCCGTGGAAAGATTGCGCCATTTCGTCTCGCGCGGCGCCCTGGATATCGAAGGCCTTGGCGCGGAGAACATCGATACGTTCTTCAACGCCGGACTGATCAAGACGGCCGCCGATATTTTCACGCTCAGGGACCGTCGCCCCGCCGTCACCAAGGCGCTGGCCGAGCGGCGCGAGGAGCAGGCCAGGCAGCGCGAGGCGGCATCCGGCAAGACGCGCAAGAATGTGCGCAGCGTCGAGGATCGCAACTATGAAGGCCTCGATAAGCTGTTCGCGGCCATCGATTCGCGCCGCGAGCCGGAACTCGACCGCTTCATCTTCGCGCTCGGCATCCGTCATATCGGCGAGACGACAGCCGCCGTGCTTGCCAAGACCTTTTCCACCATCGAGGAGCTGATCCGCGTCGGCAAGGAGACGGCGGCGGCGGAGGATCCGCACACCGTCTTCCCATCGGTCAACGGTATCGGCGACACGGTGATCGATGCGCTGCGCGATTTCTTCGGCAATGAGCGCAATGACGACGTGCTCGACAAGCTGCTCGAACAGGTCAAGCCGAAGCCCTATATCGTCACCGTCTCGGCCGACAGCGAGGTTGCCGGCAAGACCATCGTCTTCACCGGTTCATTGGAAAAGATGACGCGCTCGGAGGCCAAGGCGATGGCCGAGCGTCTTGGCGCCAAGGTCGCCGGTTCGGTTTCGGCCAAGACCGATCTGCTGGTGGCGGGACCGGGCGCCGGCTCCAAGCTCAAGCTTGCCAGTGAACTCGGCGTCGAAGTCATCGACGAGGACACCTGGCTGCAGCGGGTCGGCAAGTCGTGATGGCGTTCAAAGGGTTCGGCCCGAAAGCCATTCCGTTCCTGAAGGCGCTGGATTTCCACCAGAGCCGGGAGTGGTTTCTGGAGAACCGCGACCTGTTCGAACAGGAATTGCGCGATCCTCTGGGTGATCTTGTCGAGACGCTGACGCAGCGTTTTGCAGAGGCGGGTCTCGGTCTGCGCGGCGACCGCAAGAAGTCACTGTTCCGCATCAATCGGGACGTGCGCTTCGCCAAGGACAAACGGCCTTATAATCGGCATGTCTCGGCGATTCTGTCGCCGGATGGCAGCAAAGCCGTGCAGGGCGTGTTCTACATTCATATCGGGTTGGAGGGCTGCTTTGCCGGCGTCGCCTGGTGGCAGCCGGAAGCCGCGCTGCTGCTGGCGATGCGGCGCGCCATCGAGACGTGGCCCGACAGGTTTCGCGCCATGGTGAAGGCGTTGAAGAAGAACGGCCTCGAACTGGATGCAGAGGATCGCATGAAGCGCACGCCGCGCGGCTTCGAGCATGTCACCGACCAGGATCTTGTCGCTGCCATCCGCAACCGGCATTTCGCCGTCCGGCATGCGATCGATCCGGCTGGCATCCACGGGCCGGAACTGGTCGAGGAACTCGTCGATTTCACCTTGCGCGCCAGGCCGCTGCTCGACTGGGGCAGGGCGATCGAGGGCAGAATCGCGAAGGACTAAGTTTCATCTGGAGCGTGGCGACGATCATTTCCGCTGATCGTTTGGCTCAAGCGAATTCGTGTGACAAGACGGGCTGCACTACCTACATCGACGGTTTCGACCCTGGGAGCGATCGATGGCGACGGACGTGATTTCCGAGAGCGGCGGCAGAAGCGACTTCTGGCAGGGCGTGCGGCTCTCCATGCCTGTCGTGGTGGCGTCGGCGCCGTTCGCGGTGCTGTTCGGGGCGCTTGCCGTCGACAATGGTTTTTCGGTCCTCGAAGCCTTCCTGATGAGCGCGCTAGTGTTCGGCGGCGCCAGCCAGATGGTCGGCATCCAGCTGTTCGGCCAGCATGTCGCGCCGTGGCTGATCGTGTTGTCGATCTTCGCGGTCAACTTCCGCCATGTGCTTTATTCCGCCGGTATCGGCCGGCGCATCGCGCACTGGCCTGTCATCAGCCAAGCGCTCGGCTATTTCATCCTCACCGATCCGCAATACGCCGTGGCCGAAGCCCGGGCGCAATCCGGCCAGACCGTCGGCTTTGCCTGGTATCTGGGGCTTGGCCTGCCGGTCTATGTGTTCTGGGTGATCGAGAGCGCGCTTGGCGCGGTGTTCGGCAAGCTGATCCCCGACACGCATGCGCTGGGTATCGATTTCCTGCTGCCGATCTACTTTCTCGGCCTGGTGCTGGGGTTCCGCAAGCGGCCGCTGTGGCTGCCGGTGGTGGTCGCCAGTGCCTGCGCCTCGATCATTGCCTACAAGACGGTCGGCTCGCCCTGGCACGTCTCTATCGGCGCCATTGCCGGCGTGCTGCTCGCTGTCATCCTGCCACCGCACCATAGCGGCGTGGAGACAAGGCCATGAGCACGACATTCTGGATCATCATCGCCGGCGCGATCGCCACCTATCTGACGCGCATCGGCGGACATCTGGTCATCTCCCGCTTCGACAACATCCATCCCCGTGTCGAGGCCGGCCTCAATGCCGTGCCGGCGGCGGTGCTGACGACGCTGGTGGCGCCGGAGCTGTTGAATGCCGGGCCGGCGGAATGGGCGGCGCTGGTTGTTACCGCCGTGGTCTCGCTGCGGGGCGGGCTGATGTCGATGTTTTTGGCCGGGGCAGCGGTGTTGATCGTGGCCCGGCAGTTCTTCGGGTAGGGCATGTCGATATTCAGGTGATGACGGCCTGCAAACGGCGGCTTCCTGCGCTTCCGGTGCTCACGTACCCAAAAGTACGCTCCGCTCCGGCTCTCGGAATCCGCCGTTTTCGGCTCGTCCTGACCTGAATCTCGACACGCCCTCGCGCCTCAGAAAATCTAGATCTTCGCGTCGTGCGGCAGCGGCGCGGTCGCCTTCTCCAGCCAGGCCAGCGTTTCGCCGTCGAGCATCGGTCCGATCTCGGCCAGCACCCAGGCATGGTAGGTGTCGAGCCAATGCAGCTCGTCGCGCGTCAAGAGGTCGGTCCGCACCAGCCGGATGTCGATCGGCGCCAGCGTCAGCGTCTCGAAGCCGTGCATGGCGATGTCGCCGCCCTCGATTTGTTCAGCCGGCGTCACCAGGATGAGGTTTTCGATGCGGATGCCGTAGGCGCCTTCCTTGTAGTAGCCGGGTTCGTTGGACAACATCATGCCCTCGAGCAGCTTTTCGGTGCCGGTGCGGGCAATGCGCTGCGGGCCTTCATGCACGGCGAGGTATGAGCCGACGCCATGGCCGGTGCCGTGGGCGAAATCGCAGCCATGCTTCCACAGCGCCATGCGGGCGATGGCGTCGATCTCCGAGCCGCGCGTGCCAGCAGGGAAGCGCAGCGTGGAAATGCCGATCATGCCTTTCAGCACCAGCGTGAAGCGCTCGCGCATCTCCTCGGTCGGCTGGCCGATCGGCACGGTGCGGGTGATGTCGGTGGTGCCGTCCTGATACTGTGCGCCGGAATCGAGCAGGAACAGCTCGCCCGCCTGCAGCTTGCGGCTGGTGGCGCGCGACACGCGGTAATGCATGATGGCGCCGTTCGGGCCGGCGCCGGAAATGGTGTCGAAGGAGACGTCGCGCAGCGGCATTTGCGTTTCCTCGCCGGTCTGCCGGCGGCTCTCTTCCAGCCTGGTGACGACCGCGATCTCGTCCAGCGATCCGGGTTTCTGGCGCTCCAGCCAGCACAAAAGCTTGGCTACCGCCGCACCGTCACGGCGATGCGCGGCGCGCGAGCCGTTGATCTCGGCCTGGTTCTTGGTGGCGCGCGGGATGCGGGCCGGGTCGGGCGCGGCGATCACCGTGCCGCCATTGTCCTCGACCAGCATGCGCAGCCGGTCGGCCGCCAGCACCGGGTCGAGCGCGATCTTGGCGCCGCCCTTGGCAAGTGTTGCGATCGCCGCCTCGAATTCGCCGGGCTCGTGTGGATCGGCAAGCTGGGTGAGATAGGCCGCGACCTGACGCGAGAATTTGCGTTTGTCCATGAACAGCTGGTGCGATCCGTCGGCGGCAAGGATGGCAAAGCCGAGCGCCAGCGGCGTGTGCGGCACGTCGCCGCCCCGGATGTTGAAGGCCCAGGCGATGGAGGAAGGGTCGGTCAGCACCGCATGGGTGGCGCCGTCCTTGCCGATCACCGTCGCCAGCCGCGCCAGCTTGTCCTTGGCGAGTTCGCCGGCAAAGCCGATCGGGTGCAACTCAACCGGGGTCACCGGTGCGGCGGGCTGGTCCTTCCAGATGATGTCGATCGGGTTTTGCTCGAGCGGCACCAGCACCGCGCCGGTCTTGTCGGCCGCGGCCTGCAGCGCCTTGACCTCGCTGATCGTGTGCAGCCAGGGATCGAAACCCAGCCGCGCGCTCTTACCGATATTGTCCTTGAGCCAGACGGCCGGCGGGTTGTCGACCAGGCTTTCGATGGAAAAGATGTCGAGATCGACCTCACTGCGCACCTGCAGTGTGTAGCGCCCGTCGACGAAGATGAAGGCGCGGTCGCGCAGCACGATGGCGACGCCGGCCGAGCCGCTGAAGCCGGTCAGCCATTTCAGCCGCGCCGAACGGTCGGCGACATATTCGCCCTGATGCTCGTCCGCGCGCGGAACGATAAAGCCGTCGAGGCCATTTGCCGCCAGCCACTGGCGCAACAGCGCTACGCGCGGCTTGCCGACTGCCGGGTCGCCCGCGGAATCGAAGGTCTGGAACATGATGGGCCTCCTGATGCTGGCGTGACCGTAGCCTATGGGTCCGGAAATCGGAATCGATTTCCGGTTGGCGCAAACTGCTACAGCGTAGCCTGGCTGACAACCAAATGGGGCTGGTCCAGCAGCACGAAAGCTGGGTTGTCGTTCCTCATCCCCGACACGACGCGGCATTGCCGCGCTGCCGCCAGCACCCGGGAATTGCAACCAGAAAAAGTCAGCAAAGGCTGCTTTTTGAGCGTGCGTCACTTCGCACGGCAAGTTATCTGGTTCGGGTTTTCTTGCCTTGACCGCGGGAGTGGGGCCTTCCGGTCAAGGTTGGTGTCGGCGGACCAATTCTGCCACGCTGTTGAACGCCATGATGCTTGCCGCGCGCCGCTTGCAGGATCGATGTTGAAAAAGAGGACTATTATCTTGAGCCAGTCAGCCGGCAGAAACCGTGCTTGTTCGCAGTCCGGCATCTGGTGTGGCCAACTATTGATTGATGCAAATTCGCAACGGATTTGCTCTGATTTCTTGTCTGGGCACCGTGTTGCTTGGTTCCGGTAATTTTTACGGCCTACATTCGCTTGTCTGTCGGCGGCGGTTTTCGTAGCGTCGCCATGGGCTTCAAGGGTCGATTCAGCCAAGGGATGGCTGGTCGGGGGATTTTCATGAGACATTCCGTTTCTACAGTGCGTGCCAAAGGCCATGGCGAGGTGAATGCGCGGCTTGCGGGCTCGCTTCTGTCGTCCACGTCGCTTCCGGCTCTGCTGATAGCCGGGCTGATTGCGGCCGCTGTAACGCCGATCAACTCCGGTGCCGCCTCGGCCGAGGATTTCATTCACAACAGCGGCGATTGGGGCATAGCTGCGAACTGGACTCCCGAAACGATTCCCAACGGCGTCGATGCTGTCGCGAACTTCAACCATGATGCGCCGGACCAGGGGCTCGGCTATACCGTTTTCCTGACTGGCGGACCCTATACGGTCGGCACGCTGAACTTGAATGCCACGAGCACCTCTGGTGGCTACCGGTTTACAAACGGCGTTTTGAACTTCGCGGCCTCCGGGCAGGCCGCGATCAACGTGCAAACGAACAATCTCCTTCCCGATCTGGACGCCGGTGCCAGTTTCAATCTGGCCTCCGACACCGTTTTCACGGTTTATGCCGGTGCTCATTTTACGGCGGATGGAGTGATCTCAGGCGCGGGCCTCACCAAGAGCGGCAATGGCTTGCTTACCTTGAATGGAGCAAACACCTACACCGGCGGCACCAACCTCTATGGCGGCGCGCTTAGCCTCGGCAACAACAACGCGTTGGGAACCGGCGTGCTTTCCGCCTTCAGCGGAACGGTGATCGATATCCAGAATGGCGTCACCATCAACAACGACCTGACCATCGATCTCAGCCAGACGATCAACGTCGGATCCGGATCAACCGGAACCTATGCCGGCCAGATTTCGGACCTCAGCGATCCATCCGCGATCGTCAAGACCGGTGCCGGCACGCTCGTGCTCACCAACAACAACAGTTTCGGCTCAGGCGCCCGGATCGAGGAGGGGACGATCCGGGCCACGGCCGATTATGCTTTGGGTGTTGGGCCGATCACGCTGGATGGCGGCACGCTGCAGGCGGGTGCGAGCCTCACCCTGGCCAATGGTTCTATCCTGTTCGGCGCCGCCGGCGGCACCATCGACACGAATGGCTTCGACGTCAGCACCTCCGCCAGCATGGGAGACGACGGCACGCCGAGCGGGACGTTCACCAAGACGGGGGCCGGCACGCTGACAATAGAGGGTTTTGCTGGCAATAACACCTATGCAACGGCCACCGACGTCGCCCAAGGTACGCTGAAGGCGGGCCTGAGCCCCAACATTTTCAGCGCAAACAGCGCCTATACGATCGAAAGCGGCGCAACGCTCGATCTCAACAATTTCGACCAGGCGATCGGTTCACTTGCCGGCGCGGGAGCGGTTAATGCCGGGTCAGGCAAGCTGACGACCGGAGGCAACAACGGCTCGACGGTGTTTTCGGGCGTCATCACCGGTACCAACGGGCTGATCAAGGACGGGACGGGAACTTTCGAGCTGTCGGGTTCGAGCCCGTTGTCGGGCGGGGTCGAGGTGAAGGCCGGGACCTTGCTGGTCTCCGGCTCGCTTGGCAATGCGGGGGTTACAGTCGATAGCGGCGCCACGCTCGGCGGCGGCGGCACGGTTGGCGTGCTCGATGCTTCCGGCACGGTCGCGCCTGGCAAGAACACGATCGGCACGCTGACCGTCAACAACTCCGCCCAATTTCGGGCCGGCTCGACCTATGCGGTGGAACTCAATTCCACTGGTCTTTCCGACCTGATCCAGGTGTCCGGCGCGGCGACAATCGTCAGCGGCGCCGGCTTGACGGTGAGCAATATCGGGTTGGGTAGCCTGGTGGCGGGCACCCGCTACACGGTGCTCGAAGCCGCCAGCGTCAGCGGAACCTTCACCCTGGTCGGAGATCCGCAGG
Organism: Mesorhizobium loti; assembly: GCA_002356515.1. Taxonomy (NCBI): domain Bacteria; kingdom Pseudomonadati; phylum Pseudomonadota; class Alphaproteobacteria; order Hyphomicrobiales; family Phyllobacteriaceae; genus Mesorhizobium; species Mesorhizobium loti. Next base: position 1,295,085 of record AP017605.1, on the reverse strand, counting down.
TCTCTGCCTTTGTCAGGCTGAGCACAACGTCGGATGCGACGCATGCCTATGTCGATGTCACCCAGACGCAGACCTTCGGCTCGGCGGGTGTGACGCCGAACCAGATTGCCACTGCCGACGGGCTGGCCAGCGCGGCCAGCAGTGCCTTGGTCAGCGCTGTGCTCGCCTTGCCGAGCGAGGCGGCGGCGCAGGCCGCTTTCGACCAGCTTTCGGGTGAAATCCATGCCTCGGCCAAGGGCATGCTGCTGCAGGACAGCCACTTGCTGCAGGACGCGGTGACGGCGCGCCTTCGCGGTGCCTTCGGCGACAGCGGCAAGACAGCCTCGCTGCCGGTCATGGCCTATGGCGAAGACGGCGTTCAGCCGGTCGCCGCCGACACCGACCGCTTCGCCATCTGGTCGCAGGGTTTTGGCTCCTGGGGCAGCACCGACAGCGACGGCAATGCCGCTGCCTTCGACCGGTCGACGGGCGGCCTGCTGGTCGGCGCCGACGGCCTGGCCGGCGCCTGGCGCATCGGCGTGGTCGGCGGCTACAGCCGCACCAGCTTCGATGCCGACGACAGGCATTCTTCCGGCGACAGCGACAATTACCACCTCGGCCTTTATGGCGGGACCAATTGGGGCGCCATCGCCTTCCGTACCGGCGCCGCCTACACCTGGCATCGGATTTCCACATCGCGCTCCGTGGCTTTCCAAGGCTTCACCGACAGCCTGTCGGCCGACTATGACGCCGCGACCGCGCAGGCCTTCGGCGAACTGGCCTACAAGACCGACGCAGGGCCGTTTGCCTTCGAGCCCTTCGCCAATCTCGCTTATGTGAACCTGCACACAGACGGCTTCGCGGAGAGCGGCGGCGCCGCGGCGCTGACCAGCAGCAGCTCAACGTCAGACGCGACCTTCACCACGCTCGGCGTTAGGGCCTCCACCGACATCACCATTGGCGGCGTTGCGGCGACCGCGCGTGGCATGCTCGGCTGGCGCCATGCCTTTGGCGACGTGACGCCGCTGTCGACCGTCGCCTTTGCCGGTGGCGACGACTTCACCATTGCCGGCGTGCCGATCGCCAGGGATGCGATGCTGGTCGAAGCCGGCTTCGACGTGCAGCTGGCGCGCAACGCCACGCTTGGCCTGTCCTATGCTGGACAGTTCGGGGCGGATGCCTTTGACAATGGCTTCAAGGCCAATCTGGGCATCAAATTCTAGGTGCTAGGACCGTCGAGGATCGGTCTCAGTGCTTGAGGTGGATCGTCACCCAGCCTTCGCGGTGCAGCGTGCGCACGTGCCGAAAATTCTGGCCGACATAGGCCGAGATGACGGCGTCGCGCTGGCGATCGAGAATGCCTGACAGGACGAGCGAGCCGCCAAGCGCGATGTGCCCGGCCATTTGCGGCGCCAGCCGCATCAGCGGCCGCGCCAATATGTTGGCGACGATAAGATCGAAGGGTGCGCGCTTGCCGAAGATGGGGTGATGAAAACCCGGCGCTGTCACCGTTTCGATGAGTGTCTTGACGTGGTTGAGCCGCGCATTGGCGGCGGCGACCTTCACCGCCACGGGATCGATGTCGGTGGCCAGCACCGGAATGTGCGCCAGCTTGGCAACGGCGATGGCCAGCACGGCGCTGCCAGTGCCGAGGTCGAGCGCATTGCGCGGGTGTTCGCGCCGCACCACTTTCTCCAGCATTTCCAGGCAGCCTGATGTGGTGCCGTGATGGCCAGTGCCGAAGGCAAGGCCGGCCTCGATCTCGATGGCGAGTTCGCCGCTGTGGCGCTTCCTGCGGTCATGGGCGCCATGGACGAAGAAGCGGCCGGCACGCACCGGCTTCAGGCCTTCCAGCGAGCGCACCACCCAATCGATGTCGGGCAGCATCTCGCGCTCGACCGGCTTCGACAGAGCGAGGCCGGCGAGAATGTCCTTGACCCGCGCCTCGACCGCGTCGACGTCGCCATCGGCGTAAAGCGAGACCTCGTGGATGTCCTGGTCCTCGTCGACCTCGAGCATGGCGATCGGCAGACCATCATCCTCGAAGGCCAGCTCAAGCGCCGCGAAGATGCGCTCAGCCTCGATCTTGCCGGTGGTGAAATGAAGCCGCGTCTGGGTCATCGAATCTGTATCAGCCTTTGCCCGCGAGGCGCTTCAGCTTCTCCACGGCGGTGCTGGCGCTTTCGCCATAGGCGATCGTGCCGGCAAAGTCGCCCTTGGCGTTGAGCAGCAGCACCGAGGCGGTGTGGTCCATCGTGTAATCGCCATCGCCGGTGTCGACCTTCTTCCAGTAGATGCCGAACGACTTGGCCATGGCATGGACCTTGTCCGGGTCACCGGTGATGCCGGTGATGCGGTCGGAGAAATTGCTGACATAGGCGTTCATCACCGCCGGGGTGTCACGCTCCGGGTCGACCGAGACGAAATAGGCATGCAAGGTCTTGCCATCGTCGCCGAGCGTCTTCAGCCAGCCGGAGAGTTCGAACAGCGTGGTAGGGCAGACCTCGGGGCAGTGGGTGAAGCCAAAGAAGACGACGCTGGGCTGCCCCCGGAAGGCGGCTTCGGTGATCGGCGCGCCCTTCTGGTCGACCAGGGTGAAAGGGGCGCCGAACGGTTCGCCGCCGTAATGGCCGCGATACCAGTCGAAGGTCAGCCAGCCGATGCCGGCCGCCATCAGGACGAGAATGCCGACCAGGATAGAACGCATCATCACAAAAGTCCGTCTGCAGAAATCATCGCGCCAGCTCAATGCCGCGCCGGTGCGACAGTCTTAGCGGTTCGGCCCTGCGCAGGCAAAGTGCCGCGTTGCCGCAACCGTTGGAGTTGACGCTTCCGCTTGCAAAGCCGCACAACGCGTCCCACCTGATACCGGCAACTCGAACCGCAGGAGGCTCCTTTGCTTGAACTGGTTGGGCGCGAACGGATTGGGCGAAAACTGATCGGCGGCGCCTTGGCTGCATGCGTTGCGCTTGGCGCCGGCAGCGCCGTCGCCGAGGAAGTCGGCAAGGTCGGCGTCGACTGGGTCGGCAACGACATCATCGTCGAAGCGATCAAGGACCCGAAGGTGGATGGCGTGACCTGCCATGTCTCCTATTTCGACCGCAGCCTCATCGACCGCCTGCACAAGGGCAACTGGTTCGAGGATCCCTCCGATTCGTCGATCTCCTGCCGTCAGACCGGCCCGATCACCATCGGCGACATCGACATGAGCGAGGGCGGCGAGGAGGTGTTCAAGCAAGGCATCAGCCTGATCTGGAAGAAGCAGGTGGTGAACCGCATCTATGACAAGACCAACGAGACGTTGATCTATCTCTCGCATTCGCGTCAGGTGCAGAACGGCTCGGCGAAGATGTCGGTCACGACGGTGCCGCTCTATGGCCAGAACGTGGTGTGGAGCAAGGGCAAGCCGAAATAAGGGTCTGACCCTTTCGCGCTGTTTGATCCACGGACAATTGCTCCTGCCTTGCAGGAGCAATTGCTCTGAAGTAAAGCGCCGCATGGACCGCACCGAAAACCTCGTCCTGAAAGATCCCGAGCCGCGCATCCATCCGACCGCGGAGCTGAAGGCGTGCAAGCTTGGCCGCTATGCTTCGATCGGCGAGCGCGTGGTGCTGCGCGAGGTGAGTGTCGGCGATTTCTCCTATTTCGAGCGCCATTCGGAAGCCATCTACACAACTATCGGCAAATTCTGCTCGATCGCCGCCAACGGCCGCATCAACGCGCTGGAGCATCCGATCGAGCGGTTGACCCAGCACAAGGTCAGCTATCGGCCGAACGAGTATTTTCGTTGGCTGGGTGTCGATGCCGCGTTCCGTGAGCGGCGGCAGGCGAAGGCCGTGAGCATCGGCCATGACGTCTGGATCGGCCACGGGGCGGTGGTCATGCCGGGCATCACCATCGGCAATGGTGCGGTCATCGGCGCCAATGCGGTGGTGACGCAGGACGTGCCGGCCTACATGATCGTCGCCGGCGTGCCGGCCAAGCCGCTCCGGCCTCGCTTTGCGCCTGACATAGCGGCGCGGATCGAAGCGCTCGCCTGGTGGGACTGGCCGGTCGATAAACTCGCGAGGGCAGTTCCCGACATCCAGGCCATGCCGATCGAGGCCTTCCTCGATCGTTGGGAAAACGACGTCCTTTAAGCTTCCGCTGAGAACAGTTTGGGCCAAGCCGTCACAGTTGCCAAGCATTTCAGCAGGCCAAGGCCCACGCTGTGAAGCAAGCTGCCAGAAAGTGGAGCGACCATCTGTCTGGGTGCCGGCCCTTGCTTTCGGGGAACCATGCTTCGCGCTCTGGAGACTGAAACCCCTTCCGCCATGCGGGGGTGGCGCAGCGGAAGGGGTTGGAGGTATACCGCTGTGAGGCGGATGGAACAGGCTCTCTTGCCTGCACGGTTACTGTGACACCTAACCGATAAGGTGTGTTTTCCGCCGCATGCGCGCTTTGCGTGTAACCAATTGCGCCTGACGTATTTGTCGCCCGTGGGAACCCGAAACGGTCGCCGATTGTTTCTCATCTCGGCAGCCATTGAGGGATCTCGACAGATGGAAAAGCTTTTCACAAGGATCGCCAATCGGGTCGCCCACATAGCCGGCATGCCGCTGACCTTTGCCGGCTGCTGCCTGATCATCGTCGTCTGGGCGGTGAGTGGGCCGTTCTTCGGCTTCTCGGACACCTGGCAGTTGGTGATCAACACCGGCACGACCATCATCACTTTCCTGATGGTGTTCCTGATCCAGAACACCCAGAATCGCGACGGTGCGGCAATCCAGGCCAAGCTCGATGAGCTGATCCGGGTCAGCGCGGGGCACAACCGTTTTATCGGCATTGAGCACCTGACCGAATCCGAGGTCGAGGAAATCCGCGACAAGTGCGAGCGGGCGGCGCGACGGCATGACGAAAAGATCGCCGCCATGGCCGCAAAGAAGGCCGTGGCGCAAAAGCGAACTCCGAAAAAACACGCGGCCTGAGGGCCAACGGATCAGCCTTTGATGAAGGCCGCGAACGCATCCTTGTGATCGGGGTGCCAGCGCGACAGAGCAGGGCGGTTTTCGATGATGTCGCCGATCGCCCAGGCCATGCGTTTCTCGTCCAGCGGCCGCGCCACATCATTGTCGGGGCACAGGATGTAGAAGTCGCCCCTGACCAGGGATTCCAGCATGAAATCAATGACCTGCTCGCCGGTCCAGGCGCCGGCTGGTTTTTCCGTCGCGCCTTCGGTGAGGCCGGTATAGGTGAAGCCGGGGATGAGCAGATGCGCTGACAGGCGGGCGCCTGGTTCATTGCGCAGCGCATGCGCCAGGCCTTCGGTGAATGTCTTCACCCCGGCCTTGGAGACGTTGTAGGCGAGGTTTCCGGGCGGTGTGGTGATGCCTTGCTTGGAACCGGTGTTGACGACCAGGCCCGGCTTGGCCGACGCAAGCATGCGCGGTGCGAAGGCCTCGACGCCATGCACGACACCCCAGAAATTGATGTCGAGCAGTCGTTTCCAGGCGTCGCGGTTTTCCCAGGGCTTTCCGGGATTGTCCCCGACACCGGCATTGTTCATCAGCAGCGAGACCTCGCCGAAGGCTCCGAATGCCCGGTCGGCGAGACGATCGACCTCATCGGCCTTCGAAACATCAGCGGCAACGGCAAGCACGGCGTCGTTGCCGGCAATGGCCGAGACGGCGCGGGAGGCGTCGTCAAGGCGCGCGCCGCCAATGTCGGCGAGCACGATCTTCATGCCCATCAGCGCAAGCCGCTTGGCGGCCGCCAGACCGATGCCGCTGGCGGCGCCGGTGATGACGGCGGTGTTGCCCGGGCCAAAAGCGGGCAGGGCGGTCTGGATTTCGGCGTCGGTGATCATGGGCAACGGGATCCTTTTCTCGATGGCGCCGAACTTAGCGCCGGAACAGGCTTGTGCAAGCCTGCGTCAGCACGTGCTCGGGTTGACCAGTCGGGCCGTGACTGCGCATGCTGGCCCACAAAGGGAGATTTTCGATTGACGGACTGGATCGCAATTTTGAAGGAACAGACCGCCACCGGCGACCAGATGGGGCGCGAGGTGCCGCAGATGCTGGCAAACCCCGATATCAGCGAAGCCCAGGTGAAGACACTGTTCTCGGCGCTGGAAAAACAGGCCGAATTCGTCGAGAAACTGCGCATGGCGCTGGAGAAATTCGGCCATGATTTTTCGATCATCAAGGCGGCCGAACGGCTCGAGGAGCGCTATGCCGACCTTGCCGCGTCGGTAGCGGAAAAGCTGAAGGCGATGCGTAAATAGAACTACTTTTCGAGGACGCGCGAAAAACGTGTGTCCGGCACAAGCCACACCAGGGCGACGGCAACATAGAGGCCCACACTGACCCACCGGTTGAGGAAGGCAAGCGCAACGGCCGCGATATAGACGGCGAGCGAAATCCTTCCCTTGCGGTCATTGCCGATTGCCTTGGCGAAGGCGGTGTCCCGACCATGCAGCCGGTGCAGCGCCAGGACCAGGATGGCATAGCTGGCCGCACACATTGCAAGGTCGAAACCGTAGACCGCGACGGGGACGGTGGCGAAATGGTTCTCGCCCATGAAAGCGGTCGTTACGGGCATCAAGGACAGCCAGAACAACAGGTGCAGGTTCGCCCAAAGGACCCGGCCGTCGACGCGCTGCACGGTGTGGAACATGTTGTGCAGATTGTTCCAGTAGATGCCGACATTGATGAAGGACAGTACGTAGCACAGGAAGACCGGCCATTGCGGCAGCAGCGCCGAAAAGTCCTCGCCCTCAGGCACCTTCAGGTCCAGCACCATGATGGTGATGATGATGGCCACCACGCCATCGGTGAATGCCTCGACCCTGCCTTTACCCATGGAGCCCCCCGATTGTCTGGTAAAATCTACGCGATGGCTGGATGTGCGGCTACCCGCCATGTGGCTGGGCGAACGGTGGATGGCCCGCACCTTGTCCAGCGACTCGCGAAAGGTGCGCCAAATCGTTCAGCCGTTTGGCGTCTCGGGTGCCATGTTGGCGCGGCCGCGCGGCACGCCGAGCCCGGTGTCCGGCGGCTCGCCGGCGGCCGGCCTGTTCTCGATCATGTGCAAGCTGCGCCAGCCGCCGAAACGGTAATAGGCCGCGGCCAGAACCAGCGACGTGACCGAACCCGCCGGGAAACTCCACCACAACGCTTCCTCGCCGATCATGCCGCGCATGAAATAGGCAAAGCCGGTGCGCACGATAAGCACCGAGATCACCAGGATGATCAGCGGCGGCATCACAGCACCGGTGGCGCGCACGGTGGCGAACAGTACGATGGTGATGCCGAACAGGATGAACGACCACGACGCGACCGCGTTGATGTGGGCGGCGACGTCGATCGCCGCGCTGTCGCTGCTCAGGAACAGGCTGAGGATCGAACGGTCGAAGAGCCATAGCAGCGCGACCAGGGAACCGGTCAGGATGAGGTTGAAGCCGACGCCGGAGGCGGCGACGCGGCCGATCCGGTCCCAGCGCCCGGCGCCGACATTCTGCGCCGCCATGGAGGAGACCGCGGCACCGATCGCCAGCGCCGGCATCTGGATGTAGGTCCACAGCTGTGCGGCGATGCCGTAGGCGGCGGCGACCTGCGAGCCGTAGGCATTGACGATGCCCATCACCGTCAGTGCCGCCACCGAAATGACGATCATCTGCAGGCCCATCGGCACGCCCTTGAAGACAACGATTCGCAGCAATACAGGGTCCGGCCACAGCACCGCGAGATTGGCGCCGGCAAGCCGCAACGGATGCTTGCGCGCGTAGAGCACGATCAAGATGGCGATGACGCTCACCGTCTGGCCGGTCAGCGTCGCGGTGGCGGAACCGGCGATGCCAAGTTCGGGGAAGGGGCCAATGCCGCGGATCAGCAGGGGGTTAAGCACGATGTCGAGGACGACCGCCAGCGCCATGAAGAGGAAGGGCGTGCGTGAATCGCCGGCACCGCGCAGCACGGTCATGACGAAGGACAGAAGGTTCATCATCGGCACGGCGACGAAGATGATGCGCAGATAGGAACGCGCCAGCGGCAAGGCGTCTGGCGGCGTGCCAAGCGTGTTGAGGATGGCGTCGACCCAGATCCAGCCGCAGATGGCGAAGACCACCGAGACCAGGAAGAAGAAGGTGGCGCTGGTGCCGACGATGCGGCGCGCCTCGGGCAGGTCGCGGGCGCCGACCGACTGCGCCACCAGGATGGTCGCCGCCATGCCGATGCCGAACACGGTGCCCAGGATCAGGAACAGGACGAGGTTGGCATTGGAGGTGGCGGTCAGCGCCGATTCACCGAGAAAGCGACCAACCCAGACGGCATTGATCGACCCATTGAGCGACTGCAACACGTTGGAGCCGAGCACCGGCAAGGCAAACAGCAGCAGCGTGCGCGGGATCGGGCCGCTGGTCAGGTCGCCGGTGCGCCGGCGCGTGGGCATTTTTTCGCTCATGGCTGAAGGCTTATCTGAGTCCGCGACGATTGCCGATTCAAGGAGGCAGGCCGACGCGGCGTCGGATAATTCCGCCTGGCGTGTGTTGATCTAATCATGTTCTCAAAGCCCCCGGAATGGGATATTGGTCCTTGGGGGCGTGGGGCCCGCATTCTTTGTCATATCCTATGAATTGCTGGGGGATTCATGTCCGATAGTCCGTTGTTTTCCGAGCGCCTGAACCGGCGCGCGTTTCTCGGTGCATCCGCCTTGGGCGCAGCCTCCGTGGCGCTTTCAGCGTGCACCACGACGGAGGTGGTGTCGCCGCCGCCGCCGGTGGCAGCGCCGCCGCCGGATACGGCGTTCGGCGATACCGCAACCATGTACGCGGCGCGCACGGATGAGGGCTACCAACTGCCGGCAATCCCGGTGGCCAAGCTCGATCCGAAGTTCGTGCGCCAGATCGTCGCCGACCCGACCGGAGAAAAGCCCGGCACCATCGTCGTCGATGTCTCCGAACATTTCCTCTATCTGGTGCGCGACGGCGGCAAGGCCATCCGCTACGGCGTTAGCTTAGGGAAGGCTGGTTTCGGATGGACGGGCAGCGCCGTGGTCCAGGCGCGGAAGAAGTGGCCGGTGTGGACGCCGCCGCCGGAAATGATCCAGCGCCGGCCGGAGCTGGCGAAATTCAAGGACGGCATGCCGCCAGGCCCGCAGAGCCCGCTCGGCGCCCGCGCGCTCTATCTCTTCCGCGACGGCAAGGACACGATGTACCGGCTGCACGGCACGCCGGAGTGGGATTCCATCGGCAAGAACGCTTCGTCGGGCTGCGTGCGCTTCATGAACCAGGACATCATCGACCTCTACAGCCGCGTCAACGGTCCCGCGCAGGTCTTCGTGCGGCCGAACCTGTCGGCTGCCGGCAAGATCATGGCGGTGTCGAGCAGGACGGCTGAGCCGATCGATGCGGGCGTGCCGAAGGACGCGGAGTTCTTGAAGTAAGCCTTCACGATCGGGGATAATTCAGGCGGACGCGTCAAGCGCGCCCGCCTGGATAGGGGTGACTACTTCTTGGCGAGGCCTGGCAGCGTGACCTGATAGACCAGGAACATGGTGTCGACATTGGCGCCGTCATCGGCCTTGTAGGGGGCGCCGACCTGGAAGCCGTCCTGGGCGAGGAAGTCGTTGTCATTGGCGACGAACAGGAAATAGTCGTCGGGCAGCTTCGGATCGAGCACGCTGGCCAGCGACATCGCTTCCCACTTCTCGGACAGGTTGTTGTGGTCGTTCGGCGCGCCATTGTGCAGGCCGAAGCGATTGAGCTGCGCATTGTCGTTGATGTCGATGAACGGCGTCAGCCTGGCCGGCGTCACCGACGGATCGAGTACGCCCTTGGGGGCGACCGGCTTGTCGGCGGCATCGAAGGCGCCGCCGGCAATGTCGGTCGCGGCCGAAACGTCGACGACGAAGATCTGGCGCAGCAGCGAGGTGTCGCCCTTTACCCCCTGGCCGTTGCCGCTGTCGCGCGCCAGCATCAGGAAGGACGTGTCCGACAGTGCCACGATCTCGCTTTGCGCGGCGACCTTGGTCTTGCCCTTGGCGTCCTTGAACACCGGCAGCGGCACGACATATTCATGCGCCAGCTTGAGATGGGCGAGGTCGGAGGCGTCATAGACCAGCGCCCTGGTGTTCTGCCGGGTCGAACCGGAATCGCCGCCATCCTGCCTTGTCGCCGACTGCAGCACGGCGATCAGGAACTTGCCGTCCGGCGTCATCGCCATGCCTTCCAGGCCCTGGTTGTTCTGGCGGCCGGTATCGGGATCCTTCGGGTCGGGCTCGGCGGCACCCGGGCCGGGATTGTCCGAGGAGAAATTCGGCTTGCCCTTGCGCATCGGCACCAGCGCTGCCGGCGGCTGGGTCGCCGATAGCAGGCGGCCTTGCGCCGAGAAGTGGTAGATGTTGGGGCCATATTCGTCGGAGATGAACATCGAGCCGTCGGGCAGCCGCACGATCGCCTCATTGTCGAGGGCGAGCTTGCCATTGGTGGCGGCGGGCAGCATCGGTATGTCGCCGGCGGCAGGACGTACATCCGACAGCGGATCGAGGCCGGTGGCATCAGTGCCCTTGTCGTCGGTCAAAAGCATTGTGTCGGCCAGCGTCGCCTTGACTTCGGTCTGCTCCTGGCCGGCAGCGCCTGCTGCCGCCGGGGTGAATTCGATGCCGATCGTGTTGATGCGCGGCCGGTAGTCGGTGGTGCCTGCGACGTTGTAGCCGCGATCCGGCAGCAGCCAGAGCGACCCCTTGTAGCTGCCGGCGTCATGCGTCCAGCCAGCGGTATCGATCGCCATGCCCGAACCCGATCCGAACGTCTCACCGAACTTGTCGCGCTGAGCGGCCGGAATGCGGCCGACACCGACCATGCCTTTGTTGACGAGGACGGTCGCGGTGCTGTTGGCGAGCGCCGGCGTCAAGGCGGTGAACAGGGCCAGCGCGACGCCGAGCGAGGTGGTTCGGTAAAGCTGTTTCATGGATATCCTCTTGTGACGGATGTGCCGGAGCGGCCGAAGAACGAAAAAGCTGAAAGAGGCGGTACATCGATGATGCCGCGCGCCGCCCCCCTAGAAGCGGTCTACGGCGCGAACATGATGCTTGCGTGACAGCGCGCGGTACATGCCCGCCGGCTTCGTCACGCGCCGACAGAAACGTGTGCCCGAGCCAACGAATTGATCATTTCGCCACGTGTTGGTTCGGTCAGGCGAGGCGTGTTTTGCTCCACTAGACACTTATGTCCAGTGCGTATATGGTGCCGCTTCTGACGGACCGGGAGGGAAGCCTTGAAGCCGCATTATCGCGCAGTGGTCATCGGGGGTGGGGTGGTCGGCGCCTCGGTGCTCTACCACCTGACGCGGTTCGGCTGGTCTGACGTGGCGCTGATTGAGCGCGCCGAACTGACCGCCGGTTCGACCTGGCATGCGGCGGCGGGGTTCCATGCGCTCAACGCTGATCCCAATGTCGCGGCGCTGCAGGATTACACCATCAACCTCTATCGCGAGATCGAGGCCGAATCCGGCCAGGACATCGGCCTGCACATGACCGGCGGCGTCAACATCGCCAGCGATCCCCAGCGCTGGGAATGGCTGAAATCGGCCTGGGCGGTGTTCCAGTCGGTCGGCATAGAGACGGCTCGCCTGGTGACACCGGACGAGATCAAACAGATCTGCCCGATCGTCGACGTCACCGGCGTGCTCGGCGGCCTGCACGATTCCAACGAAGGCCATCTCGACCCTTACGGCACGACGCATGCCTATGCCGGCGCTGCGAAGAAGCGCGGTGCCGACATCATCCTGCGCAACCGTGTCGTCGAGTTGAAGTCTCGCGCGAACGGCCATTGGGACGTCGTCACCGAACAGGGCACCATCGTTGCAGAGCATGTCGTCAACGCCGGCGGTCTGTGGGCAAAACAGCTCGGCCGCATGGCCGGCGTCGATCTTCCGGTGACGCCGATGGAGCACCATTATTTCGTCACCGAGGACATTCCCGAGATCGCGGCGCTTGACCGGGAGATCGGCATCGCCGTCGACCTCGACGGCTTTTCCTACCTGCGCCAGGAGCGCAAGGGCGTGCTGCTCGGTGTCTACGAGCAGAACCCCAAGCACTGGAACATGGATGGCGCGCCATGGAATTATGGCATCGAGCTGATCCCGGAAGACATAGACCGCATCAGCCCGGAACTCGCCAAGGCGCATGAGCGCTTTCCCTGCCTGGCAACGGCCGGCATCCGCAAATGGGTCAACGGCGCTTTCACCTTTACCCCGGACGGCAACCCGATCGTCGGGCCGGTGCGCGGCTTGAAAAACTACTGGGTTGCCTGCGGCGTCATGGCCGGCTTCAGCCAGGGCGGCGGCGTCGGCAAATCGCTGGCCGAATGGATGATTTACGGCGAACCGCAGGCCGACATATTCGGCATGGACATTGCCCGCTACGGCGCCTTCGCCGCCAACCGCGAATATCTCGCGCAGACGACACGGCAATTCTACTCGCGCCGTTTCGTCATGACCTTTCCCAACGAGCGTCTGCCGGCGGGCCGCCCGCTGAAACGCCCCGGCGCCTATGACGGCATGAGTGCCGCGGGCTGCGAATGGACGGCGTCTTGGGGGCTGGAAATCCCGGCCTATTTCGCGCCGATGGGTTTTCGCGAGAACACCACGCTCAAGCGTACCAACGCCTTCGATATCGTCGGCGACGAGGCGTTGCAGGCCAGGCGCGCAGCCGGCCTCGTCGATATCTCGGCCTATGCGCGCTATGCGGTGTCGGGGCCAAGCGCCGAGGCATGGCTCGACCGGCTGCTTGCCTGCAGGCTGCCGAAGGCGGGGCAGGCGCGGCTGGCGCCGATGCTCGGGCCGGACGGGCGGCTGAAGGGCGACCTCACCGTGATCAACTGGGGTGGCGGCGACTATTGGCTGATGGGTTCCTACTATCTCCGGGAATTCCATATGCGCTGGTTCGAGAGCCAGGCAGGAGAGGGCGTCACGGTCACCGACATTTCCGATGCGATGAGCGGCTTCCTGCTGACCGGGCCGAATGCGCGCAAAATCCTGGAGCGCACAACGCATCAGGACGTCTCCAGCGCGGCACTGCCGTTCATGGCTTGCGGCGCGTTCGACATCGGCATGGTGCCAGCGCGGGTTGCCCGCCTCTCCATCGCTGGCGAGCTCGGCTTCGAGATCAGTTGCCCGGTAACCATGCATGCCACGTTGCGTGACACGCTGCTCGCCGCCGGCAGGGATTTCGGCCTGGCCGAGATCGGCTACTACGCGCTGAATGCGCTGCGACTGGAGAAAAGCTTTGGCATCTGGTCGCGCGAATTCACACAGGGCTACACGCCGGGCCAGACCGGCCTCTACCGGTTCATCGCCTTCGACAAGGGCGATTTCGTCGGCCGCGAGGCGGCGCTGAAGGAGCGCAATGCCGGTGCGGCGCGGCGGATCGTGACGCTTGAGATCGACGCCGTCGATGCCGACGCCAGCGGCTTCGAGCCGGTCTGGCACGACGGCCGGCGCGTCGGCTTCGTCACTTCGGGCGGCTTTGGCTACACGATCGGCAAGAGCGTCGCGCTGGCGTTGGTCGACGACGATTTTGCCGAGGAGGGGACAGCGCTTTCGGTGCACATTGTCGGCGTCGAGCGGCCGGCACGGATCATCGCGGCCTCGCCCTACGATCCCTCGGGCAAGGCGATGCGGCAATGAGGAGGATTTTCGATGGTCGATGACGCGGCACGAGACAGCAGGCGCGAACGCCGGCGCGGACGCACGGGCGAGGCCGGCAGCGAGAGCAGCCGCCGGCCCAATTACCGGTCGCTGAAGAACCCGTTCCTGCCGCAGCCGATCTTTTCGGACGATCAGGTGGCAGCGATCCACGACACGGCGCTGCGCGTGCTGGAAGAGCTCGGCATCAAGGTGCTGCTGCCGCAGGCTCGAGAATATTTCGCCAGCGCCGGCGCACTGGTCGACCCGGACACCGACATGGTGCGCATCGGCCGCGACATGGTGGTGGCGGCGTTGGCCTCGGCGCCGAAGTCGATCCATGCGCAAGCCGGCGACCGTTCCCGCGACCTGATGCTGGAACTCGGGTCGATGACTTTCCTGGCCGGATGCGGCGCGCCGAACGTCACCGATCTCGAACGCGGCCGCAGGCCCGGCACGCTGGCCGATTTCGAGGATCTGCTGCGGCTGGTGCAGCATTTCGACGTGCTGCACATGCTTGGCCCCTGCATCGAACCGCAGGATGTCGACAACCGCTTTCGCCACTATGCCGTCAACCGCGCGCAGCTGACGCTGTCCGACAAGTTTCCGTTCATCTTCGCGCGCGGCACGCCGCAGGTCGAGGACGGTTTCGAGATGATCCGGCTGGCGCGCGGCCTGTCGCAGGACGAATTCCTGGCAAACGCGCATTGCTACACGGTCATCAACACCAACTCGCCGCGCCAGCTCGACATACCGATGGCGCAAGGCATCATCGATTTCGCGCGGGCTGGCCAGGTCTCCGTCATCACGCCGTTCTGCCTGGCGGGCGCGATGGCGCCGATCACGGTGGCCGGCGCGCTGGCGCTGCAGCATGCCGAGGCGCTGGCGGGGCTGACGCTGGCACAGATCGTGCGGCCCGGCGCGCCGGTCGTCTACGGCTCCTTCTCCTCCAATGTCGACATGAAATCCGGGGCGCCGGCCTTCGGCACGCCGGAGCATGTCAAGGCGACGCTGGGCGCCGGCCAGCTGGCGCGCTTCACAGGACTGCCCTGGCGGTCCGGCGGCGGCAGCGCGGCCAACATCTCGGACGCGCAGGCCGCACACGAAACGCAGTTCGCACTGTGGGGCTCGGTGCTGGCCGGGGCGACGATGTGCATCCATGCTGCCGGCTGGCTGGAAGGCGGCTTGAGCGTCTCCTTCGAGAAGCTGATCACCGATATCGAAGCGCTGCAGACGGTCGCTGAACTCTGTGCGGCGACGCCCGGCGACGACGATTCCATCGGCTTCGAGGCGATCGCTGAAGTGCAGCCGGGCGGCCATTTCTTCTCGGCCGGCCACACGATGGCGCGTTATCGTACGGCTTTCTACGAACCGCTGGTCGCCGATTGGTCGAACTTCGGCAACTGGACGCAAAGCGGATCGAAGACGGCGAGCGAACGCGCCACCAGCATCTGGCGGCGCGCGGTTGCCGATTTCGAGCCGCCCGCCTCGGCTGCCGCGACCGCCGGCGCGCTCGACGAATTCATCGCGCGGCGAACGGAAGAGGGCGGCGCGGCACCTGTGTCGTGAGACAGGGGCGGGGAACGCCTGACGCCGTCGCAACTTTCGCTGTGTGACCGGTGCCCTGCCATTGGCAATTGGCGCGTCCCGTGCAGAGATGAGCGATGCTCGAAGCTTTCATCGCAATGGTGATCTTCCTGTGCCTGGCGGCGTCGGCGTTCGCCAGCATGGCGATTTGGCCGAGATTGCCGGCCAGGCACCGTGATGACGACACGAACACGGTGGTTCGGCTCGCCGCCAATCTGTTCGGGGTGATGACCTCGCTGATACTCGGCCTGATGATCAACTCGGCCAAGAACACCTTTGAATCGATCGATCACAATGTGCACGCCTATGCGACGGAGCTGATCCTGCTCGACAGGACCTTGCGCCAGTATGGCCCGGAGACCGACGCGGTGCGCCAGCCGTTGGTCGCCTATGTGCAGCGGGTGGTGGACACCTCGTCACAAAACAGCGAAACGACTATCGCCGCTAACCAGCTGTCCGAACGTCTGCTGACAGAGATCGGCTCACGGCTAAATGCGCTGACGCCGTCCGACGCTGTACATGGTTCCCTCCTGCAGGATGGACGCCAGCGCCTGCAGAAAGTGCTCGAAATGCGCTGGGTGCTGATCGAGCAATCGGAGGGCGCTATCCCTTGGCCCCTGATCGCCATGCTGGTTGCGTGGCTGGCACTGATCTTCGCCAGTTTCGGCTTCAGGGCGCCGAAGAACGCCATCACTGCCGCAACCCTTATGGTGTCGGCCGCGCTGATCGCCGGGGCGATCTACCTGATCCTGGACATGGATGTAGCATTTTCCGGACCGATCCAGATTTCGTCGGCGCCGCTGGAGCGGGCGCTGGCGGAATTGCAGCGATGATGCGGAACCGGCGGCATTCCCAGACATTCATGGGAATGAACCACCGGAGGACGACATGGGTTTCGACCAGTATCACGAACCGCCAGAAGAACTGTCGCAGAAGGTGCGGACCTTTGCCCGCATGATCACCTCGCTGATCGAGGAGGCGGAAGCGATCGGCTGGTACGAGCAGCGCATCTCGGTGGAGAAGGATCCGCAGGCGCGGGCCATCATGCAGAACGCGCAAGGCGAGGAGTTCAAGCATTTCGGCATGGACCTGGAATTCCTGCTGCGTCAGAAAAAGGATTGGCGCGCGGAACTGAAGGAAATCCTGTTCACCACGGGCGACATCGTCAAGGCCGGCGAGCGGGGCGAGAAGAAGGTGGATTGAGCGCCTTAGCCGGCTCTCTCATCAATCGCTGTCGCGCGCGATCAGTTCCAGCGGCCAGACTTCGCGGATGATGCGCGGGCCTTCGGGGCCGGCGAAGGCCGGTAGCGAGGCCAGCAGCATTTCGGCCAGCCGCCGGCCCATCGGTTCCAGCGCCGGACGGAAGGCGGTCAGCGCCGGGGAAAAATAGCGGCAAAGCGGCGTGTCGACGATGACGATCACTGCAATATCATGGCCGGGCCGGATGCCCATCTCGGCCAGCGCCTTGCATCCGCCGAGCGCCATGGCGTCATTGTTGAAGATGATGGCGGTGGGCCGATCCTTGGAGAGCATTACGTCCGCCGTCACCTGATAGCCGCCGGCCTCGTTGATGAAGCCGTCGGCGATCAGGCCGGGGTCGACTTCAATGCCGTGCCGCTCCAGCGCCTTGCGATAGCCGTCCAGGAACAGGTAGCCGAAGTTGAGATCATGCGAAGGGCGGATGGCAGCGATGCGGCGATGGCCGCGCGCGACCAGCCGGTCGACGGCTTCATCACCCGCCCTCTCGAAATCGATATCGAGCGAAGGATAGGTGTCGCCGCCGGATTGACTTCGGCCAAGCGTGGCGAAGGGAAAGCCGGCCTTGCTGAGATAATCGATCCGATCGTCTTCCCGCCGTGTATTGGCCAACACGACCGCGTCGGCTCGGCGCGTCTCAACCACACGGCGCAGCCTTTCCTGCTGATATTGGCCGGGCTCACCCATGACGACCATCAGATCCAGGTCATCGTCGGCGAGCCGCGCCTGCAGACCGGTCAGGAACGGGATGAAGAACGGTTCGCCATATTGCTGGTCGCCGGGATGCGGCTGCAGCATGAAGGCGATCGAACGGGTGGCGCCCTGGCGCAGGCTGCGGCCGGATTGGTTCGGCGAATAGTTGAGCTTTTTGGCCGCTTCGAGCACGCGCTGGCGGGTGTCGGCGTTGACGTCGGCGCGGCCGTTCAGCGCCCGCGACACGGTGCCGATTGAAATGTTCAGATGACGCGCAAGGTCGTGGATGCTGGACGCCAAGGACAGTTCTCCCCCAACCCTTGGCTAGCACCGGCTGCCGCTCAGGCCAAGGCTTCGGGATTATTTTCGCAGGCAGCCGATTGACATTCTAGGCTATCGGGTGTGTTCTCGTAAACGTTTACGGAAAAACGTTTGCGGTGATGTCGTGAATGCCGTGACATTCGGTCTGGAGGGACCGGACGGGAGGAATGCCGGATGATGAATGTCGTCCTCGTCGGCTGCGGCGCGATGAGCAGGCAGTGGCTCGATGCCGCCAGGCAGATCGACGGGCTTGCCATTGTCGGCCTTGTCGATCTCGACGCCGAGCGGGCGAAGGCGAGGGCGCGCGAATACGATCTCACCAGTGCCGTCATCGGCACCAGTCTCGACGCGGTACTCGATCAAACCAGGCCCGACGCGGTGTTCGATGTCGTGGTTCCCGCCGCCCGCCGCGACGTGGCCTTCTCTGCCTTTGCCCACAATTGCCATCTCTTGACCGAAAAGCCGCTGGCCGACAGTCCGGAGAATGCCCGTGCCATCATTGAGGCGGCACGCCGGGCAGGGCGTGTCCATGCCGTCGTGCAGAACCGGCGCTATGTCGCCAATGTCAGGCGCATTCGCCGCTTTCTCGATTCCGGCGCCATCGGCGCGGCGACCTCGATCCATGCCGATTTCTTCGTCGCGCCGCATTTCGGCGGCTTTCGCGAGGAGATGGCGCATGTGCTTTTGCTCGACATGGCGATCCACACATTCGACGCCGCTCGCTACATGGCCGGCGGCGAACCGGCCAGCGTCTATTGCCAGGAGTGGGAGCCGGCCAATTCCTGGTATCGGCAGGGTTCGTCGGCAAGTGCGGTCTTCGATCTCGGCGGCGGCAAGGTTTTTACTTATGCCGGCTCCTGGTGCGCCGACGGTTTTCGCACCAGCTGGGAGGGCAGCTGGCGCATCGTTGCCGAGCGCGGCAGCCTGTTGTGGGACGGCCATGACGGGCTGAAGGCGGAGGTGGTTGCGTCCGGCCGCGACGGTATCATCGACAAGACCCAGCCGATCGAGGTGCCGCTGCTCGACCCTGCCGATCGTGTCGGCGGCCATCTCGGCATCATCCAGGATTTCATGCGCGCGGTCGAAACCGGCACCGAGCCGGAAACGCATGGCGCCGACAACATCAAAAGCCTGGCCATGGTTTTCGGCGCCATCGAAAGCGCCGAGACCGGCCGGCGTGTGGCGATTGCTAGGGAAGGACTGTGATGCCAAACCCGCTTCTCGACATCCGGATCGGCACCATGGTGCGGGCCAATCTCGACGACCCGGCAGCCTATATCAAGCAGATCATCCCGCTCGGTTTCGAAAGCATCCAGCCCTTCTTCTGGCAGACCTTGGGCGACAAGGACCTTCCACGCCTTGCCGGCCAGATACGCGAGGCGATCGGCGATGCCGATGTCATCGTGTCTTCCCTGGGCGTGTTCGGCAATCCGCTGGAGAGCGGCGAGGTCGATCGCGGCGTGCTCGCGGCCTGGGAGACGGTGATCGACAACGCGCATCTGTTTGGCACTTCCATGGTCAGCGGCTTCACCGGGCGCCTGCGCGGCAAGAAGCTGACCGACAGCCTGCCGCGCTTCCGCGAAGTGTGGGGTCCGCTGGCCAAACGCGCCGCCGACAAGGGCGTGCGCATCGCCTTCGAGAATTGCGCCATGGACGGCAACTGGGCCGCCGGCGACTGGAACATCGCCCACAATCCGGATGCCTGGGAGCTGATGTTCAACGAATTGCCTGATGAGAACCTTGGGCTCGAATGGGAGCCCTGTCATCAGCTCGTCTATCTGATCGATCCGATGCCGCAGATCCGCAAATGGGCACCGCGCATCTTCCATGTCCATGGCAAGGACGCCACCGTGCGCTGGGATGTCATCCGCGAGCACGGCGTTTTCGGCCGGCTGCCCTTCGTGCAGATGCGCACGCCAGGCTTCGGCGACAGCGACTGGACCAGAGTGATCAGCGAGTTGCGGCTGGCTGGATACAAGGGCGCCATCGATATCGAGGGCTGGCACGACCCGGTCTATCGCGGCGATCTCGAGATCACCGGGCAGGTGCGGGCGCTGGACTATCTCAAGCAATGCCGGGGAGGTGCGAGCTACCTGCCGAACCCGGCATGATGGAAGGCCGGCGGGAGGAGCCGGCCGTCGAGTGCCAATGCCAGCAAATCGTCAAAGCCCCTCGGCTGCCGAGGGAAACAATGGGAGGACAAGTGCATGAGCATAGCGATCAGAACGACACTTCTGCGCACGACCGTCATGGCCGCCGCCACGGCGCTCTGCGCCGCCATCTCGACCTTGCCGGCACGGGCGCTCGACGCGCAGTGGTGCAAGGACGTTCATATCCGCTTCTTCGTCGGCGGCGCCGAGGGCGACGCTTTCGGCACCATCGTCTATAATGGCGCCAAGCAGGCGGCGGCCGATCTCGGGCCGAAGGTCGACTACATCTTCTCGGGCTGGGACGTCGAGAAAATGGTGCAGCAATTGCGCGAGGCGGTCGCGGTCAAGCCCGGCGGCATCGCCATGATGGGCCATCCCGGCGACGACGCGATCATGCCGCTGGCCGAGCAGGCGCATAAGGACGGCATCAAGATGATGTACCAGAACGTGCCGGTGCCGAAGGTGACGGCGGCGTTCGGCGGCGGCTATGTCGGCGCCCAGCAGGAGCAGCAGGGCCGCGCGCTCGGCGCCGAGGCGTTCAAGCTGGCCGGACTGAAATCCGGTGACAAGGCGATCATGATCGGCCCTTTCGACAATGAGAGCCGGGGCGCACGCGAGCGTGGGACGGTCGCCGCATTGAAAGAGGCCGGCGTCGATGTCGTTCAAATCAATTCTGTACCCGAGTGGGCAGCCGATCCGAATCTCGCCATCCCGGTGATCACCGCGGCCTTGCTCAACAATCCCAATGTCAAGGCGGTCGGCTATCCCGGCGGGCAGATGCTCGGCAATGTGCCGACCTATATGCAGGCGGCGGGCCGGAAGCCGGGCGATATCTTCAACTTCGGCTTCGACACCAGCCCGCAGATCGTCGAGGGTTTCAAGGGCGGCTGGGTGCAGCTGACGGCCGACCAGCAGCCGTTCATGCAGGGCTATCTGCCGATCCTCAGCCTCTGCCAGCAAGTGGTGCTGGGGCTGGCGCCGATGAATGTCGACACTGGCGCGGGCTTCGTCACGCCGCAGAACTATGAGATCGTCTCAGAGCTCGCCAAGCAGGCGCTGCGCTGACCTCCCAAGGCTGCCGGCCGGGCCAATCCCGGCCGGCAGGACCGCCGGCGAACAGGCCGGCATGCGACAACGAAAAGCGAGGATCCGATGGCCGAGCGCATCATCGAACTGCGCGATATCAAGAAGTCCTATGGTCAGGTCTATGCGTTGGGCGGCGTCGATCTCAGCGTCGACCGCGGCGAGGTGGTCGGCCTGATCGGCGACAATGGCGCCGGCAAGTCGACGCTGATCAAGATCCTGTCCGGCGTGGTCAGGCCGACCAGCGGCGAGATCCTCGTGCGCGACAGACCGGTGAGCGGCTGGAGTGCGGCGCGCTCGCGCGATGCCGGCATCGAGACGGTGTTCCAGGACCGGGCGCTGGCGGTGCAGCAGACCATCGTGCGCAACATCTTCATGGGCCGCGAGTTGACCGGCTTCATGGGCTGGCTGAAGGTCAACAAGGAGATCGAGGAGGCGAGCCGGCTGATGCGCGAGATCGGCTTCACCTCGAAAGTGTTCACGCCGCACTCGATCGTCGGCCAGCTCTCGGGCGGCGAACGCCAGGGCGTGGCGATCGCGCGCGCCATCTACAAGCAGGCCGAGCTGATCATCCTCGACGAGCCGACAACGGCGCTGTCGCTGACCGAGACCGCCAAGGTGTTCCATTTCGTGCGCCAGGTGCGGGCGAGCGGCCGCTCAATCCTGTTCATCGGCCACAATATCCATCATGTCTTCGACATCGCCGACCGCTTCGTGGTGCTCGATCGCGGCAAGGTGGCGCTGACCGCCGACCGCAGCGCGGTCAAGTCGGCGGAAGAGTTGATCAATTTCATGGAAGACGTCGCGCATCCCGGCGGATTGGCCGGACTGCACGAGGCCGTCGAAGCGGAGCAGCGAGTGCGATGAGCAAGACCATGGAACCCGATCTCGAAAGTCCTCTCAGCGCGCATGGCGGATCCGCCCGCAAAGAGTGGAAACACCCATCCGACCATTGGCTGCGCGGCTTCATCCTCGACAACCGCGCCTCGCTCGGCACGCTCGCCGTGTTCGTCGTCATGATGGCGGTGTTCATGATCGCCAACCCGACCGTGTTCACCACCTGGTACCTCTACAGTTCGGTGCTGACGACGCTGCCTGTTGCGCTGTTCGTGGTGGTGCCGCTGGTCTTCGTCGTCACTTGCGGCGAGATCGACCTGTCGTTTCCGGCGACGATGGGTTTTGCCTCCTGGGTCTTCGCGCTGGTGGTGCAGGCCGGCTACAATCCGTTCCTCGGCATTGCGGCGGCTGTTCTCACCGGCATTCTGCTAGGCTTCCTCGTCGGCTCGCTGGTCGTCTATGGCGGGCTGTCGTCGCTGATCGCCACGCTCGGCATGAACTTCTTGCTGCGTGGCCTGATCCAGATCATCAACGAAGGCAAGTCGATGGCGCTGACCGGCCTTGCTGGCAGCCCGGCCTACAAGATCTTCTCCAGCCAGGTTTACGGCATTCCGGTGCAGATCTTCTGGGCCATCGCCTTCGTCGTGCTCTCGGCGATGCTCTACAACAGGCACCGCTTCGGCGCGCAGGTGAAGGTGGTCGGCGACAATCCCGACAGCGCCCAGCAGATGGGCATCGACGTCAAGCGGGTGCGGGTGAAAGTGTTCGTCTTCGTCGGCATCGGCGCTGCGATCGCCGGCACGTTCTCGGTGATGATCAACTTCACCTGGTGGCCGACGGCCGGCGACGGCTATCTGCTGCCGGTGCTGGCCTCGGTGTTCGTCGGCGGCACCCCGACCTGGGGCGGCATCGGCACGGTTGCCGGCGGCGCCATCGGCGCGGTCACTGTGTCGTTCATTCAGACCGGCGTCGTGGCAGCGGGGTTGAGCGGCTTTTACGTGCAGTTCTTCAACGGGCTGATCATCATCCTGTCGCTGCTCGGCCATAAGTGGAACCAGGCACGGTATCGGTGAGGCGTTTCGTTGACGGGCCGCGTGCCTTGACGATTGCGACAGACGTCCGTCGCTTCGTCATCCACGGGCGGAGCAAGGAGCGAAGCGACGCAGCGCAGACCCGAGGATCCATGCCGGGACTCCAACGCATCACCACGGTCCAGAATTCTGCTCCGCTGCGTTCCACGGCCAAGGTCACGGCATGGATCCTCGGGTCTCCGCGACGGAGCTTCGCTCCTGCTTCGCCCGTGGATGACGAAGGCAGGGAGGGCTCTATCAGAGAATGAGAAAGTGATCGCTTGTAGGACAACGGGACAAGCGGCGGCTCACACCGCAGCCACAAACCCGTCCAGCACGCGTTTCTGGCCGGCCTTGTCGAAGTCGATGGTCAGCTTGTTGCCTTCGATGGCGGAGATGTTGCCGTTGCCGAATTTCTGGTGGAAGACGCGGTCGCCGACGCTGAAGGCGGAGGGCGTGTCGGAGACGGATTTGGCGACCAGCTCGCCATCGATGGTGCGGCCCTTTACGCTTGTGCGGCCGGCGCCGTAGCCGCTGTCGGTTTCGCCATAGCCGATGCGCTCGACCTGATGGCCGGAGCGCGTGCCCCAGTTGCGGTCGGTCGCTTCGGTGCGGTTGGCCTGCGCGCGCTGCCAGCCGGGCGTCGAATAGGTGTTGGAGAAGGCGCCGGATTTTTCGGTGTTGGCGCCGACATTGTCGAAGCGCGAGGCGCCATACGGATTCTGCCGGCCGCCACGGCCCGATGCGAAGGAGCCGCCGCCATAGGGATTGCCGTAGCCGCCATAGGAATTGCCGCTTTCGGCGATCTCGACATGGGATTCCGGCAGTTCTTCGAGGAAGCGCGACGGGATGGTCGATTGCCAGAGGCCATGGATGAGGCGGTTGGAGACGAACCACAGATGCAGGTTCTTCTTGGCCCGCGTCAGGCCGACATAGGCGAGGCGCCGTTCTTCCTCCAGCCCGGAGCGGCCGCCTTCGTCAAGCGCGCGCTGGTGGGGAAACAGGCCTTCCTCCCAGCCGGGGAGAAAAACCGTCTCGAATTCGAGGCCTTTGGCTGAATGCAGCGTCATGATGGAGACGGCGTCCTGTCCGGCATTCTGCTCGGCATCCATGACCAGCGCCACGTGTTCGAGGAAGGAGCGCAGCGACTCGTACTCCTCCATCGAGCGGATCAGTTCCTTGAGGTTTTCCAGCCGGCCCGGCGCTTCGGCCGAACGGTCGTTCTTCCACATGTCCGTATAGCCGCTCTCCTCGAGAATGGTCTCGGCGAGCTCGGTGTGCGGCTTGGTTTCCAGCGCCTTCTGCCAGCGTTCGAAGTTGGCGGCGACTTCGCGCAGCGCCGCGCGCGGTTTCGGCTTCAACTCGTCGCTTTCGGCAAGGTTGCCAGCGGCCTCCAGCATCGGGATGCGCAGCGCACGCGCCGTGTCGTGGATCTGGCGGATGGTGGCTTCGCCCAGCCCGCGCTTCGGCACATTGACGATGCGCTCGAAGGCGAGGTCGTCGCCACTGTTGGCGACGACACGGAAGAAGGCCAGCGCGTCACGGATTTCCATGCGCTCGTAGAAGCGCGGGCCGCCGATGACGCGGTAGTTGAGGCCGAGCGTGATGAAGCGATCCTCGAAGGCGCGCATCTGGAAAGACGCGCGCACCAGGATCGCCATGTCGTTGAGATTGTGCTTCTGGCGCTGATAGGCCTCGATGGTCTCGCCGATGGCGCGGGCTTCCTCCTCGGAATCCCAGGCGGCGTGGACATTGACCTTGCCGTCTTCGGGATCGTTGCGGTCGGTGAACAGCGTCTTGCCGAAACGGCCTTCATTGTGGGCGATGAGGTGGGAGGCGGCGCCAAGGATGTGCGCGGTGGAGCGGTAGTTGCGCTCCAGCCGGATGATGGTGGCGCCCGGGAAATCCTTGTCGAAGCGCAGGATGTTGTCGACCTCGGCGCCGCGCCAGCCATAGATCGACTGGTCGTCATCGCCGACGCAGCAGATGTTGACAGTGGCGCGAGTTTCGGTCGATCGCGCTTTACCCTCCCCTTGATGGGGAGGGTCGTCGCGAAGCGACGGGGAGGGGTGACTGGCGCCGGCGCTGCCACCCCCACCCGCGCCGCTCCGCGGCGCGACCTCCCCCATCGAGGGGGAGGTAGGTCTTTGCGCCAAAAGCCGCAGCCACATGTATTGGGCGGTGTTGGTGTCCTGGTATTCGTCGACAAGGATGTATTTGAAGCGCCGGTGATAGTCCTTCAGCACGTCCGGATTGGCGCGGAAGATGCGGATCGGGTGGCAGAGCAGGTCGCCGAAATCGCAGGCGTTCAGCGTCTGCAGACGCTCCTGATAGGCCTTGTAGAGCTCGCGGCCCTTGCCGTTGGCGAAGCTGCGCGCGTCGCCCTCGGCGATATCGGCCGGGCCTTGGCCCTTGTTTTTCCAGCCGTCGATCATCTGCGCGAACTGCTTGGCCGGCCAGCGCTTGTCGTCGAGGCCCTCGGCCTGGATCAGCTGCTTGATCAGCCTGATGACATCGTCGGTGTCGAGGATGGTGAAGTCGGAACGCAAGCCGGCAAGTTCGGCATGACGGCGCAACAGCTTCACGCCGATCGAGTGGAAGGTGCCGAGCCACGGCATGCCCTCGACATTGCCTTCACCGATCAGGATGCCGATGCGCTGCTTCATCTCGCGCGCGGCCTTGTTGGTGAAGGTGACGGCCAGGATCTGCGACGGGAAGGCCTTGCCGGTGGCGAGGATGTGGGCGATGCGGGTGGTGAGCACACGGGTCTTGCCGGTGCCGGCCCCGGCCAGCACCAGAACCGGGCCCTCGGTGGTCTCCACCGCCAGCCTTTGTTCGGGGTTGAGTCCCTTCAGATAATCGGGCGCGCTGTTCTGGCCGCCGCGGGCAGCCATGGCGCGCGCGGCAATACCCGACGGGGCCGTGGGCCGCGCATTGGGTTCGTCGAAAAAGGGCATGTCTTCCGAAAAGCCGGACATCTCCCCCGAATGTAGTGATTCGGTGGGGAAAGACCAGAACTGTCTACGTTTTGTTCTGGGTAAAAGTGCCGGATACGACCGTTCAAGCCTTGCGGTAACCGAGGGCGACGAAGAATCGATGGCCGAAGGAGCGCGCCTCGTCCGTCATCACCGCGCCGAGCGCGACCTGCATCTGGTCGTAATAGCGGCCGCCGGCGGGTGAGGCCAGGAAAGCCTCATAGAGCTTCAGGTCGGCCATCGACATATCCCGGTAGATATAGGCTGCAGATTCCATGGCATCGCTGTCGATGTCACGGCGAAGCCCTTCGGTTTGTTTGCGCAGCAGGGCCATGACCTGGTCGTCGGGCAGGGGCTTTCCGGCCGCGCCCAGCATTTCGGTGAGCATCGCATAGCCCATGTTCAAGGCGACGGCTTCGCCGGTGTCGACGGCGCTGATATCGTCCATCATCTTCCTGTAAAGTGCGAGCCTGGCCGGATCCCTGGAAGCAAGCTCGCCGAGGATTTTGGCGCCCTCGATCTTCTTGGCCTCTCTCGTTTCCGGTGCGGCAGCCTGGATCTCCAGCGCGGTGACCTGTTTGCCCAAGGGCGAAGCATAGAAAGCAGCGAGGTCGGA
Organism: Mesorhizobium loti; assembly: GCA_002356515.1. Lineage (NCBI taxonomy): Bacteria > Pseudomonadati > Pseudomonadota > Alphaproteobacteria > Hyphomicrobiales > Phyllobacteriaceae > Mesorhizobium > Mesorhizobium loti. The sequence continues at coordinate 1,268,856 of AP017605.1, read as the reverse complement.
CAGGTCCTTGGCGCTCAGTTTGTCCGCCATTCGCGCTTCGATAGCCGTCTCCATCTTGTTCGGGTCAAAGGCACCTTCCATGGCGGCGGCAAGGGCGTCCTGGACTTTTTGCACCGGCGTTCCCGGCGCCGATTTCACGGCCGCGGTGAAACCCGGGCCAATGCCCATCAGCATCTCGTGAAAGCCATTCGCCTTGTTGATCTCGCTGATTGTCTGAGCCGGCGCGGCCACAGTGCCAGCGATGAGCGGCACGAGGCAGTAGAGCACAAGCGCCATGCGCGTCAGCGGCGGAAGGAATGACGGCATTTTGCTTGCTCCACGGCAGAGATGATCCAATGGAGACTGCTGGAAAACCCTGATGCAGGCAAGATGAATTGCCACCTTGGCGTGTGGGTCAGCTTGACAGGCGGGGCAGGCGGGAGAAAGCTGGACCGAGGGCAGGAACGGTGCGCCGGGTCGCCCATGGCCGCGCGAGCGCGCAACAGTCGAAGGAGTATCATCTTGGCTGTCACCATAACCTCCCTCATCCTCTTTCTCCTCGGCCTGACGCTCGGCGCGGGCGGCATCTGGCTGGCCTCGCTGGGCGGCAGCTGGTACTACATCGTCGTCGGCCTGGCCTTCCTGATCGCTGCCTGGCTGCTTTACCGGCGCCGCTCCACGGCGCTGTGGCTCTACGCGGCGATCGTGATCGGCACGCTGGCCTGGGCGGTCTGGGAAACCGGCTTCGACTGGTGGGAACTCGGTCCGCGCGGCGGCATCATCGTTCTGGTGGCGCTGTGGCTGCTGACGCCATGGGCGCGGCGCGGCCTTGCCGGTCCTGACGGGCGCGCACCGCTGATCCTCGCCGTGCTGGCCTCGCTGGCGGTGGCCGGCTATTCGATGACGACGGACCCGAAGGACATCGCCGGCGCGCTCGACACCGACAAGGTGATCCCCAACGCCAATCTCGGCAATGATGTGCCGGCAGGCGAGTGGCACTATTACGGCCGCACCCAGTTCGGCCAGCGCTATTCGCCGCTCGACCAGATCACGCCGGACAATGTCGCCAATCTGCAACCGGCCTGGACCTACCGCACCGGCGACGTGAAGGGACCGGACGACGTCGGCGAGACCACCTATCAGGTGACGCCGCTGAAAATCGGCGACACGCTCTACATCTGCACGCCGCACAATTTCGCCATCGCGGTCGATGCCGCGACCGGCAAGGAGAAATGGCGCTATGATCCCAAGATCAAGCTCGACAAGGACCGCCAGCACCAGACCTGCCGCGGCGTGTCCTATTATGCCGATGCCGCCGGCGCCGCCGGGCAGCCCTGCGCGACCCGCGTCTACCTGCCGACGTCGGATGCGCGGCTGATCGCGCTCGACGCTGCCAACGGCCAGGTCTGTCCCGCCTTCGCCGAGGGTGGCACGCTGAACCTTTTGACCGGCATGCCATACCCGAAGTCGGGCTACTATTACTCGACCTCGGCACCGCTGATCGCGGGTGGCAAGATTATCGTCGGGGGCGCCGTCAACGACAATTATTCGACGCAGGAGCCGTCAGGCGTCATCCGCGCCTATGATGCGGCCACCGGCAAGCTGATCTGGAACTGGGATTCCGGCAATCCGGACCAGACGACGCCGCTGCCGGCCGGCCAGACCTACACCGCCAACTCGCCCAACATGTGGTCGACGCCGAGCGCCGACGAGAAGCTCGGTTTGCTCTACGTGCCGCTCGGCAACCAGACGCCGGACCAGCTTGGCGCCGGGCGCAGCGCCAATGTCGAGAAATTCTCCTCCTCGATCACCGCGCTCGACCTCAACACCGGGCAGTTGAAATGGGTGCGGCAGACCGTGCATCACGACCTCTGGGACATGGATGTGCCTGCGCAGCCGAGCCTGATCGACATCACCAAGGCCGACGGTTCGGTCGTGCCCGCGCTGGTCGGGCCGACCAAGCAGGGCGATCTCTATGTGCTCGACCGACGCACTGGCGATCCGGTGATCGCGGTCAAGGAAGTGCCGGCGCCCGGTGGTGCCATCGAGGGCGACAAGGCCTCGCCGACGCAGCCTTCGTCCGATCTCTCCTTCAACCCGAAGCCGCTGACCGATGCCGATATGTGGGGCATCACCATGTTCGACCAGCTGGCTTGCCGCATCGCCTTCCACAAATTGCGCTATGAAGGCCGCTACACGCCGCCCTCGCTGCAGGGATCGCTGATCTATCCCGGCAATTTCGGTACCTTCAACTGGGGTGGCGTGGCGGTTGATCCGGTGCGGCAGGTGATGTTCGGCATGCCGACCTACCTGGCGTTCAAGTCGCAGCTCATTCCGCGCGACCAGGTGCCACCGCCGGATGAAGGGCGCGGCAGCGAGCAGGGGCTGAACCGCAATGAAGGCGCGCCCTATGCGGTGGTGATGGGACCGTTCCTGTCGCCGCTCGGCATTCCCTGCCAGGCGCCGCCCTGGGGTTATGTCGCGGGCGTCGATCTCAGGACCGGCACGATCGCCTACAAGCACCGCAACGGCACCGTCTACGACATGACGCCATTGCCGCTGCCGCTGAAGGTCGGCGTACCCGGCATTGGCGGGCCGATGATCACCGCCGGCGGTGTCGCCTTCCTGGGTGCCGCGGTCGACGACTATCTGCGCGCCTATGACCTGACATCAGGCAAGCAGCTGTGGCGGGCACGGCTGCCTGCCGGCGGGCAATCGACGCCAATGACCTATACGGTCGCCGACGGGCGCCAGTTCGTGGTCATCGTCGCCGGCGGCCACGGCTCGGTCGGCACCAAGCCGGGGGATTATGTGATGGCCTACGCGCTGCCGAAGTAGCTGGGTTGCGCTAGCCGAGCCCCAGATGGCTCTTGAGGCCGGGCACGGAGCCGAGCACCTGGTTGGTCAAATCGGGGCCGGCGGCGGCTTCGGCTTGCTGGACCAGCGTGGCGCCGGCCTTCTGGATCTGCGCCAGATCGAGGCCGGATTCCTTGAGGGCGGCGAGGCCGTTGACCAGCGCGCCGGCCTTTTCGCCGAGAACGCCGCCAAGCGCGCCTTGCAGCGACGATAGGAAACCGCCACCGCTGCCGGCAGGAGCGGCGCCCATGACGTCATATTTCTGCGCCAATGCATCGGCGCCCGGGATCTTGGCGAAGAAGGATGAGGCGCTGGTGCCTTCCGCCTCGTGCTCGAGCACCGAGAAAATGGTGCCGACGACTTTTTCGGTCGTTGCCTGATCGAGACCGGCCTTCTGCGAGACAGTGTTCACGATATCCTGTATGTCCATGACTTTATCTCAACCCTGGGTTTTCGTGTTTGCCGGATGGTGCTGGCGGCTGCGCACCTTGACCATGGATTTTCGGCTTGCCGCGACAACAGTTGCGCGCATCGCCAGAATGGCGGTTGCGGCAACCATGAAGGCGGTTGCCAGGATCGGCGAAGGCATGGTCATCGACATTTTCCTTTCAGATCAGGCCCTTCGAGGCAGCGGCCGCGCCATGGGGCGGCCGATGGTCAGTCTTCCCTAACATTGTGGCAGCGCCACCAGGATTTGTCGCCGATGACAAGAATGTGATGATCCGTTGCAGCCGCTCGCCGACGGTCAGAGAGCGTCACTGAGCCGTGACTGGACGATGCGCGGCTCGCCCCTATCTTGCGAACGCAAGGACACCGAGATCGAGGAGCGCCCCGTGACCAAATCCACCATCCCTGACAAGCCTGCCATCACCCAGGCGATGATCGATGCCTATGACGAATACACGCATCTGACGCTCGATCGTCGCCGCTTCATGGAACAACTGACCAGGCTTGCCGGATCGGGTGCCGCGGCGGCGGCCATCGCACCAATGCTGGCGGCGAATTCCGCCCAGGCGGCGATCGTCGCCGAAAACGATGCCCGCGTGAAAGGCGAGGACATCAGCTATCCCGGCAGCGGCGGCGAGATGAAGGGCTATCTGGTCAAACCGGCGAACCAGACGAGCAAACTCGGCACAGTCATCGTCATCCATGAAAATAGGGGGCTCAACCCGCATATACGTGACGTTGCCCGGCGCGTGGCGCTGGAAGGGTTCGTGGCGCTTGCGCCGGATTTCCTGTCGCCGCTCGGCGGCACGCCCGCCGACGAGGACAAGGCGCGCGACATGTTCACCAAACTCGATCCGGCGCAGACCGTCGCCAACGCCGTGGCGACCGTCGCTTTCCTGAAGGCCGACAAGGATGGCAACGGCAAGGTCGGCGCCATCGGCTTCTGCTGGGGCGGCGGCACGGCCAACATGCTGGCCGTCAACGCGCCCGATCTCGCCGCCAGCGTCGCCTATTACGGCATGCAGCCGAACGCCGCCGACGCGTCGAAGATCAAGGCCGCGCTGCTGCTGCACTATGCCGGCCTCGACGATCGCACCAATGCCGGTATCGACGCCTTCAAGAAGGAGCTCGACGCCGCGCATGTCGAGTACACGGTCTATGTCTATGAAGGCGCCAACCATGCCTTCAACAATGATACGTCGGCGGCGCGCTACGACAAGAAGGCGGCCGATCTCGCCTGGGGCAGGACGATCGCTTTCCTGAAGGAGAAACTGGCTTAGACCGCGGGTACCCAGACCGCCGCGAAGGCCGGTGACAGGGTGAAGCCGGCCGGCCGCGCGGAAACGGGCGGCGGGCGGCGCACGCCTTCCTGCAGGTATCGCAACGCCGATGTCAGCCCGTTCATCGTGTAGGGCTTGGCGATGACGCCGATCGCACCGGCGAAATGATCGGGAATGCGCTTCGGATTGGCGGTCATGAACACCACCATCGAACGTTTCCTCTCGCCGATATAGTGGGCCACGTCGACGCCGGTCGGGCCGTCGGTGAGGTGGATGTCGACAAAGGCGATGTCGGCATCCGTGGACTCAACCATGCTTTTTGCTTCCGCCGAAGACGTCGCCCAGCCGACGACGCTGTGGCCGGCCTCCTCGACAAGGCTTTCCAGTTCCATCGCCAACAGCGCTTCGTCCTCGACGATCAGGACCTTGAGCGGTTCAATCATGAGAGAGTCCTTTTTTGCTGCGGTTCGTTTGGCATCGAGATCACGACCGTGGTGCCGGGGCCGGCGTCGCGCCATTCGATATCGGCGTGCAACTGGCGGGCGAGCGATTTGATCAGCCGCATGCCGAACGAAGCGTCGCCATTGGCTTCGGCCATGCCGACGCCATCGTCTGAGACCTCGATGTTGAAGTGGCCGTCGGGCTGGCTCATCTTGATGCCGATGCGGCCCGCCGTGGTCCCGTCCGGTCCCTCCTTGAAAGCGTGCTTCAAGGCATTGGTGACGAGTTCATTGACCATCAGCGCGACAGGCGTCGCCTTCTCGGCTGAGATCACAATGGGCTCGAGCTCGAGTTTCGACTTGATCCCGGAGCGCCCCGACGCCGTCAGCAGATCCGTCACCAGGTCCTTGGCGAAATCCGAGACGTCGAACCGGCTGACATCCTTCGACTGGTACAGCCGGCGATGCACGGTGCTGAGCGCCTCGATACGCTCCAGCATGGTGGTCAGCGAATGCCTGGTCGCCTCATCCTTTATGGTCCGGCGCTGCATGATGATGAGCGAGGAGATCATCTGCAGGTTGTTTTTCACCCGATGATCGACCTCGTGCAGCAAGGTGGTCTGCGCCTCCAGTGTTGCTTCCAGTTCGGCGGTGCGTTCCTTCACCGCCTTCTCGAAGCGGTCCTTGTCGGCGGTGATGCGATGCTCAGAGCTCTTGCGGTCCGAGACATCGAGTTGCGAGGCGAAAAAGAACTGGACCTCGCCTTTGTCGTTGGAGACAGGGCTGATATAGAGCGCGTTCCAGAAGGTCGAACCATCCTTGCGGTAGTTCAGTATGTCGACGCTGACATCGGCGTTGTCCTCGATTGCCGCGCGTATCTGGTCAACCGCGGCCTTATCGGTTTTCGGCCCCTGCAGAAACCGGCAGTTCTTGCCCAGCACCTCGTGGCGTTCATAGCCGGTCAGACGCAGGAAGGCGTCATTGGCAAAGACGATCGGATTGTCGGGCCGCCGGGGATCGGTGATGATCATCGACATGCGGGTGGCGCGGATGGCCGCCGCGAACGGGTCGCCCTTGCCATGCTCGGCATGAAGGTCGTCCGTCATGTGCCAGGCGTCGGCAGGCTCCCTGGTCCGTTTCCAGTCCATTGTGTCACTCCAAGCCGTTCGTGGGGTCAACGGCTCAAGTGAGGAATTGGTTCAATCCTGGACGTCTTGTCGCAGCCAGTCGAGAATAGGGAACCGACTCGGCATTCGTGCAAGCAATTGATGATAAAGGTTTTCCTGGCGTCTAGTCTGTCGATGCCGGCTTGTGAAAAGCGACGCCGGCGACCACCAGCGCGATCCCCAGGCAATCGTAGAAGCCTGGAATCTGGCGCAGCACGATGACGCCGATCAGCGTTGCCGTGACCGGCAGCAGCGACAGCATCAGCGCGAAACTGGAGCGCGGAAGCCGCGACATGGCAAGCTGGTCGCAGATGTAGGGAATGACCGAGGAGCAGATGCCGACGCCGATGGCGGCGACGAGCAGCGGCGGTGAGAAAAAGGCGGGCAGCGCATCGGCAAAGCCGATTGGCAGCACCAGAATGAAGGCAACCGCCATGGCGGCGCCAAGGCCGGCAATGCCGTCGCCGGCGCCGGACCGGGCGACGCGGTGGCCGAGCACGATGTAGCCGACGAACAGCGCGCCGTTGAGGAAGGCCCAGAACAGGCCGACCGGATCGCTGGACCATTTGACGTCGATGAGCAGCAAGGTGCCGGTGACGGCCACGGCAAGGGCAGCCAGGTTGCGGGCGCTCCGCAAGCCGACCACCGCGACGCCGATGGTGCCGACGAATTCGATCGCCGCCACCAGCGAGATCGGCAAGCGGTCGAGCGCCAGGTAGAACGAGCAGTTCATCACCGCCAGGCAGACGCCGAAGGCCAGCAACAGCAGCCGTGTCGGAGGATCGGCGCGGGCGAAGCTTCGCCAGGGGCGCGTCAGCGGCGCGAAGATCAGCGCCGCGGTGGCGATGCGCAGCCACGCCATGCCGAGCACCCCGACATGCGGGAACAGCAGCACGGCGAAGGCCGGGCCGAGATAGTGGAAGATGGCGCTGACGCCGAACCAGACATGCGGCGGCAGTTTTGTCGCCAGGCTGTCGAGGACGGGAGCAGGGTGGGCAGCTGGTGCTTGCGTCTGATCGTTCATCGGATCAGTATCGCAGGCGATTTTTCCGCTTTATATGGAGGATGGCCGGCATCTCTGGCAAATATACTCCCAGAAGCGAGGAGTTTTCAGTGAAACGCCTTCGAACTGAAAATGTTGATCTCGACGCGGCCGACATGAAGATCCTGCGCCTGCTGGAGAAGGATGCGCGGGCCAGCACGGCGGAGCTGGCGCGTTCGGTCGGCCTGTCGGCGCCGAGTGTCGCCGAGCGCATCAAGCGGCTGCAGGAAAACGGCGTGATCGAGGGCTATTCGGTCAGGATCAACCCCGCCGCGCTCGGCCTGAAGCTGTCGGCATGGCTGCGCATCCGGCCGGTGCCGGGGCAATTGTCCGTGGTGGCCGAGATCATCCGCGAAACGCCGGAGATCGCGCAATGCGACCGCGTGACCGGCGAGGACTGCTTCATCGCGCTCGCGCATGTCGGCTCGGTGGCCGAACTCGAACGGGTGATCGACCGGATCATCCCCTATGCGATGACCAACACGGCCATCATCCAGTCGTCGCCGGTGGTGGCACGCTCACCGCTGGCGGCGGTTAAGCGATCGCCGTAAATGGCGCGATTTGATTGGTTGCCCGATGACAGCGCTATGCGTGACCGCGCTTCAGGCGGGCGCGCTTCAAAATGCTGCGCCAGCGGATCATGTCGAACGGGATCGGTTCGTTGTTGTTGGCGATGTGGAATATCTCGTTGTCGACGTTCTTGAGCGAACGCCAGAAATCGTAGTCGGTGATGCGCGGATCAGCGGCCAGCCTGTCCACCTCGACCTTGATGTCGGTTTTCATGCACGTCCCTCGAACCGGCTTCGCCCCGCCGCCCGTAAACAACTCTCTGCGGATGGTTTTCGACCCCTCCGCTGAGTCGTTCAACGGCTCAATTGGCTTGTTCCCGTTAAAACCTCGGTAAGGTTAACGCCGGTCCAAACCTGCTTCAAGCACCACTGCTGGTGGATATTGGGGGCTCTGCGATTTTGAGTTCAGGGTGTGGCTTTGAAGTCAGACCTAATGCCTCACCGTGCGGAAGCTGGATGGATATCGGCTTCGCGCTATTTGCGCTTGATGCCGATCGAGCGGCCGGCGCGCTCCGGCATCGGCAGCACCGAATGGGCGCCGCGCATGGCTTCGACCTTGGCCAGCACATCGGCGGGGAAGGGTGCGACCTTCGGCCCCGACATGTCGACATGCAGCGACAGCGTCTCGGAGGTGGCGGCGAGCCAGCCGTCGACATGGCGGATTTCCTGATAGGCGCGCAGCCGCTTCGCGTCATGGTCGATGAGCTGGAAGGATACCTGGACCTTGTGGTCCAGATGCAGTTCCTGGACGTAGCAGACATGGACCTCGGCGGTGTAGATGGTGAGCCGCCGTCCCTTCACATAATCCAGCCCCATGCCCATCGCCTCGAAGGCCTCGTCCGAGCAGCGGTCGAAAAGCACGTTGTAATAGGCCATGTTGAGATGGCCGTTGTAGTCGATCCAGTCCTTCTCGATGTCCATGGGCTTGGAGACAAACGGGGCGGGGATGGGCATCGAAACTTCCTTGTTCTGGTGCTGGACAGAGCCTAGCTGCGGAGACTACGCATCCATAATCGCATAACAAGCGTGGGCGCTGGTCCATTCGCGGAGGAATTCATGGCTCTGAGCGACCTCAATCCGGTCGACCGCAACGAGGAAGGCATCGCCGCGGTGCTCGGCATCCTCAAGCAACAGCTGGGCGAACGCTTCCAGACCGGCCAGGCCATCCGCGCGCAGCACGCGCACACCACCACCTATATTCCGACGCAGGCGCCCGATGGCGTCGCTTTCCCCGAAACGACCGCCGAGGTGCAGGAGATCGTGCGCGCCTGCGCCGCGCACCGCGTGCCGGTCATCGCCTTCGGCGTCGGCTCCTCGCTGGAGGGCCACACCAACGCGCCGGGCGGCGGCATCTCGGTCGACACCTCGCGCATGAACCGCATCCTCTCGGTAAATCCGCAGGATCTCGACTGCACGGTCGAACCCGGCGTGACGCGCGAGGATCTGAACCGGCATCTGCGCGACACCGGCCTGTTCTTTCCGATCGATCCCGGCGCCAATGCCTCGCTCGGCGGGATGGCGGCGACTCGCGCCTCCGGCACCAATGCGGTGCGCTACGGCACGATGCGCGAGAACGTGCTGTCGCTGACGGCGGTCATGGCCGACGGCGAGACGGTGACGACAGGCAAGCGGGCGAAGAAGAGCTCGGCCGGCTATGATTTGACCAGGCTGCTGGTCGGCTCCGAAGGCACGCTCGGCATCATCACCGCGCTGACGCTGAAGCTGCAAGGCATTCCGCAGGCGATCTCCGGCGGCGTCTGCCCGTTTCCGAGTGTCGAGGCGGCCTGCAACGCCGTCATCGCGACGATCCAGATGGGCATTCCGGTGGCGCGCATCGAACTGGTCAATGCGCTGCAGATGCGGGCGATGAAGAATTATTCCAAGCTCGACTATCCCGAGAGCCCGTGCCTGTTCGTCGAATTCCACGGCAGCGATGCCGGCGTCGCCGAACAGGCCGAGACTTTCGGCATGATCGCCGAGGAGAATGGCGGCGGGCCGTTCCTGTGGACCAGCGTCGCCGAGGAACGCACCAAACTGTGGAAGGCCAGGCACGATGCCTACTGGGCCTCGCTGACGCTGCGGCCGGGCGCCAAGGGCCTGTCGACCGATGTCTGCGTGCCGATCTCGCGCTTTGCCGAATGCGTCACCGAGACCGAAGCCGATATCGCCGAAATGGGCCTGATCGCGCCGATCGTCGGCCATGCCGGCGACGGCAATTTCCACGTGCTGGTGCTGATGGATGTCAACGATCCCGAGGAGATCGCGCTGTCGGAAAAATTCGTCGCGCGGCTCAACATGCGGGCGATTGCCATGGACGGCACCTGCACCGGCGAACACGGCATCGGCCAGGGCAAGATCGGCTTCCTGCGGCCCGAGCTTGGCCATGGTGTCGACATCATGCGTTCCATCAAGCAGGCTCTCGACCCGCAAAACATCATGAATCCCGGCAAGATATTGCCCGGCGACGGCCATTAGATGTCAACCGCCGAGACCTTGCTGCCGATCGAGGTGCCGCTGTTGTCCGCTGGCGCTCCGCTGCCTCATGTGTTTGCGGATGAAGGCAGGTTGCTCGTCGCCTACCTCGCCAATACTCCGGATCCGTCTTTCGATGGCACGAATCCGCGCTCGGTTTCGCCGCTGACAGGCAACCAGTCAGTCGCCATCCTGACGGCAGAGCCTTATCTGGCATTTCAGTTCGGCCCGCCTAATGACGAGGCCATCAGTGGCCATCGTCTTTATCCGTTGGGCTTGCGGGCCCACGAGGCATTTGAGGTCCGCAACTCGTCGTGGATCGCTTCTCTGGAAAAGGCAAATCGGGTTCATTCTTCCCATACGCCCGAACTGTTTTCAAACTATCGGCATTTCATCGTGGCGTTCCACGATTCGACGCTCGAGTTCATTGCCGAGAGTTTCTCGACCAGTCTTCACAAGGGAGCGGTTTTGACCGTGCTGATGGAGGCTGTCGGACAGCGCGCCTGAACTCTCCAGGCGAAGGTCTCGCAAGGTCGTCACGCGCGACACATAAGCTCGGGCCTGATGAAGACAACCCGAACACGCCGGGACACAAAGGCTCGTCTTGACCGCGCCACCATTCGGGTCGAGGCTCCCCGGGCGGCAAGCCTGAAAGGACAGGCGTGCCGCCAGAGGAGGAGGATCGTCATGGCCATTTCACGCAAGGAAGAAGCTCGCGCGCTGAGCGCCGATGAAAAGGAATTGGTGGAGAAATCGCACCATCCGGCGGTGCAGGAGCTTTCCGATGCCGACCTTTCCGGCCTGGTCAAGCTGCTGCGGGAGCAGCGCGACAAGGCGCAGACCGAGGCGCACCGCCGCCGGCGTGAGATACGCGGCAAGGGCGCGCCGAAAGGCGCTGCGCCGTCAAAGGCCGACGGCGGTTCGCAGGTCAAGCTCGCGGTGCTGGCAAACGCGATGCGGCGGCTGAATGGCGAGGCCGAGCGGCGGCGCCAACTGGCGGCTCGTATTTCACTGGTCGGCAATGCACGCAAGGCGCTGGCCTTGAAGCAAGGCGCGCCGGCGGACGGTCCCGCGCACAATTCGCGGACGGCTCACCAGGGCATGCGGGCCGTGGCCAACGAGCGGGCGCCGAAGCTGGTGCGGCCGGCGGAACTCGGCCGGCAGCGCAAGGCGGGCAAGGTGGCGCAAGCCAAGCGCGACGCACGCTGAGGTCCCGCGGATAGGGGCCGTCAGGCCCAGCCTTACCGTGCGGCGGGACGTTACTGCTGTGCGCCCTTGACAAGCGCCTGCAGCATCGGACGGGTCGGCGCGAAGAATGTCGTGCCGGTCTGCGGCGTCGAGACGTCGAGCAGGCGGTCATAGGCGCCCGGCGGGTCGCCGACATACATGCGCTGCAGCATTTTTTCGGTGACCCAGAGGTACCTGGAATAGCCGATGAAATAGGTGCCGAACTCATTTTGTCCGGGCCTGCCGAACGGCATGTTGTCGCGCAATATGTCGTATTCGTTGCCGTCGGCATCCTCGATCGTGGCCAGCGACTTGTGCGATTTGCGCGGCGCGTCGTCATCGTCGATCTCGATGTTGTCGATCTTGGTGCGGCCGATGATCTTTTCCTGCTCCGGCGTTGGAATGCGCGCCCAGGCCTGCATGTCGTGCAGGTATTTCTGGACGACGACATAGGAGCCGCCGGCAAAGTCGGCATCCTCGTCGCCGACCAGCGCCGAGGCGGGCAGGTCGAGGCCGGTCGGATTGGCGGTGCCGTCGACAAAACCGAGCAGGTCACGGGCATCGAAATAGCGAAAACCCGTCACTTCGTCGACAACGGTTACATCGGGACCGAGCCGGTCGAGCAGGATACGTTCGAACTCGAAGCACATATCGGGCCGTTCTGCCCGGATGTGGAAGAGAAGGTCGCCCGGTGTCGATGGCGCCGAATGGACCGCTCCCTTGATCGGCGCGAAGGGTTTCAGCTCCAGCGGCCGCCGGCCGGGGCTGAGACGGTCCCAGAGATCGCGGCCGATGCCGGCGATGCAAGACAGGCGGCCGCCAAGGTCGCGGAACCCGACATTCTTGACCAGATCGTCAAGTTCGCCGAGCACGGAGCAGACCTTGGCCAGGGCCGCCTGTTCCGCGGCGACCGTGACGACGAGGAAAATCGCCGATTGTGAAAGCGGCGCATCGACGCTCTGCGCGTCGATCGGCACGCGGTCCCAGTTCTTGCCCGACATTCGAGAATCTCCGCTTTTGCCGGATTTGTTTCAGATCGCCCGGGATGAGGCAATACAGGATGAATTGCCTCTTTATCGACACGCGGATGCGGGTAGAGTGCGGCAGAATTTCAATCAACCTGTTCGGAGCTGATGCTCGCACGCCTGTTCGTGATCTTCGGTGGCTTGTTTGTGCTGGTGCTGTGCGCCGCGCTGGTGGTGCCGTACTTTGTCGACTGGACCGGCTACCGCGCCCAGTTCGAGCGTGAGGCAAGCGCCATCCTTGGCAGAAAGGTGACCGTGCAGGGCGACGCTACGGCGCGGCTGCTGCCATTCCCCTCGGTGACCTTCTCCAACGTCGCCGTCGCCGGCGGTCCCAACGGCCGGCCGGCCATGACCGTCGAGACGTTTTCGATGGATGCGGAATTGGCGCCTTTCCTGCGCGGCGAGGTGCTGATCTTTGACATGCGGCTGGTGCATCCGAAGGCGACGATCGACATTGCCAATGACGGCACCGTCGACTGGGCGATGCGGCCGTCCTCGCCCTTCGACCTCAACCAGATCTCGATCGAGAAGCTGACGGTGACGGAAGGGCAGATCGAGCTGCGCCATGCCGCCGGCGGACGCAGCCATATCTTTTCCGAGATCAACTCGACCATTTCGGCCAAGTCGCTGGCCGGTCCGTGGCGCATGGACGGCACGCTGCGGCTGGACGGATTGCGCACCACGATCGCGGCGTCGACCGGCAAGGCCGAGGGTAATGGCCAGATGCGGCTGCGGCTGAAGGCCGATCCCGACGCCTATCCGCTGGTCATCGAAACCGACGGCAATGCCGGCATCGTCAACGGTGCCGCTGTCTATTCCGGCCAGTTCAAGATTTCCGGCGCCGACAAGAATTCAGCCCAATTGCGCGGCACCGATGGCGAGACGGTGAAGGTCAGTGCCGGCAAGCCCGATCCCGGTTTTCGCCTGAACGGCAAGTTCTCGCTCGACCACCAGAAGCTTGGCGTCGACGAATTCCGTTTCGAGACCGGGCCGCTGGACAATCCCTACACCGCCGACGGCAAGGCTTCGGTCGATCTCGGCCAGAAGCCGAGCTTCGCCATCGAGGCCAATGGCGCACAGGTGCAGTTCGACGAGGCGGTGGGGGGCCAGGCCGGCACCGGCCTTACACTGGATCAACGTATTGCCGGGTTGGAGCAGGCGTTGCTCGATCTGCCGAAGCCGACCATTCCTGGCACCGTCGAGGTCAAGCTGCCGGCGGTGGTGGCGGGCGACACGACGGTGCGTGACGTGCATCTCTCCGCCGAGCCCGTTGAGAGCGGCTGGTCGATCAAATCGCTTGCCGCGACCTTGCCCGGCCGCACCACGCTGGAAGCCGATGGCATGCTTGCGCTCAACGTGCAGGGCCATTTCGGCTTCACCGGTTCGTTGCTGCTGGCCGTGGCGCAACCCTCTGGTTTTGCCGCCTGGCTTTCCAGGGATGTCGACGAGGCGATCCGTCGTCTGCCCGCCGCCGGTTTCAAGGCCAAGGTCGATCTCTCGGAAAACCATCAATCCTTCAGCGATCTCGAACTGATCCTCGGCAAGGCGAAGTTTTCCGGCCGCATCGATTCCAGCCAGCCTGACGACGCAAAGCCATCGGTGCTGATGCGGCTCGAGGGCGGTGAACTCGATGTCGACGGGCTGGCGGCCTTCGCCTCGATCTTCGTCAGCGACAAGGGCGCCAACCGTTTTGCCAACAGCGATCTCGATTTCCAGATAAAGGCCGGCCCGGTCAGCGCCGGCGGTTTGACCGCCGACACGGTCGACACCGCGCTCAGGCTGCGCGACGGCTTGCTTGAAGTCGACCGGCTCTCGCTCGGCGGGCTGGCCGGCGCCTCGATCAGCGCGACGGGCCGGATCAAGGATTTTCCCGCGAGCCCGACCGGCAAGCTCGATGCATCGGTTGTCGCCGTCGACCTGAAGCCGCTGATCGATGTCGCCGCGCAGCATTATCCCGACAATGCGGTGCTGAAGGGGCTGGCGAGCCGCGCGGCCGCCTATCCGGACCTGTTCCAGGACGCCCGCGTCGACCTCGTGGCAAGTGCCGCCGACAATGGCGATGGCACGACCGGCCTGGCGGTAAGCGGACAAGGCAAGGCCGGCGGCACGGCATTTTCTGCCTCGCTGTCGGGGAAGGGGGCGCCCGACAAATTGCTTGAAGCGCCGGTGACGCTGACCTTCAACGCCAAAAACCCCGACGCCACCGCGCTGCTTGCGCTTTACGGCCTGCCGGCGCTGCCGCTCGGCATGCTGGGCGAGGCAACCACCGACATTCAGGCCAAGGGCACATTTGGCGGTGGCCTGGGGACGACTTTCAGCCTTGCCGGCAATGACTTCAAGGCCGGCTTCGAAGGGACCGTTGCCGATACGCCGCAGGGCCCGACCGCCAAGGGCAAGATCAACCTCGATGCCGCAGACATCGAACCCTGGCTGATGACGACAGGCATCGGCCTGCCCGGCATGGGCGCTGGCATGTCGACGTCGCTTTCGGCACAAGGCGATTACGGCAACGGTCTGCTTGTGTTGGACAATGTCAGCGGCGCCATCAATGAGGCAGCGGTGTCCGGCGACGTCAACATCGACGTCAAGGACGGCCTGCCGCATCTGGCCGGCGCGCTGGCGCTTGACGAGCTCGACCTCGATCCGATGGCAGTGGCGCTGTTCGGCGATTCCGCTTTCCTTGCCGACAAAAATGGGGCCGACAAAAATGCGGCTGACAAGAGCGCCAAGGGTGGCGTCTGGCCGGCAGCGCCCTTCAGCCAGAAATCCAGCCTGCCGTTCACCGCCGACCTCGACCTGACGACGGCGGCCCTTGCAGCCGGACCGCTCGCCACCGCCTATGATGCTTCTTTTTCGCTGAAGCTCGACCAGGAAGGCATCCGCGTCTCGGACCTCAAGGCGAAACTTCTTGGCGGGGCGCTGACCGGGCTGTTCGAGTTGAAAAACACTGATGGCACCGGGCTGTTCACCGGCCAGATGAAACTGGCCGGTGCCGATCTGGCAAACGTGTTGCCGGATGCCGGCATTGGCGGCGTCGGCGATTTCTCGACGACGCTGTCGACCAGCGGCAAGTCGGTCGATGCGATGATCGCTGCCCTGTCGGGTTCCGGCACGGCGGCGCTCAAGGGTTTGCAGGTCGCCGGCGTCAATCCCGATGCGTTCAGCGCCTTCCTTGCCAAGGCGGATGCGATCGGGCGCGACATCGATGCGGCCAAGACCGCGGGCTTTGCGCCCGGGATCGCCGCGGATGGCAATTTCCCGGCCAAGGACGCCGACATCGCCTTCACAATTGCCGGCGGCATGCTGCGGGCGCCACCGATCAGCCTTGAAAATCCGGCGGCGACCTTGTCCGCCGATGTCACGGCCGATCTCAACACCAGCACGGTTTCCGCCAAGGGCGCCATCACCTACCGGCCCGGCGACGAGGCGCTGGTCGGCTCCGAGCCGGTCGTCAATTTCACCGCTGAAGGACCGTTCGGCGCCGTCAAGCGGCAGTTCGACAGCGAGCCGTTGGCGCAGTTCCTGACCCAGCGCGCGCTGGAGAAGGAGCAGCAGCGCGTCGAGGCGATGCAGGCGGCGTTGCTGGAGAAGCAGCGGCTGCGGCGCGAAGTGCGCTATTACGCGGCGCTGCAGGACGCGCGCGACAAGGCCGCCGAGGAATTGCGCCAGCAGGAAGAGGCGGCGCGGCTGAAAGCCGAGGCCGATGCCAAGGCGAAAGCGGAGGCTGACGCCCAGGCCCAGGCTGAAGCGGAGGCCAAGGCGAAGGCCGACGCGGAAGCGAAAGCAAAGGCCGATGCTGAGGCCAAAGCCAAGGCGGATGCCGACGCGAAGGCCAAGGCTGATGCTGATGCAAAGGCGGCGGCCGAACAGCAGGCCGCTGACGAGGCAGCCAAGGCGCAAGCCGATGAAGAACAGCGGCAGAAGGCCGAGGAGGCGAAGCGTATCGCTTCGCAGGAAAAAGCGCGACTGGAGGCCGAGCGCAAGGCCGCCGAGCCGAAGGTCGAGCGCGCGCCGCTGCCGGAAGCCAGCGACAATCCGCCGGCCAAGCCGAAGGCCAATCCGTTCACGATCGACAATCTGTTGAAGTCGTTGCAGTAGGCAGACGGTGAATCACCCCGGGGGCACTGCACCTGGAATTTGGATCCAGCGATGACGACTTTGAGCCGCCCGGATTTAAGCGATATTCATCGGGGCGATTGGGTGGATCGCCGATTGCCGCCCGCGTGGCGGCCATATACGCGACTGGCACGGCTGGATCGCCCGGTGGGAATATGGCTGACGCTTTTTCCTTGTTGGGCGGCGCTTATTCAAGCGTCGCACGGGTTTCCGGATCTTCGCCAACTGGCGGTCTTCTCTCTCGGCGCTCTGCTGATGAGAAGCGCCGGCGCCACAGTCAATGACATTGCAGATCGAAGGTTTGACGGCCACGTCGAGAGGACCCGATTTCGGCCGTTGCCGAGCGGGCAGATCGGCACCTCGCAAGCCTTTGTTTTTCTTGTCGTTCAGCTTGCGCTTGCGGCTTCCCTCCTGTTCTTTCTGACCCCCTATGCGCGCCTGATCGCGATATGCGTTCTGCCGCTCGTGTTCATCTATCCGCTTTGCAAGCGATTCACGCATTGGCCCCAAGCCGTGCTGGGCGCAGCGTTCAATTGGGGGATGCTCATGGCATGGGCCGAGATTTCAGGACATGTGCCGGTCGGAGCCGTGCTGATGTGGGCCGGAGCCATCGCGTGGCAGATCGGGTACGACACTGTCTATGCCTATGTTGACGTGAAAGATGATTCCCGTCTTCGCCTCAAATCGACGGCAATCCTCTTCGGGCGGTACGGCAGGGCGTGCATTGGCCTGTTTTATGTCCTGACGATCGCAGCGTGGTCGCTTGGCGGCTGCCTGCTGGGCATGTCGCTGCCTTACGCCATTGGCATGCTGGTGATCACCGCGCACCTTGCCTGGCAGGTCTGGCGGATCGACCTTGCCCGCCCGGAGGTGAATTATCGTCTGTTCCTTGCGAATATTCTAACCGGGGTCCTTCTGGCCTGCGCTGCATTCATCGGAACATGGTGAGCCGCTCATTCAAGACGCCTGAGCGTCACTCGCTGCCCTGATCAAGCAGGCGCCTCAGCACGGGTTCGATGCGCGAAAGCTCGTCGAGATGGGCTGCCGAGAGTTCGGCCAGGCAATCGTCGGCGCGTTCGGTCAGCCGCAGCAGCACGCGGCGATGGTCGTCCTTGTCCTGATCCCGCACGACCAGTCCCGCCTCGCCGAGCCGGTTGACCAGTTCGACGGCGCTGTGGTGGCGGATGCGCAGGCGCTCCGCCAGGTCGCCGACCGTCACCGGTCCGCCGCCCGGATAGCCCTTGATCGCCAGCAGCGCCTGGTGCTGGCGCGGCGTGAGCCCGGCGTCTTCCGCCTGCAGCTGACTGAATTCGAGGAAGCGCCGGATCAGATAGCGGAACTCGGACAGCCGCTGATAGTCGGCCAGTTCGATGGCGGGGCGGGATTTCCTGGGCTGCGTCATTCCAGACATTTGTTCCATTCCGGCAAAAGGCTCAAACGATTTTGCTGCAAAACCGGCTTGAATTTATATCGTGTTACGATACATAGCGAGCCGACAAAGCCGGCTGGCGTCTTCGCCATGCCGGCATATCCGAGATCCGGCCACCGCCAGAAAGCCAGCCATGAAGCCCTCCGAAAACGGCCATCTCAGGGATTTCACCACCGACGCGCGCGTGCTGACCATTGCCACCATAGCCGTGGTGGTGGCCACGGCAGCGCTGTTCGCCGGCATCGTGCTTTTGAAACTGATCCGGCTTGCCACCAACATCGCCTATTTCGGCCAGTTCACGCTCGCCGATCTGAAATTGCAGGATACGCCGCTTGGGCTTGCCGCGGTGGTGGTGCCGGTGATCGGCGCGCTGATCATCGGCCTGATGGCGCGCTACGGCAGCGAGAAGATCCGTGGCCATGGCATTCCCGAAGCGATCGAGGCGATCCTGCTCGGGCGTTCAAAACTCGGCGCCAAGGTGGCGATCCTGAAGCCGCTGTCGTCGGCAATCTCGATCGGCTCCGGCGGGCCGTTCGGCGCCGAAGGGCCGATCATCATGACCGGCGGCGCCATCGGCTCGCTGATCGCGCAAATGCTGCCGGTCAGCGACAACGAACGCAAGACGTTGCTGGTGGCGGGTGCCGCCGCCGGCATGACCACCGTGTTCGGCACGCCGATCGCGGCCATCATGCTGGCGGTGGAACTGCTGCTGTTCGAATGGACGCCGCGCTCCTTCATCCCCGTGGCGGTTGCCGCGATCATTGCCGAAGTCGAGCGTACCGTGCTGCATCTGCCCGGGCCGATCTTTCCGTTTCAGGGTGGCATGGCGGTCTCGTTTGTCGGGCTTGGCGGCTGGGTTCTGGTCGGTATCTGCGCCGGCCTGCTGTCGGGGCTGCTCACCCAGATGGTCTATGCCTGCGAGGATGCCTTCCAGAAACTGCCCATCCACTGGATGTGGTGGCCGATGATCGGCGGCCTGGTGGTCGGCATCGGCGGACTGATCGAGCCACGGGCGCTCGGTGTCGGCTATGACAACATCGCCGACATGCTGGATGGCCGCACGCTTGCTGCCGCCGCGCTGATGCTGTTGGTGGTCAAGGCCATCATCTGGTCGGTGGCGCTCGGTTCAGGGACGTCCGGCGGCGTGCTGGCGCCGCTGCTGATCATGGGTGGCGCCATGGGGGCGGTGCTCGCCGGCATCCTGCCGGCGGCGGATCCGGGCTTCTGGGCGCTGCTGGCCATGGCCGCGACCATGGGCGGCACGATGCGGGCACCGCTGACGGCTACTTTCTTCGCCGTGGAACTGACCGGCAACACGCATGTGCTCGTCCCCTTGATCGCAGCCTGCGCGACGGCGCATGCCGTGACCGTGCTTTTGATGAAGCGCTCGATCCTGACTGAAAAAGTTGCGAGGCGTGGGCATCATCTGGTGCGCGAATATCGCGTCGATCCGTTCGCCCTGACCAGGGTGCGCGAGGTGATGACGTCGCAGGTCGAAAGCGTGCCGGCGACGATGACGCTGCATGGCGCTGCGGCGTTCCTGACCGCGCCGGAAACGCGGCATCCGAGCTTCCCGGTCATCGACGAGAACAGGCAGGTGCTCGGCCTCATCGATCCGCCGGCGATCCTGCGCTGGCGCCGTGCCGGCAAGCACAGGACGACGACGCTCGGCGAATTGTTGGCCGGCAGCAAGGTGACGCTTGCCTATCCCGACGAATATCTGGAAGGCCTTTCGGACAAGCTGCTGATGGCCAACGTCTCGCATCTGCCGGTCGTCGCCCGCGAAAGCCTGCAACTGGTCGGCTATGTCGGCTGGAAGGATCTGATGCGCGTGCGGTCGCGCAAGCAGGCCGAGGAGCGTGACCGCTCGACCTTGCTTGATTTCGGCACAAGGCGCGGGAATAAGACGGACGCGGTCGAGGGAGTCTAGGCGTTCGCCCCACGCTTCGCCCATTCCAGGACATAGAGCCGCAGCGCCGAGGACAGGTTGGTGTCGCGGGGCCGCGTCTCGTCGACTTCGGCGACGAGTGCGGCCAGCGTCAGTTTTCGCGCCGCAGCGATGGCGACCAGATCGTCATAGAAGGGTTTTTCGAGGGAATAGCTGGTGCGATGGCCGCGAATGGTCACCGAGCGCTTTTCGACGACGCTCACGGCCGGAGACTCACTGCTCGTCCTTGCCGGACGGATCGAGGCGATGGCCGGCGACAAATTTCTCGGCCTTGTCGGCAATCAGCCTGTCGCGTTGCTTCTCCGCCTTGGAACGGCCGTGCAGGGCCCGGTTTTGTTCGGCGACGCGCGTCTTCTCGTCCCGCGCCTTCTGCTTGCGAGCCTGGCGGAGGTTGACGATGTCGGCCATGGCCCGGGAGCCTATTTCTTGCGGAAGGCGTCGAGCGAAACCACTTCGGCCCCCTTGGCGCCGGCGTCAGCCGCGGCGGGCTTCTTCTCCGGCTCGGCGGCAGCCTTCGTCTCGGCCTTCGGCTTCTTCTCGGAAACGATGGTCAGCGGCTCGGCCGCCGGCTGGGCCGGCTCCTCGTCGGGCTGGGCATCGGTCTTGACGTCGAACTCGAGCTCGAAATTGACCGAGGGATCGTAGAAGCCACGCACGGCTGAGAACGGGATTTCGAGTTTCTCCGGCACGTCGGAGAAGGACAGGCCTACCTCGAAGCCGGTGTCGGTCACCTTGAGGTCCCAATACTGGAACTGGATGACGATGGTCATCTGTTCGGGATAGCGTTCGCGCAGCCGCGAGGAGACGCGCACGCCGGGCGCGCCGGTCAGGAAGGTGATGAAGAAGTGATGGTTGCCGGGGAGGCCGGTGCGTGCGACTTCGGCCAGGACCTTGCGCATGACGCCGCGCAACGCCTCCTGGGCCAGAATGTCGTAGCGGATGTGGTCGTCGGCCATGTGGTGGTCGGGTTCCGTTGAATCGTCCGCATAGCTGTAATCAAGCTTGAGCGCGGCGTAAACCTGATATAGGCGGCCGCCACGCCTAAGCGAGGACTATTGCCAACGATTTGATCGGCAAGGCGGCCTGGCGGCAACTGCAAATGTTATGCGTTAGCCAGCGCAGTGTGCTTTTTGACGCTGCCCGGGGCAGGGCGTTTGCCGAAAGCGCGCAGGAAAGTGCGCACGCCATTCGTCGCCGATTGCACCACCTCGTCCTCGCCGGGCGTGCCGCCGAGCATGAAGGTGGTCTGCAGTTCGGCATTGACCAGGCCGAGGAATTGGCGCGCCGCGACGTCGGGGTCGTCGATGGTGAGGTGGCCGCCATAGGCGAGGCGAGCGAAGCGGGCGGCAATTGCCGGCCATGTCCTGCCCGGACCTTGTTCGCGCCATTCGGCAAACAATTCGGGATAGCGCTCGCCTTCGGTCTGGATCAGCTTGCGCAGGAATTTTCCGTCGCGGTTGCAGATGCAGTTCTGGTTCAGGCGCACGGCAAAGCCGATCAAATCCGCTTCGAGATCGCCTGGCTGGTCGGGAAAGGTGGCGATGGTGGCGAAGATGCCGACATTGCAGCGCTCGGTGAGGTCGCGCACCACGGCCATGAAGAGCTTTTCCTTGTCGCCATGGTGATTGTAGACGGTCTGGCGTGACACGCCGGCCTCCGCGGCGATCAGGTCGATATTGGCGCCGGCGAAGCCTTCGCGGCAGAACACGCCGGCGGCGGCGTCGACGATGGACAGGCGCTTGGCCTCGTGGCCGCGTGGCGGGAAAGTGTCAGGAGAAACGCTCGCTCTCATGAAAATCTATATAGAGGTGATTGACGATTTGGACAAGAGTGTCTAATTTTGTGGACATACGATAAAGAGATTTCGCACCGGGGACGAATAGAATTCGCTCCTTCGGTGTCGGTGTCTCATGGGATGGAACGTCCTAGGGTTAGACGTCGCCTGGCGGCGGCAACCAGATTTCGAAAGAAGCCAATATCATGAGTCCCAAATTCCTCCGCATCGCGGTCGTGCTCGGCCTGTTGTCCGCCATCGGCCCGTTCGCCATCGACATGTATCTTCCCGCACTGCCGTCGATTGGCGCGGATCTGCACGCCGGCACCGCCGCCGTGCAGATGAGCCTGCTGATCTTCTTCCTGTCGATGGGTTTTGGCCAGATCGTCGTCGGGCCGATCTCCGACATGGTCGGCCGCAAGCTGCCGCTCTATGGCGGCCTTGCGCTGTTCATGGTCGGCGGCATCGGTTCGGCAATGGCGCCGACCATCGAGTGGCTGATCGCCTTCCGCTTCCTGCAGGGCCTCGGCGCCAGCGCCGGCATGGCCATACCCCGCGCCATCGTGCGCGACCTGCACACCGGCAATGAGGCGGCCAAGCTGATGTCCTTGCTGATGCTGGTGTTTTCGGTGTCGCCGATCCTGGCGCCGCTGACCGGCAGCCAGATCATCGAGAATTTCGGCTGGCGCGCCGTGTTCTGGACGGTGACCGGCGCGGCAGCGCTCGCCACCATCCTGCTCGCGACCTCGCTCAAGGAGACGCGGCCGGCTGAGGAACGCGTCGGTTCCTCCTTCGGCACCGCACTTGCCGGCTATCGCTTCCTGCTGGGCGACCGCAACTTCCTCGGCCTGGTGGCGATCGCCGGCTTCGGCATTGCGAGCTTCTTTGTCTATCTGTCGAGCTCGTCCTTCATCCTGATCGACCATTACGGGCTGTCGCCTTCGGTCTACAGCGTGTTCTTCTCGATCAATGCGGTGGCCTTCATCGGCATGTCGCAGCTGACGGGACTGCTGGCCGGGCGCTTCGGGCTGAAGCGCGTGGTGTGGGTGGCAGTCACCGGCTATGCGTCGACGATGGTGGTGCTGTTGGCGATCATGGCGACGGGCGTCGACCGGCTTGACGTGATGGCGGCGTTGCTGTTCGTCGGCTACGGCTTCCTCGGCCTCGTCATACCGACCACGTCGGTGCTGGCCATGGAAGAGCATGGCGAGATCGCCGGTACCGCGTCGGCGCTGATGGGCACGCTGCATTTCGCCATCGGCGCGCTCGCCATGGGCGTCGCCGGCTTGTTCTTCGACGGCACGCCGCTGCCGATGGTCGCCGGCATCACGCTCTGCGCGGTGATTTCCTTCACGCTGGCCAAGGTCACGCTCGGCCGCTCGCGCGAGGTGGTCGAAGCGCCGGCGGAGTAGCACTGTTTGCAAACCCATGAAAAGGCCGGGTTTTCCCGGCCTTTTTTATTTCAGCCCTGCCTTGGCCAGCACGAAACGCAGCCGCGCCTCGACCGGCGCCAGGGGCAGCGGAACCAGTTCGTAGCCCAGCTCCGTATAGACGCCGGCCAGCGCATGGTAAGTGCGCTCGGCCTCGTCCGGTGTCTGCTTGCGTTCTTCATCCTGCGCGAAAATTTCCGGCCAGGGCGGAGCGATGAACACGCGCGGATTGTAACGGAAACGCATGGCGGCGGTTCTGATGTGTGCTGCCGCGGGCAAGCCGCTCAGCCTGAGATAGCCAAGCGTGTCAGGCACGCCGCGATCGAAGAAGACCGGCCCCTTCCGTTCGATCGCGTTCTGATATGAGCGCATCTCCCAGGACAGCATCAGTTCGGCGAATAGCGTGCGATCCTCCCAGGGCAGGGCGGATCCACCAATGGCGCGCTGGTCGCGGATGATGCCGCGTCCGGCTTCGACTGACGTCGCAAAGCCCACCCGGCGCAAGGCTTCGATCAGGGTGGTCTTGCCGGAGCCCGGGCCGCCGGTCAGCACGAAGAATCGATCGGAATCGTTTTGCATTTTTGCCCATGGAGAAGGAAGCACGCGATGCGGGGCTTCGTGGCCGAGACCGTGCGAAGTCCGGACGCAAAAAGCGGCCGTTACGCATGACGTGATTGAGAGGGGGAGAAGTGGAGGTTTCTGTTGCCAGGTACCTCCGAACCCCGCCTAGAAGTGCGAACCCCTAGGGCTTGATTTGAAGCGTTCGCACTGCATTAAGCAGCGAGACGAGCTTCCGCATAGTTGTCGTTGGCAACTATAAGTTTAGCCCGATGACGGTGGTACAATGCCGGGCAAAAGTACGATCTTTACACCTTCGTCGATCCTATTTCGCCCCCAGCAAAAACCGCTCTGTCGTCAACAGCGGCTTTTGGTGGAGGCGCCGGGTACCGCCCCCGGGTCCGAACGGCTTATTTCATCGCCCATTTATCGCCATAGTCGGTCAAGCCGACAAAACGAATATAGGGGGCGTTGCGCGGAAATGAAAGGCCGCAATGAGGCTTTGTCGCTCATGTCAAATTGCGACGGCAAGGGTTGACTTGGGCGCGGTCTCAACGGAAGCTTTGCGAGCGGTGAGGAGTTACCGACCTAGCGCACAGATTGCGAAGCGCGCCACAGCCCTCATCGATCGGATCCGTGGCGCCGACGAGGGGAATTTTGATGGCCGACTATTTTGCGGATGTGAAGAAGTACGACGCGGGCGCCAGCGCCGACGCGGTCGAAAAGATTGTCAAGCATCTGGGCATTGCGCTCAGGAACCGCGATTCTTCGCTGGTGTCCTGCACCGATCCGAAGGAGCTCGAGCGCGTCAAGGAGAGCTGGGTGGCCAAGAAGCTCGGCGTCAGCGACGGGGCCAAGGCCGACGCCTCGATCGAGAAGACCTGCAAGGCGATGCACGCCGACAACACCAAGAGCCGTGTGACCTTCTATTATCTGGTGGCCAAGGATCTGGGCAAACTCGGCTCCCTGTGAGACCTCAGAATAGTTCTACTCTGGCGGCCGATCAGCGCGGCCTTCTGCGCATCCGGCCCGCCAGGGCGAGTTCCAAAGACGGCTCCGCTTCCTATCCTGGTGGGGAAGACCTCAGACAGGTGTGGCGTCAGCGCTGACATGCGCTATGATTGGCGAAACCTCGAATCGAGCCGGAACCGATGCGCCAGTATCTCGACCTCTTGCAGCATGTGCTGGACAACGGCGCCGATCGCGGCGACCGCACGGGCACCGGCACGCGCTCCGTCTTCGGCTACCAGATGCGCTTCGATCTGGCGCGCGGCTTTCCGGTCACCACCACCAAGAAGCTGCACCTGAAGTCGATCATCCATGAACTCCTGTGGTTCCTGGCCGGCGACACCAACATCAAATACCTCACCGACCACGGCGTCACGATCTGGGACGAATGGGCCGACGAGAATGGCGACCTTGGCCCGGTCTACGGCAAGCAGTGGCGCTCCTGGCCGGACGGCCATGGCGGCTCGATCGACCAGATCGCCAATCTTCTGAAGGAGATACGTCGCAATCCTCAGTCGCGGCGGCTGATCGTCTCGGCGTGGAACCCGGCCGAGGTGGAAGCCATGGCGCTGCCGCCTTGCCACTGCCTGTTCCAGTTCTACGTGTCCGAGGGCCGGCTTTCCTGCCAGCTCTACCAGCGTTCGGCGGACATCTTCCTCGGCGTGCCGTTCAACATCGCGTCCTACGCGCTGCTGACGCTGATGGTGGCGCAGGTGACCGGGCTGAAGCCGGGCGATTTCGTCCACACGCTGGGGGATGCGCATCTCTATTCGAACCATTTCGAACAGGCACGCGAACAATTGCGGCGTACGCCGAGGGCGCTGCCGACAATGTGGATCAATCCGGAGGTGAAGGATCTGTTCGCCTTCCGCTTCGAGGATTTCCAGCTGGAAAACTACGTCGCCGATGCCAGCATCAAGGCGCCGATCGCCGTTTGAGCCGCTGGACTCAGTCGACCCCGACCATCACGTCCGAGGCCTTGACCACGGCATAGGCCTGCTTGCCCTTTTCGAGTTTCAGGTCGGCGACCGCTTCGTTGGTGATCGAGGCGGTGACGATGGCGCCGCTGCCAATGTCAATCCTGACATGCGAAGTGGTGGCCCCCTTGACGATCTCGGTGATCGTTCCCTTGAGGACGTTGCGGGCGCTGATCTTCATTGGGCTCTCCTTTGCTTCTATGCATGTCGTTCCCCCAAAACCGAGGTCACTTTTGGGCGGCACGCATTAGGGTTTCCCGCTCGTCTTAGCAGAACAATCGACGGGCATAGGCGTTTTCGAAAGCTGCCAGGCCTTCCCTTGTTATATTCATACGGATATATCGATCGGCAGGCTTCGCGCCGAACGGATTTCAAACCAGGGAGAGTTTTCGATGACGCGCAAAGATTTCGGGTTGAGGGCGATCGCCATTGGCGGTCTTGCGGCGACGTTGATGGCGGCGGTGCCGGCCGCATATGCGCAAGACAAGGTCGTGGTGTTCGCGGCGGCCAGCCTCAAGGACGCGCTCGATGCGGTGAACAAATCCTGTCAGGCCGATGTCGGCGAGGCCGCGACCGTCTCCTATGCGGCGAGCTCGGCACTGGCCAAGCAGATCGAGGGCGGGGCACCGGCTGACGTCTTCATCTCAGCCGATCTCGACTGGATGAAATATCTCTCCGACAAGAAGCTGACCAAGCCGGACACCGAGGTGAAGCTGCTCGGCAACGAGATCGTGCTGGTGGCGCCGAAGGATTCGACGGTTGCAACCAAGATCGAGAAGGGTTTCGACCTCGCCAAGCTGGTCGGCGACGGCAAGCTCGCCATGGGCGACTTCAAGGCGGTGCCGGCCGGCAAGTACGGCAAGGCGGCGCTGGAATCGCTCGGCGTCTGGTCCTCGGTCGAGGGCAAGGTGGCGCAGGCCGAGAATGTCCGCGCGGCGCTCAAGCTGGTTTCGACAGGCGAGGCTGCGCTCGGCATCGTCTATGCCACCGACGCGCATGCCGAAAAGGGCGTGAAAGTGGTCGGCACCTTCCCCGAGGATTCGCATCCGCCGATCATCTATCCGGTTGCCCAGATCGCCGATTCGAAGGACAAGGATACGCCGGCTTTCCTGAAATGCCTGCAGTCCGCCAAGGCCGGCGCGCTCTTCAAGGAACAGGGTTTTACCGTGCTCACGCCGAGCAACTGAAAAGGGCCCGATAGCGCAATATGACCTGGCTGCTGGACCTCACTCCCGACGAATGGAATGCGGTCCGGCTGTCCATCAAGGTGGCGACCGTGGCGATGCTTTTCAGCCTACCGCCGGGCATCTTGATTGCCCTGTTGCTTGCCCGCGGACAATTCTGGGGCAAGACGCTGCTCAACGGCGTGGTCCACCTGCCGCTGATCCTGCCGCCCGTGGTGACCGGCTATCTCTTGCTGCTTACCTTCGGCAAGCGCGGTCCGGCGGGCGCCTTCCTGGCCGAGCATTTCGGCATCGTCTTCTCGTTTCGCTGGACGGGTGCGGCGCTGGCTTGCGCCGTCATGGGCTTTCCGCTGATGGTGCGGGCGATCCGGCTGTCGATCGAAGCGGTGGACCGCAAGATGGAGGCGGCGGCGGGGACGTTGGGCGCCAATCCTCTGTGGGTGTTCGCCACCATCACGCTGCCGCTGATCCTGCCCGGCCTGATCGCCGGCGCCATCCTGGCCTTCGCCAAGGCGATGGGCGAGTTCGGCGCGACGATCACCTTTGTCTCCAACATTCCCAATGAGACGCAGACACTGCCCTCGGCGATCTACACGTTCACGCAGGTGCCGGGCGGCGATGAGGGCGCGCTGCGACTGACCTTGATCTCGATCGTCATCTCGATGGCGGCGCTGGTCGCCTCGGAAGTGCTGGCGCGGCGAGTCGGGCGTCGGATGGATATCGAATGAGCGTCCTCGTCGACATCGGCCACCAGCTCGGCGATGTCGCCATCGAGGCGCGCTTCGAGAGCGCCGGGCGGCTGACGGCGCTGTTCGGGCCGTCAGGCTCCGGTAAGACCTCGCTCATCAACATGATCGCCGGGCTGATCCGGCCCGACAAGGGCCGCATCGCGGTCGACGGCCGCGTGCTGGTCGATACCGATGCCGGCATTTTCGTGCCGAAGCACAGGCGCCGGATCGGCATGGTGTTCCAGGACGCGCGGCTGTTCCCGCATATGAGCGTGGCCAGCAATCTGCGCTACGGCCGCTGGTTCACGCCGCCATCAGAGCGCTACGCCGAGATGGATGCCGTTGTCGAACTGCTCGGCATCGGTCCGCTGCTTGGGCGGCGCCCGGCAAGACTCTCCGGCGGCGAGAAGCAGCGCGTGGCGATCGGCCGGGCGCTGCTCGCCAGTCCGAAACTTCTGCTCATGGACGAGCCGCTGGCCTCGCTCGACGAGGCGCGCAAGGCGGAGATCCTGCCCTATATCGAACGGCTGCGCGACGAGACGAAGATCCCGATCGTCTATGTCAGCCATTCCATCGCCGAAGTGGCGCGGCTGGCGAGCGACGTGGTGATGCTGGCGCAAGGCAAGGTCGTTGCCAGCGGTCCGACCGAGGCGGTGATGCAAAGGCTCGACCTGCTGCCGGCGGAGGAGCGCGGCGAGGGCGGGGCGGTGCTGGACACGAAAGTGCTGAGTCACGATGAGGTGTTCGGCATGACCGTGCTCGGCTCGGCCGCCGGCGAGATCCGTGTGCCGCGCCTTGCAATGAAGCCCGGCGCTCCCGTGCGTGTCCGCATTCGTGCCCGTGATGTGATGATCGCCACGGAGAGGCCGACGGGCCTCAGCGCGCTCAACATCCTGCAAGGTACGATCGTCGCGATCCGCCCGGGCGAGGGGCCGGCGGTCGAGGTCGGCATCGACTGCAATGGCGCAACGGTACTGGCCCGCATCACCGAACAGTCGCGGCAGGCGCTGAAGCTGCGGCTCGGCGGCAAGGTTTTCGCGGTGGTCAAGACAGTGAGCTTCGACCAGGCCAACACCGGCGCCGGCCTGCCGCTCGAGGTCGATGGCTGACAGGTGCGGCGATCGGCGCTATATTATTTTGGAATAGCGGTTTTGCCGAAGTGGAGGTGACCGCGGAGGAGCAAAGATGCCATCGCTGAGCTTGCGGATAAATCTCGATCCAGACGGGCGGATTGGTCCGGGCAAGATCGAGCTTCTGGAGCACATCGCCACGTTTGGCTCGATCTCGGCCGCCGCGCGCGGCATGGAAATGTCCTACAAGCACGCCTGGGACTTGGTCGAGGACATGAACCGGGTGTTCGGCAAGCCGTTGGTTGCGGCACAGACCGGCGGCCGCAAGGGCGGCGGCGCGCAGCTGACGGCCATCGGCCTGGCGGTGGTCAGCCGTTTCCGCGCCATCGAGCGCGCAGCGACCGCCGCAGCGGCGACGCATATGGATGCGCTGCAGGCGGAGATCGATGCGGGCTGAGTGATCGGCGGGAACAGGAGAGGGGCGACCGAAAGGCCACCCCTCGTCGGTTTCTTACTCCGAGAGCGTGAACGGAGCCGTGTACTTGTCGACATTGTCCTTGGTGATGAGCAGGCAGTCGAACAGCTGCTTCTCGGTCGCAGCACCCGTCTTGCCGGTCTTGATAAAGGAGTCCGCCTGCTGCACGGCCTTCGCCGAGTAGACGGCCACCGGCTGCAGCACGGTGTATTGCAGGTCGCCGGCCTTGATGGCGGCGACAGCGTCCGGCGAGCCATCGAAGCCGCCGACCTTGATGCTCGACAGTTTTCCAGCCTCTTTCAGTGCCGCGATCGCACCGAGCGCCATCTCGTCATTGCCGCTGGTCACGCCGATGATGTCGGGATGAGCCTGGAGCAGGCTCTGCATCTTGTCGTGGCCCTGGGTGCGGTCCCAGTTGGCGACTTCCGAGCCGACCTTCTTGAGGTCGGGATACTGGCTGATCACGGTCTCGTAGCCGTTAGACCGTGTCGCGGCGTTGTTGTCGGATGGCGCGCCGAGCAGTTCGACATAGTTGCCCTTCTCGCCGATGGCCGTCACCCATTGCTGGCCGCCAAGTGCTGCGCCCTGGGCGTTGTTCGAGACAAGCTGCGCCTTGGCGAGGCCCTCCTGGTTGATCTCGGCATTGACGAGGAAGACCGGGATGTTGGCGGCGATCGCCTTCTTCACAGCGCCGATCGAGCCGCTGGCATCGGCCGGGTCAAGGATGATGGCCACGGACTTGTTGGTGATCGCCGTGTCGATCAGCTTGCTCTCGGTGTTGGTGTCGGCCTTGGAGGCGCCGACGGTCGCGGTGTAGCCGAGCTTCTCGGCTTCGGCCTTGGCGACATTGCCTTCAGTGAGCCAGTAGGGGTTAGCGGGATCGATGACGATGATCGAGATGAGGCCACCGGCCGACGCCGCGCTTGCCGCGACGATCGGTGCGGCCAGGGCGAAGGCCGAGAGCATCAGAATTCTGGCACTGCGATACATAGAGTTCCTCCTTTGGTTAGCAATCGCGCCGGTCAACCGGCAGTCTTCTCGAGGGCGGGATCGGCCGTTGTGGCCTTGTCCTTTTGTGGAGAAGTGGGCGAGCCGCCGGTCGGGCTCGGAAGCTTGACGCGGCGGCGATACTGGATGGCGTTGAGCAGCACCGCCAACACGATGACCGCGCCGGTGAACACTGTTTGCCAATAGGCAGAGACGCCGATGATCACCAGACCATCGGACAGGAAGCCGATCACGAAGGCACCGACCAGCGTGCCGCGGATGTTGCCCCGGCCACCGGTCAGAGCCGCACCGCCGATGACGACGGCGGCAATTGCCGTGAGCTCGTATGAGGTGCCGGCGGTTGGTCCCGCCGAGGTCAGTTCGGACGATAGGATAAGACCGGCCACCGCCGCGCAAATGCCGGAGAGCATATAGACCGAGACCTGCACCTGCTTGACCGGCACGCCGGAGAGTTCGGCGGCGCGTTCGTTGCCGCCGGAAGCGTAGAGCCAGCGGCCGAAGGCGGTGCGGTTGAGGATGATGCTGCCGATGAGGGCAATGACGGCCATGACCAGCACGCCGATCGGGATGTCGAGCAGGCGGTTGAAGCCGAGCCACTCGAAGCCTGTGTTGCCGAGTTCCGGCTTGCCGCCGAGATCGTTGTAGGTCAGGCCGTTGGTCATCAGCAGCGCCGCGCCGCGCACGACGTAGAGCATGCCGAGCGTGGCGACGAAGGCGGGCACCTTCAGCCAGGCGATGAGAACGCCGTTGACCAGGCCGACCAGGGCGCCGAGCACGCAGACCAGCACCACGACGACCCAGACCGGCGGGTAGAGGATGACGCCGAACGAGGTCAGCTGCACGCCCTGCATCAGGAAGCCGGCGATCACGCCGGAGAAGCCCAGCGTCGAGCCGACCGACAGGTCGATGCCGCCATTGAGGATGACCAGCAGCATGCCGACCGCCAGTATGCCGAAGATGGCGACATGCGAGGCCATGGTCAGGAAATTGCCGACCGAGAAGTAGTAGGGAGACAGCAGCGAGAAGACGATGATGATCGCGATCAGCGCGAAGAAGGCGCGGCCCTCCAGCAGAAGCTTGGCCAGGCTGAAGCCGTCGGTCGAAACCCTTGGCGAAACCCTCGGGGAGCGGCTGCGATCGGGGCTAGCGTCGGTCACGGTGGTGGCTCCTGTGTTCTTCATGGTCGGAGACCACGGCCTCGCCGGAAGCGGCCATGATCTCTTCCTTCGTGGCATCGGCAGTGAATTCGGCCGAGATCCTGCCGCGATGCATGACGATGATCCGGTGCGCGATGCTCAGGCATTCGGCGACTTCCGAGGTCGAGAAGACGACGGCGAGCCCGCGGGCCGCCCGTTCGCTGAGCAGCCGGAACACCTCCGCCTTGGCGCCGATGTCGATGCCGCGGCTCGGCTCGTCTAGCAGCATGACCTTGGGATTGGTGGTCAGCATCTTGCCGATGACGACCTTTTGCTGGTTGCCGCCGGACAGCGAGCCGATGGGCGCGCTGCCGCCCGCGGTCTTGACGTGCACGTCGCGGATGGAGGCTTCGACCAGCGACCGCTCCTGCGAGCGCGACAAGAACATTCCCCTGACGAAGGATCCGATGCTGGCGAGCGACAGGTTGGCGCCGACCGACATGGTCTGCACCAGGCCGTCGCGCTGGCGGTCCTCGGGCACCAGGACGAGCCCCCGGGCGATGCGTTCGGCAATTCCGAGGCGGGAGATGTCGTTGCCTTCGAGCAGGATGCGCCCGCCCGATGGCTGCAGGCGCCCGGCGATGCATTCCAGCAATTCGGTGCGCCCGGCGCCCATCAGCCCATAGATGCAGACGATCTCGCCGCTGCGCACGGCAAGCGACAGCCTGTCGACCACGGACCGTTCCGAACTCGAGGCATCGGCGACGCTGACGTCCTCGACCGACAGAGCGACCTCGCCGAAGGCATAGCCGGTGGGCGGCGAGCCGAGGTCGAAGTTCTCGCCCACCATGTTGCGGACGATCCATTCGAGGTTGATGTGCCTGGCGTTGGCCGTCGCGGTGATCGCGCCGTCCCTGAGCACCACGGCATAGTCGGTGATCTGCAACGCCTCCTCAAGGTGGTGCGAGATGTAGACGATCGAAACGCCGCGGGCGGTCAGGTCGCGGATCACCCTGAACAGCACCTCGACCTCGGTGGCGCTCAGCGCCGAAGTCGGCTCATCCATGATCAGGATGCGCGAATCGACCGAAAGCGCGCGCGCGATCTCGACGATCTGCTGCTGCCCCAGGCGCAGGTCCTGGACCAGCGTCAGCGGATCGATGTCTTCCTCGAGCTCGGCCATCAGCAGCCGCGTCTGGCGGGCTTCCTCGGCAAAATCGACGCCGGTCGCGCCGCGTATTTCCCGGCCCATGAAGATGTTGTCGCGCACGCTGAGATTGGGCGCGAGGCTGAGTTCCTGATGGATGATCGAGATGCCGCAATCGCGGGCGTCGGAAGCGGAAGAGAAGGTGACGGACTGGCCGTCGAGCTCGATGCTTCCCGAAGTCGGCGTCGTCACGCCGGACAGGATCTTCATCAATGTCGACTTGCCGGCACCGTTTTCGCCGAACAGCGTCGTGACCTTGCCGCGACGTATGTCGAAATTGACGCCTTTCAGCGCATGCGTGCCGCCATAGGTCTTTACGATGTGGCGGGCCGCAAGCACGGTGTCGCCCGGCGCCGGCTCGAACTCGGGCGCCGCATTCATTGGACGCTCAGCTTCACCGGCGCGACCAGCCAGCCTTTGGGATTGATCAGCTTGAAGACGCCGACGACCGAGATGGTCTTGCCGGTGAGCTGGGTGTTGTCGATGGCCGACAGCACCTGCTTCTTCATCTCATTGTTCAGGGCCGAGCCCGCGTTCTGGTACTCGATCTGGTTGGTGAACTGGCCGAAGGTGATCGCGCCGGTGGCGTCGCGCAGATCGGTGCCGTTGATCGCCGGCCCGGTCTGGACGCGAATGACCAGATTGTCCGGAACGTCGGCGACCTTGACGGTGTAGATGCCCGACTTTCCTTCGCCGACCACACCGGTGAACTTGACCGAGAATTCGGTGCCGACATTGGCCGGCACGCCATATTGTTTCTCCGCCGCCGCCTTGTCCTTGGCGATGGCCGCGGCAAGCGTCGGCGCATCGACGGCGCGCTGTTCCACGGCGGATTGCACGTTCGGAAATTCAGCCTTGCCGAACGCCTCCGGCGAAAACGCGGCTTTGCGGGTGTCCTCGGCCGAGCCGATCATGACGATCTTGGTGTCGAGGATCATCGCGCCGAGCAGCACCAGGATCGCGACCGCGACGGCCACCCAGCGCAGGCCAGGCGATCCTCGCCGGTTCATCGTGGTGGCTGCTGGCTGCGAACTCATGCTGTGACGACCTGTGCAGTGGCGGCGATGAGGGGTGGCATTCCATTTTGTTGGCGTGAAGCGCCGCATAAGCCGCTGGACGGTCGGTCCGCTGCATCGACCCCTCCCGCAGCGTGCTCCTCCAACGCAATCGACCATACATCGATGTGAAATTACCGTCAATGTCTGTGATACTTCGCCGATAATGTAACATTCATGTGACCATACGACTGCCATAGATCGAGCAATGCTATTGATTTTATTGAGTTTTTAGAAATCAACAATATCTCACAGATGCCGTGATACGGTTGCTTCAAGCCGGCAAGGTGGCGGTGCCGCGCTCAGGCCAGTTTGGCGCGGCGCTCCGGTTACAGCCCCATCAAATTGGCGCCGTTGAGCTGCGTGACAACTTGATCGATCTCCTCGCTGGTCCTTTGCGGGGTCCAGCCGATCGCCCGGCCAGCAACGATGGCGACCTGCTGCAAGTCGCCTATCGTCAGGGAACCGCTGATCGCCAGGGTCGTGCGCCGCATGACGATATCGGCGAGATGTTCGACGAATTCATTGCGAGCGATGTAGTCGATCTCCGACACGCTGTAGTCGCTCGAGTCCGGCAAGCGGTCTTCATTGCTCGATGCGCCCTGGTGGCGGGCTATCCGCGACGCCTTGGTGCCATAGCGCGACAGCAACTGGTCGAGGCGGGCCTGGTCGATGCCTGAGGCCGATGCGGCACTGACCAGCCATCTCGACCGCGCCGCTGTGTCGGCCGGGAAGTCCTTGCCGCCGCCGATCGGCATCGAGCGCGTCGTCACTTTGCGGGCGCGGCCAAGACGATCAAGCACGGTGTCGGCGACTTCCTCGGCGAAACCGCGGAATGTCGTCCATTTGCCGCCGATCAGCGAGATGATCGGGAAGGGGCGCGACGGCTCCGGTTCCGCCACCGGCGCCGAATGGTCGCGGCTGATCAGGCCGGGGAAAGCGGCGTCGGATGCGGGCAGGGGCCTGATGCCGCTATAGGCATAGACGATCTGGTCGCGTTCGAACCGCATGCCCGGCAACAGTGTGCGCACTCTTTCCAGCAGATAATCGATTTCCGCCGGCTCGCAGCGGACCGTATCCGGATTGTCGGCCGCAAGATCCGTCGAGCCGACGAGCGCCTTGCCGAGATAGTCGTAGACAAGGCAGATGCGGCCGTCATCGGCCTCGAAATAGAGCATGCGCCCAGCCAGGCTTTGCACCAGGGCATCGTGCTTCAACAGGATGTGCGAGCCCTTGGTGCCGCCGATCATCTTGGACGGCGCGCCGAGTGCTGCGTTGACATGGTCGATCCATGGGCCGGCGGCGTTGACGACCAGTCTCGGCCGCAGCGAGAATTCGCCGCCATTCTCCCGCCGGAAGGCCAGCACTCCGTTCGAGGAAGAGACCAGCGCGGTGTAGTTGGCCGCGCTGGAGTTGGGATTGGCCTCCAGCCCGTCGGCGATCAGCTCGAGCACCAGCCGTTCGGGGTGTGTGATCTTGGCGTCGTAATAGGTGCCGGTGGCGACGATCGAGCCGGTCAGCGCCGGCATGT
Organism: Mesorhizobium loti; assembly: GCA_002356515.1. Taxonomy (NCBI): domain Bacteria; kingdom Pseudomonadati; phylum Pseudomonadota; class Alphaproteobacteria; order Hyphomicrobiales; family Phyllobacteriaceae; genus Mesorhizobium; species Mesorhizobium loti. Next base: position 1,233,719 of record AP017605.1, on the reverse strand, counting down.
CGCGCAGCGCCTGACGGCGCCCGACGAGCCGATGGCGCGGCATCACCCGGTGCCTGGAGCCGTAGAAATCATAGATCATCAGGCCGATCTTGATGAGGACAGCACCTCGGCTGCGCGGCGCGCTGGTCGAGCCCAGCAGCGTGCGCAGCGCCGCCCACATGCCCTTGCTCCAGGAGAAGATCGGAATGACCGTCGGCAGCGGTGAGACATAGTGCGGAGCGTTCTTGAGCAGCAGGTTGCGCTCCAGCGTCGACTGCGCCACCAGCCCGAATTCGCCGGTTTCGAGATATTTAAGCCCGCCATGGATCAGGCGCGACGGCGCCGCACTGGTGCCGGAGCCGAAATCCGCCTTGTCGACAATGCAGCAGCTGACGCCCTGCGCGCTGAGATCGCGAAACAGGCCGGCTCCGTTGATGCCGGCGCCGAGGATGACAACATCGATATCACCCTCATCGGGTGCGCCATGGCGCTCGGAGCCGTGATGGCTTTCGGCCGTTGATGTCATGGCCTCGCCGTCTTGACGACGCGCAACTGAACCCCGGCCTGCTCCAGCTTTTGCGCATGCTTGTCGCTGATGCCGTCGGTGACCAGGACCGCCTCGAAGCTGATCAGGTCGTCGAGCACGTGCAGAGCCACCTTGTCGAACTTGGAATGGTCGACCAGAAGAATGCGCTTGATCGCCGCCGCCATCATCGCCTGCTTGACCCGCACCACATGCTGATCCTGGATGAAGGCCGTGGTGCCACTGATCGCCGATGCCGAGCAAATCAAGAGATTGGCGCGCAGTCGCGAGATCGCATTCTCGCAGACGATGCCGATATAGGCGTTGTAGGTGCGATGGTACTGGCCGCCGAGGCAGATGAAGTCGATGTCGTCGACATTGGTCAGCAAGGCCGCCGTCGACACGCTGTTGGTGATGACGGTCAGCGGCGTGACCTCGAGCAGTAGCGGCGCAACGGCATTGGCCGTGGTCGAATCGTCCAGGATGATCGCCTGTCCCGGCTCGACATAATCCATCGCGGCACGGGCCAGCGCGTCCTTCTCCGCCCGCCCAACCGTCACCCGGTAGCGGAAGGCGCTTTCGTAGAGGCCGGATGGCTGCACGGTGACGGCGCCATGCAGCTTGCGCAGCACGCCTTGGTGCGCCAACTGGTCGATGTGGCGGTGGATGGTCATGCGCGATACGCCGAAATGCTCGACCAGATCGTCGATGCGCACCTGGCCGAGTTTTATCACGTATTCGGCGATTTCTTCGCGCCGTTCGTCGGCCTTGATCATGCCGTGCCCCCCATTTCCTGCTCTGCAAGGCTTTCGATTTCCGCCCATTTCGGCCTGAGCTGTTCGGCAACGCGGCCATAGATGGAATAACGCTCGTCGAAGACGGCGCTGCGTGCCGGGTCCGGGCGGTATTCGCGGCTCACCGTGCAGGTGGCGCGCGCGCCGTCCTGCGGCGAGGCGAACAGGCCGATTGCCGCGCCGGCGCAAAGGGCGGCGCCGTAGGCGGCCGCCTCGTCGGTCGCAGTGACGATCACCGGCACGTTGAGCACGTCGGCGAACATCTGCGCGATGGCCGGATTGCGCGAGCCGCCGCCGGTCAGCCGCACCTCGCGAACGGCAAAGCCGTCGCGCAGGGCTTCGACATGGGTGCGGTGGTTGAAGGCTATGCCTTCCAGCACCGCCTTCAGCATGTCGCCGCGGTCATGCCAGCCGCGCAAGCCGACGAAGCTGGCGCTGGCGGAATTGCCGTAGGGCGAACCGAACAGATAGGGGTGGAAGAGCAGGGTTGACGGCTTCTTCAGCGCGGTGTCGATTTCGGTCGCCAGCATCTGGTGGATCGAGCCGCCGGTCTTCCTGGCCTCGTCCTGTTCGGCGCGGCAGAGCGTGTCGAGAAACCAGTCGTAATTCGCCGTCGAGGCCGGCGAGATCGACATGTTGTTCCAGCGGCCGTGGTCGATGGCGTTGCGGCAGAACCAGCGCGGATCGGTGCGCGGCTCGGCGGAGACCACTTCGTTGATCGAGTAGGTGCCGGCGACGATGCTGACCACGCCATCCTCGTGGCCGCCAATGCCAAGCGCCGAGGCGGTGACGTCGTGCAGGCCGCAAGCGACAGGGGTGCCTTCGGCAAGCCCGGTCAGTGCTGCCGCCTCTGCGGTGGCGTAGCCGACAATGTCGGCCGAATGCGCAACTCCGGGCAAAGCCGCGAACAGTTCTTCCAGCCCAAAGATGCGCATCGCCTCGGGCGCGTAGGCTTGCGTGCGCACGTCGGTGAACGAGGTGCTCGCCTCGGTCAGATCGGTGCCGACGGTGCCCGTCAGGCAAAAGCGCAGCCAGTCCTTGCACCCGACGATATGGCCGATCTGGCTGAAACGTTCCGGGTCGTGCTTTTTCAGCCAGGCCAGTATCGCCGATGGTGCCGAAGCGTGCGGAACCTGCCCGGTCAGCGCGAGAGAATCGGCAAAAACCGAACCCTTGGTCCATCCATCGACGATTTCGCCGGCGCGGCTGTCGAGCGATAATATTCCGGGGCCGAGCGGCTGGCGGTTCCTGTCGAGCAGGTACAGCCCGTCGCCATGCGCGGTCGCCGCCACGGCCTTGATGTCGTCAGCCGGCCTGCCGCTGAGAGCAATGGCTTCCCTGATCGCCTCGGCGGTCGCCTGCCAGAGGCCCAGCATGTCGCGTTCGACCCAGCGGGGATGCGGCATGGATTGCGGCACGCGGCGCCTGGCCACCGACAGCTGCGAGCCATCTGCATCGAAGATCACTGCCTTCGTCACCGTCAGGCCGTTGTCGATCCCAAGCAGGCTGGACATGATGATCCCGTTCAGCGTGAGCCGGTAAGCGTTGCGAATTGGTCCTGAACAAGGGTGGCGCTGAACATCATGGAAATCATCCTCGCCGGGATCCGCCGTTGCCGATTGCAGCCGCCGATGGAAACAGCGGCGGGATTCGAACCGGCCAACTGATCATACAATTCTGTGAATTTAACGTCAATATATGTGATATACGCCGCACGGGTGGGTTCCGCGAGACGGCGCTTGATTATCAAATTAGCATAATACGCTGTTTTTTCTGACTCTTGCGAGCCACCAAACCGTCTCGCCGGACTTGTTACCCATGCGGCGCCGACGCTGGCTAGATATCGTCCGGCTCGCCGGGCTTGCGCAGCAGATAGGTATCCATGATCCAGCCCTTTTGCCGACGGGCTTCTTCGCGGACTTTTTCGATCTCGGCGCCGACATCGCCGATGCGGCCCGAGAGAATGATCTCGTCAGGCGTGCCGAGATAGGCACCCCACTGAATGAAGACATCCTTGTCGGTGAGCGTGTTGAAGGCGCATTTGCCATCGAGCATGACCACTGCCGCGCCAGCATTGGCGGGCAAGCCTTCCTCGGTCAGCCGGCGGCCAGTGGTGATCAACACGGAATCGCCGATGCGGTTCAGTGCCATTCTGTGACTGGCGGCAAGCGCCTGGATGGCGGTGATGCCGGGGATGACCTCCAACTCGAAGGCGACATTGTCCCTCAGGCGCACCCGCTCGAGGATACGCAGCGCGCTGTCGTAGAGCGAAGGGTCGCCCCAGATCAGGAAGGCGCCGCAGCCATTCTCGGAAAGCTCGTCGCGGATCAGGGCTTCATAGATAGCGGCGATGGCTTCGTGCCAGTCGTCGACGGTCGAGCGGTAGGAGGATGTCGGTTCGGCGCGCACCGGCACGTCGAATTCGACGCGGCGCGATTTGAGGTTGGTGACGAAGCGGTCGCAAATCTCGCGCCGCAATTCGGCAAGGTCGTTCTTCTTGGCGCCCTTGTCTGGGATGAACAGCACATCGGCACGGTTCAGGCCTGATATGGCCTGCACGGTCATGTGGTCGGGATTGCCGGCGCCGATGCCGATGACGAGAAGCTTGCGCATGGGGCGAACTCCTGCCCGATCGGAAGCTGTTAGTCCAGACCGCTGCTTGCGTGTCCAGACCGCTGCTCGCGTGTCCAGACCGCTTTGGCGGGTCCGCGGATGCGGAAGGGCTTTGAAACGCCACATTGAAACGGCTAGGGTCGTCAGGGCATTCTTGCCGAGGGGGCTTTGATGTTGCGATATGTTCTGACGGCAGCGCTGGCGCTTTCGGCGGCACCCGCATTGGCCAATGATTCGGTTGCCGAGCTCGGCACCGGTGGCCTGATCCTGTCGCGCAGCGATGCTGTCGCGATGCAAAGCGAGGACCTCTTCATCTCGCCCGAAAAGGTGACGGTCGACTACGTCTTCCACAACAACACCGACAAGGACGTCAGCGCGATCGTCGCCTTTCCAATGCCCGACATTTCGGGTGATCCGGAAGAGATGCCGGCGATTCCTGAAAACCAGAGCGACAATTTCCTCGGCTTCGAGGTGACGATCGACGGTGCACCGGCAAGGCCGCAGCTCGAGCAGAAGGTGTTCGCGCTCGGCATCGACATCAGCGCTGACCTCAAGGCGCAGAATGTGCCGTTCAATCCGTTCGGCGATGCCGCCAAGGCAGCGCTGGCGAAGCTGCCAAAGGCAGTGGCCGACGACTGGGTCAACCGCGGCATCATCATCGAGGACACCGCCGATGACGGCAGCGGCATGAAATCAAACTATGCGCCGTTCTGGCAATTGCGCTCGACCTACTGGTGGCGCTCGACCTTTCCGGCCAATAAGGACGTTCACGTTTCCCATCGCTACAAGCCGAGCGTCGGCGGCACGTCTTCGGTCAGCTTCTTCTATGACGGCCAGTTCCAGGGGCAATATGCGACATACAAGACCCGCTACTGCATGGACGACACGTTCGAGAACGCGGTGCGCAAGGCGGCGAAGGACAATCCGGATGGCTATCCTCAGTACAACGAAAGCCGCATCGCCTACATCCTGACCACCGGAGGCAACTGGGCGGCGGGCACCATCGGCAAGTTCAAGCTGACCATCGACAAGAGCAACGCGAAAGCCCTTCTCTCGTTCTGCGGCGACAATGTCAAAAAGGTTGGGCCGACAACCTTCGAGATGACCGCGAGCGATTTTTACCCAGAGCACGACATTGATATCCTGCTGCTCGAACCGTCGGACAGCAATGGCGGGGATGCGAACTGATGCATGTCGCGATCTATGTCGCCATCGCCGAGAACAACGTGATCGGGCGGGATGGCGGACTGCCCTGGCGGCTCTCCACCGACCTCAAGCGTTTCAAGGCCGACACGATGGGCAAGCCCATCATCATGGGCCGCAAGACCTATGAAGGCATCGGCCGCCCGTTGCCGGGCCGGCTGAACATCGTCGTCACTCGCGACAAAGTCTGGCGCGCCGGAGGCGTCGAGGTGGCGAATACGCTTGAGGCGGCGATCCAGTTGGCAACGGTGCGCGGACGCTGCATGACTGGGGTCGACGAGGTCTGCGTCATCGGCGGTGGCGAGATCTATGCGCAGGCGCTGCCGCTCGCCGACCGGCTGCACGTCACCCATGTGCTGGCCGCCGTCGACGGCGACGCGCATTTCCCGCCGATCGACCCTCAGACATGGCGCGCGGTCAGTTCGCAGGAGGTTCCGGCCGGAGAAAAGGACAGCCACGCTACGCGCTATTCGGTTTACGAGCGCCGCCGCGAGATACATTGAAAGACAAAAAAGCTATTGAAAGACGACAAAGGGTCGCTACCGACCCAAAACGGATGATGTCGGCGGGGCATCGCGTTGAAAGCGTGCTGCCACATCCCTATAGAAGAACAACACTGGATTTTGCGCCGTAACACCGGCGCTTGAGGGAATTCCAAGCGAAAGGACATTCATGCCCTGGAACGACAAGAGCGGCGGTGGCGGCGGCCCATGGGGCGGCGGCGGCGGCAATCAGGGACCCTGGGGGCAGGGTCCGAAGGGACCGAGCGGCCCGCAGGGCTCGCCTCCCGATCTCGAAGACATCATCCGCCGCGGCCAGGACCGGCTGCGGCGCGCGCTGCCCGGTGGCGGCGGCGCCAGCCCGGCCGTGTTCGGACTGGTCGCCGCGGTGCTGGTCGTTCTCTGGGCATTCCAGGCGGTCTATACCGTGCAGCCGGACGAGGTCGCCGTCGAATTGCGCTTCGGCAAGCCGAAGCCCGAACTCTCCCAGCCTGGCCTGCATTTCCATTGGTGGCCACTCGAAACCGTCGAAACGGCCAAGATCTCCGAGCAGCTCGTCAGCATCGGCGGTGGCAACACCAGCGGCAACGGCCTGATGCTCTCTGGCGACCAGAACATCGTCAATGTCCAGTTTTCGGTGGCCTATCAGGTCTCGGATCCGAGAGCCTATCTGTTCGACGTGTCCGATCCCGACGGTATGCTGACCCAGGTGGCCGAAAGCGCCATGCGTGAAGCTGTCGGTCGGAGACCGGCACAGGACATCTTCCGCGACGACCGTCAGGGTATCGCGGCCTCCGTGCGTGAAATCATCCAGACCACGCTCGACGGCTACAAGGCCGGCCTGCAGGTCAATGCCATCTCGATCGAAGACGCGGCCCCGCCGCGCGAAGTGGCCGATGCCTTCGACGAGGTGCAGCGCGCCGAGCAGGACGAAGACAAATTCGTCGAGCAGGCCAACCAGTATTCCAACCAGAAGCTCGGCGGGGCACGGGGCGCTGCGGCGCAGATCCGCGAGGACGCGGCTGCTTACAAGAACCGTGTCGTTCAGGAGGCAGAAGGCGAAGCGCAGCGCTTCATCTCGGTCTACGACGAATACGCCAAGGCGCCGGATGTGACCCGCAAGCGCCTCTATCTGGAAACCATGGAGAAGGTTCTGAAGGACTCGAGCAAGGTCATCGTCGAGCAGGGCAACGGACAAGGCGTCGTGCCCTATCTGCCGCTGCCGGCATTGCAGCCGAAAGTGCCGGCTCCGGCTGCGCCTGCGGCGAACACGGGAGGTACCCAGTGATGGCCAACCGTCTTCCCATCTTCGTCGTCATCGCGGCGGTCATCCTGTTCCTCATCTATTCCTCTGTCTTCGTGGTCAATGCGAAGCAGCAGGCGATCGTGCTCAGGTTCGGCGAGATCGTCGACGTCAAGAGCGAGCCCGGCATCTATTTCAAGGCGCCGTTCTCGTTCTTCGACGCTGATACGGTGCAACTGATCGAGAACAGGGTGCTGCGCTTCGACCTCGACAACATCCGCGTCCAGGTGTCGGGCGGCAAGTTCTATGAGGTCGATGCCTTCATCGCCTATCGCATCTCGGATCCGCGCGTGTTCCGTGCCGCGGTGTCCGGCCAGATCGAACTGGCCGAAGCGCGGCTGAGGACCCGTCTCGACGCTGCCTTGCGCCGCGTCTACGGTCTGCGCGACTTCGAGGCGGCGCTCTCGGAAGAGCGTGCCGTGATGATGCGCGAAGTGCGCGATCAGCTGCGGCCCGATGCCACCTCGCTCGGCCTGCAGATCGAGGATGTCCGCATCCGCCGCACCGACCTCACGGCCGAGGTTTCACAGCAGACCTACGACCGCATGAAGGCCGAACGCCTGGCCGAGGCCGCTCGGCTCCGGGCACGCGGCAATGAAGCGGCACAGCGCATCACGGCACGCGCCGACCGCGAAGTGGTCGAGATCGTTGCCGAAGCGCAGAAGGAATCCGAAATTCTGCGTGGTGAGGGCGAAGCCCAGCGCAGTGCCACCTTCGCGGACGCCTACAAGCGTGATCCGGCCTTCTTCGATTTCTACCGGTCGATGAACGCCTATGGCACGGCGCTGGACAACACCGGAACGACCATGGTGCTGTCGCCGAATTCGGAGTTCTTCCGCTACTTCCGCGACCCCGACGGTAAGGAAGGGCCGGCGAAGCCGCCAGCAGCTCCGGCTGCACCGGCGACGGCACCTGCCGCGCCGACGACGCAACCCAGCACCGGCCAGCAATAGCCGGTGCAGGACTTTTTCGCGGCGATAGGCCTGGTCCTTGTCATAGAGGGCCTGGTCTATGGCGGTTTTCCCAGCTTGGCGCGGAAGCTCGCGGGCGAGGTGCTGTCGATGCCGGAGAATGCATTGCGGATCGCCGGGCTGGTCGCGATCGCCATCGGTGTCGGCATCGTCTGGCTGGTGCGGGGCGGATGAGAACGTCAGGTTTTCGTCTGCGGCATAACGGAGGATTTATCCTCTGCCGGTAGTCGTAGCCGCAAACGTGCCGTATTTTTTGCCAACATGGCGCAACACGGTGTTTTCACCGTTGCGCTTTCTCTTTCAGAAAGACCGGGAGGCTTCTCGATGACATCCACATTCCTTTTGCGCGCGGCACGGCGGACCTTCATCGCCGGCACGGCAGCGCTTCTTGTCGGTACTGTCGCCGTCCCGTCCTTCGTGATGCCGACCTTCGCGGCAGACGGACCTGCTTCGGTGGCCGACCTCGCGCAAGGCGTGCTCGGCGCGGTGGTCAACATCTCGACCTCGCAGACGGTCAAGGGCACGGAAGGGCCGGGTGCGGTGCCGATGCCGCAGCTTCCCGAAGGCTCGCCCTTCCAGGACTTCTTCGATGATTTCTTCAAGAACCGCGGCGGCGACAAGGACAATGGCGCGCAGAAGGTGCAGTCGTTGGGATCCGGCTTCGTCATCGACGCCGAGCAAGGCATCGTCGTCACCAACAACCACGTGATTGCGGACGCCGACGACATCGAAGTCAATTTCTCCGATGGCGTGACGCTGAAGGCGACGCTGGTCGGCACAGACACCAAGACCGATGTCGCGGTGCTGAAAGTCGATCCGAAGGGCCACAAGCTCACGGCGGTGAAGTTCGGCGATTCCACCAAGATGCGCGTCGGCGACTGGGTGATGGCGGTCGGCAATCCGTTCGGCCTTGGCGGCACGGTCACGGTCGGCATCGTCTCGGCCCGCAACCGCGACATCAATTCCGGTCCCTATGACGATTTCATCCAGACCGATGCGGCGATCAATCGCGGCAATTCGGGCGGACCGCTGTTCAACAGCGCTGGCGAGGTCATCGGCATCAACACGGCGATCATTTCGCCGTCCGGCGGCTCGATCGGCATCGGCTTCTCCATCCCGTCGCAGCTCGCCTCGGGCGTCGTCGACCAGTTGCGCCAGTTTGGCGAGACCCGGCGCGGCTGGCTCGGCGTGCGCATCCAGCCGGTCACGGACGACATCGCCGAGAGCCTCGGCATGGCGACAGCCAAGGGCGCTCTGGTCGCCGGCGTCATCAAGGGCGGACCGGTCGACAACGGCACCATCCAGGCAGGCGACGTCATCATCAAGTTCGACGGCAAGGACATCCATGAGATGCGCGATCTGCCGCGCGTCGTCGCCGAAAGCCCGGTCGGCAAGGCCGTCGACGTGCTGATCGTGCGCAAGGGTGTCGAGCAGACGGTGAAGGTGACGCTGGGCCGGCTCGAGGATGGCGAAAAGCTCGCCAGTGGCGAGAACGGCAACACCGACCAGGACAAGGGCGACAAGGCTCCGGCCGTTTCGACCGCCTCTGTGCTGGGCATGACCGTCGGTGAACTCAATGACGAGACGCGCAAGAAGTTCAGCATCGCCGCCGATGTTTCCGGCGTCGTCATCACCGATGTCGCCAAGGATTCGGCCGCCGCCGAGCGCGGCATCCAGCCCGGCGAGGTGATCACCGAGATCGCGCAGGAATCGGTCGCCACGCCCAAGGACGTCATGGACCGGATCGGCGCGCTGAAGGAGCAGGGCCGCAAGAACGCGCTCCTGATGCTGGCGTCGAAGACCGGCGAGTTGCGCTTCGTGACGATCCGGATGGATTGAGATTTCAATCCGGCGATTTTCAAAAAAGAGGCGGCTAACCAGCCGCCTTTTTTCTTGCCCACCAGTCCGCGCGCGAAAGCCGGTAAAGCACGTGCCGCTTGAGCGCGGGATGGCTGTCGGGAATGCTGGGATGGTCGAAGTCAGCCGATGGGTCGGCCGTCATGCCGAGGCGTTTCATGACGGCGGTCGAGCGGTGGTTTTCCGCGACGGCGAAGGAAACGATCTCGTCGACGGCCAATGTCTCGAAACCGTAGGCCAGCCAGGCTTCCGAGGCCTCGGTGACATAGCCCTTGCCCCAGAATTCGGGCGCCAGCCGCCAGCCGATCTCGATCGTGTCGGCCGGCAGCGATGGTACATGGTCGGTCGCGAGGAGGCCGACGAAACCGATGCATTCGCCGGTCGCGGCAATCTCGGCCGCAGCGAAGCCATAGCCGTCCTCTTCGATCCAGGCGTGGAATTCGTCCATCTTGGCGTCCGCGGCGGCACGGTCGCGGCGGAACGGGAAGAATTCCATGACGCGCTCATCGGAATTGATGCGATGGAAGAGCTCGCGGTCGCGGTCCTCCCAATTGCGCAGGATGAGACGCTCGGTGCGCATGGGTTTCATTGGACGATTTCCTCGCTCCGATAGCCCTGAAGGTAGAGCAAAGCGGTGAGGTCGCCATGGTCGATGCGGACCTTGGCCTGCGCCGCCACTGTCGGTTTCGCATGAAGCGCCACACCGGTGCCGGCGAGGCGGATCATGTCGAGGTCGTTGGCGCCGTCGCCGACGGCGATGGCATCGGCCGGCGTCAGGCCAAGCCGCGCCGAGATTTCGAGCAGCGCCTCGGCCTTGGCGGCGCGGCCGAGGATCGGCTCGCCGACCAGGCCGGTGAAACGTCCGTCCTGTTCGAGCAGGCGATTGGCGCGGTTTTCCTGAAAGCCGAGCATGGCGGCGATGCGGGTCGTGAACACTTCGAAGCCACCCGAGACCAGTGCCGCCCAGGCGCCGTTGGCACGCATGGTCTGGACCAGCGCGCGGCCGCCCGAGGCCAATGTCAGCCGATTGGCAACGATGCGGTCGACGACGGCGGCATCGAGTCCCTTCAGCAGCGCCACCCGTTCACGCAGCGCCGGCTCGAAAGCGATCTCGCCGTTCATCGACCGCGCGGTGATCGCCGCGACGTGCTCCTTGACGCCGATCTCGTCGGCCAGTTCGTCGATGCATTCCTGGTCGATCATGGTCGAATCCATGTCGGCGATGAGGATTTTCTTGCGACGCGTTTCGGCCTGCTGGACGATCACATCGACCGGTTCCCCAGCCAATGTGGCGCGCAGGGCAGCCGTGGTATCGGTGGCGTCAGCCTCTTGCGACAGGGCAAGATCGCAGGCAATGCCTTCAGCCAGCCAGGCGATGGTGCTTGCGCCGACCGAGCGCGAGGCCATATTCGCAAGCGACGGCGACAGAGCGCGGTCGGCGGGACGGGAAACAAGCGTGGCAATGAGCGGCATCGAGAATTCCGGCGCGGATGCGGGCGAAGGCCGCGTGAAGAACGCGATCCTGATAGCCGGGCCGACCGCCAGCGGCAAGTCGGCATTGGCGCTCGACCTGGCCGAACGCGCAGGCGGCGTTGTCGTCAACACCGATTCCATGCAGGGCTATTCAGTTCTCGAAGTGCTGACCGCCCGGCCGGAGGCCGCCGACCTCGCGCGCGTGCCGCATTTTCTCTACGGCCACGTCCATCCCGGTACCGCTTATTCGACGGGCGCCTGGCTGCGCGATGTGATGAAACTCATCGATGACGGCGCGCTGTCGCGGCGACCGATCTTCGTCGGCGGCACCGGCCTCTATTTTCGGGCGCTGGCCGAGGGCATTTCGGAAATGCCCGACATTCCACCGCGCATCCGCGACCGCTGGCGCTACGAGTTGAAGGAGCAAGGCGCGGTCAAGCTGCACGGCCTGCTGCTGCGCGAGGATTCGAGAGCCGCCATGCAGCTCAAGCCAACCGATAGCCAGCGCGTCGTGCGGGCGCTCGAAGTGCTCGATGCCTCCGGCCGGTCGATCCTGGATTGGCAGGCTGAGCGCGGCCGGCCGCTCATCGACAGGCGGACGGCGCGTTTCCTGGTCATCGAGCCGGATCGGGCCGCGCTGGTTGACCGCATCGAGAGGCGCTTCGACCAGATGCTGGACAAGGGCGCGCTGGAGGAGGTCAGGCGACTCGCAGCCCTTGGCCTCGATCCGGACTTGCCGGCGATGAAGGCGATCGGCGTTCGCGACCTGCAGGCGGCGATGGCCGGACAGCTGAGCTTTCCCGAGGCGATCGAGCGCGCCAAGATCGCAACCCGGCAATACGCCAAGCGGCAGACGACCTGGTTTCGCCATCAGTTGGGGCCGGAATGGCAGAGATTGCGCCCGGGTGACGATCTCGAAACCACGATCCAAACACTTGTTGCTAATGCAACTTAAAAAGTTGACCATGACGGAAGGGTTCGCGCCGAAGTTGCCGGGATTAACGCTCCGTAAGGCGGTCCGTGCCATAAGGTCGATGGGCACTTTTCCATTGGGGAGCAGATGCGTTTCCATAAGGCGGAATCCGCTTTTTTCGTCTTTATTTTCGTGATCCTGGCCGCTGGCCTGGTGACGCTGCACGCCTATGGGCTGTTGCAATCCTTCGCCACGGAACTCCATACGCAGTCGGGCCTGGACAAGGTCATCTACCTCAACAAGCTGTTGTTCGCGACCGGTGTGCTGCTGGCGACTGCGCTGTTCTTCGGCATCTTCTTCATCTATCCGCTGATCCGCAAACAGGCGACGGAAGAAGGCAAGCTGCGCGCCATGACTGTCTCGCTCAGCGCCCGCTCCGAAACGCTCGAGCATGCCGCGCTGACCGACGGCCTGACCGGCATGCAGAATCGCCGTTATTTCGACGATGCGCTGAAGGAATATCTCGAAGAGTTCCGGCGCATCGAAAAGCCGGTCGGGCTGATGATCCTCGATCTTGACCATTTCAAGCAGGTCAACGACACCCACGGCCACGATGTCGGCGACGAGGTGCTCAAGGCTGTCGCCAGCTGCCTGAAGGACATGACACGCTACCACGACGTGGTGGCGCGGCTGGGCGGCGAGGAGTTCGCCGTGGTCACGCCCAACATGGAGGCGGAGTTGCTGGCCAAATTCGCCGAGCGCATCCGCAAGGCGATCGCCAACATGTCGATCCTCTCGGGCAATGTCCGCCTCAAGATCACCACCAGCGTCGGCCTCGCCGTCTGGGACCGCAAGGAAACGGCCGAGGAATTCTACCGTCGCGCCGACCGCCAGCTCTATGAAGCCAAGAGGCAAGGCCGCAACCGCGTCTGCGCCTAAAATCCCATCATTGAATTCGTGAGGCCGGCCGTCTGCCGCCGTTTTCTGCGCTTCCGGTGCTCACGGACTTAATGTCCGCTCCGCTCCGGTTCTCGAAAACAGCACCAGCCGATTGGCCTGACGAATTCCCTGACGGGATTTACCCAGGCTGGCCAACGAAGCTTGGCCCTTGGATGTTTGACGTAGGTGCTCAGTGTTATCGGCAGATGGACTTGACGCCAGGCTCAGTCGTTCTGGGGGCGCAGGCCGAAGGTGGCGGGTTTCAGGCCGTAGCGCATGTCGAAATCGTCGTCCGCTGGCGCCCGGCCGGTTGCCGGCTTGCGGTAGTCGGGATCGCCGGCCTGGCGGCTGGAATCGACCACTTCGGCGAAGGCCATCGCCTGCGGTGTCGGTTTCGGCACGTTGCGCAGCCGCTCGACGATCGCCACCAGGTCGACATCGTCGCCGCTCTTCGACGAGATAGCCTCTTCGCGCTTGGACGTGCCGGGCAGCAGGTGGCTGGGCAGTCTTTCGAATTTCAGCCGCATGGTCGTCGCCACGCCTTCGCCGAAGGCAATGGCTTCGCGCTGGCCCATGGACGACAGGAAGGCAAGCGTGGAGGCGGAAGAATCGGCGATGGCCGAGCGGATGATCGCCTGGTCCTGCTCGTTGGCGAGCCGCATGGCGAAGAAGGTCGAGCATTGCGACAGGATGGTCGGGTCGAGTTCGCCGGGGCGCTGGGTGACGACGCCGAGATAGCAGCCATATTTGCGGCCTTCCTTGGCGATGCGCGACAGCGCGTGCCTGGTCGGCGCGAAGCCGAGACGCGGATCGGCCGGCATGTAGCGATGCGCTTCCTCGCACAGCAACAGCAGCTGCAGCTTGCCCTCGCTCCACAGAGCGAGATCGAAGGCCAGGCGCGCCAGCACCGAACAGACGGAGTTGACCACTTCGGAAGGCATGCCGGCCATCTCGAAGCAGGTCACCGGGCGGCCGTGATGCGGCACGCGAAAAATGTTGCCAATCGTCTCGTGGATGGTGTCCTCGATCAGGCGCGAACTGAACATGAAGCGGTAGCGTGGATCGGCGGCGGCCGATTCGATGCGCGTCTTCAGCGATTTCAGTGTCGGCCGCTCGTTCTTGCTCTCGAGCATGCCCATGCGCTCGTCGATCTGCTTGAGCAGGTCGACGATGCGGTAAGGCACCGGCGTATCGGCGGTCAGCGCGTCGTTGCCGCGCCTGAGATAGGCGCCTGAATTCGGGTTGCGGTAGAGGTTCTTGGCGAGCGGAATGAGGTCGCGCAGAGCGTCGATCTCTTCCGCATCGGTCTCACGACCGCGAAACAGCACCTCGGCGAATTCCTCGAGCTTGAACATCCAGAACGGCAGGTCGAGCGTCTTGGAATCGACCTTGACGCAATATTCGGGCAGCGAGCTCGCAAATTCGTTGTGCGGGTCGAGGATCAGGATGCGCAAATCCGGGCGTGCCTCGATCGACTTGCGCAGCAGCAGCGAAACAGCCGTGGATTTGCCGACGCCGGTGGTGCCGACAATGGCGAAATGGCGCGCCAGCGTGTCGTCGATGGCGATGTTGGCGGCGATCGTCTCGTCCTGCGCCAGCGAGCCGATGGTGATGGAATGACGGCCGGCCAGATCGTAGACCGCCTGCAGGTCGCGGGTGCGGATGCGGTGCGCAATCGCCCCGATATGCGGATAGGCGGTAATGCCGCGGTCGAAGACCGGTTTGGCGCCTGGCTCAGCGCCGTCGCGCACTTCACCGATCAGCTCGATGCTGACCTCGATGGCGTTCTGGCCTTCGTTGCTCCAGGCGCGGTCCGACTTGCCGATGCCATAGACCAGGCCAACGGTTCGCGTCGTGCCCAGATTGATCGAGATCATCTTGCCGACCGTCCAGAGGCCGGTCACCGCGCCGTCGACATCGTCCGCATAGGCGCTGATGGTGGCGCGTGCGCCGTCGCATTGCACGACATTGCCCAGGATGCGCCGGTCGTTCTGCTCTGCGTTGCGGCGCTCCTGCGATGTCGGTTCTCCGACGGAAGCTTCGCGTTCGACATACATGGACTGGCCAATCCCCATTTCCCTGGAGATCAGACCCTACAAGAATGGGGTTAAGGTCGGATGAGGTCGGATGGTGTAGAGACGATTAAGCGCCTGGCGAAAATTGTCGCGAAATGGCTCTTCTCCAATCTCTGCCTTTCGCTATAATAGACAAATGGATGATATAGCGAACGACATTTCCTCCACCATCGGCAGGCGAATCCACACGGAAAGGACCATGCGGGACTGGTCGCTGGCCGAGCTCGCCGAGCGGTCCGGCGTTTCCAAGGCCATGCTGAGCACGATCGAGCGCGGCATGACCAGCCCGACGGCAGCCCTTCTGGTGCGCATCGCTGCGGCTTTCGGCATGACGCTGTCGACCCTGATCGCGCGGGCGGAATTGCAAGGCGGCGGGCTGCTGCGCGAGGCCGACCAGCCGCTGTGGCGCGATCCCGATACAGGCTATGTCAGGCGGCATCTGTCACCGGCCAGCGACATGCCGCTCGAACTGATCAAGGTGCATCTGCCGGCGGGCGCCAGGGTCAGTTTGCCGGCGGCCTCCTACGCCTTCATCAAGCAGCAGATCTGGCTGATTTCCGGACGGCTCGACTTCACCGAGGGCGATGTGGTGCACAGGATGGAGCCCGGCGACTGCC
The DNA here is from genome assembly GCA_002356515.1 of Mesorhizobium loti. NCBI lineage: Bacteria > Pseudomonadati > Pseudomonadota > Alphaproteobacteria > Hyphomicrobiales > Phyllobacteriaceae > Mesorhizobium > Mesorhizobium loti. The sequence continues at coordinate 1,217,959 of AP017605.1, read as the reverse complement.
TGGCGCTGGGCGCGCCGTCGGACTGCAGCTTCCATGCCCCGGAGGCGGGCGCCGACTATCTCGTCGCGCTGGTCAGGGGCTGAGATCATGGCGAGACGGCCAAAACGCTCCCACAATGGGGGGCCGCCTCTTGACGATTACAAAGGGCCACCCTGGGGCAAGGGCGATCCTTACATCTTCCTGGCCTGGCAGGCCGCGCACGCCAAGGCGTGGAGGGCGCCGAGCCGCGAGGTCATGCTGATGCGCATGGACAAGGCCGAGCGGCTGGGCCTGACCTATGAGGAATATACGCTCGAAATCCTCGAACGTGGGCGGCACCTCAGGGAAGAAGACACCGAGCGCATCAGCGCCATCAAGGCCGCGCGCAAGCGGCGGCGGGTGCGCCATCTCGACTGAGCCCAATCATCATCTCCAGAGGACTGGCCATGAATTCCATCGAAATCGAAACGCTGGGCGCCAATGCGGAAACGTTGGCGATGCTGGCGGATCTGCTGGTCGAAACGGTTGCCGCCGGAGGTTCCGTCAGCTTCATGCATCCGCTGGCGCCGGAAGCGGCAAATGCGTTCTGGGAGAGGTCGCTGGCCGCGGCGGCAAAGGGCGAAAGGGTGGTGCTCGGTGCCTGGGACGGCAAGGTCCTGGCTGGCACCGTCACGCTGCTGCTCGACCTTCCACCCAACCAGCCACACCGGGCCGAGATCGCCAAGCTGATGACATCGGTCGAATACCGGGGCAGGGGGGTGGGAACGCGCCTGATGCGAGCGGCGGAACGCCTCGCCGTCGAGAAGGGACGAACGCTGCTGGTGCTGGATACGGCGACGGAAGAGGGCGCCTCGGGCCTTTACGAAAAACTCGGTTTCACCTTGGCGGGCGAAATACCGGACTATGCGCTGAAGCCGCATGGCGGGCTGACCGGCACGCTGATCTACTGGAAGCGCATCGGCGCCACGTCGCGCTAGACAGCGGCGGTCAGGCCGAGATCTCCCCGGAGAGCTGTCTCAGCAGCCAATGGCGAAAATCCTGTTCGGCACTGGTCAGGCGCGCGGTCGATGCCTTGGTCAGGAAATGGCCCGAGGTGCTGGAGAGTTCGAACTCGGAAAGCGGCACCAGACTCCGGTTCTTGAGTGCTGCGTCGACAAGCGGCCGCGAGCCCAGAAGCACGCCGGCCCCGGCGCTCGCGGCTTCCAGCGCGGCGACGAAACTGTCGAAGCGGTGCGACCGCTGGGGGTGGCCGGCCAATCCGGCCGCCGCGAACCATTCCGACCACATTTCGCGCGCACCGGCGACCAGAAGCAGCGGCAGGGCTGTCCAGTCGGCGGCACCGGCGAGCGCCGGACTTGCCACCGGCACAAGCCGCTCGGCGGTCAGCCTGTCGGCCTCGCGTCCGGGAAAGAACCCGTTGCCGAAACGGATGTCGAGCGCCGAGCCCGGCAAATCATAGTCGGTCGGCCGATGGATGGTCACCAGATCGAGCTGGATGCGCGGCAGCGCCTCGGCGAGATCGGGCAGCGCCGGGGCCAGTATCAGCAGGGCGAAAGAAATCGGCACCCGGATCGAGACGGTCTGGACGGCGCGCGGCTCGAACAGTTCCGTCGTGCTGCTGGAGATGGTGGCGAAGGCCGACTGGATGTGCGGCAGGTAGGCAGCGCCCTCGGGCGACAGCGCGACGCCGCGCGCCAGCCGCGAGAACAGACGCGTCTTCAACCGGTCCTCGAGCAGCCGGATATGCTGGCTGACGGCGGCTTGGGTCAGGCCGAGTTCGGCCGCTGCCGCCGTGAAATTCGACAGCCGCGCCGCCGCCTCGAAACTGTGCAGCCAGTCGAGGGGAGGCAGAGTCGGAATGGATTTCCGAGGCATTAGAAATTTACGGTCTTTGGCCAAAAAATGATAATTTGAGTTATGCCTGTCGCGCGACCAACATGCAATCGAAACCCTGCGGATCGGGCTGCGGGGCGTAGAGGACAGGAACGGATCTCCATGCTCACCCACGCGCTGGTCGGCGACGAAGGCAGAACAATCGAACTTGGCTGGCAGGGCGGAAGGCGCACCCGCTTTCACGCCATGTGGCTGCGCGACAATGCGCTCGACGACAAGACGCGCAGCGCCGGCAATGGCCAGCGGCTGATCACCATTCTCGACATTCCGGCCGAAACGAGGATCGGCGCGGCCGCGATCAAGGGCGGCGCGCTGGAAGTCAGCTTCGTGCCGGAAGGAAAGACGGTCAGTTTTCCCGCGCAATGGCTGAGTGCCAACGCCTATGATCGCGACGAGCTTCGCGAGCCGGGTTGGACGGGCGATATCGTCCAGCGCTGGACCAAGGCGACGATGCAGAATTCGGTGCCGCGCGCCAGATACGCGGCGGCCTCTCACAGCCGCAGCGTCCTGCGCGAATGGCTTTCCGCGGTGCGGACCTACGGCTTTGCGGTGATGGACGGTCTGCCGGCCGAATCCGGGGCGCTGTGCAAGGTCTCCGATCTGTTCGGTTATATCAGGGAGACCAATTACGGCCGCTGGTTCGAAGTGCGCGCCGAGGTCAATCCGAACAATCTCGCCTACACCAATCTCGGTCTTCAGGCGCATACCGACAATCCCTATCGCGATCCGGTGCCGACGCTGCAGATCCTGTCCTGCATCGAGAATACGGTGGAGGGTGGCGAGTCGAGCGTGGTCGACGGTTTTGCCGTGGCGGCCGCCTTGCAGGCCGAAAACCCGGAAGGCTTTCGACTGTTGAGTTCCTGTCCGGCACGTTTTGAATATGCCGGCTCGTCCGGCGTGCGGCTGCAGGCGAAACGGCCGATGATCGAGCTTGGACCGGATGGCGAGCTGATCTGCGTCCGCTTCAACAACCGCTCGCTGGCGCCTGTCGTCGACGTGCCGTACGCCGATATGGACGCCTACTATACCGCCTATCGCCGGTTTGCCGAGCTGATCGAGGATCCCTCCTTCGAAGTGACGTTCAAGCTGGAAGCGGGGCAGGCCTTCATCGTCGACAACACCCGCGTCATGCATGCCCGCAAGGCGTTTTCCGGCACCGGCAAGCGCTGGCTGCAAGGCTGCTACGCCGACAAGGATGGCCTGCTGTCGACGCTTGCGGCGATCGAACACAGCTTCAAGGAGGCCGCGGAATGAGCGGCCAGGATCTGAATGCGGACAACATCGTCGAGTTCATCGCCGACATTTTTGAGCGCCGGGGCGCGGAATCCTATCTCGGCGAGCCGGTGACGATGTCCGAGCACATGCTGCAGGGCGCGTGGCTGGCGGAGCAGGACGGTGCGCCCGAAGTGCTGGTGGCCGCAGCACTCCTGCACGACATCGGCCACTACACCAGCGAGTTCGGCACCTACTCGCCCGACGATGTCGAGGACAAGCATCATGACGAGGCCGGCGGCGAGGTGCTGGCGCCGTTCTTCCCGCCGGTCATCGTCGAATGCGTCAGGCTGCATGTCGCGGCCAAGCGCTATCTCTGCGCCACTGACCCGACCTATTTCTCCAAGCTGTCGCCGGCTTCGGTGCATACGCTGTCGCTGCAGGGTGGACCGATGAGCGCCGACGAGGTGGCCGATTTCCGCAAGAACCCGTTCCACGAAGAGGCAGTGCGGGTCCGGATCTGGGACGAGGGCGGCAAGATCGCTGACATGAAGACACGGGCGTTTCGCGACTACGTGCCGCTGCTGCAGCGCGTCGTGCACGATTTCGCCAACCGCGCCTGACGGCGGTTCATCACCGGGAGGGACAGCCTATGTGTTTCTGCTTCGATGGTGAAAACGCGGTGGCCGCATTCCGGCCGGAGAGCTGCGGCGAGCGTCTGCCTGGCGCTGGCGCCGAACAACCGGTCCATTCCCAAGCTGAGCCAAGCCAGTTCGGCGCGGTCGGTTCGTTCGAGCCTGCCGATGCTAGCCCCGTTCGCCATATTGCTGTCGGGATGGTTCAGGAGTATTAGCCACGCCAGACATGCGGCCCTCCTTGATCCGCCGCATCGACCATTCTTGAAGGAGGCATGATGAGAACTTGTTCACGCATTTCGCGCCTCCACGGTGGTCTGACGGTCTAACCCGCGCCATAGCGGATTGCGATTTCCTGACAATCTGACAACCGCAACGCAGCCATGCGTCGCGGTCGTTGTCCGTGGCTGCTTCGATGCCGCTGATATCAACGAGACGGTGGGCGCCGACCCGCTCCCGGCCGACGATCGCGGCCGCCCGAAGGCCTGAGATGCGCCTTTGCAACACTCCCTCAGGCCATTGTAAACATTAGAAGAATGTCTCTTGCTCCAAGCTGCCGGTGAGCCTAGAGAGCCCGCCCATTCCAACCCGTCATCCCCAGAGGAGACCTGTCACATGTCGCGCCAATCCAGATCGACACAGTCCGTGCCGGCGCTGGAGTTGCGCGCGGCTGACAGGGTTCCAATCGGGAAGAACGGCCATGGCCAGGTCCATGATCCAGCGCAGGCAGGATGCCGAGCGCGAACGCATTGAAGCATATCAAGCAACGCTGCGACGGGTTTCTCCCGCGTCGCGCGCCGCTCCGGATTTCGAGCGGGCGCTCGACGAGGTACGCCGGGGCTTTGCCGGCATAGCGATCCGCGACGGCGGGCTGTGGCGTCCGAAGCTGAAGACGCGCGACCCGGCGCGGCTGCGGCTGGCCGCTGCGCGCCATCTCTATGCGCGCTATCCAGTCTCGGCCGCACTCGAGGCCATCTGGCAAGACAGTTCGGGGCTGCATGCCGACGAGATTGCGCTGCGCAAGTGGTGGTACGTCGCGGTTGCACGTGGTGACTCGCTCTACAAGGCCGGCGCCAATGCGTGGCTGTCGCGCAAGGAGGTGCATTGCTTCCTGAACCTGTCGGGCAACCTGACCTTCGACGAGGCGTTCTGGCTGGCGATCATTCGATCCTATACGGACGATTTCGGGCTGGCCGCTCGCCTTGCGCGCACCAAGATCGCACGCACGCCGCGCGCCGAACTGCCTTTCTGGCGCGAGATGGCTCGCTTCTTCTGCGGGCAGCCAACGTCGAAGGAGGAGATCGACGATCTCTGCGACTATGTCGGCGCGATGTATCGGCACGATCGAGCCTACAGCCTGAAGGGACGCACGCTCGCCTCGCTGCGCAAGCAGATGTCCGATTGGCACCGCGACATTGCCGCCATCGAGCGCATCGAGGCCATGCGCCGCCGCGCCGGCGGCCGGGCTGCGCCGGTCAAGGGCGCCTGGGAGGGCTCGCGGCTCGAAGACTGGGAGTGGCAACCGTCGGTCAAGGAGGCGAAGGCGCATGGCGAACGCTTCTTCGTTCGCCAGCTGAAGACGGCCGAGGATCTGGTCGCCGAAAGCCGAGCGATGCATCACTGCGTCTCGACGTATGCGACCAAATGTATCGCTGGCTACGCCTCGATCTGGGTGCTGCGGCGCACGGCCCTCGGCAAGATCGAGCGGCTGCTGACGATCGAGGTCAACCCGCAGAACCGGGCGGTGCAGGTGCGCGGTTTCTCCAACCGACTTGCCTTGCCCGACGAGCGCAAGATCATCGAGCGCTGGGCCAAGGCGAGGGGCGTGACGCTGCGTGACTGAAACGAACCCCGCGCGGCGGAGATGCCGCGCGGGGGCACGCTTTTTCCTATTGCCGATGCGGGATGGCAGACGGCCCCCGAGCTTGCCGGCTATCCCTTGTGGTGCACCTTCTGCAGTCCGTAGACCGGCGTCGGCAGTCCGGCATGCCTGGCCTTCAACTGCAGCGCCAGGAACTGCGAATAATGGCGCGACTGGTGCAGATTGCCGCCATGGAACCACAGCGCTTCCTGCTGCGTCGGCTTCCACATGTTGCGCAACTCGCCTTCCCAGGGGCCGGGGTCCTTGGTGGTGTTGGAGCCAAGGCCCCAGCATTTGCCGACCTTGTCGGCGGTTTCGCGCGAGATCAGATCGGCGGCCCAGCCATTCATCGAGCCGTAGCCGGTGGCGTAGACGATGAGGTCCGCCGGCAGTTCCGAGCCGTCGCTGAGTAGAACCGAGTGCTGCTTGATCTCTTCGACGTTGACGCCGCTCTTCAGCTTGATCGAACCATCGATGATCAACTGGGAAGCGCCGACGTCGATGTAATAGCCAGAGCCGCGCCTGAGGTACTTCATGAACAGGCCGGACTCGTCGTCGCCCCAGTCGAGCATGAAGCCGGCCTTCTCCAGTCCCTTGTAGAACGCCGCGTCGCGTTTCTTCATCTCGGCATAGGCCGGGATCTGGAATTCGTGCAGGATCTTGTAGGGCAGCGAAGCAAAAATCAGATCGGCCTTGGCCGTGGTGATGCCATTCTGCAGCGCCTGCTCCGAATAGAGCGAACCCAGTCCGATCTCCATCAGCGTGTCGGATCTGGAGATATGAGTGCTCGAGCGCTGCACCATGGTGACGTCGGCGCCGGCTTCCCACAGGGCCGCGGCGATGTCATGGGCGGAATTGTTGGAGCCGATGACAACAGCTCTCTTCCCGGCATAGGCATCGGGGCCGGGGTGCTGCGAGGAGTGGTGCTGGTCGCCCTTGAAGGTCTCCATGCCCTTGAATTTCGGCAGATTGGCCTTGCCGGACTGTCCCGTCGCCAGCACAAGCTGCTTCGGCTTCAGGGTGATGTCCTTGCCGTCGCGGTGTACGACGACGGTCCATTCCTTCTTCTTGTCGTCATAGGAGGCGCTCTTGGCCTCCGTCGAGGACCAATAGTTCAGCTCCATCACCTTGGTGTACATTTCCAGCCAGTCGCCGATCTTGTCCTTGGGCGAGAAGACCGGCCAGTTCTTCGGGAAATCGATATAGGGCAGATGGTCGTACCAGACCGGATCGTGCAGGCAGAGCGACTTGTAGCGCTTGCGCCAGCTGTCGCCGGCCCGCTCGTTTTTCTCGACGATAATGGTCGGGACGCCGAGCTGCCGCAGCCTTGCGCCGAGCGCGATACCGCCTTGGCCGCCGCCGATGATGAGCGTGTAGGGCTGCGTCTTGAAGCCGAGTTCGGCGGCTTCCTTCTCACGCTCTTCCTTCCATGTCGGACGGTTCTTGCCCGAGCCATGCTTGGCGCCCATCGGCCGTGCGAAGCCGGCTGGTTCCTCGTGACCTTTCAATTCGACCATGGTGGTCAGCAGCGTCCAGATCTTGCCGTCCTTCAGCCTGATATGGCCAAAACCGCGCGCCAGTTCGGTCTCGAAACTGATCCAGCCCTCGATCACCCCGCCGCTCTCGGTGGCGTCCTCGCCCTTGGCGAGTGCCCAATGCGACGGCTTTGTCTTCGACAACTGGCTCTCCAGCATGTCGCGGACCTGATCCCGACCTTCCATGGTCTTGATGTTCCAGGTGAAGGTGACGAGGTCGCGCCAGTAGCAATCCTCCTGGAAACAACCGACGGCCTTGTCGATGTCATTGGCGGCCAGCGCGCCGCCGAATTTGTCGAGCAGGTCGGACAGTTTCTTGCTTGGGGCCTTGTCGAGCATAAGTCTTCCTCCGTGAAATCCTGGCCGTCGTGGTGGCTCCTCCCGAGCCGGACGATCAAGTATCGTCAGAGAGGACGGCGTTCGTCACGCCCCACCATAGTTTCGCGTGGCTTCAAGGACTTATCCGGAAAATGCTGCTCCCGAGCCGGTCAGGGTTTGCCCGATGCAGGCACGATGCGGTGTCCCATCGCGAAATCGTGACGGCTATTTATCGAATTGCGGAGCGCCTTCATCGCCGGCGCGATTTTTGCCGTTGACAGGGCGCCTTGCCCGCCCGTAGTGTCCGCGACCATGAAAAAGGCACTCATTCTCGTAGGAAGGCGCGTGGGCAAGGCGGTGTAACCGCCGGGCGAAAACCTCCCATGCGCAACACACAGGCTCCCTCGGGGGCCTTTTTTATTGCCTGAAACACGACTAAACGACCAACAACACCCAAATGGCAACGCCCAAGGGGCGACAGTACGGGACCAGACCGATGAGCAACGGACAGAGTGAGCGGCGCGAAATGACGGGCGCCGAAATGGTGGTGCAGGCGCTGAAGGACAATGGCGTCAAGCATGTCTTCGGTTATCCCGGCGGCGCGGTGCTCCCGATCTATGACGAGATCTTCCAGCAGGACGACGTCGAGCACATCCTCGTGCGGCACGAGCAAGGCGCCGGCCATGCCGCCGAGGGCTACGCGCGCTCGACCGGCAAGGCGGGCGTCATGCTGGTGACATCAGGCCCCGGCGCCACCAATGCGGTGACGCCGCTGCAGGACGCGCTGATGGATTCGATCCCGCTGGTCTGCCTGACGGGCCAAGTGCCGACTTCGCTCATCGGCTCCGACGCCTTCCAGGAATGCGACACGGTCGGCATTACGCGACCCTGCACCAAGCACAACTGGCTGGTGAAGGACGTCAACGAGCTCGCCGCGACCATCCACGAAGCCTTCCATGTCGCGACGACCGGCCGTCCCGGTCCGGTGGTGGTCGACATCCCCAAGGACGTGCAGTTCGCCAAGGGGTTTTATGTCCCGCCGCAGATCGCGCCGCGCACCAGTTACCAGCCCAAGGTCCAGGGCGATCTGGAGAAGATCAAGGCCGCGGTCGAGCTGATGGCCGGTGCCAAGAGGCCGATCATCTATTCGGGCGGCGGCGTCATCAATTCCGGTCCGGAAGCGAGCCATCTGCTGCGCGAACTGGTCGACCTCACCGGTTTCCCGATCACCTCGACCCTGATGGGTCTCGGCGCCTATCCGGCATCGGGCAAGAACTGGGTCGGCATGCTCGGCATGCACGGCACCTACGAAGCCAACATGGCCATGCACGATTGCGACGTGATGATCTGCATCGGCGCGCGTTTCGACGACCGCATCACCGGGCGGCTCAACGCGTTCTCGCCGAATTCGCGCAAGATCCATATCGACATTGATCCGTCATCGATCAACAAGAACGTGCACACCGAAGTGCCGATCATTGGCGATGTCGGCCGGGTGCTGGAGGATATGGTGCGGCTGTGGCGGGCAACCGCCAAGGCCGACAAGAAGGCGCTCTACCCCTGGTGGGAGCAGATCGCCAAATGGCGCGGTCGCGATTCACTCGCCTACAAGATGAACCACGACGTGATCATGCCGCAGTATGCCATCCAGCGGCTCTACGAACTGACCAAGGACAAGGACACCTACATCACCACCGAGGTCGGCCAGCACCAGATGTGGGCGGCGCAGCACTATCATTTCGAGAAGCCGAACCGCTGGATGACGTCGGGCGGTCTGGGCACGATGGGCTATGGCCTGCCGGCGGCGCTCGGCGTGCAGATCGCGCATCCCGATGCGCTGGTCATTGACATTGCCGGCGACGCCTCGGTGCAGATGACGATGCAGGAGATGAGTGCTGCCGTGCAGTACAAGGCGCCGATCAAGATCTTCATCCTCAACAACCAGTATATGGGCATGGTGCGCCAGTGGCAGCAGCTGCTGCACGGCAACCGACTGTCGCATTCCTACACCGAGGCGATGCCGGACTTCGTCAAGCTGGCGGAAGCCTATGGCGGCCACGGCATACGCTGCGAGAAGCCGGACGAGCTGGACGACGCCATCAAGGAGATGATCTCGGTCCGGAAGCCGGTGCTGTTCGATTGCCGCGTGGCGAACCTCGCCAACTGCTTCCCGATGATCCCGTCTGGCAAGGCGCACAACGAGATGCTGTTGCCCGACGAGGCCACCGACGAGGCTGTGGCGAACGCCATCGACGCCAAGGGCAGGGAACTGGTGTAATCGACGGGCCAAGGCAGGGCTTGTCGAAAGAAGCCGTGCGCAAACAAAGAATTAGATCAAGAATTTGAGATCCATGTCATGAACGCACAGCACCTTCAACCGACCGGCTCCGCCTACTTCATCGCCAAGGAAACGGAGCGGCCGGAGATCCACACGCTTTCCGTGCTGGTCGACAACGAGCCCGGCGTACTCGCCCGGGTCATCGGCCTGTTTTCCGGACGCGGCTACAACATCGAGAGCCTGACCGTGTCCGAGACGGAGCATGAGAAGCACCTGTCGCGCATCACCATCGTGACGCGCGGCACGCCGCATGTGATGGAGCAGATCAAGAACCAGCTCGAGCGCATCGTGCCGGTCCATCGTGTGGTCGATCTGACTGTCCGCTCGCACGAGCTTGGGCAGGAGCGGCCGCTGGAGCGGGAACTGGCGCTGGTCAAGGTCGCCGGCACCGGCGACGCCCGCGTCGAGGCGCTGCGGCTGGCCGACGCCTTCCGCGCCTCGGTCATCGATGCCAACACCGAGCATTTCATCTTCGAGATCACCGGCAAGGGCTCCAAGCTCGACCAGTTCATCGCCATCATGAAGCCGCTCGGCCTGGTCGAAATCTGTCGCACCGGCGTGGCGGCGATGAACCGGGGCCCGCAAGGGATGTAGAACCCGCTACCGCGCAAAGAGATCCGCTCAACGCCTGGCTCGATCAATGGCCGGGCGCTGGGCTTTGCGCAGTCGGCGGAAAGCGACAATGATGCTGACGTATCTGGGAGGATAACATGTCACTCGACGCATTCCTCGCACTGCTCGTCTATGCCTTCGTGACCTCGATCACGCCGGGGCCGAACAACCTCATGCTGCTGGCCTCCGGCGTCAATTTCGGCATTGCCAGGACGGTGCCGCATATGCTGGGCATCAGCATCGGCTTTCTCGTCCTGCTGCTTGCCGTCGGCCTTGGCCTTGGCGCTGTGTTGACGGCGTTTCCGGCGTTGCACACTGGACTGAAGATCGCCGGTGCCGCCTATCTGCTCTATCTCGCCTGGAAGATCGCCATGTCGCGCTCGCTGACCGGCAAGGGTGAGACGAACGCGCGGCCGATGCGCTTCATCGATGCGGCGGCATTCCAGTGGGTCAATCCCAAGGCCTGGGTGATGGCGATCACCGCCATGGCCGTCTATGCCAATGCCGAGCACCCGTTCCTGTCGGTGGTGTTGATCTCGGTCGCCTTCACCATCGTCAACCTGCCGAGCGTTTCGGTTTGGGCGGGATTCGGTACGGCGCTGCGGGGATTCCTGTCGGATCCGGTGCGGCTGAAATGGTTCAACATCGCCATGGGCGTGCTGCTGGCGGCGACGCTGTGGCCGATGCTCAAATAGGATTCTCCGACGGTTCGACGGGCTTCGGCCGGCGGCCATGGCGGGCTGCACAGTCATTGTGCAGTGCACATTAAATCTTCGTAATGCCGTGTTTTGGCCCTTTTCCAACAAATGCGTGTCCTATCTATTCGGCGAAATCGCGGCAATCAGCCGTGAGTTGCGCTAGAATACGACCACCTGGCTATGGCGTGTCGGACGGAGAGGCCTTTGTCGATGCGTGGAAAAGTCATCCTTTCATTGCTTGCGATCGCCTGTGCGGGCGCGGCCTGGCTCTACCTTTCGCCCGACACGCTGGGCAAGGTTCAGCAGCTCATCGGCGTGAAACAGGTCGCGACATCAGACAAAGCGGCAACCGACAAGCAGGCAGCCGGGGGGCAGGCAGCCGGGGGCAAGCAGGGGGCCGGTGGCAATGGCGCCCGTTCGGCCTCGATCGTTTCGGCGATGGCAACGACGGCCGACTTCCCGATCCGGCGCTATGCCATCGGCTTCGTCTCCTCTCCGGCCGTGGTCAACATCAACGGGCGGGTCTCCAGTCAGATCGTGTCGATCGATGTCAAGGACGGCCAGATGGTGAAGGCCGGCGACGTTCTGTTCCAGCTCGATGACCGCGCGCTCAAGGCGCAACTTGCCAAGGACCAGGCGACGCTCGCCAAGGACCAGGCGCTGCTTGCCAGTTCGAATTCCGATCTTCAGCGCGCCAAGGACCTTGTTGCCAAGCAGGCCGGCACACAGCAGACCTACGACCAGGCGGTAGCCGCGCAGAAGGCGGCGGCCGCAACCGTCGATGCCGACAAGGCGACGATCGACGCCGACAACGTCCAGCTTGGCTTTGCCACTATCACCGCACCGATTTCCGGCAGGCTTGGCGCCGTCAGCGTTGCCGTCGGTGATCTCGTCACCACCAGCAATGGCAACAGCAGCACGGCGACGCCGCTGGTGACCATCACAGAGATGGACCCGCTGCAGGTCAACTTCAATCTGCCGGAAAGCGACCTTGCGCTGTTGCACAAGGCGCTTGCCAATCCCCAGCAAGGCGCGGTGACGCTGACCAAGGACGGCGACCCGACGCCGATCGGCAAGGGCACGCTCGATTTCGTCGATTCCAGCGTCGACACCGCGTCAGGCACGATCGCCACGCGGGCGAGCATACCGAATGCGGACCTTTCGCTGTGGCCCGGCCAGTATGTGAATGTCGTGCTCGATGCCGGCATCATGCCGCAGATGACCTCCGTTCCCACCGTCGCGGTGCAGCCCAGCCAGAAGGGGCCGTTCGTTTATGTGGTCAAGCCGGACAACACGGTCGAGATGCGGCCGGTGCAGGTGGCGCTGACCGAAGGCCAAAACAGCGCCATCAGCCAGGGCGTGAGGGCCGGTGAGAAAGTGGTCACGGAAGGCCAGACCAGGCTGAAGAATGGCGCCGCTGTGCATGAGGGCGCCGCGGCGACCGCACCTAAGGTGGCCCAGGCGAGCAACACGGGCGAGGCGGCCCAATGATCTCCGAATTCTGCATCCGCAGACCCGTCGCCACCCTTCTGATGTCGTTCGCCCTCGTGCTGGGCGGATTGTTCGCCTACAAATTCCTACCGGTGGCGGCACTGCCGAGCGCCGAATTTCCCGTGGTCAACGTCTCGGCTTCGCTGCCGGGCGCCTCGCCGGAAACCATGGCGACATCGGTGGCGACGCCGCTGATCAAGCAGTTCGCCACCATTGCCGGCATCGATTCCATTTCGACCACCAACTCGCTCGGCCAGACCTCGATCGCCATCCAGTTCGTGCTCAACCGCGACATCGATGCCGCCGCGGCCGACGTGCAGGCGGCGATCGCGCGCACGCAGAAATCGCTGCCACCGCAGATGACGTCACCGCCGAGCTACCGCAAGGTCAATCCTGCCGACGCGCCGATCCTCTTGATGTCGCTGGTCAGCGACACGGTTCCGCTGACAGATCTTGATGCCTTCGCCGAAAACGTCATCTCGCCGTCGCTGTCGACCATCGACGGGGTGGCGCAGGTTTCGATCTTCGGCCAGCAGAAATATGCCGTGCGCATCCAGATCGATCCGACCGCGCTTGCCGCGCGCGGCATCTCGATCGACCAGTTGCAGGCGGCGGTCGCGTCGGCCAACAGCAACACGCCTCTCGGTGTGCTGCAGAACAACAAGCAGCAGCTCACCATCACCGCCAACACCCAGCTGACCGACGCCGCCGGCTTCTCCAACCTGATCATCGCCACCAAGAACGGCCACCCGGTACGGCTGGGCGAGGTGACCCGCGTCGTGGATTCTGTGCAGACCACGACGACGGCGAGTTGGTATGACGGCACCCGCGCCATCATCATGGCCGTGCAGCGCCAGCCTGACGCCAATACCGTCGATGTCGTCGACAAGGTCAAGGCGATGCTGCCGTCCTTCCAGGACCAGATGCCGGCCGCCGCCCAGATCAAGCTGCTCAATGACCGCTCGACCTCCATCCGCCAAGCCGTCAACGACGTGCAGTTCACGTTGCTGTTGACCATCGCGCTGGTGGTGATGGTGATCTTCGTGTTCCTGCGCCGGGTGACGGCAACCATCATCCCGGCCGTGGCGGTGCCGATCTCGCTGATCGCCACGCTCGGCGCGATGTTCCTGTTCGGCTTTTCCATCGACAACATATCGCTGATGGGCCTAACGCTGGCGGTGGGCCTCGTCGTCGACGACGCCATCGTGATGCTGGAAAACATCTTCCGCCACATGGAAGAGGATGGGCTGTCGGCTTTCGACGCGTCGCTGAAGGGCGCGCGCGAAATCGGCTTCACCATCATCTCGATCTCGATTTCGCTGGTGGCCGTGTTCATTCCCGTGCTGCTGATGGGCGGCGTCATCGGGCGCATCTTCAACGAGTTCGCCGTCGTGGTGACGGTCGCCATCCTGGCATCGATGTTCGTGTCGCTGACGCTGACGCCGATGCTGTGCTCGCGACTGCTGTCGGTGACCAAGGCCGATCGCGACAAGCACGGTCCTGGCCACAAGCAGGATCTCGTCACACGCAGCTACGATCGGGTTCTGACGTTCTGCCTGCGGCACACATTCCTGGTGTTCCTCGTCTTTGTCGGCACTGCGGCGGCGTCGGTGTGGCTGATCCAGGCCTCGCCGAAGGGCTTCTTCCCGCAGGAGGATATCAGCCAGATCTCGGTGACGACCATTGCGCGCCAGGACATTTCTTTTGACGCCATGGTGAAGCTGCAGGGGCAGGTGGCAAGCGTCTTTTCCCATTCGCCCTATGTTTCGCATGTGGCATGGTCAGCAGGCAGCGGCAACAATGCACTGAACCAGGGCCAGCTCTATGTGCAGTTGAAGGACAAGAGCCAGCGACCCAACATCGAGAAGGTGCAGGCTGACCTGCGCAAGCAATTGGCTGGTGTGGCGGGCATCGAGACCTACATGCAGCCGGTGCAGAATCTGCGGCTGGGCTCGCGCTCGTCGGCGAGCGCCTACCAGCTCGTCGTGCAGGGCCTCGATACCGGCCTGACCGACCAGTGGGCGCAGAAACTGAATGACGCGATGGCGGCCGACCACACGACCTTCACCGACGTTACCAGCGACCTGCAGAACAATGCGCTGCAGGCGTCGCTGGTCATCGATCGCGACAAGGCTGCCCAGCTTGGCATCGATACCGACACGCTGCGCTCCGCCCTCTATGGCGGCTTCGGCACCGACCAGGTTTCCACGATCTTCGGTTCGGCCGACAGCTACGAGGTCATCACCGAGCTCGACCCCAACATCGAATGGTCGCCCGAGCGGATGCTCGCCATCCAGATGCGAACGGCGAGCGGCTCCCTGGTTCCGCTTGGCGCCTTCGCCCGCGTCGATCGCACGGCTGGCGCCCTGACGGTCAACCAGCTCGGGCAGCTTCCGGCCGTGACCATCTCCTACAATCTGCCGCAAGGCGTGGCGCTGGGCGACAGCGTGAAGCGTATCGATGCGCTCAAGGAGCAGATCGGCATGCCGACGGCGATCTCGACCACCTTTGCCGGCACGGCCAAGACCTTCCAGGATTCGCTGGCCAACCAGGGTCTGCTGGTCGGCGGCGCGATCCTGACCATCTATATCGTGCTCGGCATTCTCTACGAGAGCTTCATCCACCCGCTCACCATTCTCACCGGCCTGCCGTCGGCGGTGCTGGGCGCGGTCGTTGCCTTGCGCTTTGCCGGCATGGACCTGTCGGTCATCGCGGTGATCGGCATCCTGATGCTGATCGGCATCGTCAAGAAGAACGGCATCATGATGGTCGACGTCGCCCTTGAATTGCGACGAGAGGGCATGTCCGCCAAAGACTCCATCCACAAGGCCTGCCTGATGCGATTCAGGCCGATCATGATGACGACGTTGGCGGCACTGATGGGCACGTTCCCGATCGCGCTCGGCACCGGCGCCAGTGCCGAGTTGCGCCAGCCGCTGGGCGTTGCCGTTGTCGGCGGCCTGCTGGCTTCGCAGGCGCTGACGCTGTTCGTGACACCGGTGATCTACGTCTACATGGAGAATTTCTCGGGCTGGCTGGTCGGGCTGATGCCGAAGCGCAAGCCCGAACTGCATTCGGTCGAGAGCGCCGACCAGCCTTCGCTGTTCGGCATCAACGACGACATCCCTGTCGAGCCGCAGAAGACGGCCGCCGAATAGCCGGCCAACGGGCGCTGATTTCCACTGGCCCAAGCCGTCGTGCTTGCGGCCGGCGGGTCGGAACCGTAATTTGTGGCCATGTCCCATGATCATGACCACGACAATGAACTCGATCCGTTTGCCGCGCGCGTGCGTGCGCTGGAAACCATCCTGACCCGCAAGGGGCTGATCGATCCGGCGGCGATCGACGTCATTGTCGATACCTACGAGACCAAGATCGGTCCGCGAAACGGCGCAAGAGTGGTGGCCAAGGCCTGGAGCGATCCTGCCTATGCGGCTTGGTTGAAAAGCGACGCGACGGCGGCGATCGAATCGCTGAGCTATACCGGCCGCCAGGGCGAGCACATGCAGGCGGTGTTCAATACGGGGAATACGCACAACCTCGTCGTCTGCACGCTGTGCTCCTGTTATCCATGGTCGGTGCTTGGCCTGCCGCCGGTCTGGTACAAGGCGCCGCCCTATCGGTCGCGGGCGGTGATCGATCCGCGCGGCGTGCTCGAGGAATTCGGGCTGACGCTGCCGGGCAGCACCAAGATACGCGTCTGGGATTCGACGGCGGAACTGCGCTATCTCGTCGTGCCGATGCGGCCGCAGCGAACCGAGGGCTGGAGCGAGGAGCGGTTGGCGGAGCTGGTGAGCCGCGATGCCATGATAGGCACCGCGCTGGCCAAAGCACCGGAGGGGGGGCCGGCATGAACGGGCCGCAGGATCTCGGCGGACAGATGGGTTTCGGGCCGGTCGCGCCCGAACAGGACGAGCCCTATTTCCACGCTGCCTGGGAGAGGCGGGCGCTTGGTGTGACGCTTTGCGCCGGTGCCATGGGCGCCTGGAATATCGATGAGAGCCGGCATGCGCGCGAATCGCTGCATCCGGCCGACTATTATTCCTCCAACTACTACCAGATCTGGATCAAGGCGCTGGAGACCCTGCTCAAGCGCCATGGCTTCGTCAGCGAACGCGATCTCAAGGCGGGCGAGGCGATCGATGCGGCGGCGACCCCGAAACGGGTGCTGAAGGCGGAGAATGTCCCTGCCGTGCTGGCCAAGGGCGGCCCTTGCGACCGGCCGATGGCGGAGCCAGCGCGGTTCAAAGCCGGCGACGTAGTGCGGACGAAGAATTTCAACCCGACCGGCCACACCAGGCTGCCGCGCTACGCGCGCGGCAAGCGGGGCACGATCGAGGCGGTGCGTGACGGGTTCGTCTTTCCAGACAGCAACGCGCATGGCCAGGGCGAGAACCCGCAGTGGGTCTATACGGTGGTTTTCGAAGGCACGGAGATCTGGGGCGAGGGTGCCGATCCGACGCTGACCGTTTCGATCGATGCCTGGGAGAGTTATCTTGAACCGGCCTGACGGGACCGCCGCCGATTTGCCCGCGAGCCTCGACGCGCCTGTCTTCGCCGAGCCCTGGCAGGCCGAGGCGTTCGCCATGACCGTGGCGCTGCACGACAAGGGCCTGTTTTCGTGGGGCGAATGGGCGGATGCCCTGTCGGCAGAGGTGAAGAAGCCGGGTGCGGCAGCCGACGGCCATGACTATTACGAGCATTGGCTGGCGGCGCTGGAAGGGCTGCTTGCCGCAAAGGGGCTGGCCGCCAGGCCCGATGTCGATGCGATGGCGCAGGCCTGGGAACGCGCCGCGCACGCCACGCCGCACGGCAAGCCGATCCTGCTGGAGAACGATCCGGAGTTCCAATCCGCCTGATCAGGCGGATATTTTTCGGACCGTCCAATCCGAACACCCGCCAGCGAAAAGCCGCCCCTCTACCCAAGCGAGAATGAATGTACCTGTCGGAAATTCTCTCGATCGGCGCGGCGCTCTGCATAGCCACGAGCGGAATGCTGGCTGGTGAACTGGTCGGCCGCATCGATGCCTTGACCTTGACCCGCTTGCAGACGCTTGCGGTGACTGTCGCCACTACAATCGCGGCAACGGTGCTGGGCGGCTGGGCCGGGCTGCAGCCATGGCAGATGGGCTACCTTGCCGCTTCCGGCGTGTTCGGGATCTTCATTGCCTCATCAGCCTACATCTCGTCGATATTCGCACTCGGGCCGCGGCTGGCGTTGCTGGTCTTCTCGTTGACCTCGCCCTTTGCGCTGATCATGGGCTATTTCTTCCTGGGCGAGACGGTCGGTCCGGTCAAACTGGCCGGCGTGGCGCTAGTCATCGCCGGCATTGTGCTTGCCATCCTGTTCGGGCGCCCGGCCAAGGTTCAGCCCGAAGGCATCTTCC